>NZ_BAAAYR010000004.1:564652-764237 GCF_039536445.1 Microlunatus spumicola | reverse complement strand
GCCGGTCCCGCGCCGCTACGCCCCGATCCCGCCGAGGGTCGGGGCGTACGGCCGGACCTCGCCGACCGGGCGCCCGCCGCCGAGGACCGGGACGCTCGCCTGCTCGGTGAGGACGTCCGCCTCCAGCCCCAGGCGCTGGAGCACCCCCGCCATGGCAACGGCGCGGCCGCGCGTCGAGCCGTCGTCGATCTTGAGCGCCACGCCACGTCCGTCGGGCAGCCCCACGACGTAGACCGACTCCGCGCCCGCCTTGGCCACCACGCCGGGCAGCCCGCGGTGCAGCGCCAGCTCGTCGCGCCGGGTCCCCGAGACGTACTCCGGGTGCGCGCGTACGGCGGCCGCGACCCGGGCCTCCGCCGTCCCGGCGCCGAGCGCGATCCGGCCGAACGCCCGGGCCAGCCCCGTGAGCGAGACGGCCCAGAGCGGTGCGCCGCAGCCGTCGACGGCGGGGCCGACCGGCGTCTCGCCGGTCAGGTCGGCCAGCGCGTCCTCGACCGCCCGCTGCACGGGGTTGTCGGAAGCGAGGTAGGTGGCGGTGTCCGCGCCGGTCTGCACCGCGGTCAGCAGCATGCCGGCGTGCTTGCCCGAGCAGTTCATGGCGAGCCGGCTCCGGCTCCCGCCGGACCGCAGCAGGTCCTCCTTGGCCACCTCGTCGAGCGGCCAGTCCTCCGGGTCCTGCAGCGCCGTCTCGTCCAGCCCGGCCAGCGCGAGGATCCGCGTCACGGCCTCCAGGTGGAACGGCTCGCCCGAGTGCGACGCGCACGTGAGCGCCAGCAGCTCGCCGTCGAGGTCGAGCCCCGCCCGCAGCATCCCCGTCGCCTGCAGCGGCTTGCTCGAGCTGCGGGGGTAGACCAGCGCATCCGGGTCGCCGACCGACGCGAGGAGCGCCCCGTCGGGACCGGTGACCGCGACACGGCCGTGGTGGACGCTCTCCACGAGGCCGTCGCGGACGACCTCCACGAGGACGGGATCGACGTCGAAGGGCTGCAGCACACGCCGACCCTAGGACGACGGGGACGACGGGGACGGCCCTGACCACGTCCGCCCGCGCCGCGTGATCGGCGCGACGACCAAAAGTACGGACATGGGGCCCTACGCTTGTCGCTCGTGGACTGGCACGACTACGACGCTGCGCTCTTCGACCTCGACGGGGTCCTGACGCCGACGGCCGAGGTGCACATGCGCGCCTGGCGCGACCTCTTCGTCGACTTCCTGACGAAGCGCGGCGAGACCGGTCGGCCGTACACCGACGCCGACTACTTCGACTTCGTCGACGGCAAGCCCCGCTACGACGGGGTCCGCGACCTGCTCGCGTCCCGCGGGATCACGCTGGCCGAGGGCGACCCGTCCGACCCGGCGGACGCCGAGACCGTGTGCGGGCTGGGCAACCGCAAGAACGACTTCTTCGCCGCGGCGCTGGCCGCCGGGGGCGTCGAGCCCTACCCGGGCTCGGTCGTCCTGCTCGACCACCTCGAGCAGGTCGGCACCAAGGTCGCGGTCGTCTCCTCGTCGCGCAACGCGCCCGCCGTGCTCGAGGCGGCCGGGCTGGCCGACCGCTTCGAGGTCGTCGTCGACGGGCAGGTCTCCGCGGATGCGGGCCTGGCCGGCAAGCCCGCGCCGGACACGTACCTGGAGGGGGCGCGCCGCCTCGGCGTCGACCCCGAGCACACGGTCGTCTTCGAGGACGCGGTCTCGGGCGTCGCCGCGGGCCACGCGGGTGGCTTCGGCCTGGTGATCGGGGTCGACCGGGGCGTGGGCCCGGACAAGCTCACCGACGCCGGGGCCGACCAGGTCGTCACCGACCTCGCCGAGCTGGTGGACGAGCGATGAGGGGCTCGCACGAGGACACCCCGCCGCACCACCAGGACCCGCTGGACCGCGCGCGCTTCCCGGTCCGGGACTGGAGCCTGAGCGAGGTCGTCTACGGCGCCGGGGACCTCGGCGTCACCGAGACCCTCTTCGCCGTCGGGAACGGCTACCTCGGCATGCGCGGGAACGTCGAGGAGGGGCGCGAGACGTACGCGCACGGGACCTTCATCAACGGCTTCCACGAGACCTACCCGATCCGTCACGCGGAGGAGGCCTTCGGCTTCGCGAAGGTCGGCCAGACCATCGTCAACGTCCCCGACAACAAGACGATCAAGCTCTACGTCGACGACGAGCCGCTGCTGCTCCCGGTCGCCGACCTCGAGGACTACGAGCGCACGCTCGACTTCCGCGACGGCGTCCTGCACCGCGACCTCATCTGGCGCACGCCCGCGGGCAAGCGGGTGCAGGTGAGCTCGCGCCGGATGGTGAGCTTCACCCAGCGGCACCTGGCGATCATGACCTTCGAGGTCACGATGCTCGACGACAGCGCACCGGTCGTCATCTCCAGCCAGACCCTGAACCGTCAGGACGGGCGCGACGAGTACCACGTGCGCTCGGCGGCGATGGGGGAGGGGAACCTCGCCGACCCGCGCAAGGCCGAGGGGTTCCACGAGCGGGTGCTCGAGCCGCAGACGCACTCCGCGGACGGGCACCGCCTGATGATGGGCTACCGCTGCGCCCACTCGGGCATGACGCTCGCCGTCGGGGTCGACCACCAGATCATCACCGAGAACGCGTACACCGAGCACATCAGCGCCGACGAGGACACCGGCAAGATGGTCTACCGCGTCGCCGCCTCGCGCGGGCAGACGATCACGGTGGTCAAGACCGTCACCTACCACACGTCGCGCGGGGTCCCCGTGCGCGAGCTGAACGACCGGTGCCGTCGGGTGCTGGACCGGGTCGCGGACCACGGCATCGACCGCGAGCTGGCGGACCAGCGGCGCTGGCTCGACGCCTACTGGGACCGCTCCGACGTCGTGCTCACCGGCCAGCCCGAGCTGCAGCAGGCCGTCCGCTGGAACCTGTTCCAGATCGCCCAGGCCGCGGCGCGCGCCGAGCAGTCGGGCGTGCCCGCCAAGGGCGTCACGGGCTCCGGCTACAGCGGCCACTACTTCTGGGACACCGAGATCTACGTCCTGCCGTTCCTGACCTACACGTCGCCGTCGATGGCCCGCAGCGCGATGCGGTTCCGCTACAAGCTGCTGGACGCCGCCCGCTCCCGAGCGCGCGAGCTGACGCAGGTCGGGGCCCTCTACCCTTGGCGGACGATCAACGGCTCCGAGGCGTCGGCCTACTACGCTGCCGGCACCGCGCAGTACCACATCGACGCCGACGTGGCCTTCGCGTTGTGCAAGTACGTCGCGGCCAGCGGCGACCACGACTTCATGAACCGCGAGGGCATCGACATCCTCGTGGAGACCGCGCGGATGTGGGCCGACCTCGGCTTCTGGCGGGAGAACGGCGGCGGCCGCCGCAGCTTCCACATCCACGGTGTCACCGGGCCCGACGAGTACACGACCGTCGTGAACGACAACCTGTTCACCAACGTCATGGCCCGCTTCAACCTCGACCAGGCGGCGTGGACGCTTGGCTGGATGCGGACCGAGGCGCCGCAGGCGTACGCGCTGGCGGTGGAGCGGCTCGCCATCGGCCAGGACGAGGCGGCGGAGTGGACCGCGGCCGCGCGGGCGATGACGATCCTCTTCGACCCGGTCACGGGCATCAACCCGCAGGACTCGCTCTTCCTCGACCGCGAGGTCTGGGACCTCGCCAACACCCCGAAGGCGATGCGGCCGCTGCTCCTGCACTACCACCCGCTGGTGATCTACCGCTTCCAGGTGCTCAAGCAGGCCGACGTGGTGCTCGCGCTGTTCCTGCAGGGTGACCACTTCACCGCCGAGCAGAAGCGCGTCGACTTCGAGTACTACGACCCGATCACCACGGGCGACTCGACGTTGTCCGGGGTCGTGCAGTCGATCATCGCGGCCGAGGTGGGCTACGCCGACCTCGCCCTGCGCTACTTCCAGAACTCCCTCTACGTCGACCTGGCCAACCTGCACGGCAACACCAGCGACGGCGTGCACGTGGCCTCGACGGGCGGGGTCTGGAACGCGCTCGTCTACGGCTTCGCCGGGATGCGCGACTACAACGGCGTGATCACCTTCGACCCGCGCCTGCCGGAGGCCTGGCCGTCGCTGAGCTTCCAGCTCACCCTGCGCGGCACCCGCGTCCGGGTCGACCTGGAGGCGCGGCGGATGGGGTTCGTGGTCCTCGAGGGCGGTCAGGCGGAGTTGAGCGTCCGCGGCCACCGCGTGGTGGTGTCGGCCGCCGCGCCGGTCTGGGTCCCGCTGGAGGACCAGGGCCCCCGGCTGCACGGGCCGATCGGCTCGCGCGGCGGCGAGCGGCGCCCCGACGGGACGCTGATCACCGCCAGCGTCCCGCAGGCGACCAAGGTCTAGCCGCTCCGGACCGGGACGCCCGCTCGTGAGCGGACCCCCGCCTGGTCGTGCGCCGGAGCGAAGCGGAGGCGGAAGACTCAGCCGTGCTCGATCTTGTCGGGCTGCTCGAAGTAGGTGTGCCGGCTGTAGAGCGCGCGGTTGATCACGAAGGTGATCGCCCACAGCACGATGCCGATCCCGATCAGCACGAGCGCCACCGTGTACTGCTCGGTGGCGCGGCCGGTCCACGGGCCGACGAGGTAGGCGCACGCGAGGCCGCCGACGATCGGGAGCGCCGTCGGGGCCCGGAAGTGCTCGTGGTCGACGCGCTCGCGCCGCAGCACCAGGCAGCAGACGTTCACGACCGTGAACACCCCCAGCAGGAGCAGCGCGGTGGTCCCACCGAGGGCGCTGATCCGGCCGACGACGGTGATGAGGCCGACGGCGAGCGCGGTGGTGAACAGGATCGCGACCCACGGGGTGCGCCGGCCCGGCAGCACCCGGCCGAGGACCGGCGGGAGCACGCGCTGGCGGGCCATGCCGTAGAGCAGGCGGCTGGCCATGAGCATGTTGATCAGGGCGGTGTTCGCGACGGCGAACATGCTGATCAGCGGGAAGATGTCGCCGATCGGCAGGTCCGGCGCACCGGCGTTCACGACCTTGAGCAGCGGGGCGTCGCCCTGGCCGAGCTCGCCGGCGGGCACGAGGGCGATCGCGGTGATCGACACGAGGACGTAGATCGCGCCGGTGATCGACAGGCCGGTGAGCAGGATCTTGGGGAAGACCTTCGACGGCTCGTGCACCTCCTCGGCCATGTTCACCGAGTCCTCGAAGCCGACCATCGCGAAGAACGCGAGCGACGTCGCCGTGGTGACGGCGATGAAGATCGACTTGTCCTCGGCGGTGTCGAACATGACCACCCGCGACAGGTCGGCCTTGCCCTGGGTGAAGGCGTAGAAGCCGACGAAGATCACGAGCAGCAGGCCGGTGAGCTCGATGCACGTCAGCACGATGTTGGCGTAGACGCTCTCGGCGACCCCGCGGAGGTTGACCAGGGCGATGACCAGCACGAAGCAGACCGCGAGCACCGTCGTCAGGCCCGAGGACAGGTCGACCTCGGCGCCGCCCAGCCACTCCGAGCGGACGACGTTCACCATCGCCTCGAGGTTGGCCGCGAACGCCCGCGCCGCGGTCGCCGCCGAGGTGATGCCCGAGCACATGACGGCGAACGCCAGCAGGAACGTCACGAAGTGCACCCCGAACGCCTTGTGCGCGTAGAGCGCGGCGCCGGCGGCCTGCGGGTACTTGGTCACCAGCTCCAGGTAGGAGAAGGCGGTGATCAGCGCGACGGCGAAGGCGATCAGGAACGGCAGCCAGACGACCCCGCCCACCTCCTTGGCGACCGTCCCGGTCACCGCGTAGATGCCGGTGCCGAGGATGTCGCCGACGATGAAGAGGAGCAGCAGCTTGGGCCCCATCACCCGCTTCAGCCCGGGCTCGTCCTTCGCCTCGTCGGTCCGGTCGGCGGTCGTGGTCTCGCTCACGGGTCTGCTCCTCCGTCAGGGGACTGCGGGTGATCAGTGTGTCGGTCGGTGGCGCTGAGGGCTAGGGGTGGGAGCCGGGCACGGCGCGCGCCACCCGGGCTTGAAGCCCTGCCACCGCCTGATCTCGCGCCTCTGCCTGGACGACCGAGCGAGGACGACACGCTTTTCCGTCGTCCTCGGGAGGGAGGAAGGCAGAGGGTCAGAGCGAGATCTGCGCCGGAGCGGAGCGGAGGCCATCAACACTGCTTGCTTCTGCTTGCAGCAGCAAGCATCCTGGAGGTGTGGCCCGGCGCAGCAGCACCTTCGACTCGGTCGGCGAGTACATCGCCGACCGTCGACGGTCCGCGGAGCTCACGCTGCGCCAGCTCGCCGAGCTGACGGGGGTCTCCAACCCCTACCTCAGCCAGATCGAGCGGGGCCTGCGGCGTCCGTCCGCGGAGGTCCTGCAGCAGCTGGCCAAGGCGCTGCGGGTCTCTGCGGAGTCGCTCTACGTCCGGGCCGGGATCCTCGACCCGGAGGACCACCCGACGAGCACGGTCGAGACGGCCGTGCTGGCCGACGGCTCGCTCAGCGAGCGGCACAAGCAGGTGCTGCTCGACGTCTACCGCAGCTTCGTCGCCGAGGACGCGGCCTCCCTGCCCGACCCCGCCCCCGAACCCGCGCGCGACACCTCCGCCGGCTGAACGCCGGCCGACCCACCAAGGAGCACCATGCCCAAGCCCGACGAGTCCGACCTGACCCCGCTGTACGCGGTCGCCGGCCTGGCCGACGTCCTCGCCGAGACCATCCGTGACAACGTGGCGGCGCGTCAGCGCCGCGCCGAGGAGCGCCTCGCCGAGATCCGCGACCGGCGCCTGGAGCGGGTCGAGCAGGCGCGCGTGAACGCCGACGAGCTGCGCGAGTTCCTGTCCACGCTGCCCGAGCAGCTGCGCACCCTGCCCGAGACCACCCGCGCCCGGCTCGCCGAGATCCAGCGCCAGACCGAGGAGCTGCTGGCGCAGGCGAGCGACACGTACGGCGCCCTCGCCGGCCGCGGCAAGCGCGTGGTGGACGACCGCGTCGGCGACGTCCGGACCGCCACCCGCGCCGCGCGCCGGACTGCGGAGGACAACCTGGATGACCTGGCCGAGACCGTCGCCCCCGTCGTGGACGACGTGCAGGAGGCCGTGACCGAGGTCCGGCGGAACGTCACCGGTCGCGCCGCTCGTGCCCGGACGGCACCCACGACGGCAGCGGACGACGTGACGCCGGAGAGCGCGACCCGGGCCGCCCGTGCGGCCGCCGCGGCCGCCGGCGGGCCGCCGAAGGCCGAGCCCTCGGTCGGCGGGCCCGAGGTGGTCAGCCCCGCGCAGGCCCTCGCCCAGGAGCGCGAGGCCGAGGCGGCCGCGAAGGCGGCTGAGAAGGCGGCCGACAAGGACGCCTCGTCAGGTCCGGGGTCGCTCGACTGAGCCGTCGTCGCCCCGCCGCGTCCCGCTCGTCGACGAGGCCCGCGGCGGGGCCGACCGCTAGGGTGAGCAGATGTCCGCCGACCCGGCAGGCGGCGTGACAGCCACCCGAGCCACCCTCGCCGAGGTCGCGGAGCGGGCGGGTGTCTCGATCTCGACCGTGTCGAAGGTGCTCAACGGCCGGTCCGGGGTGTCCGGCGACACCCGCGCGCGGATCGAGGCGCTGCTGGCGGACCACCAGTACAACCCGCGCAACCCCGGTCCGAACCACGCCCCGCTGATCGAGGTGCTCTGCTTCGAGATCGACAGCTCCTGGGCCGCGGAGGCGCTGGCCGCGATCGAACGGGTCGCCCGCCGGCGCGGTGTGGGCGTGGTCGTGTCGGGGACGAGCGACCGGCAGAAGCCGGACCTGGGGTGGATCGAGGGCGTGCTGAACCGCCGTCCCGTCGGTGTCGTCCTGGTCGCGTCGAACCTCCTGCCGGAGCAGATGCAGCAGCTCCGCTCCCGGAACGTCCCCTTCGTGATGCTGGGACCGGCCGGCGACGTGCCGCCGGACGTGCCGACGATCGGTTCGGCGGACTGGAGCGGCGCGTACGCGGCCGCCCGGCACCTCATCGAGCTCGGGCACCGCGAGATCGCGGTGATCACCGGCCCCGAGGACATGATGGCCGCCACGGCCCGGCTGTCCGGGTTCCGCGCGGCGCTGGAGGGCGCGGGGCTGACCCTGCGCCCGGAGCACCTGCGCCGCGGGGAGTTCCACCACGACGACGGCATCGTCCAGGGCCGCGCGCTGCTGAGCCTGCCGCAGCCCCCCACCGCGGTGCTCACGTCCTCCGACGTGCACGCGCTCGGGGTCTACGAGGCGGCGCGGGCGCTGGGGTTCGCGATCCCGTCGCAGCTGTCGGTCGTGGGCTTCGACGACCTCAAGGTCGCCCGCTGGGCCGGGCCGGCCCTGACAACCGTGCGCGTCCCGATCGCGGAGATGGCGGCACGGGCGGTCGAGCTGGCGCTCGAGGTGCGTGCCGACACGGCTCCGGCGCCGATGCGGATCGACCTCGCGACGACCCTCGTCGTCCGCGACAGCACCGCTCCACCGCGCCTCTGAACGAAACTTTCTTCTTCACCTCAGAAACTTGACCTCTCGATGGAGCGCAAGTAGCGTCGCGTCATCGCGGCGAGCTGCGCAGGTGGCAGCTCCGCGGAGGACGACGACGTCAGCGCAGCCCGAGTGACGCACGGTCCGGCGCCCACCCCCCCCGGGGGCGGGCCCGTCGGACGCGGGCGGTGCTCTGTGCGACGTCCTCGGTCCTCCGGTTCGGTCCGGGTCCGACGCCCGGGCGTGATCCCCGATGCCTGGCTCCGGTCGATCGAAGGGGATCACCGTCATGCAGCTCCCGCACCCTCGCCGTACGCCGCTCCGATCCACGTCGCGCCGGGCCCTCCGGGCGCTCGCGGTCGCCGCCGTGGCGAGCCTCCTCCCGCTCGCCGCCTGCTCGCCCGTGGGCGGGGGCGGCGCCCAGTCCTCACAGCAGGACGCCGGCTCGCCCACCTCCGGCACCGTCAACTGGTGGGGCTGGACGCCCACCGACGTCGCCACCGCGCAGGGCTACATCTCCGCGTTCAACGCCGAGTTCCCCGACATCAAGGTGAACTTCAAGCTGGTCTCGATCGCCGACTGGCAGGCGGCGCTCCCGCCCGCCCTGCGCTCGGACGCCGGCCCCGACGTCTTCGACATGCAGCCGGGCGCGTACGTGAAGAACTACGGCTCCTTCGCCGAGGACCTCACCCCCGTCATGCAGAAGGCGCTGGGCGACGACTGGCAGTCCAAGGTCGCCCCGGCCGGCGTCAGCGGGCTGACCAAGGACGGCAAGCTCGTCGCCGCCTCCGTCGGCGCCGTCTACTCCGGGACGATCTGGTACAACCCGGCCCTCTTCGACAAGTACGGCCTGAAGCCGCCGACGACGCTCGACGAGTGGGACAAGGTCTGCCAGGAGTTCCGCTCCCACGACCAGGGCTGCTTCGTGCAGGGCGCCGCGGGCCAGGGGTTCGACCAGGACACGCTGCAGGCCATCGCCAACTCGGTCGAGCCCGGGCTGTGGACCAAGGCCTCCAGCGGTGAGGTGCCCTGGAACTCGCCCGGCATCGTCAAGACGCTCGACATCTGGCAGCAGCTCTTCACGCGCAAGATCATGCAGCCGGGCGCGGTGGGCTACCAGCAGTACCCGGACGCGAACAACGACTTCCTGACCGGCAAGTACGCGATGGTGCAGATGGGCACCTGGTACACGCAGTACTCCACGGAGAAGGCCATGACCGCCGCGCTGAAGGCGGCCGGCGTGTCCGGCGCCAAGCCGTTCCCGATCCTGCCCCTGCAGTTCCCCGACGTCGCCCAGGCCGGGAACGTCAGCGAGATGTTCGGCGACGCCGACTACGGCCTGTCGGTCTCGACCAAGGCCAAGGACAAGGCGGCCGCCGAGACCTTCGTGACGTGGCTGGCGACGTCCAAGGCGGGCCAGCAGGCCGTCGCGGACCAGCTGAACGACGTTCCCGCGCTCAAGGGCGTCGAGCCGAACTTCGACCAGATCGCGTTCGTCGACCCGGCGACGCAGGCCGGGCCGGTCAAGGAGCTGCTCGGCAAGGTCGCCCCGGTGACCCAGCCCCGCTTCGCGCTGCTCACGACCGACGTGCAGGACGCGATG
The DNA here is from genome assembly GCF_039536445.1 of Microlunatus spumicola. Lineage (NCBI taxonomy): Bacteria > Bacillati > Actinomycetota > Actinomycetes > Propionibacteriales > Propionibacteriaceae > Microlunatus > Microlunatus spumicola. Next base: position 754,239 of record NZ_BAAAYR010000004.1, on the reverse strand, counting down.
CTCGCGGCCGCGACCTCCACCGCGACCGGCAAGTCCACCCCGCAGGAGGCGGCGGACACGCTGCAGAAGGCGGCCGAGGCGGCTCGCTGAGCCGCTCCGACGACCTCTCCACGCAGACGCAGGCCCGACCCGACAGGGGTGCAGCGGTGACAGGAACGACGGTAGGACGACCGGCGCTGCCGGTGGCGGTGACGGAGGCCGGGAGCGGCCCCGGCACCCGCCGCCGGCTGCGGCCCTCCGGGTACGTCTGGATCCTCCCGGCGCTGGTGCTGTGCGTGGGCCTCATCTACTACTGCATCGCCTACACGGCGGTGATCTCCACGTGGGACTGGGACGGGATCGACCCGTTCCCCGAGCACGTGGGCGGGGAGAACTACGCCCGGATCGCGCAGGACCCGATCTTCTGGAAGACCATCCAGCACACCGTGGTCTTCTTCGTCGTCACCTTCGTCGCGCAGACCGCGCTCGGGGTGGTCTTCGCCGTCCTGCTCCACTCGCGGGTGCGGCTGGCCGTGGTCTACAAGGTGATCATCTTCATCCCGGTGGTGCTGGCGCCGGCGATCACCGCCCCGGTCTTCCGCCGCCTGTACGCCCCGGACGGGCAGTTGAACTGGCTGCTGGAGCACGTCGGGCTCGGTTCGCTGGCCCAGCCCTGGCTCGGCCAGGAGAGCACCGCGCTGCCGGTGATCATGGCGATCACCGTCTGGCAGTGGACCGGGCTCACGTTCGTCCTCTACTTCGCGGCGATGTCGCAGATCGACCAGTCGGTCCTCGAGGCGGCACGGATGGACGGCGCGGGCAACCTGCGCATCCTCGCCAGCATCATCTGGCCGGGGGTGCGGGGGACCACGGTCGCGCTCGGCATCCTCAGCGCGATCGGCGCGCTGAAGACCTTCGACGTGCCCTACCTGGTCGCGGTCGGCGGCCCGAACTACGCCACCGAGTTCCTCGGCACGTACATCTACCGCAAGACGATCGCGCAGTCGCACGTCGGCTACGGCGCCGCGCTCTCGGTGATCCTGCTCGTGCTGGCCCTGGCCTTCGCGATCCTCATGCAGGTCCGCGGCCGCGAGAAGCAGGGGGTGAGCTGATGTTCGAGGTCCGCAGCCGCGGGGGACGGCTGCTCCTGCAGCTCGTCGTGACCCTGCTCGTCCTGCCCTTCCTCTTCCCGCTCGTCGCGATGGTGCAGGGGTCCCTGGCCGGCGACGGCTGGCGCAACTACTCCGCCGTCCTCGCGGTGCCGGGCCTGTGGCGCTTCTTCGTGAACACGGTCGTGATCGCGGCGAGCGTGATCGCCATCGTCTACGTGGTGACGATGCTGGCGGCGTACGGGTTCTCCAAACTGCACCTGCGCGGACGGGAGCTCTACTTCTGGCTGCTGCTGGCCTGCCTCACCCTGCCCGAGGTCGTGCTGCTGGCGCCGCTGTTCACCACGGCCCAGGCGTTCGGCTTCTTCGACACCTACTGGGCGGTGATCCTGCCGCTGGCGGCGCTGCAGGTCCCGTTCGCGGTGCTGCTGACGCGCACCTTCGTGGACGGCATCCCCGACGAGCTGTTCGAGGCGGCCCGGGTCGACGGGGCCAGTGCCGTCCGCGGCTTCGTGCACCTGATCGTGCCGCTGACCCGGCCGATCGCCGCGGCGATCGTGATCTTCACGCTGATCGGCGCCTGGAACAACTACCTGATGCCGCTGGTCTTCCTGCAGTCGCCCGAGATGCAGACGATCACGCTCGTGCCGCAGTTCTTCGTCGGCCAGTTCAGCAACGACCAGACCAAGATCCTCGCCTCCGCCGTGCTGACGGCGATCCCCGAGGTCGTCGCCTACCTCTGCCTGCAGCGCCTGTTCGAGCGCGGCCTCGCCGCCGGCGCCCTCAAGTGAGCCGGACCCACCCAGAGCCACCGATCCGTCCGGACCTCCGGCGGAGCTGAAGGGACCTTCATGCCTCTCATCCAGATCGACCTCGACCGCGAGGTCTTCGACACCCTCGGCGAGCAGCTGAGCGCGGCCGTGCACCAGGCCCAGCTCGACGTCCTCGAGATCCCGGCCGACGACCTCTTCCAGGTCTTCACCCCGCACGGGCCCGGCGAGCTCCGCTTCGACCCCGGCTACAACGGCGTGGACCGCCGGCAGCTGGTGCTGGTGCGCGTGACGATGGTCCACATGTACCCGGTGTCGACCAAGCGGCGCTTCTTCGAGGCCGTGGCGGACCGCTTCGCCGAGGTCGGCGTCCGTCGCGAGGACGTCCTCATCGCGACCGTCGAGAACGGCTTCGAGGACTGGTACGCGGGCGCCTGACGCCGCGCGACGCACGCCACCCCGCCCGACCCGGCACGACCCGACCCCAAGGACGACCACCCATGATGAAGCACGACCGCGCCGCGCTGCGCGTCCTCTACCTCGGCGGCACCGGCACCATCAGCACGTCCTGCGTGCGCCTCTCGGTGGAGAGCGGCATGGACGTGTCCGTGGTCAACCGCGGCCGCAACGCCGCCGACCGCGACCTGCCGGAGGGCGTCACCTGGCTGACCGGCGACGTCGCCGACGACGCCTCGCTCCGAGCCGCGATCGAGGGCCGCTCCTTCGACGCGGTGGTCAACTTCCTCTCCTACGACGCGCCGGACGTCGCCCGGATGGTCGACCTCTTCGCCGGCCGCACGGAGCAGTACGTGCACATCAGCTCGGGCTCGATCTACGCCAAGCCGGTGTGGACGACGCCGATCACCGAGTCCACGCCGATCGGCCCGAACCCCGTGCTCCCGTACGCGACGGCCAAGTGGCGCGCCGAGCTCGCGCTGCAGCAGGCCCGCGCCGAGACCGGCTTCCCGGTGACGGTCGTGCGGCCCTCGCACACCTACGACGACGCCAACCCGCCGCTGCCGGGCGGGTGGACCGTGGTCGACCGGATCGCCCGCGGCGTGGAGATCCCGGTGCACGGGGACGGCACCTCGCTCTGGACGCTGACCCACGCCGAGGACTTCGCCCAGGGGCTCGTCGGCCTGCTCGGCAGCCCGAAGGCCGTCGGCGAGGTCGTGAACATCACCGGCGACGACGTCCTCACGTGGGACCAGATCTACACCGTCGTCGGGGCCGCGCTGGGCGTCGAGCCGCGGCTCGTCCACGTGCCCTCGGAGCTCTACCCCGTCGTGGCGCCGGACTGGTTCTGGTCGGGCGAGGTGCTGGGCGACATCGGGCACAGCGCGGTCTTCGACACAAGCAAGGTTCGGCGGCTCGTCCCCTCGTACGCGCCCGCGCTCACCTTCGCCCGCGCCGCGCACCGCATGGTCGCGTGGCGGGCCGACCACCCCGCCACGACCGGGCCGGACGACGCGACCGCGGAGGTGCTGGACCGGATCGTCGGCGCGTACCACGCTGGTCGGGCCAGCTTCGCCGAGCGGGCGCCGAAGCCCGCGGGCGCGGTGGCGTGACGGCGGCGGCGAGCCCGGCCACGCACCCCGAAGGAGCCCGATGAGCGTCCCCACCGCCGACACCCCCGCGTACGCGTCCTACCCCAGCCTCCGGGGACGCGCCGCCTTCGTGAGCGGGGGTGCGTCGGGCCTGGGGGCCGAGTTCGTCGGCCAGCTCGCGGCGCAGGGGGCGCGGGTCGGGTTCGTCGACGTCGACGTGGAGCGCGGCCGGGAGCTGGAGCGCCGGCTCGTCGACGGCGGGGCCGACGTGTGGTTCGCGCCCTGCGACGTCCGGGACGTGCCGGCCCTGCAGGCGGCGATCGCCGAGACGGCCGAGCGCCTCGGGCCCGTCCGGGTCCTGGTGAACAACGCCGCGAACGACCACCGCGACCGGGTGGCCGAGACCGACGTCGCGCTGTGGGACGACCGCATCGCGGTGAACGTGCGCCACCACTTCTTCGCCGCCCAGGCTGCCGCGCCGATGATGCGCGACGCGGGCGGGGGCTCGATCGTGAACCTCGGCTCGATCAGCGCGCACATCGACCTGATGGACCTGCCCGGCTACATCACGGCCAAGGCCGGGGTGGAGGGCCTGACCCGCACGCTGGCCCGCGAGTACGGGCCGTGGCACGTCCGGGTGAACTGCATCATCCCGGGCTGGATCATGACCGAGAAGCAGCTGGCCGAGCGCGTGACGCCGGAGGCGGAGGCGTCCATCGAGCGCAACCAGTGCCTGCCGGAACGGCTCTACCCCGACGACGTGGCCCGGATGCTGCTGTGGCTCGCCGCCGACGACTCCCGCTCCTGCACCGCGCAGAAGTGGGTCGTCGACGGCGGCTGGATGTAGCCGGCGCCTGGTTCCCGGGCCGGGCCCGGACCGGTCAGTGCGACTCGCGGGCGACGTCGGAGCCGCTGCCGCCGACCAGGAAGTCCAGGTCGGCGCCCGTGCTGGCCTGCTGCACGTGGTCGACGTAGAGGCGCTCCCAGCCGCGGCGCGGGGCGGCGAAGCCGTCGGTAAGCGTCGCCGGCGGGGTGCGCAGCGCGAGCTCCTCGTCGGGGACCTCGAGCTGCAGCACCCGGCGGGGCACGTCCAGCACGATCGTGTCGCCGTCGCGGACCAGCCCGAGCAGCCCGCCCGCGGCCGCCTCGGGGGCCACGTGCAGGACGACCGTGCCGTACGCGGTCCCGCTCATCCGGCCGTCGCAGATCCGGACCATGTCGCGCACGCCCTGCTGCAGCATCTTCTTCGGCAGCGGGAGGTTCGCGACCTCGGGCATGCCGGGGTAGCCCCGGGGCCCGCAGCCGCGGAGCACGAGGACGGTGTCGGGCGTGACGGGGAGGTCGGGGTCGTCGATCCGGGCCTTCAGGTCCTCGACGGAGTCGAAGACCAGCGCCGGCCCGCGGTGCACGAGCAGGCTCGCGCTCGCGGCGGCGGGCTTCACGATCGCGCCGTCGGGGGCGAGGTTCCCGCGCAGGACCGCGATGCTCGCGTCGGCCTGGAGCGGCGTGGTCCGCGGCCGGATGACCTCGGGGTCCCAGACCGGGTGGCCGGCGACCGCCTCGACGAGCGTCTGGCCCGTCACGGTGACGGCGCTCGGGTCGAGCAGGTCGACGACCTGCTCGAGCACGGCGAGCACGCCGCCCGCCCGGTAGAGGTCCTCCATCAGGTAGGCGCCGGCCGGCTGCAGGTTCACGAGCAGGGGCACGCCGGCCCCGGACCGGTCGAAGTCGGCGAGGTCGAGGTCGATGCCCAGCCGACCCGCGAGGGCGAGCAGGTGCACGACGGCGTTCGTGGAGCCGCCGACCGCGGCGAGCGCGACGATCGCGTTGTGGAACGACTCGCGCGTGATGACCTTCGAGATCGTCGTCCCGCTGCGGACGAGGTCGACGGCGAGCCGGCCCGCGGCGTGCGACCCCTCGAGCAGCCGGCTGTCCGGGGCCGGGGTGCCGGCCATGCCGGGCAGCGTCATGCCGAGCGCCTCAGCCACGACGCTCATCGACGAGGCGGTGCCCATGGTGTTGCAGTGACCGCGGCTGCGGATCATCGAGGACTCGGAGCGGGCGAAGAGCTCCGCGGTCAGCGTGCCGGCGCGGACCTCCTCGCCGAGGCGCCAGACGTCGGTGCCGCAGCCCAGGGCCTGGCCGCGGAAGCTGCCGTTCAGCATCGGGCCGCCGGAGATCACCACGGCCGGCAGGTCGACGCTGGCCGCCGCCATCAGCAGGGCGGGGATGGTCTTGTCGCAGCCGCCGAGGAGCACCAGGCCGTCGATCGGGTTGGCCCGGAACATCTCCTCCATGGCCATCGCGGCCATGTTCCGCCAGAGCATGGCGGTCGGGCGCACCAGCGTCTCCCCGAGGGAGACCACCGGCAGGTCGAGCGGGATGCCGCCCGCCTCGTACACGCCGCGCTGCACCGCCTGGGACACCTCGTTGAGGTGCGCGTTGCAGGGCGTCAGGTCGGAGGCGGTGTTCGCGATCGCGATCTGCGGCCGGCCCTCGAACGCGTCGGCGGGCACGCCGCGGCGCATCCAGGCCCGGTGCAGGTAGGCGTTGCGGTCGTCGCCGGCGTACCACTCGTCGCTGCGCAGCCGCGGGCGCTGCGCGTCGTCCTTGCCCTGAGCGCTCATGGGACCAGCACCGTACGCCCGACGCCGCCCTGGCGCAGGTCGGCGAAGGCCTCGTTCACCTCCGCGAGCGGTCGGCGGGCGCCGACCAGGCGGTCCAGCGGCAGCCGGCCGGCGGAGTAGAGGCTGAAGATGCGGGGCAGGTCGAGCCGGGGGTTGCTCGAGCCGTAGAGCGAGCCGACCACCCGCTTCTGGCGCTGCACGAGGTCGTTGATCGGCACGGCGACGGTGGCGTCGGTCCGGCTGAGGCCGACGGCCACGAGGGTGCCCTCGGGCGCGAGCGCGGCCATCGCCTGCCGCATCGTGTCCGGGCTGCCGACCGCGTCGACCGCCCACGGCACCCCCACGCCGTCGGTGAGCCGGAGCACCTGCTCGACGACGTCGCCCTCGCGGGCGTCGATCACGTGGGTCGCGCCGACGGCGGTCGCCAGCTCGAGCTTGGCGGGGTCGACGTCGACGACCACGACCGGGTACGCGCCCACGAGGACGGCGCCCATGACCGCGGCGAGGCCGACACCGCCGGCGCCCACGACGAGCAGCGGCCGCCCGGAGGTGTGCTCGACGGCGTTCAGCACGGCGCCCACCCCGGTGATCACGGCGCAGGCCGAGATGGCGGCGATCTCGGTGGGCACCGCGTCGGGCACCGCCAGGACGCTGGTCTCGGAGACGACGACCTGCTCGGCGAAGCAGGAGACGCCCATCAGGTGGTGCAGCGTCTCGTCGCCGACGTGCAGCCGGCTGGTCCCGTCCATCAGGCCGTTCGTGGCGGCCAGGACGCGGCCGAAGCGGCACAGGACCGGGTTGCCGGCGACGCAGGCCGGGCACTCGCCGCAGCGGGGCCGCCACTGGAGGGCGACGCGGTCGCCGACGGAGACGCGGCCCGACGTGCGCGGGCCGAGGGCCTCCACGACGCCGGCGCCCTCGTGGCCCACGACCAGCGGCAGCTTCGCGGGCAGGTCGCCCGCCATGTAGTGCAGGTCGCTGTGGCACGCGCCGGCGGCCTCGATCCGGACCCGGACCTCGCCCGGCCCGGGGTCGTCCAGCTCGACCTCCTCCAGCGTGAGGGGCTGCCCGACCTCGCGCAGGACGGCCGCGCGCATCAGGCGGTTCCCGCCGGGGCGGGGGACCCGGCCGCGAGCGCGGCCTGCAGCTCGGCGAGGAGCGGGGCCCGCACCTCGCAGCTCTCGAAGGCGAAGGAGTCGGCCAGGGCGGCGAGGTCGTCGTCGTCCAGCCCGCGGAACAGGCTCGCGTACTCGTGGGCCATCGGCTGGGCGAGGGTGATGTTCAGCAGCAGCGTGCGGACCCAGTCGAAGCGGCCCCACGGGTAGGGGTCGAAGTCCGGGAACTCCTGGGCAACGAGGTCCTGGACCGGCTGCGTGACCTCGGCGAGCCCGATCCCGTCGCTGCCCCACTGGTCGACGGCGAGGCGCTCCTTCTTGGCCACGAACGCGTCGAACCGCTGCCGGTACGGCGTGTCCGGACGGACCGAGACCAGACCCTGACGGCCGATGTCCTTGTACATCCACAGCGTCCAGCTGGCCTGGTGGCGGTTGTAGAGGTCGAGCTGGTCGCGCAGGATGCCGCGGAGCCAGGCGTCGCGCTCCTCGTCGCCCCCGTAGATCGGGCCGAACTCCCCGACGAGGATCGGCGAGGTCAGCGAACGGGCGTGCTCGGAGCGCTCGAGGAACTTCGCCTCGGCCTCCTCGGTGCTGTAGTGCGGGCTCCGCCCGAGGCCGGCGGGCACATAGTCGTGCAGCGTCCAGACCGCGTTCTCGAACGGTTCCGTGAACATGCTGAAGTCGGTGGCGTACGTGTTGCCGTCGAGGAAGAGGACGTGGTCGGGGTCGACGGCCCGGATCGCCTTCACCAGGCGGGAGTAGAAGGGCCCGACGACCGCACCGGACTCGTCCGACGGCTCGTTCAGCAGGTTGTAGCCGGCCACCCAGGGGTTGTCCTTGTAGTGACCTGCGATGGCCTCCCAGAGGTGGACCACCCGGTCCTGGAAGTGCCGGTGCTGCCAGAACGCCGCGACGTGGGTCGGGTTGTCTGAGTGCCAGTGCTGGTTCTGCGAGCCGGGCAGCGCGTGCAGGTCGACGATCGAGTAGATGCCGTGCGCGGCCAGCAGGTCGATGACCCGGTCGAGGTGGCGGAACCCGTCGGCCTTGATCTCGAAGGGGGCCGCGTCGTCCTCGAGGTGCTTGTAGCCGACCGCGATCCGGACGAGGTTGAAGCCGGACTCGGCGAGGAAGGCCGCGTCGGGCTCGTCGAAGAAGCGGGTGAGCAGGCGCTCGAAGAAGGCCTCGGCCCGCTCGGGCCCGATCACCTTGGCGACCTCGGCCCGCATCAGCGACTCGTTGGCCGAGTAGCCGGTGATGAAGTTCTCCATGTTGAGCCAGCCGCCGAGGCAGACCCCACGGAGCAGCAGCGGCTGCCCGTCGGGTCCCACGAACGACGACCCGGAGGTCCGGACCAGGGGGGTGGCAGCAACCATGTGACGTCCTCGTCAGAAAGTTTCGTGCGTGAGAGCGGAAGTTTCTCTACGACGGCAACTTACGGACGACCCCGGACCGCGTCAAGCGGTCCGGGGTGCGGGGCGTCAGCCGTTGGTCTTGGCGCGGGACCGCGTCCGGGACCGCTCGCCGGCGTTGAGCACGACCTTGCGGATCCGGACGGCGGCGGGGGTGACCTCGATGCACTCGTCGCCGCGGCAGAACTCCAGCGCCTGCTCCATGGCCATGTTCTTCGGCGGGATCAGACGCTCGAGCTCGTCACCGGTGGAGGAGCGCACGTTGGTGAGCTTCTTCTCGCGGGTGATGTTGACGTCCATGTCGTCGGCGCGGGCGTTCTCGCCGACGATCATGCCCTCGTAGACCTCGGTCGTCGGGCCGACGAAGAGCGTCCCGCGCTCCTGCAGGCTGAACGACGCGTACGCGGTCACGACGCCGCTGCGGTCGGAGACGAGCGAGCCGTTCGGGCGGGTGCGCAGGTCGCCGTGCCAGGGCTCGTACTTCTCGAAGACGTGGTGCATCATCCCGGTGCCGCGCGTCTCGGTGAGGAACTCGGTCCGGAAGCCGATGAGGCCACGGGCGGGGACCAGGTACTCCATGCGGACCCAGCCGGTGCCGTGGTTGATCATCTGCTCGAGGCGGCCCTTGCGGAGCCCGAGCAGCTGGGTCACGACGCCGACGAAGTCCTCGGGCGCGTCGATGGTCAGGCGCTCGACCGGCTCGTGGACCTTGCCGTCGACCTCGCGGGTGACGACCTGGGGCTTGCCCACGGTCAGCTCGAAGCCCTCGCGCCGCATCATCTCGACGAGGATCGCGAGCTGCAGCTCGCCACGGCCCTGGACCTCCCACGTGTCGGGGCGCTCGGTGCTCGCGACCTTGATCGACACGTTGCCGATGAGCTCGGCGTCGAGCCGGTTCTTCACCAGGCGGGCGGTGAGGAGCTTGCCGGACTTGCCGGCGAGCGGGGAGGTGTTGATGCCGATGGTCATGGAGATCGACGGCTGGTCGACCGTGATCAGCGGCAGCGGCTTCGGGTTCTCGGGGTCCGAGAGCGTCTCGCCGATGGTGATGTCGGGGATGCCCGCGATCGCGATGATGTCGCCCGGGCGGGCGATCTCGGCCGGGACCCGGTCGAGCGCCTCGGTGATCAGCATCTCGGTGAGCTTGATGTTCTGGATGGTGCCGTCCTGCTTGCACCACGCGACGACCTGCCCGCGCTTCATCTCGCCCGCGAACACCCGGCACAGCGCCAGGCGGCCGAGGTAGGGGGAGGCGTCGAGGTTGGTGACGTGGGCCTGCAGGACCGCGCCCTCCTCGTACTCCGGCGCCGGGACGCCGTCGAGGATCGTGGCGAAGAGCGGGCCGAGGTCGGCCGAGTCCGGCATCTCGCCGTTCTCCGGGGCGGTCAGCGACGCGCGGCCGGCCTTGGCCGAGGCGTAGACGACCGGGAAGTCGAGGACGTCGGTGTCGCCGTCCTCGAGCAGGTCGAGGAAGAGCTCGTACGTCTCCTCGACCACCTCGGCGATGCGGGCGTCGGGGCGGTCGACCTTGTTGACCACGACGATGATCGGCAGGTTCTTGGCCAGTGCCTTGCGCAGCACGAAGCGGGTCTGCGGCAGCGGGCCCTCGGAGGCGTCCACGAGCAGGACGACGCCGTCGACCATCTCGAGGCCGCGCTCGACCTCACCGCCGAAGTCGGCGTGGCCGGGGGTGTCGATGATGTTGATGATCACGTTCGAACCGTCGGGCGCGTGGTGCAGCACCGCCGTGTTCTTGGCGAGGATCGTGATGCCCTTCTCGCGCTCCAGGTCCATCGAGTCCATGACCCGGTTGTTGACGTCCTGGTTGGCGCGGAAGGCTCCGGACTGCCACAGCATGGCGTCCACGAGGGTGGTCTTGCCGTGGTCGACGTGAGCCACGATGGCGACGTTGCGCAGATCGCTGCGTACGGGCATGGCGGTGGTGCTCCCTGTAGTGACGTGGGGTGCGGACCAGGGCTAGCCGGTCCTGCAGGCCCGCGACGGCGTCGTTCGGGCAACCAGGCAAGTCTACCCGCGCCGCAGCGGCAGGAGTCCCACCCGCACAGGACCCCTGCCGCCGTCGGCGTGGGCCCTCGCCCGCACCGTTCCCCGGCCTGCCCGTGGCCTCCCGTCGGCGTCCCCCCGGCGCCTCCGGGACGACCCCGTCAGTCCGTCGCGGCGCGCAGCGCGCGGCCGCCCGCGAGCACGTTCCGCGGGTCGTGGGCCAGCACGACCGCGCGGAGGCGGGCGACCCCGGCCTCCCCGTAGACGGCGCGGTACCAGCCGGCGTCCGTACGGCTGGCGAAGTTGGGGAGCCGCCCGCCCGTGCTCCACGGCGCCAGGGCCGCCAGCAGGGCCCCGTTGTGGGCCAGAGCCGCCTCGCGGACCGGCGGGACCGCCAGGCCGACGGTGTGCACGGTGAAGGCGGCGTCGCGGTGGGCGAAGGCCGCGTCGGGCCCGGTCCGGTAGGCCCCGCCGAGCTGGCGGAGCTCGACGAGCAGCTGGGGGCAGTCCGCCTCGGGCCCGACCCGGGCGAGCAGCGCGTCGACGGCCTCGTCGGGCAGCCCGGCGAGCAGGGTGTGGTCCTCGACGACGGGCATCGGGTCGGCCGGGTCGGTGTGGATGGCGCCGAAGGCGGCGAAGGGCAGCCGGCCGACGCCGTCGAGGACGGGGGTGGCCGCCGCGCGCATGGGCGCGAGGACCGCGGCGCCCTCGTCCAGCGGTCCCGCCCAGGCGAACCGCACGCTCACCGTGAAGCGGCCCGCCAGCGGCGGCGGGAGGTCGGGGAGCGGGGGCAGCCGGAGGAAGGCGATCGACGTCGTGGCCTCGGGCGGCAGTTCGGCGGACCACGCGTTCCACGTGCGCAGCACCGTCGCGGCGTCCGCGCCGTCGAAGAAGACGGCGCCGCCGTAGAGCTCGGCGAGCGGGAGCAGGTCGAGCTCCAGCGCGGTGACGATGCCCGCGGTCCCGCGCCCGCCCTTGAGCGCCCAGAACAGCTCGGGGTCCTCGGTGGCGCTCGCCCTCCGCAGGACGCCGTCGCCCGTGACGACGTCGAACGAGCGGACGTGGTCGACGGCCAGCCCGTACGTCCGACCGACCGGGCTGAGCCCGCCGCCGGTGGTGTAGCCGACGACGCCGACCGAGGGGGCGGACCCCGCGATGGCTCCGAGGCCGTGGGCGGCGGCCTCGTCCAGCACGCGCTGCCAGACGACCCCGGCGCCGATCCGGGCCCAGCGACCCTCGGCGTCCACGTGCAGCTCGGCGAGGTCCCCGGTGTGCACCATCACCTGGTCGTCCAGGGCCGGGCTGAGGCCGTGCCCGGTCAGGCGGACCCCGACCCCGAAGCCGTGCTCGTTCGCCAGCCGGACCAGGGCCGCGACGTCGGCGGCGTCCCTCGGGCGCACGACGACGACGGGGCTCACCGACTGGTCGAGGTTGAAGCCGGTGACGAGGGCGTCGTACGCCGCGCTGCCGCGGCCGTGCGCGACGAGGCCGGCGTCGGTGATCAGCGCGAGGCGCTCGTCGACCGCGCGGTCGACGGTGGTCTGGGACATGGACGGTCCTTCGCTGGAGGGGACCGTCGGGGCGGTCGCCGCGCCTGGTCGGGCACGGGTGTCACCACCCTCGGGCCCCGGGACGCGCGCGGCAATGGAGCAGGGTCCACATCCGCCTCCCCCGTAGGCTGGCCGCCACCGCACCCGCAGGAGGCTCGATGGCCAACGACTGGCTCAAGGACTCGTTCCGTCACGAGTACGACCAGCAGTCGGAGGCGATGGGCCGCTTCAACCTCGCCGTGTTCGGCAAGACCGGTGTGGGCAAGTCGACCCTGGTGAACGCGATCTTCGGCGAGGACGTCGCCAAGGTCGGCATCGGCGAGCCGGTGACGCAGGGCAGCCACCTCTACCTGGACAAGGTCGGCAGCCTCGGCATCGTCGACACTCAGGGCCTGGAGATGGGCGTCGACGACAAGAAGATCATCGACGAGCTCCAGAAGATGATCAACCGGACCCGCAAGATGCCGCTGAGCGAGCAGGTGCACGTCGCCTGGTACTGCGTGCGGGGCATGGACCGGCGGTTCGAGGACACCGAGGCGGAGTTCGTCCGGGCGCTCGACGAGCTCGGGCTCCCGGTGGTCATCGTGATGACGCAGGTCCCGCGCAACGAGAGCGGCTTCCACCCCGACGCGGTGGCCCTGGCCGAGCTCGTCCGCCAGCGCCACCTGCCGGTGGTGCCCGGCAGCCCGTTCCTGACGTACGCGAAGGCGGACACGTTCACCGGCCAGCGGGCGTACGGGCTGCGAGAGGTCCTCGATGCCACCTTTCGCGTCGCGCCGGAAGGCGTCCACGGCGCCCTCGTCGCGGCGCAGGAGGTCGATCATGCCCGGAAGGCGACCGAGGCCCAGCGCGTGATCGCGGCCGCCGCCAGCAGCGCGGCGGCGAGCGCGGCGGTCCCGGTGCCGTTCTCCGACGCCGTCATGCTGGTGCCGATCCAGCTCGGGATGATGGCCAAGATCGCCCAGCTCTACAAGATCAAGTTCGACCGGGCCGCGCTCCTGGCCATCGCGTCGACGACGGCCGCCACGCAGGCCGGGCGGGCCACCGCGACCGGGCTCCTCAAGCTGATCCCCGGCGCCGGGACGATCGCCGGCGGGCTGATCGGCGCCGGCGTCGCCTCGACCTACACGTACGCCATGGGTCAGGCCTGGCTCGCGGTCTGCCAGCGCGCGGTGACCGGCTCGTTTGGCAAGGTCGGCGACGCCCTCGACACCGAGGCCGTCCGCGAGGCCTTCACCACCGAGCTCAAGAACCGCCTGAAGCTCTGCGGGCAGAAGTCGGCCTGACGGCCGGGCCGGGTCCGACGGCTCAGAGGTAGTCGAAGAAGCGGGTCCACCACGACGCGGGCCAGCGGGCGTCGACGGTGATCTGGCTCGGGCCGTCGTAGGTCGTCCAGAGCGGGTCCTCGGGGATCACCACGTAGTCGAGGTCGTCGAGCACGCCGTAGACGTGTGCCGCGTCGTCGGCGTGGAGCAGCTCGTGGAGCTCGGCGGAGTCGAACACTCCCGGGTTGGTGAGGGACACGGTGGCCAGCCCCCCGAAGTTGCTGACGCAGACGACCAGTCGCTCGCCGCTGGAGGTCGATCCCGCCGGAACCACGACGCGCGCGTGCAGGCTCGCGTCCTGGACCGACCGGTCGGCGTCGGTGCGGCAACCGAAGGCTTCGTCCAGCCCGCCCACCAGCCGCTCGAACCGCTCCCGCGTCGCGCCGAGGTCGAAGCCCGCCGGCGTCTCCAGGTGGTCGGGGTCGTCCAGCTCGCGCAGCAACGCCCACAGCTGCTCGCCCGCGACCCGCACCCGGGTCATTCTCGTGTGCCGCTGGGTGCGGGCGGGCCGGGCGGGGTCGTTAGTGTTCCGGGATGACGGTTCCCGACGTGCGGGGCCTGCTCGACGGCGAGCCCCCGCACGACCAGGCTGTGTTCGCGACGCGCCTCCGGCGCTACTGGCCCGACCTGGTCACCGGCCTCACGGGGGCCTACCCGGAGCACGCCGTGGAGATGGCGGAGCGTCTGGTCGAGATCGCGGCGGAGAACTTCCGGCGCCGTCCGACCGACCTGCGGCTGCTCGACCTGCAGCGCCACGCGGACCCGCAGTGGTTCGGGCACCAGTCGATGCTCGGCTACGCGACGTACACCGACCTGTTCGGCGGGACGCTGCGGGGCGTGGGGGAGAAGGTCGACTACCTCGGCGAGCTCGGCGTCACCTACCTGCACCTGATGCCGCTGCTGCGGCCCCGTCCCGGGCAGAGCGACGGCGGCTACGCGGTGATGGACTACCGCGCCGTCCGCGAGGACCTCGGGACGGTCGACGACCTGCGCGACCTCGCCACGACGCTGCGCGGCCGCGGGATCTCCCTGACGCTCGACCTCGTGCTCAACCACGTCGCCGCCGAGCACGCGTGGGCGGTCGCCGCGCGCGGTGGGGACCAGCGCTACCGGGACTACTTCCACCTCTTCGCGGACCGCACGCTCCCCGACGCGTACGAGCGGTCGCTCCCGGAGGTGTTCCCCGACACCGCCCCGGGCAGCTTCACCTACGACGAGGAGGCGGCGGCCTGGGTCTGGACGACCTTCAACGCGTGGCAGTGGGACCTGAACTGGCACAACCCGGAGGTGTTCTACGAGTTCGCGGACCTGGTCCTCTGGCTCGCGAACCTCGGGGTGGAGTGCCTGCGGCTGGACGCCATCGCCTTCCTCTACAAGCGCATGGGCACGGCCTGCCAGAACCAGCCGGAGGTCCACGCCATCACCCAGGCCCTGCGCACGGTCGCGCGGATCGCGGCGCCGGCGCTGGTCTTCAAGGCCGAGGCGATCGTCGGGCCGGCCGACCTGGCGCCCTACCTCGGGGTCGGCAAGCACACGGGCAAGGTCAGCGACATGGCCTACCAGAACTCGCTGATGGTCCAGGTCTGGTCGGCGCTCGCGGCCAAGGACACCCGGCTCTTCTGCGCCGCCATGAACCGCTTCCCGGCCAAGCCCGTGACGACGGTGTGGAACACCTACCTGCGCTGCCACGACGACATCGGGTGGGCGATCGACGACGCCGACGCCGCCTCGGTCGGGCTGGACGGGGCGGCGCACCGCCGGTTCCTGGCCGACTTCTACGCCGGGCTCTACCCGATGAGCGACGCCCGCGGGCTCGTCTTCCAGGAGAACCTCGAGACCGGCGACCGGCGGATCAGCGGCACCGCGGCCTCGCTGATCGGGATCGAGGCCGCCCTCGCCACCGGCGACGAGGCCCGCCTCGAGGTCGCCGTCCGCAAGCTGCTGCTCGCGTACGCGGTCGTGCTCGGCTACGGCGGCCTGCCGCTGCTCTACATGGGCGACGAGCTCGGCCTGCTGAACGCGTACGACTTCGACGCCGACCCGGACCACGCGGACGACAACCGCTGGGTGCACCGGCCGCAGATGCCGTGGGACCGGGCCGAGCGCCGCCACCAGGAGGGCACGCTCGAGCACCGCGTCTACTCGGGGATCCGGCACCTGGTCGCCGTTCGCGCCGCGCTGCCCGCGCTGGAGGCGTCGGTCGAGACCGAGGTCCTCGACCCCGTGAACCCGGCCGTCCTGGTCTGCCTGCGGCGCGCGCCCACCCAGACGATGGTCGCGGTCCACAACGTCACCGCGGAGCCGCAATCGCTCCCGCGCTGGGTCGTCCCCGTCGGCAGCTGGGCCTGGGACGCGCTGACCGAGGAGACCCCGCTGACCGACGGGCCGCTGCACCTGCGCCCGTACGAGGTCCGCTGGTTCGTGCAGGAGGTGTAGGGGTGGGCGCGGTCGAGGTCGTGCAGGAGGCGCTCGAGAACCTCGGCCTGCCGTGGGAGCGGCGCGCGGACACGTTCACCGTGTCGCTGCCGGGGGAGCACAAGCTCACGACCGAGTGCGCGCTCGAGGTCGGGGCGCACAGCGTGCAGGTGCGGGCGTTCGTCGTCCGCGCGCCCGAGCAGGACGCCGACCGGGTGCACCGCTGGCTGCTCGAACGGAACCTCCGCCTGGGCGGCGTCGCCTTCGCCGTCGACCATCTCGGCGACGTCTACCTCGTGGGTCGGCTCCCGGTGGACGGCCTGACCGGGGGCGTCGTCGACCAGCTGCTCGGCGTGGTGGCCGAGACGGCCGACACGAGCTTCGACCCGGTCGTGGCGATGGGGTTCGCGGACAGCATCCGGCGTGAGTGGGCGTGGCGCCGCTCACGGGGCGAGTCCACGGCCAACCTCGCCGCGTTCACCCAGCTCGACCCGGGCCCGTCCGCCGGTTGAGGGTCAGCCCCCGACGAGCGCACCGAGCCGGGTCTGCACGTCCCGCAGCGCGGCGTCGCGCTGGTCCGACGGCATCCGGGCGGGGGCGTACGTAACGACCGGCTCCAGCACCTCGTAGCCGACGAACTCGAGCATCCCGCGACGGATGTGGAACAGGAATGCGTCCAGGGCGCCGTACGCCTCGGGGTCGCTCGGGCCGAAGGCGGGCTCGCCGCCGCCGGTGGTGAGGAGCAGGACCGCCTGCTTCCCCCGCATCGCGCCCTCGGCGAAGATGCCGTGCTCGCCGCCGAAGGTGGCGCCCATGGCGAAGACCCGGTCGACCCACCCCTTCATCACCGCCGGCATGGAGAACCACCAGAGCGGGAACGACAGCACCAGCAGGTCCGCCTCCAGCAGCCGGTCCAGGTGCTCGCGCACCGTCTCGTCCAGCGTCCCGGCCCCGTACGCCCGCAGCTGCTCGGCCTGCGGCTTGAAGTAGCCCGTCGCGTCGGGGAACTGCTCGCGGCGCAGCACCGGGTCCCAGCCGTCGGCGTAGAGGTCGATGCGGTCCACCCGCACGTCGGCCGTCCGCAGCGCCGTCACGGCAGCGTCGGCCTGGGCGGAGGAGAAGGAGGCCTGTTCCGGGTGCGCGTGGACGAGCAGGGCACGACGGACGAGAGAGGTGGTCGGCGAAGGCACCCCGAGATCATATCGACTATTCGCGATACGTCATACCGAATCGGCGACCTCGTCGAGAAGGGCGGCGACCTGGCCGTCGTCGCGCCGGTAGTGGGTGAACTTGCCCACGCGGGTCGCCCGGACCAGGCCGGCCCGTTCTAGGGTGCTCATGTAGGCGGAGACGGTGGACTGCGCGAGCCCCGTCTTGGCGGCCAGGTGGGTGACGCAGACGCCGACGACCGCGCGGTCGGCGATCGGGGGGTACTCGGCGAACGACTCCTCGGGCGTGCGCAGCCACGTCATGATCTGCAGTCGCGTGGGGTTGGCCAGCGCCTTGAGCGCCTCCAGGAGGTGGGCGTCCACCGGCACCTCCTCATCGGTCCGCACGAGGTCGAAGTATGCGCCGGGCGTCCAGGGTGCGGCGTGCGTCGGCGGTCAGGCGTCGAGACGGGCCGCGACGTCGGCGGGGAAGCCGCCGGTCGCGATCGGGCTCCAGCGGGTCGGGCTGATGCGGAGCAGCGACTTGTCCTGGACCCGCATCGCCGCGCGGTACTCGTCCCAGTCCGGGTGCTCGCCGGCGATGGAACGGAAGTAGTCGACGAGGCCGTCCTCGGCGTCGGGCATGTGCAGGACCTCGGCGTCGCCGTCGACCTGGACCCAGGGCCCGTCCCACTCGTCGGAGATCACGCAGACGGAGACCTCGGGGCGCTGCTCGGCGTTCGTCACCTTGGCCCGCGACGGGTAGGAGGAGACGACCAGCCGGCCCTCCGCGTCCACGCCGCCGCTGACGGGGGACAGCTGCGGGCGGCCGTCGCGCCTGGTCGTGGCGAGCAGGAAGCGGTGCCGCGGGCGGACGAAGTCGAGCAGCTCGGCGAGCGTGACGGACGTGTTCGTGGCGATCGAGCGGGGCACGGGCCGGACACTACCCGGGTGTCCGGGAGGCCTCCGGCCTTCTCTACTAGGGTCGTTCCCATGACGTCGACCCTGATCCTGCTCCGGCACGGCGAGAGCGAGTGGAACGCCAAGAACCTCTTCACCGGCTGGGTCGACGTCGACCTGAACGCCAAGGGCGAGGCCGAGGCCCAGCGCGGCGGCGAGCTGCTCGTCGAGGCGGGCCTGCTGCCGGACGTGGTCCACACGTCGCTGCTCAAGCGGGCCATCCGCACCGCGCAGATCGCGCTGATGACGGCCGAGCGGCACTGGGTCCCCACCCGGCGCTCGTGGCGGCTGAACGAGCGCCACTACGGCGCGCTGCAGGGCAAGGACAAGAAGGAGACCCTCGCGGAGTTCGGCGAGGAGCAGTTCATGGTCTGGCGCCGCTCGTACGACGTGCCGCCGCCCCCCATCGACCGCGACGACCCGTACGCGAACTTCCACGACCCGCGCTACGCGAGCCTGCCGCCGGACGCCCGCCCGGCGACCGAGTGCCTGAAGGACGTGCTGCTGCGCGCGCTGCCCTACTGGTACGACGCGATCGTCCCCGACCTGCAGGCCGGGAAGGTCACGCTCGTCGCGGCGCACGGCAACTCGCTCCGCGCGATCGTCAAGCACCTCGACCAGATCGGCGACGCCGAGGTCGTGAGCCTGAACATCCCGACCGGCATCCCGCTGGTCTACGAGCTCGACGACGACCTGCGCCCGACCGGCCCGGGCCGCTACCTCGACCCCGAGGCCGCGGCGGCGTCGATCGAGGCGGTCAAGAACCAGGGCAAGAAGTAGGGGCGCTCGCCTGCGCCCGAGCACCGCAGGGCACCCGGAGACAGAGCACCCCGGAGACGACCGAGGCACCCCTGGGCAGGGGTGCCTCGGTCGTTCTGCAGGTGCGTCGAGCCCGGGGGCCCCGCAGCCTCAGGGCTGCGGCCAGAAGTCCTCTTCGGGGAACTGCCCGGTCACGACGTAGATGATCCGACGGCCCATCGACGCGGCGTGGTCGGCGATCCGCTCGTAGTAGCGGCCCAGCAGGGCCACGTCCACGGCGGCCTCGACGCCGTGGTTCCAGTCCTCGCTCAGCAGCATCCGGAACTGGGTCCGCCGCAGCTCGTCCATCTCCTCGTCGCGCGAGCGCAGCTCCTGCGCGACCTGGATGTTGCGGTCGTTGAGGGTCTGGCCGGCGGTGACGACCATCTTCTCGGCGACGTCGCCCATGCGCACGAAGTTGGAGCGCAGGGAGTCCGGCACCGCGACCTCGGGGTAGCGCAGCCGGGCGATCTTGGCCACGTGCGCGGCCAGGTCGCCCATCCGCTCGAGCTCGGTCACCATCCGCAGGGTGGTGACGACGGTCCGGAGCTCGCCGGCGACCGGGGCCTGCCGGGCGAGCAGGGAGAAGGCACGGGCCTCGACCTCGCGCTGCTTGGCGTCGATGGCCTCGTCCTCGCTGATGACGACCTCGGCCAGCTGGAGGTCCGCCTCGAGCAGGGCGGTCGTCGCGGTCCGGACGGCCCCCGACACGGTCTGGCACATCTGCACCAGGTCGGCCAGGATGTCGTCCAGCTGTTCGCGGTAGTTCTCGCGCATGTTCGGTTCTTACCCCATCTTCAGAAGACTTTCTGCCCCAACCCTAGGGTCACCGCCTACTGCAGCCCCATCGCCGCATGAACGGGACGTGAACGCGTCCGGAACGCCTGACGACCCTTCGTCCCTGCGGCGCTCGGCGCGGCCTTCGTGGGGGTGCGACCCACCTAGGATCGCCACGTGAACCCACTCGGGGCCGCCGCCGTGCTGGTCGCGGGGATCCTCCTCGGTGCCCTCGTCGCCTGGCTGCTGATGCGCCGGCCGGCATCGGAGGAGCCCGTCACCTTCGAGGACCCGCCCGCCGTCGTGCCGGACGGCGTGTCCGAGATCCTGTCCGTGCTCAGCGCGTCGGCCGTCGTCGTCGGGCCGCACGACGAGGTCCTCGAGGCCACCCGCGCCGCCCGTTCGCTGGGGCTCGCCCGCGGGACCCGCGTCGGGGTGCCCGAGCTCCTCGACCTCGTCCGCGAAGCCCGCCGCGACGGCCAGACCCGGGTGCGCGACCTCGAGCTCGGGCGCGGGCCCAGCGACCCGGTCCTCTACCTGAGCGCCCGGGTGGCGGCGCTGCCGGAGGACCTCGTCGTGATCCTGGCCGACGACCTGACGGCCTCGCACCGGATCGAGGCGACGCGGCGGGACTTCGTGGCCAACGTGAGCCACGAGCTCAAGACGCCGATCGGGGCCATCTCGCTGCTGGCCGAGGCCGTCGAGGACGCCGCGGACGATCCCGGTGCGGTGCGCCGCTTCGCCGGGCGGATGGGCGTGGAGTCGGCCCGGCTCGCCGACCTCGTGAGCCAGATCATCGACCTCTCCCGCCTGCAGGCCGACGACCCGCTCGCCGAGCCGCAGGTCGTCGACATCGACGACGTGCTGCACGACGCGGTGGACCGCTGCCGGGTGGACGCGGAGCAGCGGGGCGTCACGCTCACCCTCGCGGGTGCGCACGGTGCCCGGGTGCTCGGCAACGCGCGCCAGCTCAGCACCGCCGTCGGCAACCTCGTCGAGAACGCCGTGGTCTACTCCGACCCCGGCGCCCGCGTCGTCGTCGCCGCCCACACCCGGGCGCACGCCGAGGACGACGACGTCGAGATCACCGTGTCCGACACGGGTATCGGCATCGCGCCGGCCGAGGCCGAGCGCATCTTCGAACGCTTCTACCGCGTGGACTACGGCCGCAGCCGGGCGAACGGTGGCACGGGCCTCGGCCTGAGCATCGTCAAGCACATCGCCGCCAGCCACGGCGGCAAGGTCGGCGTCTGGAGCCAGGTCGGCCGCGGGTCGACCTTCACGATCACCGTCCCGGCCCACCTCGCGCAGGTACGGGCCGCGGACCACGAGGGCCGTCAGGCCCATCCCGAGGAGGACCCCGTGCAGCCAGAAGCCCCGCGTCGTACGGCGCAGGACCACGCCCAGGAGGTCCGGTCGTGACCCGCGTCCTGGTCGTCGAGGACGAGCCGTCCTACCGCGAGACGCTCGCCTACATGCTCGGCCGCGAGGGCTTCGAGGTGGTCGAGGCCGCCGACGGTGCCGAGGGGCTGGCGGCGTACGACCGCTCCGGCGCGGACATCGTCCTGCTCGACCTGATGATGCCCGGCATCCCCGGCACGGAGGTCTGCCGGCAGCTGCGCCAGCGCGGACCGGTCCCCGTGATCATGCTGACCGCGCGCGACTCGGAGATCGACAAGGTCGTGGGCCTCGAGCTCGGGGCCGACGACTACGTGACCAAGCCCTTCAGCCACCGCGAGCTCGTCGCCCGCATCCGCGCCGTGCTCCGCCGCGGCCAGGACGTCGAGCTGGTGCCCGACGTCGTCGAGGCCGGCGGTGTCCGGATGGACGTCGAGCGGCACGAGGTCGCCGTCGACGGGCAGCCCGTACGGCTCGCGCTCAAGGAGTTCGAGCTGCTGGAGATGCTGCTGCGCAACGCCGGCCGCGTGATGACCCGGGGCCAGCTCATCGACCGGATCTGGGGCGCGGACTACGTCGGCGACACCAAGACCCTCGACGTGCACGTCAAGCGCCTGCGCGCCAAGCTCGAGACCGACCCCGGCAACCCCGAGCACCTGCTCACCGTGCGGGGGCTCGGCTACAAGTTCGAGAGCTGAGCTCTCGGTCTCCGCTTCGTTCCGACACGGACCGGGCTCTGACCCGGTCCGGCGTGGGCTGGCGTCGCGCCGCCGGGCTTCACAGGCCCGACCGCCCCCTGACTACGGGGTGGCGGACGGCGTGGGGGAGGGGGCCGCGGTCACCGAGGGCGAGGCGGAGGCCGAGGGGCTCGCGGACGGCGTGATCTCGCTGTAGGGCGAGAGGTTGCCGTCGACGACCGGGGTGCGGGTGGTGACGCTGCCGGCCTTGCCGAACTGCAGGGTCACGTCCGCGTCGAGCCCGGCCGCGAGGCCGGTGGCGCCGCTGACGGTGATGAGCGGCTGCTGGTTGGTCAGCACGACCTGGGCGTTGTTCGTGAGCAGGACGGGTCCCGCGGGCAGCTCGGCGGTGAAGGGCGTGCCCTTGCTGCTGTCGGCCTTGTAGGGCACCCCGGTGACGCCGGTGAGGGTGTCGCGGCCGGAGGTGACCATGGTCGCGGAGATGATGCCGGTGCCCCCGCTGCGACTGATCACCAGCAGGTTGCGGACGTGGATGACCGAGTCCGGCACGGTCTGGTCGCCGACGTCGAAGTTCACGCCCTCGGAGGGGGTGTACGGCCGCGACGTCTGGCCGCCGCTCGTGCCGCACGCCGCGGCGGGCACGACGGCCAGGAGGGCTGCGGCGGCGAAGGCGGACCGGACCCGTCCCGTACGCGCGTGCCAAGGTCGGCGGGCGCGGAGCGCGCTGGCAGTCACGGTTGACCCCTGTCTCGTCGTGTCGTTGCTGTCGTCGAAGCGGTGCGAGCCCCTTGCGTGAGCGTCAGGGGCAGCCTAGCGACACCGGAGGGTGAGCTGCAGGTACGACCCGGCCGGGTGGACCCACGGCCGCCCGGCCCGGCCGATCCGCCCACAGGGAGCACAGGTTTGTCAACCCCCGGGTGCCGCCTAAACTGGCTCTGACCAGCGCGAACGCCGGAGAGGCGACCCTGTGAGCGTGCTAAACTTGGCTGTCGGACAATCGGGGTACTGGAGGAACATGTCTTTCACGGTCGGCGAAACGGTGGTCTACCCGAATCATGGTGCGGCCGTGATCGAGAACATCGAGACTCGACAGATCAAGGGCGAGGACAGGCTTTACCTCGTGCTGCGCATCGTGGGCCAGACCGACCTGGTCGTCCGCGTGCCGGCGGACAACCTGGACCTGGTCGGCGTGCGTGACGTCGTCGACGCGGACGGTCTGGAGCGGGTGTTCAGCGTGCTGCGCGCGCCGCACACCGAGGAGCCCACCAACTGGTCGCGCCGCTACAAGGCCAACCTGGAGAAGCTGCACTCGGGCAACGTGCTCAAGGTGGCCGAGGTCGTCCGCGACCTGTGGCGCCGCGAGCGTGAGCGTGGCCTGTCGGCCGGCGAGAAGCGCATGCTGGCCAAGGCCCGTCAGATCCTCGTCTCCGAGCTCGCTCTCGCCGAGCGCGTCGAGGAGACCCGGGCCGAGGTCCTGCTCGACGAGGTCCTCGCGTCCTGAGCGCAGAGCACTGAACCACACGACGAACGTCCGTACCGGTATCGGTACGGACGTTCATCGTTTGGTGCCCGGACGACCCATGACGGTCGCCGGGCTCCGCTTCGACGACCCGTACGGCCCCGAGGGCCACTCGGACGGCGACGTGGTCGCCCACGCCGCCTGCGACGCGCTGCTCGTTGCGGCGGGGCTGGGTGACCTGGGCTCCAACTACGGCACCAGCGCACCCGAGTGGGCCGGGGTCGGCGGCGTCGCGTTCCTCGAGGAGACGGCCCGTCGCCTGCGGGCGGCCGGCTGGGAGCCCGGGAACGTCGCCGTGCAGCTCATCGGCAACCGCCCCAAGCTCGGCCCGCGCCGCGCGGAGGCCGAGGCCGTGCTGAGCACGGCCGTCGGAGCGCCCGTCACCCTCTCCGCCACCACCACCGACGGGCTCGGCCTCACCGGCCGCGGTGAGGGCATCGCCGCGATCGCGACGGCCCTGGTCCACCGCGCCTGACCGCGTCGAGGCGAACGTACGCCCTTGAGCCCGTCGAAGGGCCTCGCGGCAACGCCACCTGAGCTCGTCGAAGCGCACATACGCCCCCTGAGCTCGTCGAAGGGCCTCGAAGAGGTCGGCTTCTCATCTAGTGACGGGTTGTGCCAACCCCTTCGGGGCCCTTCGACAGGCTCAGGGGGCGTAGCCAAGTGGCTCAGGGGGCGTGGCTCGGTCTGGCGCCTAGCGGACCTGGCTGGCCGGCACCGTGAACGTGTTGCAGGCACCGACGCTGCCGTTGCCGAGGCCGGTGTCGCCCCAGAAGACGCGGGACCGGGCGAGGCCGTGGTTGCCCAGGATGGTCGCGTTGCCGGTCACCTCGTCGTCGCCGACGGCCCGGTAGGTGCCCTCGATGCCCTGCAGGTCGCCCTGGGTGATCCCGAGCGACTGCGACACCGAGCGGATGTACATGCCGGAGAAGCAGTCGGCCTGGGTCTCGAGGCGGCGGCTGTAGAGCAGGTCGGTCTGCTCGTCGTTCGCGTTCTGCCCGAGCGCCTTGGCCGAGATGAGGATGCCGGTCCGGGCCTGGAGGGCGTGCCCGAACTCGTGCGCGATGACGACGTCGGCCGCCCACTTGTCCTGGGCGACGATCGGCAGCTCGTCGTCGAGCCGGTTGGAGTAGTAGACCTGCTGGTCCGCGGCGCAGTAGAAGGCGTTGACCCCGCTCGTGCCGCACTTCGTGGTCATCTTCGAGCCGTAGATGGTGACGCTCGGGCGCACGATGATCAGGCCGGCCCCGGTGACCGGCGGCTCCCACACCCGGACGAGGCACTCCATCGCTGCGGTGAAGTGCTGCTCGAGCTGGGCGTCGCTGGCGCTGCCGACGTCGATCGGCTCGGCGTCGCAGCGGACCGGCGCGGGGGCGCTCTGGCCGTAGAACGGGCTGCTCGTGGTGACCTGCTCGGCCTGCTCGTACGTGTCCGGGACGGGCAGCGGCGGCGGGCTGAGGTCCGGCGGCGGGACCCTGTAGTCGTTGTTCTGGTAGGGAGAGTCGGCGCTGGTGCCGGTGCTGCCCGTGCCGAGCCCGGTGCCGATGAACCCGAGCACGGACAGGCCGGCGATGACGATCAGCGCGAGCAGCAGGAGGCGGCCGCCACGGTCCTTGCGCCGCGGCGGCCGGCCGCCGAAGGACGGTCCGCCGCGCGGCGCATAGCCCGGGGGCGGCTGCCCGTACGGGTTGTACGCGGGCCGGCCGTAGGGCTGCTGGCCGAAGCCGCCGGGAGGGTAGCCCTGCTGCCAGGGCGCCTGACCAGGCCGGCCGTACGGCTGCCCGCCCCACTGCTGGTTGCTCACGCCAGGCACTGTAATGGGCCACGGGTGCTCCTCAGGGGCCCCCGGAGGTGAAAGGATCGCGCCCGTGCACCCGGAAACCACCGCCGCCTGGGCCCCGCGCCGTCACCTCGTCGCCCTGGTCACGCTGCTGCTGCTCGCCCTGGCGATCGTCGCCGGCCCCGCCGCGCGGCCCGCGCACGCCGAGGGCACGGCCTCCCGGGTCGTCGCCGCGGGGAACGTGGCCAAGGACGGCACCCTGAAGATGCAGGAGACGATCACCTTCGAGGGCGCGGCCCCGGCGCAGGTGACGCAGAAGTTCGAGACGGTGCAGAACGCCGTGGGCGACCGTCGCTACACGACGACGGTCAGCGACGTGACGGCCACCGCGGGCGGTGCGGCCGTGACGCCCGAGGTCAGCACCGACGGACGGTTCACCACGGTGACCGTCGCGACGAACGGTGCGCCCGAGCTCGTCATCGCCTACACGGTCCGCGGCGCGGTGGTCACGGTCCCGGACGGCACCGCGCTGCAGTGGCGGGTCCTGCAGGGCCTGAGCCTGACGGTGACCTCGTTCCGCGCGACGGTGCTGATCCCCGGCGTCTTCACCTACGTCCGCTGCACCGCCGGCAGCCCGAACTCGACCACGCCCTGCCTGTCCGCCGCGGCGGGCACCGAGGACGCCACCACCCCGACCTTCACCGACGGCCCGCGCGGCGAGGGCGAGGTCGTCGGCGTCGACATCGGCTTCCCCGCCGGCGAGGTGACCGCGAACGAGCAGATCGACTACCGCTGGACGGTCGGCCGGGCCTTCTCGCCCGACCCGCTGCCCCTCGGCATCGCCGTCGGTCTGCTCGTGCTCGGCGGCCTCGCCCTGCTGCTGGTCCACCGCCGCCGCGGCCGGGACGCCGCGTACGCGGGCGACCCGGCGCCGGTGGGGGAGTTCGTGCCGGTCGGTCCCGGGCGGTCGGAGTTCCGGGTGGTCGGGGACGTGCGTCCCGGGCACGTGGGCACCGTGGCCGACGAGCGCGTCGACCCCGTCGACGTGACGGCGACCCTGGTCGACCTGGCCGTGCGCGGCCACCTGCTGATCACCGAGCTGCCGCGGGCGAGCGCCTTCTCCCGCACGGACTGGACGCTCACGCGGATCGGCCCGGGCACCAACCTGCGGCCGTTCGAGCAGGCGCTGCTCCAGGGCATCGCCCCCGACGGCGAGCCGGTGCGGGTCTCGCAGATCGGCGGCCGGGTCGGGGAGTCGATCGACAAGGTGCAGGACGCGCTCTACGACGAGGTCGTCGAGCACGGCTGGTTCGCCCACCGCCCCGACGTCACCCGGAACCGCCTCACGCAGCTCGCGCTCGGCCTGCTCGTGGTCGCCGTCGGCGTGACCGCCCTGCTGGCCGCGTTCACGACGTTCGGCCTGATCGGCCTGGCCCTGGTGGTCCTGGGCCTCGGGCTGGTCTTCGTCGCCCAGGAGGCGCCGTCGCGCACCGCCAAGGGGGTGGCCCTGCTGCAGGGCCTCGGCGCGCTGCGCTCGACCCTGCTCACCCAGCCGACCGACCAGATGCCGGAGGGCCGGGCCGTCGAGGAGCTGTCGGAGGTGCTGCCGTACGCGATCGTCCTCGGCGGCAGCGAGCGCTGGCTCGACGCCCTCGTGGCGACCGACACCGACGCGGACCCCGACTCCGACGACCTGCCCTGGTACCACGGTCCGCAGGACTGGCACCTGCGCGACCTGCCCGACTCCCTGCGCAACTTCACGACCACCGTCTCCGGAACCCTCTTCACCCGGTAGCGCCCCCGCCCCCCGGGTAAGGGTTCACCTCGTGCACCGACGCGGGTGCACGACCAGGCACGGTGCGTGCCCGAGGAGGTCACGATGGTCCGTCCCGTGCGGTGGTTGTTCGGCGACCAGCTGGGCGACACGTTCGTCGACGGTCCCGACCAGCGGGTGCTGCTGATCGAGTCGCGCCGGGTGTTCGCCCGCCGGCCCTACCACCGGCAGAAGGCGCACCTGGTCCTGTCGGCGATGCGGCACCGCGCCGCCGAGCTGGGGGACCGCTGCACCTACCTCGTCGCCGACACCTACCGTGAGGCCCTCGAGCAGGTCGACGAGCCGCTGAGCGTCGTCCAGCCGACGACGTGGGCCGCGCTGCACCTCGTCGACACCCTCGCCGGCGAACGGGACGTCGAGCGGCTGCCGGCGCGCGGCTACGTGACGGGCCGCGAGGACTTCAGCCGCTGGGCCCAGGGCCGCGGCCGGCGTCGGCTGCTGATGGAGGACTTCTACCGCGACGCCCGCACGCGGCACGACGTCCTGATGAAGGGCGCAGAACCCGTCCTCGGCCGGTGGAACTTCGACGCGGAGAACCGCGAGCCGCCGCCCAAGACCGGGAGCCTCGACGTCGCCGGTCCCTGGTGGCCGGAGGAGGACGAGATCGACGCGCAGGTCCGCGCCGACCTCGACGAGATGGCCGCCGGGGGCGTGGTGTTCGTCGGCGAGGACGGCCCGCGCCGCTTCGCCGCGAGCCAGACGGAGGCGCAGGCCGCGCTCGACCACTTCGTCGAGCACCGGCTGCCGCTGTTCGGGCGCTTCGAGGACGCGATGCTGGCCGGCGACCGCTGGATGGCCCACTCCCTGATGTCGGCCCCGCTGAACCTCGGCCTGCTCGACCCGCTCGAGGTGGTGCGGGCGGCGGAGGAGGCGTACGTCGCGGGCGAGGCCCCGATCGCGGCCGTCGAGGGGTTCGTGCGGCAGGTGATGGGCTGGCGCGACTACATCTGGAACCTGTACTGGTACCTCGGCGAGGACTACCGGAACGAGAACGCGCTCGGGGCCCGGACGCCGCTGCCCGACTGGTTCCGGGAGCTGGACCCCTCGGGGACGGACGCGCGCTGCCTGTCCTGGGCGCTGAGCTCGGTCCGCGAGGTCGGCTGGGCGCACCACATCCCGCGGCTGATGGTGCTCGGCAACTACGCCCAGCAGCGGGGGTGGGACCCCCAGGAGCTGACCGGGTGGTTCCACCGCAGCTTCGTCGACGGCTACGACTGGGTGATGGTCCCGAACGTCGTCGGGATGTCGCAGTACGCCGACGACGGGGTGCTCGGGACCAAGCCGTACGTCGGCGGCGGGAGCTACATCAACAAGATGAGCGACTTCTGCGGCGACTGCGTCTACGACCCGAAGAAGCGCACCGGCCCGACGGCCTGCCCGTTCACGGCCGGCTACTGGGGCTTCCTGAACCGCCACCGCGAGCACCTGTCCGGCAACTTCCGGATGGGGCAGATGCTGCGCGGCCTGGACCGTCTCTCCGACCTCGACCAGCTGCTCGAGGAGCACCCGGACCTCCGCTGAACCCGCCTCAGGCGGCCACGCGGAACGTGGTGGCGAAGCGGTCCAGCAGGTCGACGCGGCCGTGCAGCACCTCGACGACGCCGGTCGCGACGGCCCGCTCGGGTGCCAGCTCGCCCGCGATCACCTGCAGCAGCCCGGGCCCGGTGGCGAAGGCCAGGTCGACCGGACCCTCCTCGCGCGACACGTCCAGCCGGGCGCCGTCGACCCGGATGAGCAGGTCGGCGGGACCGAGACGGGCCCCGTACGCGGTCGCCGGCAGCCCCGCGGCGACCTGCGGGCGGAAGGCGGTCCGCAGCGACATGGTCAGCGAGTCGGGCGTGACGACCTGCTCCTCGCGCGGGTCGCCGATCGTGCGGAAGCCCCAGGCGCCGAGCGCGAGGACGACGGGCTCGAGCTCGCGCCCGTACGCGGTGAGCTCGTAGACGATCACCCGCGAGTGCGGCGCGCGCCGCAGCACGCCCGCCGCCTGCAGCTCCTTGAGCCGGGCCGCGAGGATGTTGCTCGGGATGCGGGGCAGGCCGGCCGCCAGCTCGCCGTAGCGGCGCGGGCCGACGAGCAGGTCGCGGACGATGAGCAGGGCCCAGCGTTCCCCGACCAGCTCGAGGGCACGCGTGATGCCGTCGTACTGCCCGTACTCCCGGGCCGCCACTAGGCCTGCTGCATCGCCGCGGCGGGTCCCTGCTCGGCGGCGACCGGGTCCATCCAGCCGAAGTCCACGACGTTGCCGTCGGGGTCGGTGAGGCCGCGCTGGTACATGAACCCGAAGTCCTGCGCCTGGCCCGGCTCGCTCCCACCGGCGGCGACGCCCGCGGCGACCGCGGCGTCGACGGCCTCGCGGCTGTCGAGGAAGATCGCGGTCGACGACGACGGGTTCACGGCCGGGTCGCCGATCGGCAGCTCGGTCATCGACTGGAAGAAGTCCCGGACCAGCAGCATGAAGTAGCTGTGGTCCTCCTCCACCACGAGGCAGGCCGCGTTGTGGTCGGTGAAGGCCGGGTTGACCCGGCACCCGATCGCCTCGTAGAACGCCTTCGCGCGCTCGAGGTCGGTGACGGGCAGGTTGACGAACATCGCGGTCATGGCGGTCCCTCTCGTGGGCCTGGTCGGTGCTGCTCACACTTGCAAAAAGCAAGTAGCACGTCAAGGCCCACGAGCGGGCGATCTCGGCTCAGGCGTCGATGGAGCTCATGTCCGGGTAGCGCTCGCCGACCGCGGCGGGCACGGCCTCGTCCAGCCGGGCCAGGTCGTCGGCGCTCAGCACGACCGACGCGGCGGCCACGTTCTCCTCGAGGTAGCGGACGCGCTTGGTGCCCGGGATGGGGACGACGTCGTCGCCCTGCGCCAGGACCCACGCGAGCGCGACCTGACCGGGCGTCGCGCCCTTGGCGTCGGCCACGGCGCGGACGGCGTCCACGATGGCCAGGTTCGCCTGCAGGGCGTCGCCGGCGAAGCGCGGGTTGTGGCGGCGGAAGTCGTCGGGGTCGAGGTCGTCGGTGCTCGTGATGGTGCCGGTGAGGAAGCCGCGCCC
This sequence comes from Microlunatus spumicola, assembly GCF_039536445.1. Taxonomy (NCBI): domain Bacteria; kingdom Bacillati; phylum Actinomycetota; class Actinomycetes; order Propionibacteriales; family Propionibacteriaceae; genus Microlunatus; species Microlunatus spumicola. The sequence continues at coordinate 724,428 of NZ_BAAAYR010000004.1, read as the reverse complement.
GAGCGGGCTGTAGGGCACGAGGCCGATGCCGAGCTCGCGCAGGACGGGCAGGATGCCGCCCTCGAGGTCGCGGGTCCACAGCGAGTACTCGGTCTGGAGCGCGGTGATGGGGTGGGTCGCGGCGGCCCGGCGGATCGTGTCGGCCGAGGCCTCGCTGAGCCCGAGGTGACGGACCTTGCCCGCCGTGACGAGCTCGGCCATGGCGCCGACGGTCTCCTCGATGGGGACCGTCTTGTCGACGCGGTGCTGGTAGTAGAGGTCGATGTGGTCGACGCCGAGCCGCTGCAGGCTCGCGTCGCAGGCGGAGCGGACGTACGCCGGGCTGCCGTCGATGCGGCGGTTCCGGGGGTTGTCGGGGTCCCGCACGTTGCCGAACTTGGTCGCCAGCACGACCTCGTCGCGCCGGTCGGCGATCGCGCCGCCCACCAGCTTCTCGTTGGTGAACGGGCCGTACATGTCGGCGGTGTCGAGGAAGCTCACGCCGAGGTCGAGGGCGCGGTGGATGGTGCGCACGGCCTCGGACTCGTCGGCGGTGCCGTAGAACTCGGACATGCCCATGCAGCCCAGGCCGAGGGTGGACACGGTCAGGGCGGCGTCCCCCCGTCCGAGGACGCGGGTGCCGAGCGTGGAGGAAGAGGTGGTCATGGTCCCAGCCTGCCCCCGCGGACCAGGCCGCGCCGGGTCGGCCCCGACCGGTCCTGGCGTGCGCGCCGCGCAACCCAAGAACTGGCCCTAAAGTTCTCAGGGTCTGCACTCGGGGGTCTGCGGACGAGGTCCCCGTCGGCGGACCGGCCACGCGCCGGCCGGCCGGACCGCGAGGTCGTGAGGGTGCGACGACCCCAGCACAGGACGAGGACCCCATGAACCCCCACCCGCTGATCCGCTCCTGGCGGGCGGCCCGTGTCGCCACCGCCTGCCTCGCCCTCGCGGCCGCGGCGCTGACCGTCTCGGGTTCGGCGAGCTCGCCCACGGTCACGAGCACGACCGGGGCCGCGGACGCCCGAGCGGCGACGGTCGTCGCGCCCTGCCTCTCCGCCTCGCCGAACCAGCGCGTCCGGGCCGACAGCGGGCTGGACGGGGTCGACCCGAACGACGTCACGCCCGCGCAGACCGAGGCCGCGGAGGCCGCGCTCCAGGCCCGGGCCCGCCGGCACGGGCTCGTGGCCGGACGGGCGTCGCTGCCGAAGACCAAGATCGACGTCTACGTCCACGTGATCACGGACGACGCGGGCAAGGGCGGCGTCAGCCGGTCGCGGATCAAGAAGCAGGTCTCGGTGCTGAACAAGGCGTACGCCGGGAAGACGTCGAGCCGGTCGACGAAGACGCCGTTCTCGTTCCGGCTCAAGGCCGTGGACAAGACGGCCAGCTCCGACTGGTACGACTGGGGCAACCCCGAGCTCGACCCCACCGACGACCAGGACGCGAAGACGGCCCTGCACCGCGGCGGGTTCGACGACCTGAACCTCTACGTCACGTCGCTCAGCGACGGGCTGCTCGGCTACTCGTCGTTCCCCTTCGACACCACGCTGCCCCTGGACGGCGTCGTCGTCCTGAACGCCAGCCTGCCGGGCGGCTCGGCGAAGGGCTACAGCAAGGGCGACAGCGCCACGCACGAGGTCGGCCACTGGCTCGGGCTCTTCCACACCTTCGAGAACGGCTGCACGAGCCCGGGCGACAAGGTCGACGACACGCCCTACCAGGCCGACGGCGACAACGTCTTCTCCTGCAGCACCAAGCTCGACACCTGCCGGGCCAAGGGCAAGGACCCCGTGCACAACTTCATGAGCTACGGGGACGACGCCTGCCTCAACCGCTTCAGCAAGGGCCAGGTCGCGCGGATGGTCTCGGTCTGGCGGAACTACCGGGCGTCGGGTTCCGCCGGCTGATCCCGCGCCCTACGGCCGGAGGGCCCGGGCAGCGCGGTCAGGGACGACCGCGCTGCTCCCGCTCGTACGCCTCGATGGCCCGGCGGAAGGCGTCGACCTCCGCGCGGGCCCGGTCCTGGGGATCGGGCCCGCGACGGGCGCGGGGCTCCCAGTCACCGAGCCACGCGTACGAGGCCATCGTCAGCACCAGCACGGCGAACGCCACCATGGCGATGCTGGTGAAGGTGGTGGGGGCCACCGGCGGTTCCTTCCCCTCAGAGCTCCAGACCGGGGTACAGCGGGTGCGTGTCGAGCATCTCGGCCGAGGCGGCCTTGGTGCGGGCCGCGACGCCGTCGGCGAGGACGTACTTCGCCTTGCCCGGGGCGCCCGCGGCCGTGGTCGCCGGGGTGGTGCTCTCCAGCACGTCGACGATGAGCTCGGCCACGCGGTCGAACTCGGCGCCGCCGAAGCCGCGGGAGGTCAGTGCCGGGGTGCCGATGCGGACGCCGGAGGTGTACCAGGCGCCGTTCGGGTCGGCGGGGACCGCGTTGCGGTTGGTGACGATGCCGGCGTCGAGCAGGGCCGACTCGGCCTGCCGGCCGGTGAGCCCGAACGTGCTCACGTCGATGAGGACGAGGTGGTTGTCGGTACCGCCCGTGACGAGCTTGGCGCCCCGCGACAGCAGCCCGCCGGCGAGGGTCTGCGCGTTGTCGGCCACGGCCTGCGCGTAGTCGCGGAACTCCTGGGTGCGCGCCTCGGCCAGGGCGACGGCCTTGGCCGCCATCACGTTGCCGAGCGGACCGCCGAGCACCATCGGGCAGCCGCGGTCGACGCTGGGCGCGTACTCCTCGGTCGCCAGCACCATGCCGCCGCGCGGGCCGCGCAGCGACTTGTGCGTGGTCGTGGTGACGACGTGCGCGTAGGGGACCGGGTCCTCGACGCCGGTGAAGACCTTGCCGGCGACGAGCCCGGCGAAGTGGGCCATGTCGACCATGAACGTCGCGCCGACCTCGTCGGCGATCTCGCGCATGCGGGCGAAGTCGACGCGGCGGGGGTAGGCGGAGTAGCCGGCGATGAGGATCAGCGGCTTGAACTCGTGCGCCGCGGCGCGCACCGCGTCGTAGTCGATCCGCTGGCTCTGCGGGTCGGTGCCGTACGAGCGCTGGTGGAACATCTTGCCGGAGATGTTCGGGCGGAAGCCGTGGGTGAGGTGGCCGCCGGCGTCGAGCGACATGCCGAGCGCGCGCTGGTTGCCGAACTTGTGGCGCAGCGTCTCCCACTGCTCCTCGGACATCTCGTTGATGTTCTTGAGGCCGAGCTCGGCGAGCTCCGGCAGCTCGACGCGGTGCGCCAGGATCGACCAGAAGGCGACCAGGTTGGCGTCGATGCCCGAGTGCGGCTGGACGTACGCGTACTCGGCGCCGAAGAGCGCGCGGGCGTGCTCGGCCGCGATCGACTCGACCTCGTCGATGTTCTGGCAGCCCGCGTAGAAGCGGTGCCCGACGGTGCCCTCGGCGTACTTGTCCGACAGCCAGGTGCCCATCGTGAGCAGCACGGCGGGGGAGGCGTAGTTCTCCGAGGCGATCAGCTTGAGCGAGGCCCGCTGGTCGGCGAGCTCCGCCCGGGTCGCAGCGGCGATGCGCGGCTCGACCGAGGCGATGACCTCCAGCGCCGACCGGTAGGCCTGCGAGGCCGACCCGCTCAGGTCGCTGGCGGCGGTCGCGTTGGGGGCGGTGGGCGGTGCGAGGGTGTCGGTCACGGCAGGGCTCCAGGCGTGGACGGATCGAGCGGTGGCCCAAATCTATCCCGCGCCCGGAGAGCTCCCTCCCGCTTTCCGGCGGCCCGCCTCAGCGCAGCCGCTGCGCCGCCCAGGTCGCGAGCCGCTTCAGGGTGGAGGCGCTGCTGTCCCGCCCGGAGCTGAGGCTGACGATCCCGAAGCGGGTGCCGTCCCGCACCACGGCGACGCCGCCGCCGTCCCGCGACCCGTCGGCGTAGACGGTCGCGTAGTAGTCGGCCGTCGCGCCACCGCCCGCGTCGACGTGGCGGACCGGCGCGTGCCGGAACCCCTCCGCCGGGTCCTCCTGGCACTCCCGCACCCGCGTGACGAGGCTCGTCAGCGTGGCGACGTACCGGTCGGTGTCCTTCGCCGTCGCCCCCTGGGCGACCGCCTCCGTCACGTAGACCTCCTTGTCCTGGGTGCTCGACCAGGTGCCGTCGGCGTAGCCCTGCCCGGTGCCCCGGTCGGGGTAGGACTTGGCCCCGGTGACCGCCCGGATGGTCTTGTCGGACAGGCAGTTCTCGTCGTTGTGCCCGCCGTCGTCGAGCTGCGCGTCGCCGGTCCGGCTGAGCGTGGCGGAGTCGCCGTCGAGGCCGGCGGCGCGGACGTCCTCGATGCTCAGCAGCGCCGCCGTGGTCACGCCGTCGTGGGGCGCGGCGTCCGCCGACGTCGGGATCGCGAGGGCCACGGAGCCGAGGAGCGCGGCGCCGACGAGCAGCGGCCGGGCGACCCGCGCGGAGGGGCGGTGGAGGAAGGGGGCGGTGCGGGACATGACGTCTCCTGACGGTCGGCGTCGCCGGGTGGCGACGCTCTCGTCAGGAGAGAGGCGTGGTGGGGCGGGTTCGTTGGAGACGAGTTTTCTGTGGGCCCGACGGCCTCAGCGGCGCCGTTCGTCGAGGGACAGCCGCAGCCGGGCCCGGACGAACGTCCGGGCCCGGTGGATCCGGTCCCGCACGGTCGTGAGCGGGAGGCCGAGCACCTCGGCGATCTCGTCGTAGCCCAGCTCGCCGAGGTCGGGGTACGCGGCGCCGAGCGCGTCCAGGCTCTCCAGCAGGTCGAGCCGGGTGCCGGCGATGACGCTGGTGGTCTGCGGGTCGACGCCCTCGAGCCACGGCGCGAGCCCGGCGACCTCGCTGCGGCGCCGGAGCGCACGGTAGGTCGCCCGCGCGCAGTTGGAGGCGATCACGGTCACCCAGCCGCGGAACGAGCCGCGGCCGGTCCAGCCGCCCAGGCCGCGGCTGACGGCGAGCAGGGTGTCCTGCGCCGCCTCCTCCGCGTCCGCCCGGTGGGGGAGGAACCGTGAGCACCGCCGCAGCACGAGGGGCTGCAGGCGCACGAGCAGCGCGTTCAGGGCCTCGGCGTCGCCGGCCTGCGCCGCCGGGACGAGGCCGTCGAGGTCCTCGTCCGTCGGCACGTCGTCATCCTCGTGCCCCCGCGGCGCGCCGGCGGTTGCCCCGCCGTCCGCGGCCGCCGCCGGTCAGGGCGTACGGCGCTGCCGGGAGATCTCGTAGAGCGCGATGCCCGCGGCGACCCCGGCGTTCAGGGACTCGACCGTCGTGGCGATCGGGATGGAGGCCAGGCTGTCGCAGGCCTCGCGGACGAGCCGGGAGAGCCCGGCGCCCTCGCTGCCGACGACGAGCACGAGCGGACCGGTGATGCCCTCGGTCGCCGGCAGGTCCGTGTCGGCCTCGCCGTCGAGGCCCACGAGCCGGAGCCCCGCGTTGGAGTAGGCGCGCAGCGTGCGGTTGAGGTTGGTCGCCCGCGCGACGGGCAGGCGGGCCGCCGCACCGGCGGAGGTCTTCCACGCGGCGGCGGTCATGCCGGCGGAGCGGCGTTCCGGGATCAGGACGCCGTGGGCGCCGAAGGCGGCGGCCGAACGGATGACCGCACCGAGGTTGCGCGGGTCGGTGATCGAGTCGAGGGCGACGATCAACGGCTCGGTGCCGGAGTCCAGGGCGCTCGCGAGCAGGTCGTCCGGGTGGGCGTACGTGTACTCGGGCAGCTGCAGGGCCAGGCCCTGGTGGATCGCGCCCGCGGTCATGCGGTCGAGCTCGGCGCGGGTGACCTGCAGCATCGGCGTGCTGCGGTCGGCAGCGAGCCGGAAGACCTCACGGAGCCGGTCGTCGCGCTCGGCGCCCTCGGCGACGTACGCCGACTTCACCGGGATCTCGGCCTCCATGGCCTCGAGGACCGCGTTGCGGCCGACGACCCACTCGGGCCCGGAGCCGGGCCGCCCGGTGCGCTTCTCCGGGGTGCGCCCGGAGGTGGGTCGCTCGCCGTTGGCCGCAGCCTTCTTGTGCGCGACGTGGTACGGACGGTCCTCCGCCTTGGGCGTCGGGCCGCGGCCCTCGAGGCCGCGACGCACGCGTCCGCCGGAACCGGCGGTGTTCCCCTTGCCCTTGCGCCGGACGGCGCCCTTGCGCTGGCTGTTTCCGGGCATCAGTCGTTCTCCGAGCTGGTTGTCGTGGCGTGCTTGAGGGACCATTCGGCGCCCTGCGGGGTGTCCGCGACCTCGACGCCCACGCGGGTGAGCAGGTCGCGGAGCGCGTCGGCGGTGGCGAAGTCGCGGTCGCGGCGGGCCTGGGCGCGCTGCTCCAGGACGGCGGCGACGAGCCCGTCGACCACGCCCTCGAGGCGGTCGTCTTGCGCCGACCCCGCCCAGGCCGGGTCGTCGAGGTCGAGGCCGAGGACGCCGAGCATCCCGCGGACCTCGGCGAGGGCGACGGCGACCGTCTCCCTGTCCTCCGCGTTGAGCGCGTTGTTGCCCTGCCGGACGGCGGTGTAGAGGACGGCGACGGCGCCGGGGGTGCCCAGGTCGTCGTTCATCGAGGCGGCGAAGGCGTCGGGCACGACCGGGTCGACCCGACCGGCGAGCACGGTGGCCCGCTGGACGAAGGTGTCGATCCGGTCCAGCGCGGCGGTCGCCTCGGCCAGCGACGTGTCGCTGAACTCGATCGCCGAGCGGTAGTGGGGCGCCGCAAGGTAGAAGCGCACCGCGCGCGGGGGGTAGGCCTTGACGACCTCGCTCACCAGCGCGCCGTTGCCGAGCGACTTGCTCATCTTCTCGCCGGCCGCGGTCACCCAGCCGTTGTGCATCCAGTAGCGGGCGAACCGCTGCCCGGCCGCCGTCGACTGCGCGAGCTCGTTCTCGTGGTGCGGGAAGCGCAGGTCGAGCCCGCCGCCGTGGATGTCGAACTCCGCGCCGAGGTACTTCGCGGCCATCGCCGAGCACTCCAGGTGCCAGCCCGGGCGGCCGCGTCCCCAGGGCGTCCACCAGGACGCGGTCTCGGGCTCGTCGGCCTTGTGGCCCTTCCACAGCGCGAAGTCGCGCGAGTCCCGCTTGCCGCGCGGGTCCGCGTCGGTGGCGGGCTCCATGTCGGCGACGGCCTGGTGCGACAGCTCGCCGTACGCCGGCCACGACAGCACGTCGAAGTAGACGTCCCCGGAACCGTCGGCCGCCGCGTACGCGTGCCCCCGGTCGATCAGGGTCTTGATCAGCTCGATCATCTCCGGGACGTGCCCGGTCGCGCGCGGCTCGTAGGTCGGCCGGAGGCAGCCGAGCGCGTCGTACGCGGTGTGCAGCTCGCGCTCGAAGCGGTAGGCCAGCGCCCACCAGGGCTCGCCGTTGGCCGCGGCCTTGGTGAGGATCTTGTCGTCGATGTCGGTGACGTTGGCGACCACGGTGACCTCGAGGCCGAGGTGGGTCAGCCAGCGGCGCAGGACGTCGAAGACGACCTCCTTGCGGATGTGCCCGACGTGCGGCGCCGACTGCACGGTGAGGCCGCAGTGGTAGATCGAGACCTTGCCCGGCTCGACGGTCTCGAGGTCGCAGACGGCGCTCGTCCGGGTGTCGTAGACGCGGAACCCGCTCGTGGCAGGCGTCTCCGCCCGCTCGTCCTCACCCGTCAGCACCGCGGAAGTCTAGCCGGGAGGGACCCCTGGCCCCGACCCGTCGTGCGTGGCCCGCCCGCTCGCCGACCTGTCCGCGCCCTGAGCCTGTCGAAGGGTCAGTTTTGCTCGGGCTGCTGCGCCATCAGGCGCCGCATGGCGTCGACGCCGTCGCGCAGTGCCTTCTGGTCCTTGCGCGAGAGCGAGGAGAGCATCGGCAGCACGCTGTTCCCGAGGCTGTGCCGCATCTCGGCCAGGCGGTCCCGGCCGAGGTCGGTGAGCCCGATCATCCAGGCGCGCGCGTCGCTCGGGTCGGCCGTGCGCGTGACCAGCTGCTGGGCCTCGAGCTTCTTGATGTGGTTCGTGATCGTCGGCTGCGAGCAGTTCTCCGCCACGGCGAGGTCGCTGATGCGCACCGCCCCGTGGTCGCGGATGCGGGCGAGCAGGCGGACCGCGGCGAGGCTCAGACCGAAGTCGGTGTCGCGGGGGACCCAGCGGACCACGCGGGCAGCGGTCGTGACCACGTCCTCGCCGAGCGCGAGCAGGTCGTCGTCCATCACCCCACCCTAACGGGGGTACCGAAGCGTGAGGCCCGTTCGCGACGGAGGCGGCGCGGCGCTCAGCCCTTGCCGGCCCGCGCGCGCAGCGCCGCGATGTCCAGGAACCCCTCCGGCACGGCTGCCGCGTCGTCCTCCGCGGCGCCCTCGTCGTCCTCCCACGGGTCGTACGGGGCGGACTCCTCGTCGTCGTCGTAGCCCTGCGACGGGTCGTACGGGTTGGCCAGCGGACCCATGGACGCCATCGAGGACAGGGCGATCTTCTCGTCGGGCAGGCTGCCGAGCACCGTGCGCATGTAGCTCTGCGCCGCCTCGTCGAGCGGGACCTCACGGCCCGCGCGCTCGCTGGCGAACCAGCGGTGCTCCAGGACCTCGTGAAACACCTCGGCGGGCTCGAGCTTGCCGCGCAGGTCGTGCGGCACGGAGTTCACCACGGGCTCGAAGCGGTCGGTCAGCCACTGGTGGGCGACGATCGACTCGTCGGCGCCCTGCTGGTCGGTCAGGGCGCGGAAGTAGTCGAGGTCGTTCAGCAGGCGGCGGGCCTGGTTCTCCTCGGTGTCGAGGCCCGTCAGGCGCAGCAGCCGGCGCTGGTGGTGCCCGGCGTCGACGACCTTGGGCTGGATGCGGATGGTCGAGCCGGCGAAGTCGGTGGTGATGTCGAGCTCGGCGACGTCGAAGCCGAGCGCGTTCAGGCGTCGTACGCGGCTGTCGATGCGGTGCATCTCGGTCCCGGAGAACTCCTCGACCTCGGTCAGCTCGCCCCACAGCTCCCGGTAGCGGCTCTCGATCGTCTCGACCAGGACCTGCGGGTCCAGGGCCTCGTCCAGCAGGCCGCCGGCCTCGAGGTCGCAGAACTCGCCGAAGAGGTTGGTCCGGGCGATCTGCAGGTCGTGCTCGCGCTGGCCGTCGGTGAGCTTCTCGTGCAGCTCGCCGGTCTCGGCGTCGACGAGGTAGGCCGCGAAGGAGCCGGCGTCGCGGCGGAAGAGCGTGTTCGACAGGGAGACGTCGCCCCAGAGGAAGCCGATCAGGTGCAGGCGCGCGATGAGCACGACCATCGCGTCGACGAGCCGGTTCACGGTGTCCTGGCGCACGCCGCGCGTGAACAGCGAGCGGTAGGGCAGCGAGAACTGCAGGTGCCGGGTCACCAGGACCGGGTCGAGCGGGTCGCCGTCCGGGTCGACGCGGCCGACCACGACGCCGACGGCCTCGACCGACGGGGTGTCGAGGCGCTCGAGGTCGCGCAGCAGCGAGAACTCGTGGCGCGCGAGGTGCTCGATGACCTCCTTGACCGCGTAGACCTCCCGGCCCACGCGCACGAAGCGCACGACGTGGCGCGAGATGCCGCGGGGGAGCGCGACGAGGGTGTCGGTCGGCCACTCCGCCAGCGGTGTGCTCCAGGGCAGGGTGATCAGACGGGTGTCGGGCTTGACCGACAGGAAGCGGGGCACGCTCTCATCCTCCCAGCCGCGGTGGACCTGCGGGACGCACGACGCCCCCCTCCCGCGGCGGGAGGGGGGCGTCGTGGCTGTGTCAGACCAGCCTGTTCAGACCGGCGTGCTCAGCTCAGCGGGCGTTGTCCGGGGAGATCCGGTCGCCGCTCGCCTTGGAGAACACGTGGACGTGGTCCGGGTCGATCCGCAGCCGGACGGTCGTCCCGCGCTGCGGAGGCGTCCGGCCCGAGATGCGGGCGGTGATCTGGTTCGCCGTGAGGCGGGCGTCCTCGTCGAGGCCGGAGACGGTCCCGTAGAGGAACGCGTCCGCACCCAGCTCCTCGACGACGGCGACGTCGATGCCGATGCCGTCGTTGCCCTCGCCCAGGGTGAAGTTCTCCGGACGGATGCCCAGCATCAGGTTCTGCTCGTTCGACGCCCGGGCGAGGGTCTCGCGCGGGACGGGGACGACGTAGTCACCGATGTGGATGCCGTCGGCGGAGACCTTGCCCTCGATGAGGTTCATGGCCGGGGAGCCGATGAAGCCGGCGACGAAGAGGTTCTTCGGCTTGTCGTACAGGTTGAGCGGCGTGTCGCACTGCTGCAGCAGGCCGTCCTTGAGCACCGCGACGCGGTCGCCCATCGTCATGGCCTCAACCTGGTCGTGGGTCACGTAGACGGTGGTGACGCCCAGACGGGTCTGGAGCGCCGCGATCTGCGTGCGGGTGGAGACGCGGAGCTTGGCGTCGAGGTTCGACAGCGGCTCGTCCATGAGGAAGACCTGGGGCGAACGCACGATGGCGCGACCCATGGCGACGCGCTGGCGCTGACCACCGGAGAGGGCCTTCGGCTTGCGGTTGAGGAAGTCCTCCAGGCCCAGGAGCTTGGCGGCCTCGGCCACGCGCGTCTGACGCTCGGTCTTGCTGACGCCGGCCATCTTGAGCGCGAAACCCATGTTGTCGCCGACGGTCATGTGCGGGTAGAGCGCGTAGTTCTGGAACACCATCGCGATGTCCCGGTCCTTCGGCGGCAGGTCCGTGACGTCACGGTCGCCGATGTAGATCGAACCCTGGTTGATCTCCTCCAGGCCGGCGAGCATCCGCAGCGAGGTGGACTTGCCACAACCGGAGGGCCCGACGAGGACCATGAACTCGCCGTCGCCGATCTCGAGGTTCAGCTTGTCGACGCTGGGGTGGTCCGCCCCGGGGTAGACGCGGGTCGCGTCCTTGAAGTTGACTGTGGCCACGCCACACTTCCTTTCCACGGGCAGGTACGTGCCCGACGATCCGTAGTGGAAAAAACGCGTAGCGCCCTAGACGCAGCGCTGCGCAAGACGGACTGTAGCCGAGCGCCCCTCATCCCGGCCAGTACCTCCTCCCCGCGCTCTGCGGACGGCGTCTGCGCCCCACGAGTCACAGGACTTTCACGTTTACGTGAAAGACCGGTACTGACCACGGCAGATCTGCCGTGGTGAGTACGAGAGTTCCGTGGTCAGTGCGTCCGCGACGGGGGCCGATGCCGTCGCGCCGCCCCGTACGCGGGCCTTACAGCAGCTGGATCAGCTCGCTGCCGTCGTCGGTGCCGAAGTCGTCGACGACCGCCGTGACCTCGAGGCCGTCGAGGGTCACCATGCCGCCGTAGTTCGTGAGGAACGCGGTGTCGGCGGCGTCGCGGCCGGTGGCGACGCGCAGCAGGCTCTGCCGCGGCGCCAGCTTGGTGGCGTCGACGACGAACCAGCCGCCGGGGCTGCCGTCAGGGGTCTGCTCGAGGTACGCCTCGCAGACCGCGTGGTACTCCATCGGGCTCAGGCCGGGGGCGAAGACGGCGGCGAGGCGGGCGGGGACGTTCAGGGCGCGGAGCAGCGCGATGCAGAGGTGCGCGTAGTCGCGGCAGACCCCCTGCCGCCCGAGGAACGTCCGGACGGCGCCGTCGGTCGGCAGGCTCGAGCCGGGGACGTACGTGAGGATGTCCGCCACCCAGGTGGAGACGGCGTCGAGCAGCTCGGCGCCGTGCAGCCCCGAGAACTGCGCCGCGGCGGTCGGCGCGAGGCTGTCCGACTCGCAGTAGCGGCTGGGGCGCAGGTAGGTGATGAGGTCGAAGTCGTCGACCGGCGGCGGGGCGGCCTGGCCCTCGACCACGGCCGCGTAGTCCATGAGGACCTTGCTGCCGATCGCGTCGAGCACGTGCATCCGGTTCCCGGTGATGTCGACGAGCTTGCGCGCGACGACCGGGACGCCGTCCACGCTCAACGCCATCGACTCGCTCGCGAAGGGCACCCCCTGCGCCGCGGCGACGGCGAACACGAGGCGGGCGGGCGCGGAGAGCCCGAGGTCCAGGTGGCTGGTGACGCTGCGCTTCACGTCCCGGATCCTTCCGGAACCGCCGCGTCCCGTCATCTCGGCGGGCGTGCCCTGAGACGTCTGCTCGTTTCCGCCCCCGAGATGCCCCTCAGGACCTCCTGTGAAGGCTCACATCGCGATCTCGGGGTCGGAAGTGAGCAAGAAACCGTCAGCACTCGACGATGTTCACGGCGAGGCCGCCGCGCGAGGTCTCCTTGTACTTGATCTTCATGTCGGCGCCGGTCTCCATCATGGTCTTGATCACCTTGTCCAGGCTGACCGTGTGCCGGCCGTCGCCGTGCAGCGCGAGGCGGGCGGCGGTGACGGCCTTGACCGCGCCGACGGCGTTCCGCTCGATGCACGGGATCTGCACCAGGCCGCCGACCGGGTCGCAGGTCAGCCCGAGGTGGTGCTCCATGCCGATCTCGGCCGCGTTCTCGACCTGCGCCGGCGTCCCGCCCAGCACCGCCGCGAGCGCGCCCGCGGCCATGGAGCACGCCGTGCCGACCTCGCCCTGGCACCCGACCTCGGCGCCCGAGATCGACGCCGTCTGCTGGTAGATCGCCGCGATCGCGCCGGCGGTGAGCAGGAACCGCACGACCGTCTCCTCGGTCGGCCCGGGCAGGAACGTCACCGCGTAGTGCAGCACCGCCGGGATCACGCCGGCGGCGCCGTTCGTCGGGGCGGTGACGATGCGCCCGCCGGAGGCGTTCTCCTCGTTGACCGCCAAGGCCCAGACGGTCAGCCAGTCCAGCGCCGCCAGCGGGTCGGCCTTGCTGACCTCACCGAGGGCCACCGCGGCCGCGTCGACGTCGGCGCGTCCGTCGAGGGAGGCGCGCAGGTCGGCGGCGCGACGGCGGACCTTGAGGCCGCCGGGCAGCACGCCCGGGGTCGTGGTCCCGTTCGCGACGCAGGCGACCATGACCTCCCACAGGTGCAGCAGCCCCTCGCGGACGTCGGCCTCCGACGAGCGCGCGGCCTCGTTCGCCAGCATCACCTCGGCGATGCTCAGCCCCTCGCTCTCGCACTGGGCGAGGAGCTCGCCCGCGGTGCGGAAGGGGTAGGGCACCGCCGTCGTGTCGGGCTTGAGCGTCGGGCTCCCGGAACCGTCGTCGTCCAGCACGAACCCGCCGCCGATGGAGTAGTACGTGCGGCTGACCAGCTCGACCCCGTCGCGGTCCCATGCCGTGCAGGTCATGCCGTTCGGGTGGAAGGGCAGCGAGCGCCGCCGGTGCATGACCAGGTCCTCGTCCGCGTCGAAGCCGATCTCGTGGTGCCCGCCGAGCCGCAGCCGCCCGCGCTCCTTGATCTCGCGGGCCAGCCCGGGGGCCGCGGCCGTGTCGATCGTCTCGGGGTCGAGCCCCGTCAGGCCCCACAGCACCGCCCGGTCGCTGCCGTGCCCGTGCCCGGTGGCGCCGAGCGAGCCGAACAGCTCGACCTTCACCCGGCGCGTCTCGCGCAGGAGCCCGGACGCGGCGAGCGACTCCACGAACCGCTTCGCCGCCCGCATCGGCCCGACGGTGTGGGAGCTCGACGGACCGATACCGACGGTGAAGAGCTCGAAGACACTGACCACGGGGCCAGTGTGCCGCCTCCCACGCTCCCTGAGCCTGTCGAAGGGTCAGACGCCCTGGCGCTCGCGCTCCGCGGCGAAAACGTCGTACGCCTTCTGGTCGCGCAGCACGAACCGCACCTCCGCGACCTCGGTGGTGGCGGCGGCGACCGTGGCGAGCGCGATCCGCGCGGCGTCGTCCATCGGCCACCGGTACGCGCCGGTCGAGATGGCCGGGAAGGCGACCGTCCGCGCGCCGACCTCGTCGGCCACGGCCAGCGAGCGGGTGTGGCACGAGGCCAGCAGGTCCGACTTGTCGATCGTCTTCGCCCACGTCGGCCCGACCGTGTGGATGACCCAGCGGGCGGGCAGGTCGCCGGCGGTCGTCGCGACGGCCTCGCCCGTCGGCAGCCCCTCCCGGAACGTCGTCTTCCGCACCCGCCGGCACGCCTCCAGCAGCTTCGGCCCGGCGGCCCGGTGGATCGCTCCGTCCACCCCGCCGCCGCCCAGGATCGTGTGGTTGGCCGCGTTCACGATCGCGTCCACGTCCTGCGTGGTGAGATCGCCGAGGACGAGCGTGATGCCGGGCATGCCGACCACGCTAGGACGAAGGGTGCTCCTCGGCGCGGGAGTTCCGGTAGGCCACGAGCCAGAGCGCGAGCTGCAGGTCGGTCCGGTTCCGCCCGAGCCGCAGGTCGACCCCCGTCAGCTGCTCGATGCGGTCGAGCCGGTGGTAGAGCGTGGTGCGGTGCAGGTGCGCCTGCTCGGCGGCCGCCGCGACGTCGCCGCCGAGGTCGAGGACCGTACGGGCCGTGCTCATCAGGTCGGGCCGGGGGAGGGCGGCGAGGGTCTCCGCCGCGGGGTGCAGCGCCGCGACCGGGAGGTCGTCGGGCGCCTCGACGACCAGGCGCCAGGCCCCGAGCGCGTCCCAGGACACGGGGTCGAGCAGGCCGCCGGCGCGGACGACGTCCAGCGTGACGCGGGCGCGGCGTACGGCCTCGGCCAGGTCGGCGAGGGGGAGCGGCGCACCGCTCGTCGCGGGGTGCGGACGCGGGCCCGCGACGTGCGCCCGGAACCCGTCGGCCAGCGCCCAGCCTCCGCGGCGTACGGCGTCGACCTGGACCCGCGCGTCGGGCGCGAGCCGTTCCAGCCGCGCGAGCTCGGCCGCCGCCTCCGGGTCGCGGCCGCGGAGCAGGACGCGGAGGAGCTGGTCGCGCTGCAGGGCGACGTCGCGCCGCGACACCTCCGCCCGGGCCAGGACCCCGGCCGCCTGCTCGGCGCACCCGACGATGGCGGGGAAGTCCTGCGGGGCCACCCGGTCCTCCGGGTCGAGCACCCAGAGCAGGCCCAGCAGCTCGTCGCCCAGGTGCACGGGCATGCACCAGCGCGCCCACATCTCCAGCTCGGGGATGCCCGGCGTACGGACGGGGGCGACGGCGTGGGCCAGGTCGAACGTCCGGACCGCACGCGCCACGTCGGTGTCCACGCGGCGGTTGAGGATCGTCCGGACCCGGGTGCCGTCGACCGGGCCCCGGGTGGACCACCAGACCGGGCGTCCGCGCCGGTCCTCGACCAGCACCGAGAGGTCCAGGCGCGCGGCGAGCCGGTCGACGCCGCGCTGGACGTCCTCGTGCCCGTCGGGCTCGGGCTGCGGCTCGGACGTGGTCGGCATGAGGGTGGTCAGCCTAGGGGGAGGCGTTCGACTTCTGTCGAAGACGCCGGCTCGCGTACGCGGCGGTCTGCGGCGAGCGCAGGGGGTGACGATGACGGGGCCGAGGTCCAGCGGCAGTCGCCTGCCGCGGACCTCGGCCCCGTCGGGGAGGAGGGTGTTCCCTCGCTAGTGCGCGCTCGCCTTCTCCGCGCCCGCGCCGGTGAGGGAGCGGACCTCGAGCTCGTCGTAACGGGTCTGGCTCGAGGTGTCCTTGCTCAGCAGGGTCCCGACGATGCCGCAGAGGAAGCCGATCGGGATCGACACCAGGCCCGGGTTGCGCAGCGGGAACCAGGCGAAGTCGGCGTTCGGGAACAGCGACGTCGCGGTCCCCGAGCCGACCGGGGAGAAGATCACCAGCACCACGGCGGCGATCAGGCCGCCGTAGATGCTCGCGGTCGCCCCGGCGGTGTTGAAGCGGCGCCAGAAGAGGTTGAAGAGCAGCGCCGGGAGGTTCGCGGAGGCGGCGACGGCGAAGGCCAGCGCGACGAGGAACGCGATGTTCAGCCGCTGCGCCGGGATGGCCAGCGCGATGGCGACCGCGCCGATCCCGAACGCCGCGATCCGCACGACGATCATCTCGCTCTTCTCCGACGCCTTGCCCTTCTTGATCACGCTCGCGTAGATATCGTGCGCCACCGACGACGCCGAGGTCAGCGTCAGGCCGGCGACGACGGCGAGGATGGTCGCGAAGGCGACCGCCGAGATCAGGGCGAGCAGCACCGCACCGCCGAGCGTGCCCTCACCGCCGCCGACCGCCTGGGCGAGTAGCGGCGAGGCCGCGTTGCCGGACGACGTGGCGATCGGGCTGCCCTTGGACGTGTCGACCAGGGCCGCCGCACCGAACCCCAGCACCAGCGTCATCAGGTAGAACGCGCCGATGAGGCCGATGGCCCAGAGCACCGACTTGCGGGCGGCCTGGGCGGTCGGGGTCGTGTAGAAGCGGATGAGGATGTGCGGCAGGCCGGCGGTGCCCAGCACCAGCGCGAGGCCCAGGGACAGGAAGTCGAACTTGCCGACCAGGTCCTTGCCGTAGAGCTGGCCCGGCTGCAGGAAGGCCTCGCCCTTGCCCGACTTCTCCGCGGCCGCGCCGAGGAGCTCGGACAGGTTGAAGTGGAACTGCGCGAGCACCAGGATCGTGATCAGCAGCGTGCCGATGATCAGCAGCACGGCCTTGACGATCTGCACCCAGGTGGTGCCCTTCATGCCGCCCAGGGTCACGTAGACGATCATGAGGATGCCGACGCCGATGATCACCAGGTTCTTGACGCCGGGGCTGCTGACGCCGAGGAGCAGCCCGACGAGGCTGCCGGCGCCGACCATCTGCGCGAGCAGGTAGAAGATCGACACGACGATGGTCGAGGACGCGGCCGCCGTGCGGACGGGCACCTGCCGCATCCGGAACGCCAGCTGGTCGGCCATCGTGTAGCGCCCGGAGTTCCGGAGCAGCTCGGCGACCAGCAGCAGCGCCACGAGCCAGGCGACGAGGAAGCCGATCGAGTAGAGGAAGCCGTCGTAGCCGTAGAGGGCGATCGAGCCGGAGATCCCCAGGAACGAGGCGGCGGACATGTAGTCGCCGCCGATGGCGAGACCGTTCTGGAAGCCGGTGAACGAACGTCCGCCGGCGTAGTAGTCGGCCGCGGTCTTGTTCTGCCGTGAGGCCCAGAAGGTGATGCCGAGCGTCACGGCGACGACGGCGAGGAACAGCGCGATCGTCAGGCCCCGGTTGTCGCTGGTGGCCAGCGGCGTGAGCAGCGGCGTCATCGCCCGGTCTCCTTCTCGTAGCGGCGCCCGAGCTTCGTGGCCAGCGGGTCGAGCTCCCTGCTGGCGTGGCGCGAGTAGAGGTACGCGATGACGAAGGTCGAGAGGAACTGCAGCAGTCCGAAGACCAGGGCGACGTTCACGTGCCCGACGACCCGGGTGTCCATGAAGTCGCGCGCCCAGTTGTTGCAGACGACGTAGGTGACGTACCAGACCAGGAACGCGATCGTCGCCGGGACGGCGAAGCGGCGGTAGCGCCGCTTCAGCTCGGCGAAGTCCGGGTCCCTCGCGAGGTCCGTGTACGCCTGCTCGTCGCGCTTGCGCTGGGAGCCGGGTGCGGGTCCACGCCGCGTGCGTGCCATCTGTGACCTCCGTTGGTCGCCGTGATTGAGCAGGACCATATAGGCCACTGGTCTGCTGGTCGAGCGACCCACCGCGTTTCCTGGGCGCGTTCCCACGGGTCAGCCGCGCAGCAGCTCCAGCAGCGCGGCGGGCGACTCGAGCTGGGGGAGGTGCCCGGTGCGGGGCAGCAGGACGAAGCGCGCCCCGGGGATCGCCCGCGCGTACGCCCGCGCGACCTCGGCGTCGACGATGCGGTCCGCCTCCCCGGCCACGACGAGCGTTTGGACGCTGATCCGGCCGAGCCGGTCGGCGAGGGTGGGATCGGTCATCGTCGGGCCGCCGTAGACCGCGAGCGCGGCCCGGTTGCCGGGCATCGCCGCCAGCAGGGCCGGCGGCAGGGTCGCCGGGTCGAGCCGGAACCGGTCCGGCTCGAAGTAGCTGAGGTCCGCGACCTCGTCGAGGCTGAGCGCGAAGAAGTCCGCCGGCCGGTGGTCGGGCACGTCCAGCCCGACGGCCCCGACCAGCGTGAGGTCGCGCCAGCGGTCCCGCGCCCGGGCGCCGACCAGGGCGGCGAGCTCGGCCGCGGCCCAGCCGCCGATCGAGTTCCCGACCACGCTCAGGTCGTGCAAGTCGAGGCGCTCGACCAGCGTCGCGTACGTCGCCGCCAGCCCTCGCATGGCGTCGAGCGCGACGGGCCGTTCCGTGCCGCCGAACCCGGGGTGCGTGGGCACGACGACGCGGACGCCGGCCTCGGCGGCGAGCAGGTCGGCGAAGGCCGACACGGACTGCGGCCCCGCACCGCCGTGCAGGAGGAGGACAGGCCGGCCCTGGCCGTGCTCGTCGACGCGCACCGGCACGGGGCCGATCCCGTCGACGTCGAGCGCGTACGTGGTCGTGCTGGTGGGAATGGTCTGCGTGGTCACGAGTTCTATCTAAGCACGTTTAGATAAGGATACTTCTCTGGACGGTAGGGTTCGGTCATGACGTCGTCGCTCCAGGAGGTCGGCCTCGCGGTCAAGCGGCTCCAGTGGCGCCACCACCGCGCCGCCAACGCCCGGCTGGCCGAGCTCGGGCTCTCGCTGGTCCAGTGGGACGTGCTGCGCCACCTGCGCCGCGAGCCCGAGGCGTCGCTGCACGACCTGGCGGTGCTCACGTTCCAGACGGACCAGTCGATGGGTGCCCTCGCCACGCGGATGGTCAAGCGCGGGCTGATCGACCGGGTGCAGGGACCGGGTCGTGCGGTCCGCCACCGCCTGACCGACCGCGGTGAGGACGCCCGCCGCGCGGGCAGCGCGCTCATGGACGAGGTCCTCCAGGCGTCGTTCGGCGCCCTCGGCCCGGAGCAGGTCGACCAGCTCCACGCCCTCCTGACCCTGACCGAGCCCGAGCCCGAGAACGCCCCCTGAGCCTGTCGAAGGGCCTCGAAGAGGTCGGCCGATTTGAGCCGAAGAACGCCCCCTGAGCCTGTCGAAGGGCCTCGCAGAGGTCGGCTCTCCGAACCCCCAACGCCCCAGCCTCAGTGCTGCGAGACCGTCTTCTGCCGCTTCGGCAGCACGTGTAGCACCGCCACGACGACGGCCCCGACCACGAGCCCGATCACCGCGGACGCGAGGGTGTTGACCAGCCAGGCGAGCACCCCGCCGAGCGCCGGAACCCCGTGCACGGCCTCCTCGGCGGCGTGGACGAGCCCGTAGGGGCCGTGCCAGCCGAGGTCGTTCGTGCCCACGAGCAGGATGTGGCCGCCGACCCAGAGCATCGCGGCCATGCCGACCGCGGAGAGCAGCGCCAGCAGCTTGGGCATCCCCTGCACCAGCAGCGTGCCGACCTTGCGGGCCGAGCCGGACTCGCGGCCGGACAGGTGCAGCCCGACGTCGTCCATCTTCACGATCAGCCCGACGACGCCGTAGACGAGCAGCGTGATCGCGATCCCGACCACGATCAGGATGACCGCGCGGGACAGCAGCCCCTCGTCGGCGACCTCGTTCAGCGAGATCACCATGATCTCGGCGGAGAGGATGAAGTCGGTGCGGATGGCGCCCTTGACCATCAGCTTCTCCTGGTCGGCGCCCTGGACGACCGCGGGCTGGTCCTCCTCCTCGGGGTGGTGCCCGCTGACCTTCTCGTAGATCTTCTCGACGCCCTCGAAGCACAGGTAGACGCCGCCGACCATGAGGATCGGCGTCAGCGCCCACGGCAGGAACTGGCTCAGCAGCAGGATCGCCGGGAGGATGATCAACAGCTTGTTGCGCAGCGAGCCCAGGGCGATCTTCTTGATCATGGGCAGCTCGCGGTCGGCCGTGAAGCCGTGCACGTAGCGCGGGGTGACCGCGGTGTCGTCGACCACCACGCCCGCCGCCTTGGCGCTCGCCCGTCCGGCGGCGGCGCCGACGTCGTCGACGGAGGCGGCCGCCAGCTTGGCCATGGCGGCCACGTCGTCCAGCAGGGCCGCGAGCCCGCCACTCATCGGGCAGGCCCTGGTCGCGTCGTCATGCGCAGACGTTACCGGGACGGACGTCCACCCCGCCTGTCCTCGGAGGGGAAGCACCCTCGGCGCAGCGGCTCCACCACGGAGCCCTCCTGCGGCATCCCCTCCGCCCGCTCGACCGGGCGCCGACCGCGTACGAGCTCCTCCCGGAACCCCAGGAACGTCACCGGCACCCCGTGCGCCCGCGTGACGTCGGGATGGTCGGTCGCCTGCACGTGGACGTGCGGCTGGGTGCTGTTGCCCGAGTTCCCGCAGGTGCCGAGCACCTGACCCGTTCGCACCCGGTCGCCGACGCGGACCCGGAGCGAGCCTCGCCGCAGGTGCACCAGGAACACGAATGCCCGCCCGTCCGCGAGCGCGAGGCCGACGTGGTTGCCGGCCACCGCGGCCGCGCCCGCACGCACCCGCGCCGGCTGGGCCCACAGGTAGGGGAGCAGGGCCACGGAACGTCGGGCCGCGTGGTCGGGCTCGCCGTCGTGCACGACCACCACCTCGCCGTCCGCCGGGGCGAGGATCGGCCGGTCGAACCCGACGAACCGCCCGTTGGGCTCGGTCGCCAGGAGGCTTCGCCAGTCACGCCGGACCGCCGTCGCCCGGCCCGCGCCGACCGCCACGAAGTCGATCGCGTACGTGCTGCCGAGCAGGTCGGTGCCGTGGCTCGGGACGCGGCGTGCCGGGCTGTTCTGCACGAGCCACCGTCCGGTGAACGGCAGCGCGAGCGGGACCGGCGGCGGTGTCATGACGCCCTGCGCCACCAGGGGATCGAGGTCAGGTCGACGGGCACGCTGTGCTCGGCGGGACCCTCGACGACGCTGCCGTCCTCGCCCGCCCAGCGTCCCGGCGGGAAGGCGACGTGCCGCGTCTTCGCCTCCGCGTGCAGCACCGGGGCGCACAGCAGGTCCTCGCCGAGCAGGAACGCGTCGGTCACCCGCTCGTAGCCGGGGTGGTGGAAGGCCAGGGATCGCAGCACCGGTTCGCCGGTCGTGGAGGCGTGCTCGACCAGCGCGAGGATCTCGGGCAGCAGCCGCTGGCGGAGCGCGACCGCCGCGGTCACGGCCGCCAGGTGCTCGGCGTCCAGCACCCGCCAGGGCGCGAGCGAGAACTGCATCATCGGGCTCAGCGCCGCGACCTGCGCCCACCGCACGAACAGCTCGGCGTCCAGCGGGTCGCCGTCGAGGAACCCGCCCAGCTCGCCGCCGCCGATCATGTCGGGGCAGCCGTACGGGTGGCCGATGAGCCCCTGCGCGACGAGGTCCGGGACGAGCGAGGCGAGCCCGTCGGCGTCCCAGGTCGGGCGCTTGTCGTGCAGGCGCTGGGCGAGCGGCTGGCCACCCTCCTTCCAGCAGGCCCGCAGCTCGTTGAACGGGTACTGCACGGCGAACTTCGCGTACGCCTCGCACTGCGCGGTCGGGCTCAGCGGTCCGCCGCCGGCCTGCGTGACGTCGGTGGCGCGGTGGTCGCGCAGGTCGCCGGCGTCGAACTTGAACCCGTCCACCCCGTACGCGTCCCGCAGCTGGTCCAGCTCGCGGCGGAACCACGCGACGGCGTCGGGGTTCGTGAGGTCGAGCAGGGTGCTGAAGCCGTTCCACCACTCGCGCACGACGGGCCGGCCGTCGGCCTCGCGGACGACCCAGCCGCGCGTGACGGCGGTGCGCGAGTTCTCGCTGTCGGGGCTGATGAACGGGACCACCCAGAGCATCACCGCGAAGCCCCACGCGTGCAGCTGGTCGGTCATGGCCGCCGGGTCCGGGAAGCGCGACGGGTCGAAGCGCCAGTCGCCGTAGTCCTCCGACCACCGGTCGTCGATCATGAGCAGCCCGGGCGGGAAGCCGGCGTCCAGCACCCCCTGCGCGTACGCCAGCACGCCCTCCTGCGTCGGCGCGTACGGCATCTCGATCCAGGTGTTGTACTGCGGCGCGCTGAACATCAGCCCGTCCGGCGTGCTCCCGCTCGCGGGGAAATGATCATGCGCGGCGGCGCGGAAGGCGTCGCCCAGGGAGCCGTGGACCGCCGCCGAGGATCCCTGAGCCCCCGCTGACGATCCCTGAGCCTGTCGAAGGGTCACGCCCTCCCCGGTGACCTCCAGCCCGTCCTGCCCGTCGAAGGCGAACGTGAACGGGTCGTCGGACCAGACGTAGCGGCCGTGGCTGGACAGCAGCAGGGGAGCGGACTGGTTCGCGCCCGCGGTGGGGTCGTCGAGCAGTCCGGAGTTCGTCGCGAGCTCGCGCCGGTGCGGCTCCGCGCCGAACGGCATCCGCGTCCCGTCGGCGACCGCGCCGCCCCACCACCACTCGCCCGGCTCGACCTCGATGCGCACCGGCTTATCCTGCCGGTGCGCCCATCGGGTCGGCGCCGCGGGCTAGCTCGACTCCTCGACGTCGAAGAAGATCGCCTTGAATCCGGCCGCGCCCAGCTTCTGCACGTCGCCGAACCAGGCGCCCGCCTCGGCCGTCGTGACGGCCGCGCTCGCCGCGTCGTAGTCGGTGAAGTAGAGGTCGACGATCCGGTACGCCGGCGTGGGGGAGCCGTCCTCCTTGGGCCAGACCTTGGCCGCCTCCACGCGCTGCACCCCGGGCAGCGCGCGGGCCAGGTCGACGTGGCCCCGGTAGCCCTCCTCGAACGCCTCCGGGTCCGTCGGGTTGTCGAACAGCACCGTGATCTTGGTGGGCATGTCTCTCCTCGCTCGGGTGGCCGCTGCGCGGGATGGCTCTCGAGCCGACGGGCAGCGATCGGAACGTAGCCCCGTACGACTCCTCCTGACCAGGCCCCGAGAGGGACCGGCAGACGAACGGGAGGCGGCGGCAAGGCCCGGCAAGAGGGTTCGGCAAACCTGACAGAACTGTCATCTGCACGACAGGGACCCGTCAGCGCCGCCCGATGAAGTAGGGGACGTCGGAGAGACCGACCACAACCTCCAGGAGCGGACACCATGTCGATCACCACCAACGTCAAGCGCGCGACGGCCCTCGGCGGCGCCGGCCTCCTCGTCTCGCTGGGCCTCGCCTTCGCGGTCCCCACGACGGCCTCGGCCGCGACCCCCACCTGCAACGGCCTCGTCGCCACGATCGTCGGCACCGACCGCGCGGACGACATCGAGGGCACCCGCGGCGACGACGTGATCGTCGGCCTCGGGGGCAACGACGAGATCGACGGCAACGGCGGCAACGACACCATCTGCGGCAACGCGGGCGACGACGAGATCGACGGCGGTTCCGGGAACGACTGGCTGCAGGGCAGCACCGGCAACGACGAGATCGACGGCGGCTCGGGCAACGACAAGGTCTTCGGGTCGACCGGCGACGACGACCTCGAGGGCGGCAGCGGCAAGGACACCGTCGACGGCTACAGCGGCAACGACCGCCTCGAGGGCAACTCCGGGAAGGACCGCCTCTTCGGCCACGCGGGCGACGACTTCCTGGAGGGCAACGGCAGCCGCGACACGCTCGACGGCGGCGCCGGCACGAATCAGACGTTCCAGGGCAGCGCCTCCGAGCGGGCCGAGGACGCCTGGGAGCGTCAGTACCGCGGCGACGACGACTGAGCCTGACCCCGCTTCCTGAGCTCCACCGCGCTCCCTGAGCCCGGCGGAGGGAGCGAACGCCGAGGGGCCGTCCACGAGGGCGGCCCCACAGGCGCGCACGGGACAATGTCAGCCACGAGGAGGAACCCAGTGCCCCCAACGACGTCGCGTCGACGCCTGACCACCGCTGCGGTGGTGCTGGCCGTCGCCGCGCTGCTGGCCCTCACGGCGTGGCTGCTCACCCGGCCCGACCCCGAGGAGACCGTCGCTCCCGTGGTGGTCGACGAGGTCAGCGCCGCACCGCCCGTGCCCGGTCAGGCCGGTCCGGCCCAGGAGCAGATCGAGGCGCTCGACCGGCTCACCGGCGACCTGCGCCACGGCGGGGACACCGCCGAGTTCGTCCTCGACGACATCGAGCTGGACTTCGGCCCCGACGCCTGGGTGCTGACGGCGCCCGCGACGGCCGACTTCGACGGGAACGGCACCGTCGAACCGCTCCTCACCGAGCTGCAGGCCCTGGTCGGTAAGCCGGTCACCGCGATGGTCCGGCTCGACGAGGACGGCGACGACGCCGACGTGTTCGTGCTGAACGAGCGCACCTACCGCGACAGCACCGGGGCCAACCTGCCCTGGCAGCCGGTCGAGACCACCGGCACCCCGGTCTCCGCCGAGGTCGTCCGGTCCGCCGCCACCCGGGCCGTCGGCAGCGGTGCCCGCGTCACCGAGCTCGAACGGGTCCGCGCCGGCCGGGTCGCCTGGGAGGCGACCGTCGTCGACGACCGGGGCGGCGAGCACTCCGTGCTGCTCGGGGCCGACGGCGCCGTGCTCGACCTGCGCAAGGCGGACTGAGCCGCCGTGGCGATGGTGCTCCTGATCGAGGACGAGGTCGGCATCTCCGACTTCGTCCGCCGCGGCCTGGAGTCGGCCGGCTTCACGGTCGTCGTCGCCGCGGACGGGCTGAGCGGGCTGAAGCTCGCCCAGCACGACGACGTCGAGCTCGTGATCCTCGACCTCGGGCTGCCCGGGCTCCCCGGCGAGCAGGTGCTCGCGCGGCTGCGGTCCGTACGCCCCGCCGTGCCCGTCATCGTCCTCACCGCCAAGGGCGCCGTGCAGGACCGCGTGACCAACCTCGAGGCCGGCGCGAACGACTACGTCGTCAAGCCGTTCAGCTTCAGCGAGCTCCTCGCCCGTGTCCGCGTCCAGCTCCGCCGTCCCGAGCAGACGTCGTCGGTCCTGCTCGAGGCCGGCGGCCTCACCCTCGACGTCCGGACGCGCGAGGTCAGCGTCGACGGGGCCAGTGCGACCCTGTCGTCGCGCGAGTTCACCCTGCTCGAGGTGCTGATGCGCCACCCCGGCCAGGTGCTGTCGCAGACCCAGCTGCTCGACCAGGTGTGGGGCTACGGCTTCGACGGCGCCTCGAACGTCGTCGAGACCTACGTGCGCCACCTGCGCCGCAAGATCGGCGCCGAGCGGATCCAGACCGTACGGCGCGCCGGCTACCGGCTGGTGCTCGAGTGAGGCACTCCCTCTTCGTCCGGATCGCTTCTCTCGCTCTCGGGATCCTGGCGATCACCATGCTGGCGGCGGCACTGCTCACCGCTCAGCTCATCAGGGTCGAGCAGCGCGAGGACCTGGACGAGGTGCTGCGGCGCGAGGTCACCGCTCTGGCCCTGGGCCTGCCCGACCAGCTGGCCGAGGCGAGCGGGGCCGACGGGGTCGCCGACGCCGCGGAGGTCGACGTGGCCGTCCAGCGCTACCTCGCCCTGCACCCCGGCAGCCAGCAGCACCTGACCGTCGTGACCTTGGGTTCGCGGACCCTGAGTACCCAGGATGGTCCGCCTGAGCTGGTGGAGCTGTCCCGCTCCGATGCGCTGCCTCGAGGAACCGTGGGTCGCCTCCTGACCGTCGGGTCGTCCGCCGGCCCGCTGCGGGTGCTGAGCGCCGACGTGGTCTCGCAGGGTCAGGCGATCGCGCAGGTGTCGGTCTTCGGGCCGCTGGGGCCGAGCCTCGACTCGGCGCGGCAGGCGTTCGCCCGGATCGCTTTGGCCAGCGCGATCGGGCTCGTGCTGGGCGGGGTGGTCCTGCTGGTCGCCCTGCGGCGCGCCTTGCGCCCGGTGCACGAGCTCGCCTCAGCGGCGCGCTCGGTGGATCTGCGTGACCTGAGCAGTCGTGTTCCGGAACCCGAGGGCCGCGACGAGGTCTCCGCCATGGCGGGGGAGTTCAACCGGATGCTCGACCGCATCCGCGACGACGAGGACAAGCGCAAACAGCTTCTCGCCGCGATCTCCCACGAGCTGCGTACGCCGCTCGCCGTGGCGCGGGGGCACCTCGAGCTGCTGGAGACGCTCGGTCCGGAGGAGGGTCAGACGGCCGCCGACACCGCCGCGATCGCTCGGCGAGAGCTGGATCGGCTGAGCCGGATCGTGGATGACCTGACGGCACTGAACTCAGGTTCAGACCGAGCTGACGTCGAGATCGGGCCGGTGTTCGCACCGGACGTGATCGATGCCCTGCGGGACCGGGTGGCGGGGTTGGGCTACACCGACGTGGAGATTCTCGACGCGCCGCCAGTGGTCGCGCTTGGCGACGAGGATCGGTTGACGCAGGCCCTGCTCGCCCTCGTCGTCAACGCGCGGACGCACACCCCGCCCGGGACTCCCGTGTCGGTGCAGACGGAGTCGGTCGACGGTCACGTCGCGTTCCGCGTGTCCGACACGGGTCCGGGGCTGGCTCCCGACGTGGCCGAGCGGGCATTCGAGCCGTTCGTGACGACGAAGAACCTCGGCCCCAGTCGAACGTCCGGGCTCGGCCTGAGCGTGGTCAAGGCGATCACCGAGGCCCAGAGCGGGAGCGTGACCCTGGCGTCCGGCGCTGGCGGCACGACGATCGACGTTGCTCTGCCGCTGGACGATTGAGCGCGCAGTGGCGGGCGGCGCTACCGCTCTGCCGCACTAGCGGCGTCCTTTTGCAGGACTGGCGTGGTCGGCCACTATTCTTCGCATGCCACCTAACTGAGCGGACATCGACCCTATTGGTTCAAGACGTCTAACTTATCGAGGTCGCTGACTAACGCTTGTAGTAGAGCGGCCTGCACGATAGGAAACTTGGCAGGAGCTAGCGTGGCCGGACTTGCGCTGCTAGCCGAGTACTTCTTGAAGGCTTGGCCAATCTTCTTCTTCTTGGCTGCAACTGCTCCCGGCTTGCCGTGATCGACGTCATGTTGCAGACCAGTTCGGAGGAGATTTACGTCTTCAAAGGACGAAGGAACCGAAGTTAATCGTTGTCCGGCAGCTTCTCGAAAGATGAAGTAAAGGTCGGATATGAGCGTCGTGTACTGATCGAAGTCCAAGATGGGCGTCCGGATATGGCTCATGGCGCCTGCAGTCTTATTGGTCGCCTTAAAAAAGTCATGGCCGTACTTCGCCGAATATTCATCATTCTTCGTAGACACTAGAACCTCTAGTTGTCCGGTCAGGCGAGCAATATCCTTCTCCATGCTGCCAACCTGTAGAGCACTCGCACCAAGTACTTCAATCCATTCTGGATCGAAGAGCAGCATCTTTCGTACGAGAATTTCGTGTCTACGCTTAGGTCCGACCTTTACGTTCGCTGAGAGTGTTCGTTGAAAGTCCAAGTAGTCATGGTCGGTCGCCTTCTGACCGAGCTCCACTTGGCTTGCAAGTTCAGAGCCGAATTTCTCCATGAAGGCCCGAAATAGCTCTTCAGTGCCGCCTGCTTTCCCGGTTTGTACGATCTTGGCAGCAAGGGTGATCGTAGATTGAATTGTACTTCGATTGCGTAGCACCGGGCTCTTGCTAGGGAACGAATCATTTAGGTAGCCCAGTGTCTTGAATAGAAGGAGTGCCACGTTTGATTTCTCGGAGAACAGGTTATTCGCCTCGAACACTGCCTTCAAGTCGTCGTATCTAAGGCCGACGTCAATGGTGTCCACTTCGATACTCAAAGCTTTAGAAGCTATGTCGAAGTAAGCTTTTCGAGTGTCCTTGATTGATACTTTTGCCGTGAAGAAAGGATGCTTGGCTAGAGAGCGCGCGAATTTCGTCAGGTTTCCGGCAACCGAGTTAAGACGCTCGGCAGCTGTGAGTTGCATGCCGCCTTGTAGGCGCTGAAAGAACGTCTGCAGGTCGCCATCGCTGGCTTCCGTGATCTCGTCGTACTCGATCTCGAAGTCATCGAAGGCGTCACTCGCCGTTTCGGGGAGTTCTTGGTACCCAGCCGCGCCATGTCTCGCTGCAGAATCGGGGGGCAGTTCTAGAGTGCCGTCCATGAACTCGAAGATGGCGGACAGACGTTGCTGCCCGTCTACGACTTCATACTCGACTGGGTCTTCCGACGTTCTCGCAAAGTAGAGCTTCGGGAGCTTCCAGCCTCGCAGGATCGAATCGATCAGCAGTTGCTTGCGTTCTGTCGACCAGACTTCGTCGCGCTGCCACTCTGGAATGTCGTACCTATTGCGGCGCTTGTAGACCTTGTCCAACGCCATCGTCCGAGCGTCCATCTTCACAGCTTGAATCCTCACTCGGTAGGGATGCATTCCTTGAGCTGACGGTCGGACTCGAACCGACAACCGCCTGTTTACAAGACAGGTGCGCTACCAATTGCGCCACGCCAGCAGGGTGGGGACAGGGTACCGAAGTTGGGCTGGCTAGGCGCCGCGTCAGACGCCCGGCCCGGCCAGGAAGGCGGTGCCGAACCCCGTGGCCGTGACGAGACTGGCCGCCTCGAGGAACGCCGCCTGCCCCTGCTCGACGACGAGGTCCGTGCTGTCGGACGACAGCGTCACCGAACCGTCAACCACGATCAACGCGCGGCCGGACTCCGTATCCGGCACCCCGACGGCCGACCCCGCGGGCTGAATACGCCACAGCGCGAACTTGGTCGCCGGGGTGGGGTAGCGGACGACGCCGTCGGACACCGGCTCGGGGGAGAGCGTCTCGCCGGGGATCGGGTGGAAGTCGAGGATTTTGGTGAGCTCGTTGACGTCGACGTGCTTGCTCGTGAGCCCGCCGCGTAGGACGTTGTCGGAGTTCGCCATGATTTCGATGCCCGCGCCGTGCAGGTAGGCGTGCAGGTTGCCCGCGTCGAGGAAGATCGCGTCGCCGGGCTGCAGGACGACGCGGTTCATCAGCATCGCGGCGAGGACGCCGGGGTCGTCGGCGTAGTGGTCGGACAGCAGGCGCACGGTGTCGGTTAGCTGCGCAAGGTCGCCGCCGGCCGCGTTCGCGTCAAGAGCCTCGGCCTGCTGCGCGATCTCTGCGATGTACGACTGCGGGTCGTCGAGCCGCATGATCGTCGTGAACACGCGCTCGAGCCGCTCCTCGGCCGGCCGCGAGGTGTCGCCGAGCGGCGCCATCAGCTGCAGGGTCTTCTCGCCGCCCAGCTGCTGGACGAGCGCGAAAGTGCGGTCCGGATCCCGGAACCCGCACAGCGCCTCCGACTCGACCAGCGCGCAGAGCAGCTCGGGCTTGGGCCAGTCGTCCTTGTAGAGCCGGTTCTTCGCGTCAGCAGGGACGCCTGCCTTCTCCTCTCGTGCGTAGCCCTCCTCTGCCTGCTTCCGGGAGGGGTGGGCCTGGAGCGACAGAGGTTCGGCGGCGGCGAGGACCTTGAGCAGGAACGACAGCCGCGGACCGAACTCCTTCACCGATGCGACTCCGAGGACGCCCTCGGGGTCGGCGTCGATGAGGGCGTCGATCGACCGGCCGTCGAGCGTGGCCGGCGCGCTCGGGTGGGCGCCCAGCCACAGCTCGGCCTGCGGCTCGTCGGTCGGCTCGGTCCCCAGGAGCGCGGGGAGGAACGTCTTCGAGCCCCAGGCGTACGGCTGCACGACGCCTTCCATGCGCAGGATCACGACGGCAGCCTAAGGAGGCCAGGTGAGGCGTACAGGCGTTCCCGGCGGACTGCCAAGACGGCGAGGCGAATGACATCCCTGTCATTCGGTGCCTACGATGCACGGCATGGCGTTCCTCCCCGACTCCCGACAGGCGCAGACCCCGTCGCAGACGGTGCCGCTGAGCGAGCGCGACACCGAGATCCTCGCGTTCGAGCGACAGTGGTGGAAGTACGCCGGCGCCAAGGAGCAGGCCGTCCGCGAGAAGTTCCAGATGTCGGCCACGCGCTACTACCAGGTGCTCAACGCCCTGATCGACAAGCCCGAGGCCCTCGCCGTCGATCCGTTGCTGGTCAAGCGGCTCCGCCGGCTGCGCGAGACGCGGCAGCGGGTTCGCTCCGCGCGGCGGCTCGGGATCGACCTCACGAACGACTGAGGTTCGTTCCGCCCCTCCCTCAGGACCCGCTCGCGGGTGCGGTTTCACGCGCCCTTCGACAGCTCCCGAAACGTGGCCGAGTCCGCCTGAGCTACAGGCTTTAGCCACTACCTACAGCGTGTAGGTTTGGCGTCATGCCCCGAGCGAACCTCTCCGCGCCGGTCGTCGTCGCGGCCGGGGCTGATCTTGCCGACGCGGACGGGTTCGAGCAGGTCACGCTGTCGGCCGTCGCCCGGCGGCTCGGGGTGCAGACCGCCAGCCTGTACCACCACGTACGCGACCGGGCCGAGCTGCTCGCGGGCATCCACGAGCTCGCGCTCGACGAGCTGGCCGACCGGATCGCCGAGGCGGTCGCCGGACGTGCCGGTCGGGATGCCCTCGTCGGCCTGGCCGAGGCCCAGCGCACCTTCGCCCGCCGGTCGCCTGGCCGTTGGGCCGCGCTGCAGCAGCCGGCGGCGCCCTCGACCGTCGCCTCGCCCGGCGCCGGGCGCGTCGCCGAGCTGACCATGGCCGTGCTGCGCGGCTACGACCTGTCCGAGGCCGAGCTCGTCCACGTCACCCGCTTCCTCGGCGCGACGGTCAACGGGTTCCTCGCGCTCGAGCGCTCCGGCGGCTTCGGGCACCGCACCCCCGCCCCCGAGGTGTCGTGGCGGCGAACCCTCACGGCCCTGGACGCGATCGTGCGCACCTGGCCCACCTCCGACGAAGGATTCTCTTCATGATCACCACGCCGATCATCGCCGCGTACGTCCGCGGGGTCGCCGAGCTCGAACCCACCAACCGCGGTGTCCGGCTGCACCGCCTGCCCGCGTGGGTGCGCGAGCAGTTCCCCGACGGCCAGCTGCTGGCGATGGAAGGCCAGCCTTCGGGCGCGCGGCTGGTGTTCCGCACGGCTGCGTCGACCGTCGAGCTGGTGTCGCACCCGACGCGAGTGGCCTACCGCGGCGCGGACCGCCCCCGCGGGGCCTTCGACGTCTACGTTGACGGCGAGCTGGCCGACCGGGACGTGCTCGACGGCGGCGACACCGTGGTCGTGGACCTGACGACGGGGGCGACGGCGTACGAGCCCGGCCCGTCCCACACGACGACCGTGCGGCTGCCCGACGGCACGCA
Organism: Microlunatus spumicola; assembly: GCF_039536445.1. NCBI lineage: Bacteria > Bacillati > Actinomycetota > Actinomycetes > Propionibacteriales > Propionibacteriaceae > Microlunatus > Microlunatus spumicola. Next base: position 693,806 of record NZ_BAAAYR010000004.1, on the reverse strand, counting down.
CGACGTCGAGGTGTGGCTGCCGCACAACGAGGCGCTGGACCTCGTCGAGCTTCGCAGCGACGCGGCGCTGGGGGAGGACGTCCGCGCGGCGCCGGTCTGGCTGCACCACGGGAGCTCGATCAGCCACGGCTCGAACGCCGCGACCCCGAGCGAGACCTGGCCCGCCGTCGCCGCCCGGCTCGGCGGGGTCGAGCTGCGCAACCTCGGGCTCGGCGGCAGCGCGCTGGTCGACCCGTTCCTCGCCCGCGTCATGCGCGACACCGAGGCCGACGTCATCAGCGTCAAGCTCGGCATCAACGTCGTGAACCTCGACGCCATGCGGCTGCGGGCCTTCGTGCCGGCGGTCCACGGGTTCCTCGACACGATCCGCGACGGCCACCCCGACACCCCGCTCCTGCTCGTGTCGCCGATCTTCTGCGGCATCCACGAGAGCACGCCCGGCCCGGGCGCGATCGACCCTGCGACGTTCGGGACGGAGCAGGTGAGGTTCGTCGCCACGGGCGACCCCGCGGAGGCCGCGCAGGGGAAGCTGACCCTCGAGGTGATCCGGCGCGAGCTGCGGTCGCTGTTCGAGCGGCGCGCCGGCGACCCGCACCTGCACCACCTGGAAGGGACCGAGCTCTACGGCCCGGCCGACGCGGTCGAGCTGCCGCTCCCCGACGCGCTGCACCCGGGACCGGAGGCGCACCGGGTGATGGGGGAGCGGTTCGCGAAGCTGGTGTTCGGGGAGGGTGGGGCGTTCGGCGCGGTGGGTTCGCGAGGCTGAGCCTTCGCCTCGGCGCTGGTTGGAGCCAACCTCTTCGAGGCCCTTCGACAAGCTCAGGGGGCGTTGACCGTCCTTCGACAAGCTCAGGGGGCGTATTCCTCCGATTGCTTCTGCCCTAGCGTGTCGAGAACGCGACGGCGGCTCCGTCTCCAGGACGAAGGGCCGCGAGAGGCGCGGCTCGGACGAAGGAGCGACGCGATGCCCAAGTACCTGCTGCTCAAGCACTACCGCGGTGGCCCCGAGCTGCCCACGCCCGTGCCGCCGATGCCGGAGTGGGACCCGGCCGACATCGAGGCCCACATGAACTTCCTCGAGCACGTGAACGACCTGCTCAAGGAGAACGGCGAGTACGTCGACGCGCAGGGTCTGTCGATGAACCAGGAGTGGATCCGCTACGGCGGGCCCGGGGCGGCGCCGGTCCGCAGCGACGGTCCGCACCCGGAGACCGGGGACCTGGTCGCCGGCTGGTACGCGATCGACGTCGACTCGTACGAGCGCGCGGTCGAGCTGGCCGCGTACGTGTCCTCCGAGCCCGGCCCGGGCGGCAAGCCGCTCTACGAGTGGATCCAGATCCGCCAGATCATGGAAGCGCCCCCGTCCTTCACGGAGTGAGCTCTCCGACGGGTCCAGGGAGCGAGCCGGTGGACGAGGGCCTGGTCCGGGCCCTCGTACCCCAGGTGATCGCTGCGCTTCTGCGGCGCGGGGCGGACTTCGCGGCGGCCGAGGACGCGGTCCAGGAGGCGCTGATCGACGCGCTGCGCACCTGGCCCGAGAGCCCGCCGCGCGACCCGCGGGCCTGGCTCACCACCGCGGCGGTGCACCGGCTCACCGACGCGGTCCGCAGCGAGGCGGCCCGGCGGCGGCGCGAGGAGCGTGTCGACGAGGAGCCCGAGCCGGGCCCGACCGAGCAGGCGGACGACACCCTGCTGCTGCTGTTCCTCTGCGCGAGCCCGGAGCTGTCGCCGGCCTCGGCGGTGGCGCTGACCCTGCGGGCCGTCGCCGGGCTGACGACCCGGCAGGTGGCGGACGCGTTCCTCGTGCCCGAGGCGACGATGGCCCAGCGGATCAGCCGGGCCAAGGCGGCGCTGCGCGACCGACGGCTCGACGCCCCGGCCGACGTGGCGGTCGTGCTGCACGTCCTGCACCTCGTCTACACGACGGGGCACACGAGCGACGTCGACCTCGCCCGGGAGGCGATCCGGCTCACCCGCCAGCTCGTGCTTGTCAGCCGGGAGCCGGAGGTGCGCGGGCTGCTCGCCCTGATGCTGCTGCACCATGCGCGCCACCGGGCCCGCGTGGTCGACGGCCGGGTCGTGCCGCTCGACGAGCAGGACCGTGACCGCTGGGACCGGACCCAGATCGCCGAGGGGGTGGCGATCCTGCAGGGTGCGCTCGCGGAGGGGCGGCGCGGCCGCTTCCAGGTCGAGGCCGCCATCGCCGCGCTGCACGACGACGCGGAGACGGCCGCCGAGACGGACTGGCCGCAGATCCTCGCCTGGTACGACGAGCTGGTCGGGCTGAGCCCGGACCCGGTGCGGGACGACCCGGCCGCGGTCCTGAGCCGCGCGGTCGCGGTCGGGCACGTGCTCGGGGCCTCCGCCGGGCTGCTCGAGGTCGAGCGCGTCGAGCCCGTGCTGCGCGACCGGTGGAAGGTCCTGGCGGTGCAGGCCTACCTGCTCCGGATGGCCGGCGACCTGGCCGAGGCGGCCGACGCGTACGCCCGGGCCGCGGAGCGCTGCCCGAGCACCCTCGAGCGCGACCACCTCGTCCGGCAGGCGGCGCTGGCCCGCGCCGCAGGACCTCCGGGCCGTGTGAACGACACGTGACGTTCCCCGGGCTACCTCCTTCGGGGGGTTGAAAACTGTCAGCGGGCCAGGAGACAGTGACCCGGTCGCCGCTGCCACGCCCGTCCGGGTCGCAGCGCCCCCACCGCGATCGAGGAGCCTGTCTGTGCCCGTTCCCACCCCCCGCCGGCCCCGTCACGCAGCGGCGGTCCTCGCCGCCGGAGCGCTGACCGCCGGCCTGCTCGTCGCGGTGCCCAGCACCGCGTCGGCCGCCACCCCCCTGCCGATCGCCGCCATCCAGGGCACCGGCAGGTTCTCGCCGTACGTCGGCAAGACCGTCACCACCACGCCGTCCGTCGTCACCGCGGCCTACCCGACCGGCGGGCTGAGCGGCTTCGTCGTGCAGACGCCCGGCACGGGCGGCAAGGACCGGAGCCTCAAGAAGGCCTCCGACGCCGTGTTCGTCTACACCGGCAAGGCCGGCGTGGACGTCAAGGTCGGCGACCTCGTTTCCGTGACGGGCACCGTCGAGGAGTTCCCGGGCGGGAGCAACGCCGACGCCGACAGCCTCACCGAGATCGCGGGCGACGTGTCCGTGACGAAGTCGGACGCCGCGTACAAGAAGGTCAAGCCGGTCAGCAGCGTCTCGTGGGCGTCGACCTACGACCGCCGCGAGAACCTCGAGTCGATGCTCTACTCGAGCACCGAGACGTGGACGGTCAACGACACCTACACGCTCGGCTCGTACGGCGAGCTGGGCCTTGCGACCGGCGGACGGCTCGTCGAGCCGACGGACAAGGCGCGCTTCGGCTCCAAGGCCGCGGACAAGCAGGCCGAGCGGAACGCCGAGCGCCGCGTCGTGCTCGACGACGGGATGAGCACGCAGCTCGACAAGGCGGGTTCGCCGGGGACGCCGCCGTTCGTCACGCGCAAGTCCGACGTGCGCGTCGGTGATACGGCCAAGCTGACCGAGCCGGTCGTCGTCGACTTCCGCAACGGCACCTGGGCGCTCAACCCGACGCGGCCCACGGCCGCCGGCGACGAGGTCGCGACGATCAAGGACAAGGCGCCCGAGAAGGTGCCGAACGTGAAGGGCGACGTCTCCGTCGCGTCCTTCAACGTCCTCAACTACTTCACCACCCTCGGCACGGCCGACGCGGCCTGCAAGCCCAACCCGGTGAGCACCGACGGCACGCCGAACACGGTGGCCTCGGGCTGCGACCAGCGCGGTGCCTGGGACGCCGCCGACCTCGACCGGCAGCAGACCAAGATCGTCAAGGCGATCAACGCGCTTGACGCGTCGGTCACCGGCCTGATGGAGATCGAGAACTCGGTCAAGCTCGGCGAGACCAGGGACGAGGCGACCAAGACCCTCGTCGCGGCGCTGAACAAGGCCGCCGGGCGCGCGAAGTGGGACTACGTGCCGTCGTCCGACCAGCTCCAGCCGGTCGAGGACCAGGACGTCATCACCAACGCGCTGATCTTCCAGCCCGCCGAGGTCACCTGGGCCGGCAAGGCGTACGCGGACGGCAAGGACGCGACCGACGCCGGGCCGTTCGGCAACGCCCGGACCCCGATCGCCGCGTCCTTCACCCCCGTCGGGGGCGGTGCGCCGATGCTCGTCGCGGTGAACCACTTCAAGTCCAAGGGCTCGGCGCCCAAGGACCCGGCCGACCCGAACGCTGACAACGGGCAGGGCGGCTGGAACGCGGCACGCGTCGCACAGGCGAACGCCCTGCTCGGCTGGCTGCCGTCGGTCCAGAGCGACGCCCGGACCGAGGCCGTCGCCCTGGTCGGTGACTTCAACTCCTACACGCACGAGGACCCGCTCGAGACCCTCTACGCCGCGGGCTGGGAGAACGCCGCCAAGCAGAAGGACTACTCGTACAACTTCGACGGGCTGTCCGGCTCGCTCGACCACGTGCTCCTCAACCCGGCCGCGGACAAGCGCCTGACCGGCAGCGGGGTCTGGAACATCAACTCCGTCGAGCCCGTGCTGCGCGAGTACAGCCGCTACAAGTCGACCAAGATCGACTACTACCGCGACGACGTCTACCGGGCCAGCGACCACGACCCGGTCAAGGTCGGGCTGGAGCGCGGCAAGGCCCGCGAGACCACGCTGACGATGCTGAACTTCAACGACTTCCACGGGCGCATCGCCGCGGCGTCGCCGGACACCACGCAGTTCTTCGGGACCATCGAGCAGCAGCGCGCGACGAGCGGCGAGGGCAACACCCTCGTCCTCTCGGCGGGCGACAACATCGGGGCGTCGCTCTTCGCCTCGTCGGTGCAGGAGGACCAGCCGACGATCGACGTACTCAACGCCGCCGACGTCGACGCCTCCGCGGTCGGTAACCACGAGTTCGACCGGGGGTTCGCCGACCTCGACGGGCGCGTGCAGAAGGCCGCGGACTGGACCTACCTGGGCGCGAACGTCTACCGCAAGGGCACGACCAAGCCCGTGCTGCCGAGCTACACGGTGATCGAGCGCGGCGGGCTGAAGGTCGGCGTCGTCGGGGTCGTGACCCAGGAGACGTCGACGCTGGTGTCGCCGGCCGGCATCAGCGACATCGAGTTCGGTGACCCGGTGACCGCGGTCAACCGGGTGGCGAAGCAGCTCACCGACGGCAAGAAGTCCAACGGCGAGGCCGACGTCGTGGTCGCCGAGTACCACGAGGGCGCGAGCAAGACCCAGCTCGACCCGACGACGGGCGGCGAGGTCGTCAGCCTCGCCGACCAGCTGAAGGCCAGCCCGGTCTTCGCGCACATCGTCAACGACACGTCGCCCAAGGTGGCGGCGATCTTCACCGCCCACACGCACCAGGCCTACGCCTACGACGCGCCGGTCCCCGGCGTCGCCGGGGCCACCCGCCCGGTGACCCAGAGCGGGTCGTACGCGGCCTTCCTCACCAAGGTGACGCTGACGGTCGACACCAAGACCAAGGCGGTGCTCGCCCACACCGAGCAGAACCTGAAGCCGACCACCGTCTCCGACGATGACCTGGCCGCGGCCTACCCGCGGGTGCGTCGCATCGCCGGGATCGTCACCGCCGCGCTCGACCGGGCCGAGGAGCTCGGGTCGGTCAAGATCGGCGAGGCCACTCACGAGATCACCCGGGCGTTCGGCGAGGACGGCGAGGACACCCGCGCCGCCGAGTCGACGCTGAGCGACCTCGTGGCCGAGATGTACCGCTCGTCGACCGCCACGCCGGAGCGGGGGAGCGCGCAGATCGGCGTGCAGAACCCGGGCGGGGTCCGCGAGGACCTCGACGAGGGCACGGTGACCTTCGGGGAGGCGGCGTCGGTCCTGCCGTTCGCCAACTCCCTGTTCACCGTCGACCTGACCGGCGCGCAGTTCACGACGCTCCTCGAGCAGCAGTGGCAGCGCGACGCGAGCGGGAACATCCCCTCGCGGCCGTACCTGCAGCTGGGCCTGTCGAAGAACGTGACCTACACCTACGACGAGCAGCTGGCCGAGGGCAGCCGCATCACGTCGGTCACGGTCGACGGCAAGCCGATCGACCCGGCGGCGACCTACCGCGTGGCCACGAACAGCTTCCTGGCCGCGGGCGGGGACAACTTCCGGGTGTTCGGCGAGGGGAAGAACAGCAAGGACACCGGCCTGTCGGACCTCGACTCGTGGACCGACTACATCAAGGCCGAGACGCCGGTCAGCCCGTCGTTCGCCAAGCAGGCGGTCGCGGTCTCGCCGCTGCCGAGCACGCTCACGGCGGGCGGGACGACGACCTTCACGCTGTCCTCGCTCGACTTCAGCAGCCGTCCGACGAAGGACGGCGCGTACAAGGGTTCCGACGAGCAGACCTCGACGGTGACCGCGACGCTGAACGGCACGGCGATCGGCACCAGCCCGGCGGCCGACGGGAAGGCCACGATCGCGCTGGCCGTGCCGGCCGAGGCCGCGAAGGGGGCCGGCACGCTGGTGCTGACCACCGACACGGGGACGACGGTGACGATCCCGGTGATCGTGGGCTGAGTCCAGCCCGTTCGAGGGCCGGCCGGATCGTGGCGACCCGGCCGGCCCTTCGTCGTTCTCCGGCCTTCGGACGACCGCTCAGCCGCGCGCGATGAGGGCGATGGCGTTGACGATCGTGACGAGGATCCCGATGCCCGCGAGCACGAAGGGCCAGATCCGGACGGGCACGAAGAACAGGCTCGAGCGCGGCTGCACGTAGACCGGCTGCCCGGTCTGCGGGTTCACGACCGGGATCTGCCGGTGCGTCTGGTTGCCCACCCGCTCGGGCAGGGGCTGCAGGACGAACTGCTGCTGCGGCTTGTCAAGGTGCGGCCGGAGGACGTAGCGGTCCAGCAGGTAGGTGTAGACCGCGGCCGCGATCAGCCCGACGCCCATGAACATGCTGAAGCTCGGGCCGTTCGTGCGGCCCGGGAGGAGGAGCGCGTCGAGCAGGGCGCCGGTGCCGACCCCCAGGCCGACGGCGACGAGGATGAGGATGCCCCAGCGGGACCAGATGATCACGGTCGGGAAACGTACCGGGGACGAAGGTCAGCGACGCGGGCTGCGGCGGGTTCTCAGCAGGTTCACGGCGCCGGAGAGCGTCGCGGTCAGGGGCTGCGCCGGCCGTTCGACGTAGCCCCCGGCGAGCAGGCCGGCGTGCCGCTCGAAGACGTTGCGGGACGACCGGTCGCCGGTGCGCACCACCGACCAGGCCATGGCCAGGGTGTAGAGCGGCAGGTAGGGCAGGCCGAGGAAGACGGCGTACTGCCGGCTGTGCCGCTCCTCGTGCGCGAGCAGCCCGGGATGGCGCCGCAGCAGGGCGTCGAACGTGCTCGCGGTGACGATCACGTCGCCGACCGTGAAGGCCCCCGCGACCGGGAACCGGAAGCCGTAGCCCTCGGCGAGCACCAGCCCGTACGGCCCCGGTCGCCGACGGGCCCCGCCGGCGCGGGCGACGGCGAGGCCGAGCGGGGTGCTGAGGTTCAGGAGGTTGGCGAGGCGGCGCGCCCGCTGGGCCCGGCAGAGCCCGCTCGCGACGCCTGCTTCGACGACCGGCGGCTCGTGTCCCACGTCGCGAATGTAGACCTCGGGAGGGCCGTCCGCATGCTGGTCAGCCGGCTCAGCATCCGGACGGCGACGCCCGTGATCGGCCGACTGCCGCCTAGAGTTCTTCTCACATCAAGAGGGGACGAGGGAACGGCCCGTCGACTCCCCGGCAACCGGCTGACCAGCAGACACGGTGCCACTTCCGGCTCGCGCGAACGTCGCGCGAGACAGATGACGAAGGACTGATACGTCATGACCGCGGTGCTCGACACCCAGGTTCTCCCGCCCGTCGGCGTCCGCGCCGGTGCCTTCGGGAACGCCACCCACCTCGCCTGTCGTGCCTGTGGTGCGCAGTCGCCGCTCGGCCCCTTCTACGCCTGCATGGAGTGCTTCGGCCCGCTCGAGGTCGGCTACGACTTCCCGCGCGTGACCCGCGCGCAGATCGAGGCCGGCCCCAAGAGCATCTGGCGCTACGCGCCGCTGCTGCCCGTCCCGGCGGACATCGCCACGTTCCGCTCGACGGACCCGGGCTTCACCCGCCTGGTCGACGCCGGCAACCTCGCCGCCGACCTCGGGCTGCGCAAGCTGCACGTCAAGGACGACTCGGGCAACCCGACGCACTCCTTCAAGGACCGCGTCGTCGCCGTGGCCCTCTCGGCGGCCCGCGAGCTCGGGCTGAACGTCCTCGCCTGCCCCTCCACCGGCAACCTGGCCAACGCGGTCGCGGCCGCCGCCGCCCGCGCCGGGATCCGCTCGGTCGTCCTGGTCCCGTCGAACCTCGAGCAGCAGAAGATCATCGCCTCGGCGGTCTACGACACGACGCTGATCGCCATCGAGGGCAACTACGACGACGTGAACAAGCTCGCGAGCGAGATCGCCGGCGAGGAGGAGGGCTGGGCGTTCGTCAACGTCAACGTGCGGCCCTACTACGCCGAGGGCTCCAAGACGCTGGCCTACGAGATCGCCGAGCAGCTCGGCTGGCGCCTGCCGGACCAGCTGGTCATCCCGGTCGCATCCGGCTCGCAGCTCACCAAGATCGACAAGGGCTTCTCCGAGCTGATCAAGCTCGGGCTGGTCGAGGACAAGCCGGTCCGCATCTTCGGGGCGCAGGCCACGGGCTGCTCGCCGATCGTGCAGGCGTACGAGGCCGGCCAGGACGTCGTCGCCCCGGTCCGCCCGAACACGATCGCCAAGTCGCTCGCCATCGGCAACCCGGCCGACGGGCCGTACGTGCTCGACGTGGTCCGCCGCACCGGCGGCCGCATCGCCGACGTCGACGACGAGACCGTCGTCCGCAACATCCTCCGGCTTGCCCGGACCGAGGGCATCTTCGGCGAGACCGCCGGTGGCGTGACCGTCGGCGTGACGGCGAAGCTCATCGCCGACGGCGACCTCGACCCGGACGGCGAGACCGTGATCATCAACTCCGGCGACGGGCTCAAGACCCTCGACGCCGTGGCCGGCCACGTCGGGCCCAAGACGACGATCCCGCCGCGCTACGAGGCGTTCACCGACTTCTGGAAGGGCTACACCGCATGAGTGCGAACGTCCGCATCCCCACCATCCTGCGCACCTACACGGGCGGGCAGAAGGAGGTCGAGGCGAGCGGTCACACGCTGGCTCACGTCCTCGAGTCCCTCGACGCCGACTACCCGGGCCTCAAGGCCCGGATCGTCGACGACAACGGCGCGCTCCGCCGCTTCGTGAACGTCTACGTCGGCGACGACGACGTGCGGTTCATCGGTGGCCTCGAGGCCGAGGTGCCCGACAACGGCGCGGTCTCGATCATCCCGGCGGTCGCGGGCGGCTAGGACGCGTCTCCCCGCCTGCGCCCGGTGGAGCGGGGAGACACGTCCTCAACCCTCAGGCAGCGACGGGCCCTCGGGTCCGCCGCAGCGCCCGCCCGTACGCCGGGTTGCTCGTGATCACGAGCGGCACGGTGGACAGGACGCGGCGCACGGCGTACCCGTTGGCCGTGGCCAGCAGGTCGGTCGTCGGCAGGCCCGGGAGCCCGTAGAGGCGTCGCGCCCACGGCGGGAGCATGGCGAGGCCGAGGCCCACCATCCCGGCCCAGGCCGGTCGGGCGGGGGTGCCGAGACGGACCCAGCGGGGCATCGGCGGCAGCATGAACTTCAGCGTGTTCCGCCGGGCCACCTGCGACACGCGCAGCTGCGGACGGACGTACGCGTAGTAGTCCTCGATGTCCGCCTCGGAGGCGGGAACCGTGTGCCGCTCGAGCCCGACGAGCTCGGCGCTCGCGCGCATCTCGTCGACGTACTGGTCGCCCTCGCCCGGACGGAGGATCCCGCCGCAGCGCCGGTAGGTCGACAGGAACGACTCGGTCTCGGTCACGTGCACCCAGCGCAGCAGCTCGGGGTCGTCGACGCGGTAGGGGAGCCCCGACTCGGGCTCGACGCCCGGCGGGAGCGCGGCGTGGATGCGCCGCAGGACCCGGCCGGCCTTCTCGGCCTCGGCGGTCGTGCCGTAGGTGACCGTGGCCACCCAGTCGCCCGTCCGCTGGAGCCGGCCCCACATGTCGTCGAACCAGACCGTGTTGTCGTTGAAGCCGGCCATCACGAGCGGGTGCACCGCCTGCAGCGACAGCGCACGGAACCCGGCCAGCGCCATCGACTGGTTGCCGTGGATCCGCCACGTCACGGAGTCCGGGCCGTAGAGTCCGGCGTCGGCGCGTTCCTCGACCATCGCGACCACCACTAGTCGGCCGTCCCCAGGTCGACCTTCTCGTTCTCCCCGCCGGAGTAGCGCTGGCCGGTGAGCTTGGACTTGGCCAGGCTCAGGACCGAGGAGACGCGGCCGCCCGGGCCGTCCCAGTACTCGGCGGTCTCGCCGCTGACCTTGATCAGCACGATCGACGGGTCCTCGGGACCCTGCGGGAACCAGGCCTCCATGTCGACCGACCACAGCTCCTTGGCCTTCTCGACGTCGTCCACGACCGCGGCCGAGCCGTTGATCGAGACCCAGGTGCTGCTGGAGGCCAGCGTCACCGCGACGTGCGGGTTGCTGCGGACGTGCTCGACCTTGCGGGAGTCGCGCGAGGAGAAGAACCAGAGGTCGCCGTCGGCCTCCACCTCCTGGTGGGCCATCGGCCGGCTGACGAGCTCGCCGTCGGCGTCGACGGTGGTGAGCATGGCGAACTTGATGTCGGAGGCGAGGTCCGCGACCTTGGCGGGGCTGGCGGACGTGTCGTGGTCAGAAGTCACGTTCATTGATTCAGCGCGCGGGCGCGCGCGGACGCCTCGGAGCCGGACTTCTCGGTCTACTCACAGGTCCACCCGGCGTGCCGGTCGTCCACAGGGCCTGCACCTCGGCCGCGGCGCCGTCCACAGGCGCGGCGACGGGCGGCTGGTTCGGCGCACGCCGACCAGGATGGAAGCATGAGCACGATGACGACGAGCAGCGCGGCCCAGGTCCTCGAACGCGTGATCGCGGCGATGGCCGGTCCCGACGCGCGCCCCCGCGCCGACCAGGTGCGCGCGGTCGAGGAGCTCGTCGTCCGGCACCGCCGGGTGCTCGTCGTGCAGGCCACGGGCTGGGGCAAGTCCGCCGTCTACTGGGCCGCGACGGCTGCGCTGCGCGAGCAGGGCGCCGGGCCGACGCTCGTGGTCTCCCCGCTGCTGGCGCTGATGCGCGACCAGATCGCGGCCGCGGAGCGGGCGGGGCTCAAGGCCGCGACGATCAACTCGACGAACCTCGACGCGTGGGCACAGGTCCTGACCGACGTGCGGGCGGGGACCATCGACGTGCTGCTCATCTCGCCCGAGCGGCTCTCCAACCCGGCCTTCGCCGCCCAGCTGCCCGACCTGCTCAGCTCGGTCGGCATGCTCGTGATCGACGAGGCGCACTGCGTCTCCGACTGGGGCTTCGACTTCCGGCCGGACTACCAGCGGCTCACCCGCAGCATGCTCGGCCTCGCCCCGGGGACGCCCGTGCTGGCGACCACCGCGACGGCCAACGAGCGGGTCACCGCCGACGTCGCGGCGCAGCTCGGCGACGACACCGTGACGCTCCGCGGGTCGCTGGCCCGTGCCTCCTTGACGCTCTCGGTGGTGCCGTCGATGTCGGTGCTGGAGCGGTACGCCTGGGTCGCAGAGGCGCTGCGCACCCTGCCGGGCTCGGGCATCGTCTACGTCCTGACGGTCGCGGAGACGCAGCGGGTATCGGCGTTCCTGACCGAGCAGGGGCTGGACGTCGCGCCCTACTCCGGGCAGAGCCAGGACCGCGAGCAGCTCGAGGACCGGCTCCGGGACAACAAGGTCAAGGCGCTGGTCGCCACCTCCGCGCTCGGCATGGGCTACGACAAGCCGGACCTGGCCTTCTGCATCCACCTGGGTTCGCCGAGCTCGCCCGTCGCCTACTACCAGCAGGTCGGCCGTGCGGGTCGTGCGCTGGACGACGCGGTGGCCGTCCTCGTGCCGGCCGAGTCAGACGAGCGGATCTGGGACTACTTCGCGACCGCTGGCATCCCGGACGAGCAGCAGGTCGAGCGGGTGCTGGACGTCCTCGGCGCGGAGGCGCAGTCGCTGCCGACCATCGAGTCGGCGACGGGGATGCGCAGGGGCCGGCTGGAGGGCCTGCTCAAGATCCTCGCCGTCGACGAGGCGGTCGAGCGTCGAGCCGGCGGGTGGGTGGCCACCGGCAAGGGCTGGTACTACGACGAGGCCAAGTGGTCGGCGCTGCGGCAGGTCCGGGCCGCCGAGGCGGACCTGATGCGCTCGTACGCCCACGGCGAGGGCTGCCTGATGCAGTTCCTGCAGCTGGCCCTCGACGACCCCGACCCGCACCGCTGCGGGCGCTGCTCGGTCTGCACCGGGCGACTGCCCGCCCCGGGCGCCCGCCCGTCGGAGGAGTCGGTGGCCGCGGCCCGGACGTTCTTCCGCGGTCAGGACGTGATCGTGGAGCCGCGCAAGCTGTGGCCGAGCGGGGTCGAGCGCAAGGGCAAGATCGGGTTCCTCGAGCCGGGCCGCGCGCTGGCGTTCGCCGACGACCCGGCCTGGAGCACCGAGCTGGCTCGGCTGTGGCGCACCGACGAGGCGGCCCCGCCGGTCGTGCTCGAGGGCTGCGTCGAGGTGCTCAAGCGCTGGTCGAAGACGTGGCAGCGCCCGGTCGCGGTGGTGGCGATGCCGTCACGCCGGTTCCCGCGGCTCGTCACCTCGGTGGCCGAGCACCTGGCCCGGATCGGGCGCCTGCCGTTCGTCGACGCCCTGGAGGTCGGGGGACCGCTGCCGGCCGTCGACGCCAGCTCGTCGGCCCGGGTGAAGGACCTGACCATGCGGACGCGGGTCCGTGAGGGCGTGACGTTCGACGGGCCGGTGCTGCTCGTGGACGACACCATCCGCAGCCGCTGGACGCTCACCGTCGCCGGGGCCCTGCTCGCCGACGCCGGGGCGACGCGCGTGCTGCCCCTCGCCCTCCACCAGCTGCCCTAGCGCCCGCGCGTCCTCATCCCCTGAAACGGCCGCGAGCGGTACCTCTTCCCGGTCTCGAGTGGTCGAGGACCGGGAAGGGGTACCGCTCGCGGGGTGAGCGCTGGGTGGTGGTGAGGCTCAGTCCCCGAGGAGCCAGCCGCAGGGGCCGGTGAGCTCCTTGGCCGACGGCGGGCCCCACGAGTGGTCGTCGTAGATCTCGACCTGGGGACGGGCGTCGGTGAGCATCGGCTGGAACGCCTGGAAGGCGGACTCCAGGCCGGTGGAGCTGGTGAAGAGCATCCGGTTGCCGGAGAGGACGTCGTGGATCAGCGAGGTGTAGGGCGCCATCGAGCCGGGGGCGACGTTCGCGAGGCTGAGCGAGGTCGCGCTCTCGGCCGGCAGCGGGTCGGGACCCGGCTTCTTGACCGTGAGGCGGATGTCGATCGCGCCGTTGCCCTTGAGGTCGAAGACGATCGCGTTCGCGTCCGGGTGGATGTGGTCCAGCGGGCCGTCGGAGGGCTTGAAGATCAGGCTGACCTTCTGCGCGCTCTCCTTCATCATCTTGCCGGTGCGCAGCAGGAAGGGCACCCCGCGCCAGCGGTCGGTGTCGATCCACAGCCGCGCGGCGGCGAAGGTCTCGGTCTTCGAGTCCTTCTCGACGCCCTCGGTGTCGAGGTAGCTGGCGTACTGACCGAGCACGACCTCCTTCGGGTCGAGCGGGCGGAACGCGGCGATGACCGACTCGCGGGCGGCCTGCACGTCCTCGGGGTCCATGCTCAGCGGCGGCTCGAGGGCGACCTCGGCCGCGACCTGGAAGAGGTGGGTCGCGAGCATGTCGAGCATCGCGCCGGTCGCGTCGTAGAAGTCGGCGCGGTCGGCGATGTCGAGGGTCTCGGGGACGTCGATCTGCACCTGGGCGATGTGCCGGCGGTTCCAGACGTCGCCGAAGAGGCGGTTCGCGAACCGGGTGAGGTAGAGGTTCTGCGTCGCCTCCTTCCCGAGGAAGTGGTCGATCCGGTAGATCTGCTCCTCGTCGAAGGCGCTGTGCACGAGGTCGTCGAGGGCGTGGAAGCTCTCCAGGGACGTGCCGTACGGCTTCTCGTAGACGGCCTTGGCGGTGTCGTAGTTCAGGCCGTGCGCCTTGATCGCCTTCGTGGTCGGCTCGAAGGCCACCGGCGGCAGCGACAGGTAGTGGACGAGCTGGACCTTGTGGCCCAGCTCCTCCTCCAGCTGCTTGATCGCGTCGAGCAGGGTGCCCGGGTCGTCCTCGCGGAAGCCGCCGCCCGCGAAGGACACGTTCTTGGCGAACTCTGCGAACTCGTCGTCGTCGGGCGCCGAGGAGAACTCGGTCAGAGAGTCGCGGATGTGCTTCGCGAACTCCTCGGCCGACACGTCGCCGCGCCCGTTGCCGATGAGGCGGAACTGGTCCGGGAGCAGCCCTCGGGTGAAGAGCTCGTAGATGGCGGGGAGCACCATCCGCTTGGCGAGGTCGCCCGTCCCGCCGTAGAGGATGATCGCGGTCGGGTCGTCGATGGGGTCCGGCTGCTGGACGTCGTCGGACTGCTGCGCGTTGGCGGAATCAGGCACGGTCTGATTCTCTCCCGCTGCCGTCGGCCGCGGGTGCGGGGCCTCACGTTGAGACAGGCCCTGCTGGTACCACCCGCGTCAGGCGGCGTGCCGGGGCTCCGGGTCGGGCGCCGCGTGCTGGGGTTCCGGGTGCCGGTCGTGGCCCGTGCGGCGCAGCAGGTCGGCGACCGCGAACACCAGCGCGACGCCGATGAAGGCGATCGTGGTGCGCAGCGCCATCGACAGCGCCTCGGCGTAGTCGCCCTTCGTGCTGGCCAGCGCCGCGAAGAACTGCGCCAGGATCACGGCCACGCCGATCGCCGAGCCCACCCGCTGCGCGGTCTGCAGCATGCCGCCCCCGGAACCCGCGTGCACCGGGTCGACCTCCGCCAGCGTGAGGGTGACGTTCGGGGTGACGACGAGACCGCCGCCCAGTCCGGCGAGCAGGAAGGCGGGCGCCAGCTTGACCCCGACCATCCCGGACAGGTGCGGGACGAGCAGGTCGATGAGCACCAGGCCCGCGCTGATCATCACGAGCCCGATGACGGCGAGCCACCGGCCGAGTCGCTCGACCAGACGCCCGCTGACCAGGGCGGAGACGGCCGCACCGACCGCGAACGGCGTCGTCGTCAGCCCGGCCTGCAGGGCCGTGTAGTGCAGGCCCACCTGCAGGTAGAGCGTCGTGACCAGGAAGATCGCGGTGAAGCCCGCGAAGTAGAAGGTGCCGAGGCTCAGGCCGAAGACGTACGCGGGCACCTTGAGCAGGTCGAGGTCGATGAGCGTCTCCTTGCCGCGGCGGCGCCACAGGCGCTCCCACAGCACGAACGCGAGCCCGAGGGCGGCGGCCACCCCGAGCAGCCACCACGGCCGGGCGGACAGCGGCTCGCCCTGCCCGCCCTCCACGAGCGGGTAGAGCACGAGGACCACGGCGACGGCGAAGAGCAGGACGCCCACCGGGTCGAGGCTCTGCCGCCCCTTGCTCGGCGCGGACGCCGGCAGGAGCTTGCGGGCGACCAGGATGATCGCGATGCCGATCGGGACGTTCACGTAGAAGACGAGGCGCCAGCCGTACGACTCGCCGCCCAGGGCCACGAGCAGCCCGCCGAGCAGCGGCCCGATGGCGGTGGACAGGCCGATGGTGGCGCCGAAGATCGAGAAGGCCTTGGCCCGGTCCCGGCCCTGGAAGAGGTTCTGGATGAAGCCGGAGACCTGAGGGGTGATGATGCCGCCGCCGAAGCCCTGGACGACGCGGGCGATCGAGATCACCCACGGGGTGGGGGCCGCACCGGCGGCGGCGCTGGAGAGCGTGAACAGGGCGACACCGATCATGAAGACCGTCCGCCGGCTGCGGGCGTCGCCGAGCCGGCCCATCGGCACGAGGGCCACGCCGAAGGCGAGGGCGTAGCCGGCGACGATCCACTGCACGTCGCTGTCGTCGGCGTTCAGCCCCACGCGTAGCGTCGGGAGGGCCACGTTGACGATGCTGACGTCGAGCAGCGTCATCGCGCCGGCCGCCATCACGACGGCCAGGGCCCGCCAGCGCGAGCGTTCCTGGTCCTGCTCGCGGGTGCGCGTCGGGTCGGACGTGGGCGCAGAGGTCACGAACAGGTTGTACCCGGCACCGGGAGGTCATGGATGCGCGAATCAGGACTCGAACGGTTCGTCGAGGCGCAGGACGCGCGCGGGACGTACGCGCAGGCGCTGCGGGAGCTGCGCGCCGGGCGCAAGACGTCGCACTGGATGTGGTTCGTCTTCCCGCAGCTCGCCGGCCTCGGCCGGAGCGCGACGGCGCAGGCGTACGCGATCACCTCCCTGCAGGAGGCGCGCGACTACCTCGCCCACCCCGTGCTCGGGCCGCGGCTGCGCGAGTGCACGGCGGCGGTGCTCGGCCACGCGGACCGGACCGCCGAGCAGGTCTTCGGCGGGATCGACGCGCTGAAGCTGCGGTCGTCGATGACCCTGTTCGCGCGGGCCGCCCCGGAGGAGCCCGCCTTCGCCGAGGTGCTCGACGTCTTCTACGGCGGCGAGGCCGACGAGCGGACGGACGCCCTGCTCAGCCGAGCCGGCTGAGCACCGGCTCGAGCCGGCGCAGGTCGTCGGCGTCGACGAGGTCGGGCAGCGCCACGAACACGGTGCCGACGCCCGCGTCGGCCAGCTCGCGGTAGCGGGTCGCGTGGTCGGCCGCCGTCGCCGCGTGGCGTTGCCGGGCGAAGGCGGTGGCCGGGATGCGGCCGCGCAGCCGCTCCACCCGCCGGGCGACGTCCTCGCGGTCGGTCCCGAGGACGGGGACGTCGAGGACGGTCACCTCCACCTCGTCCGGGTCGCGCCCGAGGTCGGCGCAGTGGCCGCGCAGCACGGCCAGCCGGCGGGCGAGGCGGGCGGCGTCGGAGCTGGGCAGGTTCCACGCGTCGGCCTGCTCGGCGACGACCCGGAGCAGCCGGTCCCCGGAACCGCCGACGACGATCGGCACCCGCCCGACCGGACGGGGGTAGCAGGTGGTCTCGGGCAGGTGCACGTAGCGGCCGGCGTACGCCTTGGTCCCCGGCGCCCACAGCGCGCGCAGCGTCTCGATCGTCACCTGCAGCTGGGCGAGCCGGGCCGGCGCGGGCGGGAAGTCGAGCCCGAAGGTCTGGTGCTCGCGCAGCCACCACCCGGCGCCCAGTCCGCAGAACGCCCGGCCCCCGCTGAGGGTGTCGAGCGTGGCGACCGCCTTGGCCAAGATCCCCGGCGCCCGGAAGGTGGCCGGGGAGACGAGCGTCCCGAGCCGCAGGCGGGTGTCGAGCCCGGCGAGCAGGCCGAGCGCCACGTACGGCTCGGGGATCGGCTCCCAGGCGCGGTCGACCTGGGGGATCTGCACGAGGTGGTCCATGAGGGCGATCCCGTCGAGCCCGATGGCGTCGGCCGCGCGGACGAGGTCGGTGAGCCAGCGCGTGGGGTCGCCCACGCCCTCGCCCCAGGGGAACCGGGACACCTGCAGCACGACCCGCGGTCCGCCGTGCACCGGTACGGCCGGTTCCGGGAGGGCGGCGGGGGACAGCGGCGTTCCGGCCACCTGCCCGCGGTCGGGCTCGTCGGCCTGCTCGAGGACGACGGCGTCCCAGCGCTCCTCGTCCTCCGTGCCGTCGGGGGCCCAGCGGGTCGGGTCGTGCCGCTCGACCAGGGCCCGGACCCGGCGGAGCTGCTCGGTCAGGACGCGGGCGGGCACCGGACGGTCGCGGGCGCCGTTCCGGGAGCGGGTGAGCGCGGGCGGGGTGTCGAGGACGACCAGCACCGCGGGCAGGCCCGCCTCGCGAGCCCCGCGAGGTGGTGGACCCGCCGGCGTGGGTCGAGGCCGAGCGTGTCGACGACGGTGGTCAGCCCGCGGCGCAGGCGGGCGGCGACGATCTGGTCGAGCAGGGCGAAGGCGTCCTCGGAGGCGTCGAGGTCGTACGGGCCGCTGCCGACCGCGGCGCGGAGGGCGTCGGAGGACACGATCTCGCTGGCCCGGTAGCGCTGCGCGGCCCAGGTCGACTTGCCGGAGCCGGCCGCGCCCGCCAGGACGACCAGGGCGGGTCCCGGCCAGACCGGTGCCGCTTCCTCCACGTCCCCGAGTCTGGCAGCATCCGCGTCACCCGGGTCGGCCGCCGGCGCCGGCCCCGACGAGCGGAGCACGGACGTGGTCGACGACGACGACGACGCAGGAGCCGGTCGCGCGGCGCTGCGGCTGCGCGGGGTGGTGCTCGGCACCCCGGACCCCGTCGCGCTGGGCCGGTTCTACGCCCGGCTGCTCGGCTGGCCGTACCGCTCCGAGCACCCGGAGTGGGTGGTGCTGCTCGACCCGGCCGGCGGAGCGGGGCTGAGCTTCCAGCGCGAGGCCGAGTACGTGCCCCCGGTCTGGCCGGCCGGTCCCGGCGACCAGGCGATGATGGTCCACCTCGACGTGCAGGTCGACGACCTGACGGCCGCGGTCGCGTGGGCGCAGGAGTGCGGCGCCCGCCTGGCCCGCTTCCAGCCGCAGGAGGACGTCCGCGTCTGCCTGGACCCGGACGGGCACCCCTTCTGCCTCTACGTCGAGGAGGGCTAGCGGGGGAAGTCCTCCACGCGGACCGTCTTCACGCCGCCGTCGGTGTCGAGGTAGCGCACGGTAAGGCCGTCGGTCCCCGTGCTGCCCTCGACGGGCGGGACGAGCGCGGACGGGGTCGGCGAGGTCGGCGCCGGCTGCGGGACGCCGGGCGTCGGGGTGCCGGCGGACGAGGCGCTCGGGACTGGTGCCTCGGGGGCCGGGGCGGGTTCGCCGCACGCCGCCAGCGCGGCCGCGAGCACGGCGACGGCGGGGAGGCCGAGCCGGAGGCGGCGGAGGACGGAGGCGCGCATGACGTCTCCAGGGTAAGGAGACGGGCCAAGACCCGCCCGTCGCCGAGCGCGGCGGGCTGCCAGCCTGGACCCATGACCGAACGTCACCACGTGTCCTGCTGGCTGACCGACATGGACGGCGTCCTGGTGCACGAGGAGCAGCCGCTGCCGGGGGCGGCCGACTTCATCGCGGCCCTGCAGGAGCACGGCCGGCGCTTCCTCGTGCTGACGAACAACTCGATCTACACCGCGCGCGACCTGCGGGCGCGGCTGCTGCGCAGCGGCATCGACGTGCCCGAGGCGGCGATCTGGACCTCGGCGCTGGCGACCGCGCAGTTCCTGAGCGAGCAGATCCCGGGCGGTTCGGCGTACGTGATCGGGGAGACCGGGCTGACGTCGGCCCTGCACGAGGCCGGCTTCGTGATGACCGAGCGCGACCCGGACTACGTGGTGCTCGGTGAGACCCGGACGTACTCGTTCGAGGCCATCACGCGGGCGATCCGGCTGATCGAGCGCGGGGCCCGGTTCATCGCGACGAACCCGGACGTCACCGGCCCGTCGCCCGAGGGCTCGCTGCCGGCGACCGGTTCGGTGGCGGCGATGATCCGGCAGGCGACGGGGGTCAAGCCCTACTTCGTCGGCAAGCCCAACCCGCTGATGATGCGCTCGGCGCTGAACCGCATCGAGGCGCACTCCGAGACCACCGTCATGATCGGCGACCGCATGGACACGGACGTGATCGCGGGGATGGAGGCGGGCCTGCGCACGATCCTCGTGCTCACCGGGTCGACGAAGCGCAGCCAGATCGAGCAGTACCCCTACCGCCCGACCCGCGTCGAGGACTCCATCGCCGACGTCGTCCCGCTCGTCGCCGAGCTGGCCCCAAAGCCCTGACGGACCCCGCCCGTACGCCCCGGCTCCGGGTGACCAGTGGTCACTCCCGAGGTGAGAGGCAGGTTTCGGAAGCCTCCAGGTGACCAGTGGTCACTTTGGGTGTGAGGGGGAGGCTCCCGAGTGACCAGTGGTCACTTCGGGGCTGCGGGGAGGTTCTGGAGGCCCCCAATCGACCAGTGGTCGGAGCGCCGGGGCGCAGGAGGCAGCCGAGGCGCGAGCTCAGGCCGGGGCGACCGTACGGCGGGGGAGGTAGCCGAGTTGGAAGGCGGCGAGGGCGAGGGCGGTGACGGCGGCACCGGCGAGGGGGAGCTCCACCGAACCCCCGGCGAGGGCGGCGGCGCCGAGGAGCGGGGCGACGGCGATGCCGACGTACATCGCGGTCGAGTACCAGCCGAGGGTCAGGCCCGCGGTGGCCGGGTCGATCGCCACGAGGCGGTGCTGGAGGGGCACGACGGCGCCGAAGGCGACGACGCCCCAGACCCCGAACAGCACGGCGAGGGCGACGAACGAGCGCTGCTCCACCGCGAGGAGCACGAACACCGTGACCAGGGCGGCGGTCGCGACGGCGGCGGTCGCCCGGCTGCCGACGCGGTCGGTGACCGGCCCGGCGAGCGCGGTGCCGACCACGCCGCCGATGCCGTAGAGCAGCAGGAGCAGGGCGAGCAATCGGCCGTCGCCGCCGGTCGCGTCGTGGGTGAGCTGGGCGCTGAAGATGTAGACGACGTTGAAGCCGGTCGTGACGAGCGCGGTCGCCGCGAGCACGAGCACGACGCGCCGGTCGCGCAGCACGCCGACGCGGCGGGCCATGCTGCTCGGGGCTCCCAGCGGGAGGTGGCCCAGCCCGAGGGCCACCGCGACGGCGAGCACGAGGGCGAGGCCGGCGACGGTCAGCAGGGTGGCGCGCCAGCCGACGGCGGCGGCCAGCGCCGTGCCCGCGGGCGAGCCGACCGCCGAGGCCAGCGTGAACCCGAGCCCGGTGGCGGCGAGCGCCGTGCCGCGCTTCTCGGGCGGCAGCAGCGTGGGTGCGGCGGCGGTGGCCGTCGGGACGAGCGCGGCGCCGCCGAGCGCCGCGAGCACCCGGCCGGCGACGAACACGTCCAGCCCGGGGGCCAGGGCCGCGACGACGGTGCCGGCGGCGACGAGCAGCAGGCCGACGGCGATCAGGAGCCGGCGCGGGGCGCGGGGGACCAGGACGGGGACGAGGGGCGACGCGACGGCGACGACCGCGGCGTACCAGGTGATGGAGGACGCCACGCCGGTCTGCGTCGCGCCGAGGTCGGTCGCGATGGCGGGCAGCACCCCGGCGATGACGAAGGCGTTGGTGCCGACGACGAACAGGCCGGCGGCGAGGAGCGCGAGGCGTGCGGCCGTACGGGCGCGTCCGTACGATGGTTCGATCGTCGTCATACCGAGGACGCTAGCAGATAGTTCGATGACCATCGAACAATTGAGGACCGATGGACGACCGCTACCCCGTGCCCGACATGGCCGACGTGCGTCTGGTGACCGTGCTCGGCGCTGTGGCCGACCCGATCCGGCTGCAGATCGTGCGCGACCTGGCCGACGGGCTGCCGCACGCCAAGTCCGAGGAGGCGTGGGCCTTCGAGGTCAACAAGTCGACGATGGCCCACCACTACAAGACGCTCCGCCTGGCGGGGCTGACCCGCACGACCGTGACCGGCCGGAGCCACGCCATCCAGCTGCGTCGCGCGGAGCTCGACGAGCGGTTCCCCGGGCTTGTCGACGCCCTCGTCGCCGGTCACGACCCCGTCTCCTGAACGTCGCCGCTCAGGCGACCGTCTCGACCTTGCGGGGCATGAGGAGCACGGCCAGCAGCATGCCGACGGCCCCGACCGCGGAGGCCAGGAAGACGTGCTGCAGCGCGGTGGCCATCAGCGAGGGGGCGATGGCGCTCGCGGTGGTGGCGTTCCCGCCGCCGACGTGGTTGCCGAGCCCGGCGTTGGCGATCGCGCCGAAGACGGCGATGCCGAGCGCGCTGCCCATCGAGCGGGCGAACATCGAGGTGCCGGTGACGACGCCCCGGACGCTCCAGCCGACCGAGGACTGCGCCGCGATCAGCGTGGGCGCGGCGACGAGGCCCATGCCGAGGCCGATCACGAAGCAGGTCACGCCGACCTGCCAGATCGAGCTGGTGGGACGCAGCAGGGTGAGCCCGGCGACGCCGACCACCGCGACGACGGTGCCGATGAGCGCGGTCGAGCGGAAGCCGATCCGCAGGTAGATCCGCCCCGCGAACGACGCGGAGATCGGCCAGCCGAGGGTCAGGGCGGCGAGCGCGAAGCCCGCGACCAGCGCGCTCTGACCGAGCACGCTCTGCGCGTAGAGGGGGACGTACGACGTGAGGCCGATGAGCACGGCGCCGACGGCCAGGCTCGCGAAGCTGGTGGTGATGAGCAGCCGGTTCTTGAGGACCCACGTCGGCAGGATCGGCTCGGCCGCGCGGCGCTCGACGAAGCCGAACGCGACGACCAGCGCGATGCCCAGGGCCGGGACGCCGATGCCGGGGACGGTCAGCCAGGACCACAGCACGCCGCCCTCGAGCAGCCCGAGGATGAGCAGCGAGGAGCCGAGGGTCAGCAGCACCGCGCCGGCCACGTCGACCTTGTGCCTGACCCGTTCGACCTTCTCGTGGAAGTGCCGCGAGATCATCCAGCCGGCGACCAGCGCGAGCGGGACGTTGACGAAGAAGATCCAGCGCCAGTCGAGGAAGTCGACGAACACGCCGCCGAGGGTGGGGCCGACGACCGAGGAGATGGCCCAGACGCTGGCCACGTAGCCCTGGACCTTCGCCCGCTCCTCGAGGCTGTAGATGTCGCCGATGATCGTCATGCAGGTCGGCTGGATGGCGCCGGCGCCCAGGCCCTGCAGCGCGCGGAACGCGATCAGCGCGGGCATGCTCCAGGCGAAGCCGCAGAGCACGGACGCCACGAGGAACACGGCGATGCCGGTGATGATCACCGGCTTGCGGCCGTACGAGTCGCTCAGCTTGGCGAAGATGGGGACGGTCACGGCCTGCGCGAGCAGGAAGACCGAGAACAGCCAGGGGAACTGCGAGAAGCCGCCGAGGTCGTTGACGACCGAGGGGACCGCCGTCGCGAGGATCGTGGCGTCGATGGCGATCAGCCCCATGCTGAGCATCACGCCCAGCAGCACGGGGCCGCGCTCGGAGCGGAGACCGACCGACGCCCGCGTGATCGCGGGTGCCGTGTCGACGGAGGTCTGGGTCTGACTGGCCACGTCGCGTGGCAACCCGCGGGCAGCCGTATGCATTCCCCGACTCTGCTTCTTTCTCGTCGGACCTGGTCCCTCGGGTTCTGGATGCACCGCCCTCCTGAGAATCCACCCGGAACCCGGCGCGCAGGTCCTACGGTGTGCGCACCGTCGAGGAGGGACCGGCATGAGGCGCCTGCACCACGCGTGGGTCGTGGCCGGGGTGGCGTTCCTGGCCCTCGTCGGGGCCGCCGCCTTCCGTGCCGCCCCCGGACCGCTGATGGTCCCGCTGCACGACGACCTCGGCTGGTCGATGGTGACGATGTCGGGCGCCGTCAGCGTCAACCTCGTCCTCTACGGGCTGACCGCCCCCTTCGCGGCCGCGCTGATGCAGCGCTTCGGGCTGCGTCGCGTGACCGGCGTCGCGCTCGTCCTCGTCGCGGCCGGGGCCGGCCTGTCGGTCTTCGTCCGTGCCGCCTGGCAGCTCACCCTCACCTGGGGCGTCCTCGTCGGGCTGGGCACGGGCTCGATGGCGCTGGTCTTCGCCGCCACCGTCGCGAACGCCTGGTTCGTCCGGCGCCGCGGCCTGGTGCTCGGCATCCTCACCGCCGGCGGCGCGGCCGGGCAGCTCGTGTTCCTGCCGGTGGTCGCCCACCTGGCCGGATCCGTGGGCTGGCAGGGCGCCTCGCTGGTCGTCGCGGCCGCCGCGCTCGCGGTCCTCCCGCTGGCCGTGCTGGTGCTCCGCGACCGGCCCTCCGACCTCGGGCTGCCGCCGTACGGGGGCGACCACGTGCTGCCGCCGCCCCCGCCCGCGACGCAGAACGCGGCGGTCATCGCCCTCGGCGCGCTCCGGGTCGCCGCCCGGACGCGGGCCTTCTGGGCGCTGGCCGGGGCGTTCGCCATCTGCGGCGCGACGACGAACGGCCTGATCGGGATCCACTTCATCCCCTCGGCCCACGACCACGGCATGGCGACGACGACGGCCGCCGGCCTGCTCACCGTGGTCGGGCTGTTCGACATCGTGGGCACGATCGCGTCGGGCTGGTTCACCGACCGGGTCGACCCCCGCGTGCTGCTGCTCCTCTACTACGCGTTCCGCGGGGTGGGCCTGCTGCTGCTGCCGTGGCTGCTGGCCGACGCCGTGCACCCGAGCATGGTGCTGTTCATCGTGGTCTACGGGCTCGACTGGGTGGCCACCGTGCCGCCCACGGTCACGCTCTGCCGGCGCATCTTCGGCGAGCGGGGGACCATCGTCTTCGGCTGGGTCTTCGCCGCGCACCAGCTTGGCGCGGCGGCCGCGGCCCTCGGCGCGGGGGTGGTCCGCGACGTCTTCGGCACCTACACGTACGCCTGGTTCGGCGGGGCCGCGCTCTGCGCCGTGGCGGCGGTGCTCTCGGTCAGCCTGCGGCGTCCGCCGGCCGACCCGGGGCCGGCGCCGCGCGAGCCCGTCGCCGAGGCCGAGGCGGCCGCGGAGCTCACGCCCTGACCGCGTCCTCCGCCCGACGTCGCGTCACGTGCGCGAGCGCGCGCGGAGGGGTGGGAGGTGTTTGCACTCGCCCTGGTCGAGTGCTAAACATGGGGTTAGCACTCGGCACGCGAGAGTGCCACATTCCTACGCGGGTGAGGTCCCCATGGGCCGTCCGTCGCGGGCCCTGAGTAGGAATCAGCGCAGGAACCACCCCGTCAGCAGAGGATTCGCCACACATGCCGAAACTCATCTCTTTCAACACCGAGGCCCGGCGCGGCCTGGAGCGTGGCATGAACACGCTCGCCGACGCCGTCAAGGTGACCCTGGGCCCGAAGGGCCGCAACGTCGTGCTCGAGAAGAAGTGGGGCGCCCCCACGATCACGAACGACGGCGTCTCCATCGCCAAGGAGATCGACCTCGAGGACCCGTACGAGAAGATCGGCGCGGAGCTCGTCAAGGAGGTCGCCAAGAAGACGGACGACGTCGCGGGCGACGGCACCACGACCGCCACCGTGCTGGCCCAGGCGATGGTCCGCGAGGGCCTGCGCAACGTGACCGCCGGCGCCAACCCGATGGACCTGAAGCGCGGCATCGACAAGGCCGTCTCGGCCATCGTCGAGCAGCTGCAGCTCGCCTCCGTCGAGGTCGACACCAAGGAGCAGATCGCCGCCACCGCGTCGATCTCCGCCGGTGACACCACGGTCGGCGAGATCATCGCCGAGGCGATGGACAAGGTCGGCAAGGAAGGTGTCATCACCGTCGACGAGTCCAACACCTTCGGGCTCGAGCTCGAGCTCACCGAGGGCATGCGCTTCGACAAGGGCTACATCTCGCCCTACTTCGTCACGGACACCGAGCGCATGGAGACCGTGCTCGACGACCCGTACGTCCTGATCGTCAACGGCAAGGTCTCGGCGCTCAAGGACCTGCTGCCCCTGCTGGAGAAGGTCATCCAGGCCGGCAAGCCCCTCGTCGTCATCGCCGAGGACGTCGACGGCGAGGCCCTGGCCGCGCTGATCGTCAACAAGATCCGCGGCACCTTCAAGTCCGTCGCCGTCAAGGCCCCGGGCTTCGGTGACCGCCGCAAGGCCATGCTCGGCGACATCGCCATCCTCACCGGTGGCCAGGTCATCTCCGAGGAGGTCGGCCTCAAGCTCGACGGCGTCGGTGTCGAGCTCCTCGGCCAGGCCCGTTCGGTCGTCGTCACCAAGGACGAGACCACGATCATCGAGGGCGCGGGCGCGTCCGACCAGATCGCGGGCCGGGTCAGCCAGATCCGTACCGAGATCGAGAACTCGGACTCCGACTACGACCGCGAGAAGCTGCAGGAGCGCCTGGCCAAGCTGGCCGGCGGTGTTGCGGTGATCAAGGTCGGCGCGGCCACCGAGGTCGAGCTCAAGGAGCGCAAGCACCGCATCGAGGACGCCGTCCGCAACGCCAAGGCTGCGGTCGAGGAGGGCATCGTCGCCGGCGGCGGCGTGGGCCTGCTGCAGGCGGCCAAGGACGCCAAGGTCGACCTCACGGGCGACCAGGCGATCGGCGCGCAGATCGTCTTCACCGCGGCCTCGGCCCCGCTGAAGCAGATCGCGTTCAACGCCGGCCTCGAGGGCGGCGTCGTGGCGGAGAAGGTGCGCAACCTCCCCGCCGGCCACGGCCTGAACGCGGCCACGGGCGAGTACGTCGACCTGGTCTCGACCGGCATCATCGACCCGGTGAAGGTCACGCGCTCGGCGCTGCAGAACGCGGCCTCGATCGCCAGCCTCTTCCTCACCACCGAGGCCGTCATCGCCGACAAGCCCGAGAAGGCCGCTCCGGCCGGCCCGGGTGGCGACGGCGGCATGGGCGGCATGGACTTCTGAGTCCCTGCTCGACCAGCTCAGCCAGCACGACCCGTACGACTCGTACGGCCTGACGCACGAGAGGCGGTCCCCTCCGGGGGGCCGCCTCTTGGCGTTCCGGGGGTAGTTGGCCCGGCCGCGGCGAGCGCGCCGCCCAGCGCCGCGACGGCCGCGAGGCAGAAGAGCACGGCGGCCGGGAGGTGGGTGTAGCCGAGGCCGCCCAGCGAGGCCCCCGCCACGGGGCCGACCCCCATCAGGAGCGTCTGCAGCAGGGCCTGGCTGCGGGCCTGCTGCCCGGGTGGGAAGGCGGCACGCACCCGGACGACGAGGCCGACGTAGACCAGGGCGTACCCGCCACCGCGGACGGCGCTCGCGGCCACCAGCCCCCAGGGCGAGGAGACGGTTCCGTAGAGGACCAGGGCCACGGCGAACATCAGCCCGCCCAGCAGCACGATCGCCCGCGGCCCGTGCCGCCGGGCCAGGTCTGCGCTCCGGTGCATCAGCGGGATCTCCGCGGCGGCACCGACGACCGAGCTCGCCCCGACCACGAGGACCGCGCCTCCGACGTCGACGATCCGGAGCGGGAGCACGGTGAACGTCGTCGCCATCGCGACCCCGAACACGAGCACGCCGGCCAGCAGGACCAGCACCTGCGGGGTGAGCGGGCGCGACCGTACGGCGGTCCCGCCCTCCGGGGGCCCGGGCCGGGGTACGGGTGTGGCCACCGAGATCCCCCGGGTGCTGAGCACGGCGACCAGCAGCGCGGCGGGGTAGGCGAGCAGGATCAGCCCGAGCCCGGTGTGCCCGAGCGCCCAGCCCCAGAGGCCGACGGCCACCGCGAAGCCGACGCTGGCCCACATCCGGATGCGGCCGTAGTCGGCCGTGTCGCCCAGCACGTCGACGGTGAGGGCGTCCGACAGCGCCTCGCCGGGTGCCCGGGCGGCGGCGAGCAGGAGGGCGCAGAGCACGATCGCGGGCACCGTACGGCCGGCGGCGAGCAGGGCCACCGCGGCCACCGCGGCCAGCACGAGGGACAGCCGGAGCGTCCGGACCAGGCCGAGGTCGCCGTCCGCGAGGCGTCCCCAGAGCGGGATGGCCACGACCCCCACGCCCGACATCAGGCCGATCACGAGGCCGGCCCCGGTCGCGGTCAGGTCGCGGGAGGTGAGGTAGAGGACGAGGTACGGCAGCAGGGTGCCGATGCCGGCGCCGACGGCCGCGTAGAGGGCGGGCAGACGCCGGGCGCTGCGGGTCGGGGGCACGACGGCCCACGCTAGGAACGCGGCACGTCCCCGGCAAGGAGTGATCAGCCCGGCTGCGCGAAGCGGGCCATCCGGTCAGCGCCGGTGAGCGAGCCGGGTCGGGCGATCACCGCCGGTGAGCACTCTCGGCCGAAGGGGTGCCACGCGCGACGGGGGCCAGCAGGATGAGGCGCACCTCGGTCCGGCCGGCTCGTCGCGGCGCGGGACCACTCCCGCACCTCGTGAGGACAGCGCATGGACCTCGTCGCCCGCCACCGCACTCCGAACCCGTCGGGCCGGGCCCGACGGCTCGTCGCGGCCCTCGCCTCCGTCCTGCTGGTGGCGCTCGGCCTCGGCGTGCTCGGGGGCGGCACGGCGTCGGCCGCCCCGCGCGACGGCTCGTCCCGCGTGCTCGTGGTCGCTCCGGACGGGAACGACCGCGCCGCGGGCACCGCGCGTCGACCGCTGGCCACGGTCGCCGCCGCGGTCCGGCGGCTCCCCGCCGGCGGGACGGTGCTGCTGCGGGGCGGGCGCTACGACGAGCGAATCAGCCTCGGCGTGTCCGCGCACGACCTCGTCCTGCGCCCGTACCGGCACGAGCACCCCGTCCTCGACGGCGCCGGCCTGGTCGTCCCCGACGGCCGGAGCGCGATGGTCGCGATCGACGGCAGCCGCGACGTCACGGTCGAGGGGCTGGAGATCACCGGCTACCGGACGGCGGCGCTCGACCCGGTCCCGATCGGGATCTACGTCCACGGAGCGGCCCGCGACGTCGTCCTGCGCGACAACCACGTGCACCACCTGGGCAACGACAACCCCACCCTCGGCAGCTACGACCTGAACGCGCACGGGATCGCCGTCTACGGCGACTCCGTCGAGCACCCGATCACCGGGCTGGTGATCGAGGGCAACGAGGTCGACCACCTGAAGCTCGGCGCGAGCGAGTCCGTCGTGGTCAACGGCAACGTCGACGGCTGGCGGGTCAGCCGGAACGACATCCACGACAACAACAACATCGGCATCGACGCGATCGGCTACGAGCCGACGCTGCCCGAGCCGTACCGCTACACCGACCGCAACCGGGCGCGCAACGGCGTGATCGACCACAACACGGTCCGCAACATCGTCTCCAGGGGCAACCCGACGTACTACGAGGACGGCGGGTGGTGCAACTGCGCCGACGGGATCTACGTCGACGGCGGGACCTCGATCCGCGTCGAGCGCAACACCGTCTCGGGCAGCGACATCGGCATCGAGGTCGCCGCCGAGAACGCCCGGGGGAGCGCCGACCACGTCCTCGTCTCGCGCAACCTGGTCACGCGCAGCGCGTACGTCGGCATCGCCACCGGCGGCTACTGCAACGGCGACGAGGCCTGCGGGGGCGAGTGGACCGGCGTCGCGCACGACAACCGGTTCGTGCGCAACACCCTGTACGCCAACAACCAGCTCGACGACGGTTCGCCGGAGGTGCTGGTCCAGTACTACGTCTCCCGCACCACGTTCGAGCACAACCGCGTGTGGGCGACCAACGACGCCCGCGCGGTCCTCGGGACGCAACCCGGGACCGAGGACGACGGCGTCAGCACGCCGCTGGAGGCGGACCACAACACGTACTGGACGACGGGCGGGCACCGCAGGCAGGCGACGTTCGCGTCGCTCGGCACGACCTACACGGGGTTCGAGACCTACCGGAAGGCGACCGGGGAGGACCGGCACAGCCGGTTCGCGAAGTTCCGGGTGCCGAAGCGCTGAGCCGGCGGGGACCCCTGGTCAGACGGTGATCACGCGGACGCCGGCCTGACGGATGGGGTCGAGGGCGTCGGGAGGGGCGGCGCGGTCGGTGATCAGGTCGGTGATGCCGGAGAGCGGGCTGATCCGGGCGAACGTGACCTTGCCGATCTTGGAGCTGTCGGCGACGACCAGGCGCCGCCGGGCCTGCTGGAGGAACGCCGCGTCCGTGGTGGCCTCCATCTCGTCGTAGGTCGTGCAGCCCTCGGCGGACAGGCCGTCGACGCCGATGACGGCGAGGTCGAGGTGGTAGTTGGCGAGCATCGTCTCCGCCGCCGGGCCAACGAGCTCCCGTGAGCGGCGCACGATGCCGCCGATCATCACCAGGCGGATGCCGGGCTTGCCGGCGAGCTCGGAGGCGACGTCGAGCGAGTTCGTGACGACGGTCAGCCCGCGCCGCTCCAGCAGCACGCGGGCGAGCTCGAGCGTGGTGGAGCCCCCGGTGAGCCCGACGACCGAACCCTCGCCGACCAGGCCCTCGGCGGCGCGGGCGATGCGGCGCTTCTCCGGCTGCCGCAGCACGGCCTTCACCCCGGCGGGCACCTCGGCGTCGGACTGCTGGGAGACGGCCCCGCCGTGCGTCCGGACGAGCAGCTGGCTGCGGCTCAGCGCCTGCAGGTCGCGGCGGACCGTGGCCCCGGACACGCCCAGCTCGGCGGCCAGGCCGCCCACGTCGACCCTGCCGGAGACGCCGACCTGCTCGAGGATCGCGTTGAGCCGCTGCGCGCGCTGCACCCCCGGACCATAGCAACCCCGATGGGCACACTCGTAACAGCCGCTCTGAGCAAGTGATCACTTCGCTGCGCATTTGCGCCGAACTGTTGACCTCGGGGTCCCCAAATGCTTGGTTCAGGGACACGAACGCGCAGCGGGGGTGCACTTGCTCACGACCGCGCAGGCATCAGCACAGCTCGTCCGGACCAGACAACGGAGGCGTGACATGACCACAAGCGGCCGATCGGCACGGGGGGCCCTGCGGCTCGTCGCAGGGCTGGGCACCGCGGCGCTGCTGCTCGCGGGCTGCGGCGGAGGCGGAGGCGGGCAGGCGGGCGGCGGCTCGACCCAGACCAGCGGCGTGACCATCACGGTCGCGCTGGCCGCCGACCCGCCCCCCAAGGCGGCGCTCGACGACTTCACCAAGCAGACCGGCATCACGGTCAACTGGGTGAACATCGACTGGGACAGCCTGCAGACCAAGATCAGCGCCGCCGCGACGGCCAAGACCTACTTCGCGGACGCGACGGACGTCGACTGGTCCCGGGTCGGCCAGCTGGGCAAGCTCGGCTGGTTCTACCCGATGGGCGACTACCTCGACGTCGAGGCGATGAAGGCCGACATGCCCCAGCTGGCCTCCTTCACCAGCGACGGCAAGGTCGTCGGCATCCCGTACGACGCCTCGTTCATGGTCACGACCTACAACAAGAAGCTCTTCGACGCCGCGGGCGTGACGAAGGAGCCGACGACGATGACCGAGTACACCGACGCGCTGACGAAGGTGAAGGCCAAGGGCGACGTCGAGCACCCCCTGAACATCCCCTTCGCCGCGGCCGAGGGGCTCTCGACCTACTGGTACGAGACCACCGCCGCGTTCGGTGGCACGGTGCTCGACGAGTCGGGCAAGCCGCAGTTCACGGACCCGTCCTCGGGCGGATACAAGGCCGCGCAGTGGATGGTCGACGCGATGAAGAACGGCCTCGTGCCGCCCGGCAACATCAACGTGAGCGACAGCCAGGGCCAGCAGACGCTGATGGCCAAGGGCGAGGTCGCGAGCATCTTCTCCGACTACTCCGGCACGGTCGGCACGCTCTACGACGTGCCCGAGCAGTCGTCGGTCAAGGGCCAGGTCCGCTACCTGAAGACCCCCGGCGTGACCGGCCCGGTGGCCAACCTCAGCAACCCGGACGGCGTCGGCATCCCCAAGGAGGCCAAGTACCCCCAGGCCGCCGCGAAGTTCATCGACTGGTTCACCTCCGAGTCCCAGCAGGTCGACTTCGCCGGCGTGAACGGCCCGGAGAAGGCCTTCACCGCCTTCCCGATCCCGTCTCGGCTGTCGGCCGTCGAGAAGATGACGACCACGGGCAACCTCGTCTACGGCAAGGAGCTCGAGGAGATGCTGTCCGGATCCAAGCCGGTCTTCCCCGGCGGCGCCCCGACCTGGTACCCGCAGTTCTCGAACGCGGTCTACACCAACCTGCACGCGGCGGCCACGGGGTCGATGAGCGTCGACGACGCCATCAAGGCGATGGGCGACACCGCGACCAAGCTGGCCGGCGGGCAGTGAGCGCGGGCCTCGCGGAGGTCACCCGGCCCGAGGTGCCCGGGGCGGAGCCGTCAGCACGGCGCCGCCACCGGCCCTCGCGCTCGGGACCCCTGGCGTACGTCCTCGTCGCGCCGGTGCTGCTCTTCATCGCCGGCCTCGCCCTGGTCCCGGCCGTGTTCACGATCGTGCAGTCGTTCTTCACGGTGAACGCGCTCGACCCGCCCACGCGCTTCTCGGGCCTGGCGAACTTCCGGAACCTCCTCGCCGACGACGCGATCCGCAGCAGCATGGCCAACACGCTGCTGTACGTCGTCATCGGCGTGGCGCTGTCGACCGTGCTCGGCGTGGCCATGGCCGTGCTGCTGCAGCGGCCGTTCCGGGGGCGGAGCTTCGTGATCGCCGTCCTGATCCTGCCGTGGGCGCTGCCCGGGGTGGTCGAGGGCATCCTCTGGAGCGGCATCTTCGACCCGAACGCGGGCCTCGTGTCGAGCGTGCTCGGCGATCTCGGGGTCGGGGGCGACCACCTGCTGCTCGGGCAGGACCGGCTGCTGACGATCTTCCTCATCGAGCTCGTCCAGGTCTGGCAGATCACCCCGCTGTCCGTGCTGCTCGTGCTGGCCGCGCTGCAGCTGATCCCCGACGAGCTGTACGAGGCCGCGCAGATCGACGGCTGCAGCCGGTGGGGCGTGCTCCGCTCGATCACGCTCCCGCTCGCCCGGCCCGGCATCGCGGTCTGCATGGTGCAGGCGCTGGTCGCGACGCTCAACGTGTTCGACCAGCCGTACGTCCTGAACGGTGCGGCCTCGACCGGGGCGACCGTGACGATGCAGACCTACTTCGTCAGCTTCCAGAACCTCGACTTCGGGCAGGGCTACGCCCTCAGCCTGATGATCACGGTCCTCACGCTGGTCGGCTCGTTGATCATCGTGAAGGCCGTCTACCGGAAGGTCGAGCTGTGACCGCCGTCCTCGCAGGTCCCGCCGTGGTCCGCCCGACCGGTCGTCGGCAGCGGCGTCGTCCGGGCCGGCTCGGGACGGGCCGCACGATCGGGCTCGTCCTCGCCGTGCTCTGGTCGATCGTCCCGATCTACTGGGCGGTCAAGACGAGCCTGCAGACCGAGGCGGACGCACGCTCGACCGACACCCAGTACGTGCCGCTCAGCCCCACGCTGAAGAACTACGCCAACCTGCTCACCGCCGACAGCGACGTGCCCGCGCAGATCCGGCGCTCGGCGCTCAACATCGTCGTCGAGTGCGGGGCCGCGACCATCGTCACGGTCCTGCTGGCCACCCTCGCCGCGTACGCCTTCGCACGGCTGCAGTTCCGCGGCCGGAACGTCTTCTTCTACGCGGTCCTGGCGACCATGGCCTTCCCGCCGTACACGACGCTGATCCCGCTCTACCGGATCATGAGCCTCTTCGGTCTGGTCAACACCTACACCGGCATCGTGCTCGTCTACGTCTCCGGCTTCCTACCGCTGGCGACGTGGGTGCTGCACAACTACTTCGCCTCCATCCCGCAGGGGATCGAGGAGGCGGGGCTGATCGACGGGGCCAGCCGGCTGCAGGTGCTGCGGCACCTGCTGCTCCCGCTGGCCGTGCCGGGGATCATCTCGACCGCGCTGATCACGTTCCTCTTCGCCTGGGGCCAGTTCCTCTTCCCGCTCGTGCTGTCGAGCGACCTCTCGACCCAGCCGCTGACCGTGGTCATCGCCGCCCTGCAGGGCCGCCACGTCGTGCCCTCGACCCTGCTGAACGCGGCAGGCGTGCTCGCGATCATCGTGCCGGCCGCGCTGGCCCTGACCTTCAACCGCTACATCGTCAACGGGCTGCTGGCGGGCAGCAGCAAGTGAGCCGCCGGAGCTCCGCGGCCGAGTGCCGCCGGCCCGTGCGCAGGGCGCGCAGGACACGAACGAGGAGAGTGGGCTTGTGAGCAGCAGATCGATCGTGCTGATCGGTGCGGGGAGCACCGTCTTCACCCCCGGGCTGATGCGGGACCTGGTCGGCAACGGGACCTTCGAGGGCTGGACCGTGCACCTGGTCGACCTGAACGCCGAGGCCGCCGAGGTGATGGCCCGGGTGGGCCGACGTATGGCGGAGGCCGCCGGCGCCGACCTGACGTTCGTCCCGCACACCGACCGGCGTGAGGCCCTGCCTGGCGCCCGGATCGTCACCACGACGATCGCGGTCGGCGCGGCGGAGGGCTGGCGCCTGGACCTCGAGGTGCCGGCGCGGTACGGCATCGCGCAGACCGTCGGCGACAGCGTCGGACCGGGTGGCGTGCTCCGCGCGCTGCGGCACGTCCCCGAGCTGGTCGCCATCGCCCGCGACGTGGCCGACCTCGCCCCCGAGGCGCAGCTCGTGAACTACAGCAACCCGCTCACGGCCAACGTCCGGGCGGTGACCGCGGAGACCGGCGTCCCCACGATCGGGCTGTGCCACGGCACGGCGCACACCCTGGCCAAGCTCAACGCCGACCTCGGGCTGGCGGACCGTGCGGGCGAGGTGCACGCCACGTTCGCGGGGCTGAACCACCTCTGCTGGCTGCTGGACTACCGGCTCGGCGCCGAGGACCTCTACCCGCGGCTGGCGGCGCTCGTCGCGGACCGGGCCGGCGGGCGCGACGCCCCCGGCACCTCGACCGAGGGCGTGCACCTGGCCGTCTCGGCCGACCTCTTCCGCACCTTCGGCCGCTACCCGGCGCCGGGCGACCGGCACGTCGCCGAGTTCTTCGGCTGGTACCTGCGCAGCACCGACGGCGCCGGGGTGGACGAGGACCGGCTGCCCTGGGGCCTGCAGGGCGGCCGCGACGACACGATCCGCTACATCGAGCA
Source organism: Microlunatus spumicola (assembly GCF_039536445.1). Lineage (NCBI taxonomy): Bacteria > Bacillati > Actinomycetota > Actinomycetes > Propionibacteriales > Propionibacteriaceae > Microlunatus > Microlunatus spumicola. The sequence continues at coordinate 659,359 of NZ_BAAAYR010000004.1, read as the reverse complement.
GAAGTCCGACCTCTGGCAGCGGCTGCACGACCAGGCCGACGGCCGGCTGCCGGCGGCGCCGGTCGACGGGGACGGGGACGACCAGGAGGCCGAGCGGCTCGTGTCGATCGCCGAGGCGCTGGTCACCGGGCGCGAGCACGTCGAGCTCGCCGTGAACCTGCCGAACGCGGGCGCGATCCCCAACCTGCCCCCCGAGGCCGTGGTGGAGGTGCCCGCCCTGGTCGGCGGTCGCGGCGTGACCGGGCTCGCCGTCGGCCCGCTGCCGCCGGCGATCGCCGCCGTGCTCACCGCCCGGGCGGAGCAGCAGGAGCTGACCGTCCAGGCGGCGCTGCGGGGCGACCGCGCGCTCGCCGTGCAGGCGCTGGCCCTGGACCCCCTGGTGCCCAGCCCCGACGTCGCACGCCGGATCCTGGACGACGCGGTCCGGGCGCACGGTCGGACCCTGAACGCGTTCGCCGCACCCGGCGACGACCGAGCGACGGAGGCCGCATGAGCACGCAGGAGACCGTGATGGACCAGACCGGACCCGGGGGCGAGGGCTGGGGCGACTCGGCGACCGCCGCCGAGATCGCCCAGCAGCCGCGCGTCTGGCGCGAGCTCGCGGAGGGCCTCGAGGCACGTTCCGGGGCGCTCGAGGAGTTCCTCCGCCCGCTGCTCGCCCGGCCCGACCTCCGCATCGTGCTGACGGGCGCCGGCACCTCGGCGTTCGCCGGGACCCTGCTCGCCCCGGCCCTGGCCGAGACGATGCGCCGCCGGGTCGACCCCGTCGCGACCACCACGATCGTCAGCGGGCCCGGCGCCGTGTTCGTGGAGGACGCCCCCACCCTGCTGGTGTCGTTCGCCCGGTCCGGGAACAGCCCGGAGAGCGTCGCGGCGGCGGCCCTCGCCGACCAGCTGCTGACCTCGGTCCGGCACCTGGTCGTGTGCTGCAACGGCGACAGCGACCTGGCCCGCGCGTACGCCGACGACGACCGCGCCTTCGTGCTGCTGATGCCGCCGGACTCGCACGACGCCGGGTTCGCCATGACCTCGAGCTTCACCTCGATGGTCCTCGGCTGCTGGTTCGCGCTCACCGGGACGACGCCGGCGAACGACGTCATCGAGCGGCTCGCCCGGGGCGCCGAGGCGCTGCTGGCCGCCGCCGGGGAGGTCGCGGCCCTCGGGGAGGGGACCTTCACGCGGGTGGCGTACCTCGGCAGCGGGCCGCTGGCCGGGCTGGCGCAGGAGGCGGCGCTCAAGCTGCTCGAGCTCACCGCCGGCGGCGTCGTCGGGCAGCACGACAGCCCGCTCGGCTTCCGGCACGGGCCGAAGGCGATGCTCACCGACGACACCCTGGTCGTCGTCCTCCGCTCGACCGACGACTACACCGCCCAGTACGACGACGACATCGTCGCCGAGCTCACCCGCGACCTCGACCCCCGGCAGGTGGTCGTCCTCAGCAGCCGGCCCCTGCCGCCCGGGGTCGGCGAGGGTGCCGGCTGGACCTGGCAGGCCGAGGGGCTGGAGGGCCTGAACGACGTGCAGGTCGCCGTCGTCTACGCCGTCTTCGCCCAGCTGTTCGCGCTGCGGAGCTCGATCGCCCGCGGGCTGACCCCGGACAACCCGTTCCCCTCCGGCGAGGTCAACCGGGTGGTGCGCGGGGTGAGCGTTCACCCGTACCCGGCGTGAGCCTCCCGACGGGCGCCGGCAGCGGGCCGGGGGTCTACCTCGGCGTCGACGGCGGCGGCACCAAGACGGCGCTCTGCCTGGTGTCGGGCGACGGCCGGCTGCTGGCCCGGCGGGACGCCCCGAGCTGCTACTACCTGGGCGCCGGGCAGGACGTCGGCCCGGGTCTCGTCGCGGAGGTCCTGGGCGCGGCCGTGCCCGCCGTCTGCGCAGACGCCGGCCTGCCGGTCTCGGCGGTCGACGGCGCCTTCTTCGGCCTGCCCGCGTACGGGGAGGCGTCGAAGGACCTGCCCGAGATCGACGCGATCCCCGCCGCGGTCCTCGGGCACGACCGCTACCGCTGCGACAACGACATGGTCTGCGGGTGGGCCGGCTCGCTGGCCCTCGCCCCCGGGGTGAACGTCGTGAGCGGGACCGGGTCGATCAGCTACGGCGAGCACGACGGCCGCCGCGCCCGCGTCGGCGGCTGGGGCGAGCTCGTCGGGGACGAGGGTTCCGCGTACTGGCTCGCGGTCCGCGGGCTGCAGGCGTGGACGCAGATGACCGACGGCCGCGCGCCGGTCGGGCCCCTGCACGCGCTCCTGGACGCACGGCTGCAGCTGGACGGGCCGCTCGACCTGGTCAGCCTCGTGCACGAGACGTGGCAGGGGGACCGCCGCACCATCGCCGCCCTCGCCCCCGTCGTCGTCGAGGCGGCCGAGCAGGGCGACCCCGTCGCGACGGCGATCGTCGACGACGCGGTGGCCGAGCTGGTGCGCCTGGTCCGGGTCGCGGCGGACCGCCTCGCCTTCGGGGTCGGCGAGGTCGTGCCGGTCGCCTGCTCCGGCGGCGTGTTCGGGTCCGCGGCCGTCCGCGACGCCTTCGCCACGGCGCTCGCCGACGTCGGCGAGTTCGACCTCCGGCCCTCCCGCTTCAGCCCCGTCGTCGGTGCCGCCCTCTACGCCGCCCGCGAGGTCGGCGCACCGCTCACCCCCGACGCGCTCGCGCGCCTCGAGGCCTCGGCCGCCGGGCCCGCCCCGTCCTGAGCGTTCCCGGGTGTGGTCAGCGGCGGGGGAGCGCGGCGAGGATCCGCTCGGGCCGGCTGGTGTAGTCGGCGACCTGGTCGTCGGTCGGGAGCGGGGTCGGCCACTGCTGCGTGGTCCAGCCGCGGGGCGGGTCGGTGGTCGCGTACGTCCAGGTGTCCCCGGTGCCGGGCCCGGTCGCCAGGGCGGCGACGTCGTCCACCTGCGTGACCCGCACGTCGGTGAAGGCGTCCAGGCCCGGGAACAGCACGTCGACGTGCCGCGTCCCGCGCGGCAGCGGGCCGACCTGGGTGGTCAGGTGCGCGGAACCGCCGCTGACCCGCAGCCCCCGGGACCACAGGCCGAGGCCCGAGCACAGGCACTCGTACGTCGGCAGCCCCGCGAGCTCGGCCGTCGTCCACCGGACGCCGGTCGCGGGCGGGCCACCCGCCACACGCAGCCGCGGGCCGCTGGCCGGGACCTCGGTGACGACTCGGACACCGTCGGGCAGGCGTGCGGACACGGGTGGGACGGCGCGTGTGCGCAGGTCCTGGTTCTCCACCGAGTAGAGCGTCCACACGATCGAGGTGAGACGCGGCGACGCGACGACGCGGTTGACGACCACGGTCTGCAGGTCGCCGCTGCCGTCATGGGCGGCGTAGAGCTTCGCACCCGTGACCGCGTTGCCCTCGACCGCCGGACGGGTGAGGTCGACCGGCCGCCGCGCGAGCGGCACCTCGCCGATCGGCGTCACGGGGACGCCCGAGACGAGGGCGAGGTTCGGGAGGGCGACGTCCACGCGCGTGGTGGCGGCGGGCAGCGCGGGGAACGCCAGCTGCAGGACGCGCGTCTCGCCGAACCGCAGCTGCGGGAGCACGGCGAACAGCGGGGTGCACAGGCAGCGGCTGAAGAGCTCGGGGGAGACGTTCGCGATCGGCCGGTACGCCCGCCCGGCGCGGGTGTCGAGGAGGGTCAGGTTCTGCTGGCCGGCGAGCGTGCGCTCGAGCCCGAGGTCGGTGCCCGAGGGCACGGGCGTCCCGGGCGCGCGACCGGGAGCGACGAGCGGGGTCACCGACCAGTCGAGGACGGTCGCCGCGGCCGTGCGCCGGACGGCGTGCACCGCGAAGCGGACCGTGACGCCGTTGCCGTCGGCGGTGGTCCAGAGGTCCTCGCCGACGACCGGCAGCCGCGGGTCGGTGGGCGCCGGCACGGCGGGGGCCGTCGCGGTCGGGGTCGTCGGCGCGGGTACCGGTTCCGGGGTGGTGAAGAGGCCGGGCTCCTCGGGGCCCCAGCTGCAGGCGCCGAGGGTCACCAGGGCAGCGGTCAGCGCGACGGCGGCCGTACGCAGCCTGGTCGCCACCCCGTGATCGTAGGCGCGGTCCGAGGGGCCGGGACCGGCGGCGGGGCCTGAGGGCCGGGTGCGCGGACGCACCCGGCCGTCCGGCGGTTCAGCCGGGGTTCAGCTGCGGCGCGGGTCGCGCACGTCGGCGTCGACGTCCGTGTCGATCTGCTCCTTGCGGACGTCCTCGGACACCGTCTCCTGGTCGGTGACGGTCTCCTTGTCGAGGCGCACGCGCTCGACGGGGACGGTCTCCTTGGCGACGACGGGGCGCTCCTCGTGCAGGACCACCTCGTGCTCCTCCTCGGAGATGGACGGGCCCGAGGTGGCCTGGCCGACGTTCGCGTCGGTGATCGGCTCGCGCTCGATCCGGACCTCTTCGTGGCTGACCGGCACGGTCTGCGTCACGTTCTCGGTGACGACGTACTTGCGCAGCCGGGCGCGGCCCGACTCGCGGGTCTGCGTGCCGACCTGCAGGCGCTCCTCCGAGCGCGTCATGGCGTCGTCCGTGGTCGGGCCCGAGGTGTCGTGCCCGACCTGGTCGACGTCGTCACGACCGGCGCCCGTGGTCCCGGCGGTGCCGGTGGTCCCCGTCGTGCCGGTGGTCGCGGTCCCCGTCGTGCCCGTGACCGCGTCGCGCTCCGAGGTGGTGCCGCTGACCGCGGTGCCCTGGGAGCCGAGGCCGTAGTAGCCGTAGAGCTCGTCCTCCTCCTGCGGGGAGAGCGCGCCGTCGTCGTCCACGCGCGGGGCGCCCTTGACCTTGTGCTCGTCGAAGGCGACCTGGATGTTGCGGCCCTGGAGGCTCGCGCCCTCCAGCGGGACGAAGGACTGACCGGTGCCGAAGAGGCCCGTCCTCGCGGTCACCCAGCTCGGGTTCCCCGTCTCGTCGTCCAGGTAGACCTGCCCGATGGAGCCGATCTTGCTGCCGTCCGGAGCGACGACGTTGCCGTCGAAGTCGGGCAGCGAGCGGAGCTGTTCGGTGCTGATGCTCATGTACTTCCTTTCCTCCGGGCCCGCGTTCGCGGGTCCTTCCCTTACAGCGTAAGGCTCCAATGTTCTTGCTGGTGGGGAGCCACTTACGCACTAAGGGCTACCCCAGGGTGTTCCCGCCCAACCACCCCCTGGGGTGTCTGGGACGTGACCGTCCGGGTAACAGGCAGCAGGGAAGTCGGGCACAGACCGGCTCCCGGAACAGTGAGGAGATCCATATGTCGCACTCGCCGTACGAGCCTGCTGAGGGCGTCGGTCGCGGAGTGGGCCAGGACCCGGCGACCGTCTACGAGGAGGTCGGTACCGAGGCAGCGCCCGGCACCGCGGCCTCCTACCAGGAGACCTACGTCGCCCCGACCGAGGACCTGTACGCACCGCTCCCCGAGACCGGGTCGAGCAGCCAGACCAGCACGGGCAGCCAGGCCGGCACCAGCGCCTCCGACGTGAAGGACACCGCGGCCGACCAGGGCCGTCGCGTCGCCGACACGGCCAAGGAGTCGGCCGGCCAGGTCAAGGACACCGCCGTCGAGCAGGGCCAGCAGGTCGCCGCCGTCGCCAAGGACGAGGCCGTGCAGGTCAAGGACGAGGCCGTCGGCTCGCTCAAGGACATCGTCGGCCAGGGCCGCACGGAGCTGACCTCGCAGGTCGGCACCTCGCAGAACCGCCTCGCCGAGTACGTGCACTCGCTCGCCGACGAGCTCGGCACGATGGCGTCCGGTGGTTCGGACGGCACCGGCCCGCTCGCGGACCTCGCGCACCGTGGTGCCCGAACGGGCGGCGAGCTCTCCAAGTGGCTCTCCGACCACGAGCCGTCCGACGTCCTCGACGAGGTCACGCGCTTCGCGCGCCGTCGTCCGTGGACCTTCCTGGGCGCCTCGCTCGTCGCCGGTGTGGTCGTGGGTCGTGTGACCCGCAGCCTGGCCGCCGAGAAGAAGGACGAGCACGACGCCCAGCAGGTGACGAGCACGACCGGCACGCCGGCCGTTACCGGGCCGGACTACGCCGCGCCGGTCGGGACCCCGACCACCACCACCGCCTACGGGACCACCGGCTACGAGCAGACCGGCTACGAGCCGACGACGCCCACCACCGGTTACACCTCGGGCTACGTCGCGGGCGACCTGCCGGAGAGCCCCGCGCCGCAGACCTGGACGGGTGGGTCCCGGTGAGCACTGGCTGGACCGAGCCGGACCCGACGCACGGCTACACCGCTGCGCCGCAGGGCCAGGCCGAGGACGTCTCGCTCGGGGAGCGCCTGGGGAACGTCACCCGCGACCTGAGCACCCTCATGCAGCAGGAGGTGGCGCTCGCCAAGGCCGAGGTCAAGCAGAGCACGAGCCAGCTCGGGAAGGGTGTCGGCCTGCTGGTCGGCGCCGGGATCGGCGGCTTCTTCGTCCTGCTCTTCCTCTCGGTCTCCCTGTGGTGGGCGATCGGCAACTACACGGGCCGCGGCTGGGCCGCGCTGATCGTGGCCGTGGTCTGGGCGATCATCGCCGCGATCCTCCTGTCCGTCGGGCGCAAGGAGCTCAAGCGCGTGCGCGGGCTGCCGACGACCACGGACACCCTGGGCAAGATCCCGAATGCAGTCAAAGGCAAGGAAGAGGACAACCGATGACCACGAGCAGCGACCCCGAAGAGATCCGTCGCGAGATCGAGCGCACCCGCGCCAACCTCAGCGGCGATGTGGACGCGCTGGCCGACCAGGCCAACCCGAAGAACATCGCCCGTCGCCAGGTCGAGAACGTCAAGGGCTCGATCAAGGACAAGGGCACCGACCTGAAGGACAAGATCATGGGCGTCGCCTCCGACGCGTCGGACAGCGTGCACGGTGCGGCGGACAACGTCCGCGGCGCGGCCGGCAACGCGCAGGGTTCCGTCTCCGACGTGCCCGCGAACATCAAGCGCAAGAGCCAGGGCAACCCGCTCGGTGCGGGTCTCGTGGCCTTCGGCGCCGGTCTGCTCGTGTCGTCGCTCATCCCGGCCTCGCAGCGCGAGCGCCAGGCGGCCGTCGAGCTCAAGGACCGTGCCGAGCCCCTGACGCAGAAGGTCCAGGAGGCCGCCAAGGAGGTTGCCGGGAACCTGAAGGAGCCGGCGCAGCAGGCCGCGGCGTCCCTCAAGGACACCGCGACCCAGGCCGCGCAGAACGTCAAGGACCAGGGCCAGCAGTCGGCCCAGGAGGTCAAGGGCACCGCGCAGAGCGCCCAGCAGGACGTCCGCGACGAGAGCACCTCGGCCGCGGGCGAGGTCCGCGACCAGGCGCAGCAGGCTCGCCAGAGCTCGTAGCACCACGTCACGTCCCGGCAGGGCGGGCGCACCGGGTCGACCCCGGGGCGCCCGCCCTGCGCGCGTACGGGGCAGGCCATGGCGCAGCGGCTATCGTCGGCGGGAGTTCGACCCGACAACTGGAGGCAGCGCGTGACCGAGGTCGAGGCCCTGAGGACGCCGACCGGGCGACCCACGAAGGGGCTGGACCGGGACGTGATCGTCCGCGCCGCTCTCCGCGCCATCGACGCCCGCGGCCCGCACAGCCTGACCATGCGCGGGCTGGGCCAGGACCTGGGCGTCGAGGCGATGTCGCTCTACCGCTACGTCTCCGGCCGGGAGGACCTCCTCGAGGCCGTCGTCGCCATGCTGCTCGAGAACTTCCGCCAGGACCTCGACCAGACCATCGCCGACACGTGGCAGGGCTACCTGCAGTCGCTCGCGCACGCGATCCGCCGGATCGCCGTCGAGCACCCGGCGGCCTTCCCGCTGGTGGCGACGCGGCACCCCTCGGCCCCCTGGCTGCGGCCCCCGCTGCGCAGCCTCGAGCTGGTCGAGCAGTTCCTGTCCACGCTGCTCGCGCACGGCTTCAGCGACGTCCAGGCGGTGGGGACGTACCGGGCCTTCACCAGCTTCCTGCTCGGCCAGCTGCTCCTGGAGTCCGCGGCCCGGGGCGCGGAGACGGGCCCGGCGGAGGACGCGCTCGACGAGGGAGGTGCGAGCGTCAGCACCACCGACGCCGAGGCCGACACCGCCGCCAACCCCACCGTCGTCCGGCTCCGCTCCCTGCTCAGCGAGGACCACAGCGAGGAGGAGTTCGAGATCGGCCTGGAGACCCTGCTCGACCGGCTCGAGATGGCGCTGGCGCAGTAGTGGGCGCGCTGCCGCTCGTGGTGGACGGGCACAACGACCTGCCCTGGGCGCTGCGGCAGAACGGGTACGACCTCGACCTGGTCGACGTCGCGAAGCCCCAGCCGCAGCTCCAGACCGACCTGCCCCGGCTGCGCGCCGGCGGGGTGGGCGGGCAGTTCTGGTCGGTCTTCGTCCCCTGCAGCCACCGCGGCGCGGCGGCGGTGACCGCCACGCTCGAGCAGGTCGACGCCGTGCACCTCCTGGTCGAGCGCCACCCCGACGACCTCGCGCTCGTGACGGACGCCGACTGGCTCGACGCGGCGCTCGCCTCCGGCCGGGTCGCCAGCCTGCTCGGGGCCGAGGGCGGGCACAGCATCGACAACTCCCTCGGCGTGCTGCGCGACCTGCACCGGCTGGGCGTCCGCTACCTGACCCTCACCCACAACGCGAACACGGACTGGGCGGACTCCGCGACCGACGTCCCCCGGCACGGTGGGCTCACCCGGTTCGGGCGCGAGGTCGTCGCCGAGCTCAACCGGCTCGGGATGCTCGTCGACCTCTCCCACGTCGCCGCCACGACGATGCACCACGCGCTCGACGTCACCGCGGCGCCCGTCGTCTTCAGCCACTCGAGCGCCCGCGCCGTGGCCGACCACCCCCGGAACGTCCCCGACGACGTCCTCGAGCGGCTCCCCGACAACGGCGGGGTGTGCATGGTGACCTTCGTGCCCCGGTTCGTCAGCCCGGGCGCCGCCCGCTGGGCCGCCGAGGTGCACGAGGCCACGGTGGCGGCCGGCGTGGACCCGCGCGACCTGGAGGCGCTGGACGCCTTCTCCGACGCCTACCCGCGGCCCTGCCCGCCCGCGACCCTCGCCGACGTGGTCGCCCACGTCGAGCACGTGCGCGAGGTCGCTGGCGTCGCCCACGTCGGGCTCGGCGGCGACTTCGACGGCACGACGGCGACCCCGGTCGGGCTCGAGGACGTCTCCCGCTACCCGGCCCTGCTGACCGCCCTGCGCGACCGCGGCTGGTCCGACGCCGAGCTCGCCGCGCTGGCCCACGGCAACGTGACGCGCGTGCTCCGGGAGGCGGAGGCCGTGGCGACCGGGCTGCAGGCCGTACGGGGTCCGTCGCTCGCGTCCATCGGGCTGCTGGACGGAACTCCCTCGTGAGCGGGCTGCTGGAGGTCGTCGTGACCCACGCCCCGGATGCCCAGCGCGCCGAGGCGGGCGGGGCCGACCGCGTGAGCCTGGTCGGCGACCCGTTGCCGGGCACCGGACGCGAGGCGGGCGCCCTGTCCCCGGCCCCGGCGCTCGTGGAGCAGGTCCGCGCCGCGACGACCCTGCCCGTACGCCCGCTGCTCCGCCTCCGGGAGGGCTACGGGACCGACGGCGGCGAGGTCGCGCACCTGCACGGGCTGCTCTCCTCCTACCGCTCGGCCGGTGCGGACGGGGTGGTGCTCGGCTTCCTCAACGCGCTGACGGAGATCGACCTCGAGGTCGTCGCCGAGCTGCTGGGCCCGGGCCACGGTGGCGAGCCCGACGGTGACGGGCTGACCTGGACCTTCTCCCGGGCGGTCGACTCCTGCATCTCCACCGACCGGGCCTGGCGCGAGCTGCCCCACCTGCCGGGCCTGGACGCCGTGGCGACCGCGGGCTCGGCGCGCGGCGTGGCCGAGGGCCTCGACGAGCTGGTCGCCCGCGCGGAGGCGGACCCGGCCGCACGGCGGCTGATCATGGCCGCCGGCGGGCTCAACGCGGAGCACGTGCCCTGGCTGGCGCGGGCCGGCGTGGGCATGTTCCAGGTCTCCACGCAGGTCCGCCCGCTCGGGTCGTGGAAGGCGTACGTGGACGCGGACCTCGTCGGCACCTGGCGCGCGCTGCTCGACAGCCTGCCGGCGGGGGCGAAGGACGGGTCGCGTTGATCCTGGTCGACCTCCCGACCTGGCCCGCGCACGGACGCCTCTGGTCGCACCTGGCGAGCGACACCTCGTACGCCGAGGTGCACGCCTTCGCCGCCCGGCTGGGGCTGCCGCCCCGGGCGTTCGACGGCGACCACTACGACCTGGTCGAGGACCGCTACGCCGCCGCGCTCGCCGCCGGCGCACGGCCGGTCACCTCCCGCGAGATCGTCGTGGCGCTCCGGGCCGCGGGCCTGCGGCGCCGGAAGCGCTCCCGGCTGGCCCCCTGAACCACCGCGGGCTACGCCGGTCGCGAAACCTGTCACCTTCCCGTCACCCGTGCGGAGCAAGATGGGTCCGACGAGAGGACCACCTTTGCCCTGCGCCCACCTCGAGGCACAGCCGTTGACCCCGCTCCCCGCCGGCTTCGAGCCCTACTGCGCCGACTGCGCGTTCACCGGCGACCAGTGGGTGACCCTGCGCCGCTGCCTGACCTGCGACCATGTGGCCTGCTGCGACGACTCGCTCAACCAGCACGCCACGCGCCACTTCGCGACCACCGGGCACGAGGTCATGACCTCGGCCGAGCCCGGCGAGTCCTGGCGCTGGTGCTTCATCGACAAGGAGTCCGCGTGACCGAGCCCGCCCCGCTGACCAACACCGACCTGACCAGCGGACCGAGCCGGGGAACCGACGGTGCCCCCACCACGGGGACCCGGCCCGAGCGCCGTCCCCGCCGCGACGGGGAGGCCCCGCGCGACGCCAAGCCGGTCATCCTGACCGTCGACGACGACCCGAGCGTCTCCCGTGCCGTCGCCCGCGACCTCCGCCGGCGCTACGCCGAGGAGTACCGCGTGGTGCGCGCCGAGACCGGCTCCGCCGCGCTCGACGTGATCAAGGAGGTCGTGCTGCGCGGCGAGCAGGTGGCCGTGCTGCTGGCCGACTACCGGATGCCGCAGATGAACGGCGTCGAGTTCCTCGAGTCGGCCATGGACCTCGTGCCGCAGGCCCGCCGGGCGCTGCTGACCGCGTACGCCGACACCAGCGCCGCGATCGCGGCCATCAACGTCGTCGACGTCGACCACTACCTGCTCAAGCCGTGGGAGCCGCCGGAGGAGAAGCTCTACCCGGTCATCGACGACATGCTCACGAGCTGGAAGCGCGAGGGCCGGGCGCCGGAGCACAAGACGAAGATCCTCGGCCACCCGTGGTCGCCGGAGTCGTACGAGGTCCGCGACTTCCTGGCCCGCAACCTCGTGCCGTACCGCTGGTACAACGTCGAGGACCCGGACGGGGCTCGGCTGCTGGCCGCGGCCGGCAAGGGTCCCGCGGACGTGCCCGTCGTCGTCACCACGGCGGGCGAGGCGCTGACGCGGCCGAACCTGACCGACCTGGCGAACGCGGTCGGGCTCGACACCACCCCGCGCGGCGACTTCTACGACGTCGTCATCGTCGGCAGCGGGCCGGCCGGGCTCGGCGCCGCCGTGTACGCGGCGTCGGAGGGGCTGAAGACCGTCGTGCTGGAGCGCTCCGCCGCCGGCGGGCAGGCGGGCCAGAGCTCCCGGATCGAGAACTACCTCGGCTTCCCCGACGGGGTCGCGGGGGCGCAGCTGACCGACCGCGCGCGGCGCCAGGCCGTCCGCCTCGGGGCCGAGCTGCTGACGGCGCGGTCGGTGGTCGGGCTCAAGGCCAAGGGCCCGGCGCGCGAGATCACCTTCGACGACGGCGAGACCCTGCTGGCCCACACGGTGGTGCTGGCGACCGGGGTGTCCTACCGCCAGCTCGACGCCGAGGGCGCCGACGACCTGCTGGGCCGGGGGATCTACTACGGCTCGGCGTCGACCGAGGCCGCCGCGTGCGCCGACCAGCACGTCGTCATCGTCGGCGGCGCGAACTCGGCGGGTCAGGCGGCCGTGTTCTTCTCCACGCACGCCTCCCGGGTGACGCTCGTCGTGCGCGGCGACTCGCTGACCAAGTCGATGTCCAGCTACCTCATCGAGCAGGTCGAGGCCCGCGACAACATCGACGTCCGCACCTGCACCCAGGTCGAGAAGGTCGAGGGCGAGGAGCACCTGAGCGCGGTGACCCTGTTCGACAAGACGACCGGGCAGCGTGACGTCATCGACGCCGAGCACCTGTTCGTCTTCATCGGTGCGGCCCCGCTGACCGACTGGCTCGACGGCGAGGTCGTGCGCGACCCGCGGGGGTTCGTCGTGACCGGGCCCGAGCTGCTGGTCGAGGGCCGCCGGCCGGACGGCTGGGACCTGCAGCGCGACCCGTACCTGCTCGAGTCGAGCCTGCCGGGCGTCTTCGTGGCCGGCGACGCCCGCGCCGACTCGGTCAAGCGGGTCGCCTCGGCGGTCGGCGAAGGGGCCCTCGCCGTGACGCTCGTGCACCGCTACCTGGCCGAGCAGTGAGCCCCGGGTGGCGGCTCGGCGCACGCAGAGGCACCACCGGGGGCACCATGGGAAGCAGGAGCGTCCTGCCCACGTTGTGCGGGACGAAGGAGACACGGTGACTGACACGGTGACGGACCAGACGGCGCAGACGCGAACGGCGCAGCAGCAGGACGGCGGGGGCGGCGAGCGCCGGCTGACGCCCGACGAGCTGAGGACGCTCTTCCTCTTCGAGGCGCTCGAGCCGGCCCAGCTGGAGTGGCTCAGCCAGAACGGGTTCGTCGAGACCCGTGCCGAGGGCGAGGCGGTCTACACCGAGGGCGACCCGGCGACCTGCTTCTTCGTGCTGGTCGAGGGCTGCGTCGCGATGCGCCGCTGGGTCGAGGGCACGAACGTCGAGGTCAACCGGACCGACCACCGCGGCGTGTACGCGGGCGCGACGGCCGCGTTCGTCAAGGCCGAGGCCGGCCACCGCTACGCCAACAGCCTCGTTGCGGTCAGCGACTCCACGTTCTGGGTCATCGACGCCGCCCTGTGGGGCGACAAGATCCGCGTGTGGTTCCCGATGGCCATCCACATGCTCGAGGGCCTCGCCACCGGCATGCGCAACAGCCAGCTCGTCGTCGGCCAGCGCGAGCGGCTGCTGTCCCTCGGACGGCTGGCCGCCGGCCTGACCCACGAGCTGAACAACCCCGCCTCCGCGGCCGTGCGCGCCACCGCGAGCCTGCGCGAGCGGGTCAGCAAGATGCGCGGCAAGCTCAGCCACCTCGCGTCTGCCGACATCGACGGCCGGGAGTTCGCGGCGATGGTCGACCTGCAGGAGGCGGCCGTCGAGCGGATGGCCAAGATCACCCGCGAGCTCAGCCCGATGGAGACGTCCGAGGCCGAGGACGAGCTGGGCGACTGGCTCGACGACCACGACGTGCAGGGCAGCTGGGACGTGGCCCCCGTGCTCGTCGCGGCGGGCGCGGACGTGGCCTGGCTCGACGAGCTGGCCGAGGGCGTCTCGCCCGACATCCTCAGCGACGCGGTCCACTGGGTGGCGTACGCGCTCGACACCGAGCAGCTGATGAACGAGATCGAGGACGCCACCACCCGCATCTCGACCCTGGTCGGTGCGGCCAAGCAGTACTCGCAGATGGACCGGGCGACGCACGCCGACATCGACGTGCACGAGGGCCTCAAGAGCACGATCATGATGCTCAAGCACAAGATCACCGCGCCGGGGAACATCACCCTGGTCAAGGACCTGGCCGAGGGCCTGCCGCGGGTCCCGGCCTTCCCGGCCGAGCTCAACCAGGTCTGGACGAACCTCATCGACAACGCCGTCCAGGCGATGCCCGACGGCGGCACGCTGACCATCCGCACCCGGCTGGAGCCGGACGACGTGCTGATCGAGATCGGCGACACGGGGACGGGCATCCCGAAGGACCTGCAGGAGCGGATCTTCGAGCCGTTCTTCACGACCAAGCCGGTCGGCGAGGGCACGGGCCTCGGCCTCGACATCTCCTACCGCGTCGTCGCGCAGCGCCACGGCGGCGACCTCCGCGTGGAGTCCGTGCCGGGCGACACCCGTTTCCAGGTGCGTCTCCCGCTCGTCACCCCGGAGCGTCTCCGCACCGCGGGCTGACCTGCCGGGTTAGTGCACGTGCCACCGGATTGGGTGGACGGTCGGGCGGCCCGGGCCCCCGCGCGGGCTAGCCTGAGGCGCATGGACGTGCTCACGCAGGAGATCGAGCGACCCGGCGCGCCCGCGCCCGCGCCGCTGATGTCCCCTGACGACGTCGCCGGGCTCACCCTCGACGACCACCTCTGCCTGGCGCTCTACACGGCGTCGCGCTCGATGACGGCGCGCTACCGCGTCGCCCTGGACGAGTTCGGGCTGACCTACCCGCAGTACCTCGTGATGATGCTGCTGTGGGAGGAGCCGTCCGTGCCCGTCGGGCGGATCGGCGAGCGCCTGTCGCTGGAGTCCAGCACCCTCTCGCCGCTGCTGAAGCGGCTCGAGACGATGGGGCTGATCAGCCGGGCGCGCGACAAGGCCGACGAGCGGCTCGTGATCATCGGGCTGACCCGAGCGGGTCGCAAGCTGCAGGAGCGGGCCTCCGGCGTGACCCCCGAGATGTGCGACGCCACCGGCCTGGACCGTGTGGAGATGGCCGAGCTCGTCGGCCTGCTGCACGCGCTCGACGAGCGCCTGCGGAGCTCCACGCACGAGGCCCGCTCGGCCTGAGGACCGTGCGCCCGGCCGGGTTCAGGCGGCGAGGGCGAGCGGCAGGTCGGCCGCGTGCACGACCACGAGCGTGGTGACGGCACGCGTCAGGCAGACGTAGAGCCGGCGCAGCCCGGTCAGCTCGTCCGCCTCCCCGTCGACGAGGTGGGCGGGCTCGAGCAGCACGACGTGGTCGAACTCCAGCCCCTTGACCAGCGAGGCCGGCACCAGCTCCACGCGCCGGCGCTCCGCGACGTCCCCGTCGACGTCGAAGTCGCGGGGCCCCTCGCCGAGCAGGTCGTACGCGACCCCGGCGGCGCCCAGCGCGGCGGCGACGTCACCGACCTGCAGGTCCGCGACCACCACACCGACCGTGCCCGCCCGGCCCAGGACCTCCCGGACCGCCGCGACGGTGCCGTCGAGCGGGTCGCCCGTACGTCGCAGGTCCAGCTCGCCGGCCGACCGCCGCACCGAGTACGGCGGGGTCAGGGTCGGCGCGATGACCGGCAGCAGCCGGGCGGCGTAGTCGATCACCTGGCCGGGCACGCGGAAGCCCTCGACCAGCTCGGTGACGACCGCCCCCGGCTGGCCGAGGTGGTCCAGCGACTCCTCCCAGGAGCCGACGGACCAGGGGGTGGTCGCCTGCGCGAGGTCGCCGAGGACCGTCATGGACCCGGTGCTGGCGCGCCGCCCCACGGCCCGCAGCATCATCGGCGACAGGTCCTGCGCCTCGTCGAGCACGACGTGGCCGAGGCTCGGCGTCCGGTTCAGGACGTCGTTCGCCTCGTCGACGAGCGCGAGGTCGGCGAGCGTCCAGCGGGCCGACCTCGGCGTCTTCCCCGGCCGACCCGCCTGCAGCTCGCGCTGCTCGTCGGCGTCGAGGATCCCCTCGGCGGCCGTGGCCAGGAACGCGGCGTCCGTCAGCAGCCGCAGCACCAGCCGGCCGGGGTCGAGCGCCGGCCACAGCGCGCCCACGTACGCCCTGACCTCGCGGCTGCGGGCGACCGCGGCCTGCACCCGGTCGTCGGGGGAGTCGCCCGCCGCCTCCATCCGCAGCAGCACCCGGTGCGCCAGCCGCTGGGCGAGCATCGTCCGGCCCGCCTCGTAGCGGACGGCCCGGTCGCGCAGCTCGGCCACGACCTCGTCGACGACGTACGCGGGCACCCGCCACTGGTGGATCCCGCGCGGCAGCACCAGCGTCTGCGTGGCCGGGGTGACGTGGCCCCAGACCGCGCGCCGGACCACCTCGGCGAGCCGGGCGTCGCCCTTGAGCCGGGCGCGGACGGCGGGTTCGGTGGCGCGCACCTCGAGGCCGGTGGCGTCGGCGAGCAGCGACTCGACGGTGGCCTGCGCGGCGTCGATCTCGCCGAGGGCGGGGAGCACGTCGCCGATGTAGGACAGGAAGCTGGCGTTCGGGCCGACGACGAGCACGCCGGAGCGGGACAGCTGCTCGCGGTGCGCGTAGAGCAGGTAGGCGGCGCGGTGCAGCCCGACGGCGGTCTTGCCCGTGCCGGGGGCGCCCTGCACGCAGACGGACTGGTCGAGTCCGGCCCGGACGATGACGTCCTGCTCGGGCTGGATGGTGGCGACGATGTCGCGCATCGGTCCGGTGCGCGGACGCTCGATCTCCGCCTGCAGGATCGTCGAGCCCGGTCCCTCGGCCGCGGGCGCGTCGACGAGGTCCTCGTCCTCGTACGCGGTCAGCGATCCGTGGGAGAAGCCGAAGCGACGCCGTCGGCGCACGTGCATGGGGTCGGCCGGACGGGCGCGGTAGAAGGGCAGCGCCATGCCGGCGCGCCAGTCGATGACGAGCGGCTCGCCGCCGGCCTCGCCGGTGATGTGGCGGCGCCCGACGTAGAGGGTCTCGTCGTGCTCGGCGCCGAGGTCCCGGTCGTAGTCGAGGCGGCCGAAGAAGAGCGGGACGGTCGGGTCGTCCTGCAGCGAGAGCATGCGCCGGTGCAGGACCTCCTTGAGCTTCTCGGTCGCGATGCGGTCGGCGCCGTGGGCGGTCAGACCGGCGGTCGCGGCGCGCATGCGGCCGAGGGCGGAGCGCGACTCGCGCAGGTGCTCCTGCTCGGTCGCGAGGGCGGTATCAGGGGGGTGGTCGGCCGGCGCGGTGGGCATGCGGGAGCTCCGATCCTCGATCGGTGGGCGTGCAGGGGCGAGGGGCCACGTTAGGGGTCCGGGCGCCCTTCGTCCAGGGGTTTGGCGTGGACGGGCGGTGCGCGGGCGGCGTGGGCTCGGTGACGAGCTCGGTGCGGGTCGGGGCGGGGAGGCCCCCCGGGGACAGGGCCGCGGTCCGCGTTCCTATCGTGGACGGGTGACCGAGCCAGCCCAGCCGCCCGTCCGGACCCGTTCCTTCTCGCCCGTCGAGAACCCGGCCAACCGTCCCCGGGCGACGCGCCGCACCGTACGGGTGCTGCTCCTCAACCCCGACGGGGGGACGCTGCTGTTCGAGGACAGCGACCCCGGCCTCGTCGACGTCCGCTGGTGGGTGACCCCCGGCGGCGGGATCGACCCGGGGGAGAGCGAGACCGAGGCGGCCGTGCGCGAGGTGCGCGAGGAGACCGGCTTCGACCTCGACCCCGCGACGCTGCTCGGCCCCGTCGCCCGCCGCCACGTCGTGCACGGCTACAGCGACCAGGTCATCGAGCAGGACGAGGCCTTCTACCTCGCCCAGGTCGGCACCTTCGACGTCGACGTCTCCGCCCACACGCCGGACGAGCAGATCACCTTCAAGGGCTGGCGCTGGTGGTCGAAGGAGGACCTCCGCGGCAGCGACGAGTGGGTCTGGCCGCGCGAGCTCGAGGAGATCCTGCTCCTGATCGACCAGGCCGACCGCTGGCCCGTCGAGCTCGGGTTCCAGGAGGAGTCGACGGTTCCCGACGTGGCCTGAGCGGGTTCCGCTCGGGCTGCGCTGCCCGGACGTCGCGCCCTGTCGGCACACCTGTCTGACGTCGGCACACGGCTCTGAGGTCGGCACACCCAGCTCGCACTGGCCACCTAACCTGCACCGGCACACCGTTCTGCGGTCGGCACACCCTGCAGGGTGTGCCGATGTGGATTCGGTGTGCCGTCGTGGACAGGGTGTGCCGTCTGCACCAGCCGTTTCTCCACAGGTCGAGCCGCAGGGCGCTGGCTGTCCACAGCCGAGCAAGGTCTCCCTGGTGCACGCCCGCCGGCGGTGGTGCTGTGGTCCTCGTGCAGCAGCAGGTTCTTCTTCGCTCAGCCCTCGTCGCCCGCGGCGACTCCGATGCGCAGCTCGCCCGCAGGCGCTCAGCCGGTGACCTCGTACGCCTGCGTCGCGGGGCGTACGTCCGCCCGGTCGAGGAGCCCGTCGGGCGCGAGGAGGCGCACCGGCTCCTCCTCCGGGCGACGATGCCGCTGCTGGGGCCGGGCTGGACGCTGAGCCACGGGTCGGCAGCGGTGCAGCAGGGGTTGCCCGTGTGGCCCGAGGCCGTGAGCCACGTGCACGTCACCCGGCCGCGGGTGGGTGGCGGTCGTCGGCGGACGGAGGTCCATCGCCACGGTTGTCGTCTGGACCCCGGGGAGGTCGTCGAGGTGGCGGGGTGGCCGACGACCGACCTGGCGCGAACCGTCGTCGACCTGGCTCGCAGCCTTCCCTTCGAGCAGGGCGTCGCGGCCGCCGACCGCGCTCTGGCGCTGGGTGCCACGCTTCTCGAGCTCGAGGAGGCGCTGGACCGTACGGCGGGGCTCCGCGGTTCGGAGCGCGCCCGCCGCGTCGTCGCGTTCGCCGACGGTCGCTCGGAGTCGGTGGGCGAGTCCGTGAGCAGGGTGCTGCTGTCCGACCTGGGGCTGATGCCGGAGGACCTCCAGCACCGGGTCCTGAACGGCGCGCGTCTGGCCGGACGGGTGGACTTCGCCTGGCCCGAGCTGCGGACCATCGGCGAGTTCGACGGGCGGGTCAAGTACGGCCGGCTTCTCGGGAAGGACGACGACGGCGGCGACGCGGTGTTCCGGGAGAAGCAGCGGGAGGACCTGCTGCGCGAGCTCGGCTGGCAGGTCGTGCGCTGGGTGTGGGCGGACCTGGCCCACCCCGAGGTCATCGCCGAGCGTCTGCGACGGGCGTTCGCCCGCGCCGCGGCCGCCTGATCATGACCGACGACCTGGGTCGTCGACTACCCGGGACCGACGCACACCGTGCGGTGGTCGGCACACCGTGCAGGGTGTGCCGACGCGACAACGGTGTGCCGAGCAGAGAACGAGAGCGTGCCTCGTGAACCCCAGCGCTCGAGGACGAGCCTCAGTCGGCGGCCAGGGCGTCGTCGGCGTCCATGATCGTGTAGGCGTAGCCCTGCTCGGCCAGGAAGCGCTGGCGGTGCGCGGCGAACTCGGCGTCGACGGTGTCGCGGCTGACGACGGCGTAGAAGCGGGCCATCACGCCGTCGGCCTTGGGCCGGAGCAGGCGGCCGAGGCGCTGCGCCTCCTCCTGCCGGGAGCCGAAGGCGCCGGAGACCTGGATGGCGACCTGGGCGCTCGGCAGGTCGATCGAGAAGTTCGCGACCTTGCTGACCACGAGCAGGTCGATCTCGCCCGACCGGAACGCCTCGTAGAGCCGCTCGCGCTGGCGCACCGTGGTGTCGCCGGTGATCAGCGCGGCGTCGAGGCGCTGCGCGAGGTCCTCGAGCTGATCGACGTACTGGCCGATGACCAGGGTCGGCGTGCCCGTGTGCTTGCGGACGAGGTCGACGACCACGTCGGTCTTGGAGTCGGCCGTCGCCGCGAGGCGGTAGCGGACGTCCGGCTCGGCGACCGCGTACGTCATCCGCTCGGCCTCGCTGAGCGTCACCCGGACCTCGACGCAGTCGGCGGGCGCGATGTAGCCCTGCGCCTCGATGTCCTTCCACGGCGCGTCGTAGCGCTTGGGCCCGATGAGGGAGAAGACGTCGCCCTCACGGCCGTCCTCGCGGACGAGGGTCGCGGTGAGGCCGAGGCGGCGGCGGGCCTGCAGGTCGGCCGTCATGCGGAACACGGGCGCCGGGAGCAGGTGGACCTCGTCGTAGAGCACGAGGCCCCAGTCGCGGGCGCCGAAGAGCTCGAGGTGAGGGTGCACGCCGCCCCGCTTGGTGGTGATGACCTGGTAGGTCGCGATCGTGACCGGCCGGATCTCCTTCTTGGAGCCCGAGTACTCGCCGATCTCCTCCGGCGTGA
The DNA here is from genome assembly GCF_039536445.1 of Microlunatus spumicola. NCBI lineage: Bacteria > Bacillati > Actinomycetota > Actinomycetes > Propionibacteriales > Propionibacteriaceae > Microlunatus > Microlunatus spumicola. Next base: position 639,570 of record NZ_BAAAYR010000004.1, on the reverse strand, counting down.
GGCTCGTGCGCTTGACGAGCTCGTCGCGCCACTGCCGGGCGGAGACCGTGTTGGTCACGAGGATGAGCGTGGTCGTCTTCGCGGTGGCCATGGCGGCCGCGCCGACGATCGTCTTGCCCGCGCCGCAGGGAAGCACGACGACCCCGGACCCGCCGTGGAAGAAGGACTCGGCGGCCTGCGCCTGGTAGGGCCGCAGCTCCCAGCCGTCCTGCACGAGGTCGATCGCGTGGGCCTCGCCGTTGACGTAGCCGGCGAAGTCCTCCGCCGGCCAGCCGAGCTTGAGCAGGACCTGCTTGAGGTGCCCGCGCTCGCTCGCGTGGACCACGACGGTGTCGTCGTCCACGCGGGCGCCGACCAGGCCCTTGACCTTGGCCGACTTCAGCACCTCGGTGAGCACCGGGCGGTCGGTGGTCACGAGGACCAGCCCGTGCGTGGGGTGCTTCTCGATCCGCAGCCGGCCGTAGCGGTCCATCGTGTCGGCGACATCGACGAGGAGCCCGTTCGGGACGGGGTAGCGGCTGTACGTGAGGAGGGTGTCGACGACCTGCTCGGCGTCGTGGCCGGCGGCCCGCGCGTTCCACAGGCCCAGCGGCGTCAGCCGGTAGGTGTGGATGTGCTCGGGGGCGCGCTCCAGCTCCGCGAAGGGGGCGATCGCGATGCGGCAGGCCTCGGCCGCGGGGTGGTCGACCTCGAGGAGCAGGGTCTTGTCGGACTGGACGACGAGCGGACCGGGCGCGGAATCAGACATCCGGCCAAGCGTATGCGCGTGCTTTCCTTCTCCGCCCGGTTCCGAGGCGGATCGCGCTCGGGCCCGACCGGGAAGGGGTCTGCCGCCGACCTAGACCGGCTCGACCGCCGCGATCCGGGACAGCGCGATCGTGACGATCTGGGCGTTCGAGCGGTCGACCGCCCGGACGAGTCCGGCGCTGAGGTCGAGCGGGGCCAGGTCGCGCTGGGTGGAGCGGCCGTCGTTCTCGACCCAGGTGACCCGGACCGGCAGCCCGTCGCGGGTTGCGGCTCGGAGGTCGTCGAGCGCGGCGGCGGCGGTCGAGGCGGTGGCGGCGCGCTGGTCGGCGGCCACGACCGCTGCGGCGACGTCGGCCGTCCGCGGGGGTGCGGCGGGCGTCGAGAGGCGGGTGACCGGGGCCCGGGGGACCGGCGGCGCCGGGAGCCCTCGGCCGTGCGCGTCCTCGGCGACGGGGCTGAGCCCGGCGTCCCGCAGCGCCTCGAGCAGCTCGTCCGGCTCGGCGGCGGCCACGACCACGCCGGGGGCGAGACGCCGCAGTCCCAGCGCGGCGGCCTGCGGGTGCCGCAGGAAGGTGCTCAGCTGCGCGTCGTCCTCGCTCGTGACGAAGCTCAGCGCCGGCCCGACGTGGACGGCCCCGTGGCGGCGCGCGACGTCGCCGAGCAGGTACTCCAGCGGTTGCGGGACGGGGGTCGACGCGTGGTCCCGGAGCCAGCCCAGCGCGTCCTCGGCCGACCAGCCGGCGTCCATCGCCCGGCGTACGGAGTCGGCGCTGAAGCGGTAGACCGAAGCCGCCCCGCGCGACTCCTGCGCGGCGAGCAGGCGCAGGTCGGCGGCGACGTCGTGGCGCAGCGGCCCGGGCGCTACGGCGGTGAGGTCGGCCTGGAGGATCAGCTCGGTGACCGGTTCCGGGAACAGGACGGCCAGCGCCTCCGGGACGGGAGCGTCGGCGAGCAGGCTCGGCGTGAAGTCGGAGACGGCGCCCAGCGCGACGAACCCGAGCAGCGAGGCCTCGCGCCACAGGTCCCGGCTCAGCTCGACCGCGGCGTCGGGGGTGCGCGAGAGCCGCGGGCGCTCCCAGGCCAGGGCGGCACCGAGGTCGTCCGGGTCGAGGACCGTGCCCGGCCCGGCGGCGACGGCGAGCCCGAGGACCACCCGGCGCAGCGCGGGCGCGGACGGCGACTCGGCCTCGGGCCCGAGGGCGTGCGCGCCCGACGCCGACGACCGGGCGAACCAGCGCGGCGCGGCCAGCCACGCCCGGGCCAGCGTCGTCCAGCGCTCGGCGGCGGGGCGGGTGACCCACCGGTCGTACGCGGCCGTCGGCAGCACCCCGTGGCTGCTGCCGGGGGCGGCGAGCCCGGCCGCGGCGGCCAGCTCGACCACGAAGGTGGCGTGCACGACGTCGGTGCCGAGGGACCGGACGAGGCCGGTGAGGTCGCGGGTGGCGAGGCCGCCGGTGCGCAGCGGCCGGAACGGGCTGTCCTCGAGCGCGCGGGCGACGAGGTCGACGTCGTCGAGCAGGCTGAGGGCCGCGCCGGCGGCGGCGCGGTCGACGAGGGTCGTCGGTCGGGTCCGGCCGGTCAGCACCGGGCCCTGACGGGGAACGGGCTCCCGGGTCAGCCGGCCCTCTCTGAGCCGGAGCGCGACCTCGCGCGGCAGGACCACGGTGTCGCCGTCGAGCGAGCGCAGCAGCCGGGCGGCGAGCAGCGAGGCCACGGGTCCGCGGGCGGCGGGTCCCACGACCCGGTCGGCCTGACGGGCGACGCCGGTCGGGGCCCAGACCAGCCGGTCGAGGACCGCGTGCATCGCCGGGGTGGCCTCGGCGAGCGCGGCGTCGACCTCGGCGTCCTCCAGCGGCTGGCGCGACGGGGCCGCGAGCCCCAGCGGGTGCGGGTCGAACGCCTCCCGGGCGGTCCGGACGAGGTGCAGCCCGTCGTCGTCGCCCCAGGCGAGCGCGCGGGCGCGCAGCGTCTCCACCGCGGCGACGACCTCGTCGGGGCTGCCGCCGAGCAGCGCCTCGAGCTCGGCGAGCGTCGTGGGGTCGGGCAGCGCGGCGAGGGCCTCGGCGACCAGGCGCTGCCAGGCGTCGAGGTCGTCGAGCGCGCGGCCGGTGGAGGCCGACGTCGTCGCGCGCGAGGCGAGCTCGGACAGGTCGCGCGGCATCGGGACCGTCAGGTCCGGCCGGAGCCGGAGGAGGTCCTCGACCGCGCCGACGGGCCAGCGGCGGAGGCTCTCGGTGAGCGTGCGGGGGCGCGCGGGCGCGGCCACGCGGCTCAGCCCCAGGGGTTCGACGTGGGCGGCGCAGGCGGGGCCGGCGGCGTCGGGCGGACCAGGGACTGCCACACGACCAGCAGGAGGATCCCGAGCATCACCCAGCAGATGCCGGCCGACCAGCCGGCGACGAAGCGCCACCACGGGTCGCCCTCGAAGACGGACCGGAACAGCCCGACCACGGCGAATAAGGCGACGGCACCCGCGGCGATCCGGAACGCGGTGCGCAGGGCGCGCTGGGCGACCTTGACCCGCGTCGACAGGAACACGGCCACGACCAGGAGGATCGGTGCGAGGACGTAGATCAGCCCGCCCAGGGCGAGGCAGATGCACAGACCTGGCGTGGCGGCCTCCACGACCTGCCTGGCGTCGACCCGGCCGGGTCGCTGCTGGTCCCCGTACGCGGCGGGCGGCGGTGCGAACCAGCCCGGCGTCCCGGGGGTGGGGTAGGCGTACGGGTCGGGCTGCGGACCGGGCTGGGACCCGGGCTGGGGCACCGGCCCACCCGACGGACCGGCGACCGACGGCCCGCCGGCAGGCGGCCCGCCGACCGGTGGGAACGACCCCGGGACCGGGGGAGCGGCTTGCGCGGCGCGGTCGGCACCGCGGGACGGCTGCTCGAGCACGGGCCAGGGGGCGCCGGCGGCGGGTGTGGCCGTCTGCGCGGCGGCGGAGGGGCTGAACGGCGCGGTCGCCTCGAAGGGCGCGTCGGCCCCCCAGCCCACCGAGGTCATCGTCGAGGTGACGGTGTCGAACGGCCGGTGCGGGTCGCGCTCGTCGGGCGGCGCCGGGACGAGGGTCGCGAGCGGGGCGACCGGCGCGGACGGCTGGTCGAAGTGCGGGCGGGCGGTCGACGGGCCGCCGGCGAGCGGCTCGACCGGGGGCGCCTGGTCCAACGGCGGCACGGGTGCGTCGGCGAAGTACTGCGGACGCTCGTGCGGCGCGTACTCCGGTCCGTCCTCCCAGGTCGCCACGCCTGCGAGTCTAGTGACGCGACGGGGCGGCCACAGGTGGCGACGGGAACGGGGCGGCCCTCTGACCAGGGCAGATCCCGGTTGGGCCGTGACGCCGATCCCGCTAGGCTTGGCGGGTTGCCCGGAGTGGGTGGCACGTACGCGGCGCGGGCTCTCCGCGCGACACAGCATCCATCACGACGCAGCGACAAGTGAGGTTCGCCCGTGCCGACTGGCAAGGTCCGCTTCTACGACGCCGAGAAGGGCTTCGGCTTCCTGACCAAGGACGACGGGGGCGACGTCTACGTGCGCTCCAACGCCCTGCCCGCCGGCGTGACCGCCCTGAAGCCGGGCCAGAAGGTCGAGTTCGGCGTCGTCGAGGGTCGCCGCGGCGAGCAGGCGCTGTCGCTGCACGTGCTCGAGGCGCCGCCGTCGCTGTCCAAGGCGCAGCGCAAGCCGACCGAGCAGATGACCGTGATCATCGAGGACCTCATCAAGACGATGGACAGCGTCGGCAACGGCTACCGCCGCGGGCGCTACCCCGACGCCCGTACGGCGTCCAAGCTCGCGTCGGTCCTGCGGGCCGTCGCCGACGAGCTGGAGCTCTAGTGCCGACCACCCCGACGGCGGACGACACGACGACCACGACGACGACCGCGACGGCGACGGCGACCATGCCGACGATCCGGGCGCCGCGCGCCCCCAAGGCCGACCAGGCCTGCCTGGACGCGGTCGACCTCGCCCGTGCGGCGGCCGTCGAGACCGCCGGCGTCATCGGCGTCGGCGAGCACATCGGCGCCGTGGCCGAGGGCGACCGGGTCCTGACCCACGTCTTCGCCTCGACGCACCCCGGCTACGCGGGCTGGCACTGGTCGGTGACCGTGGCCCGGGCGTCGCGCGCCAAGGTCGTGACGGTCGACGAGGTCGTGCTGCTGCCCGGCGACGGGTCGCTGCTGGCGCCGCGCTGGGTCCCGTGGGCCGAGCGCGTGGGTCCCGGGGACGTGTCCGCGGGGCTGCTGATGGCCTCGCCGGTCGACGACCCGCGCCTCGAGCCCGGCTACACGGGCGGCGAGCACGCCGCGGACACCGACCCCGCCGAGGAGGAGCTCACCCGCGTCGTCGTGGCGGAGCTCGGCCTCGGCCGCGAGCGCGTGCTGTCGCGCACCGGCCGGGACGAGGCGGCGCAGCGCTGGCTGCTCGGTCCGCCCGGACCGGACAACAACCTCACCCGGCAGGCGCCGGGCGTCTGCGAGACCTGCGGCTTCTTCACCCGGCTGACCGGTGGCCTCGGCGTCCTGTTCGGCGCGTGCACCAACGCCTTCTCGGTCTCCGACGGCCAGGTCGTCAGCGTCGACCACGGCTGCGGCGCGCACTCCGGCGTGGTCGAGGAGGAGCACGTGGAGGAGCTGCCCGCCCTGCTGTGGGAGACCATCGACTGGGACCAGAGCGACGCGCTCTTCGACTGACCCCGCGTCAGCCACCCAGCGCATCGGAGAGACTGTCCCCATGACCGACGCCCCGGTTCCCGCGGCCAACCCGGGCGTCCTGTCCCCGGACGACGCCGCCGACCTCCGGCAGGCCGTGGCCACCTTCGTGGAGGCCGGGGCCGACGAGTCGATCCAGCGGGTCATCACGGCGGTCCACCGCCTGTCCCGCCGGCTGAACCAGTGGTACGACCGCCAGCTCGTCGACCTGGACATCTCCACCAACGAGTACCTGGTGATCTCCGAGCTCGCCCGGAGCCCCGGCCACGCGCCGCTCACGCCCTCGCAGCTCGCGGCCGCGACGAACATCGCCCCCTCGTCCATGACGCACCGGCTCGACCGCCTGGTCGAGCGGGGGCTGATCACCCGCGAGCAGGACCCGGACAACCGCACCCGGGTGCTCATCCAGCTGAGCGACGCGGGCTACGCCCTCTTCGTCGAGGTCATCCGGCAGTCCGACATGGTCGAGTCCGACGTGCTCGCCGGGCTGAGCGACCAGGAGATCGAGACGATGGCCGAGCTGCTCGAGAAGGTCATCGCCGGCCTCGACCCGTGACGCCCGGCCCCTGGTCCGCGGCACGAACCCGCTAGAGGACCGCGGCCGCCACGGTCGCGTGCAGCGCACGCATCCGCTCGAGCTGGTCGTCCGCACGGCGGGCCAGCTCGTCCAGGTGGACGGGGACGGCGTCCCCGCGGGCGGCGCGCAGGGCCTGCCACCCGCTCGCCTTCGCGTGGACGGCGTCCAGCCCCGCCTCGACCTCCACCAGGTCCGAGAGCGGCGAGCGCCGGACGACCCGGCCGTTGGGCTTGAGCCGGCCGACGCGCTCCCCGAACCGCAGAGCGACGCCGCTGACGGGGTCCGGGCGTACGCCCCAGGTCCGCATCAGCCCGCGGAGCGTCCGCAGGTCCTCCGCCACGTCGTGGGCGACGCCGACCAGGGCCGGCCCCCAGGGCCGGTCCGCCTGCGAGCGCGACGTCCGCGCGAACAGGTCGGTCCCGGCGCTCGCCGCCGCCTCGTGGTTGCGCAGGTAGATCACGAGCCACCGCGAGGGGCGGCGGGCCGCCCGGTCACCCACGCTCATCTGCTGGTCGTCCCTCGGTCCGTCGCGCTGTCCACGTCCGCCTCCTACCCAGCGCGGGCCGGGCGGACACGTCGGACCGGCGGTTCAGTCGCCGATGCGCAGCCTGGCCTTGGTGTCCGGCAGCTCGACGAACGTCTGCCCGGGAGCCATCAGCAGCGGCTCGCCGTTCGTCAGGGCGAACCGGAACGGCTCCGCGACGCCGGCCTTGCGCCAGGTCCCGGTGACGTAGCGGCCCTCGTGGAAGTAGAGGAACGTGCCCTTGGTGTCGATGATGTCGTGCATCGGCTCGTGGTGCTCGAAGTGCTGGTGCGCCTTGATCACCAGCACGTTGTCGGTGGAGACGCGCTTGCCGTCGGCCAGCACGTGCGGCCCCCACGGCATGCTGCGCAGGTAGCGCTTCGTCTTCTTGTCGTACGTGTAGCCCATGAGGTAGTCGTCGCCCTTGTAGGGGACCTTCAGCGTCCTGCCGTCCTTGCCCTTGTACTTGACGGTGCTCACCTCCTTGTCGCTCGGGGCGATCGGGAAGTAGACGCGCGGGGGACCGTCGCGGAACCGTTTCGTCTGCTTCGCCAGCACCTTCGGGTGGCAGGTGGTGGCGCGGTCGTAGTAGGTCTGGCCCTGGTACTGGTAGACCCGCGACTGGTCGGTCCCGTACGAGCCCGTGCCCCGCGTCGCGAGGTAGGACAGCATCGCCTCGAGGTGCTTGCTGTACTTCTTCACGTACGCGATCGTCCACTTGGCGGCGCCGGTGTTGCCGATGATCGCGTCCATCGGGCTGAGCAGAGGGACGTCGACCGGGCGGATCGACCGGACCGGCTCGACCGTGTCGGGCATCTTCGAGTGGAACACCGGGACCAGGCGGGTCGAGCTGTAGCCGTCCGCGTCGAGGTAGCCCTCCAGCTGCACGAAGACGATGTCGGCGTCGCCGATGCCGCGCTGCGGGTGCTCCTGACGGTTGTCCGGCACCTTGACCGCGACGGCGGCGTGCCGGGCGTCGCCCTTGTCCTTGAGCAGCTCGCCGGTCAGCGGCCAGCGGGGACGGGTGTCCACGGGGGTCGGCTTCGGCGTGGGCGCCACCGGGGTCGCGCTGGGCGTCGTCGCTGCGGGGGCGGCCGGTGCCGGCGCCGGGGTCGGGTCCTTCGAGCAGGCGGCGAGCGCTGCCGTGACCGCGCCCAGCAGTGCCGTGCGGCGGGTGATCCGCGCCATTCCCCGGTGCCTCTCGTCCGTGGCCGACCGGGCCGTCGACCACGGTCATCGTACGGAGCGCCGGGCGCAGGGGGCCGTCCTGACCGCGCGACACCGGGGACGAGCCCGTGAACGCCTCGTGAACGCTCCGGGGTCGGCCGTGGGCCGGGCCGAGATGCTTAGCCGTTGTATTTAACATTGCTAAGGAGTATTCTCGGTTCCGTGAGCACGACGACCCCGCCCCGGAGCACCCGCAGCGACCTGCGCAGCGTGTCCGGGCTGGCCGACGGGCTGCGCCCCGCCGTCATGCGCCTCGCCCGCCGGCTGCGCCAGGTGCGCGCCGACGGGCTCGAGCTGACCGCGAGCCAGCTCTCGGCCATGGGGACCCTCGCCCGTGCGGACGACCAGCCCATCGGGGCGCTCGCCGCCGCCGAGAAGGTCGCAGCGCCGTCCATGACCCGGATCGTGAACGCCCTGCAGGAGCGCGGGCTCGTCGTCCGCACCCCCGACCCCGCCGACCGGCGCCAGGCGCTGGTCTCCCTCACCCCGAGCGGCCGGGACCTCCTGCTGCTGAACCGGCGACGCCGGTCCGAGTGGCTGGCCCAGCGGATCGCCGAGCTCGACCCGGACGACAAGGAGGTGCTCCGCCGCGCGGTGGGCATCCTCGAGAGGATCAACGCCGCGTGAGCGTCGACACCGACCGCACCACACCCCCGACCGACGAGGCCGTCGCGTCGCCCGCCGAGGGCCGGACGAGCATGTTCGCCGCGCTCGGCCAGCCGAACTACCGCATCTACTTCGCCGGCGCCTTCGTCTCCAACATCGGGACGTGGATGCAGCGCGTCGCACAGGACTGGCTCGTCCTCGAGCTGTCCCACGGCTCCGCCCTCGCCGTCGGCGTCACCACCGGGCTGCAGTTCCTGCCGATGCTGCTGCTGTCGCCGTACGGCGGCCTCATCGCCGACCGCTTCGACAAGCGCCGCATCCTCCGGGTCACGCAGGCCTGGCTCGCCGTCTGCGCCGCCGTGCTCGGGGTCCTCGCCGTCACCGGGGTCGCGCAGACCTGGCACGTCTTCGTCGTCGCGCTGGCCTTCGGCCTCGGGACCGCCTTCGACAACCCGGCACGGCAGGCGTTCGTCTCCGAGGTCGCCGGCAAGCAGCACATCGCCAACGCCGTCGGGCTCAACTCGGCGAACTTCAACGCCGGCCGGATCATCGGCCCGGCGCTCGCCGGCCTGGTCATCGCGGCCTTCGGCTCCGGCTGGGCGATCCTGTCGAACTGCGTCACCTACGGCGCGATGATCCTCGCGCTCAGCCTCATGAACCCGGCCCTGCTGAACCGCGCCGACCGCCCGCCGCGGGCGAAGCACCAGATCCGCGAGGGGATGTCGTACGTCCTGCACCGCGGCGACCTGCTGCTCATCCTGTGCGTCGCCTTCTTCGTCGGCACCTTCGGCATGAACTTCCAGATGACCTCGGCGCTGATGGCCCAGCAGCAGTTCCACAAGGGCGCGGAGGCGTACGGGATCCTCGGCACGTTCATGGCCGTCGGCTCGCTGACCGGCGCGCTCGTCGCCGCGCGGCGCCAGGCCCGCCCGCGCGGCCGGTTCGTGGTGCTGATGGCCCTGGCCTTCGCCGTGGTCGAGATCGCCGCCGGGTTGATGCCGACCTACGCCACCTACGCCGCGATCCTCCCGCTGCTCGGCCTCGTCGCCCTCCTGACGCTGACCGCCGCCAACGCCTCCGTCCAGCTCGGTGCCGCCCCGCACCTCCGCGGCCGCGTCATGGCGCTCTACATGATGGTGCTGATGGGCGGCACCCCGATCGGCGCACCGCTGCTCGGCTGGGTCGGCGAGGTCCTCGGCCCGCGCTGGACCCTGATCGGCGGCGGCGGCCTCACCGCCCTCGGCGTCCTCGCCAGCGTCGCCTTCGTCCTCCACCGCGAGCACCTCCGCGTCCGCCCGCACCTGCGCCCCCACCCGAGCCTCGAGGTCCAGCCGGCCTGACGCCCGTACGCCCGAACCCGCCGAAGGGCCTGGGACGGGTTGGCTCCCTGGTCGAGGGGAGCCAACCTCTCCGAGGCCCTTTGACAGGCTCAGGGGGCGTTGGTGAAGCGCCCTTCGACAGGCTCAGGGGGCGTTGGTGAAGCGCCCTCCGACAGGCTCAGGGGGCGTTGCTGCACTGCTCTGGTAGACCGACCCCATGACTGCGACGCCGACCGTGACCGTCCGGGGCGAGGGGGAGGTCGAGGGGCCGCCGGAGCTCGCGACCGTGTCGGCCGTCCTGCACACCTCGGGCCGTACCGCGGCGGAGGTCACGCGCTCGCTCGCCGACCTCGCCCACCAGGTCGAGGAGGCGCTGCCCGACCTGGCCTTCGACAGCGTGCGCACCGACCCCTTCTCGGTCTCGCCCGTCTTCGACCGCCGGTCGGGCGTGAAGGTCACCGGCTACACCGGCCGCTACTCGACCCGCCTGACGCTGGCCGACTTCTTCGGGCTCTCCGACCTCGTCGTCGCCCTGGCCGGCCTGCCCGGCGCCCAGGTCGACGGCCCGTGGTGGTCCCTGCGCCGCACCTCGCCGCTGCACCGCGAGGCCCGCGTCGACGCCGTCCGCGCCGCCGTCGCCCGGGCGCAGGACTACGCGACCGCCCTCGGCGCGACCCTCGGCGACCTCGTCGAGCTCTCCGACACCGACGGCGGCTTCGGCGGCGGGATGCCCCGCGCGTTCGCCATGGCCAAGGGTGGCGGCCCGCCCCCGGAGCTCGACCTGGAACCCCAGCCGCAGACCGTCACCGCGACCGTCACGGCCCGTTTCACGCTCGAAGGCGTGCCTTCCGGGAGCGCGCTCGAGGTCTGAGGGACGGACGCTCCGGACGAGGCCCCGAGCGTGGATGGGTCTGGCGGGAGCCCGAGCTTGCGAGGGCGGATGGTTGTGAGGGGCCTCGTCCGGAGCGTCCGTCCCGGCCCGGCACCCGGGTCGCGTACGGGAGGCGCCCCGCGAGATTGGCAGATGGAACGTGTAGCGGACCGGTAACACGACTCCGGATAGGTTGCGGGGCATGTTCACGAAGGTGCTGGTCGCCAACCGGGGTGAGATCGCCGTGCGGGCGTTTCGGGCCGCCTACGAGCTCGGGGCCCAGACCGTGGCGGTCTACCCGTACGAGGACCGCAACGCGGTGCACCGCATCAAGGCGGACGAGGCGTACCTGATCGGGGAGCGCGGGCACCCCGTCCGGGCGTACCTCGACATCGACGAGATCATCCGCGCGGCGCTCGAGTCGGGCGCCGACGCGATCTACCCCGGCTACGGCTTCCTGTCGGAGAACCCCGACCTGGCCCGGGCCTGCGACGCGAACGGCATCGCGTTCATCGGCCCGCCGGCGGACGTGCTCGAGCTGGCCGGCAACAAGGTGCGCGCGCTCGGTGCGGCCCGTCGGGCCGGCGTGCCGACGCTGCGCTCGACGCCGCCGTCGGCCGACGTCGACGAGCTGGTGGCGGGGGCCGCCGAGATCGGCTTCCCCGTGTTCGTCAAGGCCGTCGCCGGTGGTGGCGGCCGCGGCATGCGCCGGGTGGACGACCCGGCGAAGATCCGCGAGTCCGTCGAGGCCGCGATGCGCGAGGCCGAGGGTGCCTTCGGCGACCCGACCGCGTTCATCGAGCAGGCCGTGGGCCGCCCGCGCCACATCGAGGTCCAGATCCTCGCCGACGGCTCCGGGCACGTCATGCACCTCTTCGAGCGCGACTGCTCGATCCAGCGGCGCCACCAGAAGGTCATCGAGATCGCGCCCGCGCCGAACATCAGCGCCGAGCTGCGCGAGGCCCTGTGCGCCGACGCGGTGAAGTTCGCGACGTCGATCGGCTACTCCGTCGCCGGGACGGTCGAGTTCCTCGTCGAGACCGAGGGGCCGCGGGCCGGCGAGCACGTGTTCATCGAGATGAACCCGCGCATCCAGGTCGAGCACACGGTCACCGAGGAGATCACCGACGTCGACCTGGTCCAGTCGCAGATGCGGATCGCCAGCGGCGAGTCGCTGGCCGACCTCGGGCTGTCGCAGGAGACCGTCCGGATCAACGGCGCCGCGCTGCAGTGCCGCATCACGACCGAGGACCCGGCGAACGGCTTCCGCCCCGACACCGGCACCATCACCGCCTACCGCAGCGCCGGTGGGGCGGGCGTCCGCCTCGACGGCGGCACGGTCGACACGGGCGTCGAGATCAGCGCCCACTTCGACTCCATGCTGGTCAAGCTGACCTGCCGCGCCCGCACCTTCGACGCGGCCGTCGCGCGCGCCCGACGGGCGCTCGCCGAGTTCCGCATCCGCGGCGTCAGCACGAACATCCCGTTCCTGCAGGCCGTCCTCGAGGACGCCGACTTCATCGCCGGCGACGTCTCCACCGCGTTCATCGAGGAGCGGCCCGGCCTCCTCACCACCCACGCGCCCGCCGACCGCGGCACCAAGCTGCTGCGCTGGCTGGCCGAGGTCACGGTGAACAAGCCCTGGGGCCCTGCGCCGACGCACCTCGACCCCGGGGTCAAGCGGCCCGTGGGCGTCGACCTCACCCAGCCGTCGCCGCAGGGGTCGCGCCAGCGGCTGCTGGAGCTCGGCCCGGAGGGGTTCGCGGCCGACCTGCGCGCGCGGGTCCGCACGGAGGTCACGGACACGACGTTCCGCGACGCGCACCAGTCGCTGCTCGCCACCCGCGTGCGGACCAAGGACCTGCTGCGCATCGCCCCGTACGTCGGGCGGATGACGCCGGAGCTCTTGAGCGTCGAGTGCTGGGGCGGGGCGACGTACGACGTGGCCCTGCGCTTCCTCGCCGAGGACCCGTGGGAGCGGCTCGCCGCGCTGCGCTACAACATGCCCGGCGTCGCGCTGCAGATGCTGCTGCGGGGGCGCAACACGGTCGGCTACACGCCCTACCCGACCAAGGTCACGACGGCCTTCGTCGCCGAGGCGGCCGCGGTCGGGATCGACATCTTCCGCATCTTCGACGCGCTGAACGACATCGACCAGATGCGTCCGGCGATCGAGGCCGTGCGCGAGACCGGGACGACGGTCGCCGAGGTCGCGCTCTGCTACACCGCAGACCTGACCAACCCGGGCGAGACGCTCTACACGCTCGACTACTACCTGCGTCTGGCCGAGCAGATCGTCGACGCCGGCGCGCACGTGCTGGCGATCAAGGACATGGCGGGCCTGCTCCGGCCGCCGGCCGCGAAGACGCTGGTGACGGCGCTGCGCGAGCGGTTCAACCTGCCGGTGCACCTGCACACGCACGACACCGCCGGTGGCCAGCTCGCCACCCTGATGGCCGCCGTGGACGCCGGGGTCGACGCCGTCGACGTGGCCAGCGCCCCGATGGCGGGCACGACGTCGCAGGTGCCGGCGTCCGCGCTGGTCGCGGCGCTCGAGCACACCGAGCGCGCGACGAACCTCGACCTGCGGGCCGTGATGGACCTCGAGCCGTACTGGGAGGCGGTTCGCCGCGTCTACGCGCCCTTCGAGTCGGGGCTGGACAGCCCGACCGGGCGCGTCTACGACCACGAGATCCCGGGCGGCCAGCTGTCGAACCTGCGCCAGCAGGCCGTCGCGCTCGGGCTGGGGGAGAAGTTCGAGCAGATCGAGGCGATGTACGCCGCCGCGAACCGGATCCTCGGCCGTCCGACCAAGGTCACGCCGAGCTCCAAGGTCGTCGGCGACCTCGCGCTGCAGCTCGTGGCGAAGGGGGCGGACCCGCTCGAGTTCGAGCAGAACCCGCAGGACTTCGACATCCCCGACTCCGTCATCGGCTTCCTCGGCGGCGAGCTGGGCGACCCGCCCGGCGGCTGGCCGGAGCCCTTCCGGACGCGCGCGCTCGCCGGCCGGACCGTGCCGCTGCGCGAGACCGAGCTGGCGCCCGAGGACTCGGCCGAGCTCGACCAGGCCGGCCCGGTCCGGCAGGCCGCGCTGAACCGGCTGCTCTTCCCCGGCCCGACGAAGGAGTTCCTGCACAACCGCGAGACGTACGGCAACGTCAGCCGGCTGGACACGCTCGACTACCTCTACGGCCTGCAGCCGGGCGAGGAGCACATCGCGCGCATCGGTCGGGGCGTCAGCCTCATCCTCGGGCTGTCGGCGATCGGCGACCCGGACGAGCGCGGCATGCGCACGGTCATGTCCACGATCAACGGCCAGCTGCGCCCGATCCGCGTCCGGGACACGTCGATCAAGGTCGACGTCAAGGCCGCCGAGAAGGCCGACCCCAGCCGGCCGGGCCACGTCGCCGCGCCGTTCGCCGGCGTCGTCACGGTCACCGTCGCCGAGGGCGACGAGGTCGAGGCGGGTGCGACGGTGGCGACCATCGAGGCGATGAAGATGGAGGCGGCCATCACGGCCTCCGTCGGCGGCCGCGTCGAGCGTCTCGCCCTGAGCGCCATCCAGCAGGTCGAGGGCGGGGACCTGGTGCTGGTGGTCGTCCCGGCCTGAGGCGCGGGAGGCATCACCGGCGTCGACCACCGGGTCGCCTTCGGTCTGCTGCTCATCGGGCTGAAGATGATCTGGGAGGCGGTCCGCGGCGGCGAGGACACCGACGAGGACAGCGACCCGCTCGGGGTCCGTGAGCTGGTCGTGCTGGCCGTCGCGACGAGCATCGACGCGCTCGCGGTCGGCATCTCGGTCGCCTTCCTCGACGTGGCCGTCGGGTGGGCGGTGCTGCTGATCGGCGTCTGCACCGCCGTGCTGAGCTTCGTCGGCGTGCTGCTCGGTCGGCGCGTTGGGCGACGGTTCGGCGGGCCGGCCGAGATCGCCGGCGGCGTCATCCTGATCCTGATCGGCACGCGGGTGGTCCTGGACCACACCGGCCTGCTGTGAAGGTGCGCCCGTTGGCCCGCCAGCCAGCGTGGCTGGAAAGGACGCCGACCTCTGCGAGGCCCTTCGACAGGCTCAGGGAGCGTCAACCCCCGGCCGCTTCGAGGCCCTTCGACAGGCTCAGGGGGCGTCAACCGCCGACCTCTGCGAGGCCCTTCGACAGGCTCAGGGAGCGTCAGGCGGTCTAGGTCGTACGGGTGGCGGGCTTGGTGTCCCGCTCCTGCTCCATCTCGCGCCGGACCTTGGCCTCGGCGCGGCGTCGGGCGCGCTCGAAGTAGCCCTTCGGGTCGGTCAGGATCGCGTCGATCCGCCGGTCGTGGTGGTCACCGTCGATCGTCATCGCCACGTGCCTCACCTCCTCGGTCTCCTGCTCCAGTCTCGCACCCGTGTCCAACGCGCACCAGCGTCCGCGTCGAGGCGCGGGCGCTGGTCACCGGATGCTCATCGCGGCCCCGAGGAGGCCGGCCATGAGGCGGACGAGGGCGACGTCGTCGTCGTCGAAGCCGTCCGCCTCGAGGGCGTCGAGGGTGACCATCCCGTGGGCGACGTTCCCGACGGCCACGGCGACGACGACGAGGCTGCGCGAGACCTCCCGGTCGTCGAGCCGCCAGAGGTCGGAGGCGTCGGCCGTCAGGTCCTCGACCACGAGCTGGCCGTTGGTGGTGACGAGGTCGAGCGCGGCGTCGCCGGAGGGGGTGCCCCGGCTGAAGACCGTCGTCACCGGTCCCGCCCGGCCCAGCGACTCCTGCGGCTGCAGGCGCTCCGGCGGACCGGGGTCGAGCGCGAACCAGCACGCCCGTACGCGGTCCTGCCCCGTCAGCTGCGCCGTCGTGGTCAGCACGAGCGGCACCATCTGCGCCCGTCGGCGCTCCCGCTGCACGTGGTCGGTCTCCTGCGCCAGCTCGCCGAGCAGGCGGACGACGGGCTCGAGGGCGTCGTTGAACGCCAGCTCGACCTCGACGCGCGTGTCGAACTCCCGCTCCTCGGCCTTGGCCTGGCGCTGCTCCGACCGGATCTGCCGCACCTGCGGGATGAGGAAGGCGGCGGCCGTCGCGAGCGCCTGGACCGCGACCCAGGCCAGGGACGTGCGGCCCGTGGAGTCGCGGGTGAGCATCGACGCCACCGGGGAGAGCACGACGAAGACCAGCGCCACGGCCACCCAGGGCCAGGCCCGCGGTTCCCTCGTCCTCTCCACCCGCCAGACGATAGGGGCCCGCTCCGACAGAATCCCGGCCAGGCGGCAGCCGGGTCAGCCGGGCGGGCCGCCGAGGACGACGAGGTCCGGCGCCGGGCGACCGGCCTGCGCGGCGGCCGTCTCCCAGCCGGCGCGACCCTGCAGCCACCCCGCCAGCGCGGGCGCCGTCACGGCCCGGTCGAGCGGGCACCAGCCGGCGTCCAGCCGGGGAGCCGGAGGGAGGGCGAGCCCGGCGGGGGCGAGGAGCCCCGGCGGCAGGTCGGCGTCGGCGAGGGCGGTGGAGGACCAGGCCAGCCCGGCGACCGCGGTCTCGACGAGCCGCCAGGTCGCGGCCGCCCGGTCCGGCGGGACGGGACCGCCCGCGAGCAGCAGCTCGAGGTCGGCCGCGTCCGGGTCGTCGGGGCGGACGACGGGTGTCCCCGGAACCCGTCGGTGGATCGGACCGAGCCGGTCGCGCACCTGCGGGGCCGGGGGCGCGTACGCCCGCTCGGCCAGCGCGCGGACCCGCGCGGCGAGGGTCCCGGTGGCCCCGACCAGGCCGCGCAGCTCGGGGACCGCGAGGGCGTACGCGCGGGGTCCGGACACGGCGCCACGCTAGGCCGTGGTCGCCGGGGTCCCGCCGCCGAGCCCGCTCCTATCCTCGAGAGGTGAACCCCCGGACCCGTCGCGCCATCGTCTCCGGCGTGCTCGTGGCCCTGGTGCTGCTCGTCGTCGTCGCCGCCCTCCTGCGCTGACGGACGGCGGCCCGGGTCCCGCTGCCGCGTGGCGCACCCGTCTCACAGGTCGCGGGCCGAGACTGTTCGGACGTACGCTGCCGCCTGACCTGACGGCACGACCCCCCGAGCGAGAGCGAGATCCCATGCCCAGGCGCGCGACCCTGCGAGCCGCAGCGGCCTCGGTGCTGGCGCTCGGGCTGGCGACGTCCTTCCCGGTGACCGCCGGCGCGGCGGGCAAGGTCGCCTTCACGATCAAGGACAGCCGCATCGCCGAGAACTCGGGCATGGCCCGGGACACGACGAACAAGGTCTACTGGACGGTCAACGACTCCGGTGCGCTCGGGGTCGTCTACGGCGTCGACAAGTCCGGCAAGGTCAAGGGCACGCTGAAGTACAACGCGTTCCCGGTCGACGCCGAGGCCGTGGCCTGGAACAAAGACCGCCTCTACGTCGGCGACATCGGCGACAACGACGAGAAGCGCAGGTCGGTCCGGGTCTACTACTTCGACGACCCGAAGCCCGACGGCGAGACCCGGACCTACAAGGCCTGGGACTTCTCCTACCCCGACGGCGCGCACGACGCCGAGACGCTGCTGATCACCCCGGGCGGACGGCTCTACATCGCGACGAAGGAGCTCAAGGGCGGGCTCTACCAGGCGCCCGAGAAGCCCAGCCGCGACGGCGTGAACAAGCTCAAGCGCGTCCACGACGTCCCCTCGACGCTCACCGACGGCGTGATGCTGCCGGGCGGCAAGCAGGTCGCGTTCCTCACGTACGCCAAGGTCGTCGTCGTCGACACGAAGTCGTACACCGAGCAGGCCTCGGCCGACGTCACCGGCGTCGCGCAGGCCGAGGCCCTGACCCTGGGCCTCGACGGCAGGTCGCTGATCGTGGGCGGCGAGGGCAAGAACGCGAAGGTCTACTCGATGGGGATCCCGGGCGCCGCCGCGGCGAGCCCGTCCGCGTCCGCGTCGTCGTCCGACCCGGGCTCGGAGGACGACCCGGAGGACACGGCCTCCGTGCCGGTCGCCCGGCAGCGCGGCACCTACCTCGCGGTGGGGCTGGCCGCCGTCGTGGCGGTCGTCGCCGGCGTCGTCGTCGGCCTGGTCCGCCGACCGGGCTAGGCGGCCGGGTCGGGCCCACGTCCCCGGCCCGCCCGACCACCCGCCCGCCTCAGGCGGCCATCGCCCCGTAGCGCTTGTGGCCCTTGACGTCGAAGCGGTCCAGCATCATCACCTTGTCCCAGGCGCGGACGAAGTCGGCGACGAAGCGGGTCTGGCCGTCACGCGCGGCGTAGACGTCCGCGATCGAGCGCAGCTGCGGGTTCGAGCCGAAGACGAGGTCGTTCCGCGTCCCCGTGAACCGCTCCTCCCCGGTCTCCCGCACCCGTCCGACGAAGGTCGTCCCCGACGCGTCGGTCGCCGACCACTCGAGGTCGGTGTCGGTGAGGCCGACGAAGAAGTCGGTGGTCAGGACCCCGACGCGGTCGGTCCACACCCCGTGCACGGAGGAGTCGTGGTTGGCGCCCAGGACCCGCAGGCCTCCGGTGAGCGCCGTCCACTCCGGCGCGGTCAGCGTCAGGAGGTTGGCCTTGTCGAGGAACATCGCCTCCGGCGACACGGCGGCCGCGACCGCGGGGAGCGCCCCGTCGGCGAAGTTCCGGAAGCCGTCGGCGAGCGGGCGCAGCCACTCGAACATCTCGAGGTCCGTGAGCTCCTGCGTCGTGTCGACCCGGCCCGGCGTGAAGGGCACGGTCGTCTCCACGCCCGCGGCCCGCGCGGCCTGCTCGACGGCCACGCAGCCGGCGAGCACGACGAGGTCGGCCAGGGAGACCCGCTTGCCGCCGGCGGCCGCCGCGTCGAACGCCGCCTTGACCCCGCGCAACGCCTCGATAACCGGCACCGTACGCCGGTTCACCGCCCAGTCCTTCTGCGGTGCGAGGGCCAGGCGTCCGCCGTTCGCCCCGCCGCGCTTGTCGCTGTCCCGGTACGGCACGGCCGCGGAGAAGGCCGTGAACACCAGGTCCGTGACCGGCACGCCCGTGGCCAGGACCGCCCGCTTCAGCTCCTCGACGTCGGCCGCGTCGATCGGTGCGTGGTCGGCCTCGGGCAGCGGGTCCTGCCACAGCAGACCGTCCTCGATCGTCACCTCCGGGCCGAGGTAGCGGTGCTTCGGGCCCATGTCGCGGTGCGTGAGCTTGTACCAGGCCTTCGAGAACGCGAGCGTGAACGTGTCGAAGTCGGCGAGGAACTTCTCGCAGACCGCCCGGTAGGCCGGGTCGACCTTGAGCGCGATGTCGGAGGTCATCATCATCAGCGCGTGCGTCCTGCCCGGGACGTGCGCGTCCGGCGTGCGCGGCCCCGCCGGGTCGGTCGGCGTCCACTGCAGCGCGCCGGCCGGGCTCTTCGTCTGCTGGTAGTCGTAGGCGAAGAGGTTCTCCAGGTAGCTGTTGTCCCACCGGGTCGGGTCCGGGGTCCAGCTGCCCTCGATGCCGTTGGTCATGGTGTTCTCGGCGTTGCCCGCGCCCCGCGGGTTGTGCCAGCCCAGGCCCATGGCCTCCATCGGCGCGATCTCCGGCGGCGGGCCGATCTCGTCGGCCGGCACCGCTCCGTGGCTCTTCCCGAAGGCGTGGCCACCGGCGATCAGCGCGACGGTCTCCTCGTCGTTCATCGCCATCCGGCTGAAGGTGATGCGGATGTCGCGCGCCGAGCCGAGCGGGTCGCCGTTGGCGTACGGGCCCTCGGGGTTGACGTAGATCAGCGCCTGGTGCGAGGCCGCGAGCGGGTCCTGCAGGTCGTAGTCGGCGTCGCCGTTCTGGCCCCGCCAGCGCTCGTCGCGGGTGACCATCGAGTCGAAGCTGGTCACGTTCGCGGCGTCCCAGACCTCGGGGCCCCAGTAGCTGGCGTCGTCGGCCTCCCAGGCGTCGAGCCGGCCGCCGCCGAAGCCGTACGTCGGGAAGCCCATCAGCTCGAGCGCGCAGTTGCCGGTGAGGACCATGAGGTCGGCCCAGGAGAGCGCCGAGCCGTACTTGTGCTTGATCGGCTGCAGGAGCCGGCGGGACTTGTCGGTGTTGCCGTTGTCCCACCAGCTGCTGACCGGGGCGAAGCGCTGCATCCCGGTGCCCGCCCCGCCGCGGCCGTCGGCGATCCGGTAGGTGCCGGCCGAGTGCCAGGCCATCCGGATCATCTGCGGGCCGTAGTTGCCGTAGTCCGCGGGCCACCAGGGCACCGAGGTCGTGAGCAGGGTCGTGATGTCGGCCTTGAGCTCGGCCAGGTCGATGGTCGCGAAGGCCGCCGCGTAGTCGAAGTCCGGGCCCAGCGGGTCCGCCGCGAGACCGTTGGCGTGCAGCAGCTCGACCCGGAGCCGCTGGGGGTACCAGCTCGCGAGGGTGGGGGTGCTGCCGAACGTCCCGCCGACGCTGTCCCCGCCGAACGGGCACGCCCCCTCCATCTCGAAGGTGGTGGTGTCCGTCCTGTCGGTCCGAGCCTCGTCGTGGATGTCGACCATGTGTTCCTGCCTCTCGCCGATGACACGCGTCGCGTGCCGTGCGTCAGAGGTTCTCCGCCGACGTGCTCCACAGTTTCCGGGCCGGCCGGCGGCCCGGGCGCCCGGGGCGAATCCGTGGTCAGCCGTCGAGTCGCGGCACCAGCCAGTCGATGCACGCGGTGAGGCGGCTGACGTCGTCGGGCTCCACGTTGGGGAACATGCCGACGCGCAGCTGGTTGCGGCCCAGCTTGCGGTAGGGCTCGGTGTCGACGACGCCGTTCTCGCGCAGCGTCGCGGCGAGCCGGGCCGCGTCCACGCCCTCGAAGTCGATCGTCGCGACGACGGGGGAGCGGTGGGCCGGGTCGGCGACGAACGGGGTCGCGTACGGCGAGGCCTCCGCCCAGGCGTAGATCCGGGCGGCGGAGTCGGCGGTGCGCGCCGCGGCCCCGGCGAGCCCACCGAGCCCGGCCAGCCAGCGCAGCTGGTCGCGCATCAGGAACAGCGTCGCGACGGCCGGGGTGTTCAGGGTCTGGTCGAGGCGCGAGTTCGCGAGGGCCGTGGCGAGACTCAGGCTCTCGGGGATCCAGCGTCCGCTCGCCGCCACGCGCCCCACGCGCTCGACGGCGGCGGGGGAGAGCAGCGCGAACCACAGCCCGCCCTCGGAACCGAAGCTCTTCTGCGGGGCGAAGTAGTAGACGTCGGTCTGGCTCGCGTCGAGGTCGACGCCGCCGGCGGCGGACGTGCCGTCGACGACCATCAGCGCGCCCTCGTCGACGCCCTCGACCCGCTCGACCGGCGCGATGGCGCCGGTGGAGGTCTCGTTGTGGGCCCAGGCGTACACGTCGGCGCCGGGCACGGCCACGGGGACGGCGACCGAGCCCACCGGCGCGGTGACGACGCTGGGCTCCTCGAGGAAGGGGGCGGCGGCGGCCGCGGCGGCGAACTTGGCGCTGAACTCGCCGAAGCTCGCGTGCGCGCTGCGCCGCTCGACGAGCGAGCCGACGGCGACGTCCCAGAAGGTCGTCGAACCGCCGTTGCCGAGCACGACCTCGTAGCCGTCGGGCAGCGCGAAGAGCTCCGTGAGGCCGGCCCGCACGTCACCGACGAGGTCCTTCACGGGGCGCTGACGGTGCGAGGTGCCGAGCAGCGCGGCGCCCTCGGTGGCGAGGGCGGCCAGGGACGCGGGGCGGACCTTGGACGGGCCGCAGCCGAAGCGGCCGTCCGCCGGCAGCAGGTCCGCGGGGATCGAGAGCGCCGTCACGGTCACCGATCCTCCCACCGGTGCGGTGGACCGGACCGGTTGTCCGCCGGTCGTGCTGGGAGGATGGCGCCGTGCCCGACCTCGCTGCGGAACGCATGGACTACCGCGCGGCCACGCTGCGCGAGCAGGACGCGCCCGCCGACCCGTACCCGCTGTTCGACACCTGGCTGGCCGATGCGTTCGCGGCCAAGGAGCGCGGCGAGCTGCCCGAGCCGACGGCGATGGTGCTGTCCACCAGCCTCGGCGACCGGCCCAGCTCGCGCACCGTGCTGCTCAAGGGCGTCGAGGACGGCACGTTCGTCTTCTTCAGCAACTACGGCTCCGCCAAGGGCCACCAGCTGCTCGTCAACCCGTACGCCGCCCTGCACCTCGGCTGGTACCCGCTGCAGCGCCAGGTGCGCGTCGAGGGGCTCGTCACGCGCGTCCCGCGGGAGGAGTCGGAGGCCTACTTCGCCACCCGGCCGCGCGGCTCGCAGCTGGGTGCCTGGGCCTCGACGCAGTCGAGCGAGGTCGTCGGCGTCGAGGAGCTCGAGGCGTCGTACGCCCGGGTCGAGCGCCGCTTCGCCGGCGAGACCGTGCCGTGCCCGCCGCACTGGGGCGGGTTCCGGGTGGCGCCCGCGATGATCGAGTTCTGGCAGGGCCAGCCCAGCCGCATGCACGACCGGCTGCGCTACGACCGGACCGACACCGGCTGGACCCGCAGGCGCCTCGCGCCGTAGCGGTCCCCTGAACCCGCGCCACGCGGGTTCAGCGGACCGCGACCGCGTCCCGCTCGAGGACCTCGGCGTAGGCGTCCACCGACCGGTCGACGAGAGTGGTGGGCAGCTCGAGGTGCCACGCGCCGGAGGGGAGCAGCCCGGCGCCGCCGTCCTGCTCCATGACCAGGAGCTGCGCGACGACGTCCTCGCCGCGCAGGTTCGGCGGCAGGTCGCGCCAGAAGCCGTAGCCGCCGACCGCCCGCAGGGCCGCCGTGCGGTAGAGGACGCAGCCCCCGACCCAGGCGACCTTGTACGCGACCCAGCCGCGCGCCGGCAGCACCCCGTCCGGCAGCCGGGCGGTGAGGTGCTGGACGTTGGCGGCGTTGTGCAGCCGCCAGCGCTCCCACGCGCGCGTGCCCTTGCGCACCCTCTCGGGCCGCACCTCGCCGTCCCACAGGTCGAGGGCCACGTGCTCGTGGGGACGGACGTCGGCGAGGTGGGACGGCGCGGCGAGACCCATGCCGACGAACCCGCACCCGAGGACCTCGGCGGCCTCCAGCAGCCGCGCGAGGGCCCACGGCTCCAGCAGCACGTCGTCGTCGAGGAACAGGGCGTGCTCGGCCGTCGCCCGGTCGAGCAGGAACTGCCGCTGCTCGGCGACGCCGAGCAGCGGTCCGCGGCGGTGGTGGACCTCGACCCGCCAACCGCGCCACCGCAGCAGGCGCAGGACGGCGGCCACGGCCGGGTCGTCGGCGACGGACGCCCCGAAGGTCTGGTCGGCCACCACCAGCCGCGCGCGGACGTCCTGGGCCAGGAGCCCGCCCAGGGTCACCGCGAGCGCGTCCGGACGGTCGACCGTCGGGACCAGGACGTCCAGCGTCCCGTCCGCGCACCGCGCTCCCTCGACACCCGCGAGCTGCACGACCTGCCTACCCCGAACGAGCTCCGTGCGACCTCTACCCCGGGAGGGGAGGCCTGCAACGGGCCGGCGAGGCCTGTCCGGGCGGGCTCGTGGAGGGCGAGGAGGGGCAGCAGAACGGGGACGGTCCGGCACCTCGCGGTGCCGGGCCGTCCCCGTCCTTCAGCCTGAGGTCAGATCAGACCGGGCGTCTGCGCCTTCGCCTTGGCGAAGCGCTCCTGGGCGTCGGCCCAGTTGACGACGTTCCACCAGGCCTTGGCGTAGTCGGCCTTGACGTTCTTGTACTGCAGGTAGAACGCGTGCTCCCACATGTCGAGGAGCACGACCGGGATCTGCCCGAGCGGCAGGTTGGCCTGCTGGTCGTAGAGCTGGTTGATGTTCAGCCGCTGGCCCAGCGAGTCCCAGACGAGCATCGACCAGCCGGAGCCCTGGATCGCGTTCGCGTTGGCCTCGAACTGCGCCCGGAAGCCGTCGAAGCTGCCGAAGAACTCGTCGATCGCCGCAGCGAGCTCGCCGGTCGGCTTGTCGCCGCCGTCCGGGGACATGTTCGGCCAGAAGACGGAGTGGTTGATGTGCCCGCCGAGGTGGAACGCGAGGGTCTTCTCGAGCCCGTTGATCGGGCCGAACGCGTTCTTGTCGCGGGCCTCCGCGAGCTGGTCGAGGACCGTGTTGACGCCGGCCACGTAGGTGGCGTGGTGCTTGTCGTGGTGCAGCTGCATGATCTCGCCGGAGATGTGCGGCTCGAGCGCGCTGTAGTCGTACGGAAGGTCAGGAAGTGTGTACGCCATGGGTCCCACCTTAGGAGGGTCCGTCGCGCCCGCGCGGTGGGGGTCAGCCCGCCCGCGGCGTCACCAGCAGGACGCGGAACCCCTTGCTGCTCGCGGCCCGCTCGCACCCGAAGCCCTGCTCGACCAGCCAGCGCTGCAGGGTGTCCGCGCCGAGGTTCTTGCTGACCACCAGCCGGGCCGAACCGGTCGGCCGCAGGCGCGGCAGCCAGGTCAGCAGCAGGGCGTGCAGCGCCTCCTTGCCGATACGGATCGGCGGGTTGGACCAGATCTCGTCGTACGTGCGGTCCGGCTCGACCTGCTCGGGCAGCAGGCTCCGGACGCGGTCGGCGACGCCGAGCTCGGCCGCGTTGTCGCGGCACAGCGCCAGGGCCCGCTCGTTGACGTCGACCGCGTCGACGCGGGCGCCCGGGCAGGCCAGCGCGACGGCCAGCGCGACCGGGCCGTAGCCGCAGCCGAGGTCCAGCACGTCCGGGCTGCCGGTGGGCGGCACCGACTCCCGCAGTAGCGCGTCCGTGCCGCGGTCGAGGTGCTCGGCGGCGAAGACGCCGTTCGCGCTCTGCAGCCCGATCGTGCGACCCCACACCTCGAACTCGAGGCGACGGCGGTGCTCCGGCCCGGTCGGCGTGGCGGAGAAGTAGTGGTCGGTCACACCAGCTCCCGGACCGCGCGGGCCTCGTCGACCCGGCTCGCGAGGGCGTCGTCGGCCGGGTAGCCGACCTCCTCCAGCGTCAGCCCGCGGGCGGGCAGCACCGGCACGGAGGAGTCGCGGGCGGTGGCGTCGAGCAGGCCCGTGAGCCAGGCGCCGTCGCGGCGACCGTCGGCCACGGCCACGAGGGCGCCGACCAGCGAGCGCACCATCGAGTGGCAGAACGCGTCCGCCCGCACCGTCACCTCCACCACGCCCGCCAGGGGTCCGTCCGCGACCCGCACGGCCTCCAGGTCCAGCAGCGTACGGATCGTCGTCGCGCCCTCGCGCCGGCGGCAGAACGCGGCGAACTCGTGCAGCCCGAGCAGCGCGGGCGCGACCGCGGCCAGCCGGTCGAGGTCGAGGGTCGCGGGGACGTCCTGGACGAAGCCGCGCAGCAGCGGGTCGTGCGGGCTCGCCGCGTCCGCGAGCCGGTAGACGTAGCGGCGCCACACCGCGGCGAAGCGGGCGTCGAAGCCGGGCGGGGCCGTCCGGACGGCGGAGACGACGAGGTCCGGCGGCAGCACCCGCGCGAGGCGGCGGTGGAGCTCCTCCGGCGCGGTGCCGAGGTCGTCCGGGACGTCGAGGTGCGCGACCTGCCCGCGAGCGTGGACGCCCGCGTCGGTGCGGCCGGCGCAGACCAGCGTCGCGGGGACCTCCAGGCGCAGGACCGTCGTGACCCAGCGCTCGAGCTCGCCCGCGACGGTGCGCAGGTCGGGCTGGGTCGCCCAGCCGGCGAACCCGGCCCCGTCGTACGCGACGTCGAGCCGCCAGCGCGGCACGTCAGCCGACCCGGCGGTAGACGAGGTCGGCGATCGGGCGGTCCTCGGCGAGGCCGCGTCGCTCGAAGCGGGTGACCGGCCGGTCGCCGCGGTCCTCGGGCTCGGCGGCGAAGGCCGGGTGCCCGCCGACGACGTCCCGCATCCGGTCCGCGTACTCGGCCCAGTCCGTGGCGAGCCGCCACCGTCCGCCGGGCCGCAGCCGCGAGGCCACGAGATCGGCGAAGGCGGGGTCGACCAGGCGGCGCTTGTGGTGCTTGAGCTTGGGCCAGGGGTCGGGAAAGAAGGTCCAGACCTCGGTCAGCGACCCGGGCGCCACCAGCCGCTCCAGCCCGGCGACGGCGTCGACCGGGGCCACGCGGACGTTCGTCACGTCCTCGCGGACGGCCCGCGCGACGAGGGCGGCGGCGGCCGGCTCGAAGACCTCGAAGGCCAGCAGATCCAGGTCGGGACGGGCCCGGGCCATCGGGACGAGCGAGTCGCCGGGCCCGCAGCCGATCTCGACCACGACCGGGGCCGTCCGGCCGAAGATCATCGGCAGGTCCAGGGGGGCGGCGTCGTCGGCGACCGACGTCCGCAGGGCGCCCTGCGGCACGTCGACGACGAGCCCGCCGACCTGCGCGTCGTACCGGTTCCGCAGCGAGTCGCTCATCCGGGCGCTCCGCCGCACGAACGAGGTGACCTCGCGGTTCAGGCGGGGTCGGACATCGGTGGGCACGGTCGCCGAGCGTAGTCGCACCGTCGACCTACGAGGTGATGTCCTTCGACCCGAACCGGGCCCACGCGGCGGCCAGGAAGACGACCGCGTAGGCGAGCGAGACGAGTAGCCCCTGGCCGATCAGGTCGGTGCTGACGGGGTCGCGCAGCAGGTCGCCGAAGGCGGTCCAGCGGTCGACGAGCAGCCACGGGTGCAGCCAGGACAGCTGCGAGATCGAGTCGAGGATGAACATCAGGACGTCGACGCCGATCGTGGCGACGATGGCCGCGATGGGCTGCTCGGTCAGGGTCGAGACGAACATCCCGATCGCGCCCAGGGCGGCGAGGCACGCGCTCAGGTAGAGCACGCTCAGCGCCAGCCGGCCGACCCCGTCGAGGAAGCTCGTCGTCGTCCCCGACAGCAGGATCACGTCGCCGCCGCCGAAGAGCGCGAGCCCGGAGACCACGCCGGCGAGCGCGACGAGCGCGGTCGCGGCGAGGCCGAAGATCACGACGGCCGCGTACTTGGTCAGCAGCAGCCGCGTACGCCCGGCCGGGATGGTCAGCAGGTAGCGCAGCGTGCCCTGGTTGGCCTCGCCGGCGATCGCGTCGCCCGAGGCGGCGGCCACGGCGAGCGGCAGGAACAGCGGCAGCGTGGCGGCCAGCGCGGCGAAGGCTACGAACAGCCCGTTGCTGGTGATCGCCTCGAAGAAGCCCGGGCCACCCCCGCCACCCCCGTCGTCCCCGCCGGACGACACCTTGATCGCGATGGCGAGCAGGACCGGGATGGCGGCGAGCACGCCGAGCAGCGCCAGGTTGCGCCGGCGGCCGAAGACGATCTGCAGCTCCGAGCGCAGGAAGCGCAGCGGCAGCGCCCGGCCGGTCCGCGGCAGCCGGTCCGTCGGTGCGGCAGGACCGCCCACGACCACGTCGGCCTCAGCCGCTGACATCGAAGCCCTCCCCGGTCAACGACACGAACACGTCCTCCAGCGACGGGCGCAGGACGGCGAAGCCCAGGACCGGGACGCCGTCGTTCACGAGCTCGGGCACGACCTTCTCGATCGCGACCTCGCCGAGCAGCCCGGTCACGTGGCCGACGCCCGGGCGGACGTCGGTCAGCCCGACGGTCCGCAGCACGGCGGCGGCGTCCTCGACGCGGTCGGTGTCGACCCGGACGGTCTGGGCGGTCCGGTTGGCCTCTGTGTGGAGGTCCGACAGCAGGCCCTGCATCAGCAACCTGCCCTCGAACATCACGCCGACGTGGCTGCACATCTGGTCGACCTCGCTGAGCAGGTGGCTCGAGACGAGGACGGTGGTGCCCTCGGTCGCGAGCTCGCCGACGAGGTGACGCACCTCGCGGGTGCCCTGCGGGTCGAGGCCGTTCGTCGGCTCGTCGAGCACCAGCAGGTCGCGCGGGACGAGCAGCGCGTTGGCGATCGCGAGCCGCTGGCGCATGCCGAGGGAGTAGGCGCGGTAGCGCTTGGTGGCCGCTGGCAGCAGCCCGACGCGGTCGAGCGCGGCGTCGATGCGGGCGGGCGCCGTACGGCTGTCGCTGTGCGGGTCGGCGGCGTCGAGGCGGGCGAGGTTCGCGCGGCCGGACAGGTAGGGGTGGAAGGCCGGCCCCTCGACCAGCGCACCCACGCGGCGCAGCGCGCGGGCGGAGCCGGCGGGCATGGGCTCCCCGAGCAGCTCGATCGTCCCCGAGGTCGGGGCGATGAGGCTCAGCAGCATGCGGATGGTGGTGGTCTTGCCGGAACCGTTCGGGCCGAGGAACCCGTAGACCGCGCCGGTCGGCACCTCGAGGTCGATCCCGCCGACCGCGGTCTGGTTCCGGAAGCGCTTGGTCAGACCGGCGGTCCGGACGGCGGCGGTGGTGGCGCCGTCCGTCCGGACCGTCTGCGTGCTCATGCTGCTGCTCTGCTCTCTGCCGGTGCTCTGCGTCGCGGGGAGCGGGTCAGCGGGCGAGGGCTTCGGCGAGGACGTCGCCGCTGACCGCCCCCACGGCCAGCCGGCCGTCGTCGGTGAGGATCGCGGTCACGATCGTCCCGTCGAGCTCGCGCCCGGTGCCCCACGAGCCGGAGACCGGCTTGAGCTGGTTCAGGAAGCCCTTGACCGTCTCGTTGCCCGTGGCCGCGTCGCTCGGCAGCTTCGTCACGACGACCGTGCTCCAGCCGGTGCCGACCGTGGTGGTGTCCTTCTCGGCCTGCGCCTTGCGGGCCTCGAGCTCCTTCTTCTGCGTCGCGGTGGGCTCCTGGCGCTCCGGCACGGCCTTCTCGGTCACCTTGGTGCCCTCGGGCGGGTTGAAGGCGAACATCCGGGCGTCGGGCTGGCCGAAGGCGATGTCGGTGTAGGCGACGTCGAGCGCCGGCTTGTCGGCGGAGCCGAACACCTGCACGCGCAGCGGGACGAAGTTCGCGCCATCCACCGCGACCCGGACCTGCTTGACCAGCGAGCCGGCGTCCTTCGGCGTGAGCACGAGGTCGTACGCGGCCTGCCCGGCGACGGTGACGTCGGGGTCGACCCGGACGTCGGTGGTCGGGGTGAGCTTGGCGAGCACCTCCGACGCGGCCTGCTGCGGCGTCTGCGGCGCACCGGCGGGCGCCTGGCGGTCGGCCGTGCGGTCACCGTCGGGCAGCGCGGTGTGCGTCGCGGTCTTGGCGCGGCTGTCGTACGTCCACACGTCGCTGCCGTTGGTGACGACGTCGGTCTCGGCGTACTCGTCGTTGACCGCGAGGCGGGCCTTCTCGGCGCCGTCGGTCCACACCCGCATGGTGTGGCTGCCCGAGAGCAGGGAGGTCAGCTGGCCGGCGGCGCTGCCGCTGCCGCCGGGGATCGCGGGGATGCCGAGGTCGGCGTTCTGGACGACGGTGCCCGAGAGCCCATCGACCTTCGCGTCGGCGACCTTGACGAGCAGGTCCTGCGCCGAGATCGCCGGCAGCGGCGACTTGGCGTTGGCGCTCGTCACGACCAGGAACGAGGCCAGGACGGCGAGCAGGACGACGAGGGGGACGAGCCACCGCAGAGCGGGCCGAGCAGCAGTGTGCGAACGCATGCCCCGAGTGTGCAAGGCCCTCGCTGTCAGCACGCTGAGAGCCGGGGCCGGAGGGCGAGCGGTGACACTGGTGCCCATGCGTCTGCTCCTGGTCGACGACGAGTCGCGCCTGACCGCCGCCCTGCGCAAGGGCCTGACGGCGGACGGGTTCGCGGTGGACGTCGCGTCCGACGGGGTCGAGGGGCTCGAGCGGGCCGGGCAGGAGCCGTACGACGCAGTGGTGCTGGACGTCATGCTGCCGGGGCTCTCGGGCTACGAGGTGGTCCGGCGGCTGCGGGCGGCGGACAACTGGGTGCCGGTGCTCATGCTCTCGGCCAAGGACGGGGAGCACGACCAGGCCGACGCGCTGGACGACGGGGCCGACGACTACCTGACCAAGCCGTTCTCGTACGTGGTGCTGCTCGCGCGGATCCGCGCGCTGCTGCGGCGGGGTTCGGTGGCCCGGCCGGCGGTGCTGCGGGTGGGGGAGGTGCGCCTCGACCCGGCGAGCCGCGAGGTGGACGTGGCCGGGGCGCCCGTCGAGCTGACCAGCCGGGAGTTCGCGCTGCTCGAGTACCTGGCGCGCCACGCGGGCCGGGTGCTGACCAAGACCGAGCTGCTCGACCACGTCTGGGACGCCGCGGCCGAGACCGCGCCGAACGCCGTCGAGGTCTACGTCGGCTACCTGCGGCGCAAGATCGGGGCCGAGCGGCTGCTCACCGTGCGCGGCGCCGGCTACCGGCTGGTGGGGTAGGGCGTGCGGGCCCGGCGGAGGCGCAGCCTCGGGCTGCGGACCCGGCTGCTGGTCATCGGCCTCACCGGCGTCGCCCTCGCGCTGCTCGTCGCCGGCTCGGGCTTCTACCAGGCGCTGACCGTGTCGACCGACCGGACGCTCGACCGGGAGGCCCTGTCCAGCGCGCACGAGGTCGCCGCGCTCGTCGACGACGGGCGGCTGCCCGAGGCGCTGCCGACGTCCGGCGCCCAGCTCGTGCAGGTGGTGGACGCCTCCCAGCGGGTGCTCGCCGCCTCGCTCGGGGCCGACCGCCTCGTGCCCGTGCTCGACCCCGACCAGCTGCGGGCGGCCGTCGCCGGCGAGGCCGTGCTGGTGGACGGGGCGCGCTTCGGCTCGTCCGGCCCGCTGCGGGTCCGGGCGGTCGCCGCCGGCCCGGCCGACGCACCGGTCTCGGTGATCGTCGCCGTCCAGGTCGGCGACGTGCTCGCCGCGCGGACCGCGTTGCGGACCGGGCTCCTGGTCGTGTTCCCGGTGGTGCTGCTCGTGATGGCCGTCGTGGCCTGGGTGGTGATGGGGCGCACCCTGCGCCCGGTCGAGCAGCTGCGGGCGGGGGCGGAGCGCATCGGCGCGGGTCCGGGCGACCGCGGCGGGGCACGGCCCGACCCCGACGCGCGCCTGCCCGTGCCGCCCGCCGCCGACGAGATCCGCGCGCTCGCGCTCACGCTCAACGGGATGCTCGACCGCCTGTCCGCCGCCCGGGAGCGCCAGCGGGCGTTCGTCGCCGACGCCGCGCACGAGCTGCGCAGCCCGCTGGCGAGCATGCGGGTGCAGCTCGAGGTGGCCGAGCGGCTGGGGGAGGGCGGCGAGCTGCCCGCGGAGCTCGCACCCGAGCTCGCCCGCCTTTCCGCGCTGGTCGAGGACCTGCTGCTGCTCGCCCGCAGCGGCGCCGACTCGCCTGTGCCGGCCCACCCCGAACCCGTCGTCGTCGGGCCGCTGCTCGTCGACGTCGCCACCGACGTGCCCGGCCGGGAGGGCGTACGGGTCGAGGCGGTGCGTCCGGACCGGGACTTGACGGTGTCCGCCGACCCGGCCGAGCTGCGCCGGGTGCTCGTCAACCTCACGACCAACGCGATCCGGCACGCGCGCTCGCAGGTGCGCCTCGACGTCGCGGCCGGGCCCGACGGCCGGGTGGTCCTGCGGGTCACCGACGACGGCCCGGGCATCCCCGTCGCCGACCGGGAACGGGTCTTCGAACGCTTCGCCCGGCTGGACGACGCCCGCAGCCGGGACGCTGGTGGCACCGGGCTGGGCCTGCCGATCGTCGCCGAGCTCGTCGCCCGTGCGGGCGGGACGATCACGCTGACCGACGCCCCCGAGGGCGGCCTGCGCGCGGAGGTGCGCCTCCCGGCCCGGTCCGACCCGGCGGCCTGACCCGCTCCTCGACGTCGGCATGCTCCACGGGCTCCGTGACGGGCGGGACGGTTGTTACAACTCGGTACGAACCCGGGCGTTCTCTTGTGGTCCTCTCCACGGCGTGTGCAGCATGAACCCCAGCAGCACCCGTCGAAGGGGGTCGTCATGACGTCAGGTCACGAGGGTTCGTCCCGGCGCTCGATCGAGGTCGCGCCCCTGCAGTCGCACGGGTCGCTCTACGGGTTCATGCTGCTCGGCCGCTGGCCGGACGACACCGTCGAGTGGGCCAAGTTCCTCGTGCTGGCCGTCCGGATGGCCGCGGTCCCGGGCCTGCTCGGCGCGAGCACGGTGTTCCGGGTCCGCGAGGAGCTGCCCGAGGACCCGCAGCCCGGCGCCGTCGGGCTCGTCGTGGCCGAGGGCTCGCTCGTCGGCGCCAACCCGCTCCGGCCGGGGCAGTTCGCGGACCCGGCCCCGCCCGGGCTGATCGTCCTGCACCCGCCGAAGAGCACGATCGGCAGCGTCCCCGAGTACGAGGTCGCCTCCGGCTGCGTGTTCCTGCCGGGTCTGCCGCACCTCGGCCTCGACCACCGCGCCGCCTGGGTCCAGGCCGACGTGGACGGCACGGTCACCCAGCTCGTCAGCCGCAGCGGCGTCGACCCCTCGGGCAACGCCGACACCGCCGCCCTCGCGCTGCTCCTCGCCGCCTGAGGGTCGCACCCGCCAGAAATTCGACGCTGTCCCGACCTGGGCCGCCCTAGGATCTGCCCACGTGGGACACGTGGAGCTGGCCGGCGTCGGGTACGACCTGCCCGACGGGCGGCCGCTGCTCGACGACGTGTCGTTCCGGGTGGGCGACGGGGCGGTGGTCGCCCTCGTCGGGCCGAACGGGGCGGGCAAGACCACGCTGCTGCGGATCGTCGCCGGTGACCTCGACCCCACGAGCGGGACCGTCACGCGGAGCGGCGGGCTGGGCGTCATGCGCCAGTTCATCGGCTCGATCCGCGACGCCACGACGGTCGCCGAGCTGCTCTTCTCTCTCGCTCCCGAGCGGCTGCGCGCCGCCCACGCGGCGGTCGACGCGACCGAGCTGGAGCTGATGGAGGACGACACCGAACCCGTCCAGATGCGCTACGCCACCGCGCTGTCCGAGTACGCCGACGCCGGCGGCTACGAGGCCGAGGTGCGCTTCGACTCGTGCTGCACCAACGCGCTCGGGATCCCGTTCGACCGGGCCCGCTACCGCGAGGTCCGCACGCTGTCGGGCGGCGAGCAGAAGCGGCTCGCCCTGGAAGCCCTGCTCTCCGGGCCCGACCAGGTGCTGCTGCTCGACGAGCCGGACAACTACCTGGACGTGCCGGGGAAGCGCTGGCTGGAGGCGCAGCTGCGTGCGACGCCGAAGACCGTGCTCATGGTCAGCCACGACCGCGAGCTGCTGGCCGAGTCCGCGACCTCGGTCGCCGCGCTCGAGCTCGGCGCCGTCGGCAACACGGTCTGGGTGCACGGCGGCGGGTTCGGGACGTTCGCGGGTGCGCGCGCCGACCGCTCGGCCCGGCTGGAGGAGCTCCGGCGTCGCTGGGACGAGGAGCACCAGAAGATCATCGACCTCGTCCAGATGTACAAGGTCAAGGCCGAGTTCAACGACGGGCTGGCGAGCCGGCTGCAGGCCGCGCGGACCCGGCTGGCCAAGTTCGAGGAGGCCGGCCCCCCGCAGGCCATCCCGCTCGAGCAGAAGGTCTCGATGCGGCTCTCCGGCGGGCGGACCGGCAAGCGGGCCATCGTGGTCGAGGACCTCGAGCTGACGGGGCTGATGCGCCCGTTCAGCACGGAGATCTGGTTCGGCGACCGGGTCGGCGTGCTGGGGTCGAACGGGTCGGGCAAGTCGCACTTCCTGCGGCTGCTCGCGCTCGGCGGCAGCCTCCCGGACCGCGAGCACGAACCCGTCGAGTGGCTCGACATCGCGCCGGTCGCCCACACCGGCCAGGCCCGGCTGGGCGCCCGCGTACGACCGGGCTGGTTCGCGCAGACCCACGCCCACCCCGAGCTCGCCGGCCGCACGCTGCTGGAGGTCCTGCACCGCGGCGACGAGCACCGGGCGGGGATGGGGCGCGAGCTGGCGTCGCGCAAGCTCGACCGCTACGAGCTCGCGCACGCCGCCGAGCAGCGCTTCGAGTCGCTGTCCGGCGGTCAGCAGGCCCGGTTCCAGATCCTGCTGCTCGAGCTGTCCGGCGCGACCCTGCTGCTGCTCGACGAGCCCACCGACAACCTCGACCTCGCCTCGGCCGAGGCCCTGGAGCAGGGGCTCGACGCCTTCGAGGGCACGGTCGTGGCGGTCACGCACGACCGGTGGTTCGCCCGGAGCCTCGACCGCTTCCTGGTGTTCGGCTCCGACGGCGGCGTCTACGCCTCCGACGAGCCCGTGTGGGACGAGACCCGGGTGCAGCGGACCCGCTGACCCGGGGCACCGACGTCCGCAGGCGTCAGCGACCTCCCGGCGGCGCACCCCCCGCGAACCCGCCCGCCCCGGCACCACCGCCGAACGCCCGCGCGCCCTGGTTGGCGCTCGTCGTCGGCAGCGCGGCCGTGGTGTCGGCGAGGACGAGGACCTGGCCGGGCGTGAGGCCGTCGACGACCTGGATCGTGCTCGTGCCGACCACGCCGATCGTGACCTGCTTGCGGGTGACCGCGCCGCCGGCGAGGACCTGGACGGTGCCGGTCGTGCCGTTCCGGGTCAGGGCCGAGACGGGGACGACGGTCGTGTCCTTCGCGCTCGCCACCGTCACGGCCGCCGAGGCCGTGGCCCCGGTCGGCAGCGTGCGTGCCGCCGTCCCTGACGCGGTCACCGTGACGGGATAGCTGGTCGTGGTCGAGGACGCGTCGGGCAGCAGCCCGCGCTGGCTCACCCGGCCCGTGGCCGCGCCGCCGCCCGGGGTGGTGAGGGCGACGCGCTGTCCGACGGCCAGGAGCCGGTACGACGCCTCGGGCACGGACATCTGCACCGAGACCGCCCCGCTCCCGACCACGGTCACCCCGTCGCTGCCCGTCACGGCGTCGCCCTTCGCGAAGGGCAGCGCCGCCACCACGCCGCTGATCGGCGCGGTCATCGTCGCCGCCTCGAGCTGCGCCTGGGCCGTGTCGAGCGCGAGCTGGGCCTTCGTCACGGCCGCGTCGGCGGAGGCGACCGTCGTTGTCTGACCGCTCCGGCCGGTCGTCCCGCTGGTAACGCCCGTCCCGCTCGTGCCGGTCTGGCCGCCGCCGGACGTGGCCGAGGTGCCCGAGCCGCTTCCGCCGGACCCGGACCCTGAGCCACTCGAGCCAGAGCCGGAGCCGCCGTAACCCGCGCCGCCCGAGCTGCTCGATCCGCCCGAACCGCCCGAACCCGAGCCGCCGGAACCCGAACTGCCCGAGCCGCCGCCCGAGCCCTGGCCGCCGCTCGACGCGGCGGTGACGAGCGCGTTCACGGCGGTGTCGTACGCCGTCCGCCGCTCGGCGTCGGACTGCTGGGTCTGCTGCAGCGTGACCACCGCGGCGATGCAGCGGGCGATCGTCCTCGGGTCGGCCGAGGCGACCGGCGAGGCGGTGACCGTGGGGCTCGCGCTCGGCGTCGTGGTGAGGGTCGGCGTCGCGCTGGGTGTCGGGCTCGCGGTCGCCGTCGGTGAGGCCGAGCCGGTCGGCGTGGTGCCGGGCGTCGGGCTCGTCGCGGGGTGCGTGGGGGTGGCCGAGGCGCTCGGGCTGGCCGAGCCCGACGCCGACGGGGAGCCGGACGGGCTCGGGGTGACCGAGAGCCGCAGGCAGGCCTTCTGCTGGGCGGCCAGCTGCTCCGCGGCCAGGTGCTCCGTGCGGTCGAGCGCGGCCTGCGCCTCGACGACGTTCCGCGCGAGGGTCGGCAGGGACGTGGCCGGCAGGGTGCCGCCGCCTCCGGAACCCGAGCCCGCTCCGCCTCCCGAACCACCGCCTCCCGAACCACCGCTCCCCGAACCACCGTTCCCCGCTCCGCTGGTCGGGGTGGGAGTGGCCGTCGGCGTGGGCGTGGCCGTCCGCGTGGGGGTCGGCGAGGGCGAGGCGCTGGCCGAGCGGGTGGGGGTCCCGCCGGACGGGGCCGTTCCGGTCCGGCCCGCCGCGGAGGAGCCGTCGCCCCCCGATGCGCCCTCGGGCGAGCCGGCCGACCCGCCGGACGAAGCGCCCGACGCCGCGGACGCGGTCGCCGAGGCGCTGGCGGAGGCGTCCGCCGCGTCCTGCGCCTCCTGCAGCGCGAGCCGGGCGTCGGCCAGGGTCTGCTCGGCCTGGAGCTCGGCGGCCTTCAGCGCCGTGCCGTCGATGCTGGCGAGGTCGTCGCCGGCCTCCACGTGGTCACCGACCGCGACGTCGACCCGGGTGACCGTGCCCGAGGCGGGGAAGGTGGCCGTCGCCTCCTTGACCTGGGCGACGGTGCCGCTGCCGGCGTACGTCTGGACGACGGAGCCGGTGCCGACCGTGGTCGTGGCGTAGCGGCCCGCCTCGGCGCCCGACGCGGTCCCCGCGCGGACGGCGAAGAACGCGACCACGGCCAGGACCAGGACGGCGGGCACGCCCCAGCGCAGGCCGCGGCGCAACGCGTGGCCGTCAGCCATGCGTGGTGCTCCCACCGGCGGGCTGCCCCTGGCCGGCCTGCCCGCCGCCGCGGCCCCCGGCGAACGTCGCGCACGTCCCTTCGGCCGTCGGCGCGCTGAGCCGGACCGTCCTGGCCGTCAGCGCCCCGGTCCCGCTGGTCGTGCCGTTGGCGGTGGCGCACCGGCCGACGGTCGCGTCGGCGGCGCTCGCCTTCGCGACCTCGGACCAGGTCGTCGTCGCGGCGGTCGTCACGGTGACGTCGCTGGTGGTGGTGCCGCCACCCGGCTCCGTCGCCGCGACCACGAAGGTCGAGCCGTCGACGGAGGTGACCCTGCCGCTGGTCCCGCGCCCCCCGAAGCCGCCCGTGCCCGACCCCGCCGCGCCCGACGGTGCTCCCGACGGCCTCGCCCCGGACGGCGTCCCGGACGGGCGCCCGCCGCCCGCACCGCCCAGGACGCCCGTGCAGGCGCCGTCCACGGCGGGGCTGAGCGTCACCGACGCCGCGGCGACGGTCGTGCCCGGCGACGCGGAGGCGTCGGCGCTGCGGACCGTCGCGCACAGGCCCGTCTTCAGCGCGGACGCGCTCGCCTTCTTCGTCTCGGTGAAGGTCGTCGCGCCCGTCCACGTGACGGCCGTCTGCTCGGAGGTGCTCTGCACCTGCAGGGTCTTGCCGGACACGGAGGCGATCAGCCCTGACACCCCGGGCTGGCGCTGACCGCCGGCGCGCTGGCCCGTGCCGGTCCCGCTGGTGGGGTCGGCCCCCGCGGTGCTGCCGCCGGACCCGCTGCAGCCCGACAGGGTCAGGGCGAGGCCGGCGGTGAGCGTGGCGACGAGCAGCGCCGGACGGGTGAGCGGGCGCAGGCGGCGGGCGAGGGTGGCGGACACGGTGCTCCTGAGGTCGTACGGGGGGAGGGTGGGGGAAGCGGCGTCGCGGAGGACGAGCCGGCGTCAGTCGCTCCGCAGGGCGTCGATGGGCGCGAGCCGTGCGGCGCGCGAGGCCGGGTAGACCCCCGCGACGACGCCGACGGCCAGGGCGACCCCGAGCGCGCCGAACGAGGCGGGGAGCGAGATGGTCACGGGCTGGTCGATCAGCGACGGCAGCAGCCAGGCGCCGAGGTAGCCGGTGCCGAGCCCGAGGACGCCGCCGGCCAGGCTGAGCAGGCACGCCTCGGCCAGGAACTGGCTGCGGATCAGCGACGGCGGTGCCCCGAGCGCCTTGCGCAGCCCGATCTCGCGGATCCGCTCCGAGACCGAGACCAGCATGATGTTCATGACGCCGATGCCGCCGACGAGCAGCGAGATGCCGGCGACGCCCGCGAGGAGCACGGTCAGGGTCTTCGACGTCGCCGTCGCGGCCTGGACGAGGGACTGCTGGCTCGTGATCGCGAAGTCGACGCTGCTGACCGCGCCGGCCCCGGTCCCCGCCGTGGTGGTCGCGCCGGTGCCGTGCCGGGTCGCCAGGGCGGCGTACGCCTCCTGGTAGGCGGCGGACAGCCGTTCACCGGACGCGCCCTCGAGGTAGATCGACGACACCGAGCCCGCCGTCCCGGAGCCCAGCACCTGCTCGGCCGTGCTCATCGGGGTGACCGCGAGGTCGTCCTCGTCGGTCGTCCCGCTGGACCCGCTCGCCGCCAGGACGCCCACGACGGTGAAGGCCGTCCCGCCGAGCGTGACCGTGCTGCCGACGCCGGACCGCAGGCCCAGCTCGGACACCGTGGTGTCGCCCAGGACCAGCACGTGCGCCGCGGTCGTCTCGTCCGCCGGGGTCAGGAAGCGGCCCGCGCTGAGCGTGCGCGCCCGGACGCCGAGCCAGTCGGGCGTGGTCGCGGTGACGGTGGTCGTCCAGGTCGTGGTGCCCTGCGTGAGCACGCTCGACGTGGTCCTGACCGGCGCCACGTGCGCCACGTCGGGGGCGACGGCCGGGTCGGCCAGCGCCTGCGCGTCGGCGAGGGTGAGCGTCGTGGCCGTGCCGCGCCCGGCCCGTACGCCGCCGGTCGTCGAGCTGCCGGGGGAGACGACGAGCAGGTTGCTGCCGAGGCTGTCGATCTGCTCCGCGACCTTCTGCTGAGCGCCCTGGCCGAGGCCGACGGTGAGCGTGACGGAGGCGATGCCGATCCAGATCCCCAGCACCGTGAGCAGCGAGCGCATCCGGTGCGTGCGCACGGACTCGAGCGCGATCCCGAGGGTCTCCCCGCCCCGTACGCGGGGGGCGCGGGACGGAGGGCCGCTCATGCGTCCACCGCCGCCGCGTCGTCGAGGTGCACGACGCCGTCGCGCACCGTCACGGAACGCTCCGCCGCGGCCGCCACCTCGAGGTCGTGGGTGATCAGCACGATCGTGCGTCCGGACGCGTGCAGCTCGTCGAGCAGCCCCATGACGTCCTCGCTGGAACGGGAGTCGAGGTTGCCGGTGGGCTCGTCGGCCAGGATCAGCGCGGGGTCGGTGACCAGGGCGCGGGCGATCGCCACGCGCTGCTGCTGACCGCCGGAGAGCTCGCTCGGCCGGTGGTCGACGCGCCCGGCCAGGCCCACCCGGCCCAGCGCCTGCTGCGCCCGCTCCCGACGTTCGGCACGGCCCACCCCGGCGTAGACGAGCGGCAGCTCGACGTTGCGCCAGGCCGAGAGGGTCGGCAGCAGGTTGAACTGCTGGAACACGAAGCCGATCCGCCGGTTCCGGACGGCCGCCAGCTCGGCCTCGGAGAGGTCCTCCACGTCGACCCCGTCCAGCTCGTAGCGCCCGGAGGTCGCGACGTCGAGGCAGCCGAGGATGTTCATGAGCGTCGACTTGCCGGAGCCGGAGGGCCCGATCACCGCGACGTACTCGCCGCGGTCGATCCGCAGCGAGACGCCGCGCAGGGCGTGCACCTCCGCGGCGCCGGTCGCGTACGTCTTGCTGACCTCGTCGAGGAGCACGACGGCCTCGGCCTCGGCCGCCGCGGTCCCGGCAGCCGGCGTCTCGACGCTCACCGGGTCCCCCCGCCGGTGCCGCCCGTGCCGCCCGTACGGCCGGTGCCGGTGCCGGTGCCCGTGCCGGTCCCGCCGCCGACGAGGCCCCCGCCGCCGAACCCTCCGCCCCCGGTCCCGCCGCCGTAGCCGCCGTACCCGCCGGTCCCCGTGGCGGTCCGGCCGGACGCGGTTCCGCCGGGCGTCCGGGCGGCGACGGTGACGACGACCTGGTCGCCCTCGGCGAGGCCCTTCGTCACCTCGGTCGTGGCGCCGTAGCTGGTGCCGAGCGTGACGGGCGTGGGCACCTTCGCGGTGCCGACGAGCCTGGTGACCACCGTCTGGCCGTTGGCCGTGGAGACCGCGGCGGTGGGCACCGT
Source organism: Microlunatus spumicola (assembly GCF_039536445.1). NCBI lineage: Bacteria > Bacillati > Actinomycetota > Actinomycetes > Propionibacteriales > Propionibacteriaceae > Microlunatus > Microlunatus spumicola. The sequence continues at coordinate 600,694 of NZ_BAAAYR010000004.1, read as the reverse complement.
CAGGACGTCGTCGCGCTGGCTGACGATGATCGACACCGTGGCCGAGGCGCCGGCGTACAGGTCCTTGCGGGTACCCGTGACGGCGACCGTGACCGGGAAGGTCGCGGTCCCGCCCATGGTGGTCGTGCCCGTCCCGGTCCCGCCGGAGGTGCCGGTCGAGGCCATCACGGCGACCGACGAGACGGTTCCGAAGACCGTCGCGGTCGACCCCGCGGTGGTGATCTGGGCCTGCAGGCCCTTCTTGACCTTGGCGAGGTCGGCGCTGCCGACGGCGGCCGACACCGTGTAGCGGTCGGTCGAGATCACCGTGACTGCCGCGGTCGTGCCCGACGAGGCGCTCCCCGAACCGCTCGACCCCGAGCCCGACGAGCCCGAGCCCGACGACCCCGAGCCGGACGACCCGGAACCTACGGTGTCGCCCTTGGCCACGCCCACCTCGGCGACGGTCCCCGCGAACGTGGCGCGCAGCTTCGCGGCGTCGAGCGCGGTGTCGGCCGTGGAGACGGCGCTCTCGTCGGTCGCGACCTTGGCCTTGGCTGCGTTCAGCTCGGCCGTCGTGCTGGTGGTGTCGTCCTCGGCGGTGGTGAGGTCGTCCCGGGCCGACTCGAGCTCGGCCTGCGCGGCGTCGAGGTCGGCCTGCAGGTCGTCGTCGTCGAGGGTCGCGAGCACGTCGCCCTTCGCCACCGAGTCGCCCACGGCGACCTCGACCGAGGTCACGGTGCCGCTCGCGCCGAAGGTCAGGTCGGCGCGGCGGGCGGGCTCGACGGTGCCTGTGGCGCCCACGGTCTCCTTGACCGTCTCCCGGCTCGCGGTCACGGTGCGCTCGGTCGCCGCCGGGGTCGAGGTGCCGCGGGTCAGGCCCCACGCAAGGGCGCCACCACCGCCGACCAGGACCAGCGCCACCACCGCGACGACCAGCCAGCGGCGCCGGGGGTGGGCGTTCGTCGGTCGGGCTCGGCGCACGGTCGCGTCCTCGTTCTGCTCGTGAGGCGCGGTGGCCTCAGGGGTTCACGAGGATCGTGCTGAGCCCGGCTATGCAACAACTGGCGCAGGCCTGTGCCGGCGCTGTGACGCCTCCGCCGTCAGGGCGCGACGACGAGCTCGACCCCGGCCTCGACCAGCGCGGCGGCGAGCGACGGCGGCGGGGCGGCGTCGGTGACGAGGTAGTCCGCGGCGCCGAGGTCGGCGATCTGGGCGAAGAGCCGGCGCTCGAGCTTGCTGGAGTCGGCGAGGACCGCGACCCGCTCCGAACGGTGCATCATGTCGCGCAGCATCGCCGCCTCGGCGAGGTTGCTCGTCCAGTAGCCGCTGCCCTCGCAGACCGAGCCGACCCCGACGAGGGCCAGGTCGGCCTGGATCCGGGGGTCCGGCGTCTCGGCGCCGTCGGGGAAGCCGACCGGGCCGACCGTCGCCTGGGCGGCGAGCCGGACGGAACCGCCGAAGACGTACAGGTCGCGGACGGACGCCGGCGCGAGCTCCGCGGGGAGGCGCAGGCTGTTCGTGGCGACGGTCAGCTCGCGACGCTCACCGAGGTGCCGGGCGAGCGCCAGCGTCGTGGTCCCGGCGTTGACCATGAGGACCATCCCGTCGGCGACGAGCGCGGCCGCCGCCGCGCCGATCCGGTCCTTCGCTCCCGCCTGCATGCGGGTCCGGACGTCGAGGCCGAACTCGGGCCGGGGGGAGGCGGCCTGGCTCACCGCGCCCCCGTGGGTCCGGATCAGGTGGCCGTCCGCGTCGAGGGAGTCCAGGTCCCGGCGGATGGTGTCCACCGACACCTCGAACCGCTCCGCCAGCCGGGCGACCGACGCCTCGCCGACCTCCGCCACGTACGCCGCGAGCTCGGCCTTGCGGCCGGCCGGGAGCCGGCGGGTCCCCTCCGGCGCCTGGGTCACGGGCCACAGGCTAGCCAGCGCGAGCCGCGGACGCACGCAGAGAACGGCACGAGCCCAGGCGGACGCCCGCCTTGACCGCCAGGATCGACGCCGAGTAGCGTCCGAAGAAGCCGGAAGAAAGCGGCACGAAACCGCATGTTCGTGCAACGAGAGGGTCCCTGTCGCCGGCTGCCCCGCACCCGAAGGAGAACCCGTCCGTGCTGCTCAACGGCCGCGACCTGCTCGACGTCGCCAACCGGCACGGCTTCGCCGTGCCCGCCTTCAACATCAGCGACTGGGCGATGCTCGAGGGCGTCATGCAGGTCAGCGAGGAGGAGCACGCGCCGGTCATCGTGGCGATCCACCCGGACGAGCTCAGCCACGTCGGTGTGGACCTGCTGCCCGCGGTCCTGGCCCGGGCGGGGCGCTCGACGGTGCCCGTCACGGTGCACCTCGACCACGGGGCGACGTACGAGCAGGTGCTGACGGCGATCCGCGCCGGCTTCACGAGCGTGATGATCGACGGGTCCCTGCTGCCGTTCGACGAGAACGTGGCGCTCACCAGGAGGGTCGTGGAGACCGCGCACGCCGTGGGCCTGTCCGTGGAGGGCGAGCTCGGCACGATCGGCCGGACGGACGGCTACGCCGAGAGCGGCACCGACGACATCGTCTACACGCAGCCCGACGAGGCCGCCCGGTTCGTCGCCGAGACCGGCGTCGACAGCCTCGCGGTGGCCGTCGGGACGAGGCACGGGATCTACCCCGCCCACCTCGCGCCCGCACTGCGGCTCGACCTGCTCGCCGAGATCAAGGCGGTCGCGCCGCTGCCGATCGTCCTGCACGGCGGCTCGAACAACCCCGACGACGAGATCACCCAGGCGGTCACGCTCGGCGTCAACAAGATCAACATTTCCTCGGACATCAAGGTCGCCTACCACGACAAGCTGCGGGAGGTCCTGCTGGACCGGGCCGAGCGCGAGCCGAACACGATCCAGCCCCCGGCCGTCCGGGCGATGAAGGTCGTGGCCGCGCAGAAGATCGGCCTGTTCCGGGCCGCGGGCAAGGCGGCCCTCTACTGACCGAGCGGCGACGACCGCCCGCCGACGCGTCCCGCGTCCTGCTGGGCCTGGGGAACACCCTCGACCTCGAGCTGGTCTGGGACGGCGACGTCGTGACGGACCTGGCGACGCGGCACGGCGTCGGGTCGGTGCCGACGGCCGGCGCGGCCGACGTCCACGACGAGCGTGACCTCGTCCGTACGCTCCTCGCGCACCTGGCGGCGGGCACGGGCGGCGAGCACTTCGTGGCCTCGACCGACGTCCTCCTGGCGTTCGCCGGGCGCTTCGCGGGCCGGGCGACCCTCGGCGGCACGAACCTGCGCGCGGGCCTGGCCATGCGGGCGCTCGGCCGGGCCTCCACGGTGCACCTCGTCAGCACCGGCGCGGTGACGTCCGCGCTGCTGCCCGCGGACCTGGCCGTCGTCACCGGCGCGGGGGAGGACACGTACGACCCGCACGTCGTCGTCCAGTTCACCGCCGGCGCCGAGGTACGGGTGGGCGGGCGCCGGGTCGTCGCCCCCGCGGCGAACCGCGTCATCTACGTCAACGACCGGCCCAACCGCGAGCTCATCGTCGCCGAGCGCTTCGGCGACGCGGCCGCCCGCGCCGACGTCGTGCTGGTCTCCGGGTTCAACGCGGTGCGTGACCGCGCGACGCTCACGCGGCGGGTGGCGGACGTCCGCCGCCACCTCGCCCGCCGCAGGCCCGGCGCGCTCGCCGTGTACGAGCACGGGGCGTTCCACGTCGGGAGCCTCGCCGACGTCATGCGGCGGGAGCTCGGTCCGGCCGTCAACGTCTGGTCCTGCAACGAGGACGAGCTGCAGGAGCAGCCGGGGAGCGCCGTCGACCTCGGGTCCCCGCGGCAGGTCCTCGAGGCGGTCCGGCGGACCCACGCCACCGTCGGGGCGGGGACGCTCGTCGTGCACACGCGCTCCTGGGCGCTCGCTTTGGGCGGTGACGCCCGTGCGCGGCGCGCGATGCTCGACGGCGGGACGGACCTCGCCGCCGCCCGGTACACGCACGGGGACGCCGTCACGCCGGCGCTCCTCGCGGAGGTCGTCCGGCGGCCCCGGCAGCCGGCCGGTGCCCGCTTCGTCGCCGCCCTGGAGGACCTGGCGCCGGGCGAGGTCACGTGCCGCGCCGCGTACGACCTGGACGTGGGCGTCCCGACCACCGTGGGGCTGGGCGACGCCTTCGTCGGTGGGCTGGTGGCGGCGCTCGCCGACCGGGCCGCCGCGTCGGCCGGTCCCTGACGACCGGTCCACGCGCCCGGGGACGGCGACGGCCCGACAGGCTGGAGAGCCTGCCGGGCCGTCGGCCGGGTCCTGCTGCTAGCGGTCCGCCATCGGCACGAAGTCGCGGCTGCGGTGGCCGGTGTAGATCTGCTTCGGCCGCGCGATCTTCTGCTCCTTGTCCTGCACGAGCTCGGCCCACTGGGCGAGCCAGCCCGGGGTGCGGCCGATCGCGAACAGCACCGTGAACATCTCCGGCGGGAACTGCAGCGCCTCGTAGATGAGGCCCGAGTAGAAGTCGACGTTCGGGTAGAGCTTGCGCTTGACGAAGTACTCGTCCTCGAGCGCGATCCGCTCCAGCTCCTGGGCGATCTCGAGCAGCGGGTTGACCCCGGTGACCTCGAAGACGTCGTCGCAGGCCTTCTTGATGATGGTCGCGCGCGGGTCGAAGTTCTTGTAGACCCGGTGCCCGAAGCCCATCAGCTTCTCCTTGCCGGCCTTCACGCCCTCGATGAACGCGGGGATCTGGTCGACCGACCCGATCCGGCGCAGCATCTTGAGGACGGCCTCGTTCGCCCCGCCGTGCAGCGGGCCGTAGAGGGCGCCGATGCCCGCGGCGACCGCGGAGTAGGGGTCGACCTGCGAGGAGCCCACCGAGCGCACCGCGTTGGTCGAGCAGTTCTGCTCGTGGTCGGCGTGGAGGATCAGCAGGATGTCGAGGGCCTTGACCAGCCGCGGGTCGGCGGCGTAGGTCGGCTCGCTCATCTTGAAGAGCATGGCGAGGAAGTTCTCGACGTAGGACAGCCGGTTGTCGGGGGTAGACGTACGGCTTGCCCTGCGCGTGGCGGAAGGCGAAGGCGCCGAGCGTCGGCATCTTGGCGATCAGCCGGGTGATCTGCAGCTGACGGTTGTCGACGTCGGCGATCTTGACCGCGTCGGGGTAGAAGGTCGACAGCGCGCTCACCGACGACATCAGCATGCCCATCGGGTGCGCGTCGTAGCGGTAGCCCTGCATGAGCTGCTTCACGTTCTCGTGCAGGAAGGTGTGGATGGTGATCTGGTGCACCCACTCCTCGAGCTCGGCCTCGGTGGGCAGCTCGCCGTTCAGCAGCAGGTAGGCCACCTCGAGGAACGTCGAGTGCTCGGCGAGCTGCTCGATCGGGTAGCCGCGGTACTCGAGGATCCCCGCGTCACCGTCGATGTAGGTGACCGCGCTGCGGCACGAGGCCGTGTTCACGAAGCCGGGGTCGTAGGTCGCGAGACCCTCGCCGGCGGCGCTGATCTGCTTGAGGTCGGCGGCGCGGATGGTGCCGTCGGTGATCTGGAGCTCGTAGGTCTGCCCGGTCCGGTTGTCCGTGACGGTCAGGGTGTCGCGGCCGCCGCTGCCGGCGGGGCCCGTGTCGTCGCTGCCCTCCGGACCCGGGTCGTCGACCCCGGCGGGCGTGGGGTCGTTCGGGACGTCGAGGGCGGGCTGCTGGGGCTTGAGGTCCAGGGCGGCGTCGGTCGTGGACACGTCGGTCATGCGCCCCAATGTAGAAGGACGTCCGACTATCGGAGAAGGGCGGTGGGCGCCGTGCGGGGGTGATTACCACCACCTCCGGTCGTGGTTCGTGGAGGTCGGTCGCGCACGCCCGACCCGCACGCCGGGCGCGGCGGGGACCGTGGCCGTCCCCGGACGGCGCCCCGCGGGTCTCCGGGCGTGGCATCCTGGACGCCCGTCCGGCGGGTCGTCCGCGGCCCGGTCACGACGTGCTCCCCGTGTGGTTTTGACCGGCCCCGGAGAGCGCGGGTAACCTGATGGGTCGTTGCGTCCGCGCACGTGTTCGAGCCGTGCCCGGCCTGGTGCCCAGGGGACGCGCGAGCACGACCGCACCGCCACGAACCGCACGTACGAACGATCGATCCACCCACTGATCCGAGAGCTGGTCCACGACCTTGTCCCCGAACGACAACAAGACGTTCAGCCCGAAGCCAGGTGACCTCACGAGGGACTGGCACGTCATCGACGCGTCTGACGTCGTGCTGGGGCGCCTCGCCGTCCAGGTCGCCACGCTGCTGCGCGGCAAGCACAAGGCGACCTTCGCGCCGCACATGGACGGGGGCGACTTCGTCGTCGTCGTCAACGCGTCGAAGATCTCCCTCGGTGGCAGCAAGGGGACCGACAAGATGTACCACCGCCACTCGGGCCGCCCGGGTGGTCTGAAGTCGATCCCGGCCGGTGAGCTGCTCGCCCGCGACCCGCGCAAGGTCGTCGAGCTCGCGGTCTGGGGCATGCTCCCCAAGAACCGGCTCAGCCGTCAGCTCATCAAGAAGCTCAAGGTCTACTCCGGCCCCGAGCACCCGCACTCGGCCCAGCAGCCGCAGGCGTTCGCGATCACGCAGGTCGCCCAGTAGCACCCCCGGTCGGCGCCCGCGCCGACCAGCCGAAGTACCGACCGCACCACCGAGCTTCTCTAAGGACCTGACAACGTGACCGACACCGTCACCGAGATCGCCCCCATCAGCGAGGGCGACCGCGAGATCGCCTACCGCTCCGAGGCCAACCCGGGCGCCACCGGCTCGGGCAACCGCCCCGCCGTCGTCGCGCCCGCCGGCGCCACCGGCCGTCGCAAGGAGGCGATCGCCCGCGTGCGCATCGTCCCGGGCAGCGGTCAGTGGACCATCAACGGCCGCGACCTCGAGAACTACTTCCCTAACAAGATCCACCAGCAGATCGTCGAGGAGCCCTTCGGCACCGCGGCCGTCAGCGGCTCGTACGACGTCATCGCGCGCATCCACGGCGGCGGCGTCACCGGCCAGGCCGGCGCCCTGCGCCTCGGGATCGCCCGCTGCCTCAACTTCGTCGACGAGGAGGCCAGCCGCCCGGCCCTGAAGAAGGCCGGCATGCTGACCCGCGACTCGCGGATCAAGGAGCGCAAGAAGGCCGGTCTCAAGAAGGCCCGCAAGGCTCCGCAGTACAGCAAGCGCTGATCATCTCGCGTCCGTCCACTGTGCCGACGCTCCTTCTGGCACGCTGACCCCGTGGGGCGTCTCTTCGGCACCGACGGGGTGCGCGGTCGTGCGAACGACGAGCTGACGGCCGAGCTGGCGCTGGACCTCGCCGTCGCCGCCGCCCACGTGCTGGGCGAGGCGGGGGAGTTCAGCGGCCACCGGCCGTTCGCGGTGGTGGGTCGCGACCCGCGCGCCTCCGGGGAGTTCCTGGAGGCCGCGGTCGTGGCCGGCCTGGCCAGCGCCGGGGTGGACGTCGTCCGGCTCGGCGTGGTACCGACGCCGGGCGTCGCGTTCCTCACCGGCCAGCAGCAGGCCGACCTGGGCGTGATGCTCTCGGCGAGCCACAACCCGATGCCGGACAACGGGATCAAGTTCTTCGCCCGCGGCGGCGTCAAGCTCGACGACGTCGTCGAGGACGCGATCGAGGGCCGCCTCCGGGAGACCTGGGCGCGCCCCACCGGCGGAGGCGTCGGGCGCGTGCGCGACGACCACTCGCTGGTCGAGACCTACGTCGCCCACCTGGTCAACAGCGTCGGGACCCCCGTCAGCCTGCACGGCCTCAAGGTCGTCCTCGACTGCGCGAACGGCGCGGCCTTCGTGGCCGGGCCGGCCGCCTTCGAGGCCCAGGGCGCCGAGGTCGTCCGCATCCACGCGACGCCCGACGGCCTCAACATCAACGAGAACTGCGGGTCCACGCACATGGACTCGCTGCGTTCCGCCGTCCTGGAGCACCACGCGGACCTCGGCATCGCCCTCGACGGCGACGCCGACCGCTGCCTCGCCGTGGACGCCGACGGACGGATCGTCGACGGGGACCAGATCCTCGCCGTGCTCGCCCTGGCCATGCACGAGGACGGCCGGCTCAAGAACGACACCGTCGTGGCCACGGTGATGAGCAACCTCGGCTTCCTGCACGCGATGCGCCGTTCCGGGATCCAGGTCGAGCAGACCGCCGTCGGCGACCGCTACGTCCTCGAGGCGATGAAGGCCGAGGGGCACACGCTCGGGGGCGAGCAGTCCGGGCACGTGATCATGTCGGAGCACGCGACGACCGGCGACGGGGTGCTCACCGCCCTGCACCTGGCCAGCCGCATGGTGACCACGGGCCGCACGCTCGCCGACCTCGCCGCCGTGATGCACCGGCTGCCGCAGGTCCTGGTGAACGTCCCCGGCGTCGACAAGGCCCGGGCCGGCACGGACCCGGGGCTGCTCGCGGCGGTGGCCGAGGCCGAGGCCGAGCTGGGCGACCAGGGTCGGGTGCTGCTGCGGCCGTCGGGGACCGAGGCGCTCGTCCGCGTCATGGTGGAGGCCGAGTCGTACGACGTGGCCGACGCCGTGGCGCAGCGCCTCTCGGACGTCGTCCGGGTGCAGCTCACCCTGTGACCGAGCAGGGTGCGGCGCCGCCGGCTCGGGGCCCGCGACGTGGCTGGCTGCGGCTCGGCCCGTCCCTGCAGCGCCGGGTCAGCCGCTTCACCCTGCTGATCGTCGCGCTCGCCGTCCTCCTCACCGGTCTCGGCGGCTACCTCGCGACCCGCATCTCCGTGAACAGCGCGGTCGACTCCGTCCTCGCCTCGGTGTCGGACACCGCCCTGCGCGCCCTCGGCCCGACCCCCGACGACGCGGCGGTCACCCGCTTCCTGGCGAGCACCAGCGAGTTCGACGACGACATCGTGACGGCCGTGGTCCGGGCCGACGGTCAGGTCGTGCGGGCGCCGGACGCCGCGGTCGTGGAGGTGGGCAGCCGCGACGTCGCCGTGGCCGCCGGGCGCAGCGCCTCGACCACGCACATGGCGAGCACCGGGACCGGGGCCGCCTACCGGGTGCACGTCGTCCCGATCGGCGAGCGACCCGGGCTCGCGCTGTTCGTCGCCCGACCGATGGCCGGCGCCCAGCAGATCCTCCAGGCGCTGACCCTGGCCCTCAGCCTCTTCGGCCTGCTCGCGGTCGTCGCCGCCGGCATCGTCGGGCGCCGCGTGGCCCGGGCCGGCGTGGCGCCCGTACGGGAGCTCACGGCGGCGGTCGAGCAGCGCGCGGCGCAGGACGACCTCCAGCCGGTCCCCGTCGACAGCGACGACGAGATCGGTCGCCTCGGGATCGCCTTCAACCACCTCCTCGACACGGTCCAGGTCTCGCGGGCGCGGCAGGCCCGGTTCGTGGCCGACGCGGGCCACGAGCTGCGGACGCCGCTGACGAGCATGCGGACCAACATCGAGCTGCTCACCGCCGACGCGGAGCACGCGATGCTGCCGCCGGGCGACCGGGTGCTGATCATGCGTGAGGTCCGGACCCAGCTGATGGAGTTCTCCACCCTGGTCTCCGACCTGATCGGGCTGACCCGGGAGGACCGGAGCTACGCCCAGCTCGAGGAGGTCGACCTCACCTCGGTGCTCGAGGAGGCCGTCGACCGGGTCAGCATGCGGGCCCCCGGCCTCGGGTGGGCCGTCCAGCTCGACGAGGTCCGGCTCCAGGGCGACGCGGACCTGCTGTCGCGGGCGTTCACCAACGTCCTCGACAACGCGGTCAAGTACTCCCCGCCGGGCGGCACGATCTCGGTGACCCTGGCCGACGGGGAGGTGCGGATCAGCGACGAGGGGCGCGGCGTCAGCAAGGAGGACTCGCCCTTCGTCTTCGACCGGTTCTTCCGCTCCGAGGCGTCCCGGGCCACCCCGGGCACCGGGCTCGGCCTCTCCATCACCGACTCCGTCGTCCGCCAGCACGGCGGGCGGGTGGCGGTCACCGACGCCCCGGGTGGCGGCGCCTCCTTCGTGCTGACCTTCCCGAGCGCCACGGCGCGGACGAGCGCCCCGCGCTAGCAGGGCCGGACCGGCCGGGCCCGACGGCCGACCTCAGGACCCGGTGACGGCCTGGAACACCCGGGCGACGCCCGGCAGCACGTCGAGCGCGGCGAGGACGAGGGCGACCACGCCCAGCACCAGCGACAGCAGCAGCCAGAACACGAGCACGCCGAAGGCGCCGAAGAAGCCGGCCTTGAACGCGGTGCCGGCGCTCAGCCGGCTCTGCGGGGGGAGCGGGCCCTGCTCGTGCGCCATGGCCCCACCGTAGCCGCGGGTCCCCCGGCCGGGGCCCGGAACACGGCACCGCCTGCGGCGCCCGGAGGAGCTCGTCCGAGCTCCTCCGACCTGCCCGCGAGCGGGGGAGCGCGTCCCGGCCGACTCCCCGTCACCGGCCGGTCCGCGCGTCCCGGACCTCAAGAGCCAGGGCGGCGGCCGCTGATACCTCCGTCGACCTGCGCCAGATCGGCCGATTTTCGGACGGCTTGACCGGTGCGTATTATTATCGTCCTCGCTCGTAACGAGCGATCTCCGGCAGCCCTCGGGCTGCCGTTCGCGGGTCCGGGGGGACCTGTGTCCTCGACCACCCGGTCGAGGACGACCACGCAGGTCGTGGACCCCCCTCCCCGGGCCGGTCCCCGACGACATCCCTGTCGGAGAGGGTGCATGGCCCGGAGCGCAGTGCGGCGCCCGCCGTTCAGCACGGTCGAGAGGCTGCGACGTCCCACGGCGTCGCTGGTCGTGCTCACCCTGCTCGCGGCCGCCCTCGCGCTCGGCGTCCCGATCGCCGCACCCACCCCGGCCGTCGCGGCCCCCGGCACGCCCGGGGTCGCGCAGGCGCCGGCGACCGTCCTCAACGAGACCTTCGAGCTGGGTCAGGGCACCGGGTCCACCCCGGTCGACCAGTACGTCGGCGCGGGCGGTCAGCGCTACACGGCCGCCCCGTACTGGCTGACCTCCTGCAACGGCATCGTCCTCAGCGGCACGAGCACCGCGACCAGCACGACGAACAACAACTGCGCCGCCAACGTCTACCCCAACCTGCGGACCCTGGCGACCCTGCTCGGCGCCCAGAACGGGACGTCGCCGAACAACACGAACCACGCCGTCACCGCCTACACCGAGGCGGCCGACTCGACCAGCACGAACGAGCTGTCGACGGTCGCGCCGCGCACGCTGTCCGGGCCCAACCGGTACCTGGCGTTCAAGGTCAACTACGCGGCGATCAACTGCACCAACGTCGGGACGACCCCGCCGGTCCTGCAGTTCGCCTACCTCGACCAGAACGGTGCGGCGACGTCGATCCCGGGGACGCAGAACGCCTGCAGCGGCTCGAGCATCCTGAACGGGACCAGCCGGGGGACGTTCACCAGCGCCCCCGCCCTGTACGCCGGCAGCTCCGTCGGGGTCCGCGTGCTCAACACCACCGTCACCGGGAACGGCAACGACGGCGCGATCGACGACCTGCAGATCCTCGACGTCACCCCGCAGCTCGACGTGGCGTTCAGCCCGAGCACCATCAACAGCGGCGGCACCTCGACGCTGACCTACACGATCACCAACACCACCGACCTGCTCGCCAAGAACGCCTTCTCCTTCACCAACGCGCTCCCGGCGGGCCTGACCGTGGCGGCGACGCCGAACTACGCGACCACCTGCACCGGCACCCCGATCGCCACCGGCAACACCGCCGGGTCGACCTCGCTGACCTTCACCGGCTCGCTCGCGGCGAACGCGACCTCGTGCACCGTCACCGTCGACGTCACGTCGCGGACGCCGGGCACGACCGTCGACGCACCCACGGCCTTCACCACTCTGAACGGGCTGAACGCCCCCGCGGCGACGACCCTCGCCGTGAACGCGCTGCCGGCGCTGTCCTGCGTGACGGGGGTCGTGGCCACCCTGAGCGCCACCGGCGAGGTGTGGTCGGTCGCCACCGGGACGGGCGCGCGCACCCAGCTGGGCGACTTCCCCGGCACCACGAACAACGCCCTGGCCATCAGCGCCGACGGCCGGTTCGCCTACTCGGCGACGTCGACGGTCACGGCGGGGGCCGCGGTGACCTTCAGCCGGCTGGACCTGACCACCGGGGCCACGACGAGCTTCTCGGCCGGCACCGCCAGCACGGCCGGCACCGCGGTCGGTGGGGCGGTCAACCCTGTGACCGGCGTCTACTACGTCTCCGTCTCGCCCAACACGGGGAGCTTCGACCTCTACGGTTTCGACCCGTCCGCGGGGACGAACGGGTCGGCGATCGGGCGGGTCGGCACCATCAACGGCTTCGGCACCGCGGGCGGCAACGGCGACATCACCTTCGACGGCCAGGGCCGGCTGTACGCGGTCGCCTCCGGCACCACGGACGGCAGCACCCAGCTGGGCATCCTCAAGCAGACCGTCCCCACCACCGCGGGGACGGGCTCGCTGCCCGTCACCGTCCTCACCACGCTGCCGACGGGTTCGAGCTTCAACGGCGTCACCTTCGACGGCGACGGCTTCCTCTACCTGACCACGAACACCGGGACCGCCGGGTCCCTGGTGAAGGTCGACCCGAACTCGGGGGCGACCGTGTCGACCACGGCCCTGACCGGCGGCACGGGCAACACGGTCGACGCGGCCGACTGCAGCTACCCGCCCGTGCTCACCCTGCGGGCGAACGTCGCGGGGCGGGTGAACGCTACCGACCAGTTCACCCAGACGATCAGCGGCAACGGCCTCAGCTCGGGCAACACCGGCACGACCACCGGCACGGACACCGGCGTCCAGGGCGACCCGGGAGAGCTGGCGGGACCGATCGCCGGCGTCCAGGGCCGGACGTACACCCTGGCCCAGACGGCGGCGAGCGGCAGCCTCACGACCTACAACCAGACGCTCGGCTGCGTGGACACCGCCAACGGCAACGCGAACGTGGCGGTGACCGGCTCGAGCGTGACGATCCCCACCGGCACGGCCAACCCGGCCAACGTCGTCTGCACCTACACCGACACCCCGCTGACCGCGACCCTGACGCTGGCCAAGACGGCCAGCCGCAGCACGGTGACCGCGGCGGGCCAGGTCGTGACCTACAGCTACCTCGTGACGAATACCGGCACGGCGACGGTCACCGGGATCGCGGTCACCGAGTCGGCCTTCACCGGCACCGGGACCGCCCCGACGCCGAGCTGCCCCGCCGGCGCCGCGTCCCTGGCGCCGGGCGCGTCGGTGACCTGCACCGCGACCTACACCGCCACCCAGGCCGACGTCGACGGCACCTCCTTCCGCAACACCGCGCGCGCCGCCGGCTCGTCGGTGGTGGGGGCGGTGAGCTCGGCGACGGACAGCGTCACGGTCACGGCCAACCCGACGTCCACGCTGGTGCTCACCAAGACCGCGGGCACGCCGACCGACCCGAACGGCAACGGCCGGGTCGACACCGGCGACCGCATCGCCTACGGCTTCGCCGTCCGCAACAGCGGCACCTCGACGCTCACCGGGCTGGCCATCGTCGACGGCAAGGTCGGCGCCACCACCTGCCCGACGACCACGCTGGCGCCGGGGGCGACCACCACCTGCACGACGACGAACCCGTACACGATCACGCAGGCGGACGTCGACGCCGGCACGGTCAACAACTCAGCGACGGCGACGGCGCGCACCGCCCAGGGCACGCTGGTCACCTCGGCGGCCTCGACCACCTCGACCCCGACCACCCAGGTCTCGAGCCTCGCGCTCACCAAGTCGGCCGGCGCCCCCACCGACACGAACACCAACGGTCGGGTCGACGCCGGGGACCGGATCGCCTACACCTTCGGCGTCACCAACACGGGCACGGTGACGGTCTCCACGCTGGCCGTCGCCGACGCGAAGGTCGGCCCGACCACCTGCGTGGCCTCCTCGCTGGCGGCGGGCGCGAGCACCACCTGCACGACGACGACCGCGTACACGATCACCCAGGCCGACGTCGACGCCGGCGCGGTGAACAACACCGCCACCGTGACCGGCCGCAACCCGGCGGGCACGACGGTCACCTCGAACGCCGCGGCGACGGCGACGCCGACCAGCACGGTCACGACGCTGACCCTGACCAAGACCGCGGGCACGCCGGTCGACGTCAACGGCAACGGCCGGACCGACGTCGGGGACCGCGTCTCGTACGCCTTCACCGTCACGAACGCGGGGGCGCTCACCCTGACCGGCGTGGTCGTCAACGACGCGAAGGTCGGTGCGGTCACCTGCACCTCGACCACGCTGGCCCCGGGCGCCTCGACCTCCTGCACGAGCGGCGCCTACACGATCACCCAGGCCGACGTCGACGCCGGCGCGGTCGCCAACACCGCCGGCGCGTCGGCCGTGGCCCCGAACGGCGCGGCCGTCGCGTCGAACGCCGCCACCGTGAGCACCCCGACGACGGCGATCGCCTCGCTCCGGCTCAACAAGTCGGCGGGCGTCCCGGTCGACGTGAACACCAACAACCGGATCGACGCGGGCGACCGGATCACGTTCAGCTTCCTCGTCACCAACACCGGTACGCAGACCGTCCGGACCGTGGCCGTCGCCGACCCCCGGATGAGCGTCAGCTGCCCGGCCACGACGCTCGCCTCCGGCGCGAGCACCACGTGCACCGGCACCTCGACGATCACGCAGGCCGACGTGGACGCCGGCTCGGTGACCAACACCGCGACGGCGACCGGCCAGTCGCCGGCCGGCACGACGGTCACCTCGAACAGCGACTCCACCGCCACGCAGACCGACCTCGTCGCCACGATCGCGCTGACCAAGACCGCGGGCACGCCGGTCGACGTCAACACGAACGGCCGCGTGGACGCGGGCGACACCATCGCCTACACCTTCCGCGCCACGAACACCGGCTCGCTGACCCTGCGCAACGTAGCGGTGGCCGACTCGCGCCTCACCTCGGCGATCACCTGCGCGGCGACCACGCTGGCCCCCGGGGCGGCGACGACCTGCACGCCGGCCGCGTCGTACGTCGTCACGCAGGCCGACGTCGACGCCGGGACCGTCGCGAACACCGCCACCGTGAGCGGCCGCGACCCGAACAACGTCCTGCGCACCTCGAGCCCGGCGAGCACGTCCACCCCGACCTCGACGGTCACCACGCTTGGCCTCACCAAGACCGCCGGCACGCCGACCGACCCCAACGCGAACGGCCGGGTCGACGCGGGCGACCGGGTCGGCTACACGTTCCTGGTCACGAACACCGGCGTCCGGACCATCACCGGCGTGGCGATCAGCGACGCCAAGGTCGGCGCGACCAGCTGCCCGGTCACGACGCTGGCGCCGGGCGCGAGCACCACCTGCACGACCACCGCGCCCTACACGATCACCCAGGCCGACGTGAACAGCGGCGCCGTCAGCAACACCGCCACGGCGACGGGCGTCGGCCCGACCGGTGCGGCGGTCACCTCGAACGCGTCGTCCACCGCCACCACGACCTCGAGCGTCGCGACGCTCGCGCTGGTCAAGACCGCGGGCACGCCGACCGACGTGAACGGCAACGGCCGGGTCGACGCGGGGGACCGGGTGGCCTACGCCTTCGCCGTGACGAACACCGGCGCGGTGACCCTGTCGACGGTCGCGGTCGTCGACGCGAAGGTCGGGGCGACCAGCTGCCCGGTCACGACGCTGGCGCCGGGCGCGAGCACGACCTGCACCACGAGCGCCCCCTACACGATCACCCAGGCCGACGTCGATGCCGGCGCCGTGAACAACACCGCGACCGTGACGGCCCGGACGCCCGGCGGCGCCACGGTCACCTCGAACGCCTCCTCCACCGCGACCCAGGTGTCCGCGGTCGCGACCCTGAGCCTGACCAAGGCGGCGGGCGCCCCCACCGACGTGAACACCAACGGCCGGGTCGACGCCGGCGACCGGGTGCCCTACACGTTCCTCGTGACCAACACCGGGTCGGTGACCATCAGCGGCGTCGCGATCGCCGACGCGAAGGTCGGGGCCACCACCTGCCCGGCGACCACGCTGGCGCCGGGCGCGAGCACCACCTGCACGACGACGGCGCCGTACGTGATCACCCAGGCCGACGTCGACGCCGGCGTCGTCACGAACACGGCGACCGCGACCGGTCGGAACCCGGCCGGCGCGGTGGTGACCTCGGCGAGCTCGAGCACGTCGACCCCGACCTCCACGACGGCCACGCTGACCCTGACCAAGACCGCCGGCACCCCGGTGGACGTCGACAACGACGGCCGCACGGGCACCGGCGACCGGGTCGGCTACACGTTCACGGTCACGAGCACCGGCGCGCAGACCCTGACGAACGTCGCGATCGTGGACCCGAAGGTCGGCGCGACCACCTGCGTCGCGACCTCGCTCGCCCCCGGCGCGAGCACCACCTGCACGACGACCGCGGCCTACGCGATCACCCAGGCCGACGTCGACGCCGGCGCGGTGACCAACACCGCGACCGCGACCGCGCGCAACCCCGCGGCCGGCACGGTCACCTCCAACGCCGCCTCCACCGCGACGCCGACCACGAGCACCTCCGCGCTGACCCTGACCAAGACGGCCGGCGCACCGGTCGACGCCAACGGCAACGGCCGTACGGACGCCGGCGACCGGATCGGCTACACCTTCCTCGTCACCGCCACCGGCACCCAGACCGTCAGCGGCGTCGCGATCGTGGACGCCAAGGTCGGGGCGACGACCTGCCCGGTGACCACGCTGGCCGCGGGCGCGAGCACCACCTGCACGACGACGGCCGCCTACACGATCACGCAGGCGGACGTCGACGCCGGCACCGTGGCCAACACCGCCACCGCGACCGGGCGCAACCCGGCGGGCGCGACGGTCACCTCCAACGCGTCGAGCACCTCGACGCCGACGGCCACCACCGCGACGCTGAGCCTGACCAAGCGGGCGGGCACCCCGAACGACGTGAACGGCAACGGCCGGGTGGACGCCGGGGACCGGATCGGCTTCACCTTCACCGTCACGAGCACGGGCGCGCAGACCCTGACGAACGTGGCGATCGTCGACGCGAAGGTCGGCGCGACCACCTGCGCGGCGACGACGCTGGCCCCGGGCGCGGTCACCACCTGCACCACCACGACCCCGTACACGGTGACCCAGGCCGACGTCGACGCCGGCGCCGTCACCAACACCGCCACCGCGGCCGCGCGCAACCCGGCCGGGACCGCCGTCTCCTCGAACGCGTCCTCCACCGC
This sequence comes from Microlunatus spumicola, assembly GCF_039536445.1. NCBI lineage: Bacteria > Bacillati > Actinomycetota > Actinomycetes > Propionibacteriales > Propionibacteriaceae > Microlunatus > Microlunatus spumicola. The sequence continues at coordinate 583,575 of NZ_BAAAYR010000004.1, read as the reverse complement.
GACGCCGACCTCGACCATCACGACCCTGGTCCTCACCAAGAGCGCCGGCACGCCGACCGACACCAACGCCAGCGGGCGGGTCGACGCCGGTGACCGGGTCGCCTACTCCTTCCTGGTCACCAACACGGGTGCGCAGACCCTGACGAACGTGGCGATCGCCGACGCGAAGGTCGGGGCCACGAGCTGCCCCGCGACCACGCTGGCCCCGGGCGCGAGCACCACCTGCACCACGTCGGCGCCGTACGTCATCACCCAGGCCGACGTGGACGCGGGCGCCGTGAACAACACGGCCACCGCCGCCGCGCGCACCCCGGCCGGCGCCGCGGTGACCTCGAACGCCTCGAGCACGACGACGCCCACCTCGACCGTCGCCACGCTCGCCCTGACCAAGACGGCCGGGACGCCCGTCGACGCCAACACGAACGGCCGGGTCGACGCGGGCGACACCGTGACGTACGCCTTCGGGGTCACCAACACCGGGGCGCTGACCCTCACCGGGGTCGCCGTGGCCGACCCCAAGGCCGGGACCACGAGCTGCCCGGCGACGACGCTGGCGCCCGGGGCGAGCACCACCTGCACGACCACGGCGCCGTACGTGATCACGCAGGCCGACGTGGACGCCGGGTCGGTCGCCAACACCGCGACCGCCGCCGGGCGGACCCCGACCGGGACCGCCGTGACCTCCAACGCGGCGTCCACGGCCACGCCGACCTCCACCGCGTCGACCCTGACCCTGACCAAGACCGCGGGCACCCCGGCCGACACGAACGGCAACGGCCGGGTCGACGCGGGCGACCGGATCGCCTACTCCTTCGCCGTCACGAACACCGGCGCGCAGACCCTGACCAACGTCGCCGTCGTGGACGCCAAGGTCGGCGCGACGACCTGCCCGGCGACCACGCTCGCGCCGGGCGCGACCACCACCTGCACGACGACCACCCCGTACGCGATCACGCAGACCGACGTGAACGGCGGCGCGGTGGTCAACACGGCGACGGTGACCGCGCGCAACCCCGCGGGGACGGCCGTCACCTCGAACGCGTCCACGACCACCACGCCGACCTCGCAGGTCCTCAGCCTGAGCCTGGCCAAGACCGCCTCCGCCCCGACCGACGTCAACGCCAACGGCCGCACGGACGCCGGCGACCGGATCGGCTACACCTTCACGGTCACCAACACGGGCGCCGTGTCGGCGAACGGGCTGGCCATCGTCGACGCCAAGGTCGGGGCCACCACCTGCGCGGCGACCTCCCTGACCCCGGGGGCGACGACCACCTGCACGACGACCGCGCCCTACACGGTCACGCAGGCCGACGTGGACGCCGGCGCCGTCACGAACACCGCGACGGCCACCGCCCGGAACGTCGCGGGCACGGCCACGACCACGTCGAACGCCGCTTCGACGTCCACCCCCACCTCGACGGTTTCCACGCTCACGCTCACCAAGAGCGCGGGCACGCCGGTCGACGTGGACGCCGACGGCCGGATCGACGCGGGGGACCGCGTGGCCTACTCCTTCCTGGTCACCAACACCGGTGCGGTGACGCTCACGAACGTCGCGATCACCGACGCCAAGGTCGGCGCGACCAGCTGCCCGACGACCACGCTCGCGCCGGGCGCCTCGACGACCTGCACCACGACCGCGCCGTACGTCATCACCCAGGCCGACGTGGACGGCGGGGCCGTGGCCAACACCGCGTCCGCGACGGCCCGGACCCCCGGCGGCACGCCCGTCACGTCCAACGCCTCCTCGACGTCGACGCCGACCTCCACGGCGGCCACGCTGGCCCTCACCAAGACCGCCGGCACCCCGACGGACGTGAACGGCAACGGCCGCGTCGACGCGGGCGACCGGGTCGGCTACACGTTCGGCGTGACGAGCACCGGCGCGCAGACGATCACCGCGCTGAGCATCGTGGACGGCAAGGTCGGGGGGACGACCTGCCTCGCGACCACGCTGGCGCCGGGGGCCACGACCACCTGCACGACGAGCACCGCGTACGTGATCACCCAGGCCGACGTCGACTCCGGCGCGGTGAGCAACACCGCGACCGCGCGGGGGCGCAACCCCGCCGGCGCGACGATCACCTCGAACGCCGCCTCCACCGCCGTCCAGGCCTCGGCCGCGGCGACGCTCGGGCTGGTCAAGACGGCGGGCACGCCGACCGACGTGAACGCCGACGGTCGGGTCGACGCCGGTGACCGGATCGCCTACGGCTTCGCCGTCACGAACACGGGGTCGCTGACGCTCACCGGCGTCGCGGTCACCGACGCCAAGGCCGGGGCCACCACCTGCCCGACCACGACGCTGGCCCCCGCCGCCTCGACCACCTGCACCACGGTCGCCCCCTACGTGATCACGCAGGCGGACGTCGACGCGGGCGCCGTCGTCAACACCGCCACGGCCGCGGGCCGCACCCCCGCGAACGTCGCCGTCGCCTCGAACGCCTCCTCGACGACGACGCCCACGTCGACCGTCTCCACCCTGACGCTCGTCAAGTCGGCGGGGACGCCGACCGACGTGAACGGCAACGGGGCGACCGACGCCGGCGACCAGGTGACCTACAGCTTCCGGGCCACGAACACGGGTGCGGTGACGCTCACCGGGCTGGCCGTCGTCGACCCGAAGGTCGGGGCGACGTCCTGCCCGGCGACGACGCTGGCGCCGGGCGCGACGACGACCTGCACGACGTCCGTCCCGTACACGATCACGCAGGCCGACGTCGACGCCGGCGCGGTCGCCAACACCGCGACGGTGACGGCCCGGACGCCCGCGGGGGCGCCGGTCTCGTCGGCGGGCTCGAGCGTGTCGGTGCCGACCTCGACGACGGCCGTGCTCACGCTGACGAAGACGGCGAGCAACCCGGTCGACGTGAACGGCAACGGCCGGGTCGACGCGGGCGACCGGATCACCTACGGCTTCGGCGTCTCCAACGACGGCGTGCAGACGATCTCCACGGTCGCGATCGTCGACGCCAAGGTCGGGGCCACGACCTGCCCGGCGACCACGCTCGCCCCGGGGGCGACGACGACCTGCACGACGACCACGCCGTACGTGATCACGCAGGGTGACGTCGACGCCGGCGCGGTGAACAACACGGCCACGGCGACCGGGCGGACGCCGGGCGGCACGCGGGTGACCTCGAACGCGTCGGCGACGTCGACCGCGACCGCGACGGCGTCGACCCTGAGCCTGACGAAGTCGGCCGCGACCCCGGTGGACACCAACGGCGACGGCTACGTCGCGGCGGGCGACACGATCGCCTACCGGTTCGCCGTGACCAACACGGGCGTGCAGACGCTGACGGGCCTGCGGATCGTCGACGGCAAGGTGGGCGCGACGTCGTGCCCGGCGACGACGCTCGCCCCCGGCGCGTCCACGACCTGCACGACCACCGCCCCGTACGTCATCACGCAGGCCGACTCCGACGCCCGGACCGTCGACAACACGGCGACCGCCACCGCGACGGCCCCGGGCGGGGCGGCGGTCACGTCGAACGCCTCCACCACCAGCACGCCGACGAGCTCGCTGCGGCAGCTGTCGCTCGACAAGGTCGCGGGTGCGCCGGTCGACGTGAACGGCAGCGGCCGGGTCGACGCGGGCGACACGATCGCCTACACGTTCGTCGTCACCAACACGGGCCTCCAGACGCTGACGACCCTGGCGATCCAGGACGCCAAGGTCGGTGCGACGACGTGCCCGGTCACCACGCTCGCGCCGGCGGCGAGCACGACGTGCGCGACGAGCAGCCCGTACGTGATCACGCAGGCCGACGTCGACGCGGGTTCGGTGGACAACGTGGCCACGGCGACGAGCCGAGCGCCGTTCGGGAGCCTGATCACGTCGAGCTCGGACGCGACGTCCACCCCGACGTCGACCGCGACGACGCTGGCGCTGGTCAAGAGCGCCGGGGCCGTCACCGACGTCAACACGAACGCCCGCGTCGACGCGGGGGACCGGCTGGGGTACACGTTCGCCGTGACCAACACCGGTGCGCAGACGGTCACCGGCCTGGCCGTCGTCGACCCGAAGGTCGGCGCGACGACCTGCGCCGCGACCACCCTCGCCCCGCGGGCGGGCACCACCTGCACGACGACCGCGCCGTACACGATCACGCAGGCCGACGTGGACGCCGGCGGCGTGGCCAACACCGCGCGGGTGACCGGGCGCAACCCGGCGGGCACGACCGTCACCTCGAACGCCTCGTCGACGAACACCCCGACCAGCACGCTCGCGAGCCTGCAGTTCGACAAGAGCGCGGGGACGCCGACCGACGTCAACGGCAACGGCGCGGTGGACGCCGATGACCGGATCCCCTACACGTTCACCGCCCGGAACACCGGCGCCGTGACCCTCAACCTGCTCACCGTGCTCGACAACCGGGTGAGCGCGACCTGCACGGCGACCACGATCGCGCCGGGGGCCACCAGCACCTGCACGGGCACCGCCACCGTGACGCAGGCCCAGGTCGACGCCGGCGCCGTGAGCAACACGGCGAGCGCCAGCGCCGCCCGGCCCGACGGCACCCGGATCACCTCCAACACCGACACGACCACGACGTCGACCGGCACCACGGCGGTGCTGTCGCTGATGAAGATGGCGAGCAACCCGGTCGACGTGAACGGCAACGGCCGGGTCGACGCCGGTGACCGGATCACCTACAACTTCCTGGTCTCCAACGACGGCGTCCAGACGATCTCCTCGGTGGCGATCGTGGACGCCAAGGTCGGCCCGACGACCTGCCCGGCGACCACGCTCGCTCCGGGAGCGACGACGACCTGCACGACGACTGCGCCGTACGTGATCACGCAGGGCGACGTCGACGCGGGCGCGGTGAACAACACGGCGACGGCGACCGGACGCACCCCGGCGGGGACCCCGGTGACGTCCAACGCCTCCGTCACCTCGACCTCGACCGCGACGACGTCCACGCTCAGCCTGACCAAGTCGGCCGGGGCGCCGGTGGACACCAACGGGGACGGCTACGTCGCCGCCGGCGACACGATCGCCTACCGGTTCGCGGTGACGAACACGGGTGCGCAGACCCTCACCGGCCTGCGGATCACGGACGGCAAGGTCGGCCCGACGACCTGCGTGACGACGACGCTGGCGCCGAACGCCTCGACGACCTGCACGACCAGCAGCCCGTACGTGATCACCCAGGTCGACGCGGACGCCCGCACGGTGGACAACACGGCGACCGCGTCGGGCACGGCGCCGGGCGGGGCGACGGTCACGTCGAACGCGTCGTCGACGTCCACGCCGACGAGCTCGCTGCGGCAGCTGTCGCTCGACAAGGTCGCCGGCACCCCGGTCGACGCGAACACGAGCGGCCGGGTCGACGCGGGCGACACGATCGGCTACACGTTCCTCGTCACGAACACCGGCCTGCAGACGCTGCGCACGCTGACCATCGAGGACGCCAAGGTCGGCGCGACGACGTGCCCGGTGACGACGCTGGCGCCGGCGGCGAGCACGACCTGCGCGACGAGCAGCCCGTACGTGATCACGCAGGCCGACGTGGACGCGGGTTCGGTGGAGAACGTGGCGGCGGCGACGACGCGGGCGCCGTTCGGCAGCCTGATCACGTCGAACTCCGACGCGACGTCCACCCCGACCTCGACGGCCACGACGCTGGCGCTGGTCAAGACCGCCGGCGCGGTCACCGACGTCAACACGAACGGCCGCGTCGACGCCGGGGACCGGCTGGGCTACGCGTTCGCCGTGCGGAACACGGGCGCGCAGACGATCACCGTGGTGACCGTGGTCGACGCCAAGGTCGGCGCGACGACGTGCCCGGCGACGACGCTGGCGCCGGGCGCGACGACGACCTGCACGACGACGGCGCCGTACACGATCACCCAGGCCGACGTCGACGCCGGTGCGGTCGCGAACACCGCGCGGGTGACCGGGCGCAACCCGGCCGGCGACACCGTCACCTCGAACGCCTCGTCGACGTCGACCCCGACCAGCACCCTCGCCGCGCTGACGCTGACGAAGTCGGCGGGCACGCCGACCGACGTCAACGCCAACCGCCTGACCGACGCCGGGGACCGCGTCGCCTACAGCTTCCGGGCGACGAACACGGGCGCGGTGACGCTCACGGCCCTGGCCGTCGTCGACCCGAAGGTCGGCGCGACCACCTGCCCCGCGACCACCCTGGCGCCGGGCGCCGCGACGACCTGCACCACGTCCGCCCCGTACACGATCACCCAGGCCGACGTCGACGCCGGCGCGGTCGCCAACACCGCCGCCGTCACCGCGCGGACGCCGGCGGGCGCGACCGTCACCTCGCCGAGCTCGAGCGCGAGCGTGCCGACCGCCACCACGGGGACGCTGTCGCTGACCAAGTCCGCGAGCACCCCCGCCGACGTGAACGGCAACGGCCGGGTCGACGCGGGCGACCGGATCAGCTACAGCTTCGAGACGACGAACACCGGGCCGGTCACCCTCACCGGCCTCGCCGTCCTCGACGCCAAGGTCGGCGCCACCGGCTGCCCGGCCACCACGCTGGCCCCCGGCGACGTCACCACGTGCACGACGACCGCGCCGTACACGATCACCCAGGCCGACGTGGACGCCGGGACCGTGCGCAACACCGCGACCGTCTCCGGCCGGACGCCGGCGGGGGCGACCGCGACCTCGAACGCCTCGTCGACCACGACGCCGACGTCCACCGTGCGCACCCTGAGCCTGACGAAGTCGGCCGGGGCCCCGGTCGACGTGAACGGCGACGGCTACGTCGCGACGGGCGACACCATCGCCTACCGCTTCGCCGTGACGAACACCGGCGCGCAGACCCTCACCGGGGTGCGGATCGTCGACGCCAAGGCGGGGGCGACGACCTGCGTGGCGACGACGCTCGCGCCGGGGGCGTCGACCACCTGCACGACGAGCAGCCCGTACGTGATCACGCAGGCCGACGCGGACGCCCGGACGGTCGACAACACGGCGACGGCGACGGGCACGGCCCCGGGCGGGGCGACGGTCACCTCGAACGCGTCGTCCACGTCCACCCCGACGAGCACGCTGCGCCGGATCCTGCTCGACAAGGTCGCGGGCGCCCCGGTCGACGTGAACACGAGCGGGCGGGTCGACGCCGGCGACACCGTGGCGTACACGTTCGTGGTCACGAACCAGGGCCTGCAGACGATCGGCACGCTGGCGATCGACGACGCCACGGTGGGGGCGACGAGCTGCCCCGTGACCAGCCTGGCGCCGAACGCCACGACGACCTGCACCACCACGACGCCGTACGTGGTCACGCAGGACGACGTCGACTCGGGTTCCGTGGACAACCTGGCGACGGCGACGGCGCGGGGCCCGCTGGGGACCCTGATCACCTCGAACTCCGACGCCACGTCCACGCCGACGTCGACCGCGACGACGCTGGCCCTGGTCAAGAGCGCCGGGACCGTGGCGGACACCAACACGAACGCCCGGGTCGACGCCGGGGACTCCCTGCCCTACACCTTCGCGGTCCGGAACACCGGTGCGCAGACCGTCACGGGGCTGGCCGTGGCCGACCCCAGGGTCGGGGCGACGACCTGCGCGGTGACGACGCTGGCGCCGGGGGCGGGCACCACCTGCACGACGACGGCGCCGTACGTGATCACCCAGGCCGACGTCGACGCCGGCGCGGTCGCGAACACCGCGCGGGTGACCGGGCGCAGCCCGGCGGGCGTCACCGTCACCTCGAACGCGTCGTCGACGGCCACGCCGACGAGCACGGCGGCGAGCCTGCTCTTCGACAAGTCGGCCGCCGCGCCGACCGACGTGAACGGCAACGGGCGCACGGACGCCGGCGACACGATCACCTACCGCTTCACGGCCACCAACACGGGCGCCGTGACCCTGACCGTGCTCGCGGTGAACGACAGCCGGGTCGGCGCCACCTGCTCGGCCACCACGCTGGCGCCCGGCCAGACCAGCACCTGCACGGGCACCGCCACGATCACGCAGGCCCAGGTCGACGCGGGCGCGGCGACGAACACGGCCACGGCGAGCGCCCGGCGCCCCGACGGCACGACGATCACCTCGAACGGCGACACCACCACCTCGTCGACCTCGACGGCCGCCGCGCTGCAGCTCGTGAAGTCGGCGAGCGCTCCGACCGACACCAACGCCAGCGGGCGGGTGGACGCCGGCGACCGCCTCACCTACTCCTTCGCCGTGACGAGCACCGGCGTCCAGACCATCAGCGGGCTCGCCGTCGTCGACCCGAAGGTCGGCGCCACGTCCTGCCTGGCCACGACGCTGGCCCCCGGGGCGGGCACCACCTGCACGACCACCGCGCCGTACACGATCACCCAGGCCGACGTCGACGCCGGCGCGGTGGCCAACACGGCCACCGTCACCGGCCGCAACCCCGCGGGCGCGGTCGTGACGTCCAACGCCTCGTCGACCTCCACGCCGACCTCCACGACCGCAACGCTCAGCCTGACCAAGAGCGCGGGGACGCCGGTCGACGCCAACGCGGACGGCCGGACCGACGTGGGCGACCGGATCGCCTACGCGTTCCTCGTCACCAACACCGGCGCGCAGACGGTCTCCGCCGTGACCGTCGCCGACGCCAAGGTCGGACCGACCACCTGCCCGGCCACGACGCTCGCCCCCGGCGCCAGCACGACCTGCACGACGACGACCGCGTACGCCGTCACGCAGGCCGACGTCGACGCGGGCGCGGTCACCAACACGGCCACGGTGTCCGGGCGCAGCCCGGCCGGGGCCACGGTCACGTCCAACGCCTCGTCGACCAGTACCCCGACCACGACGCTGGCCACGATCTCCCTGACCAAGACCGCCGGCGCCCCGGTGGACGTGAACGCGAACGGCCGGACCGACGCGGGCGACCGGCTGGGCTACACGTTCGCCGTCACCAACACCGGCCTGCAGACCGTCTCGACGGTCGCGATCGTCGACGCCAAGGTGGGGGCGACGACCTGCCCGGCCACCACGCTGGCCCCCGGCGCCAGCACCAGCTGCACGACGACCGCGCCCTACACGATCACCCAGGCCGACGTCGACGCCGGCAGCGTCAACAACAGCGCCACCGCCACCGGCCGCAACCCGGCCAACGTCCGGCTGGTGTCGAACGCCTCGACCACCGCCACCCCGACCAGCACGGTCGCCACGCTGCGGCTCGACAAGACGGCCGGCACCCCGGTCGACGTGGACGGCGACGGGCGGACCGACGCCGGGGACCGCGTCGCCTACTCGTTCGTCCTGACAAACACCGGCGCGGTGACGCTGACCTCGGTGGCCGTCGCCGACAGTCGGGTCACCGCGGGCTGCCCGACCACGACGCTGGCCCCGGGAGCGGTCACCACCTGCACCGCGACGTACACGATCACCCAGGCCGACGTCGACGCCGGGACCGTCGACAACACGGCCTCCGGCACCGCGCGGCGCCCCGACGGCACCGCGGTGACCTCGAGCCCCGACAGCACCAGCACCGGCGTCAGCACCCTGTCCACGCTCTCGCTCACCAAGACCGCCGGCGCCCCGGCCGACACGAACGCCGACGGCCGCGTCGACGCGGGTGACCGCGTCGCCTACACGTTCGCGGTCGGCAACACCGGGACGCAGACCCTCACCGCGCTGACGGTCGTGGACCCGAAGGTCGGCGCGACCAGCTGTGCGGCGACGACGCTCGCGCCGGGTGCGGGCACCACCTGCACCACGACCGCGCCGTACACGATCACCCAGGCCGACGTCGACGCCGGTGCCGTGGCCAACACCGCCACGGTGACCGCCCGCACCCCGGCCGGCGCCACCGCGACCTCGAACGCCTCGAGCACCTCGACCCCGACCTCGACGACGGCCACGCTCACCCTGACCAAGACCGCGGGCGCGCCGACGGACACCAACGGCAACGGCCGGACGGACGCCGGCGACCGCATCGGCTACGCCTTCGCCGTCACCAACACCGGCGCGGTGACCCTGACCGGCGTCGCGGTGGTCGACCCGAAGGTGGGCGGCACGACCTGCCCGGCCGTCACGCTGGCACCGGGGCAGAGCACCACGTGCACCACGACCACGCCGTACACCGTCACGCAGGCCGACGTCGACGCCGGCAGCGTGGCCAACAGCGCCACGGCCACCGGGCGCACGCCGACGGGCACGACGGTCGGCTCGAACGTCTCCGCCACGGCGACCCCGACCTCGACGACGGCCACGCTCGCCCTGGTCAAGACCGCCGGCACGCCGGCCGACACGAACGCCGACGGCCGCGTCGACGCCGGCGACCGGGTCGGCTACTCCTTCGCCGTGACCAGCACCGGCGCGGTGACGATCACCAGCCTCGCCGTGGTCGACGCGAAGGTGGGTGCCGCCAGCTGCCCGACCACGACGCTGGCCCCGGGCGCCACCACGACCTGCACGACGACGACGCCGTACACGATCACCCAGGCCGACGTCGACGCCGGCGCGGTCGCCAACACCGCCACCGTGACCGGACGCACGCCGACCGGCGCCACCGTCACCTCGAACGCCTCGTCGACGTCCACGCCGACCTCGACCGCGGCGACGCTCAGCCTGACCAAGACGGCGGGCACGCCCACGGACGCGGACGCGAACGGCCGCACCGACGCCGGCGACCGGATCGCCTACGCCTTCCTGGTCACCAACACCGGCGCGCAGACCGTCTCCGCGGTGGCGATCACGGACGCGAAGGTCGGCACCACGACCTGCCCGGCGACCACCCTGGCGCCGGGGGCGAGGACCACCTGCACGACGACGGCGCCGTACGCGATCACGCAGGCCGACGTCGACTCCGGTGCCGTCGCCAACACCGCCACGGCCGCCGGGCGCAGCCCCGCCGGGACGACCATCACCTCGAACGCCTCCTCGACCTCGACGCCCACGGCCACCACCGCGACCCTGACCCTGCGCAAGAGCGCGGGGGCCCCGGTCGACGTGGACGCCGACGGACGTGTCGACGCGGGCGACCGGGTCTCGTACGCCTTCCTCGCGACCAACACCGGGGCGCAGACCCTCACCGCGCTGGCCGTGGTGGACGCGAAGGTCGGGGCCACCAGCTGCCCCACGACCACGCTGGCCCCGGGGGCGAGCACCACCTGCACCACGACCGCGCCGTACGTGATCACCCAGGCCGACGTCGACGCGGGCGGCGTGACCAACACCGCGACCGTCGTCGCCCGCACCCCGGCCGGCGCAGCCGTCACCTCGCCCGCGTCCTCGACGACCACGCCGACCAGCACGGCGAGCGGCCTGCTGCTCGACAAGACGGCGGGCACCCCGGTCGACGTCGACGCCGACGGCCGCACCAACGCGGGTGACCGCGTGCCCTACACGTTCACGGTCACGAGCACCGGCGCGCAGACCCTGACGAACGTCACCGTGGTCGACGCCCGGGTCGGCGCGACCTGCGTCGTCACCACGCTCGCCCCGGGGGCGACGACCACCTGCACCGGCACCACGACCGTGCGGCAGGCCGACGTGGACGCGGGCAGCGTCGACAACACCGCGACGGTGACGGGCCGCGGGCCCACCGGCACGACCGTGACCTCGGCCAGCGACGCGACCTCGACCCCCACCACGACGCTCACCGGCCTCGGCCTGGTCAAGACCGCCGGGGCACCGGTCGACGTGAACGCGAACGGCCGGGTCGACGCCGGGGACCGGCTCGGGTACTCCTTCGCCGTCACGAACACCGGCGCGGTGACGATCAGCGCGGTGGCGATCGCGGACCCGAAGGCCGGGGCCACGACCTGCCCGGCGACCACGCTCGCGCCCGGGGCGACCACCACCTGCACCACCGTCGCGCCGTACGTGATCACCCAGGCCGACGTCGACGCGGGCGCGGTCGCCAACAGCGCCACCGCCACCGGGCGCAACCCGGCCGGTTCCGCGGTCGCCTCGACCGTCTCCACGACCTCCACGCCCACGTCCACGCTGGCCACGCTGAGCCTGACCAAGACGGCCGGCGCCCCCGTCGACGCCGACGGCGACGGCCGCGTCGACGCCGGTGACCGGATCGGCTTCTCCTTCCGGGCCACCAACACGGGCGCCCGGACCCTGACGGACCTGGCCGTGGCGGACCCGAAGGTCGGGGCCACGACCTGCCCGACCACGACGCTCGCGCCGGGGGCCGGCACCACCTGCACCACGACCGCCGCGTACGCGATCACCCAGGCCGACGTCGACGCCGGCGCGGTCGCCAACACCGCCACGCTGACGGCGCGCGCCCCGGGCGGCGCCACGGTGACCTCGAACAGCTCGTCCACGGCCACGCCGACGGCGACCACCGCGGCGCTGACCCTGGTGAAGACGGCGGGCACCCCCGTGGACGTCAACGGCGACGGCCGCGTCGACGCCGGCGACCGCATCACGTTCTCCTTTGCCGTCACCAACGGCGGCGCGACGACGCTGCGCGACGTGGCCGTGGACGACCCGACCGTCGGGACGCCCGTCGTCTGCCCGGTCGCGACCCTGGCGCCGGGGGCGACGACCACCTGCACCGCGACCTACCCGGTGAGCCAGGCCGACGTGGACACCGGAGCGGTCACCAACACCGCCACCGCGACGGCCACCGCGCCGAACGGGGCGGCCGTCACCTCGCCCGCGTCGAGCACCCGGACCGCGACCTCCACCGCCGCGACCCTCGGGCTGACCAAGACCGCGGGCCGCCCGGTCGACGCCAACGGCTCGAGCCGGATCGACGCCGGCGACACGATCACCTTCACGCTGGTCACCACCAACACGGGTGCGCTGACCCTCACCGGGGTGGCGGCCGCCGACGCCCAGCTGCCCGCCTGCACCCCGGTCACGCTGGCCCCGGGCCAGAGCACCACCTGTGTCGGGACCTACGTGCTCACGCAGGCCGACCTCGACCGCGGCCGGCACGACAACACCGCCCGCGCGACCGGCAGCACCCCCACCGGCACCGCGGTGACCTCGGCGACGGCCGCCACGTCGACGCCGCTCGCCACGGCCGCGGCGCTCGGGTTCACCAAGACCGCCGGGGCCCCGACCGACGCCGACGCCGACGGCCGGACCGAGGCGGGCGACACCATCGCCTACACGTTCACCGTGACCAACCCGGGGACGGTCACCGTCGCGGGGATCTCGGTCGTCGACCCCAAGGTCGGCCCGGTCACCTGCCCGACGCGCACGCTCGCACCCGGCGCCTCCACCACCTGCCGCGTGACCTACGCGATCACGCAGGCCGACGTCGACGCCGGTTCCGTGGCGAACACCGCGCGGGCCACCGGCACCGACCCGGGCGGCGACGCCGTGACCTCGCCGGACGCGAGCACCAGCACGCCGACCGCGGGGGCGTCCGCGCTCACGCTGCGCAAGACCGCCGGCACGCCGGTCGACGTGAACGGCGACCGCCGGGTCGACGCGGGGGACACGATCACCTACGGCTTCGCCGTCACCAACGCGGGCACCACGACGCTGACCGGGCTGGCCGTCGCCGACGCGAAGGTGGCGTCCGCCAGCTGTGCGACCACGACGCTGGCCCCGCGGGCCGGGACCACCTGCACCGCGACGTACACGATCACCCAGGCCGACGTGGACGCCGGTGCGGTGGACAACGCCGCCACGGCCACCGCCCGTGACCCGCGCGGCAGCGCCGTCACCTCGCCGGTCTCGACGACCAGCACCCCGACGAGCACGGCCGCGACGCTGACCCTGACCAAGACCGCGGCGGCGCCGGTGGACGCGGACGCGAACGGCCGGACGGACGCGGGCGACACGGTCGCGTACGGGTTCCTGATCACGAACACCGGCGCGGTGACCCTGAACGCCGTCGCGGTCGTGGACCCGAAGGTCGCCGCGGCCTGCCCGGCCACCACGCTGGCGCCGGGCGCGAGCACCACCTGCACGGCCACGTACGTGATCACCCAGGCCGACGTGGACGCGGGCGCGGTGGCCAACACCGCGACGGCGGCCGGCCGCACCCCGACGGGTGCCGCCGTCGGCTCGGCCGCCTCGAGCACCAGCACCCCGACCAGCACCACCTCGGTCCTGACCCTGGACAAGCAGGCCGGGACGCCGGTCGACCGCGACGGCGACGGCCGGATCGCGGCCGGCGACCGGGTGCCCTTCACCTTCGTCGTCACCAACACCGGCGACGTGACGCTGACCGGCGTGGCCGTGGCCGACAGCCGGGTCGCCGGGGGAGCGACCTGCCCGGCCACGACGCTCGCGCCGCGGGCCTCGACCACCTGCACCGCGTCGTACACGATCACCCAGGCCGACGTGGACGCCGGCGCCGTGACCAACACGGCGACGGTGAGCGGCCGCACCCCGGCCGGGGCCACCACCACCTCCGACCCGGACAGCACGGCCACCCCGACCAGCACGGTCGTCGCGCTGGCGCTGGTCAAGACCGCGGCCGCCCCGGTCGACGTGAACGCCGACGGCCGCACGGACGCCGGCGACACCGTCGCCTACCGGTTCGCGGTGACGAACACCGGCGTGCAGTCGGTGACGGGCCTGACCGTCCTCGACGCCCGCATCCCGGGCGGGGCGACCTGCCCGGTCACGGCCCTCGCCCCGGGCGCGGGCACCAGCTGCACGGCCGTCTACACGCTCACGCAGGCCGACGTCGACGCCGGTTCGGTGCGCAACACCGCCACCGCACGGGCCATCGACCCCCGGGGCGCGGCCGTCCTCTCCGCCAGCTCGAGCGCGGTCACCACGACGTCCACGGCGACGAGCGTGACGTTCGACAAGCAGGCGGCGGCGCCGGTCGACGCGAACGCCGACGGGCGGACGGACGCCGGCGACACCATCGCCTACACGTTCGTCGTGACGAACACCGGCGCGCAGACCCTGACGCCGCTCCGCGTCACGGACAGCCTCGTCAGCCCCGCCTGCCCGACCGGGCCGCTCGCGCCGGGGGCGGTCGTCAGCTGCACCGCGACCTACGTCGTCACCCAGGCCGACGTCGACGCGGGCGCGGTGCTGAACACCGCCACGGCGAGCCTGCGCCGGCCCGACGGGACCACGCTGACCTCCGCGCCCGACACGACCACCACGCCCCTGGTCGCCGCCGCGGCGCTGACGCTCCTCAAGACGGCCGGCGCCCCGGTGGACGTGGACGCGGACGGTCGGACCGACGCCGGCGACACCGTCGCGTACGCCTTCCGCGTCACCAACACGGGCGCCCTGACCGTGCGCGGGGTCGCCGTGAACGACCCGCGGCTGACCGCGGCGGCGACCTGCCCGTCGACCACCCTGGCGCCGGGCGCCTCGACCACCTGCACCGCGACGTACACGATCACGCAGGCCGACGTGGACGCCGGCACGATCCGCAACACGGCGACCGCCGCCGGCACCGACCCCGCTGGCGCGCCCGTGACCTCGGGCCCGTCGAGCACGACCACCCCGACCTCCGCGGTCGCCACCCTGGCCCTGGTCAAGACGGCCGGGGCGCCGGTCGACCTCGACGGCGACGGGCGGACCGACGCCGGCGACCGGGTCGACTACCGCTTCGCCCTCACCAACACGGGCGCCGTCACCCTCACGGCTCCCGCCGTGCGCGACGACCGGCTGGCCGCGGCGGCGGCCTGCCCGGCCGGCCCGCTGGCGCCCGGCGCGAGCGTCGTCTGCACCGCGCCGTACACGGTCACCCAGGACGACGTCGACGCCGGCAGCGTGCGCAACACGGCCACCGCCACGGCCACGTCTCCGGCCGGGGCGACCGTGACCTCGAACGCCTCGAGCACCACCACCCCGACCTCGACGAGCGCGGCGCTGTCCGTCGACAAGCAGGCCGGTGCGCCGGTCGACGTCGACGGCGACGGCCGGGTCGACGCCGGCGACACCGTCGCGTACACCTTCGTCGTCACGAACACCGGCGCCCAGAGCGTGACCTTCCTCGCGGTGGTGGACCCGCTGGTCGACGCCCCCTGCGGCACGACGACGCTGCTGCCGGGCCGGAGCACGAGCTGCGCGGCGACGTACACGATCACCCAGGCCGACGTGGACGCCGGCGTCGTCGGGAACACCGCGACCGTGACCGCCCGGCGGCCCGACGGCACCACCGTGACCTCGCAGCCCGACTCGACGGTCACGCCGGTGGTCGGCGTGCAGGGCCTGAGCCTGGTCAAGACCGCGGGCCCGAGCACCGACGTGGACGCGGACGGCCGGCTCGACGCCGGCGACGTGGTGCCGTACGCCTTCGCGGTCACCAACGTCGGCACGGTGACCGTCTCCACCCTGGTGGTCGACGACGACCGGCTGGACGCCCCGGCCGTCTGCCCGGCCACCACGCTCGGCGAGGGGGCCGCGACCACCTGCACCGGCACGCACACCGTCACCCAGGCCGAGGTCGACGCCGGCGTCGTGCGCAACACCGCCGTGGCCCGCGGCGTCGACCCGACGAACCAGCCCGTCGTGTCGGCCCCGAGCAGCACCAGCACCCCGACGAGCGCGGTGGCCACCCTGACCGTGGACAAGCGCGCCGGGGACCTGGTCGACGTCGACCAGGACGGCCGGGTCGAGGCGGGCGACCGGCTGCCGTACTCCTTCCTCGTCACGAACACCGGCGCGGTCACCCTGACCGGCGTGGCCGTGCGGGACGCCCGCATCCCCGCCGGCCCGGCCTGCCCGGCGACCACGCTGGCTCCGGGGGCGTCCACCACCTGCACCGCGACCTACGTCCTGACCCAGACCGACGTCGACGCCGGGACCGTGGACAACTCCGCGCGGGCGGCGGCCGACGACCCGCGGGGCCGTGCGGTCGTCTCCGAGCCCGACACGACGTCGACCGCCGTGACCACGACCTCGGTCCTCGACCTCGCCCTGGTGGCGGGCACGCCCACCGACGTGAACGGCGACGGGCTGGTCGACGTCGGCGACACCATCACCTACCGCGTCGTGCTCTCGAATGACGGCACCCGCACCCTCACCGGGCTGGCGGCGGCGGTGACGTTCCCGGGGGCGGCCCCGGTGACGGCCAGCTGCCCGACGACGACCCTGGCCCCGGCCGGCAGCACGACCTGTCTGGTGACGTACGCGATCACGCAGGCCGACGTGGACGCCGGTTCCGTGGTCGTCTCCGCCACCGCGGCCGGCACCGACACCGCGGGCGCCCCGGTCCCCTCGGACCGGGAGACCGTCACCACCCGGACGGCGACCACGGCGAGCCTCGCCCTCGACAAGCAGGCGGGCACGCCGGCCGACGCGAACGCCGACGGCCGGGTCGACGCCGGTGACCAGATCACCTACACCTTCGTGGTGACCAGCACCGGCGCCCGCACGGTCGCCGACGTCGTGCTGCGCGACCCGCTCCTCGGCGACCCCGCCGCGGACGACCGGCTGCCGTGCGCGACCGGCCCGCTGGGTTCCGGTGGTTCGGCGACGTGCACCGCGACCTACACGATCACCCAGGCCGACGTGGACGCCGGCAGCGTGCCCAACACGGCGACCGTGACGGGCACGGACCCGACCGGCGCACCGGTGCCGACGGCGACCGACTCCACGACCACGCCGACGACCGTCCTGGCCGACCTGACCCTCGACAAGACCGCGGGCGCGCCGCGGGACGTCGACGGCGACGGCCGGATCGGCGCGGGGGACCGGGTGCCCTACACCTTCGTGGTCCGCAACGAGGGCACCCAGACCCTGACCGGGGTGGGCGTGCGGGACGCGCGGACCACCGGCACCGTCGACTGCGACGTGCGCACGCTGGCGCCGGGGGCGCAGGCCACCTGCACGGCCGAGGCGACGATCGGCCAGGCCGACGTCGACGCCGGCGCCCTCACGAACACCGCCACCGCGGTCGGCACCGACCCGGCGGGCGCGGACGTCGTCTCCCCGCCGGACTCGACCACGACCGCCACCGTCGGCTCGGGCTCCCTGCGGCTCGACAAGACGGCGGGCACGCCGGTCGACGTCGACGGCGACGGCCGGGTCGACGCCGGCGACCGGGTCACGTACGGCTTCGCGGTCACCAACACGGGCACCGCCACCCTGAGCGCCGTGACCGTCGACGACCCGATGGTCGGCACGGTCACCTGCCCGGCGGACGCGCTGGCCCCGGGTCTGACCACCGTCTGCACGGCGGCGCCGCACACGATCACCCAGGCGGAGGTGGACGCCGGCGCCGTGGTCAACCGGGCGACGGCCTCCGCCCGTACGCCCGAGGGCCAGCTCCTCACGTCGGCGCCCGCCACGACCACCACGCGCACCTCGGGCGCCTCGACGCTGACGCTGGCCTTCACGGCCGGCACCCCCGTCGACGTGGACGGCGACGGGCGCACGAACGCGGGCGACACCGTCACCTACACCGCGGTGCTGACCAACACCGGGGCGGTCACGCTCACCGGGGTCGGGGTGGTCGAGACGGCGGCCGGCCCCGTGGTCTGCCCGCGCACGACCCTGCTGCCCGGCGAGCAGGTCACCTGCACCACCACGCGCGCCATCACCCAGGCCGAGGTCGACGCGGGCGCGGCGACGAGCACGGCCACGGCGACCGGCACCACGCCGACCGGGGGCACCACCGGCTCCGCCCCGGTCACGGTGACCACGCCCACCGCGGGCGCGGCGACCCTGACCCTCGACAAGTCGGCCGGGGCCCCGGTGGACGTGAACCGCGACCGGCGGATCGACGCGGGCGACACCATCCGCTACACGTTCGTCGTCCGGAACACGGGCGCGGTGACCCTGACGGCCCTGGCCGTCGACGACTCGCGCGTCGCCGCCGCGGCGGTCTGCGACGTCGAGACCCTCGCCCCGGGCGCCACCGCCACCTGCGGCGCCACGTACACGATCACCCAGGCCGACGTGGACGCCGGGACGGTCGACAACGCGGCGTCCGCCGTCGCCACGACCCCGGGCGGGACCCGCGTCGTCTCGGCGACCGACACGACCAGCACGTCGACCACGGCCAGCGCCCAGCTCGTCCTCGTGAAGTCCGCCGACGCCCCGGTCGACGCCGTGGCCG
>NZ_BAAAYR010000004.1:320769-564644 GCF_039536445.1 Microlunatus spumicola | reverse complement strand
ACGCCGACGGCCGCGTCGACGCCGGCGACACGATCACCTACCGCTTCGCCGTCACGAGCACCGGCACGCTGACCGTCACGAACCTCGGGATCTCCGACCCCCGCCTCGGCTCCGTCACCTGCCCGACCAGCACCCTGCAGCCGGGGGCCGGCACCTCCTGCACCGGCACGTACGCCATCACGCAGGCGGACGTCGACGCCGGGGCCGTCGTCAACACCGCGACCGCGACGGGCACCGACCCCCGCGGCGGCGCCGTCACCTCGCCCACGTCCGGCACACGGACGCCCACCGACCCGACGGCCACCCTGGTCATGGTCAAGACCGCGGGCACGCCCGTCGACGTGGACCGGGACGGCCGCATCGGCGCCGGGGACCGGCAGCCGTACACCTTCGTCGTGACGAACACCGGCGCGGTGACGCTGTCGCTCGTCGACATCCGCGACGCCCGGGTCGGTGCCGTGAGCTGCGACGTCCGCACCCTGGTGCCGGGCGTGCGCGCCACGTGCACGGCCAGCCACGCGATCACCCAGGACGAGGTCGACGCGGGCGGCGTCAGCAACACCGCGACCGCGATCGGCGTGACCCCGACCGGCGCCACGGTGACCTCGCCGCCGGTCACGGCGACCAGCGCGACGAGCAGCGCCGCCTCGGTGTCCCTCGCGCTCTCCGCCGGCCGGCCGGTCGACGTCGACGGCGACGGCCGGGTCGACGCCGGTGACCGCATCGAGTACGCGGCCCTGGTGACGAACACCGGCGTGCAGACGCTCTCGGGCGTGGCCGTGGCCGACACCCTGCCGGGCACGCTGACCTGCCCCTCGACCGTCCTCGTGCCGGGGGCCGCCACGACCTGCACGCTGACGTACACGGTGACGCAGGCCGACGTGGACGCCGGGACGGTGCTCGAGACCGCGACCGCGTCCGGCACCCGCCCGGACGGCGGCACGGTGAGCTCGAGCCCCGCCACCGCGGAGACGCCGACCGACACCCGCGCGGCGCTGACCCTCACCAAGGCCGCGGGCGCCCCCGTCGACGCGAACGCCGACGGCCGCCTGGACGCCGGAGACACGGTCCGCTACACCTTCGTGGTCACCAGCACCGGGTCGGTCACCGTGAACGGGGTGACCGTCCGCGACGCGCTGGTCGGCGGCGACGTCACCTGCGCCGCGACCAGCCTGGCGCCCGGGCGGCAGACGACCTGCGCCGCGACCTACACCCTGGACCAGGCCGACGTGGACGCCGGGCGCGTGGACAACACGGCCACGGCGGCGGGCAGCTCGCCCACCGGGGCGGCCGTGGTCTCGCCCGCCGCGAGCACCTCCACTCCGCTCGCCGCCACCGCCGGCCTGACCCTGGACAAGAGCGCCGCGCCGCCGCTCGACACCAACGCCGACGGCCGGACCAGCGCCGGGGACACGGTCCGCTACACCTTCCGGGTCGCCAACACCGGTGCGCTGACGCTCACCGACGTCCGCGTCGACGACGCGCTCGTGGACGCCGGCTGCCCGACGACCACGCTCACCCCGGGCGCCGTCACGACCTGCTCCGGGGAGCACGTGCTCACCCAGGCCGAGGTCGACGCGGGCTCGCTGACCAACACGGCGACCGCCCGCGGCACCCGCCCCGACCAGACGGTGCAGCGCTCCGCCGCCGACAGCACCGCCACCTCGCTGGCCACCCGCGAGGGGCTCCGCCTCGACCTCCGGGCCGACGCCCCGCTCGACACGAACGGCTCCGGGCGCGCCGACGCCGGTGACACCGTCCGCTACACCTTCGACGTCACCAACACCGGTGCCGTCACCGTCCAGGGCCTCGTCGTCGACGACCCGGTCCTCGGCACGATCAGCTGCCCCACGACCACGCTCGCCCCCGGGGCCACCGTCCGGTGCACGAGCCTCTACGCGCTGAGCCAGGCCGACCTGGACACGGGCTCGGTCGTCAACACCGCGACCGTCTCCGGGCGCACCACGACCGGCGCGGTCGTCGGGTCGCCGGCCGACACCGTCACCACGGTCCTGCCGCAGCTGGCCCGGCTCGTGGTCGACCTGAGGGCCGCTCCCGCCGTGGACACGGACGGCGACGGCCGGGTCGACGCCGGGGACACCGTCACCTACACCTACGTGGTCACCAACCCGGGCACCGTCACGGTCAGCGGGGTCGTGGTCGGCGACAGCCTGCGGACCGGCGGGCTGACCTGCGACGGGGCCACCGTGGCCCCGGGCGGCACCCTCACCTGCCGGGCGACGTACGTCCTCACGCAGGCCGACGTCGACCGCGGGTCGGTCACGGACACCGCCACCGCCACCGGGACCGACCCGGCCGGCGCCGACGTGGTCGCGGCCGGCGACAGCGAGACCACGCCGACCTCGGCGGTCTCCACGCTCACGATCTCCGCGACCGCGGGGGCGCCGACCGACACCAACGGCAACGGCCTCGTCGACGCCGGCGACGTCGTCCCCTACCGCTTCGTCGTGGTCAACACCGGCACCCTCACGCTGACCGGCGTCGCCGTGACCGGGGCCCGGCTCGGCGCCCCCGCCGACTGCCTGCCGGCCGACCTCGCGCCGGGCGCGCAGGCGGTCTGCACCGGCTCGACCGTGGTGACGCAGGCCGACGTCGACGCCGGCGCGGTCCTGACCACGGCGACGGCCGCGGGCACGGGCCCCGACGGCGCGGCGACGACGTCCGACGAGGCCACGGTCCGTACGCCGACCGCGACCGCGGCGTCCCTGCGGATCGACCTGAGCGCCGCCACCCCGGTCGACGCGAACGGCGACGGCCGCACCGACGCCGGCGACACAGTCACCTACACCTACGCCGTGACCAACGACGGCGTCGTCACCGTCTCCGCCACCGCCGTGCAGGACACCAGGGTCGGCGCGGTCGGCTGCCCGGCCGCGGTCGTCGCGCCCGGGGCCACCCTCACCTGCACCGCGACCTACACGATCACCCAGGCCGACGTGGACGCCGGCGCGGTCGTCGACCGGGCCGGGGCCGCCGGCACGGCCCCCGACGGCACCGCCGTCGTGGCGCTGCCCGACACCGAGACCACGCCCGTGTCCACCGACAGCACCCTCGTGCTGGACCTGACGGCGGGCGCGCCCGTCGACGCGAACCGCGACGGCCGGCTCGACGCGGGCGACACGGTGACCTACACGTTCGCGGTCACGAACACCGGCGTGGTGACCCTGACCGGGCTCACCGCCCGCGACGACCTGCTAGGCACGGCGACCTGCGCCGTCCGCACCCTCGCGCCGGGCGCGAGCACCACCTGCACCGGCAGCTACACGCTCACCCAGGACGACCTCGACGCAGGGACGCTGGTGAACACGGCCACGGTCGCCGGCTCCACCCCGGGCGCGACGCTCACCGTCTCGAACGACGACGCGACGACCACGCCGCTGGGCGGTAGCACGGGCCTCAGCCTGGACAAGGCGGCCGCCGCGCCCGCCGACACGGACCGGAACGGCCGCATCGCCGCCGGCGACACGATCACGTACACGTTCACGCTGGTCAACACCGGCACGGTGAGCCTCACCGGGGTGACGGTCGACGACCCGAGCGTGACCGGCCTGACCTGCGGCGCGACCGTCCTGGCCCCGGGCCGCTCGACGACCTGCACCGCCGTCCACGAGCTCACGCAGGCCGACGTCGACGCGGGGACCGTGGACAACACCGCCACGGCCTCGGCCGCCGGGCCCGGGGGCGCGCCGGTGCGGTCGGCGTCCGACAGCACCAGCACCCCGGTCCGCGTCACGGGCACGCTCAGCCTCGACCTGGCGGCCGGCGCGCCCGCGGACACCGACGGCGACGGGCGGCTCGACGCCGGCGACACGATCGTCTACACGACCACCGTGCTGAACGGCGGCGACAGCACCCTCACCGGCCTCGTGGTCGACGACGGCCTGCCGGGCGACCCAGTCTGCGACGTCACGACGCTCGCCCCCGGCGCCCGGGCGACCTGCACGCGCACGTACGTGCTGACCCAGGCCGACCTCGACGCCGGCGTCGTCCGGAACACGGCCACCGCCACCGCGGTCGGGCCGGCCGGGGCACCCGTCGCCTCGAACGCCGACCGGACGACCACGCCGCTGGCCGAGGCCGGCGCGCTGAGCCTGGTCAAGCGGGCCGGTACCCCCGTCGACGTGAACGCCGACGGCCGGGTCGACGCGGGCGACACGGTGGCGTACACCTTCGAGGTCGTCAACCCGGGCACGGTCACGGTGACCGGGCTCGTCGTCTCCGACCCGAAGACCGGCCCGGTCGCCTGCCCGACCACGACGCTGGCCGTCGGCGGGTCGACCACCTGCACGGCCGGCTACCGGATCACCCAGGCCGACGTCGACCGCGGGTCGGTCGACAACACGGCCACGGTCAGCGGGCGGACCCCGGCGGGCCGGACGGTCACCTCGCTGCCGGCCAGCACCGGGACGCCGACGTCGGCGGCCGCGGCGCTGCTGCTCGACCTCGGGGCGGGCCTGCCCGTCGACGCCAACGGCAACGGCGTGACCGACGCGGGCGACACGGTCGGCTACACCGTGACCCTCACGAACACCGGCGCGGTGACGCTCAGCGGCGTGGCCGTCGAGGCCACGCTCGGCAACCCGGCCTGCCGGACCACGAACCTCGCCCCCGGGGCGACGACCACCTGCACGACGACCCACGTGCTGACCCAGGCCGAGGTCGACGCCGGCACGGTCCGCAACAGCGCGGTGGCCGTCGGCACGGCGCCCGACCGCACGACGACCACGTCGAACCGCGACACCACGGCCACGCCCGTCAGCACCGTCTCCGGGCTGGCCCTCACCAAGACCGCGGGCGCCCCGGTGGACGTCGACCGCGACGGGCGCACCGACGCCGGCGACACCGTGGCGTACGCCTTCGTCGTCACGAACACCGGCTCGTCCACGGTCTCGGCGATCACCGTGACCGACGCCCGGATCGCCGGCGTCGCGTGCCCGGACCAGACGCTGGCCCCGGGCGCCCGGCTCACCTGCACGGCGTCGTACGTCATCACGCAGGCCGACGTGGACGCCGGCGAGCTCGTGAACACGGCGAGCGCGAGCGGGACGGACGGTGCCGGTCGCCCGGTCGGCTCGGCCGGCGCCGAGGCCCGTACGCCGCTCGACCAGACCGCCGCGCTGGCGCTCGACCTCAGCGGCGTCCCGGGCGACGTCAACGGCAACGGGGTCGTGGACGCGGGCGACACCGTCGCCTACACCGTCACGGTCACCAACACCGGCTCGGTCACCGTCGACGGGGTCGTCGTGGCCTCGGCGGCCGTGCCGTCCGGCTTCGGCTGCGCCGCCACGAGCCTGGCGGGCGGGGCGAGCACGACCTGCACGGCCACCTACGCGATCACCCAGGCCGACGTCGACGCCGGCCGGGTCCTGACCTCCGCGGTCGCGACGGGCGCCGGCCCGACCGGACGGGCCGTGGGCTCGAACCGGGACACCGAGACGACGCCGACCGGCGGCCAGGGGGCCCTCGCGCTCGACAAGACGGCCGGTGCGCCGGTCGACGTCGACCGTGACCGGCGGGTCGACGCCGGCGACACCGTCACCTACACCTTCGCCGTGACGAACCAGGGCTCGCTGACCGTCACCGGCCTGCGGATCGACGACCCGCTGCTCCCGACGACGACCTGCCCGGCGACGACGCTGGCCCCGGGGGCGACGGTGACCTGCACCGGCACGTACGTCCTCACCCAGGCCGACGTGGACGCCGGTTCGGTGACCAACACCGCGACGGCCACGGCGGCCGCGCCGGACGGCACGCCCGTCGTCTCCCCGTCCGACAGCACGACCACCGAGGTCGTCGGCACGAGCGGCGTCGCGGTGACGGTCGAGACGGGCGTCCCGGTGGACGTGGACGGCAACGGCCTGGACGCCGGCGACACCGTGGCCCGGTCCTACCGGGTGCGCAACACCGGCACCCTGACCCTGCGGAACGTGACGGTCACGGACCCGACGACCGGTGCGGTGGTCTGCACCGTCGCGACGCTGGCGCCGGGGGCGCAGAGCAGCTGCACCGCCGCCCCGTACGTCCTGACCCAGGCCGACGTCGACGCCGGCGGGCTGACGACCACGGCCGCGGTGGCGGGCACGGACGCCGACGGCACGGTGCGACGTGACGACGACACCGCCACCACGCCGCTGCGCGCCGCCTCGAGCCTGACGGTGGACAAGACCGCCACCCCGGTCGACGTCGACGGCGACCAGGTGCTCGGCGCCGGGGACACGGTCCGCTACGGCTTCGTGGTCACCAACACCGGCGCGACCACCGTGCGCGGCGTCGGGATCGACGATCCCCGGCTCGACGGCGGGGCGACGTGCCCGGAGACCGGGCTGGCCCCGGGGGCGTCGACCACCTGCTCCGGGGACCGCACGGTCACGGCGGAGGACGCCCGGCTCGGGTCGGTGGACAACACCGCCCGCGCGACCGGGACCTCCCCTGCGGGCGACGACGTCACCTCCGCGCCGGACACGACGAGCACCCCGTTCGGGCTGGTCACCCTGAGCCTCGACAAGCGGGCCGGGACGCCCGTCGACGTCGACGGTGACGGCGTGACCGGCGTGGGGGACGTGGTGCCCTACACGTTCACGGTGACCAACAGCGGGACCCGTCCCGTCACCGCCGTCGCCGTCGTCGACCCCAAGGCCGGCGCGGTCCGGTGCGAGGCCACCGAGCTCGCCCCGGGTGCGTCGACCGGGTGCGCGACCACCGTGGACTACGTCGTCACCCAGGCGGACGTGGACGCCGGCGCCGTGCTGAACACGGCGACGGCCCGGGCGACCGGCCCCGACGGGGCCGCCGTGGTGTCGAACCCGGACAGCACCCGGACCGACCTCGCCGGCGTGGCCGCGGCGACCCTGGTCAAGACGGCCCTGCCGGTGGACGACCGCAACGGGGACGGGCGTACGGACGCCGGTGACCGGGTGGCCTTCCGCTTCGCGGTGACCAACACGGGCACGCTCAGCCTGACCGGGCTGCGGGTGGACGACGCGATGCTGGCCGACGCCGGGATCACGGTCAGCTGCCCGATCACCACGCTGGCCCCCGGGGCGAGCACGGTCTGCACCTCGGGCTCCTACCGGATCACGGCGGCCGACGAGCGCGCCGGGCAGATCCGCAACACCGCGGCCGTCCGGGCGACCGGGCTCGGCGACGACGGGGTGCTCGACACCTCGGCCGTGACCGTCACCGTCGACCGCCGCCCCGGCGGCGGCGACACCGACGGAGGCGGCACCGATGACGGCGGGACCGACGGCGGCGACGGGAACCCGACGCATTCGAACCCGACCCACACGAATCTGCCGAACACCGGCGCGCCGTTCGGACCCGCACTACCGGCACTGGGGATGCTCCTGGTGCTGGCCGGCAGCCTAATCCTCGGGCTCCGGCGACCCCTCGGCAAGAAGAAGAAGAAGGAGTGACATGAAGATCTCGGGACGCAGCAGGGACCTGGGCGCCGCGGCGGCCGGGCTGGCGCTGCTGGTGGCCACGCTCGCGGGCTGCAGCGGGGCGAAGGACGAGCCCGCGCAGGAGGCGCCCGCGCCCGCCCCCGCCGCGTCGTCGACGGGCGTGATCTCCCCGCCGAAGCTGGTGACGGTGCCGACGCTGACCAAGGAGAAGGGCATCGTCTCCGACACGACGATGACCGGCTGCACGGCGGCGAAGGGTCCGGTCGAGGCGACCGGCACGGTCAAGAACAGCTCCGACGACAGCAGCGACATCGTCGTCGTCGTCTCCTGGATCGTGCCTCAGGGCTCCGACGTGGTGGCCCGCGGCGTCGCCGTGGTCAAGGACGCCGAGCCCGGGTCCTCGCACGACTGGAAGGTCAGCAGCGACGTCAAGATCGACCAGCAGGTGCAGTGCGTGCTGTCGGCGCGGCGGGGGTCGATCAAGGGCTGAGCCCTCGAGCGGACCCGCTCAGACCTTGCGGATGCGGACCCACTCCACCCGGTGGTCCGCACCCTTGCGCAGGATCGCGGTCGCCCGCCCGCGGGTGGGCAGGATGTTGTCGTGCAGGTTGGGCCCGTTGATGGTGTCCCACAGGTGCTCGGCGCGGGCGACCGCCTGCGCGCTCGTGAGCTCGGCGTAGCGGGAGAAGAAGGAGCGCGGGTCGCGGAAGGCGGTCTCGCGCAGCGACAGGAAGCGCGAGACGTACCAGGCGCGGATGTCGGCCGGGTCGGCGTCGACGTAGACCGAGAAGTCGAAGAAGTCGCTCACGGCCAGGCCGCTCGTCCCGTCCGCGCGGGCGACGGCCGGCTGGAGGACGTTCAGGCCCTCCACGATGAGGATGTCCGGGCTCTTCAGCACGACCTGCTCGTCCGGGACGATGTCGTAGACGAGGTGGCTGTAGACGGGGGCGACGACCTCGGGCTGCCCGGACTTCACGTCCATGACGAACCGCAGCAGCGCACGCCGGTCGTACGACTCGGGGAACCCCTTGCGCTCCATCAGGCCGCGGCGCTCGAGCTCGGCGTTGGGGTGCAGGAAGCCGTCGGTCGTCACCAGCGCCACGTCCGGGTGGCCCGGCCAGGCGGCGAGCAGCTCGCGCAGCAGCCGGGCCGTGGTGGACTTGCCGACGGCCACCGAGCCGGCGATGCCGATGACGAACGGGGTCCGGCCGACCGACAGGTGCAGGAAGTCGCCGGTGCTGCGGTGCAGCTCGCCGGTCAGGTCGACGTAGCGGGTCAGCAGCCCGCTCAGCGGCAGGTAGACCTCGCGGACGTCCTGCAGCGACGTCGGGTCGTCGAGCCCGCGGACCCGTTCCAGCGTCGACGCGTCGAGCCCGAGCGCGTCCTCGGTCGCCAGCGCGGCCCAGTCGGCCCGGCTGCGCTCGACGTACGGGCTGCGCCCGGCCCGGGTCCGGAGCGCCTGCGACTGCGTCACCACAGGCGACGACAGTAGTGCGCGCGGCAGGTCCTGACCCCCGACGACCGACGCGGCGGAGGAAACCTGCGTTCCGGGTCGGCCTCCGCGTGCTCCCGTAGGCTTCCCCCCATGTGCGGAATCGTCGGCTACGTCGGTCCGAGGTCGGCGCTGGCCGTCGTCGTCGAAGGCCTCAGACGCCTGGAGTACCGCGGCTACGACTCCGCCGGCATCGCCGTCGTCGAGGGCGGGCGGCTCCACGTGCGCAAGAAGGCCGGCAAGATCGCCAACCTCGACGCGGAGCTCGCGGCCCGGCCGCTGCCCGTCGACGGGCTCGGCATCGGCCACACCCGCTGGGCGACCCACGGCGGCCCGACCGACACCAACGCGCACCCGCACGTCTCCGCCGACGGCCGTGTCGCCGTCGTGCACAACGGCATCATCGAGAACTACGCCGCGCTGCGCGCCGAGCTGGCCGAGGACGGCGTCACCTGCGTCTCCGAGACCGACACCGAGGTCGTCGCGCACCTGCTCGGCCAGCAGGTCGCCGCCGGCCTCGACCTCGCCGAGGCGATGCGCGCGGTGTGCCGCCGCCTGCACGGGGCCTTCACGCTCGTGGCCGTCGACGCGCAGGGCCCGCGCTCGGTCGTCGCCGCCCGACGGAACTCCCCGCTGGTCGTCGGCGTGGGGGAGGGGGAGCACTTCCTCGCCTCCGACGTCTCCGCCTTCATCGAGCACACCCGCGAGGCCGTCGAGCTCGGCCAGGACCAGGTCGTCGTCATCACCGACACCACCCTCGAGGTCACCGACTTCGACGGCGCCCCGGCGCCGGTCCGCCCCTTCCACGTGGACTGGGACCTGTCGGCCGCCGAGAAGGGCGGCTTCGACTGGTTCATGCGCAAGGAGATCTACGAGCAGCCGAAGGCCGTCGCGGACACCCTCCTCGGGCGCCACGACACCGAGGGCCGCCTGACGCTCGACGAGATCCGCATCTCCGAGGCCGAGCTGCGGCGGATCGACAAGATCGTCATCGTCGCCTGCGGGACGGCCTCGTACGCCGGCATGGTCGCCAAGTACGCCATCGAGCACTGGACCCGCATCCCCTGCGAGGTCGAGCTCGCCAGCGAGTTCCGCTACCGGGACCCGATCGTCGGCCCGACCACGCTCGTCGTCGCGATCAGCCAGTCGGGGGAGACCGCCGACACCCTGATGGCGATCCGGCACGCGCGCGAGCAGCAGGCCCGGGTCCTGGCCGTGTGCAACACCAACGGCTCGACCATCCCGCGCGAGTCCGACGCGGTCATCTACACGCGCGCCGGTCCGGAGATCGGCGTCGCCTCGACCAAGGGCTTCCTCACCCAGGTCGTCGCCTGCTACCTGCTCGGGCTCTACCTGGCGCAGGTCCGCGGGACGAAGTTCGGGGACGAGATCGCCACGGTCATGGCCGAGCTGGCGACGATGCCGGACGCGATCAGCCGGGTGCTCGAGGACATGGACCCGGTCCTCAAGCTGGCGTCGGACTTCGTCGACGAGCCGTCCGTGCTCTTCCTCGGCCGCCACGTCGGCTACCCCGTGGCCCTCGAGGGTGCGCTCAAGCTCAAGGAGCTGGCGTACATCCACGCCGAGGGCTTCGCCGCCGGCGAGCTCAAGCACGGCCCGATCGCGCTGATCGAGGACGGGCTGCCCGTCTTCGTCGTGATCCCGCCGCGCGGCCGCGACCTGCTGCACGACAAGGTCCTGTCCAACCTGCAGGAGATCCGCGCCCGCGGCGCCCGCACGATCGTGCTCGCCGAGGCCGACGACCACGAGGTCCTGCCGTACGCCGACGTCCTCGTCCCGCTGCCCCGCGTCTCCACCCTCCTGCAGCCCCTGGTCGCCACCGTCCCGCTCCAGGTCTTCGCCTGCGAGCTCGCGACGCAGAAGGGCCACGACGTCGACCAGCCCCGGAACCTGGCCAAGTCCGTCACCGTCGAGTAGGCGTCGGTGCGGTCCCTCGCGTCCCAGGACTTTCACGTTTACGTGAAAGACCGTTGCTCACCACGGCAGATCTGCCGTGCTGAGTACCAGACTCCCGTGGTCAGTGCGGCCTAGGTGATCGTCGGGGTCGGGATCGACGTCTGCGACGTGGAGCGGTTCGGGGCGACGCTGGAGCGGCGTCCGGGGCTGGCGGCGCGGCTGTTCACGCCCACCGAGGCGTCGCGGTCCGTGGCGTCCCTGGCGGCGCGGTTCGCGGCCAAGGAGGCGCTGGCCAAGGCCCTCGGCGCACCGCAGGGCATGTCCTGGCAGGACGCCGAGATCGTCACCGACGAACGCGGCCGCCCGCACTTCGTCGTCCGCGGAACCGTCGCCGCGCAGGTCGAGGAGGCCGGCATCACGTCGATCCACGTGAGCCTGTCCCACGACGCCGGGATCGCCTCCGCCGTGGTCGTCTGCGAGGGCTGAACAGCGGGTCGCGCGGTATGGGGAAGTTCCAACCGCGCAGTCGCGGTCAGAACTTTCCCGTTCCCCGGCGGCGCGACTGGATAGGGTCGCGGCGTGCAGGCCTTCACCGTCGAGCAGGTGCGGCGCCTCGAGGCGGCCGCGACGCAGGAGGTGCCCGAGGGCGCCCTGATGCAGCGGGCGGCGGCCGGGCTGGCCGTGGTCGTGGCCGGCGAGCTCGAGCGGCGTACGGGCCGCGCGTACGGCACCCGCGTCCTCGTGCTGGTCGGCCCCGGGAACAACGGCGGCGACGCCCTCTGGGCCGGGGCCCGGCTCGCGCGCCGCGGCGTCCGGGTGGAGGCCGTCGGCGTCCTCGGCACCCCGCACGCCGAGGGTCTGGCCGCGTTGCTCGCCGCCGGCGGCCGCCGGCTCGACCCGACGGCGCTGGGAGACCTGCGCCGCTACGACCTGGTGCTCGACGGGATCCTCGGCATCGGCGGCCGGCCCGGCCTGCCCGACGACGTGGCCGACCTCGTGGCCCGCGTCGAGGCGGCGGAGGTCCCCGTGGTCGCTGTCGACCTGCCCTCGGGCGTCGTCGCCGACACCGGCGCGGTGCCCGGCGCGTCCGTGCGGGCCGACGTCACGGTCACCTTCGGCGTCGTCAAGGTCGGCCACCTCCTCGAACCGGCCCGCGCGCGTACGGGCCGCCTGGTCCTGGTCGACATCGGCCTCGACCCCACCACCGAGACCCCCGAGCTCGACGCCTGGGACGTCGCCCGCGTCGCCGACGCCTGGCCGTGGCCGGCGCAGCGCAGCGACAAGTACGCGAAGGGCGTGGTCGGCGTCGACGCGGGCTCGGAGACCTACCCGGGCGCCGGGATCATGGCGACGTACGGCGCGGTGCACGGCGGTGCCGGGATGGTGCGGTTCCTGGGTCCGGAGTCGGCGCACGCGGTGCTCACCACGAACCTGCCGAACGTCGTCTTCGCGGACGGCCGCGTCCAGGCCCACCTGCTGGGCTCGGGCTGGGGCGACCGGCCGGACGGCACGCAGGCGGTCGCCGCCGCGGTCGACTCGGGCCTGCCCGGCGTGCTCGACGCGGACGGGCTCGGGTTCCGGCCGGACGAGCTGCCGGAGTCGTGGCTGCTGACCCCGCACGCGGGCGAGCTCGCCAAGCTCCTCGGCGTCGCCCGGTCCGAGGTCGAGGACGACCCCCTGGCCGCCGTACGCGCCGGGGTCGAGCGGACGGGGGCGACCGTGCTGCTCAAGGGCTCGACCCAGCTCGTCGCGCGGCCCGGCGTCCGGACCGTGGAGCTGGCCGTGCCCGGTCCCGCGTGGACGGGGCAGGCCGGTTCCGGGGACACGCTCGGCGGGCTGTGCGCGGCGGTCCTCGCCGCCGGCCGGCCCGCCCACGAGGCGGCGGTCCTGGCCGCCTCGCTGCAGGCCGTCACCGCCGCGGCCCACCCGGGCCCGCTGCCGCCGCACGTGCTCGCGGAACGCTGCGCCGACCAGCTCGGTGCGTGGTGGCAGGAGCGCCACCCGTGAACCCCCGCGAGGAGCTCGACCCGAGCGGGACCGGCGGGGGAGCGGCCCCCGGCCTCGACCCCGTGACCGCCAGCGCGGAGATCGACCTGGCCGCCCTCCGCGCGAACGTCGCCACCCTGGCCGCGCACGTCGGCGACGCCGCGCTGATGGTCGTCGTGAAGGCCGACGCGTACGGGCACGGCGTGGTGGCCTGCGCCCGCGAGGCCCGGGTCGCCGGGGCCTCGTGGCTCGGCGTCGCCACCCCGACCGAGGCGCTGGCCCTGCGCGCGGCGGGCGACACCGGACGGCTGCTCTGCTGGCTCTACGGGCCGAACGAGGACCTGAGCCCCCTGGTCGCGGCCGACGTCGACGTGTCCGCCGCGAGCGCGGAGGACATCTCCCGGCTGGCCGCGGCCGCCGCGGTCGCCGAACGCGTCGCGCGCGTGCACCTCAAGGTCGACACCGGCCTGACCCGCAACGGTGCCCCCGAGCACGGCTGGTCCGAGCTCTTCACCGCCGCGGCCGAGGCGGAGGGCGCCGGCGCGGTGGAGCTGGTCGGGCTGTGGTCGCACCTGGCCGCGGCCGACGAGCCCGGCCACCCGGCGACCGCCGTCCAGCTGGCCGCGTTCGACCGCGCGTACGCCGGGGCCCGGCTCGCCGGCCTGCAGCCGCAGCTGCGCCACCTCGCGAACTCGGCGGCCGCGCTCGTGCTGCCCGAGGCCCGCTTCGACCTCGTCCGGGTCGGCATCGCCGCGTACGGGATCGAGCCCGCTCCCGGGCTGGCCGCCCTGGCCGGCGTCACGCTCACGCCCGTCATGCGGCTGCGGGCCCAGCTCGCCCTGGTCAAGCGGGTCGACGCGGGCGCCGGGGTCTCGTACGGCTGGACCTGGACCGCGCCCGAGGACACCGTCGTCGGGCTGGTCCCGCTGGGCTACGCCGACGGGGTCCCGCGGCACGCCGGCAACGTCGCGGAGGTCGCCGTCCGCGGTCGGCGGGCGCCCGTGCGCGGCCGCATCTGCATGGACCAGCTGGTGGTCGAGCTCGGCCCCGGCGCGCGCGACGAGCCCGGCGACGAGGTCACCCTCTTCGGGACGGAGGCCGACGGCCCGACGGCGGCGGACTGGGCCGCGGTGTGCGGGACCATCGGCTACGAGATCGTCACCCGGGTCGGGGCCCGCGTGCCAAGGCACCACCTCCACGCGACGCCGCAGGACCGCTGATGGCGCGCCCGGCCCCGCGCCTGCCGTCGGTCGCGGGCGTCCTCGCGCTCGCCGCGGGCGCCGTCGCGGTCGGGCTGGAGCTCGAGCAGCGCCTGATCGGCCAGCGGGTCGGGCGGGCGGCCGGGGGCGGCGACAGGATCGTCCTGCCTCGCTCGGAGGGCCCGACGGTCCGGACCCCGGACGGCGTCCCGCTGCACACCGAGGTCGACGAGCGCGCGGACGACCCGCGGGCCGCGTACGGGACGGAGGGCGAGCCGCTGCCCCCGGACGCGCCGACGCTCGTGCTCGTGCACGGCTACGCGCTCAGCCTCGACTGCTGGCTCTACCAGCGGCAGCACTTCCGCGGGCGGGTGCGGCAGGTCCTCTACGACCAGCGCTCGCACGGACGTTCCGGGCACTCCTCGGCCGAGTACTGCCGGGTGCCGCAGCTGGCCGAGGACCTGCGCCAGGTCCTCGCCGAGCTCACCGACGACGGCCCCGTCGTGCTCGTCGGGCACTCCATGGGCGCGATGACGATCATGCACCTGGCGCTCTCCTACCCCGACCTCTTCGGGCCGCAGGTCAGGGGCGTCGCCCTGTTCTCCACGTCGGCGGGGGAGATGGCCGACTACTCGCCGGTCCGCGCGATCCCCGGCTGGGCGTTCTCCAAGGTCGCCCCGCCGCTGCTCGCCGGGCTGAACCGCGTGCCCGAGCTCGTGCAGCGGGGCCGGCAGGCGGGCAGCGACGTCGGCTATGTCGTCACCCGGCGGATGGCGTACGGCTCCGACGTCCCCGGGAACCTGGTCGAGCTCACCAGCGAGATGCTCGGCGAGACCTCGCTCGAGGTGGTCGCCGACTTCTACCCGACCTTCTCCGAGCTCGACGAGTACGAGGCGTTCGCGGTGCTGGGCCGTGTTCCCTGCGCCGTGGTCGGCGGGATCGACGACATGATCACGCCGATCGAGCACACCGACAAGATCATCGAGCTGCTGCCGGGCGCGGCCGCCACCCGCGTGGAGCACTGCGGCCACCTCGGCCTGATGGAGCACCCCGACGTGTTCTCGCAGGCGATCGAGGACCTGTACGCGCGTGTCCTCGCCGGCGCGCGCGATGGCAGGGTGGGGCCATGAGCGTCGCGTCCGCCGGTCCCGCCCGTCCCGAGCCCGGGGCGGACGGGAGCCCCGTGCCGGTGCGGCTGAGCGTGGCCGAGCTGGTCGAGCGGGCCCGACGGATGGCCGTGCCGGGGCAGCGGGCGCTGCTCGGCGTCACCGGTCCGCCCGGGGCCGGCAAGACGACCCTGGCCAGCGCCGTCGTCCGCGCGCTCGGTCCCGACCTGGCCGTGCTCGTGCCCATGGACGGCTTCCACCTCGCCGACCCGACGCTCGTCGCCTGGGGCCGTCGGGAGCGCAAGGGCGCCCCGGACACGTTCGACGTCGGCGGCTACGTGGCCCTGCTGCGCCGGCTGCGCGACCAGCACGAGGACGTCGTGCACGCCCCCGAGTTCGACCGGGCCCTGGAGGCGTCGCTCGGGTCCGCCGTCCCGGTGGCGCGCGAGGTGCCGCTCGTCGTCACCGAGGGCAACTACCTGCTGAGCACCGAGGGCGCGTGGGCCGAGGTCGCCCCGCTGCTCGACGAGAGCTGGTACCTGCAGCTGCCCGACGACGTGCGCGTGGGCCGGCTGGTCCGGCGACGCGAGGGCTACGGCAGCGACCACGACGAGGCGGTCGCGTGGGCGCTGGGCAGCGACCAGGCCAACGCCGACGTCGTCGCCCGCGGCCGTTCCCGCGCGGACCTGCTCGTCAGCCTCGTCGGCTGAGCCCGGCGCCCGACGCGGCTCGCTCGCGATCGGCGTACGCCGGCACACGGTCGCCACCAGGGTGACGAGGGTCGCGCGCGCACGTTTCGACGTGAGGGGCGAAGGACTGTAGACTCGGATCACCCGAGCGGCAAATCCACCTTCGGGACACCCGCGCCCTCCACCGAGAGCGGCGCACCTGGGTTCGTCTTCCCCCTCCTGCTCACGCCTCCCTCCCATGACGGTGGGGTGCGGCAGTCGATCACGGTCGTGGACGTACCTGACCGAGCGGCCCCGTTGTCGGGGCGAGAAGTGAGACACGCATGTCCCCGAAGTCCCAGGGTGCCGACGGCATCCCCAAGAAGCGTTGGTCGGCCGCCGAGCGCGCCGCCCGCGGTCACAGCACCCGCCGGAGCGGCGGCCAGCCTCGTCCGCCCCTGCGCGGCGAGCGCCCCGCCCGCGACAGCGGCGGTCGGAACGACACCGGCCGCGCCCGCGGCGAGTGGTCCACGCGCCCGCCGCGTGACGACCGTCCCCAGCGCGACGACCGCCCCCAGTACAACCGCGACGACCGTCCCGCGTTCAACCGCGACGACCGTGCGCCGCGCAACGACCGTCCGTCGTTCAACCGCGACGACCGGCCGTCGTTCAACCGGGACGACCGCCCGCAGCGCAGCGACCGTCCGTCGTTCAACCGGGACGACCGGCCCCAGCGCAGCGACCGTCCGTCGTACAACCGCGACGACCGTCCCTCGTTCAACCGGGACGACCGCCCGCAGCGCAGCGACCGTCCGTCGTTCAACCGCGACGACCGGCCCCAGCGCAGCGACCGTCCCTCGTACAACCGGGACGACCGTCCCTCGTTCAACCGGGACGACCGCCCGCAGCGCAACGACCGTCCCTCGTTCAACCGGGACGACCGTCCGCAGCGCAGCGACCGTCCGTCGTTCAACCGGGACGACCGTCCGCAGCGCAGCGACCGTCCGTCGTTCAACCGCGACGACCGCCCGCAGCGCAGCGACCGTCCGTCGTACAACCGCGACGACCGTCCCTCGTTCAACCGGGACGACCGCCCGCAGCGGAACGACCGTCCGTCGTACAACCGGGACGACCGTCCCTCGTACAACCGCGACGACCGCCCGCAGCGTGACGACCGTCCGCAGCGGACCTCGTCGGGTCGTCCGTCCTTCTTCGACTCCTACGACGACAAGAAGGCCGGGAACCGGGCGTACGCGGACCGGTCCGACCGGGCGCACCACGCCTCGAGCCCGAACATCAGCAAGGTCCGCCCGCCCCGCGAGCGTGACACCGACCGTGAGCCCGAGAACGTGGACGAGATGACGACCGAGACCGAGAACGTGACCCCGACGCCCGCCTTCGAGGGCACCTTCGCCGACCTCGGCGTCCCCGCCGACATCGTCGCCACGCTGGACGCCCAGGGCATCAGCACCCCGTTCCCGATCCAGGCGGCCACGATCCCCGACGCGCTCGCCGGGCGCGACGTGCTGGGCCGCGGCCAGACCGGGTCGGGCAAGACGCTGGCCTTCGGCCTGCCGATGATCGCCAACCTCACGGGCGGTGGCGGCAAGCCCCCGCGCGGCCTGGTCCTGGTCCCGACCCGCGAGCTGGCCATGCAGGTCAACGAGGCGCTCGAGCCGCTGGCCCGCGTGACCGGGCTGTCGACCGTCCTGATCGCCGGCGGCATGTCCTACGTCCCGCAGCTGCGGGCCTTCTCGCGCGGCGTCGACATCGTCATCGCCACGCCGGGCCGGCTCATCGACCTCATGGAGCAGGGCGAGCTCGACCTCAGCCAGGTCAAGGTCACCGTCCTCGACGAGGCCGACCACATGGCCGACCTCGGCTTCCTGCCGGCCGTCACGACGATCCTCGACACCGTCCCCGGCGACGGGCAGCGCCTGCTGTTCTCGGCGACGCTCGACTCGGGCGTCGGCCGGATCGTCCGGCAGTACCTGAACGACCCGGTCACCCACGAGGTCGACTCGGCGCGGGCCAGCGTCACGACGATGTCCCACCTGCTCGTCCAGGTCGCCCCGCACGACAAGGCGCCCCTGACGGCCGAGATCGCGGCACGTGAGGGCCGGACCATCGTGTTCGCCCGGACGCAGCGCGGTGCCGACCGCGTGGCCGAGCAGCTCCGCGACGCCGGCGTCCTCGCCGGTGCGCTGCACGGCGGCCTGACCCAGGGCGCCCGCACCCGCATCCTCGAGGCGTTCAAGGAGGGGCAGCTGCCCGTCCTCGTCGCCACCGACGTCGCGGCCCGCGGCATCCACGTCGACGACGTGGGCCTGGTCCTGCAGATCGACCCGCCGGCGAGCTCGAAGGACTACCTGCACCGCGCCGGTCGTACGGCGCGCGCCGGCGGCACCGGCGTCGTGGTCAGCCTCGTGCTGCCGCACCAGCGTCGTGAGGTCACCCGGCTGCTCAGCCAGGGCGACGTGCACGCCGACACCATGATCGGGAGCCAGGGCTCGCCCGAGCTCGAGGCGCTCACCGGCGGGCACCGCCCGACCGGCGAGCCGATCGGCGACGCGCAGTTCCGGGCGATCGTCGACCCGCCGGCCCGTCGTCCGGGTCGTGGCCGACCGGCCGGTCGCGGTCAGGGTGGCCCCCGTGGCGCCCGTCCGCCGCGTCGCGGTCCGCGTACGGACCGTCCCGCGCGCAACGAGACCTGGGGCGCCAAGGCCTGACCCCGGCACGACTGATCGTGGAGACCTGTGCACCGACATCGGTGCACAGGTTTCCGCGTTCCCGGGTTCCTCGCCCCCGCTGGAACGTGACCGGAGGCCCGTCCGCCCGTGAGTAACCTCGCTGGCGTGAGCGTGCCCCTGCCCGAACCCGTGGTGGTGGTGGCGTCCCCGGACGACGCGCCGGCCATGGTCGAGGTCGTCCACGCCGCGTTCGGCGCCCGGCCCGCCGTCGACCCGCCGTCGACGGCCGGGGCCGAGACGGTCGGGACGATCGCCGAGGCGCTGCGCCGCGGCGGTGGCGTCTACGCCTCCGTCGACGGGCGGCCCGCCGGCGCGATCCTCGTCGGCAGCACGGCCGAGGGCGTGGCGACGTTCGCCCGCGTGTCGGTGCACCCGGACTTCCAGCGGCACGGCATCGCCTCGGCGATGGTGGCCGCCGCGGAAGACCTCGCCGCCCTGCAGGGCCACCACCGGGTCGACCTCTTCGCCCGCGAGGAGTTCGGCGAGCTGATCACGTTCTGGAGCCACCGCGGCTTCCGGGTCGCGCGACTGGCGCCTCACGGCGTCGTGCTCAGCAAGCGGCTCCCGCACGCGGTCGTCCTGCGCACCGGCGAGGACACGCACGCGCTCGGTCGGCGCCTGGCCGAGCTGGTGCGGCCCGGCGACCTGGTCGTGCTCAGCGGCGAGCTCGGCGCGGGCAAGACCACCCTCACCCAGGGCCTCGGCGAGGGTCTCGGCGTGACGGGTCCCGTCATCTCGCCGACCTTCGTGCTGTCGCGCGTGCACGCCACGCCCGGCGGCCGGCCGACGCTGGTGCACGTCGACGCGTACCGCCTGCGCGGACCCGGAGAGCTCGACGACCTGGACCTCGACCTCAGCGCCCCGACCAGCGTCACCGTCGTCGAGTGGGGCCGCGGCCTCGTGGAGCACGCCTGGGACGACCGGCTCGAGGTCGACCTGCTGCACGACCCGGAGGGTGGCCGCATCGCCCTCGTCCGCCCCGTCGGCGACCGCTGGACCGCCGCCGACCTGTCCGAGCTCGGCCGGACCGCACCCGCCGACGAGGAGGCCCTCCGTGCCTGAGCCCCGTCCCGGCCTCGTCCTCGCGATCGACACGACGACGGACGTCACCGTCGGCGTCGCCCGCGACGGCGTCGTGCTCGCCGGCGACCGCGTGACCGACCGGATGGCCCACGTCGAGCAGCTGGTCCCGCTCGTGCACCGCACCCTCGCGGCCGCGGGCGTCTCCCTGGCCGGCGTCGACCACGTCGTCGTCGGGCTCGGCCCGGGACCGTTCACGGGGCTGCGCGTCGGGATCGTGACGGCCCAGGTGCTGGCCCACGTCCGGAAGGTCGGCCTCCACGGCGTCTGCAGCCTCGACGTGATCGCGCTGGCCCACGCCGCGGCGCAGGACCCGAGCTCCGCGAGCGCCAGCGAGTGGAGGTCATCGGGGGGTGTGGGGGGTCGTCCCCCCTCAGGACAGGGCTTCGTCGTCGCCACGGACGCCCGTCGTAAAGAGGTCTACTGGGCGCGCTACGACGCGGACGGTCGGCGCGTCCAGGGTCCGGAGGTCTCCAGCCCGGACGACTTGCCGCGCCTGCCCACGGTCGGTCCGGCCGCGGACCTCTACGCCGACCGGCTCGACGCCGTGCCCGGTCCCCGCACCCTCGACGCGGGCCTGCTCGCCGCCCACGGTCTCGACCTGCCGTCCGCGGGCACCGAACCGCTCTACCTCCGTCGGCCCGACGCCGCCGAGCCCGCCCGCCGCAAGTCCGTCCTGCGGCTGCCGCCCGGCCAGGCGGTGCGCCGGTGAGCGCCACCGGCCTCGAGCCCAGCGAGGCGTCGCTGCGCTTCAGCCTGCTGCCGGCCCGGCTCGACGACCTCCCCGCGATCCTGCGGCTGGAGGAGGAGGGCTTCGGTCCCGAGGAGCGCTGGAGCGAGCGCAGCTGGTCGGGCGAGCTGCTCGGGCAGGGCCGGACGACGCTGCTCGCCCGCGGTGCCCAGCCCGCCGGCGTCATCGCCCTCAGCACGGTCGGGGAGGTGGCCGACCTGCACCGCGTCGTCGTCGCGCCGGCGTACCGCCGCCAGGGCCTCGCCCTGCGCATGGTCCGCGCCGGGCTGCTCGCCGTGCAGCACCTCGGCGCGCGCCTGGTGATGCTCGAGGTCGAGTACACCAACCTCGGCGCCATCGCGCTCTACCAGCGGCTCGGGTTCGAGCAGGTGCGCGTCCGGCGCGACTACTACGGCACCGGCCGCGACGCCCTCATCCTGCGCCTGTACGACCTGGAGACCTGGCCGGGGCGGTTCGCCCGGGCCGTCGAGGAGACCGAGGCGGACCTGCAGGCCGAGCGAGCCGACGTCCGCGGTGCGGAAGCACTGTCGGGCGGACCCGACCTGACGGAGGAGCGTTCGTGACCGGCCCCTTGGTGCTCGGCATCGAGTCCTCCTGCGACGAGACGGGCGTCGGGATCGTCCGCGGTCACGAGCTGCTCGCCAACGAGGTCGCCTCGAGCGTCGAGGAGCACGCGCGGTTCGGCGGGGTGGTCCCGGAGATCGCCAGCCGCGCGCACCTCGAGGCGATGCTGCCGACGCTCGAGCGGGCCTGCGCCACGGCGGACGTGGACCTGACCGAGGTCGACGCCATCGCCGTCACCGCCGGGCCCGGGCTGATGGGCGCGCTGGTCGTCGGCGTCGCCGCGGCGAAGGCGCTGGCGTTCGCGCTGGACAAGCCGCTCTACGGGGTCAACCACCTCGCCGGCCACGTCGCCGTCGACCTGCTCGAGCACGGGCCGCTGCCCACCCCCTGCGTGGCGCTGCTCGTCTCCGGCGGGCACACCTCGCTGCTGCTGGTCGACGACATCGCGGGCGTCGCCGGGCGCGGCATCGTCGAGCTCGGCTCGACCATCGACGACGCGGCGGGGGAGGCGTACGACAAGGTCGCGCGCCTCCTCGGCCTGCCCTACCCCGGGGGACCGGTGGTGGACCGTGCGGCGGCGACCGGCGACCCGCGCGCGATCGCCTTCCCGCGGGGGCTGACCTCGGGGCGCGACCTCGAGCGGCACCGGTTCGACTTCTCCTTCTCCGGGCTCAAGAGCGCCGTCGCGCGCTGGGTCGAGACCCGGGAGCGGGACGGGCTGGACGTGCCGCTGCCCGACGTCGCGGCGAGCTTCCAGGAGGCGGTCTGCGACGTCCTGACCGCGAAGGCGATCGACGCCTGCGCCGCGACCGGCGCGAAGCACCTGCTGATCGGCGGCGGCGTGGCTGCGAACGGCCGCCTCCGCTCCCTGCTCGCCGAACGGGCGGACGCGGCCGGCGTGACCCTGCGGACCCCGCGGCCCGGGCTCTGCACGGACAACGGCGCCATGATCGCCGTCCTCGGGGCCGAGGTGGTGAACGCCGGCGGTCGCCCGTCGGGACCCGAGCTCGGCGCCGACTCGTCCCTCCCGGTCTCCCGCGTCCTGGTCTGACCCTCCTGCCCGCACCCACCGCCTCCTGCCGCTCGACCCTCGTGACCACTGGTCGGTCCGGGGGCGCGGGGGCTCCGTCGGGCGCTCCGAAGTGACCACTGGTCAGCCAGAGGAAGGGGGCAGGGGCGAGGGGGACAGGGGAGAGGCGACAGGGGTGAGTCCGAGGGGAAGGGGGCGGCGGTGGTGACACGGTTGCCGTACGGGCTCACGCCGGAGGTCCTGGCCGCGGCGGAGGCCGAGGCGGACCCCGGTTCGCTCGGCGCGGGCACCCGGCTGCGCGCGCGCTTCGGGCCCGAGCTCGCGGCGGCCGCGCTGACCCAGGTGACGCTGCGGCGCCGGGCCCGGGCCAAGTTCGGTGACGCGGCCGGCGCGCTGTGGTTCACGCGCGAGGGCCTCGAGCAGGCCACCCGTCCGCAGGTCGCCGACCTGCACGCCGCCCGCTTCGTGGCGGCCGGCGTCTCCCGCGTGGTCGACCTGGGCTGCGGCGTCGCGTCCGACGCGTCGGCGTTCGTCCGGGCCGGGCTCGACGTCGTAGCCGTCGAGCGGGACCCGGCGACGGCCGACGTGGCCCGCGCGAACCTCGCCGTCGCGGTCGCCGCGACCGGCGGCCGGGTCCGGGCGGAGGTGGTCGTCGCCGACGTGGCGGACGTGCTGGCGGCCGGCGTCGAGCCGGGCGCCGGGGTGTTCGCCGACCCCGCCCGCCGGGACGCCCGCGGCCGCGTGTGGCGGGCCCAGGACTTCAGCCCCGACCTCATCTCGCTCCTCGCGCTGGCCGAGGACGGCCGGGCCCTCGGGCTCAAGCTGGGGCCCGCGCTGCCGCACGCCCTCGTGCCGCCCGAAGCCGAGGCCGAGTGGGTGAGCCACCACGGCGACGTCGTCGAGGTGGGCGTCTGGAGCGGTCCCGGCAGCACCCCGGGACGGCGCAGCGCCCTGCTCTGGCCCGGCCTCCGCCTCGTCGCCGAGGGCGGCCGGCCGCCGGTCCGCCCGCCCGGCGCGTACGTCTACGAGCCGGACGGTGCGGTGATCCGGGCGGGTGTCGTCGGCGTCCTCGGCGACCGGCTCGGCGCGGGCCTGCTCGACGAGCAGATCGCCTACCTCACCGCCGACACGTTCGTCGCGACGCCGTACGCCACCGCGTTCGCCGTCGAGCGCGTGCTCCCGTACGACCAGAAGGTCCTGCGCCGCTGGGTGCGGGAGGCGGGTGTCGGCCGGCTCGAGGTCAAGCGCCGGGGCCTGGACGTCGACCCCGCGCAG
Organism: Microlunatus spumicola; assembly: GCF_039536445.1. Taxonomy (NCBI): domain Bacteria; kingdom Bacillati; phylum Actinomycetota; class Actinomycetes; order Propionibacteriales; family Propionibacteriaceae; genus Microlunatus; species Microlunatus spumicola. The sequence continues at coordinate 541,405 of NZ_BAAAYR010000004.1, read as the reverse complement.
CTGCGCCGCGACCTCCGGCCGAAGGGGTCCGCGGCGGCGACGCTGCTGCTGAGCCGGACGCCGGAGGGCGCCGTCGCCCTCGTGGTGACGCGGCTGCCTCCGGCGGTGTGAAGCGCACCGCATCGTTTGGCTATTCGCACACAGGTCGTCACAATTGGTACCGGCGCGTGACCCCCGTCGTGCACACGGGGTCCGTCCGCGCCGGTCGTGCCTGCCTCCTGCCCCCCGGAGGTGGAGCCGACGTGCGGCCCCGGATCCCCTCGACCCGGGGCCGTTCACGTACCCGCGCCCGGGTCGCTCGTTCTGGCACTCCGTCTGGGCGAGTGCTAATGTCGGATTAGCACTCCGGACAGGAGTGTGCCAGCGCCGGCCGACGGTCAGCGCCGGCGGACGGGACGGCACCGCGACGACGTCCCGGCCACCTACACCCGTTCATCCGTACACACGTGAAAGGGGCCTGACGTGGCCAGCACGATCAAGCCGCTCGAGGACCGCATCCTCGTCCAGCCGCTCGAAGCAGAGACCACCACCTCCTTCGGTCTGGTCATCCCGGACACCGCCAAGGAGAAGCCGCAGGAGGGCAAGGTCATCGCGACCGGCCCCGGCCGCATCGACGACAACGGCCAGCGCGTCCCGCTGGACGTCGCCGAGGGTGACGTCGTCATCTTCAGCAAGTACGGCGGCACCGAGGTGCGCTACGACGGCAACGACCTGCTGCTGCTGAACGCCCGCGACATCCTCGCGGTCGTCACCAAGTAAGTCCGGCAGCAGCCGAAGACCCAGGACAGAGGAACAGCACACATGGCCAAGATCCTCCAGTTCGACGAGGAGGCGCGCCGCTCTCTCGAGCGTGGCGTCGACATCCTCGCCAACACCGTGAAGGTCACGCTCGGCCCGAAGGGCCGCTACGTCGTCCTCGACAAGAAGTGGGGCGCCCCCACGATCACGAACGACGGCGTGACCGTCGCCCGTGAGGTCGAGCTCGACGACCCGTACGAGAACCTCGGCGCGCAGCTCGCCAAGGAGGTCGCGACCAAGACCAACGACGTCGCCGGTGACGGCACGACGACCGCGACCGTCCTCGCCCAGGCCCTCGTGCACGAAGGCCTCCGCGCCGTCGCGTCCGGGGCCAACCCGGTCGGCCTCAAGCGCGGCATCGACGCGGCCGTGGCGGCCGTGACCGAGCGCCTGCACGCCGACGCCCGCGAGATCCAGACGACCTCCGACATGGCGTCGGTGGCCACCATCTCGGCGCGTGACGCCGAGATCGGCGCGCTCATCGCCGACGCGTTCGACAAGGTCGGCAAGGACGGCGTCATCACCGTCGACGAGTCCAACACCATGGGCACGGAGCTCGAGTTCACCGAGGGCATGCAGTTCGACAAGGGTTACCTGTCGCCGTACTTCGTGACCGACCCGGAGCGGATGGAGGCTGTCCTCGACAACCCCTACATCCTGATCAACTCCGGCAAGATCTCCTCGATGACCGACCTGCTCCCGCTGCTGGAGAAGGTCATCGGCGCGTCCGGCACCCTCTTCGTGGTGGCCGAGGACGTCGACGGCGAGGCGCTCTCCACGCTGGTCGTGAACAAGATCCGCGGCACGTTCACCTCGGTCGCCGTCAAGGCGCCGGCGTTCGGTGACCGTCGCAAGGCCATGCTCGAGGACATCGCGATCCTCACCGGCGGCACCGTCGTGGCGCCCGAGGTCGGGCTCAAGCTCGACCAGGTCGGCCTCGAGGTGCTGGGCCGTGCCCGCCGCGTCGTGGTGACCAAGGACAACACCACGATCGTCGACGGTGCGGGGGAGGGTGACGCCGTCAAGGCGCGCGTCGCCCAGCTCTCCTCCGAGATCGAGCGGACCGACTCCGACTGGGACCGCGAGAAGCTGCAGGAGCGGGTCGCCAAGCTCGCCGGCGGCGTCTGCGTGATCAAGGTCGGCGCGGCCACCGAGGTCGAGCTCAAGGAGAAGAAGCACCGCATCGAGGACGCCGTGTCCGCGACGCGTGCGGCCATCGAGGAGGGCATCGTCGCCGGTGGCGGCTCCGCCCTCATCCACGCCGTCAAGGCGCTCGAGGGTGACCTCGGCCTGACGGGCGACGAGAAGACCGGCGTCGGGATCGTCCGCCGCTCGGCCGTCGAGCCGCTGCGCTGGATCGCCGAGAACGGTGGCGTCCAGGGCTACGTCGTCACCGCGAAGGTCGCCGAGATGGAGCCCGGCTCGGGCTACAACGCGGCCACCGACGAGTACGTCGACCTCATCGCCGCGGGCGTCATCGACCCGGTCAAGGTCACGCGCTCCGCGCTGGCCAACGCCGCCTCGATCGCCGCGCTGCTGCTCACCACCGAGACCCTCGTGGTGGAGAAGCCCGAGGAGGAGGAGCCGGCTCCGGCCGGTGGGGGTCACTCGCACTGACCCCAGGTCCGAGCCTGGAGCTCGAACGCCCGAACGAGGCCGTCCCGCCACCCGGCGGGGCGGCCTCGTCCGCGTTCCGGGGGCTGCTGCGGGCCCGCGTACGCGGAGGTCGGCGTGGGGTTCGTCAGGCGGTCGCGCCGCTCACCGGTCGCGAGGGCCGGGCGGTCGAGAGGTACACCCGCCGGGAGGTCCGGGCGGTCGAGAGGTGCAGCGGCTGGGAGGTCGGCCCGGCCGAGAGGTGCACCCGTGACGAGGACCGTCCCGCTGAGTAGCACGCCGGCTGTGAAAAGCGGCCAGTCAAGTAACGCAACAGGTGAACAATCACAAGTTGGTAACGATGCACGAAATTGGTACGTATGACAACGTTAGTCATTGAGAATTGACCATGAAGCGGTCGGGGGATCCTTCAAGCAGGACTCAGGTCAGCTCGTGACCTCGCAGGACCTGTGATCACCTCGGCGGGGGCCCAGGGTGCCACGGGAGCTCGTACCAGCTAACCATCCACTCGGGGAGTGAATGGAGTTCCGGTGCCGAACACCGACCTCAGCCAGGCCCTCTCAGACCACGACCTCGTCGCCCGTGCACGCGCCGGGGAGGTCGTCGCGATGAACCTGCTCATCACGGCGGTCCGCAAGGCCGTCCACCGCTACACCCGGGCCCGCCTGTCGACGTACAGCGGCGGCGCCGAGGTGGCCGAGGACGTCACCCAGGAGGTCTGCCTCGCCGTCGTGGACGTGCTGCCGCGCTACCAGGACCACGGTGCGCCCTTCGCCGCGCTCGTCTACGCGATCGCCTCGAACAAGGTCGCCGACGCCCAGCGCCGCTACGCACGGACCCCCGTCCACGTCGTGGAGGAGCTGCCGGAGCAGGCCGAGCCGGCGCTCGGCCCGGAGCAGCAGACCATGGTCCGCTCGGACGTCGAGGCCGCGCTTGCGCTGCTCGAGCGGCTCCCCCCGCGGATGGCCCAGGTCGTCCGGCTGCGCGCCGAGGGCCTCAGCGCGGACGAGGTCGGCGCGATCGTCGGCCTGACCGCCAACGCCGTCCGCGTCACCCAGCACCGCGCGCTCACCCGCCTGCGTCGGCTGGTGGCGGACTCCGCCGACCACCGCGAGCGCTTCTCCGACCGGGCGACGACCCGGCCGGACGTCCGGGTCGCGGCCTGAGACCCGGTCGCCCGCACCAACGCCCGTCCGTGGTCGTCGTCGCGCCCTGCCCGCGTCCGCACACCCCTCCCGGTGTGCCCACGCGAGCAGGGTGCGTCGGCGCCGGGCGGCGGGGGAGCGGGCCGCTGCCCACGTCCCCGGCCCGCACCCCGGCGCGCGTCCCGGCCTGAGGCCCGGCCGCCCGTCCGCGGGACCGGGCCGGCCTCCGCGCGCGGCTAGAGTGGGACCTCCGCCCGTGCGAGAAGGAATGTGCCGTGCCGTTGTTCCCCGGACACCAGCCCTCCGGCGACGGAGGCCGTGAGGCCCCGCAGCCCGACCACGACGACTGGGCCTCCGGACCCGGGGTGCCCGCCCCGTTCGCGGCGCTCGGCCTGACCTTCGACGACGTCCTGCTCCAGCCGTACGAGAGCGACGTCATCCCCTCCGAGGCCGACACCTCGACCTGGGTGTCCAAGCGGATCCAGGTCAAGGTCCCGCTGATCTCCTCGCCGATGGACACGGTCACCGAGTCCCGGATGGCCGTGGCCATCGCCCGGCACGGCGGGCTCGGGATCATCCACCGCAACCTGTCGATCGAGGACCAGGCCCACCAGGTCGACGTGGTCAAGCGCTCCGAGGCCGGCATGGTCGACGAGCCGATCACCATCTCCCCGGACGCGACCATCGGCGAGGCCGACGCACTCTGCGGGCGCTACCGCATCTCCGGCGTCCCCGTCGTCGACCGCGACCTGCGCCTGCTCGGGATCGTCACCAACCGCGACATGCGCTTCGAGAGCGACGCGTCCCGCCTGGTCCGCGACGTCATGACCCCGATGCCGCTCGTCACCGGCGAGGTCGGCATCAAGGGCGAGGACGCCATGCGGCTGCTCGCCACGCACAAGATCGAGAAGCTGCCGCTCGTCGACGCCGGCGGCCGGCTGCGCGGCCTGATCACGCTCAAGGACTTCGTCAAGGCCGACCAGTACCCGGACGCCAGCAAGGACGACCAGGGCCGGCTCCGCGTCGGCGCGGCGGTCGGCTTCTTCGGCGACTCGTGGAAGCGCGCGATGTCGCTGGTCGAGGAGGGCGTGGACCTGCTCGTCGTCGACACCGCCCACGGCCACTCGCAGGGCGTGCTCGAGATGGTGCGCCGCCTCAAGGCCGAGCCGACGGCCGCGCACGTGGACGTCGTCGGCGGCAACGTCGCGACGTACGCGGGGGCCAAGGCCCTCGTCGAGGCGGGCGTCGACGGCGTCAAGGTCGGCGTCGGGCCGGGCTCGATCTGCACCACCCGCGTCGTCGCCGGCGTGGGCGTCCCCCAGGTCACCGCGATCCACAACGCCGCCCGCGCGTGCGGCCCGGCGGGAGTTCCGCTGATCGGCGACGGCGGCCTGCAGTACTCCGGCGACATCGCCAAGGCCCTCGTGGCCGGCGCGGACACCGTGATGCTGGGCTCGCTGCTCGCCGGCTGCGACGAGAGCCCGGGTCAGCTGATCTTCGTGAACGGCAAGCAGTTCAAGACCTACCGGGGCATGGGCTCGCTCGGCGCCATGGCCTCCCGCGGGCGCTCGGCGTCCTACTCCAAGGACCGCTACTTCCAGGGCGACGTCACCTCGGACTCCAACCTGATCGCCGAGGGCATCGAGGGCCAGGTGCCCTACCGCGGCCCGCTCGCGGCCGTGGCGTACCAGCTCGTCGGCGGCCTGCGGCAGTCGATGTTCTACACCGGCGCCGCCACGATCCCGCAGCTCCAGGAGCGCGGCTCCTTCGTCCGGATCACCTCCGCCGGCCTCCGCGAGTCCCACCCCCACGACATCCAGATGACCGTCGAGGCGCCCAACTACTCCGGCTGAGAGCTCACGCTGCTCGTCCGTCGCGTCACAGGACTTTCACGTTTACGTGAAAGACCTCTGCTCTGCACGGCAGATCTGCCGTGGTGAGTACCGGACTTTCACGTTTACGTGAAACTCCTGGGACTCGTACGCACGGCTGACGCACGGCTAACGCGCAGCGCTCGCGGCAGGGCGGGCCCGGCGAGCGCCCGTGGGGTGGCGCAGGTTCGCGGTCGGTGCGGGCGATGCAGGAGGATGGGGCCCATGGTGGTCGAGATCGGGCGGAACAAGCGGGCCCAGCAGGCGTACGCGTTCGACGACGTGTCGATCGTGCCCTCGCGGCGTACGCGGGGGGACGAGGAGGTGTCGCTGGCCTGGCGCATCGACGCCGGGACGTTCGAGTTCCCGCTGCTGGCCGCGCCGATGGACTCGGTGATGTCGCCGCAGACGGCGATCCTGCTCGGCCGCCTCGGCGGGCTGGGCGTGCTGAACCTCGAGGGCCTGTGGACCCGCTACGAGGACCCGGAACCGCTGCTGGAGGCGATCACCGCCGAGCCCGACCCCGCCGCGGCGACGCGGGCGATGCAGGAGATCTACGCCGAGCCGATCAAGCCCGAGCTGATCGGGGCGCGGATCGCCGAGATCCGGGCCGCCGGGGTCGTCGCCGCGGGCGCGCTCTCGCCGCAGAACACCCAGGCCTACGCCAAGCACGTCGTCGACTCGGGCGTCGACTTCTTCGTCATCCGCGGCACGACGGTCTCCGCCGAGCACGTCTCGCGCGACGTCGAGCCCCTGAACCTCAAGCAGTTCATCTACGACCTCGACGTCCCCGTGATCGTCGGCGGCTGCGCGACCTACCAGGCCGCGCTGCACCTGATGCGCACCGGTGCGGCCGGCGTGCTCGTCGGCTTCGGCGGGGGAGCGGCGGACACCACGCGGTCGGTGCTCGGCGTCGCCGTCCCGATGGCCTCGGCCACGTCCGACGTCGCGGCCGCCCGCCGCGACTACCTCGACGAGTCCGGCGGCCGCTACGTGCACGTCATCGCGGACGGCTCGGTCGGCCGTTCCGGCGACATCGCGAAGGCGATCGCCTGCGGCGCGGACGCCGTCATGGTGGGCTCGCCGCTGGCCAAGGCCGAGGAGGCCCCGGGACGCGGGTTCCACTGGGGCCCCGAGGCGTGGCACGCGACGCTGCCGCGCGGCGAGCGGGTGCACTACGGCACGGTCGGGACGCTCGAGCAGATCCTGCTCGGCCCGTCCACCGTCCCGGACGGCACCATGAACCTCGTGGGTGCCCTGCGCAAGGCGATGGCCACCACCGGCTACTCCGACGTCAAGGAGTTCCAGCGCGTCGAGGTCGTGCTCGACCGCCTCTGAGGCATCAGGAGAACCCCCGGGGCATTAAGAGAACCCCCAGCAGAATTGCCCGAACTCCCTTAGCGTCGTCCGCGTCAACCGGCGGGGCGATCAAGGGAGAACCATGCCTGCAGCACGCGCGTGGGCGGCCGTCCTGGCCGGCGTCGTCGTCGGGGTGACGGTCGTGACCGTGCCGACCGCCACCGAGGCCGCACCGTCGACGCCCGCGGCGTACCGCAAGGTCGACCGGACGCTCGGCAACGGCCTCGGCCGCCTACTCGCCCCGATGAACAAGCCCGGAACCCCCACGGCGAGCCCGAACGCCCGGTCCGGCCGGCAGCGTCCGAGCGGCCTGCGGGTCGACCAGGAGTCGCTGGCCGTCCGCGACGCCGAGGGTCGGGTGCTGGTCGACCTGACCCCGCAGGCGGGCGTGGACCGCGCGGGCTTCCGTCGTGCCGCGGAGGCGGCGGGCCTGGTGGTGCAGGCCGTCGACCCGGGGCGCGGCACCCTCGAGGGGTTCGTCGGGCCGGCGGACGTCCCGGCCCTCGCCGGCCTCGCGGGTCGCGGCAGCCTGGCGCAGGCGGTCCGGCCGCGGGCGAGCGTCGGTGACGTCACGTCGCAGGGCGTCGCGCTGCAGCGCGTGGACCGGGTCCAGCGTTCCGGCGTCGACGGAGCCGGCGTCACCATCGGCGCCCTGTCCGACTCGTACGACACCGCCACCCGCACCGTCACCGGGCAGCCCCTCACCGTGCACGCCGCGGACGACGTGGCGAGCGGCGACCTGCCCGGCCCCGGGAACGCGGCCCACCCCGACCCGGTGGTCGTGCTCGACGACCGCGGCCTCGGCGGGCTCGACGAGGGCCGCGCGATGCTGCAGATCGCTCACGACGTGGCGCCCGCCGCCAGGCTCTGCTTCGCGAGCGCGCAGGTCGGGGAGGTGCAGTTCGCCGAGAACATCCGCCGCCTCGCCGACCCGCAGGGCCCCTGCGGCGCGGACGTCGTCGTCGACGACATCGCCTACTTCGACGAGCCGATGTTCTCCGACGGCATCCTCAGCGACGCCGTCGACGACGTCGCCGGGCAGGGCGTCCACTACGTCACCTCGGCCGGCAACCAGGGCAGCAACCAGGCGTGGGACGCCCCGCTGCGCCTCGTGGACGTGGACGACGCGGTGAAGGGGTCGAACCTCGATCTCCGTGCCGTCGACCCCGCCCTGTACGACGGCGGGTTCGTCGACCTGAAGCAGGGCAGCGGAGTCGACGTCGCCCAGAACCTGGCGCTCGGGCCGGACGGCGGGCTGATCGACCTGCAGTGGGACGACCCCGTCGACCTCGACGGCCCCACCCTCGGCCGGCCGTGGTTCTCCGGCTCCGGCACGATCACGAGCGCCGAGCGCACCGCCACCTTCGCCTTCACCCCGACCGACGAGCAGGAGGGGAAGACCGTCCAGTTCCGGGCGGACGGCATCCCCAGCGGCACCACGGACCTCGTCATGACGGTCACCGCGCCCGACGGCACCGTGCTCGCCACCTCCGACACCGGCAGCTCGGAGACGTTCGCGGCCGAGCTGGACCAGGCGGGGGCGTACCGGGTCGACGTCTCCGGCTACGAGGGCGAGACGGGCGACTTCACGGTCGACGTCAGCCCGGTCGAGGAGCCGTCGGGCGTCACCACCGACCTCAACGTGCTGCTCTTCGGCCCGGACGGCACCTTCCTCGGCGACGCGGCCGACGTGAACGCGGCCACCGGGCGTCCCCTGGAGCTGCTGCCGATCTCCGGCCTGCCCGAGGTGCAGATGGTCGTCAGCCGGTCCGGGACCGGCGCGGTCGGGGCGCACCGGCTGCGCACGGTCCTCTTCGGCGACGCCGAGCTCGCCGAGCACGTCGACCCGGGCGACGCCGGCGTCTTCGGCCACGCGACGGCCCGTGGGGCGACGGCGGTGGCGGCGTACGACCCGTTCGGCCCCTTCCTGCCCGAGCCCTACACCGCGGTGGGCGGGACGCTCACGGTCACCTACGACTCGGCCGGCCGCCGGCTCCCGGCGCGCGACCGGCCGCGCAAGGTCCCGCAGGTCGCCGGGGCCGACGGCACGGACACCACCTTCTTCGGCGCCGACAGCCCGGCCGACGCCGACGACGCACCGAACTTCTTCGGCACCAGCGCCGCCGCCCCACACGTCGCGGGGATCGCGGCCCTCGTGGTGCAGCAGGCGGCCCGGAAGGGCGCGACCCTCACCCCCGTCGAGCTGCGCGAGCGGCTGCAGGACGCCGCGTACGCGCACGACCGGGACCCGTTCGCGGCCGAGGGGAAGGCCGCCGGCGTCACGCTGGGCGCCGAGGGGGCGCAGTCCCCGGAGACCGGCCGGGTGCCGGGGTCGATGACGGACACGCACTTCTTCACGCTGCGCAACCGGACCGGGAAGACGATGCGCTCGGTCACCCTCGACGGGTCCACGGCGAGCCCCAGCGCGCTCGGACTGCAGGGGACCTCCCCCTCGGCGGGTGTCGTCTTCGACCCCCGTCCGTACGACGCCACCGGTCCGCGCGGCGACGTCGGGTTCCCCTTCACGATCGGCTCGACCGCCGGCGGGCTGAAGGCGTCCACCGTCTCCGCGGCGTACGAGGGTCCGACGGGCGACGGCCGCTACCGCCGGCTCGTGCTGACCTTCGCCAAGGGCCTCGAGCGGGGCGACCGGCTCGAGTTCGGCGTCGACCGCGACCTGGCCCGCTCCGGCGACGGCACGGCGGACGAGGGCAACGGCGCGGACGAGCTGGGTGGCGCGACGCTGCTGCCGTCGGGCAAGAAGGTCAAGGACGGGCTGACGTTCACGGTGCGGCGGACCAGCGGCGGGCGGACCGCCGGCGAGCTGCGCAACGACCTCGGACACGGCTTCGAGCGGGTGGACGGCTACGGGCTGGTGGACGCCGAGGAGGCCGTGCTCGGGCGCTGAGGCCCGCCACGGGGTCGTCCGAGGGGGACGTGCGGGGCGGGTGCCCGATCCGGACGTTCACTACGATGACCGCCATGGACCAGGACGTGGCGGCCGAGCTGGCCCGGTTGCGGCACAGCATCGACAACATGGACGCCGCCCTCGTCCACCTGCTCGCGGAACGTTTCGCCGTCACGCAGCAGGTCGGGGTGCTCAAGGCCGCGCACGGGCTCCCGCCCGCCGACCCCGCCCGCGAGGCCCAGCAGATCGCCCGGCTCCGGGCCCTCGCGGTGGACGCGCGGCTCGACCCGGAGTTCGCCGAGAAGTTCCTCGGCTTCATCGTCGCGGAGGTGGTCCGGCACCACGAGGCCGTGCTGCGGGACAGCCCGGTCTGAGGACCAGCCGGCCCGTCGTCGTGCGCCTCGAGGACGTCGTCCCGTGCCGTCCGGCCGCACCCCTAGACTCGGTCCTCGCCCGCGAGAGAAGGACGTCCGCATGAGCACGACCGACCCGACCGAGCCGACGCCGCTGCAGGCGGTGGGGGACCACGACCTGGTGGTGGTGATCGACTTCGGCGCCCAGTACGCGCAGCTGATCGCGCGCCGCGTCCGCGAGGCCCGGGTCTTCTCCGAGATCATGCCGCACACGGCCACGGTCGAGCAGATCATGGCCCGCCGCCCCAAGGCGATCATCCTCAGCGGCGGACCGCAGTCCGTGTACGCGCCGGGCGCCCCGCAGGTCGACAGCGCCCTCTTCTCGTCCGGGGTCCCCGCGTTCGGGATCTGCTACGGGTTCCAGGCCATGGCCTCCGCGCTCGGCGGCGACGTCGCCCGTACGGGACTGAGCGAGTTCGGCCGGACCAAGGCCCGCGTCGACGTCCCCGGAACCCTCCTGCAGGGCCTGCCCGACGAGCTGGCCGTCTGGATGAGCCACGGCGACTCGGTCGAGTCGGCGCCGCCCGGGTTCACCGCGCTGGCCGGGTCGGCCGGGGCGCCGATCGCCGCGTTCGAGGACACCGACCGCGGGTTCGCGGGCGTCCAGTGGCACCCGGAGGTCCTGCACACCCAGGCGGGCCAGAAGGTGCTGGAGCAGTTCCTCTTCGACATCGCCGGCTGCAAGCCGGACTGGACGCCGGCCAGCATCCTCGACGACGCGATCGCGGCCGTCCGCGCCCAGGTCGGCGACAAGCGCGTGATCTGCGGGCTGTCCGGGGGCGTCGACTCCGCCGTGGCCGCCGCGCTCGTGCAGCGCGCGGTCGGCGACCAGCTCACCTGCGTGTTCGTCGACCACGGCCTGCTCCGGGCCGGCGAGGCCGAGCAGGTCGAACGGGACTTCGTCGCTGCGACCGGGGTCGACCTCGTCGTCGCCGACGCGGCCGACCAGTTCCTCGACGCGCTCGCGGGCGTGACCGACCCCGAGACCAAGCGCAAGATCATCGGGCGGGAGTTCATCCGGACGTTCGAGGCCGCCGCGCGTGGCGTCGTCGAGCGGGCGGGGGAGGCCGACGGCGGGGACGTCGAGTTCCTCGTGCAGGGCACGCTCTACCCCGACGTCGTCGAGTCCGGCGGCGGCGAGGGCGCGGCCAACATCAAGAGCCACCACAACGTGGGCGGCCTGCCCGACGACCTGCAGTTCGCGCTGGTCGAGCCGCTGCGCACGCTGTTCAAGGACGAGGTGCGCGCGGTCGGGCTCGAGCTCGGCCTGCCGCCGGCCATCGTCTGGCGCCACCCCTTCCCCGGTCCCGGGCTCGCGATCCGGATCATCGGCGAGGTCACCCGCGACCGCCTCGAGATCCTCCGCGCGGCCGACGCCGTGGCCCGCGCCGAGCTGACCGCCGCCGGGCTCGACCGCGACGTCTGGCAGTTCCCGGTGGTCCTGCTCGCCGACGTCCGCTCGGTCGGCGTCCAGGGCGACGGGCGCACGTACGGCCACCCCGTCGTGCTGCGTCCCGTCACCAGCGAGGACGCGATGACCGCCGACTGGAGCCGCCTCCCGTACGAGGTCCTCGAGTCGATCAGCACCCGGATCACCAACGAGGTCCGCGAGGTCAACCGCGTCGTCGTCGACATCACCAGCAAGCCCCCGGGCACCATCGAGTGGGAGTAGGCGAGGCCTGATCCGCCCGGGCGTACCTTCCGCGCCCGCGCGCACCCTGCAGGGTGCGCCTCACCGCAGAAGGTGCGCCTCGCGGGTGGAGGAGCGCCCCGCAGGTGCCGGTCAGGCGGCGGAGCCCGCCTCGGCGTGGCGGAGGTCGGCGCGCCGGGCGCGGTGGAGCAGGCCGAGGGCGACGGCCATCAGGACGCCGGCGAGGACGAGGGCGTACGAGCCGCTGAGGTAGCGGATCACCGCCGCGGACGCCAGGGCGCCGAGGCCCATCGTGACGATCGCGCCCACCCGACGGAACCAGGCGGCCCCGGCCCCGCCGGCGAGGCGGCTGTCGCCGGCCAGGTTGACCATGGTCATCGTCACGACGACCGTGGACAGGTCGCGGATGCCGGTGTGCTTGACCGCCGAGGCCTGCGCGCCGAGCAGGAGCGCGAGCACGCCGGTGATCACGATCATCTCGGTGGTGCCGAGCCGGCCCAGCACGAACCACAGCCCGGCGAGCACGAGCGTCCCGACGGTCGTGCCGAGCAGCACCCACATCGACGACCGCGGCAGCTTCACCCCGGGCGTCGCGCCGCGGCGGGTGAGGCGCGAGCCGAGGGCCGCGCCGAGCAGGAAGGTCAGTAGCGCGACGAGGTTGTTGAGCACCGGGATGTCCGCGACGCCCATCAGCCCGAACCCGATGAACAGCACGTTCCCGGTCATGTTGCCCGTGAACACCCGGTCCAGGGCGAGGTAGCTGACGCCGTCCACCGCCCCGGTCGCCGCCGTCAGGACGAGGAGCGCGGTCGTGTACTCGCGCTCCGCCCAGGTCTGCCCGTGTGCCGCCATCGTCCGTCCACCCGCCTCGAGTCCTGCGTACGGCCGCGGACGTTACCCGCCGTCCACCCTCCGGACAGCGGGGGCCGTCCCCACGGGACGAAACCCAAGGAAATGCTGAAGCCCCTTCCCCTCGGAGGGTCCGGCGTGCTTGGTTTTCGTTGAACGATTCGCGAACGGGTCGTGAACCAGCCCCGTACGGCCACCCCGAGGAGCCCGTCCTGCCCACCCACGCCGGTACCGCCCCGACGCCCGCGACCCGGGCGCGCGGCCCGCTGCTGGTCCTCGTCGCCGCGGTCCTGCTGCTGCTGCCCGGCTGCTACGCCGTGCAGCGGCCCGAGGCGGCGCCGCCGCGGCCGGACCACCCCTCGGACCCGGTGGGGGACCGTGCGGTCGAGGGGGGCGGGGACCTGGTGATGGGCCTGTCGGCGGAGCCGGACAAGCTCGACCCGACGACGTCGTCCTCGCTCTACACGCGCTACGTGATGAACACGATCTGCGAGAAGCTCTACGACATCGACGCCTCCGGCAAGGTCGTGCCGCAGCTCGCGAGCGCGCTGCCCGAGGTCTCGAAGGACGGGAAGACCGTGACCATCGGGGTCCGCGACGGCGTGCGGTTCGCGGACGGCACCCCGCTGGACGCCGAAGCCGTGAAGACGACCCTCGAACGGAACCTCACGCTCAAGACCTCCGCCCGCAAGAGCGAGCTCGGGCCCGTCGCGTCGGTGGAGGCGCCCTCGGCGCGCGAGGTGGTGGTCCACTACGAGACCCCGTTCGCCCCGCTGACCGCGGCGCTCGCCGACCGCGCCGGCATGATCATGTCGCCGAAGGCGCTGGCCGACCTCGGCGACAAGTTCAGCGAGCACCCGACCTGCGTGGGCCCGTTCAGCTTCGTCTCGCGGGTCCCGCAGACGTCGATCACCGTGCAGCGCGACCCGATGTACTACGCGGCCGACCAGGTGCACCTCGACACGATCACCTACCGGATCATGTCCGACGCCAACATCCGCGCCGCCAACCTGCGCTCCGGCGACATCCAGGTCGCCGACTCCATCTCCACCCAGGACGTCGACGCGCTGGTCAAGGAGCGCGACGTCGGCCTGCTGCAGACCAGCTCGCTCGGCTACCAGGCGATGACGATCAACCTCGCCAACACCGACGGCGCCGGCGAACCGCCGAAGCAGATCGACACCCCGCTGGCCAGCGACCCGCGCGTGCGGCTCGCGCTCGCGTACGCCGTCGACCGCGGCGCGCTCGTGAACTCCGTCTTCAACAACTGGTACGAGCCGGCCTGCTCGCCGATCCCGCCGACCTCGCCGTACGCCAGCCCCGGCGGCGAGGCGTGCGTGCCGCACGACCCGGCCAAGGCGCGCGAGCTGCTCCAGCAGGCCGGGGTGCCGATCCCGTTCCCGATCACGGTGAAGACGTCGAACACGGCGGAGGCGCTGCGCTACGCGGCGGCCCTGCAGGCGGCGCTCGAGCCCGGCGGCTTCGCGATGCGGATCGAGCCGGTGGAGTACTCGACGCTGCTCGACCAGCAGACCGCCGGCGACTTCGACGCGATCCTGCTCGGCTGGTCCGGCCGCATCGACCCGCACGGCAACATGAACAGCTTCCTGGTCACCGGCGGCGGCAACAACTACGCGGGCTACAGCAACGAGGTCGTGGACGACGGCATGGCCGAGGCGGCCCGGTCCACCGACACCGCCGAGCGGGCCCGGATCTACGCCGGCGTCATGGAGCAGGTCCGGAAGGACAACCCGATCATCTACCTCTACCGCGTCCGCAACCTCGCCGCGTACACGAGCACGGTCGGCGGCGTCGAGGTGTTCCCCGACGGGGTCGTCCGGCTCAGCCGCGCGGCCTTCCTGAGGGAGGGGTGACGACGTGGCGCGCTACCTGCTGAACAAGCTGTGGCAGGCCGTCGTGACGCTGCTGCTCTCGGCGCTCGTCGTCTTCGTCGGCGTCCGGGCGCTGCCCGGCGACCCGGCGCTCGCGCTGGCGGGCGAGGAGGCCGACCCGGCGACGCTGGCCGCGGTCCGCGCCGACCTCGGGCTCGACCAGCCGGTGATCGTGCAGTTCGGGCGGTTCCTGTCGAACCTCGCCCACGGCGACCTCGGCACCTCGATCCGGACGGGCACCCCGGTCACCGACCTGCTCGCGGCCACCCTGCCCGTGACGATCTGGCTGGCGCTGTACGCGACCGTGCTCGCGGTGATCATCGGCGTCGCCGGCGGGGCGCTGGCCGCGACCTACCGCGGCCGCTGGCCGGAGTGGGTGGCGAACGCCTTCTCCCTCGGCGGGCTCTCCGTGCCGCACTTCTGGCTCGGGCTGCTGGCGATCCTCTACCTCGCGGTCTCGCTCGGGGCGTTCCCCGCGTCGGGCTACGTCCCGGTCAGCCAGAACCCGCTGCGTGCCCTCTACTACCTGACCCTGCCCGCGGTGATCCTCGGCACCGGCCTCGCCGCCGTGGTGATGCGGCAGACCCGCTCGTCGATGCTGGAGACGCTGTCGACCGACTACGTCCGGACGGCCCGCGCGAAGGGCCTGCCGCGGGGGAAGGTGCTGCGCGACTACGCCCTGCGGAACTCCCTGATCGTCGTCGTGACGATCATCGGCCTGCAGCTCGGCGGCCTGATCAGCGGCGCGGTCGTCACCGAGCGGATCTTCGGCCTGCCCGGCTTCGGCAAGCTCACGCTCGACTCCGTGTTCAGCCGCGACTACCCGGTGATCCAGGCCGTCGTGGTCGTCGTCACCGCCGCGTACATCGTGATCAACCTCGCCGTGGACGTGCTCTACTCCGTGATCAACCCGCGGATCCGTGTCGGAGGGGAGTCCTGATGGCGATCCAGGTGGTGCCCGCGGAGGCGGTTCCGGCGTCCTCCGGCGAACCGTCGGCCCCGGACGGGAGCGGCCTCGGCGACGGACGCCGCCGCGTGCTGCGCAGCCTCCTGCGGAACCCGCTCGGGCTGGTCGGCGGGGGGCTGCTGCTCCTGATCGTCCTCGTGGCGGTGCTCGCGCCCCTACTCGCGCCCTACCCGCCCACGCAGGTGCACTTCGACACCCCGTTCCAGCGGATCGGCACGGTCGGCTTCTGGCTGGGCAGCGACGACCTGGGCCGCGACACGATGTCGCGCGTCATCTACGGCACGCGCGCCTCGCTCGAGGTCGGGGTGCTGTCGGTGGCGCTGGCCGTCGTGCTCGGGGTGCCGCTCGGCCTGGTGTCGGGCTGGTGGCGGACGCTGGACGCCTTCGTGGCCCGGCTGACCGACCTGCTGCTGGCCTTCCCGTTCCTCATCCTCGCCGTCGGGCTGGCGGCCATCCGCGGGGCGAGCCTCACCAACGCGGCGCTGGCCCTCGGCATCGCCCAGGTGCCGACCATGATCAGGGTCGTCCGGGCGGAGACGCTGCGCTGGCGGAGCGCGGACTTCGTCTCGTCGGCGCGGGCGATGGACGCGAGCAGCGGCTGGATCCTCTTCCGCCACATCCTGCCGAACGCGGCCTCGGCCGTCATCGTCCAGGCCACGGTGATCATGCCCGTCGCGATCATCGGGGAGGCGACCCTGTCGTTCCTCGGGCTGGGCATCCGCCCGCCGGCGCCGAGCCTCGGCATCATGCTGTCCGACGCGCAGCAGTACATCTTCCGTGCGCCGTCGGCCGCGGTCATCCCCGGTGTCGCGATCGCCGTGATCTGCCTCGCCTTCAACTTCTTCGGGGACGCCCTGCGCGACGCCCTGGACCCGACCACCTCGAGCCGCTGATGCCTCCCACGACCTCCGCGTCGTTCTCCTCGCCCTTCACCTCCACGCCGCCGGCGCCCCTCACCCGGCCGGACCTGCGCGGCACGTTCGGCATGGTCGCGAGCACCCACTGGGTGGCCAGCGCGACCGGGCAGTCCGTCCTCGAGCGCGGTGGCAACGCCTTCGACGCCGCCGTCGCGGCCGCCTTCGTGCTGCACCTGGTCGAGCCGCACCTCAACGGGCCGGGCGGCGACCTGAGCGCGTTGATCCACGTGCCGGGGGAGGGGCCGCAGGTCCTGATGGGCCAGGGGCCGGCGCCGGCGGGCGCGACGATCGAGCACTACCGCGCCGAGGGCCTCGACCTCGTGCCGGGCGCGGGCGGCCTGGCGGCGGCCGTGCCGGGTGCGGTCGACGCGTGGCTGCTGCTGCTGCGCGACCACGGGACGTTCGAGCTGGCCGACGTCTGGTCGTACGTGCTGGGCTACGCCGAGAACGGCTACCCCCTCGTCGAGCGGGTCGCCGCCACGGTCGCCTCGGTCCGCGAGCTCTTCACGCGGCACTGGACCACGTCGGCCGACTTCTGGCTCGTCGACGGCGAGCCGCGGCCGACCGGCACCCTGATGACCAACCCCGCGTACGCGGCCGTGCTCCGCGGGCTCCTCGACGCCGGTTCCGGCGCGGGCAGCCGCGAGGAACGGATCGACGCGGCGCGGACCGCGTGGGCGACGGGCGTGGTGCCGCAGGCCGCCTGCGCGCTGCTCGCCGAGCCGCACCGGCACTCCGACGGCCGCGACCACGCCGCGGTCGTCACCCCCGCGGACTTCGCGGCCCACCGGGCGAGCTGGGAGCCGGCGACCACCGCGCAGTTCCGGGGGTGGACCGTCGCGAAGAACGGGCCGTGGGGCTCGGGACCCGTGCTGCTCCAGGCCCTGAAGATCCTCGAGGGCTACCCCGACGACGAGCTCGACCCCGGGACGGTCGTCGGCGCGCACCACCTCGTCGAGGCGCTCAAGCTCGCGCTGGCCGACCGCGACGCCTGGTACGGCGACCCCGACCCGGCCGCGGGCGAGGCCCCCGTCCCGCTCGACGTCCTGCTGTCCGACGCGTACGCCGCCGAGCGCCGGGCGAGCATCACCGACGACGCGTCGGAGCGCCCCCGTCCCGGCGACGTGCCCGGACGGACCGCGTACGAGGCCCCGCTGCGCGAGCAGTCGCCGGACCCCGACGCCGAGGGCGTGGGGGAGCCGACCGTCTCGCGCGTCGGGGCGACCCGCGGCGACACCTGCCACCTCGACGTCGTCGACCGCTGGGGCAACCTCGTCTCGGCGACCCCCAGCGGCGGCTGGCTGCAGTCCTCGCCGCACGTCCCCGAGCTCGGCTTCTGCCTCGGCTCGCGGCTGCAGATGGTGTGGCTGGACGAGGCCTCGCCCTCGCGGCTGCGCCCGGGGCGTCGGCCGCGCACGACGCTGAGCCCGACCCTGGTGCTCCGCGACGACGCCGGCGTCGCCGCGCTCGGCACGCCGGGCGGCGACCAGCAGGACCAGTGGCAGCTGGCCTATCTGCTGCGCACGCTGGTCGGCGGATGGACGCCGCAGCAGGCGATCGACGCGCCGACGCTGCACACGACGGCGATGGCCGGCTCGTTCTGGCCGCGGACCTGGACCCCCCGCGGCGTCGTCGCGGAGGACCGGCTCGGCGCCGAGGTGCTGGACGGCCTCGCGGCCCGCGGGCACGCCGTCACCCCCGCCGGCGGCTGGACCCTCGGCCGGCTCTCGTCGGTCACCCGTGACCCGGAGACGGGCGAGCTCGGCGCGGCGGCCAACCCGCGCGGCGAGCAGGGCTACGCGGTGGGGCGCTGATGAGCACGCCCGAGACCGCCCCGGAGACGGTGCCGGTGCTCGAGGTCCGCGACCTCGAGGTCGGCTACCGCACCGAGGGGCAGCTACGCACCGTGCTGCACGGGGTGTCCTTCACGATCGGCGCCGGCGAGCGGCTGGCCGTCGTGGGGGAGTCCGGCTCGGGCAAGTCGACGACGGCCGCCGCCGTGCTGGGGCTGCTGCCGGGGTCCGGCCAGGTCACCGGCGGCTCGGTCGCGTTCCGCGGCGAGGACGTCACCCGCCCCTCGTCCGCGCGCCTGCTGCGGCTTCGCGGCCGCGAGATCGGGCTCGTCCCCCAGGACCCGATGTCCAACCTCAACCCCGTCCTGCGGGTGGGGCGCCAGATCAGCGAGACCCTCGTGGCGCACGGCGTCGCGACCGGGGCCGCGGCGCAGCAGCGGGCCGTGGAGCTGATGGGCGAGGCGGGCATCCCCGACGCCGCGCGCCGGGCCCGGCAGTACCCGCACGAGTTCTCGGGCGGGATGCGCCAGCGCGTGCTCATCGCTATCGCGCTCGCCTGCAACCCCCAGCTGCTCGTCGCCGACGAGCCGACGTCGGCCCTGGACGTCACGGTCCAGCGCCAGATCCTCGACCACCTGGAGACCCTGCGGGCGGCGCACGGCACGTCGCTGATGCTGATCACCCACGACCTCGGGCTCGCCGCGGACCGCGCCGACCGGGTGATCGTCATGTCCAAGGGGGCGATCGTCGAGACGGGGCCGACGGCACAGATCCTGCGCGACCCGCAGCACGAGTACACCCGGCGCCTGGTCGAGGCCGCCCCGTCCGTGTCGTCGGCCCGGGCCCGCGCGTCCCTGCGGACGCAGGCCCGCGCGGCCGGTCCCGACGCCGCCCACGAGGGCACGGCCGGGGAACCGCGTACGGACGTGCTGCTCGAGGCGGTCGGGCTGACGAAGCGCTACCGCCTGCGGGGGCAGCGGGGCCAGGAGGTCCTCGCCGTCGACGGCGTGTCGTTCGACGTGGCCCGCGGCACCACCACGGCCGTGGTGGGGGAGTCCGGTTCCGGCAAGACCACGGTGGCGCAGCTCGTGCTCGGCCTCGAACGGCCGACCGAGGGCGAGGTGCGGATCGACGGCGAGGTGGTCGAGACGGCTCGCGGTGCGCGGCGCCGCGCGATCCGGCGGGCCATGCAGCCCGTGTTCCAGGACCCCTACGCCTCGCTCGACCCGACGTACTCGATCGAGCACGTCGTCGACGAGCCCCTGCGGGTGGCCCGGGTCGGCGACCGGGCGTCGCGCCGCCGCCGCGTCGGCGAGCTGCTGGACCAGGTGGCTCTGCCCGGCTCGGTGGCCCAGCGACGCCCGAGCGAGCTCTCCGGCGGCCAGCGCCAGCGCGTGGCCATCGCTCGCGCGCTCGCCCTGGAACCGCGCCTGGTCGTCTGCGACGAGGCCGTGTCCGCGCTCGACGTGCTCGTCCAGGAGCAGACGCTCACGCTGCTGTCGGACCTGCAGGACCGGCTCGGCCTGACCTACCTCTTCATCACCCACGACCTCGCGGTCGTGCGCCAGATCGCCGACGACGTGCTGGTCATGCAGCGCGGGCGGGTGGTGGAGCGGGGCAGCGTCGACGACGTCTTCGCGGCCCCGGCCACCGACTACACCCGCAGCCTGCTCGACGCGATCCCCGGGGCGGAGTTCTTCGCCGAGCAGGCGGTCTGAGCCGGGCTCAGAACGGGCGGTCCTCACGCCGGGGCGGGTCGGCCGGGGCCGCCGGCGCGGCGGGCGGCGTGCCCCAGGTGCTCGGCGGGGTCTGCGCGCTGGGGTCCTGCGCCCACGGCGGGCCGCCCGCGCCCCAGACCGGGTCGCCGACCTGGCCGACGGGGGTCCGCGGGGCCACGTCCTCCTCGGGCAGCAGGAAGAGCGCCACGAGGTAGGCGACGACCGGGATGCCGGTGAAGAGCGTGAGGACGACGGTGAGGACGCGGACGAGGTTCGCGTCCATGTTCAGGTACTCGGCGACCCCGCCGCACACCCCGCCGACGTAGCGGTCGGTCCGGCTGCGACGCAGTCGGCGCGGTCCGGTGGTGGGCTGGCTCATGGGTGGTTCCTTTCCTAGGGGCGACGGGACAGGGCGAGGCCGGCGACGCCGACCACGACGAGGACGACCGGGGCGACGATCTTGACCAGCGCCCAGCTCACCGGGCCGACGAGGGCGTTGGCGAGGACGGCGAGGGCGAGGCCGAGGAAGCAGACCCCGGTGACGAGGGCGACGACGTCGAAGCGCTTCACGAGCGGACCTCCACGACGCCGGTGTCGACCCGCAGATCGAGGGTCAGGGTGTGCTGGCCGGCGGCCGCCGGGACGACGACGCGGTCGCCCTTCAGCTCCGACCCGCTGGCCAGGTGGCTCCCGTACGCCTGCACGTCCCCGGTGTCGACGACGTAGCGCAGGGCCACGCCGGTGCCGGGCGGCGTCCGGACGACCACGCGCCCGGTGTCGACCACGGCGGTGTACGTCGCGTCGGAGGTCAGCGTGACCCCGGTCAGGTCGACCTGCAGGTCGCCGGTGTCGAGGTTGTCGCCGCCGGCGGGGAAGGCGGCGGCCGAGGTGTAGGCGACGGGGTGGTCGAACATCCTCGCCGGACCGTGCCCGGCCCCGGCCTGCGTCGGCGTGCCGAAGCCGGAGAGGACGACGGCCGTCACGGCGAGGAGGGCGGCCGCAGGCAGCATGCCGCGCGCCCGGCCCCAGCGGGTGGCGGCGACCAGGCCGAGCGCGAGCACCAGCAGCCCCGTGCCGGCGTAGACGGCGAGGCCGACCGCGAACCCGAGTGCGTCGGCGACGCCGAGACCGATCCAGGCCAGCCCGAGCACGGTGACCGTGACGAGCCGCAGCCGACGGGCGGAGAGGCGGGAGCCGGGGCGGACGGCCGGCACCGGAGCCACGTCCGGCTCGGCGTAGAGCCCGACGGGGTCCGGCTCGGCGAGGAACGCGTCCCGTGCGGCCTGCTCGGGATCCACGGGCGGGAAGGGCGGCGGGGGCGGCGGCGCGGCGGTCGGCGCCAGCGGCCAGGTCGTCTGCGGCTGCGTGGAGCCGGTCGGCGGGGCCGCCGGGCCCCAGACCCCGCTGCGGACCTCGCGGACCCGGG
This sequence comes from Microlunatus spumicola, assembly GCF_039536445.1. Classification (NCBI taxonomy): domain Bacteria; kingdom Bacillati; phylum Actinomycetota; class Actinomycetes; order Propionibacteriales; family Propionibacteriaceae; genus Microlunatus; species Microlunatus spumicola. The sequence continues at coordinate 520,084 of NZ_BAAAYR010000004.1, read as the reverse complement.
CCTGCCAGGCGGTGGCGGCTTCGCTGAAGGGCGTCGGCGGACCGGCCCAGGTGACCGGCGGAGCCTGCGGCGCGGGGGCGTCGGCGGCCGGCGTGCCCGGGATGGGCGCGGGCTGGCCCGAGAAGGCCGACTGGGCCGAGCGGTTCCGGCGTACGCGGGGGCGGTGGAAGCCGAACCACCACAGGGCCAGCAGCGCGAACGCCGGGGCCAGGCCGAAGGGGCTGACCGCCGAGAAGACGGCGAACGACACGACGCAGGCGACGACCACGAGCGTGGTCCACAGCTCGCGCGGCCAGCGGGCGACCGCCCCGCCGAGGACGTCGTCGACCGCGGCCCGGCCCGTCGTGCCCACGGGGAGGAGCAGCCAGCCGGCCAGGTAGAGGACCACGCCGACGCCGCCGGTGAGCGCCAGGAGGACGAAGCCCACGCGGACGAGGACCGGGTCGAGGCCCCAGCGGGCCGCGACGCCGCTGCACACGCCGGCCAGCTTGGCGTCGCTGACCGATCGTCGGAAGGTGCTCGTCGGGGGCATGTGCCCATCGTGCCCACCCGAGGGGCCCCGGGGCATCGGGGACGACCCCCGTCCGCCCCGTACCCGTACGTCCGGGGGGCCGTCGTCGGACCGGTGGGGGACGAGGCTCTCGGGGACGGTTCGGGGACGTCCCTGCTGGCCGCGTCCCCTCCCGGGTGGGACCCTGGAGGGGAGATGACGACACTCGAGCCCGGACGCGCGCCCCAGGCGGTCGACGCACGGGACGATGCCCAGGACCACGCGCGCGACGACGCGCGGGAGCTGACGGAGGGCGCCACGACCACGCCGGTGCCGAGCATCGCCCCCGTCCCGGCGCCCGTCGGTGGGCCGGCCCCGGGTGCCCCGTCCGCGAACCCGGCCCCGGTCCGCCGGGCCGCGCGGGTCAGCGAGGGCGCCGTCCTCGGGGGCGTCTGCACCGGGCTCGCGCAGTACTTCGGCTGGCCCGTCCTGGTCGTCCGGATCGTGTTCGTCGGGCTGGCCCTGGCCCAGTTCTTCGGGGTGCTCGCGTACGGCGCCCTCTGGCTCCTGATGCCCGCGGCCAGCTCCGTCGCCGCCCCCGGCCTCGAGTCCGCGACGCGCAGCGGCATGCGGCCGGGCGGCAGGCCGCGGCGACGTTCCGTGGACTGGGGCACGGTGCTCGCGCTCTCCGCCCTCGGCACCGGCCTGCTGTGGCTGGTCCAGACCAGCGGGCTCGGGGTGTCGCAGCGCCTCTTCTGGCCGGTCGCCTTCGCGTGCGCCGGTGCCGCGCTGGTGTGGCGGCAGGCCGACACGTCCGCGCAGCAGCGCTGGCGCGCCGAGGCCGGCGGTCGCGTCTGGCTCGCGCCGTTCGTCGCCCGGGGTGGCTGGCCCGCCCTCGTCCGGGTGATCGTCGGCCTCGGGCTCGTGGGGGCGGCGTTCGGGCTCGTGCTGGCGCAGTACAGCCAGCTCGCCCAGCTGCCGCAGGTCCTCGCGATGACCCTGCTGGCCCTGGCGGGCCTCGCGGTCGTGCTCGCACCCTGGCTGCACCGGTCGCGTACGGCGCTGAACGAGGCCCGCGCCGAGAAGGTCCGCGCCGACGAGCGGGCCGACATGGCCGCCCACCTGCACGACTCGGTGCTGCAGACGCTGGCCCTCATCCAGCGCCAGGCCGAGGACCCGCGGGCCGTGTCCCAGCTCGCCCGCCGCCAGGAGCGCGAGCTGCGCGGCTGGCTCTACGCCGACGACGTGCCCGAGGCCAGCCTGCGCGCCGCGTTGACAGCCGCCGCCGCCGAGGTCGAGGACGAGCGCGGCATCCCCGTGGAGGTCGTGATGGTGGGCGACTGCGACACCTCCGACGCCGTCCAGGCCCTCGTCCGGGCGGCCCGCGAGGCCATGGTCAACGCCGCCAAGCACTCGGGCGCGGACAAGATCGACGTCTACGCCGAGGTCACCGACGCCGAGGTCGAGGTGTTCGTCCGCGACCGCGGGGCGGGCTTCGACGTCGACGCCGTCGCCGAGGACCGCTACGGGGTCCGTGGCAGCATCCTGAACCGCATGACCCGGCACGGTGGCCGGGCGAGCATCCGTTCCCGCCCCGGGGACGGCACCGAGGTACGACTGGAGGTCACCCGATGACGCAGCCCGACGGCCTGGCCCAGGGCGGTCCGAGCGCGGCGCCCGCCGCACCGTCCCCCGACCGCGCACCGCTGCGCGTCGTCGTCGTCGACGACCACGCGATGTTCCGTACGGGGGTCAAGGCCGAGATCGGCCGTTCGCTCGACGTCGTCGGCGAGGCCGAGGACGTCGACTCCGCCGTCCGGGTCGTCCTCGCGCACCGGCCCGACGTGGTCCTCCTCGACGTCCACCTGCCCGGCGGCGGCGGGGCCGAGGTCCTGCGCCGCGTCCACGAGCGCGAGCCCGACCAGCGCTTCCTCGCCCTGTCGGTCTCCGACGCGGCGGAGGACGTCATCGGCGTGATCCGCGGCGGCGCGCGCGGCTACGTCACCAAGTCGATCAGCGGCCCCGAGCTCGTCGACGCGGTCCGCCGCGTCGCCGAGGGCGACGCCGTGTTCTCGCCGCGCCTCGCCGGCTTCGTCCTCGACGCCTTCTCCGGCGCCATCGACGTCGCCGCCGTCGACGAGGACCTCGACCGCCTCTCCGTCCGCGAGCGCGAGGTGATGCGCCTGATCGCCCGCGGCTACGCGTACAAGGAGGTGGCGAAGGAGCTGTTCATCTCGATCAAGACCGTCGAGACCCACGTCAGCAGCGTCCTCCGCAAGCTCCAGCTCTCCAACCGCCACCAGCTCACCCGCTGGGCCACCGACCGCCGACTGGTCTAGCCCCGGCTGGCCCGTGCCCCAGAAACGCTGACTCCCGACCACCGAAGCGGTCGGGAGTCAGCGTTTCCTCGTTCGGGCACGGTGGGGAAGCGCGTACGCCGGCGTCTGCTCGCTCTTGCGACGCCTGCGCGTGTTCAAACACGCGCAGACGACACAAAGGCGAGCAGACGCGAGCCTGGGGCGACTCGGTGGCTCGGGCGACGCGCTTCGTTGCTGCGTCTTCGCCTTCGGCTCGGGAGCGACCAGGCGCAGCAGCCGTGCGCCCGCGAAGACCCCAGAAAGCACGACACCCCGACCGGTCCAGAGGACCGGTCGGGGTGTCGAGGGTGGTGCGTCAGGCGCGGGCGCCGCGGGCGCGCACGCGGGTGTAGATCAGGAGCACGATGATCGCGCCGATGATCGACCCGATGATCCCGGCGGGCTGCAGGAAGCCGTTGCCGTTGTGGAAGATCAGGTAGCCGATGAAGCCACCGACGAACGAGCCGATGATCCCGAGCAGGATGGTCATCGGGATCGACATGGACTGACGGCCGGGGACGATCAGACGCGCGAGCGCGCCGGCGATGAGGCCGATGACGATGAGGCTGATGATGAGTCCGAGCATGTGGTTCTCCTGTGTTCGTGGGACCGCGCCTCGTGGGGTTCCGGCAGGTGCCGGTCGGCGCGGTTCTCGCGACTCAACGTTAGTGCACAAGCCTTCTCGACAGCGGTGTCTGAGGGGCGCGTCCGCGTCGCAACCAGGGGTGGTCAGGTCTTTCCCGTAGGGTCGCGCCATGGCCGTGGCGCAGCACCTCCTGGTGCTGCTGCACCTGGTGGCGTTCGCCGCCCTGCTGGGCGGCTCGCTCGTGCAGCTGCGCACCCGGGACCCCGAGATCAGCACGGCGATGCTGCACGGCGCGTGGGTCGGCCTGGCGAGCGGCGTGGCCCTGTGGGTGCTGGCCGGGACGTTCGACCTCCGGGTCGAGCTGTGGGCCATGGTCGTCAAGACCGCGGTCGCCGCGTTCGTCACCCTGCTGGTCGTCCTGAACCGCCGGTTCTTCTCGATCCCGCGCGGCCTGCTGCGCCTGATCACGGTGCTCGTGCTGGCCGAGGCGGCCGTCTCGGTGTTCTGGTGAGCGCGGAGTTGGCCCGCCGGGAGAGGATGGCGGTCGTGCTGCCCTGTCGCGTCCTCCCCGAGACCGTGGTCCCCGAGGCGGCCCGGTGAGGCTCTCCGCCCGTGTCGACTACGCCCTGCGCGCCATGAGCGAGCTCGCGGCGGCCGACGCCCCCCGGACCGTGGACCAACTGTCCGCGGCCCAGCACATCCCGAACAAGTACCTCGAGAGCATCCTCGGCGAGCTGCGCCGCGGCGGCCTGCTGCGGAGCCAGCGCGGTCCCGAGGGGGGCTACCGGCTGGCACGTCCGGCCGACGCGATCAGCATCGCCGACGTCATCCGGGCGCTCGACGGCGAGCTCGCGAACGTCCGCGGCAGCCGACCCGAGAACCTCGAGTACGCCGGTTCCGCCCAGCCGCTGCAGCAGGTCTGGATCGCGCTCCGCGCGTCCGAGCGGCAGATCCTCGAGGGCGTGTCGCTCGCGAACGTCGCCCGCGCCGAGATGCCCGAGCTCGTGGCCGGGCTGGTCGCCGACCCGGCCGCCTGGAGCTGACCTTTCGACCGCACCCCGCCCTGGTGCTGAGACGAGCACACGCGCGTACGCCCGTCGCCTAAGGTCTGTCGAGTATCCCTAGCGACCTGCTAGGCAACGTCGACCAAGGAACGTGGCATGCGCAAGCTGATCGTCCTCGCCCTCGTGGGCCTCGTCGCCCAGCTCGTCGACGGCAGCCTCGGCATGGGCTACGGCGTCACGTCGTCGACGCTCCTCGTGGTGGCCGGGCTCACCCCGGCCGCCGCCTCGGCCTCCGTGCACTTCTCCGAGCTCGGCACGAACCTCGCCTCCGGCGTCGCGCACTGGCGGCTGCGGAACGTCGACTGGGGCGTCGTGACCCGCATCGCCGGGCCCGGCGCGATCGGCGCCTTCCTCGGCGCGACGCTGCTCTCGCACCTGTCGACGGAGTCGGCCGCCCCGGTCATGGCGACGATCCTGGCGCTGCTCGGCGCGTACATCCTGGTCCGTTTCGTGCTCGGGTTCCGGCCGCGGATCGCCGGCCGGCCGGGAGCCCGGCTGCTCGCTCCGCTGGGCCTGGTCGGCGGGTTCGTCGACGCGACCGGCGGTGGCGGCTGGGGGCCGGTGGCGACGCCCGCCCTCCTGGCCGACGGCCGGATGGAGCCGCGCAAGGTCATCGGTTCCGTGGACACCTCGGAGCTCGCGGTGAGCGTTGCCGCGAGCCTCGGCTTCCTCTTCGGCCTGGGCGCCGCGGGCATCAGCTGGAGCCTGGCCCTCGCGCTGCTCGTGGGCGGCCTCGTCGCGGCCCCGCTCGCGGCCTACCTCGTGCGCGTCGCCCCGACGCACCTGCTCGGCGTGGCCGTCGGCGGGATGATCCTCTTCAGCAACGTCCGCACCCTCCTGGGGTCGACCGACGCCTCCGACCCGGCCCGCTACGCCGCCTACGGCCTCATCCTCGTGGTCACTCTGGCCGGTCTCTACGCCGCCACCCGTCGCCACCGCCGCACGACCTCCGCAGCCGCGGCGCAGGAGGAGAAGGTCCCCGCGTCGGTCTGAGCGCGAGTCCAGGTGCAGCAAGCCTGGACACCGCCGAACCGCACAGCACGCCGAACGCAGGCAGGCAGCCAGCGGACCCCGAGGGCGAGCCAGTGAGGACGGGTCGCGGCCTGCGCTGGACGACGAGCGAGGGACGACGACGCGGACCTCGCCACGAGCGGGGCCGCCGTCGTCCCGAACGAGGAGGAAGCGCAGGTCGTGAGCGACCCGCCGCAGCGGCTCGGCCTCTAGAGCAAGGGCCGGAACGGGGTGAGCACCGTCTCGCTGACCTTCGCCAGCGGGTGCCGGGCGCGCCAGCGTTCCCAGGTCATCTCGACCGTGTTCGAGGAGTCGACCTCGAAGATCGTCTCGAGCTGGCGGGCGACGGCCTCGTTGTAGATCTCGGCGTTGATCTCGTAGTTGCCGTGCAGGCTGAGCCGGTCGATGTTGGCGGTCCCGATCGTCGACCACTGCCCGTCGATGGTCGCGGTCTTCGCGTGCACCATCGCGTCCTGGTAGAGGAACAGCCGCACGCCGCCGCGCAGCAGCACCCCGTAGAAGCCCCGGGAGACCCAGTCGGCCACGACGTGGTTGGACTGCGCCGGGACGATGATCCGCACGTCCACGCCGCGGCGCGCCGCGCGGACGAGCGCCCGGACCATGTCGGAGTCGGGGATCAGGTAGGCGTGCGTCAGGTAGATGTGGTGCGAGGCGCGGTCGAGCGCCTCCAGGTACATCGCGCGGATCGGGTAGACGAGGTTGCGCGGGATGTTGCGGTGCACGCGCAGGTCGGCGTGCCAGGTGTGGCCGCCGAGGTCGGGCAGCGACGCGCGGCGCCGGGACGCGTAGAGGTTCCAGTAGTCGATGAACGCGTTCTGCAGCTCCCACACGGCGTCGCCGGTGAGGCGGGCGTGGGTGTCGCGCCAGTCGGTCGCGTAGAGGCTGCCGATGTTGTAGCCGCCGACGAAGCCGACCGCGTCGTCGACCACGAGGATCTTGCGGTGGTCGCGCCCGCTGTTGCGCAGCGGCCGGAACGGCGACGCGACGAGCGGGTGGCGGCGTACGGCGACGTTGCGGGGGAGCCTGTAGAAGCTCGGCCGGACGACGAGGTTGGCGAAGTGGTCGTACGCCACGTAGACCTTGACGCCCCGGTCGGCCGCGGCGATCAGCGCGTCCTTGAACGCCTGGCCGGTCGCGTCGCCCTTCCAGATGAACGTCTCGAAGAACACCCGCGACCGCGCCTGCCCGATCGCGTCGAGCATGTCGCGGTAGAGGTCCTCGCCGTAGGTGTAGAGCGTGACCTCGGAGGCGCCCGCGGTGACCGAACGCGGCGGCACGCGCGGGAAGTGCACCGGGCGCCGGCCGCGCTTGCGGTAGAGGTCGACGGCCACGAGCGTGAGCATCGTGGCGCCCTGCACGGCGGCGACGGCGAGGGCGGTCCGACGGAGCACGGAGCCCACCGTCATCCGCCTGCGCCGCATGTGCTCAGCGTACGCAGCCTCGTCGTCGCGTCCGGCTCGCTGTCGGTGCCGGCCACTAAGGTGGGGCCGTCATGAGCAGCCCGTCCTCCGCACCACCGGCCACCACGACGTCGCACCGGGGGCCGGGTGAGGGTGGTCAGGCCACCGACCGCCCGCGGCGCCCGCGCGGCGACGAGCTGCTCGAGGGCCTCAACCCCCCGCAGCGCGAGGCCGTGCTGCACGAGGGGGCGCCCGTCCTCGTGGTCGCCGGGGCCGGCTCGGGCAAGACCCGCGTGCTCACCCGCCGGATCGCCTACCTCGTCTCCGAGCGCCACGCCCACCCCGCCTCGATCCTCGCGATCACGTTCACGAACAAGGCGGCGGCCGAGATGCGGGGCCGCGTCATGGACCTCGTGGGCAACCGGGCCAAGCTGATGTGGGTCTCGACCTTCCACTCGGCGTGCGTGCGGATCCTGCGCTCCGAGATCGGCCGCTTCGGCATGACGCGGACGTTCTCGATCTACGACGACGCCGACAGCAAGCGGCTGATGCAGCTCGTGGCGAACGACCTCGACCTCGACGCGAAGAAGTTCCCCGTCCGGGCCCTGATGAGCTGGGTGTCGAACAACAAGAACGAGCTCGTCGACCACGAGACCGCGCGCAGCAGGGCGGAGACCCCGCTCGACGAGACGTTCGCGAGCGCGTACGCCGAGTACCAGCGGCGGCTCTCCGCGGCGAACGCGCTCGACTTCGACGACCTGATCATGACGACGGTCCACCTGATCCAGGCGTTCCCGGACCTGCGGGAGACGCTGCGCCGGCGGTTCCGGCACGTGCTCGTCGACGAGTACCAGGACACCAACCACGCCCAGTACGTGCTCGTGCGCGAGCTGTGCGGCGAGGACGACCCGGACGTCGAGCCGGGCGGGGCCGACGGCCGTGCGATCTCCGCGCCCGAGCTCATGGTCGTGGGCGACTCCGACCAGTCGATCTACGCCTTCCGGGGCGCGACGATCCGCAACATCAACGACTTCGAGACCGACTTCCCGGGCGCCTCGGTGATCATGCTCGAGCAGAACTACCGCTCGACGCAGACGATCCTCAGCGCCGCGAACGCGGTCATCCGGCTCAACCCGGCGCGCAAGCCCAAGAACCTGTGGTCCGACGCCGGCGACGGCCCGCTGATCCAGGGCTACGTGGCCGACACCGAGCACGACGAGGCCCAGTTCGTCGCGGGCGAGGTCGCGCGGCTGCGGGACGCGGGGGAGGGCCGGCTCGGCGACGCCGCCGTCTTCTACCGCACCAACGCGCAGTCGCGGACGTTCGAGGAGGTGTTCATCCGGTCCGGCCTGGCCTACAAGGTCGTCGGCGGGGTGCGCTTCTACGAGCGCCGCGAGGTCCGCGACGCGATCGCCTACCTCCGCGCCATCAGCAACCGCGCCGACGACGTCTCGGTGCGCCGCATCCTCAACGTGCCCAAGCGGGGCATCGGCGACAAGGCCGAGGGTGCAGTGTCAGACCTCGCCGCTCGCGAGCGCATCAGCTTCGGCGAGGCGCTGCGCCGGGTGGACGACATCCCCGGGCTGGCGACGCGGTCGGCGAACCAGATCCGCGGGTTCGCGGCGCTGCTCGACGCGCACGAGGCGATGGTGGCCGAGAACGCTCCGGCCGACGCGATCCTCACCAGCGTGCTGGACTCCTCGGGCTACCTCGCGGAGCTGCAGGACTCGGCCGACCCGCAGGACCAGACCCGCCTGGAGAACCTCGTGGAGCTGGTGAACGTCGCCCGCGAGTTCGTGGACGGGGTCGCCGCGCTGGCCGCGGACGGCTTCGACGCGCAGGACCTGGCCGACCTCGAGGGCCTCACCGGACTGACGCCGGGCCCGGACGGCTCGGTGCTGGCCAGCCCCGACCTCGACCCCGAGGCCGACCTCGCGGCGGGCGCGGCCGAGCCGGACCCGTCGCTCGGCGCGTTCCTGGAGCGCGTGGCCCTCGTGGCCGACAGCGACCAGATCCCCAGCGACCACGGCGGCCAGGGCGTCGTGACGCTGATGACGCTGCACACGGCCAAGGGGCTGGAGTTCGACCAGGTCTTCCTCACCGGGCTCGAGGAGGGGGTGTTCCCGCACCAGCGGGCGCTCCAGGACCCCGACGAGCTCGCCGAGGAGCGGCGCCTCGCGTACGTGGGCATCACCCGCGCACGCAAGCGCCTGCACGTCTCGCGCGCCATCACCCGCGCGGCGTGGGGCAGCCCGCAGCACAACCCGCCGAGCCGGTTCCTCGACGAGATCCCGGCGACGCTCGTGCACTGGCAGCGGACCGAGCGCGCCGTGACGAGCTGGCGCAACACGTCGGCCACGTCGAGCGGCGGCGGCTGGCGGGACCGGTCCGGCCCGAGCGGGGTCAAGCCCAAGGTCCGGACGATCCCCGTCGTGGCGGCGGGGGACCGCGTGCTGCACTCCACCTTCGGCATGGGCAAGGTGCTGAGCACCTCCGGCAGCGGCGACGACGTGAAGGCCGACGTCGACTTCGGCTCCAGCGGCGTCAAGCGGCTGGCGCTCAAGTTCGCGCCGCTCGAGAAGCTCTAGGCCCCGTACGACGACGGCGCCCGCCCCGCGGTGCGGGACGGGCGCCGGCCTCGTCTGGTGTCGGCCGGCAGACGCCTCTCGGCGAGTGGCCGCTCGTGGCGGCTAAGGGTGAGGCCCGGGGTCATGATCCGGCCGACGGGAGTATCTAACCAGGCTCCCGGCGGTTGTGTTCCCGGTTCCACGGGCTCGGTGCCCACCGATCCCGAACGGTCCGCGTGGGCCTGCTCACACCCGACCGGACGGGGCTGGAGACGCAGCAGCGTCCGCCCCACGGGGTGGGACGGACGCTGCTGGAAGTTGGTGTCGACCCGCAGGCGCCTCTCGGCGAGTGGCCGCTCGTGGCGGCTAAGGGTGAGGCCCGGGGCCATGATCCGGTCGACGCTCATCACAACGGGGCGCCCACCGGTTCTGTTCCGCCGGGCCGACCCTTTTTCCGACGTCGTCCGGTCACCGGGGGAGCCCGTCCCGAGCGACGTCTGGAGAGACGACAGCGCCCGCCCCGCGGTGCGGGACGGGCGCTGTGGACGTGTGCTGTCGACCGGCAGACGCCTCTCGGCGAGTGGCCGCTCGTGGCGGCGAAGGGTGAGGCCCGGGGTCATGATCCGGTCGACGCCCATCACAACGGGGCGCACGCCGGATCTGTTCCGCCCCGCCGAGCCCTTTTTCAGGAGAGCCCCGCCGCCCGCCGAGGCCACCGGGCCCGCGTACGGGAGGCGGTCAGGGACAGAGCCCGGAGACCGCCCGAAGACAGCACAGCGCCCGCCCCGCGGGTGCGGGACGGGCGCTCGGGGGTCGTGCCGAGGGTCAGGGGTTGAGGCGGTGCGCCTTCAGCCAGCCGAGCGGGTTGACCGCGCGGTAGACGTCGCCCGGGGTGATGCCGGCCGGGTAGATCTCGAAGTGGACGTGCGGGCCGAACGTCCGGCCGGTCATGCCGACCGCGCCGACCGTCTGGCAGCCGCTGACGCTCTGGCCGACCTGCACGGACACCGTGGACATGTGGGCCATCAGGCTCTGGGTGCCGTCGGAGTACTTGATCGCCACGTAGTTGCCGGCCCAGCCGCTGGCCGGACCGCGGCCGGCGTTCGTGACGACGCCCGAGGCGGGGGCGCGCAGCGTGGTGCCGATCGGGGCCGCGAAGTCGAAGCCGGTGTGGTAGCGCGCCCAGCTGCCGACCTGGCCGAAGGTCGCCGCCACGCGGTAGCTCGCCGCGGGCAGGCAGGTCTTGCCCTTCGCGTCGCCCTCGTTGTCGCTCGGCGCGTCCGTGGTGGGGAGCTTGGTGCCGGACTTCTTGGCCTCGGCGAGCCGGCGGGCCTGCGCGGCCGCGTCGTCGGAGGTCTCGGCCAGCTTCTTCTCGCGCTGGTCGACCTGCTTGCCGGCGGCGGCCGCGGTGATCTTGTCGTCGGTCTTGGCCAGCTCCTCGGCCCGCTGGTCGGCGAGGCTCTTGACCTTGGCCGGGTCGAGCGGGGTGCGGGAGACCGAACGGCTGGTGAGGGACGCGCCGTCACGGGCGCCGGTCACGGTGGGCACGGAGACCTGGGTCCGCGGTGCCGCTCCGGCGTCCTGGGCGTTGCCGCCGAGGGCGAACGAACCGGCCACGCCGAGCCCGAGGGCCGAGACGGCGAGCGCCGCCGCTCCGTGCTGCAGCCAGCCGCGCCGGTTGTGGCGCACGTCCTCGAGGAGAGCCCGCCTGGCGTGGTCGCGCTGCGTCGGGAGCGTTCTCGGCACTGATCACCTCGTGCAGCGTCCGGGCGTGGGCCCGTCCCGCCGCGGTTCGTGGGGGGTATCGCGGATGGTGGGGGCCCGGCCGCCGCCAGGGGGGTGCAGCGAGCGGGCCTCGAAAACCATAACGGAACCGTAACGAGAGGCAAAACATTCTCATACCACTGTTGAAGCTGGTACTACCTCGACGTGCGGGGCGCCGAGACGCCCACGGCGGTCAGTGCGTGACGACGCCGATGCTGCGGAGCCAGGGCGTGGGGTCGACCGCCTTGTAGACGTCGCCGTAGCGCACGCCCGTCGGGTAGAGCTCGAAGTGCAGGTGCGCCCCGAACGCCCGGCCGGTCTCGCCGACGTAGCCGATGACCTCGCCGGCCTGCACGGTCTGGCCGACGGTGGCGGACATCCGCGACATGTGCGAGTACATCGTCGTGTGACCGTCGGTGTGGCGGACGGCGACGTGGTTGCCGGCCCAGTCGCCCGAGTTCCCGGCGAAGACGACGACGCCCGGCAGCACGGCGTGGATCGGGGTGCCGTACGCGGCCCGGAAGTCGAGACCGGTGTGGTAGCTGGACCAGCTGCCGCGGGCGCCGAACTTCGACCCGACGACGCCGGTCGAGATCGGCAGCGCGCCCTTGGTCCCCGGCGGCAGGGAACCCACGGTGCCGGTGACCGGGACGGTCGCCTGGCCGGTGAGCGTCGGGTCGGGGAGCGTGGGGTCGACGGCGGTCGGGTCGGCCTGCAGGCCGGCGTCCACGGCGGCCTGGCGCGCGGCGACCGCGGCGGCGAGCTTCTGCGCGGCGATCGCGGCTGCGGCGGTCTGCGTGGCGGCCTGCTCGGCCGAGAGCTGCTGCTGCCGGGCGGTGCCGGCGGCGGTCAGCGAGGCGCGGGCGACGAGCTGGGCGTCCTTGGCGAGCGCGTCACCGCGCTGGGCGGCGACCTCGGCGAGCAGGGCGGCTTGGAGGGCGGTGCTGCGACGCGCGGCGGCGGCGGGGTCGGCCGGGGTGCTCTGCACGCGCGCCGGGCGGGTGGTGCCCGCGTCCGCGTCGGTGGTGAGCGGCAGGGAACCGGCCGCCAGCAGGCCCACGACGGCGATCAGCAGGGCGAGGATGGTGTTGGTCGCGAGCGTGCGCTGCTCGCTCCAGGCCTGGTGGGACGCCCGGTGCAGCGTGGCGGTGGTGGACACGTCGGTTCCCTTGTTCTGAACGCCGGGGACGGAGACGTCGAAGGCGCCCCGACGGCCTACCCAGCGATGCGCACGCCCCACTCTTCGACGTCCGTAATTCTAGGTCGGCGAGGGTCCGCCCGAGCGGATCGTGACCGATTCGCGACCCTCGTGTCCCCGGTCCGGGTGACCGCCCGCCGGGAGGTCACCCGCTCCGTACGCGGCGGGACCCGGGCCGGTGCCCGCGGCCGGGCCCTGACTAGGCTGAACGGCATGGTGCCGGGGCCGACGCAAGACCGCCGGACGGGTCCGCAGCGGACCGTCCCGCGGCGCGTCGTGGTGGCCAAGCCGGGCCTCGACGGCCACGACCGCGGCGCCAAGGTCGTCGCCCGGGCGCTGCGCGACGCCGGCATGGAGGTCATCTACACCGGCCTGCACCAGACGCCCGAGCAGATCGTCGCCACCGCGCTGGCCGAGGACGCCGACGCGATCGGGCTCTCCGTGCTCTCCGGGGCCCACCTCACGCTGTTCGCCCGGGTGCTCGACCTGCTGGCCGCGGAGGACGCGTCCGACATCGTCGTCTTCGGGGGCGGGATCATCCCGCAGGCCGACCGGGCGGAGCTGCTGGAGCGCGGCGTCGCCGGGGTGTTCGGGCCGGGCGCGAGCATGGCCGACATCGTCGCCTGGGTCCGCGAGCACGTCCCGGAGCGCGAGGTCGGGTAGGACCCACGTAGGCTCGTCGATCGACCACGATCGACTCGGCGCCGTTCACGCAGGCGCCTCAGGAGGACCACGGATGGACCTGTTCGAGTACCAGGCGCGCGACATCTTCGAGGCCCGGGGCGTCCCGGTCCTGCGCGGCATCACCGCCACCACGCCGGAGCAGGCGGTCGAGGCCGCCCGCCAGCTAGGCACGCCGGTGGTCGTGGTGAAGGCGCAGGTCAAGACGGGTGGCCGCGGCAAGGCGGGCGGCGTCAAGCTGGCCCGCTCGCCCGAGGAGGCCGGCGAGAAGGCCGCCGAGATCCTCGGCATGGACATCAAGGGCCTGACCGTCGAGACCGTCATGGTCACCGAGGGCGCCGACATCGCCGAGGAGTACTACTTCTCCCTCCTGCTCGACCGCGCGAACCGCCGCTACCTCGCGATGTGCTCGAAGGAGGGCGGCATGGAGATCGAGCAGCTCGCCGTCGAGCGCCCCGAGGCCCTGGCCCGGATCCCGGTCGACCCGATGGTCGGCATCGACGAGGCCAAGGCCAAGGAGATCGTCGCGGCGGCCGGCTTCGACGCCGACGTGGCGACCGAGCTCGAGCGTGTCCTGCAGCTGCTGGGCGGCGTGTACGAGAGCGAGGACGCGACCCTGGTCGAGGTCAACCCGCTGATCAAGACGGGTTCCGGCGGCATCGTCGCCCTCGACGGCAAGGTCTCCCTCGACGAGAACGCGGCGTTCCGGCACCCGGACCACGCGGGGCTGGCCGACACCTCCGCGGAGGACCCGCTGGAGGCGGCGGCCAAGGCCAAGGGCCTCAACTACGTCAAGCTCGACGGCTCGGTCGGCATCATCGGCAACGGCGCGGGGCTCGTCATGAGCACGCTCGACGTGGTCGCGTACGCCGGCTCCGGGCTGCCCGGTGCGCCCAAGCCCGCGAACTTCCTCGACATCGGGGGCGGCGCGAGCGCCGAGGTCATGGCGAACGGCCTCGAGATCATCCTCGGCGACGCCCAGGTGAAGAGCGTGTTCGTGAACGTCTTCGGCGGCATCACCGCCTGCGACGCGGTGGCCAACGGGATCGTGCAGGCGTACGCGCTGCTCGAGAGCCGCGGCGAGGCCGTCACCAAGCCGGTCGTGGTGCGCCTCGACGGCAACAACGCCGAGCTGGGCCGGCAGATCCTCGTCGACGCCGGGCTCTCCGGCCTCGAGCAGGTGGACACGATGGACGGCGCCGCCGCCCGGGCCGCCGAGCTGGCCTCGCAGCCGGCCGCCGCCTGACCGCCCCCGACCACCAGCGCGCAAGCAACAGGAGCACAGAGAATGTCGATCTTCCTCAACGCTGACAGCAAGGTCATCGTCCAGGGCATGACCGGGTCCGAGGGCCGCAAGCACACCGCCCGGATGCTGGCCTCGGGCACCAAGATCGTCGGCGGGGTGACCCCCGGCAAGGGCGGGCAGTCCGTCGACTTCGACGGCACGAGCGTCCCCGTCTTCGGCTCCGTCGGCGAGGCCATGGAGGCCACAGGCGCGGACGTCACCGTGATCTTCGTGCCGGCCAAGTTCACCAAGGGCGCCGTCGTCGAGGCCATCGAGGCCGAGATCCCGCTCGCCGTCGTGATCACCGAGGGCGTCCCGGTCAAGGACTCCGCCGAGTTCTTCACCCTCTCGCAGGGCTCGAAGACCCGCCTCATCGGCCCGAACTGCCCCGGCCTGATCTCTCCCGGGCAGTCCAACGCCGGCATCATCCCGGCCGACATCACCCCGCCCGGACGCATCGGGCTGGTCAGCAAGTCCGGCACGCTGACCTACCAGATGATGTACGAGCTCCGCGACATCGGCTTCTCCTCCGCGGTCGGGATCGGCGGCGACCCGGTCATCGGGACGACGCACATCGACGCGCTCGCGGCGTTCCAGGCCGACCCCGACACCGACGCGATCGTCATGATCGGCGAGATCGGCGGCGACGCCGAGGAGCGGGCGGCCGAGTTCATCAAGGCGAACGTGACGAAGCCGGTCGTCGGCTACGTCGCCGGGTTCACGGCGCCGGAGGGCAAGACCATGGGGCACGCCGGCGCCATCGTGTCCGGCGGCGCGGGCACCGCCGCGGGCAAGCAGGAGGCCCTCGAGGCCGCCGGCGTGCGCGTCGGCAAGACCCCGAGCGAGACCGCGCAGATCATGCGCGAGGTCATCGCGGCCCTCTAGCCGCTCCGCTCACCGACGACGGGTGGGATCGCGCACCGCGATGGTGCGGGATCCCACCCGTTCGTCGTTCCGGGGGGCGTCGGCATCCGGGAGGGCCTGACCCGACGAACTCTCACCCGTGCCGCTGCTACCCGTCCCCCCGTCCACGGCCGACGGCGCGAGCGTGGCGGACGTCGAGCGGTGGGTCGCCGAGCACCTCGGTGACCTGACGCTCGAGGGGCCCGACGGCGTCCGGGCCGGCGGCTTCGACGGCGGCCAGGCCGCGGCGGACGCGGCCCTGGCCACGCTGGACATCGACGGCTACGCGCGTACGCGCAGCACCGTGCTGCCCGAGGAGCGCCGTGGATCGAGCCGGCTCTCCCCGTACATCCGCTACGGCCTGCTGCCGCTGCCGCGCGTCTGGGCCGCGGTGCAGGACGCCCCGTCCTTCGACCGCAAGCGCTTCCGCGACGAGCTGCTGTGGCAGGAGTACGCCCGCCACCTCTACTCCCGTCTCGGCAGCCGCCTCCGCTCCTCGCTCCGCAACCAGTCGCCGACCGAGGGCCGGCAGACCTGGGACCGCCCCGCCTGGGACCGCTCGATGGCCTGCATGGACTTCGTCGTCGGCGAGCTGCACGACGAGGGCTGGGTCGTGAACCAGACCCGCATGTGGCTGGCCTCCCAGTGGGCCGTCCGGGCGGGCGCCGACTGGCGCGAGGGCGAGCAGGAGATGTTCGTGCACCTGCTCGACGGCTCGCGGGCCGCGAACGGCCTGGGCTGGCAGTGGACCACCGGCACCGGCAGCTCCAAGGCGTACGGCTTCAGCCGCTGGCAGGTGCAGAAGCGGGCGCCGCAGCTGTGCCGGCGCTGCCCGCTGCGCGACGCGTGCCCGATCGAGGAGTGGCCCGAGGTGCGGCTGGAGCGGGTGCCGGACCGCGCCGACCTGACCAAGGGGCCCGTCCCGGCGGGCCCGGACGCGGTCGAGGGCGAGGGCGGCGAGGTCGTGTGGCTGACCGCGGAGTCGCTCGGTGACTCCGACCCGGCGCTGGCGCACGACGAGACCCGGCCGGCGGTGTTCGTCTTCGACGAGCCGCTCCTCGCGCGGCTCCGGCTGTCGGGCAAGCGCCTGGTGTTCCTGGCCCAGACCCTCGGCGACCTCGCCGGGCGTCGTGCCCTGGAGGTCCGGCGGGGCGACGTCGTGGAGGAGCTGCGCGGCCGCCGGCTCGCCGCGACCTGGACCCCGGTGCCCGGCTGGCACCGCCGGGCCGCCGCGCTGCAGCCCGTCGAGGTCCACCCGTGGCTCTGGCTCGCCCGGCCGGGCACGACCTCGGTCGGCAGCTACACCGCCTGGCGGCGCGACCTCAAGGTCTAGCGCCCGGTCGCTCAGCGCGCGAGGTAGCGCAGCACGGCGAGCACCCGGCGGTGGTCGTCGGCGCCGTCGGGGAGGCCCAGCTCGGCGTAGATGTTCGAGATGTGCGCGACGACGCCACGCTCGCTCACGCCGAGGCGTCCGGCGATCGCGGCGTTGGTCCGCCCCTCGGCGATGAGGGCGAGGACCTGGCGCTGGCGACCGGTCAGCCGTTCGACGGCGCTGTCCGCGCGGCTCACCCGGGCGAGCATCACCTCGACGACGTCGGGGTCGAGCGCGGTCGCGCCCTCGGCGACGCGGCGCACGTCGGCCGTGAACTGGTCGACGTCCGCGACCCGCTGCTTGAGCAGGTAGCCGACCCCGGCCGGGTTGGACCCGATCAGCTCCACCGCGTAGCGCCGCTGGACGAACTGGGAGAGGACGACGACCCCGGTGCCCGGGTGCTCGGTGCGGATCCGGATCGCCGCGCGGAGCCCGTCGTCGGCGAGGCTGGGCGGCATCCGCAGGTCGGTGAGCACGACGTCGGGACGTCCGCGGCCCACGGCCTCCAGCAGGCCGGGTGCGGTGGCGGCCGTCGCGACCACGTCGAAGCCGGCCGCCTCCATCATCAGCACCAGCCCCTGGCGCAGCAGCGACTCGTCCTCGGCGATCACGACGCGCACGGGAGCACCACCTCGACGTGCGTGCCGCCGCCCACGGGGCTGTGCACGTCGAGCCGGCCCTCGAGCGCCTCGACCCGGTCGGCGATGCCGCGCAGCCCGGCGCCCGTCGGCCGGGCCCCACCCACGCCGTCGTCGCGCACGGACAGGTGCAGCGAGCCGTCGCGCTCCGCCACCACGACGTGCAGCACGGTGGCCCGCGCGTGCCGGACCGCGTTGGTGAGGGCCTCGGCCAGGATGAAGTAGGAGTTCGTGGCCAGCGCCGGCGGCAGCGTGCCTGCGCCGACGACCTCGAGGCGGGCGAGGACGGGCAGCCGGTCCACGAGGTCCTCGGCGGCCGCGGGCAGGCCCCGTTCGAGGAGCAGGGCGGGCATGACCCCGTGCACGACGTGACGGAACTCGGTGATCAGCACGTCCAGCTCGCGGCGGAGCCGGTCGAGGTCGGTGCGCGTGGCCTCGTCGTGCGAGGCCGCGGCCAGCCGCCCGGCGTGCAGGGCGGCGAGGGTCAGGCGGCTCTGGAGCACGTCGTGCAGGTCTTGGGCCAGCTGGCGGCGCTGCCCGTCGGCGACCTCGACGACGCGGGCCCGGGAGGTCCGTAGCGCCTCCTGCTCGGCCAGCAGCTCGGCCCGGAGACGTTCGCGCTCGAGCGCGACCGCGAGCACCCGGCCCGCCTGCTCGACCGGCGAGGGGTCGCCGAACAGGGTCTGGTCGTAGGTGAGGGTCACCCCGGCGTCCGCCCCGCCGCGCCCGAGTACGCGGACGGCCCCGCGGTCCGGGTCGAGGTGGAGGGAAGCCGCCCGGCCGTCGCCGTCGATGAGCCGCCCGCTGGCGGGCCGGGAGAACAGGACCTCCAGCGAGGGGTCGCCCAGCGTGGAGGCGAGCAGGTCGCGTACGGAGTCGTCGACCTGGCCGCGGGACCCGAGCCAGGCCGCCAGGTCCTCGAGGTCGCCGGTGCGGGCGAACCCGCCGCGCAGCACCCCGGCCGCGAACACGAACGGCAGGACCGCGAGGCCGACCGCCTGGACCACCCCGAGGGTCGTGGCGTCGAGGTCGAGCAGGGGGGTCAGGACCCGGGCGCTGAAGGGCAGGAACAGCAGCAGCGCCATGCCGTAGCCGTAGACGACCGACAGCACCCAGCGCTCGCCGGTCCCGGACGGGGCGGCGCGGACCCGCCGGGCCAGCCGCACCACGGCGACGACGAGGATCGCGGCGCCGACGAGGGAGCAGGCCGTGCGCAGCCCCTCGAGGTCCGGGCCCGGCAGGACCACCGGCAGCTGGCGGACGAGGACCGCGACCGTCAGGGCGACCACCAGGCCCCGGTCGAAGCGGGCCGCCACCCGCCCCGACGGGAAGGCGAGGACCACGAGCAGGGCGGCCGGGATCGGGGTCTCGGCGAGCAGGAGGCCGAGCCCCTCGAGGGGTGCCGGCAGACCGGTGTCGGCGAGCGAGGCCCCGAGGACCAGCAGGCCGGTCACGCAGAGCAGCAGCCCGGTGCGGTTCGACGGACGCCGGCTCCACGCCAGGGCCCCGACGAGGACGAAGCCCGCCCCGGACGCGGGGAGCGAGGCCGCGAGGACCATGTGCTCGGTGGCGTGCCCCACCGTGAGCGCGATCTCCAGCACCCCGACCGCGGTGGCCGCGACGGCCAGCAGGGTCAGCGCGGAACGCAGGGGACCCCGCCGCAGCGCGAGCCGCTCGATCAGCACGAGCACACCCTCCGGGCTCCCGCCCGGCCCGTCAACCGACCTGGGTCCGGTGCGTCGCCCGGTGGAGGGGGTGGGTCAGGACTGCTGCGTCGCGCGCTGGACGGCGCGGACCGCGACGGTGTTCCAGTCGTCGCCGTCGACGTCGAGGCCCTTCTGCGGGTTGAGGAAGACGAAGGCGACCTTGTCGCCGGAGGCGGCGATGCCGACCCGGAAGCGGGTCGTCGTGCTGCCCGCCTTCTGCTCGACCTCGGTCGTCCAGCCGGTGACGGGGGTGCCGTCGGCGGAGGCGACGCCCGTGACCTTGGTCGGGGAGTCGACGGTCGCGGTCAGCTTGCGCTCCTTGCAGCTCGACCAGTCGCTCCGGACCTTGTCGACGAGCTTGGTCGCGCTGGCCGCGTCGCGGGCGGTGAGGACGATCTCGTTCAGCCCGAAGATGCCCGGGACGTCCTGCAGCAGGTAGACCCGCGAGCTCTTGTCCGTGGCGGCTGTGGTCGACCAGTTCACGGACTCGCACTGCGAGCCCGAGAAGTCCTCGCTCGGCGCCTCGACCGGCGTGCCGACCCAGGGGGCGGTGTTCGAGCCGACGGGCGGCAGGTCGCCGGTGGCGAGGAAGCCCGGCTCGTCGCCGCCCGCGGGCGGTGGGCTGTCCTTGGTGCTCACCGTCGTCGGGCAGGTCCCGCCGGCGGCGGTGCACTGGGTGGCGACGACCGAGGACAGGGCCTTGGTCACGTCGTTGACGTTCAGGGCGGTCTTGCCCGGCGTCGCGGCGTCGACGACGTCGAGGGCGCGGCCGGTGCGGCTCATGACGACCCAGTGCTGGGTGCGGGCGTCGCCGTCGGTCGACTTCACCGCCACGGCGGTCGAGGCGTCCCCGACGCCCTCGACGGAGCGTCCCGTGAACAGCCAGTCCCCGGGCACCGCGCAGGTGCCGAGCGCGCGGGCCGTCACCGTGAACGCCTGGGTGGCGTCCTCCACCGACGCGTACGCCTGGGCCACGTGCAGCGCGGTCGGGCCGCCGTCGCCGCTGGCCGCGAGGGTGCGCGTGATCGTCTGCTGGGCGGTCGGTGCGCCCTCCAGCGGGTCGCTGCCGAGGCAGGCCGGGCCGGACCCGTCCGGGACCGGGCCGCGCACGGTCGTGCCCGCGGTCCAGGTGCGCTTCGAGCTGATGGAGCGGGCGCCCTCGGGGGCGAGCATCGAGGTGTCCTCGAGCAGGGCCGTGGGCGCGGGGGAGCCGGGCGCGGCCGTCGCCCCGGTCGCGGTCTGGCCGGGGTCGCTCCCGGCGGCGGGCTGGTCGCGCACCCCGACGACGGCGTAGCCGATCGCCAGGCCGACGACCACCACGGCCGCGACCGCGCCGACCAGGAGGGCCAGGCGGGCGCGGCTGCCGAGGCGCCGCGGCCGGTCGTCCAGCTCGTCGTCGTCCAGGGCGGATACGGGCCGACCGGTCCGGTCGTCGCCACGGCCCGTCGTGCGGGGCAGCAGGGTCGTCGCGTCGTCCTCGACCGGGCGCGGGCGCGGCGTGAAGTTCAGGCGGCCGGCGCGGGTCGGCCCGGCCTCGTCGGGCTCGTCGTCGGAGGGGGTGCGCACGGTGGCCGCGTCGGCGTCCGGCGCGGCCTCGCGGAAGATCGGGCGGGGCTCGTCGTCGCCGGTGCGGCCGTCGGCGTCGGTGCCCGTCCCGGCCGCGCCGGCCGTGCCCGCCGTCGGCGTGCCTCCGGGCGAGGTCGTCCCGGCGTCCTCCGCCGGGCCCGTCGCGCCGGCGTCCGGGGTCGTCGGGGCCTCGGGGTCCGGGCTGCCCGTCGTCGGGTCGCCGGCGCCGAAGGCGCGGCGCGGGCGGGGCTTGGATCGGTCGTCGGCCATGGGCTGGAACGTGCTCCTCGTGGCTGTTGCTCGTGGTCAGTACGGGCACACCGCGACGCCACGTCATCGTCGGTGCTGAGCCCGGGCGTCGGATCCACCTCAGGCGAGGACCACCAAACTTTACCCCTGGTGGGGCGTGTCCCGCCCTCGTCGGGAGGCGGGCGTGGGAAACGATGGGTCGGACATGGCTTCGTTGACCTCCCCCCGTCGTCCCGACACGAGCGAGCGGCACCGCCTCGTCCTCGAGGCATCCGAGGCCGTCCGCGAGGACGACCGCACCGACGTCGACCCCGTCAGCTGGCCCGTCGCCGCCGTCGTGGGCGGCCTCGCCACGGCCGCCGCCGGGTGGGTCCTGGTGAGCGGGCTGGTCGTCCTCGGCTGGCTCATGGGCGACGACGCCGGGCTCCCGGCGGCCCTCGAGCTCGGGACCCGGCTGTGGCTGCTGGGCGGCGGCGTGCCCGTCGGCGTCGGCGGCCTCGACGTCAGCCTGGTGCCCTGGGGCCTCACCGCCGTGACCGCCGCGCTGCTGTGGCGCTTCGGCGCGTACGCCTCCCGCCGGGTCGCGCCCGCCGGCAGCACCGGCCCGCTCGTCGTGGCCCTCGTCGTGACGCTCGCGTACGCGCTGCCCGTGCTCGGCACCGCGGTCTTCCTCGGCGAGCCCTGGCGCGCGCCGGGCCGCTGGGCCGCCGTCGTCCTCGTCCTCCTGCTCGCCGCCCGGGTCGGCGCCGGCCGCGGGGTCGGGCGGCCCGTGGGGTCCACCTGGCCCGTCGCGGTCGCCGGCCTGCCGCGCGCCGTGGCCGGCGCCGTGGGGGTGCTGCTGCTGGCCGGCGTCGCCGTCCTCGTCCTCGGCCTCGTCACCGGCTGGGACCGCGTCGTCGACCTGAACGACGCCCTCCGCGCCGGCTCGGCCGGCACCGCGCTGCTCGTGGTCCTCCAGGCGTGCGTGCTGCCCAACGCCGTCGTCTGGTCCGGCTCGTACGCGCTGGGCGCCGGCTTCAGCCTGGGCAACGGTTCGGTGGTCGCGCCCGCCGCCACCTCGATCGGCGTGCTGCCGGGCCTGCCGCTGCTCGGCGCGCTGCCGGCCGAGGGCCCGGGCAGCACCCTGCAGCTGTGGTGGCTCGTCTGCGGCGCGGTCGCGGGCGCGTTGGCCGCCTGGCTCGTGCTGCGCGACGGCGGCACCCGCCGGATCGACCTCTCGACCCTGCTCGGCGGGCTCGCCGGCGTGGTCGCCGGGCTGGTGTTCACGGGGCTGGCCTGGACCACGAGCGGCGACCTGGGGTCGGTCCGGCTGACCGGCCTGGGACCGCGCCTGCTCCCGCTGCTGGTGATGAGCACCACGACGCTCGGGCTGTCCGGCGTCATCACCGGGGCCGTGGTCGGGATCGTGCGGCACCTGGGCCGCCTTGCGGCCGGGACCGCGGAGGCCACGGACGACGGTGCCGACGTCGTGGACGCGGAGGACCGCGCCGACCTGGAGCAGACCGAGGTGGTCGGGCGCACCGGGGTCGACGACGCGACGGAAGAGACCCAGGAGATCCCTCGGTAGGGTGGCCGCCGTGCCCGACCCCGCCCAGCCCGACCTCGTAGAGCGGACCGGAACCACCCCGGCCCGGCTGGTCGTCCTCCTGTCGGGCACCGGGACGCTGCTCCAGGCCCTCCTCGACGCGAGCGCGGACCCCGCGTACGGCGCCGAGGTCGTCGCCGTCGGGGGCGACCGGCCCGGCGTCCTCGGGCTGGAGCGGGCCGCCGCGGCGGGGGTCGAGACCTTCGTGCACCCGCTCGACGCCGGCGCCGACCGGGCCGCCTGGGACGCCGCGCTCGCCGAGCGGGTGGCCGCGTACGCGCCCGACCTGGTGGTCAGCGCCGGCTTCATGAAGCTCGTCGGCCCGGGCTTCCTGGCCCGGTTCGGCGGCCGCATGATCAACACCCACCCGGCCCTGCTGCCCGCCTTCCCCGGCATGCACGGCCCCCGCGACGCGCTCGCGTACGGGGTCAAGGTCGCCGGGGCCACCGTGTTCCTCGTCGACGCCGGGGTCGACACCGGCGTCGTGCTCGACCAGGCCGTGGTGCCCGTCCTCGACGACGACACCGTCGACTCCCTGCACGAACGGATCAAGGTCGCCGAGCGCGACCTGCTCGTCTCCACCACCCACGCGCTGGTCACCCGCCCCTGGCGCGTGGTCGGCAGGAAGGTCCACTGGGACCAGTGACCGCACAGACCGCACCCACCACCCCGACCGCCGGCGACCGCATCCCCGTGCGGCGCGCCCTCGTCTCGGTCTACGACAAGACCGGCCTCACCGACCTGGCCGCGCGCCTCGTCGAGGCCGGCGTCGAGATCGTCTCCACCGGCTCGACCGCGAAGACCATCGCCGCCGCCGGCCTGCTGGTCACCGCCGTCGAGGACGTGACGGGCTTCCCCGAGTGCCTCGACGGCCGCGTGAAGACCCTGCACCCGAAGGTGCACGCGGGCCTGCTGGCCGACCTGCGCCTCGAGACCCACCGCAGCCAGCTCGACGAGCTCGGCATCGCGCCCTTCCAGCTGCTGGTGAGCAACCTCTACCCGTTCACCCAGACCGTCGCCTCGGGCGCCTCGGAGGAGGAGTGCATCGAGCAGATCGACATCGGCGGGCCCGCGATGGTCCGGGCCAGCGCCAAGAACCACGCGAACATGGCCGTGCTGACCTCCCCGGAGCAGTACGGCGAGCTGACCGAAGCGCTCGCCGCCGGCGGGACCACGCTCGACCAGCGCCGGCGTCTCGCGGCTGCGGCCTTCGTGCACACGGCCACATACGACGTCGCGGTCGCCTCCTGGATGGGCAGCGTCCTGACCGACTCCAGCGGCGGCGACGGGTTCCCGGCCTGGACCGGCGCCACCTGGGACAAGTCGGCCACGCTGCGCTACGGCGAGAACCCGCACCAGGCCGCCGCGCTCTACCGCACGGCGGGGGAGGACGGTTCCCTGGCCGGTGCGGAGCAGCTGCACGGCAAGGAGATGTCCTACAACAACTACGTGGACGCCGACGCCGCGCGCCGGGCCGCGTACGACTTCACCGACCCGGCGGTCGCGATCATCAAGCACGCCAACCCCTGCGGCATCGCGGTGGGCGCGGACGTCGCGGAGGCGCACCGCAAGGCGCACGCCTGCGACCCCGTCTCGGCCTTCGGCGGCGTCATCGCCACGAACGTGCCCGTCAGCGTGGCCATGGCCGAGCAGGTCGCCGAGGTGTTCACCGAGGTGATCCTGGCGCCGGGCTACGAGGACGGCGCGGTGGAGGTCCTGGCCCGCAAGAAGAACATCCGCATCCTGGTCGTGGAGCCGCTGGCCCCCGGCGGTACCGAGTTCCGCCGGATCGACGGCGGCCTGCTCGTCCAGGAGCGCGACACCGTCGACGCCGAGCACGACACGGCCGCGGGCTGGACGCTGGCCTGCGGCGAGCCGGCCGACGCGGCCACGCTGGCCGACCTCGAGTTCGCCTGGAAGGCGTGCCGCTCGGTCAAGTCCAACGCGATCCTGCTCGCCCACGACGGCGCCTCCGTCGGCATCGGCATGGGCCAGGTCAACCGGGTCGACTCGAGCCGCCTCGCGGTGGCCCGGGCGGGGGACCGGGTGGCCGGTTCCGTCGGGGCGTCGGACGCCTTCTTCCCCTTCCCGGACGGCCTGCAGATCCTGCTCGAGGCCGGCGTGAAGGCCGTGGTGCAGCCCGGCGGCTCGGTCCGGGACGACGAGGTCGTCGAGGCCGCCCGCGCCGCCGGCGCCACGCTCTACCTGACCGGGGCGCGGCACTTCTACCACTGAGCCGCACCCCCGGGCGCGAGCCCGGACCCGTACGACCACGCACCGGAACGACCGGAGGTAGGACCCATGACCGCAGAGACGCTGGACGGCAAGGCGCTGGCCGCCACCATCAAGGCCGAGCTCAAGGAGCGGGTGGCCGCGCTCGCCGAGCAGGGCATCGTGCCCGGGCTCGGGACCGTGCTCGTCGGTGACGACCCCGGCTCGCACTCGTACGTGCGGGGCAAGCACCGCGACTGCGCGCAGGTCGGCATCGCCTCGATCGAGGTCGAGCTGCCGGCGTCGACCAGCGCGGCGGAGCTCGAGAGCCGGATCCGCGAGCTCAACGACGACCCGGCCTGCACCGGCTTCATCGTCCAGCTGCCGCTCCCGGGCGCCCTGGACGACGGCTGGGCCCTCGGGCTCGTCGACCCGGGCAAGGACGCGGACGGGCTGCACCCGGTCAACCTGGGGCGCCTGGTCCTCGGCGAGCCCGGGCCGCTGCCCTGCACCCCGCGCGGCATCGTCGAGCTGCTGCGGCGCAACGGCATCGGGCTCAGCGGTGCCGAGGTCTGCGTGATCGGCCGCGGGACCACCGTCGGGCGCCCGCTCGGCCTGCTGCTCACCCGCAAGAGCGAGAACGCGACCGTGACGCTCTGCCACACCGGCACCGTCGACGTCGCCGAGCACACCCGTCGGGCCGACATCGTCATCGCCGCGGCCGGTCGGCCGGGCCTGATCACGGCCGACATGGTCAAGCCGGGCGCGGTCTGCGTCGACGTCGGCATCACCCGGACCGAGGCCGGCCTGGTCGGCGACATCGACCCGAGCGTCCGCGAGGTGGCCTCCTGGGTCGCCCCGGTCCCCGGCGGCGTGGGTCCGATGACGCGGGCGATGCTGCTGACGAACGTCGTCGAGCGGGCCGAGGCGCTGGCCTCGGCTCGCTGAGGTCAGGGGCGTGGGTCCCGGGACACGCCAGCGCGACCCGGTCGGGGGCGGTTCCGTCCGTCCCCGCCGCCAGTGGCCGCTGCTGCTCGTCTCCGCCCTGGTCCTGGGCGGCGTCGTCGCGGCCCTGCTGGGCCCCGACACCTGGCGGGCCGGCTGCCTGGTCGTCGGCGGGGCGCTCGTCCTGGGCGCCCTGCTGCGGCTCGTGCTGTCCACGCGGCGGGCGGGGCTGCTGCGCGTGCGCAGCAAGGCCTTCGACGTCGGCGTGATGCTGCTCGCCGGCGGCGCGATCCTGGTCCTGAGCGTCGTCGTCCCCGCCGGCCGCTAGGCCGACGGGGACGAGGAGGACGCCGCGGGGGTCAGCTCGACTGGGAGATCGCGACCACGGCGATCAGGCCGTAGACCACAATGAAGATGCCCCAGAGCACGACCCCGATGATGCCGAGGATGCGGCCGGTGACGACGGTCGACCGGTTGTTGTAGGCCGCCGGGTTGGCGTCGATCTCCTTGAGCGCCTTGTTGCCCGTGGTGATGGCGAAGATGCCGCACACGAAGCAGACGACGAGCCCGAGGATGCCGAGCACCAGGACCGTGGTGCCCGACGGGTGCGTCTGCGGGGCCATGCCGTAGCCGCCCTGGTAGGCGCCGCCGTAGGGCGACGGCTGGCCGTAGGGCGCGGGCTGGCCGTAGGGGGCCGGCTGCCCGTACGGGCTCGCCTCGCCCGGCTGGCCGTACTGGCCCTGCTGGCCGTACTCGCCACCCTGCTGACCCGGCTGGCCGTACTCGCCGGGCTGCTGCCCGTACTGGCCCGGCTGCCCGTACTCGCCGCCCTGGGGCTGGCCGTACTCACCGCTCTGCTGCCCGTACTCGCCCTGGGGCTGGCCGTAACCGCCCTGCTGTCCGTAGCCCTGGTCGGGCTGCTGGCCGTAGCCGGACCCGGGCTGGCCGTAGCCCTGGTCGGGCTGGGCGGGCTGCTCGCTCGAGCCGTACGAGGACGGGCCCGGCGTCGCGGAGGACCCGCTCCCGGACTCGCTCGATCCCGGCTGCTCGTAGGGGTTGGACTGACCGCTGGGCTCGTCCCTCTTCGGCTCGTTCGGCTCGCTCATGGCGCATGAGCGGGTCGGTGCCGTGGTCCGACGCCCGCGGGACGGTGTCCGGACGGGCGCCGCGCGCCCGTCCGGACCGACGGTCTAGGAGACCAGGCCGAGGGAGCGGACCGCGTCGCGCTCCTCGGTCAGCTCCGCCACGGTGGCGTCGATCTTGGCCTGCGAGTAGTCGCTGACCTCGAGGCCCTCGACGATCGTGTACGACCCGTCCGCGGTCGTGCAGGCGAAGGAGCTGACGATGCCCTCGGGGACGCCGTACGAGCCGTCGGACGGCACGGCCATGGAGACCCAGTCGCCCTCGGGCGTGCCGAGGACCCAGTCGTGCATGTGGTCGATCGTGGCCTTCGCCGCGCTGGCCGCGGAGCTCGCCCCGCGGGCCTCGATGATCGCGGCGCCGCGCTTCTGCACGGTCGGCAGGAAGTCGTTCTCCAGCCACGCGGTGTCGTCGATGACCGTCGAGGCCTGCTCTCCGCGGATCCGGGCGTTGAAGACGTCCGGGTACTGCGTGGCGGAGTGGTTGCCCCAGATGGTCACGTGGCTGACGTCGGCGACGGGCACGCCCGCCTTGATCGCCAGCTGGCCCGCGGCCCGGTTGTGGTCCAGGCGGGTGAGGGCGTTGAAGCGCTCGGCGGGGATGTCGGGGGCGTTGCTCAGCGCGATGAGCGCGTTGGTGTTAGCCGGGTTGCCGGTGATGAGGACCTTGACGTCGTCGGCGGCGTGGTCGTTCAGCGCGCGGCCCTGCGGCTTGAAGATCGCGCCGTTGGCCTCAAGCAGGTCGCCGCGCTCCATGCCCTTGCTGCGCGGGCGGGCGCCGACGAGGAAGGCGAGGTTCACGCCGTCGAAGACGTGGTTGGGGTCGTCGCCGATCACCACGGAGTCGAGCAGCGGGTAGGCGCAGTCGTCGAGCTCCATCACGACGCCCTCGAGCGCCTTGAGCGCCGGCGTGATCTCCAGCAGGCGCAGCTGCACGGGCTGGTCCCGACCGAGCAGCTCGCCGCTCGCGATCCGGAACAGCAGGCTGTAGCAGATCTGCCCAGCTGCTCCGGTGACGGCGATCTTCACGGGTGTGCTCACGGGTCTCCTCGCATCGGTGCTGGCGCCCTCGGGGCGCCGTTAACCTGACCGACGCTAGTCGACGGGCGTCGGCGTACGGAGGTCAGGTGGGGGTCCGGATCCGGGCGGACGAGGTGCCGGCGTTCGTCCACGGGTGCCTGGCCGGGCTGGGCGGCACCCGCTGGGTGGGGATCGACGGCAAGGGCGCCTCGGGCAAGACCACGCTCGCGGCGGTGGTGGCGGCCGCGCTGCCCGGGGCCGTGGTGGTGCACGTGGACGACTTCGCGCGACCGTCGGTGGAGACCTGGGAGCGCGACCGGTTCGTCGAGCAGGTGCTGACGGCGCTGCGGCAGGGGCGTCCCGCGCGCTACGAGCGGTGGGACTGGGGGACCGACGCCTCGGCCGGCTGGTCGGAGGTGCCCGTCGGCGTCCCGGTCGTGGTCGAGGGCGTCTCGAGCACCGACGTGCGCCTCGGCGTCCCCTGGGACGTCACGCTCTGGGTCGACGCGCCCGCCGACGTGCGCCTGGCCCGCGCGCTCGCCCGCGACGGCGAGGCCATGCGGGAGCAGTGGGTCGAGCGGTGGATGCCCGCGGAGGACGCCTACGAGGCCGCTCAGCGCCCGCAGGACCGCGTCGACGCGGTCGTCGTCGCGGGAGTCGTCGCCGACGTCGCGGAGTTCTGACCCCTCGTTGGCCTCAGTGCGCCGGCGTGAGCCTCGACGGCTCCGCGCCGTGCGGTCGAACGGTCACTTCGCCGCGTCGCCGCCGCCGGCCTCCCGGGCGCGCTTGCGGCGCTTGCCCTCGTGCATGGCCAGGACGCGCGCGACGGGGATCTCGTGGCCCTCGGCGACGAGGTCCGCGGGCAGCTCCTGCGGCGCGGGGAGGTGCTCCTCCCAGGACGGCCGGCCGTTCAGCAGCCCGAGGACCGTCCGGACGGTGAAATCGGCCGGCGTCACGGCGTCGAGGTCGTCCCAGGCCACCGGGAAGGAGACCGCCGTGCCGGGCCGGACCCGCGGGCTGTAGACGGCGGCCAGCGTCCCGCCCCCGACCCGGGTGGGGTCGAGGAACACCTTCCCGTCTCGGTCCTCCCTGAGGTACGCGGTGGTGGTCAGCGCGGGGTCGGCCCGCTCGGCGCGCACGGCCAGCGCCCGCGTCGCGGCCGCCGCGTCGGTCGTGGTGGTGGGGCCCAGCGGCACGACGACGTGCACGCCCTTGGAACCGCTGGTCTTCACCGCCCCGACCAGCCCGGCCTCGTCGAGCGCGTGCCGGACCACCCGCGCCGCGGCCACGACGACGTCGAAGCCGGTCCCCTCGGGCGGGTCGAGGTCGAGCACCAGGGCCGTGGGCCGGTCCGGCTCGGCCAGCCGGTAGAGCGGGACGTGGTACTCGACCGCCCGCTGGTTCCCGAACCACACGAGCGCGGTCACGTCCTCGGCGACGGCGTACGCGACCTCCCGGTGCGACGCCTCCGACCACTGCGGGACGCGTCGGATCGAGGCCGGGGCGTACGCGGGCAGGTTCTTCTGCATGAACGCGGGCTGCCCGGGCCGCACCCGGATCACCGAGAGCGGCCGGTCCACGAGGCCGGGCAGCATGACGTCCGCGACGGCCTCGAGGTGGTCGAGCAGGTCGCGCTTGGTCGCGTCCGCGCCGGCGAACAGCTGGTCGTCCAGGGAGCTCAGGGAGATCCCGTGACGCTGCTCGCCGGACGCGGTCACGACGTGGGGCCGATCAGGCGTTCAGGTCGGTGAGGACCGCGTTCAGCGTCGCCGACGGGGTCATCACCTCGCGCACCCTGGTCACGTCGGGGCGGTAGTAGCCGCCGATGTCGACGGGGTTGCCCTGGACCGCGGCGAGCTCGCCGACGATCGTCTGCTCGTCCTCCGCCAGGCGCCGGGCGGTGTCCTTCATCGCCGCCGCCAGCTCGGGGTCGTCGGTCTGCGCCGCGAGCTCCTCGGCCCAGTAGCGGGCGAGGTAGTAGTGGCTGCCGCGGTTGTCGATGGTGCCGAGGCGACGACCGGGGGAGCGGTTCTCGTTGAGGAAGGTCCCCGTCGCCCGGTCGAGCGTGTCGGCCAGCACCTGCGCGCGGGCGTTCCCGGTCGACTGGGCGAGGTGCTCGAGGCTGACCGCGAGCGCCAGGAACTCGCCCAGGCTGTCCCAGCGCAGGTAGTCCTCGCGGACGAGCTGCTGCACGTGCTTGGGCGCCGAACCGCCGGCGCCCGTCTCGAACAGGCCACCGCCGTTGATCAGCGGGACGACCGAGAGCATCTTGGCCGACGTCCCCAGCTCGAGGATCGGGAAGAGGTCGGTCAGGTAGTCGCGGAGCACGTTCCCGGTGACCGAGATCGTGTCCTCGCCGCGGCGGATCCGCTCCAGCGAGAAGGCCGTCGCCTCGACGGGCGGCAGGATCGAGATCTCCAGGCCCTCGGTGTCGTGGTCGGCGAGGTACGTCTGCACCAGGCGGATCAGGTTCGCGTCGTGCGCGCGGTCGGCGTCGAGCCAGAAGACCGTCGGGCTGCCGGTGGCGCGGGCGCGGCTCACGGCCAGCTTGACCCAGTCGCGGATGGCCACGTCCTTGGTCTGGCACATGCGCCACACGTCGCCGGCGGCGACCGGGGTCTCGAGCACGGTGGTGCCGTCCTCGGCGACGACGCGGACGGTGCCCGGCCGGTCGACCTCGAACGTCTTGTCGTGGCTGCCGTACTCCTCGGCGGCCATGGCCATCAGGCCGACGTTCGGCACCGAGCCCATGGTCGTGGGGTCGTACGCGCCGTTGGCCCGGCAGTCGTCGATGACGACCTGGTAGATGCCGGCGTACGAGGAGTCCGGGATCACCGCGAGGGTGTCGGCCTCCGCGCCGTCGGGGCCCCACATGTGGCCGCCGATGCGGATCATCGCCGGCATCGAGGCGTCGACGATGACGTCGCTGGGCACGTGCAGGTTGGTGATGCCGCGGTCGGAGTCGACCATCGCCAGCGGGGGACCGGCGGCCAGGCCGGCGTCGATCGCGGCGCGGATCTCGTCGCCCTGCGGCAGCGCGTCCAGGCCGGCGAGGATCGCGCCGAGGCCGTTGTTGCCGTTCAGGCCGGCGGGCAGCAGCACGTCGCCGTAGCGCTCGAACACCTCGGGCAGGAACGCCCGGACCACGTGGCCGAAGATGATCGGGTCCGAGACCTTCATCATCGTGGCCTTGAGGTGCACCGAGAAGAGCACGCCCTCGGCGCGGGCCCGCGCGATCTGGTCGGCCAGGAAGGCGTCCAGCGCGGCCACGTGCATGGCGGTGGCGTCGACGACCTCGCCGGCGCGGACCGCCACCTTGTCCTTGAGGACCGTGGTCGTGCCGTCCTCGCCCACGAGCTCGATGCGCAGCGAACCGGCCTCGGCGACCACGGCGGAGGTCTCGCTCGAGCGGAAGTCGTCGGCGGTCATGTGCGCGACGTTCGTCTTGCTGTCGGGCGACCAGGCGCCCATCGAGTGCGGGTGCGAGCGGGCGTAGCCCTTGACCGACGCGGGCGCGCGCCGGTCGCTGTTGCCCTCGCGGAGCACGGGGTTGACCGCGCTGCCCATGACCCGGCCGTACCGGGCGCGGACGTCGCGCTCCTCGTCGGTCGTCGGGTTGTCGGGGTAGTCCGGCAGCGCGTAGCCCTGGGACTGCAGCTCGGCGACCGCCGCCTTGAGCTGGGGGACCGAGGCCGAGACGTTCGGAAGCTTGATGATGTTCGCCTGCGGCGTCTTCGCCAGCTCACCGAGCTCGGCGAGCGCGTCCTCGACCTGCTGGTCGGCGGGCAGCCGGTCGGAGAACTGGGCGATGATCCGCCCCGACAGCGAGATGTCGCGGGTCTCGACCTCCACGCCCGCCTGGCTCGTGAAGGCCTGGATGATCGGCAGCAGGGAGTAGGTCGCCAGCATCGGCGCCTCGTCGGTGTGGGTGTAGATGATCGTCGCGTCGTTCACGTGACAAACCTATCTGCCCTCGCCCCGCTCGGGCGCGGCCCGGGCTCTGACCCGATGCCTTCGTCGTCGCCGGTGACGACGGAGAAGCGTGTCGTCACCCGCTCCTCCTCCAGGCACCGGCGCCCGGACCGGCGGTCGTCACCCGTCAAACGGCGTGGGTCGAGTTCTGAGTGGTCAGGCGGGGGGCTCGTCCTCGCCCGACTCCTCCGCGGCGTCGGCCTCCTCCTTGGTGTGGTGCACCGCGTCGGGGGCGTGGTCGGGCGGGCCGTAGACGGTGAAGAGGACGAGCGGGTTCGGGCCGGTGTTGACGAAGTTGTGCAGGGCGCCGGCCGGGACGCACACGAGGTCGCCGTCGGTGACCGGCTCGACCTCCCCGTCGATGCGGGCCTCGCCCACGCCGCTCAGGAAGATCAGGATCTGGTCGTTGTCGGGGTGGGTCTCCTCGCCGATCTCGCCGCCCGGCGGGATGGTCATGCTGACGATCTGGGTGTGCTCGCCGGTCCAGAGCACGCGCCGGAAGTCGGCGCTCTGCTCGGCGGCGGTCGCGATGCGCAGGTGCTTCATGCGCACCATCCTGGTCGAGGCCCGAGACGCGACGACGGGCGCCCTCGTACGAGGACGCCCGTCGGGCACAGCGTGGGGTCCGGACAGGACCCGCGGATCACATCGTGGCGGCGCGGCCGATCTGCACGAGCTTCCAGCCGGCGTTGCGCCAGGTGGGGGCGTGCAGCTTGAGGCGGCCGTCGATGATGATCTGGCTCTTGACCAGGTGGCCGAGCTTCTCCGGGTCCAGCTGACGGAACTCGGGCCACTCGGTCAGGTGCAGCACGATCTCGGCGCCGAGCATGGCCTGCTCGACGCTGGCGACCTGCGTGAAGCCCTCGCGGGGAGGGAGCCGGGCCTCGGGGTCGTAGATCCGGACGTCGGCGCCCGCCTCGTGCAGCCGGTCGGCCACCGTGAGCGCGGGGCTGTTGCGGGTGTCGTCGGTGCCCGGCTTGAACGCGGCGCCGAGGACGGCGATGCGCTTGCCGGTGACGTCGCCGCCGGCCTGCTCGATGGCCAGGTCGGCGATCTCGTTGCGCTGGCCGGCGTTGATGGCCTCGACCGAGTGGATGAAGTCGCTCAGCACGTGCACGCCGAGCTCGTCGGCGCGGACCGCGAGGGCCGCGATGTCCTTGGGCAGGCAGCCGCCGCCGAAGCCGAGGCCGGCGTTGAGGAACTCGCGCCCGATGCGCTTGTCGAACCCGATGGCGTCGGCGAGCAGGGTGACGTCACCGCCGGCGGCCTGGCACATCTGCGCCATGGCGTTGATGAAGCTGATCTTGGTCGCGAGGAAGGAGTTCGCGGCGACCTTGATGAGCTCGGCGGTCGCGATGTCGCAGCGGACGACCGGGGTGCGGTCGCTGAGCGGGAGGGCGTAGATCTCGGCGAGCACGTCCAGCGCGTGCTGGGAGTGCGTGCCGAAGACGAGCCGGTCCGGGTGCAGCGTGTCCTCGACGGCGTACGCCTCGCGGAGGAACTCGGGGTTCCAGGCGACCTCGACCTGGTCGCCGGCCGGGGCGAGCTCGCGGATCCGGGCCTCGAGCTGCATCGCGGTGCCGACGGGGACGGTCGACTTGCCGACGACGAGGCAGGGCTCGGTCAGCAGCGGCGCGAGGCTCTCGATCGCCGAGTAGAGCTGGCGGAGGTCCGCCTTGCCGTCCGGCTGCGAGGGGGTGCCGAGGGCGAGGAAGTGGACGTCGGCCCAGTCGGCGATCTCGGTGTAGTCGGTGGTGAAGCGCAGGCGGCCGGTGGCCGTGTGCTTCTCCAGCAGCGGCTCGAGCCCGACCTCGAAGATGTGGGACTGGCCGGCGTTGAGGATCTTGACCTTGTCCTCATCGATGTCGATGCCGACCACCTGGTGGCCGAACTCGGCCATACCGGCGGCGTGCGTGGCTCCCAGATAGCTGGTGCCGATGACGCTGACGCGAAGAGTCATGGCTGAATCTTGGCATGCTTAGTACGCCGGAGGGTATTTCGTCATGCTCTCCCGCGTGGGTGAATCTTGTCACCCGCCTCGGCTGGCCCGGCAGGGACCCCCTGTGGTATCGACTCGGCGGGGTCCCGCGTTGGACTCGTCCGGTGCGTCGCGCAGGCGGGTCGCTACCCTCGATGTCCGCTTCTGAAGGAGCACCTGAACCCACCGTGGACCACCCGCGATGAACCGCACGCTCGTCGACGCCCTCGTCGTCCTCCTCCTCATCCTCGTCAGCGGGGTCTTCGTCGCCGCGGAGATGTCCCTGGTCTCGCTGCGCGAGAGCCAGATCAAGCAGATGGCCCACCACGGCCGTCGCGGCCAGGCCGTCGCCCGGCTCAACGAGAACCCCAACCGCTTCCTCTCCGCCGTCCAGATCGGCGTCACCCTCACCGGCTTCCTGAGCGCCGCCTTCGGTGGTGCCACGCTCGAGGCCGCCGTCTCGCCGCTGCTCGTGCGGTGGTTCGGGCTGTCCGAGCAGGTCGCCTCGACGGTCGCGCTGATCGTCATCACCATCCTCATCTCGTACGTGTCGATCGTGGTCGGGGAGCTGACGGCCAAGCGGCTGGCGCTGCAGAGCACCGAGTCGTACGCGATGGCCCTGGCGCCGTTCGTCGACCTCGTCGCCCGCGTCCTGCGGCCGGTGATCTGGCTGCTCGGCGTGTCCACGAACTTCCTGGTCAAGCTCCTCGGCGGCGACCCGTCCGCGGGCCGTGAGGAGGTCAGCGACGAGGAGATCCGTGCGCTGGTCAGCGGCTCCAGCACCCTGGGCGCGGAGGAGCGCCGGATCGTGGACGACGTCTTCGACGCCGGGGAGCGCAGCCTGCGCGAGGTGATGCTGCCGCGCACCGAGGTCGACTTCATCTCGGGCGACATGCCGGCCCACAAGGCGGTGCGGGAGCTGTTGCGCTCGCCGCACTCCCGCTACCCCGTGACGGGGGACTCCGCGGACGACGTCCTCGGCTTCGTGCACGTGCGCGACCTGCTCGACCCCGACGTGAGCACCCGGAACACCCGCGTCTCCGACCTGGCCCGCCCGGTGCTGCGGATGCCCGACACCGTCCGCGTGCTGCACGCCCTGTCGGAGATGCGGCGCGACCGCTCGCACCTCGCGATCGTCGTCGACGAGTACGGCGGCACGGCCGGCATCGTGACGATGGAGGACCTCGTGGAGGAGCTCGTCGGCGACATCACCGACGAGTACGACGTCGTCCAGCCCGAGCGCCCGGGCGTGCGCGGCAACCTGAGCATCGACGGGTTGACGACGCTCGAGGAGTTCGCGGAGAAGACGGGCTTCAGCCTCGCCGAGGGCCCGTACGACACCGTCGCCGGCTTCTTCATGGCCCAGCTCGGCCAGCTGCCCGCGGTCGGCGACTCCGCGGTCGCCGAGGGCCAGCCCCTCGACGACGAGGAGGCCGAGCCCGTGAGCATCTCCCTGCGCGTCGGGGAGCTCGACGGGCGCCGCGCGGCCCGGTTCGTCGTGCACCGGGTCGACGGCGGCGACTTCAACCCCGTCCCGGACTAGCCGCCCGGGGTCGAGCACGTCGGACGGGTCAGAGCTCGATCGTCGGGCTCAGCACCGTCCGGCCGGGCGGGTGCAGCGCGAAGCGGGCCAGGCCCCGGGGGACCGACTCGACGACGAAGCGCCCGTCCTCGTCGGACGTGACCTCGAGCGAGCCGTCCTCGCGGAGGACCTCGACGCGGAGGGACGCGGCGGGCGCGATCCAGCCGTCCACCCGGACCGTCCCGTCGGGGGCGTCGGTCAGCGTCACCATCACGTCGATGGTCTCGGTCGAGAACGTCACGGTCCGCACGGACTCGGTCTCGCCCGCCCGCGAGCCCGACGGGGCCAGGTCGGGCTGGGTCAGGGTCGCGACCTCGGTCTCGAGCGCGTCGAGCGTCAGCGCGAACTCGAGCCGTTCCGCCAGCCCGTCCGGCACCGGGTCGTGCTGCGCCCACAGCCGGCCGAGCCGCTCGAGCAGGGCGAGGTCGTCGGGCCCGACCGGTCCGGCGGCCTCGGCCGCCTCCTCGGCGGACGTCCCGCGGTCCGGGCCGGGCGCGTTCACGCGGCACCCCACTGCGGGTCGGCGGCGAGCGCGAGCCGCAGCTTGGCCAGGCACCGCCCGCGCGTCGGGCCGATGCTGCCCACCGGCATCCCCAGGGCGCGCGCGATCTGCGCGTA
Organism: Microlunatus spumicola; assembly: GCF_039536445.1. Classification (NCBI taxonomy): domain Bacteria; kingdom Bacillati; phylum Actinomycetota; class Actinomycetes; order Propionibacteriales; family Propionibacteriaceae; genus Microlunatus; species Microlunatus spumicola. Next base: position 484,176 of record NZ_BAAAYR010000004.1, on the reverse strand, counting down.
GTCGGGCTTCGCCGCGAAGGCGATGACGCGGAGCAGGGCCTGGCAGCGTTCCGGGAGCTGCTGCACGTGGCGCCACAGGACGAGGTCGGACTCGGCCCCCGCCACCTGCTCGCCGACCTCCGCGGCCCCGTCGGTCTCGCTCGCCCGGGTCGTCTCCACGTCCTCCGGGCGTACGCGGTCCTGGCCCCGGGACACGCGCCACGCCTCGCGCCGGGCCGAGACGACGAGCCACTGCAGGACCGCGTTCGGCTCCACGATCGTGCCGGCGTGGCGTACGAGGCTCAGCCACACCTGCTGGAGGACGTCCTCCGCGGCCGCCGTGTCGAGCCGGGTCGCGCGCACGGTGTGCCACAGGAGCGGGGTCAGGGTGCGGACGAGCTCGCTCATCGCGGCGTCCTCGCCGGCGCGGTAGGCGGCGAACAGCCGCCCCGCCCGTACGGCGAGGCTGTCCTCCACCGCACCGCCCGTCATCGCGGACCCGCACCCATGACTGCCTCCAGCCTCGCGGCTCACGGGCTCCTCGAGTCCCACGACCCCGACCTGTGCTGATTCATACCGCACAGGAGGCGCGGGGCATAGGCCCTGATACGCGTTGTCTGTCTCCGCTTCGCCCCTACGCGGCCTGCGCTCCGACCCGACGCCTTCTCTGGTCCCGGCACACCTACCTGGTCCCGGCACACCTACCTGGTCCCGGCACACCCTGCACGGTGTGCCTCCGTGAACAAGGTGTGCCTCGTTGCGCAGGGTGTGCCGAGCTGGGCCGGGTGTGCGGAGCTGGGCTGAGTGTGCCGACCTGGATGGGTGCGGGCGCTCGGCTCAGCCGAGGCGTTCGTCCACGTAGCACCAGCGCCAGTCCTCGTTGGGCTCGAAGCTGCGCATGACCTTGTGCCTCGTCGTGTGGAAGTGCTTGTCGGCGTGGCGGCCGGGGGAGGAGTCGCAGCAGCCGACGTTGCCGCAGGTGAGGCAGATCCGCAGGTGGACCGGGCTGAGGTGCTCGCGCACGCAGTCCAGGCAGCGGCCGTCGCCGTCGGGGTCGATCTCGGTCGGGGCGGCCTCGAGGTGCTCGCAGGGGCCGATCGGGTCCACGGGCGTCCGGACCTCGTCGTCGGCCTCGTCGATCTCGTCGGCCCGCTCGCCGGAGATCGTGAGCATCGACTCCTCGATGTCGAAGGAGTCGAGGACCTCCTCGATCACCTCGTGGTCGACGGTGCCGTTGGAGCGCACCTTGAGCACGCTGTCGCGCTGGACCTGGAGGGTCTGCAGCCGCAGCCGGCGGTACGCCTCCGCGGGCGTCTCGCCGTTGCTGTGGTCCCCGAGCCGCTCCCAGAGCCGCTCCGGCCCGGAGTTGAGCCGGTCCCGTACGCGGTCGACGACCTCCGGGTTGTCCTTGGCCCCGCTGAGGTCGTCCAGCGCCTTGAGCGCGGCGGTGGTCGAGGTGGTCAGGACCGTCGCCGCCTGGAGGGCGTCGGACCGGGCGTCGGGACCGCGCAGGCGCAGCGCCCGGACCAGCGGCGGCAGCGTCAGGCCCTGCAGCAGCAGGGTCCCGAACGTCACGACCATCGCGGCGAAGATCAGCACCGGCCGGATCTCGTGCGTCGTGGGGTTGTCCGGGATCAGCAGCACCGTGGCCAGCGTGACCACCCCGCGCAGCCCGGCCCAGCCGACGACGAGCGTCGCCTGCCAGGGCACCTTGACCTCGTCGTCGTCCCCGTCGCGCTGCCGCCGGAAGAGCGAGATCCGCATCAGGAAGACCCAGATCATCCGCAGCACGATGACGGTGAGGAGCACCGCGACGCAGAACACGGCGATCTCGAAGCCCGAGAGCGGGGAGTCGGCCAGGGCCGCGACCGTACGGCGGGCCTGCAGGCCGATCAGCAGGAAGACGGTGTTCTCGAGCAGGAACTGGATCGTGCCCCAGTTGACGCGTTCGTTGAGGCGGCTCTGGCCGCTCTGGATCACCTGCGACTTGTGCCCGAGCAGCAGCCCGGCGGTGACCACGGCGATGACGCCGGAACCGTGCGACTCGTGGTAGCCCACGAACTCGGCCGGCAGGTAGGCCGCGAACGGCACCATGAACGAGATCGCGGTGTCGTAGACGGGGCGCCGGACGCGGACCCGGATCATCACGGCGAGGGCGCCGACGGCGAGGCCCACGGCGACCCCGCCGAGCAGCGCGATGAGGAACCCGAGGCCGGCGTCGAACACCGAGAACGACCCGCCGATCGCCGCGATCGCCACCCGGAGGCAGGTGATGGCCGTGGCGTCGTTGACCAGCGACTCGCCCTCGAGGATCGTCACGACGCGGCGCGGCAGGCCGACGCTGCGGGCGATCGAGGTGGCCGCGACGGCGTCCGGCGGGGCGACGACGGCGCCGAGGGCCAGGGCGAGCGGGAAGCTCACCGGCAGCAGCCACCAGGTGACGACCCCGACGCCGAGCGCGGTGATGAGCACGAGCAGGACCGACAGGTACGCGATCGGGCGCAGGTTGTGCCGGAAGTCAATGATCGACGTGCGGATGGCCGCCGAGTAGAGCAGCGGCGGCAGGAACCCGAGCAGCACGACCTCGCTGCTCAGCACCGGCTCGTCGATGAACGGGAGGTACGACCCGCCCACCCCGACGAGCAGCAGCAGGAGCGGTGCGGAGACCCGCAGCCGCTCCGCCAGACCGCTCACCGCGACCACCACGGCCGCGATCCCGAGCACCTCCAGAGCGATCTCCACGCGCACATGCTGACAGCAGGGACAAGCGCCGTCCGGTTCGTCGGGGGGCGGTGGGACGATGCGGGGGTGAGCGGACAGACCGAGTCGGGCACCCCGTTCGCCGACGTCTACGCCCCCGGCGAGCCGGAGGGCTTCGACCCGGCGACGGCGCTCGGCGCGCCCGGTGCGTACCCCTACACCCGCGGCGTCCACCCCAGGATGTACACGACGCGGCCGTGGACGATGCGCCAGTACGCGGGGTTCGGCACGGCCGCGGAGTCGAACGCGCGCTACCTCGAGCTGATCGCCCACGGCACCGCCGGGCTGTCGGTCGCCTTCGACCTGCCGACCCAGATGGGCATGGACTCCGACGCGGCGCTGGCCGCCGGCGAGGTCGGCAAGGTAGGCGTCGCGATCGACTCGGTGGACGACATGCGGGTGCTCTTCGCCGGCATCGACCTGGCCCGGGTGTCGACGTCGATGACGATCAACGCGCCCGCCGCGGTCCTGCTGCTGCTCTACCAGCTGGTGGCCGAGGAGAACGGCATCGACCCCGCGCTGCTGACCGGCACGATCCAGAACGACGTGCTCAAGGAGTACATCGCCCGCGGCACGTACATCTACCCGCCGCAGGCGTCGTTGCGCCTGGTGGGGGACACGTTCGCCTACTGCGCGCAGGCGCTCCCGCGGTGGAACACGATCTCCATCTCGGGCTACCACATGGCCGAGGCCGGGGCCACGCCCGCGCAGGAGATCGCCTTCACCCTCGCGAACGGGATCGCGTACGTCGAGGCCGCGCTGGCCGCCGGGCTCGAGGTCGACCAGTTCGCGCCGCGGCTGTCCTTCTTCTTCGTCTCGCGGACGACGGTGCTGGAGGAGGTGGCCAAGTTCCGCGCGGCGCGGCGGATCTGGGCGCACGTGATGAAGGAGCGCTTCGGCGCGACCAACCCCAAGTCGCAGATGCTCCGGTTCCACACCCAGACCGCGGGGGTCCAGCTGACCGCGCAGCAGCCCGAGCTGAACCTCGTCCGCGTCGCCGTGCAGGCCATGGCCGCGGTGATGGGCGGCACGCAGTCGCTGCACACGAACTCCTACGACGAGGCGCTTGCGCTCCCGACGCCCAAGGCCGCGCGGCTCGCGGTGCGGACCCAGCAGGTGCTGGCGTACGAGACCGACCTCACCCGGACCGTCGACCCGTTCGCCGGCTCGTACGTCGTGGAGTCCCTGACCGACGACGTCGAGGCGGCCGCGCTGGCGTTGATGGAGGCGGTCGAGACGCGCGGCGGCGCCGTGGCCGCGATCGAGCAGGGTTTCCAGAAGGGCGAGATCGAGAGCTCCGCCTACGCGATCGCGCAGGAGATCGACGCGGGGGAGCGGGTGGTCGTCGGCGTGAACCGCTTCGCCCTCGACGAGGAGGAGCCGTACGAGCCCCTGCGCGTCGACCCGTCCCTCGAGGCCGCGCAGGTCGCCCGCGTGAACCGGATTCGCGCGGGTCGCGACAACGCGAGGGTCGAGGCCGCGCTGGAGCAGCTCCGCTCCGCGGCGCGCGGTTCCGCGAACGTCCTCCCGCCCATGAAGCGCGCCCTCTCCCTGCGCGCCACCGTCGGCGAGGTCAGCGACGCCCTCCGCGACGTCTGGGGCGTCTACCGCCCGAGCGAACGCTTCTGAGGTAACGCCTCCTGAACCTGTCGAAGGGCCCTGCGGAAACGCCCCCTGAGCCTGTCTAAGCGCCCTGCGGAAACGCCCCCTAAGCCTGTCGAAGGGCCCAGCGGAAACGCCCCCTGAGCCTGTCGAAGCGCCCTGCGGAAACGCCCCCTGAGCTTGTCGAAGGGCCCCGGAGGGGTTGGCGTCTCCGAAGCTGCAGAGAGCCGACCTCTTCGAGGCCCTTCGACAGGCTCAGGGGGCGCACCTGGCCCTCGACAAGCTCAAGGGGCTACAGCCCCACGCGCTCCAGGGCCTCGTCGTAGAGCTCGAGGGCGTCGTCGCTGGTGGCGCCGGCGGCGACGGCCTCGGTGTAGACGGCCTCGAGGGCGGGGGCGACCTCGGCGTAGCGGGCGTCCCAGCGCTCGGAGTCGAGGCGCCAGTAGCCGAGCAGGGTGCAGCGGGAGACGGGCAGGCCGCGCTCGTGGCGCAGGTGCTTGCGGACGGCCCTCGAGGCGCTCGCCTCGGCCGCGAACCAGACGTAGCCCGGCCCGTCCGGCGTCGGGAAGGCGGCCACGGCGTCGGCGAGCCGGCTCGGGCCGGTGTCGTTCCCGGAACCCTCCAGCCACGTCCACGTCACGTCCCCGGCGGTGACGACCTCGAGCCGGTCCGCGGCGGAGGGGATCTCGGCCAGGACGTGCGCGCGGGTGCCGGCCGGCAGCTCCTCGACGGCCCGCGCCAGGGCGGGCAGCCCGGCCAGGTCGGCGACCAGCAGCTGCCAGGTGGAGTCGGCCGGCGGGCGGTACCAGCCCATCGCCTCGGTCAGGTAGATCACGTCGCCCACCTCGGCCTCCTGCGCCCAGGTCGAGGCGACGCCGCCCTGGTGCACGACGAAGTCGACGCACATCCGGCCGGCCTCGCCGTCCCAGGAGCGGACCGTGTAGCTGCGCATCGGCGGCTGGTTCTCCGGGTCCGGGTAGTCCTGCGTCCCGTCCGGCATGGTCACGGGCCGGGCGACCTCGCGGGAACCGGGCTCGGGCAGCACGAGCACCAGCCGCTCGTCGGGGACGCCGCTGGACTCCCAGGTGCGCATCCCGTCCCCGCCCAGCTCGACGCGGACCAGGTGCGGGGTCAGCCGGCGCGTCGCGACGACCTCCGCGCGGTGGTAGACGTCGTAGTAGCCCACGGTGCTCCTGCTCGTCGGGACCGGCGCTCGGGGGTGCCGCAGGTCGAGTTAGGAGAGCCTAACCTCGTCCTCGGCACGCGGGCACCCCTCGGGCGTTCCCGTCGCGTTACGGAACGTCTCAGACCCACGTGCGGGTGACCACTGCGTGACAGACTGACGACCGATGCCTGAACCCGTCGACGACCACGTGCGCCGCGCCCGCATCGTCGCCGAGGCCGACGAGCTGCACGAGCGTCTGATCGCCATCCGCCGCGACATCCACGCGCACCCCGAGGTCGGCAACGCCGAGCACCGCACCACCGCCCGCGTGGTCGAGGTCCTCGAGTCGGTCGGCCTGGTCGCCAAGATCCTCCCGATCGGCACCGGCGCGTGGTGCGACGTCGTCCCGTACGGCTTCGACGAGCAGCGCGAGGGCCTGGTCGGCCTGCGCGCCGACCTCGACGCCCTGCCGATCCCGGACGGCAGCGCGGTCGACTTCGCCTCCCGGGTGCCGGGCGTGGCCCACGCGTGCGGCCACGACGTGCACACGACGATCGTGCTGGGCGTGGGCATGGTCCTCGCCCGCCTCCGCGAGGAGGGCCTGCTCACCCGCGGCGTGCGGCTGATCTTCCAGCCCGCCGAGGAGACGAGCCCCGGCGGCGCGGTCGACGCGATCGACGGCGGCGTCCTGACCGACCTCAGCGAGGTCTACGCGCTGCACTGCGACCCGCGCACCGACGCCGGGCAGATCGCGCTCAAGGTCGGCCCGGTGACGTCGGCCGTGAGCCAGGTCAGCGTGACGCTCACCGGGACCGGCGGCCACACCTCGCGCCCGCACCTGACCCAGGACGTCGTCGCCGCACTGGGCACGCTCGTCACCCAGACGCAGCTGGTGTTCGCGCGCCGGGTCGACCCCCGCAGCGGCGTCTCGATGATGTGGGGCAAGGTCACGGCCGGTTCCGCCCCGAACGCGATCCCGAGCAGCGGCCAGGCCCTCGGGACCCTGCGCGCGCTCGACCTCGCGGGCTGGGAGCAGGCCAAGGCGCTGCTGCCGGAGCTCGTCACGCAGCTCGTGGCCCCGTACGGGGTCGAGGCCCGCGTCTCGATCAACGAGGGCACCCCGCCCGCCGTGAACGCCCAGTCCGGCATCGACCGGCTGGCCGCGGCCGGGGACGCGATGCTCGGGCCGGCGGGCGTGACGGCCACGGAGCAGTCGCTCGGCGGCGAGGACTTCTCCTGGATGCTGCAGCAGGTCCCCGGCGCCATGGCCCGGCTCGGCGTCCGGACGCCCGGTGCGGCCAGCTGGCCCGACATCCACCACCCGAGCTTCCGCGTGGACGAGAGCTGCATCGCGGTCGGCGTCAAGGTGCTGGCCGACGTGGCCAGCAGCAGCGGCGCCAGCCCGTCGACCACCACGGGCTGAACGGTTCGTGACCGGATGGTGACCGTCGCGGTCCGAGGTCGTGGGGTTCCGAGCCGCTAGAGTGCTCTGCGCCGGGGTCGACCCCCGGCGGCGCGAGGTTTCCTCGCCGCGGCCACCGCCGGCCGCACGATCTCTTGACTGTGTGACGTACGCAGACCGAACGAGGAGACCCTCCGTGAAGAAGACCCTGACCCTGGTGGGCGCGCTGGCGACCTCCGCCGCCCTCGCCCTCTCCGGCTGCGCCCAGGCGCCCGGCACCGACGCCGGCAGCTCCGCGGCCCCGAGCGGCGGCGCCTCCTCGGCCGCGGCCGACGCCTCCGGCTTCAAGGCCTGCATGGTCTCCGACTCCGGCGGCTTCGACGACAAGTCGTTCAACCAGACCGCGTACAAGGGCCTCACCGACGCGAAGACCTCGCTCGGGATCGAGACCGGCCAGGTCGAGTCGAACGCCGCCGCCGACTACGCCAAGAACGTGCAGTCGATGGTCGACGCCAAGTGCAGCATCATCGTCACCGTCGGCTTCGCCCTGAGCGACGACACCCTGGCCGCCGCCAAGGCCAACCCGGACATCAAGTTCGCGATCGTCGACAACAACGACCCGTCGACCTACCCGGCCGCCAAGAACCTCAAGCCGCTGGTGTTCAACACGGCGCAGTCGAGCTTCCTCGCCGGCTACCTCGCCGCGGGCATGAGCCAGACCAAGAAGGTCGCGACCTTCGGCGGCCAGAAGTTCCCGACCGTCACGATCTTCATGGACGGCTTCGCCCAGGGCGTCGAGTACTACAACACCCAGAAGAAGTCGGACGTCCAGGTCCTCGGCTGGGACTCGGCCAAGCAGGACGGCCAGTTCGTCGGCAGCTTCGAGGACCAGAAGGGCGGCCAGCGCGTCGCCCAGGGCCTGATCAGCCAGGGTGCGGACGTCGTCCTGCCCGTCGCCGGCCCGGCCGGCCTCGGTGCGCTCCAGGCGACCAAGGCCAGCGGCGGCAAGGCCAACGCGATCTGGGTCGACACCGACGGCTGCGTCAGCGCCGAGACCTACTGCTCGAACATCATCACGAGCGTGACCAAGGGCCTCGACGTCTCGGTCACGGACGCGATCAAGGCGGCCAAGGACGGCTCGTTCGACAACAGCCCGTACGTCGGCACGCTGGAGAACTCCGGCACCGGGCTCGCGCCGTACCACGACTTCGACACCAAGGTCCCGGCCGAGCTGAAGACCGAGGTCGACGCCCTCAAGGCCGACATCGTCTCCGGCAAGATCACCATCGAGTCCAAGTCGCAGCCGACCTCCTGAACCGTCCGGCCCGACGACCCGCGTCCGCGCTGACGTAACCTCCCCACCGTGCCTGCCACTCCCACCGAGGAGACTCGACCGGACGGGGCTGACCCCGCAGCGCCACCCGCCTCAGGGCTGGCGCTGCGGGGCATCACCAAGCGTTTCGGCTCGCTGGTCGCCAACTCCTCGGTCGACCTCGACATCGTCCCGGGCCAGATCCACTGCCTGCTCGGGGAGAACGGTGCCGGCAAGTCGACCCTGATGAACGTCCTCTACGGGCTGCTCAGCCCCGACGAGGGGCAGATCTTCGTCGACGGGTCGCCGGTGGTGATCCGGAACCCGAAGGAGGCCATCGCCGACGGGATCGGCATGGTCCACCAGCACTTCATGCTCGTCGAGGTCTTCACCGTGGCGGAGAACCTCGTGCTCGGCCGCGAGGGGGGCATCGGCCTGAGCATGGGCCGGGCCCGCCGGACGGTCCGCCAGCTGTCCGAGCGCTACGGCTTCGACGTCGACCCGGACGCGGTCGTGGAGGACCTGCCGGTCGGCATCCAGCAGCGCGTCGAGATCCTCAAGGCCCTCGCGAACGACGCCCGCTTCCTGATCTTCGACGAGCCGACCGCGGTGCTGACGCCGCAGGAGATCGACGAGCTGATGGACGTCATGCGGGCGCTCCGTGACGAGGGCAAGGCGGTCGTCTTCATCACGCACAAGCTCCGCGAGGTGCGCGAGATCGCCGACACCATCACCGTCATCCGGCGGGGTGCCGTCGTCGGCACGGCGAGCCCGCAGGAGTCCGAGGCCCGCCTGGCCGAGCTCATGGTCGGCCGCGCGGTCAACCTCGTCGTCGACAAGGAGCCGGCCCGGCCCAGCGCCGAGCCCCGGCTGCGGCTGCAGGGCGTCTCGGTCGCCGACGCCGGCGGGCACGTGGTCGTCGAGGGCCTCGACCTCGACGTGCACGGCGGCGAGATCGTCTGCGTCGCCGGCGTCCAGGGCAACGGCCAGAGCGAGCTCGCCGACGCCCTGCTCGGCACGCTTCCCGTGACCTCCGGCTCGATCAGCCTCGACGGCACGGTGATCAGCGGCCGGTCGCCGAAGGAGATCATCGACGCCGGCCTCGGCTTCGTGCCCGAGGACCGCCAGCACGACGGCTTCGTCGGCAGCTTCACCGTCGCCGAGAACCTGGTCCTCAACAACTTCGACGAGGCCCCGTACGCGCGCGGCATCCGCCTCGACCTCAACCGCATCCGGGCCAACGCCGACGAGCGGGTGGGGGAGTTCGACATCCGCACGCAGACCATCGACACCCCGGTCAGCTCGCTCTCGGGTGGCAACCAGCAGAAGGTGGTCCTGGCCCGCGAGCTGTCCCGCCCGCTCGCGGCGCTCGTGGCCAGCCAGCCGACGCGCGGCGTGGACGTCGGGGCCATCGAGTTCCTGCACTCGCGGCTCGTCGCCGAGCGCGACCGCGGCACCGCCGTCCTGATCGTCTCCACCGAGCTCGACGAGGTCGCCGCGCTCGCCGACCGGGTCGCCGTGATGTACCGCGGCCGCGTCGTCGGCGTCGTGCCCCCCGACACCTCGCGGGAGGTCCTCGGCCTGATGATGGCCGGCGTGCCCGCGGACGAGGCGCTGGCCAGCGCTGGCGCCCCCGCGTCTTCCGAGCCCCCTTCTCCGCCCCCCGAGCCCCCTTCTTTGTCCCCTGAGCCCGTCGAAGGGCAGCGATGAGCACCGCCACGGCCCCCGTCCCCACGGCCCCGAGGCCGGCGCAGCGGGCCCGGCCCGCGCGGCGGTTCCCGTGGACCGACGTGATCACCACGGTCGCGGCCTTCGTGCTCGCGTTCCTCGTGGGCGCGGTCCTGATGATCGTGTCCGACACCGAGGTGCGCTCGAAGTTCACCTACTTCTTCGCCCGCCCGTCCGACGCGCTGGTCGCCTCGGTCGACAAGGTGGGGAGCGCGTACGGCGCGCTGATCGCGGGCTCGGTCGGCGGCTACGGGCCGATCACCGAGACCACCGCGCAGGCCGCGCCGCTGATCTGCGCCGGCCTCGGCGTGGCGCTCGCCTTCCGCGCGGGGCTGTTCAACATCGGCGCCCAGGGCCAGGCGATCATCGGCTCGATCTTCGCCGCGTACGTCGGGTTCAGCTGGCACCTGCCGGCCGGGCTCCACCTCCTCGTCGCCGTGGCCTTCGGGCTGCTCGGGGGCGCGATCTGGGGCGGCCTGGTCGGCTGGCTCAAGGCCGGGGCCGGGGCGCACGAGGTGATCGTCACGATCATGCTCAACTACGTCGCCGCCGGGCTGCTCGACTACCTGCTCACCACGACCGCCTTCCAGCGGCCGGGCCGCACCGACCCGATCTCGCCGATCGTCGACTTCAGCGCGACGTTCCCCCGCCTGGTCGGGGGTCAGCTGCACCTCGGCTTCGGGGTGGCGATCCTCGCCGCCGTGTTCGTGTGGTGGCTGCTCGAGCGCTCGACGACCGGCTTCGCGATCCGCGCGGTCGGGGCCAACCCGCACGCCGCGGCCACCGCGGGCATGAGCGTCGCGCGCACCACGGTGATCACCATGGCGGTCGCCGGCGGCCTGGCCGGGCTGGCCGGCGTCCAGGCCGCGCTCGGCCCGTCCGCCTCCGGGCTGCCGGTCCCGCTCTCGGCCGGCATCGTCGGCTCCATCGGCTTCGACGCGATCACCGTCGCCCTGCTCGGCCGCTCGACCCCGCTCGGCACCGTCCTCGCCGGGCTCCTCTTCGGCGCCCTGCACGCCGGCGGGCTGGCGATGCAGAGCGTCGCCCAGACGCCGCTGACGCTGACCACTGCGCTGCAGGCCCTGATCGTGCTCTTCGTGGCCGCGCCCGCGCTGGTCACCAGGCTCATCCCGTTCGTCCGGACCCGCAAGGCCCATGCCACCGGTCCCGTCCCCGAGGGAGGCCTCGCGTGACGGCGCTCGACCCGGCCCCGCGTACGCACGCGGTCGCCCCGACCGCCGCCGAGACCGTCGAGTCGCCCGAGAAGCGCCGCCAGCGGCTCTCCACCGGTGCGCTCATCGGCATCGTCGGGCTGCTGCTCCTCGTCGCCCTCGGGTCGACCCGCGGCGAGGCCCGGTTCGCGCTGTCGGACGCGTTCGACGAGGTCCAGCTGCCGACCGTGCCGCTGCCCGGCGTGCCCACGGTGGTCGTCTGCGCCGTGCTCTGCCTCGCGGCGGCCGCCGCCTTCCTCAGCGGTCGGGTGCGCGGCCGTCGCGCCGCTCTCGCCGCCACGGTGGCCGGCATCGCCGTCGTGCTCGGGTTCCTGACCTGGGCCGCGGCCGGGCGTGACCTGCCCTTCCCGGTCAGCAACCAGTTCGCGGGAACGCTGTCGCTGGCCACCCCGCTCGTCTTCGGGGCGCTCTGCGGCGTCCTGTGCGAGCGGGCCGGCGTCGTGAACGTCAGCATCGAGGGCCAGTTCCTCGCGGCCGCCTTCGCCGCGGCCGTCGTCGGGAGCATCACCCAGTCGGTGCCGGCCGCCATGATCGCGGCCGTCGTCGCGGGGCTGGCCATGGCTGCGCTGCTCGCCCTCTTCTCGATCAACTACCTGGTCAACCAGGTCGTCCTCGGCGTCGTGCTGAACCTGCTCGCGGTCGGCGTCACGGGCTTCCTCTTCGACCAGCTCGTGCAGCCCGCGTCCTCCACCTACAACAACGCGCCCGTGCTCGAGACGATCCCGATCCCGGGGCTCTCCTCGATCCCGTTCTTCGGCCGGGTGCTCTTCGACCAGAACGTGCTGGCCTACCTGGCGATCATCGCCGTGGTCGTCGTCTGGGTGCTGCTCTACCGGACGACCTGGGGCCTGCGCATCCGCTCCGTCGGCGAGCACCCGCAGGCCGCCGACACCGTCGGCATCAGCGTCCGCGGCGTCCGCTGGTCAGCGGTGCTGGCCGGCGGCGTGCTGGCCGGGCTCGGTGGCTCGTTCTTCACGCTCGCCTCGACCGGGCAGTTCACCAAGGAGTTCACGGTCGGCAACGGGTTCATCGCGCTCGCCGCGCTGATCATGGGCCGCTGGCGCCCGGTGCTCGCGACGATCATGTGCCTGTTCTTCGGCTTCGTGACCCAGATGGCCTCGCAGCTGCAGACCCTCAGCACCCCGATGCCCAGCCAGCTGCTGCTCGTCCTGCCCTACATCGCCACGATCATCGCCGTCGCCGGGCTGGTGGGCCGCGTCCGACCGCCCGCCGCCGACGGCGTGCCGTACGAGAAGTAGGGGCGGACCATGACGTCGGACCAGGCACCGGAGATCGACTGGGCGCTGCTGCGCACCCGGGCCGTCGAGATGATGGAGCGGGCGTACGCGCCGTACTCCGGCTACCCCGTCGGGGCCGCCGCGCTCGTCGACGACGGCCGCCTCGTCGGGGGCTGCAACGTCGAGAACGCCGCGTACGGGGTCACGCTCTGCGCCGAGTGCGGCCTCGTCTCCGACCTCGTCGCGGGCGGCGGCGGCCGGCTCGTCGCGTTCAGCTGCTGCGACGCGAACGGCGCGCAGATCATGCCGTGCGGTCGGTGCCGCCAGCTGCTGTGGGAGCACGGCGGCGCGGCCCTGCTCGTCGACACCCCCGCCGGCGTGCTGCCGATGACCGAGGTGCTGCCCCAGGCGTTCGGCGCGGAGGACCTGAGCACCGTCGGGCCCCGCGGCGCGGCGCTGGAGGACGACCCGGCGTAGGCCGACGCGCGGTCCGGGCCCGGACCGCGAGAGACTGACGTCCATGCCTCCGCTCGACGTCGACCGCCTCCGCGCGCTGCCCAAGGTCTCCCTGCACGACCACCTCGACGGCGGTCTCCGTCCCGCGACCGTCCTGGAGCTGTCCGAGGAGATCGGGCACGTGCTCCCGCCCGCGGCCGCCGACGGCGCCGAGGCGCTGGGACGGTGGTTCGTCGACGCGGCCGACTCCGGCTCGCTGGTGCGCTACCTCGAGACGTTCGACCACACGATCGCCGTGATGCAGACCGCGCCGCACCTGCGTCGCGTCGCGCGGGAGTTCGCCGAGGACCTCGCGGCCGACGGCGTCGTCTACGGCGAGGCCCGCTGGGCACCCGAGCAGCACACGACGGCCGGGCTGACCCAGACCGAGGCGGTCGCCGCCGTCGCCACCGGCCTCGAGGAGGGCATGGCCGCCGCCCGGGCCCGCGGCCAGGAGGTCGTGGTCCGCCAGCTCCTCACCTCGATGCGGCACGTGGAGCCGACCCTCACCGGCGCCGACCTCGTCCTGGACGACCGCACGGGTTCCGTCGTCGGGTTCGACATCGCGGGGGCCGAGGACGGCTTCCCGCCCGAGCGCTTCCTGCCCGCCTTCGTGCACCTGCGCACGCACGGCTGGCCGTACACCATCCACGCCGGCGAGGCCGCGGGCGTCGACTCCATCGCCGGGGCCGTCCTGGCCTGCGGGGCGACCCGCGTCGGGCACGGCGTCCGCATCGTCGAGGACATCGGCACGGGTCCGGACGGCGGCGACGCCCTCGGGCCGGTGGCCGCGTACGTCCGAGACCGCCGCGTCCCGCTCGAGCTGTGCCCGTCGTCGAACGTGCAGACCGGCGCCGTCACCTCCGTCGCGAACCACCCGATCGCCCGGCTCGACCGGCTCGGGTTCAAGGTGACGGTCAACTGCGACAACCAGCTGATGAGCGGCACGACCCTGACCCGCGAGACGGGCCTGCTGGTCAGCGAGCTCGGCTACGACCTCGACGGCCTCCGCCGCCTCGCCGTCAACGCCGCCGAGTCGATCTTCCAGCCCTACCCCGTCCGCCGCCGCCTGATCGAGGACGTGATTCTCCCCGCGTACGCCCGCTAGCCGCTCCGGGCCTTCGTACCTTCGTCCCAGGGGTCACGGGACTTTCACGTAAACGTGAAACTCCGGTACTGACCACGGCAGATCTGCCGTGGTGAGTACGGGTCTTTCACGTAAACGTGAAAGTCCTGGGACTCCTGCGCACGGGCCGCGCTGCGAGCGGGAGAGCCCCGGGTCAGGCGACGCCCTCGCGGAGGAGCCGGGTGAACACGGCGGCGGTCAGCTCGACCTGGTCGAGGGGGACGCTCTCGTCGGGGCCGTGGGCGAGGCGGACGTCGCCGGGGCCGTAGTGCAGCGTCGGGACGCCGGCGCCGGCGTAGAGGCGGAGGTCACTCCCGTACGGCGCCCCGCGCTCGGCGTCCACCTCGCGGCCCGTCTCCTCGGCGTGCGCAGCGGCGACCTGACGGGCGAGCGCGTGCCCGGCCGGCAGGTGCCCGCCGCGGAACCGGCCGCCCGGCCACGTGACCACCGGCGGGTGGTCGCGCAGGAACGGGTGCCCGGCCGCAGCCTCCGCGACGGTCTGCTCGAGCTCGGCGACGGCGACGGCGGGGTCCTCCTCGACGCGCAGCCCGTAGCGACCCTCGGCGACGAGGCGGTCGGGCACGCTGCTCGGCCAGTCGCCCGCCTGCAGCCGGCCGACCGACAGCGGGTAGGGGACCGGCAGGTGGTCGAGAAGCGGCTCGCGGACGCGGTTGCGGCGTTCCGAGAGCCGGGCGAGCGCGGCGTGCAGCGGCAGGTAGGCGTCGATCGCCGACACCCCGGCGTACGCGGTGCTGCCGTGCGTCGCCACCCCGGGGACCTCGATGCGGAACGTCAGCGACCCGGCGTTCGCGGTCACCAGCCCGAGGTCCGTGGGTTCCGGGATGACGCACGCCCGGCCGGTGTGGCCGCGGGCGAGCGTCGCGTACGCGCCGAGCCCGCCGTCCTCCTCGCCGACCACGCAGTGCACCGCGAACGGCGCCACGGCGGTCACGTCGGGCCCGAGCGCCTCCACGGCGCCGAGGATGCCGGCGAGCCCGCCCTTCATGTCGCAGGTGCCGCGCCCGAGCATGTTCCCGGCGGTCACCACGGGCGCGTACGGCGCACCGCTCCACGAACGGAGGTCACCGGGCGGCACGACGTCGACGTGGGCGGACAGCACGAGCCCGACGTCCTCGCCGGGCAGGTTCGTCGCGACGAGTCCCCAGGCGGCGGTGCGGTCGACCTCCTCGCCGGGGTAGCCCGGGTCGGCCCGCAGGGCGTCGAGGTCGAGCGGCCACAGGTCGACGGTCAGGCCGAGGTCGCCGAGACGCTCCGCGAGCAGGTGCTGGATGCGCAGCTCGTCGGCGGCCCCGCCCTCGCTCGGGACCGCGACGAGGTCGTGGAGGGTGCGGAGGACGCGCTCGGGACCGGGCTGGGCTGGCACAGTTCCGCATTCTCCCGGGATCGGGACGCTTCGGCACCTCCCCGGTGCCGAATCGTCCCCGGTCCGTGCGGCGGCCTACCCCATGGTCTTCTGACCGTCGATGCTCTCGCGCAGGATGTCGGCGTGGCCGGCGTGCTGGGCGATCTCCGCCAGCACGTGCATGAACACCCTCCGGTTGCTCCACACCTCGCCCGGCGGGAACCACGGCGCCTGCGGGAGCGGGTGGGTCTCGTCGAGGTCGGCGCTGCGGACGAGCGCGTCGGTCCGGGCGGCCGCCGCCTCCCAGTCCTCGAGCACGCCGGCGAGGGTCTCCTCGGGCAGGAGCCGGAAGCCGTTGGCGAAGGCCTCGAAGAGCGCCGGGTCCGGGTTCTCCCAGTCGATTCCCATGCCCCCTCCCGCCGGCCCGTGCTCGACGAAGTCGAGCCACTGCGCGACCGTCGCGGTCACATGCTTGACGAGCCCGCCCAGGCTCAGGGCGCTCACCGTCGGCGTCAGGCGGGCCTGCTCGTCGGTAAGCCCCGCCACGGTGACAAGGAACAGCCCGCGGTGCTTGGTGAGGATGGCGACGATCTCGTCGCGCTCGGTGATGGTCATGAGGACGACGCTAGCGAGGGACGCGGTCACTTCCTGTCCGCGATGGCGGGCAGAATCGGGCCGTGGCCAACACCAGCTCGCGCACCCTCCGGCTGCTGTCGCTGCTGCAGGCGCGGCGCTGGTGGCCGGGCCCGCAGCTGGCCGCGGAGCTGGACGTCTCCCCGCGCACGCTGCGGCGCGACGTGGACCGGCTGCGCGAGCTCGGCTACCCGGTGGACGCGGCGCCCGGGGTCGAGGGCGGGTACGCGCTCGCGGCCGGGACCGCGCTGCCGCCGCTGGTCGTCGACGACGAGGAGGCGATGGCGCTGGCGGTGGCGATCCAGTCGCAGCTGGTCACCGGCGGCGGCGGGGATGCGGCCGTCCGGGCCTTCACCAAGGTCGTGCAGGTGATGCCGCGTCGGCTGCGCCTCCGCCTCGACGCGGTCCAGGCCGCCACCACGCCGGCCCGCTGGGGCGACGAACCCACCGAGCGCCTGGACCACCAGGTCCTCGCCGTCCTCGCCCTGGCATGCCGCGACGGGGAGCGGATCAGGTTCGACTACCGGACCCCGTACGGCGGCTCTTCGGGCCGGGCCGGCCCGAGGCGGCTGGAGCCGTTCCGTCTCGTTCCCCTGGGGCGCCGCTGGTACCTCGTCGGCTACGACCTCGACCGGGCGGCCTGGCGGACGTTCCGCATCGACCGGATCACCGGGGCCGAGGGGACGGGGGTGCCGTTCGCGCCGCGTACCCCGCCCTTCGACGACGTCGCCGCGTTCGTCCTGACCGGGGTGCAGGGCGCGGGGGCGCGCGGGGCGGGGACGTACGCGGTGGAGGCCGTGGTCGACGCGCCCGCGGCGGAGGTGGCTCCGCGCGTCGGCGGGTGGGCGCGGGCCGAGGTGCGCACGGCGACCACCTGCACGTTCCGGATGGAGACCGACAGCCTCGACGGCGCGGTGTTGACGCTGGGCCTGACCGCCGCGCCGTTCCGGGTCCTCGAACCGCCAGAGCTGGCCGAACGGCTCCGCACCTGGGCCGGTCGCCTCGAGGCCGCGGCGGCCGCTGCCGGGACGTCGGGCTGACGACCTCCCGCGGCGACTAGGCTCGACGGTCGTGGCTCGCATCCTGACCGCTGTCGCCTGGCCGTACGCGAACGGCCCCCGACACATCGGTCACGTCTCCGGTTTCGGTGTCCCCTCCGACGTGTTCAGCCGCTTCATGCGGATGAGCGGGCACGACGTGCTCATGGTGTCGGGCACGGACGAGCACGGCACGCCGATCGGCGTCCAGGCCGAGCGCGAGGGGCTGACCAACCGCGAGGCGGCGGACAAGTACAACCGCGTCATCGTCGAGGACCTGCAGGGCCTCGGGCTGTCGTACGACCTCTTCACCCGCACCACGACGCTGAACCACTACGCCGTCGTGCAGGACCTCTTCAGCGCGCTGCACCGCAACGGCTACGTCGTCGCGCGCGTGCAGATGGGCGCGATCAGCCCGTCGACCGGCCGCACGCTGCCCGACCGCTACATCGAGGGCACCTGCCCGATCTGCGGCTACGGCAACGCCCGCGGGGACCAGTGCGACAACTGCGGCAACCAGCTCGACCCGATCGACCTGATCGACCCGCGGTCCAAGATCAACGGCGAGACGCCCGAGTTCGTCGAGACCGAGCACTTCTTCCTCGACCTGCCGTCGCTGGCCGGCTCGCTCAGCGCGTGGCTCGAGACGCGGACCGACTGGCGTCCCAACGTGCTCAAGTTCAGCGAGAACCTCATCGCCGAGCTCAAGCCGCGCGCCATCACGCGCGACATCGACTGGGGCGTGCCGATCCCGCTCGACGGGTGGCGCGACCAGCCGATGAAGAAGCTCTACGTGTGGTTCGACGCGGTGATCGGCTACCTCTCGGCCGCTATCGAGTGGGCCAAGCGGTCCGGCGACCCCGAGGCCTGGCGGCTGTGGTGGTCCGACCCGGAGGCCCAGAGCTACTACTTCATGGGCAAGGACAACATCGTCTTCCACTCGGTCATCTGGCCGGGGATCCTGCTCGGGCAGAACGGGCAGGGCGACCACGGCGGCGTTCCGGGGGACCTCGGCGTGCTGAACCTGCCGAGCGAGATCGTCTCCAGCGAGTTCCTGACCATGAGCGGGTCGAAGTTCTCGACGAGCCGCGGCCAGGTGATCTACGTCGGCGACTTCATCCGGGAGTTCGGCCCGGACGCGCTGCGCTACTTCATCGCCGTCGCCGGGCCGGAGAACACCGACTCCGACTTCACGTGGGAGGAGTTCGTGCGCCGCACCAACTTCGAGCTCGCGAACGAGTGGGGCAACCTGGTCAACCGCTCGATCTCGCTGGCCTGGAAGAACAACGGCGGGATCCCCGAGCCGGGCGAGCTGGCCGACGTCGACCGCGCCCTGCTGGCCACGGCGGCCGAGTCGTACGCGACCGTCGGCGCGCTGCTCGAGCGGAGCCGGTTCAAGCAGGCGATCAGCGAGGCGATGCGGCTGGTGCAGTCGGCCAACCGCTACCTGTCCGAGACCGAGCCGTGGAAGCTCAAGGACGACCCCGCCCGCCGCGACACCGTCCTGCACACGGCGCTCCAGGTCGTCTCCGACGCCAACACGCTGCTGACCCCGTTCCTGCCGCACGCCGCGCAGAAGGTCTTCGAGGCCCTCGGCGGCGAGGGCGTCTGGGCCGCGCAGCCCGAGATCCGCACGGTCAGCGAGGAGGGCGGGCCGGACTACCCGGTGCTGATGGGCGACTACGCCAACGAGCAGGCCGTCTGGGCGAGCCGCCCGATCGTCCCCGGGACGCCCCTGGTCAAGCCCACGCCGCTGTTCACCAAGCTGGACGAGGAGCTCGGCCGCACCGGCCCCGACTTCGCCCGCCTGGACGCCTGAACTCCGTCTGAGGCTCCCTTGGGGCGCGTCCCACCGGCCTCAGGACTTTCACGTTTACGTGAAACTCCCGTACTGACCACGGCAGATCTGCCGTGGTCAGTACCGGTCTTTCACGTAAACGTGAAACTCCTGTGACTGAACCCCCCGCCAGCGCGCCAGACCCGGGCCGACGGCGTACGCAGGGGTGGGGGCGCACCCCCGCGTACGGGGTGGCGTCCTAAAATCAGGCGCATGACCGACGTCGCTCAGACCAGGCAGGCCCCGTCGATCGAGGGGCTCGACGACGAGGCCCGGGAGGCCGTCGAGGCGCTCTACGGCGACGGGATCGTCGCGCGCAAGGGGGCGTTCCCGACCGCGTGGGTCGACCGGCTGAACGAGGACGTGCTGGCCGCGTTCGAGGAGGCGCGGCAGCGCGAGGGCGGGGCGGTGAGCCGCGGGCCGAACCGCTTCTACGTCGAGGTCCACCCCGAGCAGCTGAGCGGGTTCGTCGACCTCGTGACGCACCCGTGGGTGACGAAGGTCTGCGAGACCGTGCTGGGCCCGGACTACGAGATCGTCGAGATCGGCTTCGACATCCCGTTCGCGGGCGCCAAGGACCAGCCGTGGCACCGGGACTTCCCGTCGCCGCCGGAGACGTACGAGCAGGGCCGGCTCACGTCGCTCGCCTTCAACGTCACGACGGTCGACACGACCGAGGACATGGGCCCCTTCAACATCTCGCTGGGTACCCAGTTCGAGACCGGGCTCGAGTTCGACCACCAGCAGTTCC
Source organism: Microlunatus spumicola (assembly GCF_039536445.1). Lineage (NCBI taxonomy): Bacteria > Bacillati > Actinomycetota > Actinomycetes > Propionibacteriales > Propionibacteriaceae > Microlunatus > Microlunatus spumicola. Next base: position 464,516 of record NZ_BAAAYR010000004.1, on the reverse strand, counting down.
CGGACCGCTCGGAGTGGCCGCGCTACGAGGCGGGCAGCGTCTACAAGCTGCCCCGGCGCGGCGACATCTCGGCCCGCTCCGCGCTCACGATCCACCGCGGCACCGCGAACCGCTCCGAGCTGGCCCGCCCCGTCGTCGTCCTCGGGGTCGACGCGCCCGGCGCCGGCCACGACGAGCTGCACGACATGATGGTCACGAAGGCCTACCACGACGCCCTGCCGCCCGAGCTGCGCCGACACCTGCACGCCCGCGTGGTCGACGAGCTCGTGCCGATCGTGCAGAAGCACGACATCGAGGGCCTGGTGATGGGCTAGGGCGTGCCTCCGGGCGCCGACCGGTAGCGGTCGACGCCGACGGCGCGAGGCGAGGACTCGTACGGTGGCTATGTGACCACCGACGTGTCCTCGCCCCTGCCCGACGCCCTGCCCGACGCCCTGCTCGCCCTCCTGCGCGGCGCCGCGCCCTGCTTCGTCGCCACCGTGATGCCCGACGGTTCGCCGCAGCTGACGGAGACCTGGGTCGACACCGACGGCGAGCACGTCGTGATCAACACGGTCGAGGGCTTCCAGAAGGTGCGGAACCTCCGCCGCGACCCGCGGGTCTCGCTGAACATCTGCGACCCGAACGACGTCAGCCGCTACTTCGAGGTCCGCGGTCACGTCGTCGACATCACCGCCGAGGGCGGCTGGGAGCACATCGAGCTGCTCTCGCAGCGCTACACGGGCGGCCCGTACCAGAACTACGGCGGCCGGCCGAGCGTCCGGCTCGTCGTCACGATCGCCGTGGACAAGGTCCGCGCCCCCTGGTGACGTCCGCCCCGGGCGACGGCGCCGGCCGCGGCAGCGTTCAGGCCTGATCCTCCGCCAGCTCGACGACCAGCGCCGCGAGCAGCGCCGCCCGCTCGGGCATCGTGGAGACGAGCACGTGCTCGCCCTCCGCGTGCGCCCCGCCGCCCACGGCTCCGAGCCCGTCGAGCGTCGGCACCCCGAGCGCCGCGGTGAAGTTCCCGTCCGAGCCGCCCCCGACCCGGGCGGCGTCGGGCGGCGCGAGCCCGCAGCCTGCGGCCGCACGCCGGGCCAGCGCGAGGAGGTCGGTGGCCAGGGCCTCCTCCAGGGGTGGGCGGTTGATCCCGCCCTCCACGCGTACGGTCGCCCCGCCCTCCACGGTCAGGGCGCGCAGGGCGTCGTCCACCCGGGTCTGCTCGGCCGTGCTGGCCGCCCGTACGTCGACGGCGACCGAGGCGGACGCGGGGACCGTGTTCTGCGCGCTGCCGGCCCGGGCCAGGGTCGGGGTCACCGTCGTGCCCGCGGCGGCGTCGGCCAGGCCGGCGAGCTCGAGCACCAGGCCGGCGGCGGCGACGAGAGCGTTGACGCCGAGCTCGGGCTCGAGGCCGGCGTGCGCTGCCCGGCCGGTCACGTGCAGCCAGTAGTTCCCGACGCCCTTGCGCGCGACCTTGAGGGCGCCGCACGGCGCCGACGCCTCGAGCACCAAAACCGCGCGGGCGCCCTGCGCGGCGTCCTCGACGAGAGCGCGCCCGGCGGGGGAGCCGATCTCCTCGTCGGCGGTGACCAGCAGGACGACCTCGGGGTGCGCCAGCCCGGAGTCGTCGAGCTCGGCCAGGGCGAACAGCGCCTGCACCAGCCCGGCCTTCATGTCGAAGGTCCCCGGCCCGGTGGCGTGGTCGCCCTCGACCGAGAACGGCCAGCGCTCGGTGGTCCCGGCCGGCCAGACCGTGTCCAGGTGCGCGAGCAGGACCACCGGTCTGACGGCGTCCCCCACGTCGTCCGCGACGTCCGGCGTCGGGGGCAGCGACCAGCGCAGCGCCGGTGCCCCGGTGGTTGCCAGCCGCTCCGGCGCCCGCCCGAGCAGCGCCTGGCCGCGTTCGGCGACCAGGTCGGTGGTGGCGGCCAGCAGCGCCGGGTCGTCGGACGGGGACTCGCTCGTCACCAGCGCCCCGAGCAGGTCAACCATCGCGTCCTGACGGGCGGACAGACGGTTCACGAGGTCGGCGAGCGAGGCGGGGGACGGCACCGCCCCATGATCGGGGAGGCCGGGCCTCGCCCGTCCGGCAGGGGCGTACGGACCCGCACCGCGTTGTCCTGTGGGGGACCTGTGCGCTACTATTTACATAGCAGTGCTAAGCAAAGGTCTGGGCGGAGCGGCCCGGACGGAACGGACGAGGGCCGCGGTCAGCGGCGGAACGAGGTCAGGTCGAGTGGCCACCCACACGACGACGAGGGGCGCCGAGGCGCCCACCAGCATCCTGCGCCAGCCGAAGTCGGTCTGGGCCGTGGCGTTCGCGTGCGTGATCGCCTTCATGGGCATCGGGCTCGTCGACCCGATCCTGCCGGCGATCAGCGCCGAGCTCGGCGCCACGACCGCGGAGACGGAGCTGCTGTTCACCAGCTACCTGCTCGTCACCGGGCTGGCGATGTTCTTCACCAGCTTCGTCTCCAGCCGCATCGGCGCCAAGCCCACGCTGCTCGTGGGCCTCGCGCTGATCGTCGTCTTCGCCGCGCTGGCGGGGGCGAGCGGCTCGGTGAACGAGGTGATCGGGTTCCGCGCGGGCTGGGGCCTCGGGAACGCCCTGTTCATCTCCACCGCGCTCGCCACGATCGTCGGGGCGGCCAGCGGGGGAGCGGACCGCGCGATCATCCTGTACGAGGCCGCGCTGGGCCTCGGCATCGCGATCGGACCGCTGCTGGGTGGGGCGCTGGGCAGCATCAGCTGGCGCGGGCCGTTCTTCGGCACCGCCGTGCTGATGGCGATCGGCCTCCTGGCCATCGTCGTGCTCCTCGGGAAGATCCCGACCCCGACGACCCGTGTGCCGCTCTCGGCGACGTTCCGCGCGCTCAAGCACCGCGCGCTGCTCACGCTCGGCCTGGCCGCGCTGTTCTACAACTTCGGCTTCTTCACCCTCCTCGCCTACACCCCGTTCCCGCTGGAGACCGCCGCTCGGGCGTCGGGCTACGCCGACTTCGGCGCGCACCAGCTCGGGCTGATCTTCTGCGGGTGGGGCCTCTGCGTGGCGATCACCTCGGTGTTCGTGGCGCCCCGCCTGACCGCACGTTTCGGGCGGCAGCGCACCCTCTACGCGATGCTCCTGCTGCTGGCGCTCGACCTCGCGGCGATGGCCCTGCTGGGCGACCGCTTCTGGGTCCTCGTCGGCTGCACCATCGGCGGCGGGCTCTTCCTCGGCGTGATGAACACGGTCCTCACCGAGTCGGTCATGGAGGCGACGGAGCTGCCGCGGGCGGTCGCCTCGTCGACCTACTCGGGCATCCGCTTCGTCGGCGGCGCCATCGCCCCGGCGCTCGCGGGCGTGCTGTCCGCAGGGCTCAGCCCCGCCGCCCCGTACGCGGTCGGCGCCGTCGCCCTCGTCGTCTCGATCGGCGTGCTGCTGCTCGGGCGTCGTTCCCTGGCCCACCTCGACGCGGAGCCCGAGCCCGAGACCCTGCGCGAGCAGGCGACGGTCCTCACCGCTGCCGACAGCTGAGCGAGAACGCCCGCTGAGCCGGAGCGCCCGCTGAGCCAGAACGCCCCCTGAGCCCAGAACGCCCCCTGAGCCTGTCGAAGGGCCTCGCAGAGGTCGGCTGAGCGTGCAGGCCGACCACTCCGTGGCCCCTCGACAGGCTCAGGGGCCGTTTCCGCAACGCCGTCCGTCGGGCGGCGGCGCCCAGCGCCTCAGGCCTCGCGGAACGCCGTCATCACGGCGGCCATGTCCTCGGAACCGTGCCCCTGCGCCGCGGCCGCGTCGTAGCAGGCCAGCGCGGCCTCGGTCAGCGTCGTGCTCGTGCCGGAGGCCAGCTCGGCCTCGCGGATGAGCCCCAGGTCCTTGCGGACGCCGTCCAGCGCGAAGGACGGCGGGTACTCACCCCTCAGCATCATCGCGCCCTTGACGTGCACGTACGGCGAGTCGCTCGCCCCGCCGTCGAGGGCGTCGAGGAACAGCTGCGGGTCGATCCCGAGCTGGTGCGCCAGGCCGACGGACTGGCCGATCGCCGCCGTCAGGGTGCCGACGAAGGCGTTGCAGACGAGCTTGAGGGCCGAGCCGCGACCCGGCTCCTCGCCCACCCAGATGGTCTTGGACCCCATGGCGTCGAAGGCCGGGGCGACCCGCTCGCGCAGCTCCTCGGCCCCGGCGGCCAGGAACACCAGCGTCCCCTGCTCGGCCGGCTGCTTGGTGCCCAGCACGGGGGCGTCCACGAACGGCGCGCCGTAGCGGCTGGCCAGGTCGGCGGCCTGCGCCGTCCCCTCGAGCCCGATCGTGCTCGACTGCACCCACACCGCGCCGTCCTGCACGGCGGGCAGCGCCTCGGTCAGCACCGCGAGCACCGCGTCGGTGTCGAACAGCATCACCACGACCACGTCGGCGTCGGCGACGGCCTCGGCGGCGAAGCCGCAGACCCGCGCCCCGTCCTGCGCCAGCGGCTCGGCCTTGTCCCGCGTGCGGTTCCACGCGTTCACCTCGATGCCGGCCCGCCGCAGCGACCGCACCATCCCGACGCCCATGACACCTGTTCCCAGGACCGCAACCCGCACGCCCGCATCCTCGCAGCAGGTGGACGACGAGGGGTGCGCGCGCCCCTCGGAGCGGATTCCGCCGAACGCCAGCGGAAAACTGAAGATCCTCTTAGGGTCGTCGCGACGAGGTCGCCGACGACCTCCGCCCCTACCCCCGAGGAGCACCCGTGACCGACCCCATCACCCCGTCCGACGAGGCCGTCCTCCAGCGACGCCGTTTCCTCCGCGGCAGCGCGCTGCTCGCCGCGGCCGCCGGCGGCGCCGTCGCGGCGACCGCCACGAGCGCCCTGCCCGCGTCGGCCGATCCCGGTGAGGCCGTCCTGCTCGGCCAGTCGTCCAGCAGCACGACGACGACCACGGTGGTGCTGGACCCGGGCAGCTCGTCCGCGGCCGCCCTCACGCTGACCAACCCGTCGGGTGCCGCGCTGCTGCTCACGCCGGCGTCCGGCCTCCCGGACGACCTGCCGGTCGGCGGGCTGGCCGCGGGCCCCCGCGGCCTGGTCGTCGGTGTCGACGACGGCGACGAGGGCGTCACCGCCGAGGTGCTGACGACGTACGACCTGTCGACCCTGCCGCTCACCATCCCGTTCCTCGCGGGACGGGTCCTGAACACCAAGGACTCCGCCACCCGGGAGAGCATCGTCGCGACCTCCACGGACGCCTTCGACTCGAAGGGCCGGCTGCGGAAGGGGGCGTGGATCGACGTCGCCCTCCTGCCGACGGAGGTGACGCCCTTCTTGGCGATCGCGGCGCACCTCACCCTGACCGCGCTCGGCTCCAGCAGCGCGGGCAGCCTCGTCGTCTGTCCTCCCGGCCCCAAGCCCCCCAAGGTGGCCACGCTGCCCTTCGACAAGGGCCGCACCGTGGCCACGGGCACGTACGTCGAGCTGGGCGTGGTGGAGAAGACCTCCGCGGTCCGGATCTACGCCAGCGCGACGACCCACCTGAAGCTCGACGTCACCGGCCTGACCGTCCTGGTCGACTTCGACACGATCTCGAACAACGGGCCGGGCCTCGCCAAGGTGACGAGCTCGGCGCAGAAGAAGGTCGCTCAGCACGTCGCGCAGGTCTCGGCCCGGGCACGACTGGCCTGACGTCGCGGGCAGCTCCGGCGGCGGTGGCGCACCTCCTGGCCCCCGTCGCCGGCCTGCTCGCCCGGACTGGCGGTGCGATCGGGCGCGGACCGTGGCGGGGGCCTCGGGCCGCGAAGCACACTGGGTGCGTGCCGCCCCCCGACAAGACCTGCGCGAGCTGCGGGCGCCGTATCGAGTGGCGGGCGAAGTGGGCCAAGAACTGGGACGACGTCCGCTACTGCAGCGACGCCTGCCGGAGGCGCAAGCTGACGTCGGTCGACGTCCGGCTCGAGGCGCTGCTCCGTGCCCTGGTCGAGAAGGCCGGCCGGCAGGGGGTGGACCCGGACGACGCCGCGCGCTGCGTGGACCCGACGGCGGGGGAGACGCTGCACGAACCGGCCCGCCGCGCCGCCCGTCGTCTCGTCGCGGCGGGGGTCGCAGAGATGGTGCAGCAGGGCCGGGTGGTCGACCCCTCGACCGCGAAGGGCGCCGTGCGGCTGCGACGGGCCTGACCAGGGCGGGAGCGGGTCCGGGTGCGCGTGCGGGGCTGGCGTGGTGTGGTAAAACGTTTAAGAGAGTCCGGCTAAGCACCTGCCGGTCTCGGGCGACCAGGTCGCGGCGATGACGGCGTGCCGGCCCTCCCGTCAACCACGATCGAGACACGACCACGTCTGCTGCACGCACGCCCACCCGCACGTCCAACCGGCTCCCGCTCGCGCTCGTCCTGCGCGACCGCTTCTACCGCTCGGCGCTGCTCGCCCTGCTGCTCTCGGGCATGGCGACCTCGGTCGCCGTGCCGCAGCTCACCACCTTCTTCGTCACCGACCTCGGCGCGACGCTGCCGCAGGCCGGCCTCTACTACCTGACCAACGTGACGGCCCCGGTGGTCGGCTTCGCCCTCGGCCGGCTCTCGGACCGTCAGCCGGACCGGCTCCGGCTGTTCCGGATCGGCGCGCTCGTCGGGGCGGCCGGCTGGACCGCCATGGGCCTCGCGACGCAGCTGTGGATGCCGTTCGTCATCAGCGTCGTGGCCCTCGGCGTCGCCGGCGCCGCCGGTGCCCAGGTGTACGCGGCCGTGCGCGACGAGCTGAACCGCCGCCCGAGCGGGATGGACGTCGAGCTCATCTCCACCGTCCGGATGGGCTTCACGCTGGGCTGGGTCCTCGGCCCCGTCGTGGGCTCGCTGGCGGGCGGGTTCTTCGGGCTGCGCACGGTCATGCTCCTCACCGCGGCCCTCTCCGCCCTGCAGCTCGTGCCGATGATCGGGGTGAAGGCACCGCGCTTCGTCGCGGCGGCTGCCGTCCCGACCCCCGGTGACCGACGCCCGACGGTCGGTTCCCGGCGTGCCCTGCTGCCGCTGCTGTCCTTCTGCGCGCTCGTGACCGTCGCGGCCTGCGGGGACACCGTGAAGTTCGCCTACCTGCCGCTCTACATGAGCCAGCAGCTGCACCTGCCCGCCGCCGTGAGCGGCGGGGTCATCGCGCTCCAACCGGTCTGCGAGCTCGCGCTGATGCCGCTGGCCGCCCGGCTCGCCGGGCGCCACGGCCCGATGAAGATCGTCATGGCCGGCACGGTCTGCGCCATCGCCGCGCACCTCTGCTACGCGACCAGCACGAGCGTCGTGGGCCTCGTCGTGGCGCAGGTGCTGCTGTCGGCGATGTGGGCCGGGATGGCCGGGCTGGGCGTGTCCGTCGCCCAGGACCTCTACCCCTCGGGCGTGGGGCTCGCGTCATCGACGTTCATGAGCTCGATTCTCTTCGCCTCCACCGTCGGCGGGCTCCTCGGCAGCCTGTTCGTCTCGGTGCTCGGGGTCCCCGGCGTCTTCGTCGTGCCCGCCGTGCTGTGCACGCTCGCCCTCGTGGGGATGGCCCTGCTGGCGCGCCGGCTCGGTCGCCGGACCGTCGTTGCGCCGGACCTCGTCGAGGCGACCGCGTCAGTGTGACCACCTGTGCACCGAACACGGTGCACAGGTGTCCACCCTGAGTCAGAGCCGCGTGCCGCGCACCACGCGGAACGCCTCGGCCATGCTGACGGGGCGGCAGCCGCAGGTCAGGGCGTGGGTGCGGAGCGCCGGCTCGGCGCGGAACAGCGCGAGGCCGCGGCGCAGCAGCACGGGCAGCGGCTTGCGGTGCTCGGAGACGTCGCGGACGAAGCGGAACAGCAGCGTCTGCAGCCGCGGCCGGTCGAGGTAGATCGCGTCCATCTCGAGCCCCGCCGCGCGGGCCGCCGGGACGAGGTCCGGCGCGAAGAGCCCCTCGGCCACGAACGTCCGCGCCTCGCCGAGGTCGACCGTCCGGGTCCCGGTGCGCCGGCTCGACGAGATGTCGTACGTGGGGACCTCGGTGACGCCCGTCGTGCAGAGCGAGACCAGCGCGGCGAGGGCCGCGTCGGCGTCCCAGCTGCCGACGTCGTCCCAGTCGACCGCCGGCGCCTCGTCCGCCCCGACCGTCGTCGTCGTGCGCGGGTTCGCGGGGTCGTCCTCGTCCCGGTAGAAGTCGTCCAGGTTCACCCGTGGGCAGCGCACGGCGTTGACCAGCCGCGACTTCCCGCTGCCGGACGGTCCAGCCAACAGGACCAAGCGTGCGGTGGCCATCTCTTCGTCCTCAGCCATCGACGGATCGCGCGCCGGTGTCTGGACGACGAGAGAGCGAACACGCTTCTTCGTTCGCGAACGAGGAGGAAGACATCGGGTTCGAGCGCGATCCGCGCCGGAGCGGAGCGGAGGCCATCAGCTCAGTAACCACCGCCGCCGGACATCGAGAGGGCGCCGGTCGGGTGCCAGACGGTCTTCGTCTCCAGGAACGCGCGCAGCCGGCCCAGGCCGGGCTCGGCGGTGAAGTCGGGCGTGCCGCGCGGGACGTAGACCCGCTTGACCGTGTCGGACGCCGCCCGCTCGAGGTCGGCCCGCAGGTCGGCCGGCGCGCCGGTGAGGTCGAGCGCGTCGACGTCCCCGTGCGCGGCGAGCACGGGAGCCAGCTCTGCGACGGAACCGGTGAGGACGTTGACCGCGCCGGCCGGGACGTCGGACGTGGCCAGCACCTCGGCGAACGTCACCGCCACGCACGCGTCCGGCTGAGCGGCGACGACGACGGCCGCGTTGCCCGTCGCCAGGACCGGGGCGAGCACCGAGACCAGGCCGAGCAGCGGCGAACCCGAGGGGGCCAGCACACCGACGACGCCCGTGGGCTCGGGCGAGGAGTACGAGAAGTACGGCGCGGAGACCGGGTTCGTCGAGCCGAAGACGGCGCCGAGCTTGTCGGTCCAGCCGGCGTGGTGCACGAGCCGGTCCACGCTCGCGTCGACCTCGGTCGTGGCCGCGGCGCGGGTAGCCCCGCCGGTGACGAGCAGGTCGACGAGGTCGGACCGGCGCCCGTCGAGCATCTCGGCGATCCGGTAGACGACCTGGCCGCGGTTGTACGCCGTGGCCTTCGACCAGGAGCGGAACCCCTTGCGCGCGGCGACCACCGCGTCACGGACGTCCTTGCGAGAGGCGAGCGCGGCGTTGGCCCAGAAGGCGCCCTTCGCGTCGCGGACGACGTACGTCCGCCCGGACTCCGAGCGCGGGAACGCGCCGCCGAGGTAGAGCTTGTAGGTCTTGGGCACGCCGAGGCGGCTCTCTCCGGCGCTCATCAGGACTGCTCCTCCAGGTAGGCGGCCATGCCCGACGGGCCGCCCTCGCGGCCGAACCCGGACTCCTTGAACCCGCCGAACGCGGCCGTCGGGTCGAAGCGGTTGAACGTGTTGTCCCAGACCACGCCGGCCTTCAGCGCGCCGGCCATGGCCATCGCCCGCGAACCCTTCTCGGTCCACACGCCGGCCGACAGCCCGTACGGGGTGTTGTTCGCCTTGGCGACCGCCTCGTCCGGGGTCCGGAACGTCTCGACGGTCAGCACCGGGCCGAAGATCTCCTCGCGCACCACCCGCGACGAGCCGGCGACGTCGGTGAGGATCGTGGGGGAGACGTACCAGCCGCGCTCCGGGACCGGGCACGACGAGCGCCAGACGTGCGCGCCGTCCTCGGAGCCCGCGGCGACGAGCTCGTCGATCTTCGCCTTCTGCCGCGGCGAGTTGATCGCGCCCACGTCGGTGTTCTTGTCGAGCGGGTCGCCGACCCGCAGCGTCTGGGCGCGGGCCTCGAGCTTGGCGAGCAGCTCCTCGGCCACCGGCTCCTGGACCAGCAGCCGCGAACCCGCGCAGCAGACCTGGCCGGCGTTGAAGAAGATGCCGGTGACGATGCCCTCGACGGCCTGGTCCAGCGCGGCGTCGTCGAAGACGATGTTCGCGCCCTTGCCGCCCAGCTCCAGGGTCACGCGTCGGCCGGTCCCGGCGAGCGAGTGCTGGATCCCGCGACCGACCGCGGTCGAGCCGGTGAAGGCGACCTTGTCGACCCCGGGGTGGTTGACCAGCGCGGAGCCGACGTCGCCGGCGCCGGTGACCACGTTGACGACGCCCGGCGGGAGGCCGGCGTCGGCCATCACCTCGGCGAGGACGAGCACCGAGAGCGGGGTCGTCTCGGCCGGCTTGATCACCACGGTGTTGCCGGCGGCCAGCGCGGGCGCGATCTTCCACGCGGCCATGAGCAGCGGGAAGTTCCAGGGGATGACCTGGGCGGCGACGCCGAGCGGCCGGGGCGCCGGGCCGAGGCCCAGGTGACCGAGCTTGTCGGCCCAGCCCGCGTGGTAGAAGAAGTGCTGCGCCGCCGTCGGCACGTCGAAGTCGCGCGTCTCGCGGATCGGCTTGCCGTTGTCCAGGCACTCGAGGACGGCGAGCTCGCGGGCCCGCTCGGCCAGGCCGCGCGCGATCCGGAACAGGTAGCGGCCGCGCTCGGCGCCGCTCATCGGCGACCAGACGTCCTCGTACGCCCGCCGCGCGGCCGCGACGGCCGTGTCGACGTCGGCGGTCGTGCTCTGCGACACGGTCGCCAGCACCTCGGCGGTGCCCGGGTTGAACGTCTCGGCGTCGTCGCCGTGGCCCTCGACGAAGGTGCCGTCGACGAAGGGCAGGTAGCGGTCCTTGACGGCGGCGATCGCGGCGGACTCCGGGGCGGGCGCGTACGTCCAGCCGTCGCTCAGCGCGGCGGCGGGCGTGGTGGGGGCGGTCATGGGGGTGTCTCCCTCAGTCGAGCGGGACGGTCGCGGGGTCGGCGTAGTGCCCGTCGAGCTGGGCGCGACGCTGCAGGACGAGGTCGTCGAGCAGCGAGGACGCGCCGAAACGGAACCAGTGCGGGTCGAGCCACTCGGGCCCGGCGACCTCGTTCACGGCGACGAGGTGGCGGATCGCGTCCTTGGTGTTCCGGATACCACCGGCCGGTTTGACCGCGACCTGCTGCCCGGTCTGGTCGCGCCAGTCCCGGACGGCCTGCAGCAGCACCTGGGTGACGGGCAGCGTCGCGGCGGGGGACACCTTGCCGGTGGAGGTCTTGAGGAAGTCGGCCCCGCCGAGCAGGGCGATCCAGCAGGCGCGACGGACGTTGTCGTACGTGGCCAGCTCACCGGTCTCGAGGATGACCTTGAGCCGGGCACGGCCGCCCGCCTCGCCCACGACGGCCTTGACCGCGCGGATCTGCTCGAGCACGAGCCCGTACTGGCCGGCCAGGAAGGCGCCGCGGTCGATGACCATGTCGATCTCGTCCGCGCCGGACTCCAGCGCGAGCCGGGTGTCGGCGAGCTTGACCTCGAGGCTCGACCGCCCGGAGGGGAAGGCCGTGGCCACGGAAGCGACCTTCACGCCGCTGCCGGCGACCTCGTCGGCCGCGGTCGCGACCCGGTCGGGGTAGACGCAGACGGCGGCGACGCGCGGGGTGCCCGGGCGCCCCGGGTCGGGGGACAGGGCCTTGCGGGCCAGGTTCCGCACCTTGCCCGGGGTGTCGGCGCCCTCGAGCGTGGTGAGGTCCACCATCGAGATGGCGAGGTCGATGGCGGCCAGCTTGGACGCCTTCTTGATGGAGCGCGTGGCGAGCGTCGCGGCCCGCAGCTCGAGCCCCACCGGGTCCACCCCGGGCAGACCGGTGAGGAAGCGCTTCAGCGTCGCCTCGTCGGCCGTCGCCCCCGAGAGGTGGGCGGGCAGCGGGACCTCGGCGCGGGCCTCACCCGACGCCTGGCGGGGCGGCGGGGCGTACGTGGTCATCTGACGATCCTAGGTCGCCCACCCCCGGGGGCCGACCCCCGGGGACCGCTCTAGGGTGCGGGCACCGTACGTCCGCGCGCACCGACACCGGGAGATCCCATGGCCGCACGCCCGCCGCACCAGATCAGGCTCGACGAGTCCGAGATGCCGACGCGCTGGTACAACGTGCTGCACGACCTGCCCACCCCTCCGCCGCCGGTGCTGCACCCCGGCACCGGTCAGCCGATCGGGCCGGAGGACCTCGCGCCGCTCTTCCCCCTGGAGCTCATCGCGCAGGAGGTGTCGACCGAGCAGTACGTCGACATCCCCGAGGAGGTCCAGGACGTCTACCGGCTGTGGCGGCCGAGCCCGCTCTTCCGGGCGTACCGCCTGGAGAAGGCCCTCGGCACCCCGGCGCGGATCTACTACAAGTACGAGGGCGTCTCGCCGGCCGGCTCGCACAAGCCGAACACGGCGGTCCCGCAGGCGTACTACAACGCCAAGGCCGGGATCAAGCGGCTGAGCACCGAGACGGGGGCCGGGCAGTGGGGCACCGCGCTGGCGTTCGCCTGCGCCCAGTTCGACCTGGCGTGCGAGGTCTGGCAGGTGCGGGCCAGCTTCGACCAGAAGCCCTACCGCCGGATGATGATCGAGACGTTCGGCGGGACGGTGCACCCGAGCCCGTCGGAGCTGACGGCCGCCGGCCGGGCGATCCTCGCGGCCGACCCCACGTCGAGCGGTTCGCTGGGCATCGCCATCAGCGAGGCCGTCGAGGTCGCTGCGCAGGACCCGACGACGAACTACGCGCTCGGCAGCGTGCTGAACCACGTGCTGATGCACCAGACGATCATCGGGGAGGAGGCGCTGCTCCAGCTGGCGAAGGTGGGGGAGACCCCCGACCTGCTCGTCGGGTGCACCGGCGGCGGCTCCAACTTCGGCGGCCTGGCCTTCCCGTTCCTGCGCGAACGCTGGGCCGGGCGGATGAACCCCCAGGTCCTGGCCGTCGAGCCCGAGGCCTGCCCGTCGCTGACCCAGGGCACGTACGCGTACGACTTCGGCGACACGGCGGGCATGACGCCGCTGATGAAGATGCACACGCTCGGGCACGACTTCATCCCCGACCCCATCCACTCGGGCGGGCTGCGGTACCACGGGATGAGCCCGCTGATCAGCCACCTCTACGAGACCGGCGAGCTGTCCGCCGTGGCCAAGCCGCAGACCGAGTGCTTCGCCGCGGGGGTGCTGTTCGCGCGGACGGAGGGGATCGTGCCGGCCCCGGAACCGACCCACGCCCTCGCCTCGGTCGTGGAGGAGGCGTTGCGCTGCAAGGAGACCGGCGAGGAGAAGGTCATCCTCACCGCGCTCTGCGGCCACGGCCACCTCGACCTGCCCGCGTACGACGCCTACCTCCACGGGCGCGTCGTGGACCACGGGTGGGAGTCCGCCGACCTCCAGGCCTCGGTCGCGAAGGCGCTCACCAAGCTCCCGCAGCTGGCCTGAGGGCGTCGCGGGAGACAACGAGGAGAGTTGTGCACCGAAGTCGGTGCACAACTCTCCTCGTTCCGGCGGTCAGGCGGCGGAGACCCGCGCCACCGAACGCTCGAGGGCGGTGACGGCCTCGTCGAGCTCGTCGGCGGTGACGACAAGGGCCGGACGGAACCGGATGGACCGCTCGCCGCAGGGCAGCGCGACGACGTGCTCGTACTCGAAGAGGTCGACGACGACCGAGTCCCGCAGGGTGCGGTCGGCGAGGTCCACGGCGGCGAACAGGCCACGGCCCCGGGGGTTGTCGACCAGCGTCGAACCGGCGGCCACGCGCTGCAGCCCGGCGAGCAGGTGGTCGCCCATGACGCGGGCGTTCTCGAACAGGCCCTCAGACTCCATGACCTCGAGCATCCGGCGCGAGCGGACCATGTCCACCAGCCCGCCGCCCCAGGTCGAGTTGATCCGGCCCGGGACGACGAACACGTTCTGCTCGACCTCGTCGACGCGACCGCCGGCCATGACCCCGCCGACCTGCGCCTTCTTGGAGAACGCGACGACGTCGGGGGTGACGCCGAGCTGCTGGTAGCCCCACGCGCTGCCGGTGGTGCCGACGCCCGTCTGCACCTCGTCGAAGATCATCAGCGCGTCGTGGTCGTGCGCGAGCTGCTTCATCCGGGCGAAGAACTCCGGACGGACGTGGTTGTCGCCGCCCTCGCCCTGGATCGGCTCGGCGATGAACGCCGCGATGTCGTGCGGGTGCGCCTGGAACGCCCGCTCGGCCTGCTCCAGCGCGCGGGCCTCGGCGGCCTCGACCTCGTCGAGGTGGTCCTCCAGCGGGAAGCGGATCGCCGGGACGTCGATGCGCGGCCAGTCGAACTTCGGGAACCGGTCGGTCTTGTTCGGCTCGGTGTTGGTCAGCGACATCGTGTAGCCGCTGCGGCCGTGGAAGGCGCGCGTCAGGTGCATGATCTTGGTGCCCAGGTCGCGGCTGCGGCCGTGGGACTCGTTCCAGCGGCTCTTCCAGTCGAACGCGACCTTGAGCGCGTTCTCGACGGCGAGCGCGCCACCCTCCACGAAGAAGAGGTGCGGCAGGGCCGGGTCGCCCAGCACCCGCGCGAACGTGGCGACGAAGTCGGCGTACGCGGTGCTGTAGACGTCCGGGTTGGCCGGCTTGTGCAGCGCGACCTGGCCGAGCTCGGCGACGAAGCCCGGGTCGTCGGCCAGCGCGGGGTGGTTGAACCCCAGCGGCGACGAGGCGAAGAACGTGTAGAGGTCGAGGTAGCCCTGCCCCGTACGGGCGTCGACGATGCGCGAGCCGCGGCTGCGCTCCAGGTCGACGACCAGGGCGGCCGGGTCGGTCAGCAGGTGCGACGCCAGCACATCGTGCACCTCGGCGGGGGTCAGTCGGGTCTGCTCAGCCATGTCTGCTCCTTCGTTCACGTACGGCAGAAAGATATCCTGCCAGACCAGAGCAGCGCGAGAAAATCGACCGACGAGGCGGACGACGACGAGAGTTAACCCCTCGGTCGCCCGTGCGTCACGGCGAACCCTCCGTCGCGCCCGGGCGCGGGTCGGCCAGCGGGAAGGGCGGGTCGGGCGCCAGCGAGCCGTCCGGGGCGATGTGGTCGAAGATCTGGTGGACCAGCGTCAGGACGTGCGGGTCGTCGACGGTGTAGATCTGCCGGCGGCCGTCGCGCCGTGCGCTGACGAGCCCGGCCAGCCGCAGCTTGGCCAGGTGCTGGCTGGCGGTCGCGATGCTGACCCCGGCCTTCTCCGACAGGGTCCCGACGTCGTGCTCCCCGGCGGCCGCGAGGGCGACGAGGTGCAGCCGTACGGGGGTGCCGAGCAGGGCGAACGTGCGGGCCGCGACGTCGAGCTGGTCGCCGGTGGGCTCGGTCGTCACCCCGGCATTGTGCCCGCCACCCCGGTCGCCCGCCCGGCTGGTGCGAGCCCTCCCGTGAGTTCGTCACTTGCGCGACTGACGAAACGTTGGCAGGCTGGTCGGCATGCGCGCCCTCCGACCCGTCCTGCTCTGCCTGCTCGTGGCGGTGCCCGCGGTCGCGGTGCGGCTGTCCGGCACGGAGCTCGAGCCCGGGCCGGCCCTGCTGGTCTTCGGCGTCGCCGTGGTGGCGTCGTCGTTCGTGCTGGCGTGGGCGGCGGAGGCGGCGGAGGTCGACATCTCCGGCGGCCTCGCGATCGCCGTCCTGGCGGTCATCGCCGTGCTGCCCGAGTACGCGGTCGACCTCTACTTCGCCTACACCGCCGGCTCGCGCCCGGAGTACGTGCAGTTCGCCGCGGCGAACATGACCGGCTCCAACCGCCTGCTGCTCGGGCTGGGCTGGTCGCTCGTCGTGCTGCTCGCGCTGTTCGTGGCCCGGCGGAGGACCGGTCGCCCGGTCCGGGAGCTGGTGCTCGACCCGTCGTACCGCGTCGATATCGGGTTCCTCGCGCTGGCCTCGCTGCTCGCCCTCGTCGTGCCGGCGACCGGCCAGATCCACCTGCTCCTCGGCCTCGTGCTGCTCGGCGTCTTCGCCTGGTACCTCGTCCGGATGGCCACCTCGGCCGACGACGACGACCACGACCTCGTCGGCCCGGCCGCGCGGATCGGCGCGCTGCCGACCCGGACGCGCCGGACGGCCGTGGTGGCGATGTTCGTCGTCGCCGCCCTGGTCATCCTGGCGTCGGCCGAACCGTTCGCGGACGCTCTCGTGGAGAGCGGTCAGGCGCTCGGCATCGACCAGTTCCTGCTCGTGCAGTGGCTCGCGCCGCTGTCGTCGGAGGCGCCGGAGCTGATCATCGCGATGATCTTCGCGCTGCGAGGCAAGGGCGGCGCCGCCCTCGGCCTGCTCGTGTCGGCCAAGGTCAACCAGTGGACGCTGCTCGTCGGGAGCCTGCCCGTCGCCTACCTGTTCGGCGGCGGCTCGACCAGCCTGGTGCTGGACGCCCGGCAGGTCGAGGAGTTCTCGCTGACCGTCGCGCAGACCCTGATGGGCATCGCGGTCCTGGTCTCCCTGCGCTTCCCGCGGTGGGCCGCCTGGACGCTGCTCGCGCTCTTCGCGGTGCAGTTCGCGGTGCCGGGCACGACCGGTCGCCTGGTCCTGTCCGGGGTCTACGTCCTGCTCGCCGCCGTCGCGCTGGTGGTCAACCGGCACAGCGTCTGGCCGACCCTGGCCGCACCGTTCCGTCGGACCTCGACGGTGGTCCACGCGGACCGGCCGTCGGTCGAGGACCTCGTGCCGGCCGGGCGCTGACCGGTCAGGACAGGCCGAGGGCCTCCGCCGTGTCCTGCCGCACCCGGGCCAGCGTCTCCGCGGCCCGCGCACGGTCGTCGGCGAGACCCCCGGTCTGCTCCAGCGGGACGCGCGCCTCGAGGTAGGCCTTGAGCTTGGGCTCGGTGCCGGACGGCCGCACGACGACGCGGACGGTCGGGCCCTCGAGCCGGACGGCGTCGGTCGGCGGCAGGTCGCCCAGGCCGCCGGAGAGGTCGGTGAACTCGACCGGCTCCCCGGCGAGGGTCGCGGGCGGCTGGGCGCGCAGGCGGGCCATCGCCGCGG
Organism: Microlunatus spumicola; assembly: GCF_039536445.1. Lineage (NCBI taxonomy): Bacteria > Bacillati > Actinomycetota > Actinomycetes > Propionibacteriales > Propionibacteriaceae > Microlunatus > Microlunatus spumicola. The sequence goes on along the minus strand of NZ_BAAAYR010000004.1, from coordinate 447,775 downwards.
TGATCTCGTCGAGGTCGTCGACGCGCACCGAGAGCTGGCCGGTGAGGACCACGCCGTACGTCGTCGCGATCTCGTCCAGCCGGTCGGCGACCGTCGTCCCGGCCGCCTTGAGCGCGGCGGTCAGGGCCAGCACCCGGACCAGGGCGGTCATGCCGTCCTTGTCGCGGACGGCCTCCGGGTCGACGCAGTAGCCGATCGCCTCCTCGTAGCCGAAGGCGAGGCCGGGCACGCGCCCGATCCACTTGAACCCGGTCAGCGTCGTCGTGCTCGGCTGCCCGTACGCCGCAGCGACCGTCGCGAGCTGCGTGCTGGAGACGACCGAGCACGCGTACGTGCCGACGGTCCCGCGGCGCAGCGCGTCCTCGCCGAGCAGGACGCCGAGCTCGTCGCCGGTGAGCATCCGCCAGCCGCCGGGGAAGCGGGCGGCGACCGCGCACCGGTCGGCGTCGGGGTCGTTGGCCACGACGACGTCGGCGTCGACCTGCTCGCCGAGGGCGAGCGCGAGGTCGATCGCGCCCGGCTCCTCGGGGTTCGGGAAGGCGACGGTGGGGAAGTCGGGGTCCGGCTCGGCCTGCTCGGCGACGACCGCGGGAGCCGGGAAGCCGGCGCGCGCCACGAGGTCGAGGACGAGGTCGCCCCCGACGCCGTGCATCGGCGTGTAGGCCCACCGCAGCTCGCGCGGCGCGTCGGCCGGGACCAGCGAGGCCGCGCGGGCGGCGTACGCGTCGAGGAGGTGGGGTCCGGCCGGCTCGTACGCGTCGCTGCGCGGCACGTGGCCGAGCGGGTGGCGCGCGACCTCGTCGATGCGGGCGGCGATCTCGGCGTCGGCCGGCGGGACGATCTGCGACCCGTCGCCCAGGTAGACCTTGTAGCCGTTGTCCTGCGCCGGGTTGTGCGACGCGGTGACGACGACCCCGGCGACGCAGCCGAGGTGCCGGATCCCGAAGGCCACGACGGGCGTCGGGACGGGGCCGTCGGTGACGAGCACCTCGAAGCCGGCCGCCGCGAGCACCTCGCCGGTGTCCCGGGCGAAGCGCGCCGAGCCGTGCCGGGCGTCGTGCCCGACGAGCACCTTCGCGCCGTACTCCTGGCGCAGCTCCACCTGGTCGCGCAGGTAGGCGGCGAGCCCGGCCGCGGCCTGGGTGACGACGACGCGGTTCATGCGGTTCGGGCCGGGACCCAGGCGGCCCCGCAGCCCGGCCGTGCCGAAGGCGAGCCGGCCGCTGAACGCGTCCGTCAGCTCGGCCTGCGCCGCGGCGGCCTCCTGCGGGTCGGTGCCGTCGGCCGCAGCGACCAGGCGCTCGGTCTCGGCGCGGGTCTGCGGGTCGGGGTCCTGCGTGACCCAGGCCCCGACGGCCTGGCGGACGGACGCGGAGAGGCTCGGCACGGCGGGTCCTAGAGCGCGGCCGCGATGCCGGCGAGCAGGCTGCGCAGGCGGGGTGCGGCGGCGGCGCCCGCCTCCAGCACCTCCTCGTGGTGCAGCGGGGTGGGGGAGATGCCGGCGGCCAGGTTGGTGACCAGGCTCAGCCCGAGCACCTCCGCGCCGAGCTCGCGGGCGGCGATCGTCTCGAGCCCGGTGCTCATGCCGACCAGGTCCGCACCGAGGACGCCGGCCATGAGCACCTCCGACGGCGTCTCGAAGGACGGCCCGTGGAACTGGGCGTAGACCCCCTCGGGCAGGTCGGGATCGACCGTGCGGGCCAGGTCGCGCAGGCGCTTCGCGTACGCCTCGGTCATGTCGATGAACCGCGCCCCGACGAGCGGGTTCGCGCCGGTGAGGTTGATGTGGTCGCGCATCAGCACGACCGTGCCGGCCGGGCGGTCGACCTTGAGCCCGCCGCAGCCGTTGGTGAGGACGACCGTCGTCGCCCCGGCCTTGACCATGGTCCGTACGCCGTGCACGACCGGCGCGACGCCGCGGCCCTCGTAGTAGTGGGTGCGGCCGGTCAGCACCGCCGCCGTCTTGCCGGACGCGGTGCGCACGACCCGCAGCAGCCCGCCGTGCCCGATGACCACCGGCGCGCTGAAGCCCGGCAGCTCGCCGAGCGGGCAGCTGCCGATCTCCTCGCCGAGGTCGTCCGACGCCGCCGCCCAGCCCGAGCCGAGCGTGAACGAGACGTCGATCCCGTCGATCCCGAAGAGGTCCCGGATCGCCTGCGCAGCCTCGTCGGCGAGCGCGTACGGGTCGGTGGTGGTTCCGTCAGCCATGGCTCGACCCTAGAGGAACGGTCCCCCCGCCCCGGGCGCTCCGTCCCTCCCGCACCCCCGACCCGACCCGCTCCAGCGGGAGAAGGGGAGGACAGGGAGGACGGGGGTCAGAAGGCGTTGACGCCGGTGAGGTCGGCGGAGAGGTCCCAGAGCCAGAGGGCCTGCTCCGGGTCGATGGCGTACGGCCGGACGCCCGGGGCGTCGTCGGTGGAGACGCGGGCGACGTCGCAGTCCTCGAGGTAGACCCCGCCGAGCCCGTCCAGCTGCGGGCTCGTCGCCGCCCAGACCGTGGTCGCCGCGCCCTGCCCGGTGCTCTTGAAGTCGACGAGCGGGTTCCCGTTCGAGTCGATCCAGCCCAGCCCCTGCTGCTCCTCGCTCGAGAGGTGCCGCTGCAGCGGGGTGAGGATGCCGCCGGGGTGCAGCGCGAACGCCCGCACGCCGGTCTCGGCCGCGAGCTCGTCGAGCCGGACCGCGAACAGCACGTTCGCGGTCTTCGCCTGCCCGTACGCCTCCCACCTGTCGTAGTCGCCGCGGGTGAACATCGGGTCGTCCCAGCGGATCGGGCTGCGCCGGTGGCCGGCCGAGGACACGGAGACGACCCGGCCACCGCCGGCGGCGATGAGCGGCCAGAGCCGGTTCACGAGGGCGAAGTGCCCGAGGTGGTTGGTCGCGAATTGCGCCTCCCAGCCGGGGCCCACGCGGGTCTCCGGCGCGGCCATGATCCCGGCGTTGTCGATCATGAGGTCGATGCCGCGGCCCTGCGCGAGCACGTCGTCGGCGAAGGCCGCGACGCTGTCGAGGTCGGCCAGGTCGAGGGCGGCGACGCTCGTCCGGGTGATCCCGTCCAGCGCCTCGAGCGCGTGCTCCGGGCGACGGGCGGGGACGAGCACGTCCGCGCCGGCGTCGACGAGCGCCCGGGTGGTCTCGAGCCCGATGCCCGAGTAGCCGCCGGTGACGACCGCCAGCCGACCGGTGAGGTCGATCCCGGCGGCGACCTCGGCCGCGGTCGTCTTGGCGCCGAAGCCCGAGCCGACGGGTTCCTGCGGGGTGCGCGTCCAGGTGTTCACGGTCCCGACGCTAGGTCGTGCTCAGTGGGGAAGTTCCGCCCGGGTAGTCGCGGTCGGATCTTCCCCGTTCTCACCAGCCGCTGCGGCAGGGCCTTCCGCGGAGCTCGGCGAGGTAGTCCTCGGGGGCGCCGGCGGTCTGCGCGGCGTCGGCGAGGATGCCGAGGGTGCGGGCGCTGGGCATGCCGCCCTCGAAGTCCTCGAGGACGTAGACCCAGGCGGTCTTGATGCCGTCGAGGGTCTCGACGCGGACGCGGACCTTGGAGTAGAGCCCCTGGTCGGCGCTCTCCCACTGGTCCAGCGTGGTCTCGTCGGCCGGGGTGACGTCGTAGACGGCGACGAAGACGTGCTCCTCGCCCTGGACGTCCCCGGGCGCCTCGACCAGGGTCGGGAGCGCCCCGTCGAAGCCGTCGCCCCCGAACGTCAGCCGCCACCCGGGGATCCAGCCGGTCCAGCGCAGCGGGCTGTGGGGGCAGCGGCCGCTCATCTGCGCGGGATCGAGGTTGCTCCCGTAGGCGGCGTACAGCACGCACGGAGGTTATCCGAACCGCCGAACCGCGGCGGGTGCTCGTCACCGGCGACCGGTTCCGTGGACGGGGCTGAGACAATCGGGGCGTGGACCGCGTGGCGATCATCGGTGGAGGGCCCGGCGGCTACGAGGCGGCGCTCGTGGCGAGCCAGCTGGGCGGTGCCGTCACGCTGGTCGAGGACCAGGGTCTCGGCGGCTCGGCGGTGCTCACCGGCACGGTGCCGTCGAAGACGCTGATCGCCACCGCCGAGGTGATGACCGAGGTCCGCGAGTCCGCCGAGCTCGGCGTGCGGCTGCACGCCGACGGCGAGCACGGCTGCGGCGCGGCACCCGCCGACGGCGACCCCGACCGGGGCGTGAGCGTCGACCTGTCCGCCGTCAACGCCCGCGTGCTCGACCTCGCCACCAAGCAGTCGGCCGACATCGCCGAACGCCTGCTCAACGAGCACGTCACGATCGTCGACGGCCGCGGCCGCCTGGACGGCCCGGAGCGCGTCGTCGCGACCCGGACCGACGGCGGGACCGAGGAGCTCGACGCCGACATCGTCCTGATCGCCACCGGGTCGCGGCCCCGCGAGCTGCCCGAGGCCCGCCTCGACGGCGAGCGGATCCTCAGCTGGCGCCACCTCTACGCCCTGAAGGAGCTGCCCGAGCGCCTCGTCGTCGTCGGCTCCGGGGTGACGGGGGCCGAGTTCGCCAGCGCGTACGACGCCCTCGGCTGCGAGGTCGTGCTCGTGTCGTCCCGCGAGCGGGTGCTGCCCGGCGAGGACGCCGACGCCGCGCAGGTGCTCGAGGACGTGTTCGCCCGGCGCGGGCTGACCGTGCTGTCGAAGTCGCGCGCCGCGAGCGTCGTCCGCGAGGGCGACGGCGTGGTCGTGACGCTGACCGACGGCCGGCAGGTCACCGGTTCGCACTGCCTGCTCGCGGTCGGGTCCATCCCCAACACCGAGGACCTCGGCCTGGAGACGACGCGTGTCGAGACCGACCGCTACGGCTCTGTCGTCGTGGACCGGGTGTCACGCACCAAGGCCCGCGGCGTCTACGCGGCGGGGGACTGCACCGGGGTGCTCCCGCTCGCCTCCGTCGCCGCCATGCAGGGCCGGATCGCGATGTACCACGCGCTCGGCGACGCGGTCGCGCCGCTCGACCTGCTCACCGTCTCCTCCAACGTCTTCACCACCCCCGAGATCGCCACCGTGGGCGTGAGCCAGCAGCAGGTCGACGACCACCTGGTGCCCGCGCGGGAGGTGGTGCTGCGGCTCCGCGGCAACCCGCGGGCCAAGATGCAGGGCAGCCGCGACGGGTTCGTCAAGCTCTTCTGCCGCAGCGTCACGGGCATCGTCATCGGCGGGGTCGTGGTGGCCCCACGGGCCAGCGAGCTCATCTACCCGATCGCGCTGGCCATCTCGCAGCGCCTGACCGTCGACCAGCTGTCGGCCTCGTTCACCGTGTACCCGTCGCTCTCCGGCTCGATCGCGGAGGCCGCGCGGCGCCTCCACGGGACGCGCTCCATCACCTGATGGCCCGGTCCGACAAGGACGTGGAGCGGACCGAGGACGGCCGGTTCCTGGTCATCGACGGCCGCCGCTGGCGCGCCACCGACCCGCTCGTGCCCGACGAGCGGCGCCACGAGCTGCAGACGGTGCTGATGGCCTGGCGCCGCGAGGTGAAGCGGACCAAGGGCACCGACGAGGAGCGCACCTCCCGCGACGGCGTGCAGGCGACCAAGGTCGCGCTCGGCGAGCGCGGCACCCCCTGGTGGGAGCAGACCGAGGACGAGCGGCGTACGCGCTGGGAGGCCGACGTACCGACGCCGGCCGAGCGCTGAGGCCCGGTCCCCGCAGAGGGACGGTTCAGTCGCCCGGCGCCGACCGCGGGCGGCGCACCAGCCCGACCACGAGCAGGACGAGCCCGACCACCGAGAGCACGGCACCGACCACCACCGCGCTGCCGGCGCCCTCGACGAAGAAGCCGACGGCCAGCGCGGCCAGGCCGATGAGCAGCAGGGTCTGACCCACCTGCAGGGCGAGGCTCGTCCGGGGCCGGTGGGGACGGCGGTCGTGGATGCTCATGCGGTCGCGCCGCTCAGCACGTCCGCCAGGTGCAGGAGGTCGTCGACCACCAGCTCGAACTCACCCTCGGGCGGCGGCTCCTCGCCCGGCCGGCGCACGTAGCAGGTCCGGAACCCCACGTCCGCGGCCCCACGGAGGTCCCAGGTGTGCGAGGCGACCTTCATGATCTCGGCCGGCTCGAGCTCGAGGGCGTCGACGGCCACCGCGTACGCCCGCGGGTCCGGCTTGAAGACGTGCGACGGACGGGCCGACAGCGCCAGGTGCCAGGCCAGGCCGGCGTGCCGGGAGAGGCCAGCCAGCTCGGCCGGGTCGGCGTTCGTCAGGGCCACGACGAGGTGGTCGGCGCGGAGGCGGGTGAGCGCGGCGGCCGAGTCGGGCCACGCGTCGAAGCGGTGCACGACCCCGCACAGCTCGTCCTCGTCCACCGGGTCCAGCGGGGCGAGGCCGGCGTCGGCCACGGCCGCCCGGATCGCCACGCGGCGCAGCTCGCGGTGCGGGGACCAGGGTCGACGGCCCGCGCTGACCTCGCCGAGCAGCGACCGGAGGCCCTCCTTCGTCGCCGTGGCCACCGTGGTCGCCGCCTGCTCGGGATCGCCGCGCCGGGTGAGGACGGCCACGGTCGCGGCGTGGATCCCGCCGGTGTCGTCGACGACCGTGCCCATGACGTCGAAGACGAGCGCGCGGGGTCGGGTCACGAGAGCCATCCGGTCATGCTGCCAGCCGCGGCTCGCGCGCCGCAGGGCCGTCCTGGCGGCGCGGGTACTCTCGCCGGGTGACGCTGGCAGACGTCGAGGCGCAGACCCGGGTGGGGGTCGAGGCGGTCGCGGACCTCCTCGTCGGCCGCACCTGGACCGTCCTGTCCGGCGCCGGGATGAGCACCGACAGCGGCATCCCCGACTACCGCGGGCCGACGTCGGTCAAGGCCACCCCGATGCTCTACGCCGAGTTCGTCCGCTCGCTCGACAACCGCAAGCGCTACTGGGCCCGGTCCTACCAGGGCTGGTCGCGGATGGGCCACGCCGAGCCGAACGACGGGCACCGGCTGCTCGCCGCCCTCGAGCCCCACGGGCAGATGGGGGTCGTCACGCAGAACGTCGACGGGCTCCACCAGCGCGCGGGCAGCTCGCCGGTCATCCCGCTGCACGGCTCGATCGCCGATGTCGTCTGCCTGGGCTGCGGCCGGGTGACCAGCCGTCGCGAGCTCCAGGACCGTCTCGCCCTGCTCAACCCCGACGTCGGCCAGCCGCGCGTGCTCGAGCACGCCGAGCTGCGGCCCGACGGCGACGCCGTCGTCGACGACTGGGGCGACTTCGTGCTCGCCGACTGCCTGGTCTGCGGCGGGGTGCTCAAGCCGGACGTCGTGTTCTTCGGCGAGACCGTTCCGCGGGACCGGGTCGACCAGGCGTACGCGCTCGTCGACGCCGCCGACGTCCTGGTCGTGCTCGGCTCGTCGCTGACGGTGATGTCCGGCTTCCGCTTCGTGCGGCACAACGCCAAGGCGGGCCGCGACGTCGTCATCGTGAACCGCGGCGACACCCGCGGGGACGACCTCGCGACCCTCAAGGTCGAGCTGGGCTGCACCGAGGTGCTCGCCGGCCTGCGGGACCTGCTCAGCGCCTAGAGCGCACGCTCCCTGAGCTTGTTGACGGGCCTCGAAGAGGTCAGCGTGGCGAGCCGAAGGGGTGCAGCCGACCCGTTCCGGGCCCCTCGACGAGCTCAGGGGGCGTGATCTGCTCGGCGGACGCCGCCGAGCGACAGACGGCTAATCGCCGCCGAAGAAGTCCCCGAGACCGTCGAACAGCCCACCGATGCCGTCGCCGACGGACTCGAATCCGTCGCCGATGCCCTCGCCGATCCCGCCAAGGCCGGCTCCGAGGCCGCCGAACAGGTTGCCGCCGCCCCCGAAGAGCATGCTGCCGATCAGGACGCCGGAGAGCATGTCGCTGCCGTTCCAGCGGCCGTAGTAGCCCTGCGCCCAGGGCGCGTAGCCCGGGCCGCCCTCCCAGTAGGGCACGCGCTGCGCGCCGACCTGGACGGTGCGGATGTACGGGTCGGCGCCGGCGAGGACACGCTCGGCGTCCGCGGGGCAGGCCGGGACGGAGCGGACGGCACCGCCGGCCGGGGCCCAGTCGACGTTCTGCGACGAGGGTCCGTGCGCCGGGTTGAAGAAGCACGGCGGGCGCTTCTGCGGCAGCGGCCGGCCGTTGACGCGGGCCTTGACGCACGCGACGGCGTAGCGGCCGTCCTCGAGGATCTCGGTGACGTGGCGGATCTCGTCGGGCTTCTGGACGGCGTCGAGCGAGCTCTTCGCGTCCTCGTACGCGTCGAGCGCGCGTTGGTAGTCCTGCTGCATGGCCTCGTCGAGCGGGTGGCCGGCCACGTCGATGTCGAGGCGCTGCAGCTCCTCGCCGAACTTCGTGACGTCCTCGTCGGCGGCACGGCGGGAGGTGGAGAGCTGGCTCTCCAGGGCGGCGCGCTCGGCGGTCTCGCGCTGCCGGATCGCGTTGCGCCGGTAGAGGCTCACGCCCCCGAGAATCACTGCCACGACGAGTAGCAGGACGAGGAATTCCATGGATTCGAGTGTGCCTCGCGACGTCGGGCGGACCGAAGACCCCGGCCCGCCTTCTTAACCACTTCTTGTCGCGATCGGCGACGCGGGGGTTGCGGGCCGGGGACCGGTCAGGCGTCGACGATCTCGCAGAGCACCATGCCGGAGGTGACGGTGGCGCCGAGCTCTGCGGCCAGGCCCGAGACCGTGCCGGACCGGTGCGCCGTGAGCGGTTGCTCCATCTTCATCGCCTCGAGGACGACGACGAGGTCGCCGGCCTCGACGTGGTCGCCGTCGGCCACCGCGACCTTGACGATCGTGCCCTGCATCGGCGAGGTCAGGGCGTCGCCGCTCGGCGCCGCCGCTGCGGCCGCCGCACGACGGGCCGGCTTGCGCGCCGCGGAACCGCCGTTGCCGCCGGAGGCCCGTCCCGCCCCCAGCCCGGCGGGCAGCACGACCTCGAGCCGGCGGCCGCCGACCTCGACGACGACGCGCTCGCGCTCGGCCTCGGGCGCCTCGGCGGTGGTGCCCTGCCAGGGCTCGATCGTGTTGTCGAACTCGGTCTCGATCCAGCGCGTGTGCACGCCGAACGTGCCGGAGGCGGCGGTGAAGGCCGGGTCGTCGAGCACGACGCGGTCGAACGGCACCACGGTGGGCATGCCCTCGACGACCAGCTCGGCCAGGGCGCGGCGGGACCGCTCCAGGGCCTGCTCCCGGTCCACCCCGGTGACGATGATCTTCGCGACCAGGGAGTCGAAGCTGCCGGGCACGGTCATGCCGGCGCGGTAGCCCTCGTCGACCCGGACGCCCGGGCCGAGCGGCGGCACCCAGCGCGTGAGCGTGCCGGGTGCGGGCAGGAAGCCGCGACCCGGGTCCTCGGCGTTGATCCGGAACTCGATGGAGTGCCCGCGGGTGACGGGGTCGCCGTAGCCCAGCTCCTCGCCGTCGGCGATGCGGAACATCTCGCGCACGAGGTCGAGCCCGGTGACCTCCTCGGAGACCGGGTGCTCGACCTGGAGGCGGGTGTTCACCTCGAGGAAGGAGATGGTGCCGTCCTGGCCGACCAGGAACTCGCACGTCCCCGCGCCGACGTAGCCGGCCTCGGTGAGGATCGCCTTGGACGACGTGTAGAGCCGGTCGAGCTGGTCCTGGGTGAGGAACGGCGCCGGGGCCTCCTCGACGAGCTTCTGGTGGCGGCGCTGCAGCGAGCAGTCGCGGGTCGACACGACGACCACGTTGCCGTGGCTGTCGGCGAGGCACTGCGTCTCGACGTGCCGGGGGCGGTCGAGGTAGCGCTCGACGAAGCACTCGCCCCGCCCGAACGCGCCCACGGCCTCGCGGACGGCCGACTCGTACAGCTCGGGGATCTCCTCCAGCGTGCGGGCGACCTTGAGGCCGCGCCCGCCGCCGCCGAAGGCCGCCTTGATGGCGACCGGCAGGCCGAACTCGGTGGCGAACGCCACGACCTCGTCCGCGTCGGCGACCGGGTCGGCGGTCCCGGGGACCAGGGGGGCGCCGACGCGCTGGGCGATGTGGCGCGCCTGCACCTTGTCGCCGAGCGCGGTGATGGCGGCGGGCGGCGGGCCGATCCAGACCAGCCCCGCCTCCATGACGGCGCTGGCGAAGTCGGCGTTCTCGGCCAGGAAGCCGTAGCCCGGGTGCACGGCGTCGGCGCCCGAGCGGGCGGCGACGTCGAGGATCTTGGCCACGTCGAGGTAGGTCTGCGCCGGTGTCGAGCCGCCCAGCGCGTACGCCTCGTCGGCCAGCGTGACGAAGAGCGCGTCCGCGTCCGGGTCGGCGTAGACCGCGACGCTGCCCAGCCCCGCGTCCGCCGCGGCGCGGATGACCCGCACCGCGATCTCGCCGCGGTTGGCCACGAGGACCTTGGAGATGCGTCCTGACCGGCTCGCCTGTGGCACGTGCCCTACCTCTCGCGGTGGCGCCCTCGGCTCCCGCGTCGAGGGAGTCTAGTGGTCGGAGCCCCGACGCCAGGTGCTGGGCGGCGGCGGGGCGGTTGTGCCAGGGTGGTGGCGTGGCAGCCGACGAGCAGGCCGACGTGATCGTTCCGGACGGCAAGGACTGGACCTGGGTCCTCGAGCGACGGTGCCCCGAGTGCGGGTTCGAGGCCCGTACCGTGCCCCGCGAGCAGCTCGGCGAGCGGTTCTTCCTGGCGGGCGAGGAGTGGGTGCAGATCCTCCGCGAGAACCCCGCGGTGGAGGTGCGGCCCGCGCCGGCCGTCTGGTCGCCGCTGGAGTACGGCGCGCACGTGCGCGACCTCTACGTCATCACCGGCCAGCGCCTCGAGCTGATGCTCACCTCCGACGACGCGGTCTTCGCCGACTGGGACCAGGACGAGGCCGCCGTCGCCGGGCGCTACGGCGAGCAGGACCCCGAGCAGGTGGCGGAGGACCTCGAGGCCGCCGCGCAGCGGCTCGTCGGCACGGTCACGGAGATCGAGGCGCGGGCCTGGGCGCGTCGCGGCACGCGGTCGAACGGCTCGGTCTTCACCGTGGAGACGTTCCTGCAGTACGTGCTGCACGACGTCGTGCACCACCTCTGGGACGTCACCGGCCAGCAGGACGGGGCGGCGTCGCTGCAGCTCGCCTGAGGGCAGCCAGGGCGCCTCAGCCGGCGGCGGCCGCCTCGAGCGCGGCGACGTCGAGGCGCTTCATCGTCATCATCGCGGCCATGGCGCGGCCGGCGCGTCCCGGGTCGGGGTCGGTCAGCAGCGCGGGCAGGACGTGCGGGACCACCTGCCAGGAGAAGCCGAACTTGTCGCGGCACCAGCCGCAGTCGCTCTCCTCGCCGCCGTCGCCGACGAAGGCGTCCCAGTAGTGGTCGACCTCCGCCTGGTCGGCACAGTCGACCTGCAGCGAGACGGCCTCGGTGAAGGTGAACTGCGGACCGCCGTTCAGGGCGGTGAAGGGGGTGCCGTCGAGGGTGAACTCGATCGTCAGCACCTGACCCTGGCGGGCCGGGTTCTCGGGACCCCAGCGCAGGATCTTCCCGACGGACGACCTCGGGAAGAGCGACACGTAGTACCGCGCCGCCTCCTCGCCCCGGTCGTCGAACCACAGGCACGGCGTGATGGCACTCATCGGCGTTCTCCTCGGGTCTGGTGTCCTCTGCACAGGTCGACCGGCTCGGACAGCCGGACTCATCGGGCTCGGCCCACTCCCGGGCGGACCCGGGCCGCGCCGCGTCGTCGGGGGTGATGGGCTGTCCCCGTGACGAGAGACCCCGTGGACCTGCTGCCGACGACCCGACGGGTGCTCGACCACCGGTTGGCCCGCACCCAGACGGAGGGACGGGCCCCCAGCGTGGCCGCGGGCCTCGTCCGTGACGGTGCCCTGGTGTGGTCCAGGGGGCGGGGTTCGGTGGACGGGGCGGCCCCGACGACGGACACCCAGTACCGGATCGGCTCGATCACCAAGACCTTCGTGGCCGTGCTGGTCCTGCGCCTGCGCGACGCGGGCCGCCTCGACCTCCTCGACCCGCTGGAGACCCACCTCCCGGGCACCGCCGCCGACGACCGGACGGTGCTGCAGCTGCTGTCGCACACCGCCGGCGTCGCGTCGGAGACGCCGCCGCCCTGGTGGGAGCGGACCGACGGCGCGGTGCGGCCGGCGGTGACCGACCTCCTCGGCGCCGACCCTGCCGAGCAGCTGACCGGGCGACGCTTCCACTACTCCAACCCGGGGTTCGCGCTGCTGGGGGCGATGGTCGCGCGGCTCCACGACCGGCCCTTCGGCGAGGTCCTGCAGTCCGAGGTCCTGGACCCGCTCGGCCTGCGCCGGACGACCCTGATGCCGGTCGCGCCGCACGCGCTCGGCTGGGCCGTGCACCCGTGGGCGGACCTGCTGCTCCCCGAGCCCACGCACGACGCGGGGCTGATGGCCCCGGCCGGCCAGCTCTGGTCGACCGTGGGGGACCTCTCCCGCTTCGCGAGCTTCCTGCTGGTCGGCGACGACCGCGTCCTGCCGCTCACCACCCTCGAGGAGATGCGCGAGCCGGTCGTCCCGGCCGGGGCGGACGGTTCGGGCTACGGCCTGGGCCTGCAGACGCGAGGGGGACCGTACGGCCTGGTCGGTCACGGAGGTTCCATGCCCGGCTTCCTCGCCGGCCTCGACGTCTCGGCGGAGGCGGGCCTGGCCGTCGTCGCCTTTGCGAACGCCACGTCCGGGCCGGACCTCGGCGCGCTCGTCGAGGACCTGGTCGACGCGGTGGCGACGGCCGAGCCCCGCGAACCCGAGCCCTGGGCGCCGCTCCCGGACGCCGACCCGGAGCTGCTCGCGCTGACCGGTCCCTGGTACTGGGGCGCGGCCCCGTTCGCGGTCCGGCTGCAGGCGGACCGGCACCTCGAGCTGGTCACCCTCGGCTCGCGCGGGCGGGAGTCGCGCTTCCGGCCCGCCGCGGACGGTCGCTGGACCGGGCTGGACGCCTACTACCGGGGCGAGACGCTGACGGTCGTCCGGGACGCGGGCGGCGACGTGACCCACCTCGACCTGGGGTCCTTCGTGCTGACCCGCCAGCCGTACGGCCCCGCCGAGGTGGTGCCGGGTGGCGTCGACCCCGCCGGCTGGCGCGGTGGTGGTCGCTGACGCTGCGTCGACCGACGAAAACGGCTGGCCGGACCGTGGCACGGTGGGGTTGCCTGTCGGCCATGGTTCTTCCCGGGTGGACGCCCTACCGGCGGCACGAGGACGACGAGCTGCTGGGCTACCTCGTGCAGGAGCCGGGCGGCACCGTGCCGCTCACGCTCTTCGGGGCCCGGCTCGCGGAGGCCGGCACCCTCGAGCAGGCCGAGGCGGTGCTGCGCGCGCGGGGGCTGTCGTGCCTGGCCGACCCCTGGCTCTTCCGGCAGGACGACGGCGAGGAGGTCCGGGTCGCCCTCGTGGCCGCGTACCCCGACCGGGTCGTGGTCGTCCCCGCGCCGTGGGGGTACGCCGACCCCGGCGCGCAGCCGGTGGTCGTGGCGGCCGAGAACGGTGCGGACCGGCTCCGGCCGCTGCGCTGAGCAGGCCCCGGCGGTTCAGTCGTCGGCGGGCAGCGGGGGCTGGGTGGTCGAGGCGAGGACGCGGCGGGCGCGGCGCCCGAGGTCGCTGAGGTCGACGCGTCCGGCGTCCGCGGCGGCGGCGAGCCGGGCCGCGAGGTCGAGCGCCTCGTCGAGGACGGGGACGTCGACGGCAGCCTCCTCGCCCATGTCACGGAGGATCGTGATCTCGGTCCGCGAGGCGATGATGGGCTCGGGCACGCCCTCGATCCAGACCCGGGTGCGACGCCCGCCACCGCGCTGCTCGCCGGTCAGGCGTTCGAGCGCGAAGATCTTGTTCGACCGGGCGTACTTGCCGAACCCGAGGGCGATGATCCGCGAGTCGTCGGCCACGCGCTCATGATGACAGCCCGGACGCCGCCGGCGCCGTGAGGGGCGGGCGGCCCGGTCAGCCGACGTCGGTGAAGTGCTCGACCCGCGGCGGCCCCGCGAACCAGGGGCCGATGGCCTCGCGCCACCGCGTGAAGCGCTCGCTCTGCCGGAACCCCGTCTCGTGCGCCTCGACGCTGTCCCACTCGACCAGCAGCACGAACCGCTCGGCCGACTCGACGCCACGGGTCATCCGCACCGAACGGCAGCCGGGCGTGCCGGCGAGGATCTCCCGCGCCCCGAGGAACGCGTCCTCGAAGGCGTCGGGGTCGGTGACGTCGATGAGGGCGACCTCGAGGACCACGGCCGGCGTCAGATCGGCAGCCGGCGGAACAGCGGCCGCGGCACGTGGCGCAGCCCGGACATCACGAAGCGCATCGGCGTCGGCACCCAGATCAGCTCGCGCTTCGCGGTCACCGCCTCGATCGTCGCCTCGGCGACCTCCTCCGGCGTCGCCGCCAGCGGGCCGACCTCGAGGTCGGCGGTCATCTTGGACTTCACGAAGCCGGGACGGACGACGAGGACCCGTACGCCGGTGCCGCGCAACGCCTCGCCGAGCCCGAGGTAGAAGCCGTCGAAGCCGGCCTTGCTCGACCCGTAGACGAAGTTGGAGCGGCGGACCCGCTCGCCGGCGACGCTGGAGAGGGCGACGACGACGCCGTGCGCCTGCTCCTTGAGCCGGTTCGACAGCAGCACTCCGAGGTGGACCGGCGCGGCGTAGTTGACCTCGGCCAGCTCGAGCGCGAGCTCCGGGTCCTGCCACGCCTGCTCGGTGTCCCCGAGGATCCCGAACGCGACCACCGCGACGTCGATGTCCCCGTCGGCGAAGGCCGCGTCGATCGTGGCGGCGTGCGAGCCGTGGTCGCGGGCGTCGAGGTCGACCTCGCTGACCTGGCAGCCCAACGTCCCCAGCTCGGCCGCGGCCGCCGTACGCCGCTCGCCCGGACGCGCCGCGAGGACGACCCGCAGGCCGCCGCGACGGGCGTACCGGCGGGCGATGGCGAGCGCGATGTCGGACGTGCCGCCCAGCAGGAGCAGGGACGAGGGGTTGCCGGTCGCGTTGATCAAGGAGTCGCTTTCGGAGGAGGGAGCCATCAGATCGCCAGACGGCGGGCGAGGTCGGAGCTGAAGAGGTGCTCGGGGTCGGCCTGCCGGCGGACGGCGAGGAAGTCGTCGAGGCGCGGGTACATCTGACGGAACCGTTCCGCGGTGAGCCGCGAGTCCTTGGCCAGGTAGACCCGGCCGCCGACGCTGACGACCTCCTCGTCGAGCGCGTCGCAGAGCTTGTCGAGCCCCGGCTCGATGGGCAGGTCGACGGTCAGCGTCCAGCCCGGCATCGGGAAGGACAGCGGCGAGAGGTTGCCCGGGCCGAAGCGCTTGAGCACGTTCAGGCAGGACAGGTGCCCGGAGTTCACGATCATCTCGAAGCACCGCTTGAACGTCTCGTGCGCCGAGAACGGCACCACGAACTGGTACTGCAGGAAGCCGTTCGGGCCGTAGACCCGGTTCCACTCCGCGACGATGTCGAGCGGGTGGAAGAAGGCCGTGATGTTCTGCAGCGCCCCGACCTGGTGCTTCGGCGCCTTGCGGAACCAGAACTCGCTGAAGGCCTTCGCCGTCAGCTTGTTGACCATGCGGTTCGGGAAGACCTCGGGGATCGTCCCGAAGGACGGCGCCACGAACTTCAGCGGCTCCCGGCGGCGCTTGGGGTCCAGCTGGGACAGCTTCGCCTTGTCGCCGCGGGTGAGGACCGCGCGGCCCATGTGCCTGCCCTTGGTGACCGCGTCGAACCAGGCGACCGAGTAGTTGTACGCGTCGTCACCCGTGCTCATCCTCGCCATCAGGTCGTCGATGTCGCTGCAGCGGTCGGTGTCGACGGTGAAGTACGCCGTCTCCACGCGCTGCAGCTCCACGACCGCACCGACGATCGCGCCGGTCAGGCCCATCCCGCCGATCGTCCCCCAGAACAGCCGGCCGTCGTCGTCCAGCGCCTCCCACGAACCGCCGGTCGGACGCTCGAGCGTCTTCACGCTGCCGTCGGCCATGAGCAGGTCGAAGGAGCGGACGTGGTTGCCGAAGCTGCCCTGGGTGTGGTGGTTCTTGCCGTGCACGTCCGCCGCGATGGCGCCCCCGATCGTCACCTGCCGGGTGCCCGGCAGCACCGGGACCCACAGCCCGAACGGCAGCAGCGCCTTCATCAGCGTGTCGATGCTGACGCCGGCCTGCAGCGTCACGGTGGGCGGCTCGGAGGCGGCGTCGACCGAGAGGATCTTGTCGAGGTGCGTCAGGTCGAGCGTGGTCCCGCCGGAGTTCTGCGCGGCGTCGCCGTAGCTGCGCCCGAGCCCGCGCGGGGTCACGCCGCGCCCGGCCCCGCTGCGCAGCGCGGACACCGCGTCCGCGACGGAGTC
This sequence comes from Microlunatus spumicola, assembly GCF_039536445.1. Taxonomy (NCBI): domain Bacteria; kingdom Bacillati; phylum Actinomycetota; class Actinomycetes; order Propionibacteriales; family Propionibacteriaceae; genus Microlunatus; species Microlunatus spumicola. Next base: position 431,524 of record NZ_BAAAYR010000004.1, on the reverse strand, counting down.
GATGGCGTGCAGGTGCGACATCGCGCCCGCCGCCCGGCCCCAGCCGTGGATCTCGATGAGCTTCTGGGGGATCGGCGGCTGCTCCTCGACCCCGGAGGGCCGGATGTGCGGCAGGTCGAGGTCGCTGCCCCCGCCCGGCATGGACGGGAAGGCGTTCACCGGGAAGGCCTTCATCGGGTGAACACCCCGATCGAGATCACCACGAGCCAGACCAGTCCGATCACTTGCAGAACCCTGTCGTGCAGGACAACTTCCTCCGGCTCCCCGGCGTTCCCGGAGTCGACCTCGAGGGCGTACTGGAGCAGCCCGAGGGTGAACGGCGCGATCGAGATCGCCGTCCAGGGCACCGCGTACGCGCCGACGCCGCCGTTCGTGAACGCCCAGAGGCTGTAGGAGATGAGCACCATCGTCGCCGCGAGCATCCACGCGAAGCGGAGGTAGGACTCCGTGTAGCGCTCGAGCGAGCGACGGGTGCCCGCCTCGCTGCCGAGCGACTTGATCTCGGAGTAGCGCTTGCCGGCGACCATGAAGAACGAGCCGAAGGCCGCCACCAGGAGGAACCACTGGCTCAGCGGGATGTCGCTCGCGACGCCGCCGGCGATGGCGCGGAGCAGGAAGCCCGAGGCCACCATGGCCAGGTCGACGACGGGCAGGTGCTTGAGGAAGGCCGAGTAGCCCAGCTGCAGCAGGAGGTAGATCAGCAGCGTCACGCCGAGCTGGGGGGTGGTGAGGAAGCCGATGGTCAGGCCGGCCGCACCGGTGATCACCGCGAGCACCACCGCCGCCTGCGGCCGGAGCTCGCCGGCCGCGATGGGACGGAACCGCTTGCGCGGGTGCAGCCGGTCCTCCTCGACGTCGCGGACGTCGTTGATCAGGTAGACCGTGGCGCTCATCAGGCAGAAGGCGACGAACGCCAGCGCCGAGCCGAGCAGGACGTCGCGGTCGAAGAGCCGGCCCGCGGCGAGCGGGGCGGTGAAGACGAGGACGTTCTTGACCCACTGCCGCGGGCGCATCGCGCGGACGGCGGCGGGGAGGCGCGAGCGACGCGGCTCCTCGAGCAGGTCCTCCTGGGGGATGTCCGGCACGGCCGGGACGGCGGGCGACGGCTCGACGCCCGGCGCGGGGGCCGGTTCGGCGGGAGCCGGCCGCGAGGTCGCGGACCGGGGAGAGGTGTCGGTCATCAGACCTCCGATGGTATCGGCGCGGGCCGACATCGGGCTGCACCCGCCTCGCGGGCCCGGCGGGCCGGTCGCCCGTGCGTCCTCTCGGCCGGGCCTCCCTTACCTGCGCCTGTCGAAGGGCGCGGCTACCCTCGCCGCGTGCGTACGCCCCGGGTCCTGCGCGCGGTCGTCGTCCCCGTCGCCCTCGTCGCTGCGCTCTCCGGGTGCGCGGCGGGGTCCGTGCCCGACGTGCCCCCCGCGTCGTCGCCCGCCCCGACCCCGACGGTCTCCACGCCCGCGGACGGCGTGAGCCTCGCGGCGCTGGGCTTCGAGAACGGTCCCGTCGACCGGGTGTTCGTCCCCGTCGGCGCGCAGCTCGCGTCGCGGGTCGACCAGACGAACAACGTCACGCTGGTCATGACCGCTCCGTCCGCCGCGGACCTCGCCGCCTTCTACCGCCGGACGGCGGCGGGCAACGGCTTCACGGTGACCGCTGACGACGCGGCGACCGCGACGCTGACGTTCGCGGGGTTCGGGTGGACGGGGACGTTCACCGGCGACCGGCAGGCCTCGGCGCTGCTGCTGCGCCCCGCGAGCTGACCGCTTCCCGAGAGGCCAGCGGGAGGGCGGGCCTCAGGAGGAGCCGACGCGGACCCGCTGCCGGCGCGAGCGGAACCAGGCGACCAGGTGCTGCGGCCAGGCCCGGTCCATGCACGGGCGCTCGACGAGCACGAAGAACACGGCCGAGAAGGCGACCACCAGCGGCCCCGTGATCGCGAGCTGGAGCAGCAGGTCGAGGCCGTAGACCCCGGTCGGCGCGAGGCCCTTGGTCAGGAACAGCGTGTTGTTGAGGAACACGTTGTGCAGCAGGTAGATCGAGTAGCACATCCCGCCGATCGTGGTCACGAGCGGCAGCGTCAGGAACGCGTGCAGCGCGACCCCGCGGAACACCCCGAGGTAGCCGAGCAGGCAGAGCCACGGGACGGCGAGCTCCGCGACCAGCTGGTGCGAGGCGGCCGGCAGCCAGCGTGCGGCCCCCGTCTGCGTGTGCAGCATGACGACCACCGGCACCGCGGCCAGGGCGAGCACGTCCCACCGCACGCGGCGCGGCCCGGTCGGGAAGAGCCGGCCGACCACCATGAGGTCGGCGAGCAGGAAGCCCACGAGGAAGTACTGCGCGAAGCGGAGCAGCGTGTTGTGCAGGTGCGGGCTGGTGTCCGCGAGCAGGGGCCCCACGGCGGAGGTCGCGACGATCGCGGCGACGAGCACCGCCCGCCGGGCGACGGTCCCGCGGATCGCGAACAGCGCCGTCAGCCACGGGACCAGCAGGTAGAACTGGATCTCCACCTCGAGCGACCAGGCCACGTTGTTGATCAGGCTGTCGCGGGCGTAGACGAGGTCGTGGACGTAGCCGAGGCTGGCCAGCAGGTGGGGTGCGAGCTCCCGGGCGCTGCGCCCGTGCACGACCACGAGGAGCAGGAAGCAGCCGAGCATCACGAGCACGTACGGCGGCTCGAGCCGCGTGAGGCGGCGCAGGAAGTACGCCCGCAGCCCGACCGCGGGACCCCCGCGCAGGTGGTGCCGCGCGAACGGCAGCGCCAGCACGAGCCCGGAGACGATGAAGAAGAGCTGCACGCCGAGCTCGCCCGACCGGATGGTGTCGTGCAGGGCGCTGCCCGGCACGGGGTAGGCGAAGGCGGTGGGGTTCCGGCTGGCGAGGTTGAGGGCCAGGTGGAAGACGACCACGGCCGCGATGGCCACGAAGCGGAGCCCGTCCACCTCGGGGATGAACGCGCCGCGGGACGTCACCCGCGAGAACGGGGCGAGGAGCGGCGACCGCGGGCGGACGGCCTGCACGGGGAGATCGAAGCAGAGGATCGCGCGTCGTGGGGCTGCTTTCCCGCACTCGTCCCCGCACGTCTGCCCGCCCACCGCCCGCCGGGTCCCAGGAGTCACACAGACCCCTGGTGCCCCGACGGGCGGGACCGCGTACGGGTCAGGACGCGTTCTCGACCAGCCACTTCCCGCCGTCGTTCACGAGCGTGACGGTGACGCTGCCCTTGCCGAGCGACTTGAGGGTCTTCCAGTCGTCGCCGTCCTTGCGCTGGGCGACGTTCTCGTAGTCGAGCTCGGCGGTCGCCGAACCGGACTCCAGCGAGGTGACCTCCGGGGCCTTGCCCAGCTTCGGCGCCGACCGGGCGCGCTGGGCGTAGAGCGACTTGAGGGCCGCCGACCCCTTCTTGGTCGACTCGGCGCTCTCGAGGTTCTTGAAGCCCTCCTCGGTCATCAGGGGCTCGATGCGGTCGGTGTACTGCCCGAAGGACTTGTCCGGGTAGCCGATCGTCAGCACCGCCTTCACGAACTTCTCCGTCGCGGCCGCGACGGCCTTCTTCTCCGCCGCGGCGTCGGCGGTGGGGGAGGGCGAGGCGGCGGTGGGGGCCGAGCTCGCGGCCTCGCTGGCCGGGGCCTGGCTCGCCGCGGCCGAGGTCGCCGGCGCGGCCGGGCTGCCGGCGGCCGGCTCGCTGCTCGCGCCGCACGCCGCGAGCAGGGGCATGATCGCGGCGGCGGAGACCGCGACCGCCCGTGAGATCCGCTGGTGCATCTGTTCCTCCGTGTCATGGGGTGCCGGCTCGTCGGGGGCGGGACCTGCGGCTCGTCGCGGGTCACCTCGAGCGCGTGAACGGTCTCACGCGGCGTGAGGTCGCGCGGCCGAACGGCGGGTTGTCCACAGCGGTTCCGCGAACTTCTCAGCGGGCGCCCAGACGACCACCCCCCTGGGGGTGCCCACAGCCGTTCCTGAGGTGGTCCCGCGCACCCGAGCACTCCTGCCGAGGTCCTGAGCCCACGCGGTCCGTCGTCCTGAGGCGGTCCGGAGGTGGCCCCCGCAGAGTTGTCCTCACCAGCCCGTCAGGGGCTGGGGCAGAGCGTGCGCCGCTGCCGCACCGGTCGCTCCCGTCGGGGGAGCGCGGCCGGGCGGCAGGGGCGCGACGGACGAGGGCTCGCGCAGCTACCGGGGGGTGCCGCGCGGGCCTTTCTCCGTCTCCGGGAGCGGCCCGTCCACGACGTGGGCAGGCGTCGTCCACCACGTGAGCAGATCGCCCGATCCGGAATGGCCCTCCCGGCCTCCCAGTTGATCAAGGCGTACGAGCAACGACGAAGGAGACACGCATGACTGCGAGCACGACCGAGAAGAAGCACACGTTCAAGCCGGCGTTCAAGGCCGACGAGGCGCTCGGCGCCAACCTGCAGCGGGTGGCGGTCGACATGATCAACCTGCACGTCGTGGGCAAGCAGGCCCACTGGAACGTGGTCGGCAAGAACTTCCGCGACCTGCACCTGCAGCTCGACGAGCTGGTCGAGTCGGCCCGCGAGTTCTCCGACGAGATCAGCGAGCGGATGCGCTCGATCTACATCACCCCGGACGGCCGGGCGTCGACGATCGCGAAGACGACGACCATCGCCGAGTTCCCCGCGGGCGAGGTGGACACGGCGGAGACGGTCGACCTGATCGTCGCGGCGATCTACGCGACCGCCGGCACCATCCGCGAGGTCCACGACGACGTCGACGAGGCCGACCCCACGACGGCCGACCTGCTTCACGGCTTCCTCGTCCGCCTGGAGCAGCTCGCCTGGATGCTCGAGGCCGAGAACCGCGTCGCGAACGTGACGACGCCGAAGCCGGTCCACGAGTGAGCTGAACCGCTCCTGGCACCACCGAAAGTGGTCGCTCCGCCCCCACGCGCACGGCGTGCCGGGGTCCGGGGCGACCACTTCCGTGTCTGCGGGGTCCGGGCTGGCAGCATGCGCACCCATGACCCCCTCGTACGAGGCGCTCGTCCGGGCCGAGGCCCCGCTCCTCGACGCCTACCTGCGGACGCTCGACGGCGACGCCGCCCCTTTCACCATCCCGGGGCACAAGCGGAACCCGGCCTTCGGTCGGGTGGTCGCGGGTGACGTCCCGCTGCACGGGGGCCTGGACTCGATCGGGCTGACCGGCGGGGTCCTCGTCGAGGCCGAGCGCCGGGCCGCCGCGCTCTGGGGCGCGGACGTCGCGCGCTTCTCCGTGGCCGGCTCGACGCACGGCAACCAGGCCATGGCGCTCGCCGTCGGCCGCCCGGGGGACCGCGTCGTCGTGCCCCGCACGCTGCACCGCTCCCTCCTGCTCGGGCTGGTCCTGGCCGGCCTCGAACCCGTCTGGCTGCCCACCCGGGTCGACCCCGCCACCGGCCTCCCGCTGGGTTGCCGCGTCGCCGACGTCGAGCGCTGCCTGGCCGACCACCCGGACGTCGTCGCGGTCTTCGTCGGCGACCCCACGTACGTCGGCAGCGTCGGCGAGCTCGCACAGGTCGCGGACCTCGTGCACGCCGCCGGGCTCCCGCTGCTCGTCGACGCGGCGTGGGGGGCCCACTTCGGCTTCCACCCGGCGCTGCCCGACCACGCGATGCAGGCCGGGGCGGACGCCCTCGTGACCAGCGCCCACAAGATGCTGCCGGCCTACTCGCAGGCCGCGCTCGTGCTGGCCCGCACCGAGCGGATCGACGCGGCCCGCTTCCAGCGCGCCTTCGACGCGACCCACACCACGAGCCCGGCCGGTGCTCTGCTGGCGAGCATGGACGCGGCGCGCGCCCTGCTCCAGCTGGACGGCCAGGCCCAGCTCGACCGCCCGGTCCGGCTGGTGGCGTCCGCCCGCGCCCGGCTCCGCGAGGAGGCCGGGCTGACCGTGCTCGACACCGTGGAGGCCACGCGCCTGGTCGTGGGGCTCGCGGGGGTCGGGGCCGACGGGGTCGCCGTCGGCCGCGAGCTGCGCGAGGCCGGCGTGGAGGTGGAGCTCGCCGACCGCGACTGGCTGATCCCGGTCGTCACCCTCGCCGACACCCCGCAGACGGTCGACCGGCTGGTCGAGGCGCTCGTCGCCTCCGTCCGCCGGCACGCGGGACCGCCGCGCCCGACCGTCGTGGCCGCCAGCTGGAGCGTCCAGCCGGAGATCGTCATCGCCCCGCGCGAGGCGTTCTTCGCGCCGACGCGGACGCTGGGCGTGCAGGAGGCGGTCGGGCGGGTGTCCGCCGAGCTCGTCGCGCCCTACCCGCCGGGCGTCCCCGTGCTCGCACCGGGCGAGCGCATCACGGCCGAGGCGGTCGCCTCGCTGCTGGCCGCCGCGCAGGCCGGCACCCGGATCGCGTACGCCGCGGACCCCACGATGGCGACGTTGCGCGTGGTCGCCTGAGCCGAGCAGCCGACCTCTTCGAGGCCCTTCGACAGGCTCAGGGGGCGTTGGACAGGCTCAGGGCGCGTGACGGAGGACGGGAGTCGTGGGCACGTCAGCAGGACGCTCCCTGAGCTTGTCGAAGCGGTGTCCTGAGCCTGTCGAAGGAGGCCACGAAGTGGTCAGCGTCTGGAGCACCTCGTCGCACCACGCCACCAGGCCGTCGGCGTCGATCCCGTACGGCGGGTCGGCGGCGTAGAGCGACACCCGCCGCCGGGCCCGCTCGAGCAGCGTGCGGGCGCCGGCCGGGTTGCCGCGCAGGACGTGGGTGAGCCCGACGGCGAGCTGGGCCAGGCCCTGCCAGAGCTCGCGCTCCTCCTCGGGTGCGGCCTTCCAGCTCGCCTCGAGGACCTCGTGGGCGTGGAAGGGCATCCCGGCGTCCAGCAGCCGCTGCGCCTCCGCCAGCGCGGGCAGGGGCTCGAGGACCAGGTCCTCCGGCACCCGCTCGACGCCCACGGAACCCCGCGGCAGCGGGCGGCCCAGCGCGTCCCGGGGCCGTGCGTTCTGGGCGCGGCCCTGGGCGTTGCGCTCGCGCTCGACGACCACGACCGCCTAGCCCTCGGCCCAGGACCGGAACGCCTCGACGGCGTCCGGTGCTCCGGTCACGGTCACCTGCGCGGCCTCGCGGCGGCCGCTGATCCACAGCGCCAGCTCGACCGGCTCGCCGGTCAGGGTCACGCCGTCCCCGGCCTTCGCCACCCGGGTCTCGCCGGCCGGCGTCGCCAGGCGCACCCCGACCGGGGAGCGCCGCAGCGACAGCGCGAACAGGCCCAGCTGCTTCCAGACCGCCTCCTGCTGGGCAGCCGGGAGGTCGCGCGGTGCGGCCGGGCTGGTCCCGCCCCGGCGGACGTCCTCGTGGTGGATCACGTACTCGACGAAGTTGATCTTCTCGGCCGCCCAGCTCATCGGCGACCAGCGCGGGGCGCCGGCGACGAAGCGGTCGACCAGCCGCGCGTAGCCGTACGGCGACCGCGCCCGGTCGGTCAGCCGGCTGAGCCCGGGCTCCTGGCCGGGGGGCCTGCGCGCCACGGCGTCCTTGAGGCCGTCGACGGGTCCCTGCTCGCGCTGGACGAGGTGCGAGAGCAGCCGGCGCACGTCCCAGCCCTCGCACAACGTCGGGGCGTCGGGGTTGGCGCTGCGCAGGGTGCGCACCAGCGCGTCCTGCTCGGTCGCGACCCAGCTCATGTCTTCTCCTCCTGCGCGGCGACAGCCTGCCGCCGGACGCGGCCAGCATAGGAACGCGAGCCGCCGACCCCAGCGACGAGGCATCGCGGACGAGGTCGGTGCAGCATCGTCACAGAGCCGTCATCTCAACGGCGTGCGCGGTGCGCATACGGATGCGACGATCTCGGCGTGGTCATCGTCGCTGCCTGCCAGGTCCCGATCGACATCGACGACGTCGAGAAGACCCGGCGGCGCGTGTTCGAGTCGGTGGGGGAGGCCGCGCGGCTGGGCGCCCGCCTGGTCGTGCTGCCCGAGCTCGCGATGTGCGGGTCGATCTTCGCCGACGCCGCCGAGTCGGCGTCGCGGGCGGAGCCGGCCGACGGCCCGTCCGTGCGCTTCTTCGCCGAGCTGTCCGACACGTACGACCTGGTGCTGGTCGCGGGCTTCTGCGAGGAGTCGGGGCTGGCCCGGCCCTACAACAGCGCCGTCGTCGTGGACCACGGCGAGGTGCTGTCGGTCTACCGCAAGACCCACCTGTGGGACTTCGAGCACGAGCTCTTCACGCCGGGCGACGTGCTGCCCCCGGTGGTGCCCACCTCGGTCGGCGCCGTCGCGCCGCTGATCTGCTACGACCTCGCCTTCCCCGAGGTGCTGCGGAGCGTCGCCCTGCGCGGGGCACAGCTGGTCGCTTCGCCCGCGAACTGGCCCGACTCCGACAGCCCCGACACCCGCCCGCCCGAGGTGTCCAAGGCGATGGCCGGGGCCGCGATCAACCGGATGGTGGTGGTCGTCGCGGACCGGGTGGGGGAGGAGCGGGGCCGGCGCTGGGTCGGCGGCAGCGTGGTCTGCGACCACGAGGGCTACCGGGTCGCCGGGCCGGAGTTCGGCGCCGAGACGGTGCTGGTGGCGGAGGTCGACCTGGAGGCGACGCTGGACAAGCGGATCAGCGGCCGCAACGACGTCTTCGCCGACCGCCGGACCGACCTGTACTGACCGCGCGGCCCCCGTCGTCGCCGCGCCCCGCAGGGACAGGGGCGCCACGTACCGACGGGGGGACACCCGCGTCACCGTTGCGTGACGATCCGCGACGCGACGCCCGAAGAGGTTGCCAAACGCGCTCAGGGATCCCTAAGTTATACGTATGCACCTGACCCCGGCCGACGCTCGCAGGATCACCGGTTCGTACTCCGTCGTGCGCGCTCCCGAGCGCCCGGACGTGGCGGCCCAGTCCGACCCGAAGGTCATCGAGACCGTCTCCACGATGCTGTCCGAGATCGAGCGCGACGGGCTCCCGGCCGTCCGGCGCTACGCCGAGCGGCTCGACGGCTGGACCGGCGGCGAGGACTTCGAGGTCGCCGAGGACACCATCGGCCCGCTGACCGACAGCCTGCCCGCCGACCTGCGTGCGGCCCTCGACCAGGGCGCCGAGCGCACCCGTCGCTTCGCGGAGATGCAGCGCGCCCACCTGACCGACTTCGAGGCCGAGGTCATCCCCGGCGTCGTCTGCGGCCAGCGCTACGTGCCCGTCGGCAACGTGGGCGCCTACCTCCCGGCCGGCCGCTTCCCGCTGCTGGCCAGCCCCTTCATGACCGTCGGGGTCGCCCGCGCCGCGGGCGTGCCGAACGTCGTCTGCGCGACGCCGCCGTCGAACCACGGCCAGGTGCACCCGGCCGTCCTCTACTCCGCCCGTGCGTCGGGGGCCGGCCGCGTCTTCGCGATCGGCGGCGTGCAGGCGCTCGCGGCGATGGCCTTCGGGCTGCTCGACGGGGTCCCCTCCGACATGATCGTCGGGGCCGGGAACGCCTTCGTGGCCGAGGCCAAGCGCCAGCTCTACGGCCAGGTCGGCATCGACGTCCTCGCCGGCCCGTCGGAGGTCGCCGTGATCGCGGACGAGACCGCCTCCGCCGCCATGGTCGCCGCCGACCTGCTGGCCCAGGCCGAGCACGGCCCGACCACGCCGGCCTGCCTGGTCACCACGTCGGCCGAGCTCGCCGCGGCCGTCGAGGTCGAGGTCGCCCGACAGCTCGAGGGCCTGGCCACCCGGGACATCGCCGGCGCCGCCTGGCGCGACTGGGGCTCGATCTACGTCGCCGACTCGCCCAAGACCGCCGTCGAGATCATGGACGTCCTCGCGCCCGAGCACCTCGAGATCCTGGCCGAGGACACCGACTTCTACCTCGAGAACATGCGCAACTACGGCTCGCTGTTCCTCGGCGAGTGGTCGACGGTCGCGTACGCCGACAAGGGCATGTCCGGGACGAACCACACGCTGCCTACCGGACGCGGCGCCCGCTACACCGCCGGCCTGTCGGTCGCCCGCTACCTCAAGCAGCTGACCTACCAGAAGGCCACACGCGCGTCCACCGAGGCGCAGGCCGGTCCTGTGGTAACCATTGCGGACTTCGAGGGCATGCCCGGCCACCGTGACAGCGCCCAGCTGCGACTGGACCTGATCGCCGGCCGCTGACCCCTCGCACCCCCGCCGACCGAGGGCGGGGACAACTGAACACGTGTGGCTCCACCCCGCTCGACCCTGCTGCGTCCGTCGTCCCCGCCTGCCGAGAAGAAGGTCCCATGCGTCACTCACGTCCCCACAGTCCCGTCCGGCTCATGGCCGTCGGTCTGCTCGCCGCCTCGCTCGCGCTGACCGCGTGCGGAGCGGGCTCGCGGACCGGTGCGGCCACCGCCACCAAGGTCGCCTGCGACTTCACCAACCCGGCGTCCGCCACGACCATCAACGTGCTCGCCTACAACTCGTCGGCCGTCGACCCCTTCAGCAACACGATGGTCGCGAGCTGTACCCACGACAACGTCACGGTCAAGCACGACCCGATCGACTTCGCCGGCCAGCTCGAGAAGACCACGGCCACCCTCGCGGGCGACTCGGGCACCTACGACGTCGTCGAGACCTACACCTACGCGATCCCGGACCTGGCCTCGCGCGGCAAGCTGGCGCCGCTGGACGACCTGTACGCGAAGAACAAGGACAAGTACGCGCTGGGTGACCTCGACCCCAACACGCTGAAGTCGATGACCTACGACGGCAAGCTCTACGGGCTGCCGATGCAGTCCCAGCTGCTGGTCATGGCCTACCGGAAGGACCTGTTCGACAAGAACGGCCTGACGCCGCCGACGACCTTCGAGGAGCTGCGCACCGACGCCAAGAAGCTGCAGGAGGCGGAGGGGATGAAGTACCCGGTCGCGCTGCCGCTGCTCAGCACCGCCGACCTGGACACGGCCTTCGCCGCCGCCCTCGGGTCCCAGGACAGCGCCTTCTTCGTCAACCCCGACACCAAGAAGCCGAACTTCACCCAGGAGCCGACGGCCAAGGCGCTCGAGCAGCTGAAGTCGCTGCTGCCGTACATGGACCCGCAGGTCACGACCTTCGACCAGCCGAAGGTCCAGCAGCAGCTCTACAACGGCAAGGCCGCCGTCGCGGTGATGTTCTCGGGCCGGATGAACGACCTCGTCCAGCAGAAGAACACCAAGCTCTACGACAAGTTCGGCTTCGCGGCCCCGCCGGCGGTGTTCGAGGGCGGCAAGGCCTACAGCACGGTGTCCACCGACGGCTGGTCCATCCCGTTCAACACCAAGGTCGACAAGGACCTTCTCTTCGAGGTGATCGGCGCCTCGGTGAGCCAGGAGGCCTCGCAGGCCTCGGTGCCGGCCGCCTTCCCCGCCCGGACGACGGTCGACCAGAGCGCCTCCCCGTACGCCGCGGCGACCAAGGACTCGCTGGCCAAGGGCCCCACGAAGGAGATCCAGCCCTACGTGCCGGCGGTGAGCGAGGCCATCCGCCCGGTGCTCGCCAACTACATGGCGGGCAAGATCGACGTCGGTGAGGCGCAGAGCCAGATGCAGGCCGCGGCCGAGAAGGTCATGGCCGCCCAGAAGTAGCCGGTCGGGGTGGGTCCGAGCTCTCTCGGACCCACCCCAGCCCCGGAGCGGCCCCAGCGGCCCACCTGCCACCGCAGCGGACGAGGAGTAGGGCCATGAAGAGACGGCAGTTCTGGGCGCTGGTCGCACCCAGCGTGGTGGTGATGTTCGGCTTCATGCTCGTGCCGCTCTACCAGACGCTGCGGTGGAGCTTCGAGAGCGTCAACTACGGCGAGGCCGGCACCTTCATCGGCCTGACGAACTACCGGGCGGCGCTGTCCGACCCCAGGCTCGGCCGGGCCGTCCTGTTCACCGTCGGCCTGACGGTCGTCGCGTCGGCGTTCTGCATCGTGTTCGGCTACATCCTGGCCGCCCTGGTGAACAAGCTCGGCCGGGCCCGGCCCCTGGTGCTGGGCATCCTGCTCATCTCCTACGTGTCGCCCCAGGTGGTGGGCGCCGTGGCCTTCTCGTGGCTGTTCGACTCCAACTTCGGCGGGATCGTCGACTACCTCCTGAACGCGGTCAGCGGCGGCGCCTTCGGCAACCCGCTGTGGTTCACCTCCACCTGGCCGAACCGGTTGATCATCGTCGCCAACGTCGTCTGGTTCATGCTGCCGTTCGCGATGCTGATGATCCTGGCCGGGCTGCAGGGCGTCTCGGAGGAGACGCTCGAGGCGGCGGAGATCGACGGGGCCTCGCCCCTCCAGCGGCACCTGTACGTGATCATCCCCAGCATCCGCGGCGTGCTCGGCTTCGTGGTCCTGATCCTGACCATGGACGTCATCCGCGTCTTCGACTCGCTCATCCCCCTCGCGCCGCAGTCCCTGACCAACGGCAACGAGTCTCTGATGGTCTACATCTACCGGGTGGCCTTCAGCGAGGCCTCGCGGAACCTGGGTCTGGGCAGCGCGATCAGCGTGCTCACGATCATCCTCATCCTGATCCTGCTGTTCCCCTCCATCCGCAACATCGTGAAGGAGGCCCGGGCGTGACCCTCGACATCCCCGCCGCCAGCACCCGCTCGTCCCAGGCGCCCGTCGACCTCGCTCCCGAGGCCGGCCGTGGCCGGCCCGCGTCGCGGCGGTCCCGGCGGGCGGGCGTGGTCACCGCGGTCCTGCTGACCGTCGTCTGCCTGCTGATGGTGTTCCCGTTCCTGTGGGCGGCCCTGTCCAGCGTCAAGCCGACGGACGTGGCCTTCGCCAACCCGCCCGTGTTCCGCTTCGCACCGACCTTCCAGCCCTACGTCGACCTCTGGCAGACCACCGACTTCTACCTCTACCTGATCAACACCCTCGTCGTCGCGGTGATCAGCACGGTCGTCGCCCTGCTGGTCGGGCTGCCCTGCGCGTACGCGCTGTCGCGCTACACCGGGATCTCCTCGGTCGTGCTGCTGGTGCTGGCGCTGGTCTTCCGCGCCCTGCCCCGGTTCGCGGTCGTGCTGCCGATGTACGACATCTCCCAGAGCCTGGGGATCTACGACACCACGTACGCGCTGGCCGGCGCCCTGATCGTGATCAACCAGCCGTTCACCATCTGGCTGCTGCGGAACTTCTTCGCCGAGATCCCGCCGGAGCTGGACGAGGCGGCCATGGTCGACGGGTGCACCCGGTTCGGGGTGCTGCGGCGCATCATGATCCCGCTCATGGGACCGGGCATCCTGACCGCGGGGATCTTCGTCTTCCTGTTCGCCTTCCAGGAGTACCTCACGGCCGCCGTGCTCACGGACACCTCGTCGAAGACGGTCCCGGTGTTCATCGCCACGCAGCTCGGGCAGAACCTGCCGCTGCTCCAGCAGGCCTCCGCCGCCACGGTGCTGCTGACCCTGCCCGTGATCGGCATCGCCCTGATCGCCCAGAAGTACCTCGTCGCCGGCCTCGCCTCGGGCGCCGTCAAGGGGTGATGCCGACCCCGACGCCGCCTGCCGACCCGCTGGTGCTGCTGCCCGGCTCGGGCTGCACCGCGGCGCTGTGGTCGCGGCTGGCCCTGCCGGACGGCGCGATCACCCCCGCGCTCGAGGAGCCGTCGCTCGACGCCGAGGTGGACCGGCTGCTCGACCTTCTGCCGCCGCGCTTCGCGCTGGCCGGGCTCTCGCTGGGCGCGATCGTGGCCATGGCGCTCGTGCGTCGCGCGCCGGAGCGGGTCAGCCGGCTCTGCCTGATGTCGACCAACCCGTACGCCCCGGTCCCGGCGCAGCACGAGGCCTGGGCCGCTCAGCGTGAGGTGCTGGCGACGGGATCGGCCCGTGACCTGCAGACGTTGCTGCTCCCGGTGCTGCTGTCGCCGGACCGGTCCGGGCTGGTGCCGCTCGTCCTGGGGATGGCCGACGAGCTGGGCGCGCCGACGTTCGCCGACCAGCTCCGGCTGCAGGACACCCGCGTCGACGAACGTCCCGGGCTCGCGCAGGTGCGGTGCCCGACCCTGGTCCTGGCCGCCCGGGACGACCGGCTCTGCCCCGTCGAGCGGCACGAGGAGATCGCCCGCCTCGTCCCCGGCGGCCGGCTCGTCGTGCTCGAGGACTGCGCCCACCTCTCCCCGCTGGAGCAGCCCGAGCGGGTCGGGGCGCTCCTGCGGGACTGGCTCGGGGGAGCGCTACCCGACGGCTGCTGAGGACGAGGGCGGGTCGTTGTGCTCCTTGGCCCGCACGATCACCTCGCTCAGCAGCTCCTGCAGCGTCGCGATGCGGTCGAGGCTCATGCCGAGCCGGGAGAGGATCGTCGTCGGCACGCCGGCGGCCCGGGCCTCGAGCGCCACGCCCTGCTCGGTCAGGGTGACGAGGACGGACCGCTCGTCCGCGGGGTCGCGCCGACGCAGCACCAGGCCGGCGCTCTCGAGCCGCTTGAGCAGCGGCGAGAGGGTCGGGCCCTCCAGCTGGAGCATCCGGCTCAGCCGCTTGATCGAGACCGGCCCCTCGGTGTTCCAGAGGGTGACCATGACCAGGTACTGCGGGTGCGTCAGCCCCAGCGGCTCGAGGAGCGGGCGGTAGAGCGACACCACCTCGCGGGACGCGACCGAGAGGGTGAAGCAGACCTGTTGCTCCAGCGTGAAGCGGTCCTGCTCGACGCGCACGGCGATCGTCCTCCTGCTGCTCCGGGCGCTCGTGCGCCGTCCTCTGACCAGGGTTCGGACTGTACCCACGTGGCCCTGCCGAAAACCGCTTCTAACTGTTCATGCACGAATGCTTCACGTAGGATCGGGGTCGTTCGGGGGGCCGTCGCTTCGGCGCGTCCCGATCTCGAGCCGGCCGGTGCCTGTCCCTGCGGGGGGCCAAGGGGATCGCGGACGTCGTCCGCGTCGACGGGCACCGGCCGTTCCGGGACCGCCGGTCCCGGGCTCGACGGACGACCTCGCAGCAGGGGGCAGCGGGGATCCCAGGAGGACCATGCCGACGACCGCGCCGCTGCGCGCCCACCAGAGCTATCGCCACGAGGCGTTCCTGTGGCGGAGCCGGGACGAGTACGTCGCCAAGCTGGTGCCGTTCGTGCTCGAGGGGCTCGACGCGGGCGAGGCCGTGCTCGTCGGGGCCACCCCTGAGCACACGGCGTGGCTGCGGGACGCGCTCGGCCCGCGGGTCGCGGAGGTCGAGCTCGTCGAGCTGGACAAGCTCGCGCGCAACCCCGCGCTGATCGTCCCGGCCCTGCTGGAGCTGCTCGACCGCTGGTGCGGTCCCGGCCGCCCCGCGCGCGGCATCGGGGAGCCGGTCTGGCCCGGCCGGAGCCCCGAGGAGGTCCACGAGGCGCAGCTGAACGAGGCGCTCCTCAACCTCGCCGTCGACCCCGACCTGCCCTTCTGGCTCGTGTGCCCGTACGACGCCGAGCACCTGGACGTCGCGATGCTCGACGACGCGGCGCAGAGCCACCCGGTCATCGCCACGGCCACCTCGTACGCGGGCAGCGGCGGCTACCGCGGGCGCGACCACGCCCGCGACCTCTTCGCGGGCGCGCTGCCCGACCTCGGCGAGCCGGTCGCCGACCGGTGGGTCACCGAGCGCAGCCTCCGCGCGGTGACGGAGGAGGTGACGTGGCGCGCGAGCGCCAGCCTGCTCTCCGACGACGTCGTCACCCTCGCCGACGTCGTGCCCCGCCTCGTGGTCGACAGCGTCCGCCGTGGCGCCGCCCGGACCCGCGTCCGGGTGTGGGACCGGCCGGAGGCCCTGGTGTGCGAGGTCGCCGACCGCACGGTCGTCGACGACCTCCTGGCCGGGCGCCGCCGACCGCCGGCCGGCCGCGAGGAGCCGCTCTGGCTCGCGAACCACGCCTTCGACCTCGTGCAGGTGCGCTCGAGCCCCTCCGGCACCCACGTGCGGCTGCACGTCCGGAAGTAGGCGTCGGACAGAGCCCTTCGACAGGCTCAGGGAGCGTCGGTCGCGCTCTCTCGCCGCGTCACAGCGGGCGGAACAGGTCCGCCTGGAAGCGGTAGGCGTCGCCGCGGTAGCGGGTGGCGCCGACGAGGACCGGGCGGCCGACGTCGGTGTAGCCGACCTCCTCGCCCACGAGCACGGGCCAGCCGGCCGCGACGCCGAGCTGGCCGGCGAGGTGCGCGTCGGCGACCTCGGCGCGCACGGAGTAGACGGACCGGTGGATGCGGACGTCGCAGCGGGCCTCGAGCTCCTCGTAGAGCGAGCAGTCCTCGAGGTCGGCGTCGCGGAGCGGCTCGGCGAGGTCGAGCGGCAGCACGGACTCGTCGAGGCAGATGGTCGTGCGCTCCATCCCGCGCAGCCGGACCAGCTCCAGCACCTCCGCCCCCGGCGGGATCCGCAGCACGTCGGCCTCCGCCAGCGTGGCCGGGCGGACGCGCTGGCGCAGCACGTGCGCGGTCGGACGCAGCCCCCGTGCGCGGGCCATCTCGGTGAACGTCTGCAGCACGCTCGGCGGTTCGCCGACGACCTCGGGCGCCACGAACCAGCCGCTGCCGACCACGCTCTCGAGCAGGTGCTCGTCGGCGAGCCGGTTCAGCGCGTTGCGCAGCGTCTCGCGCGACACCCCGTACTGGGCGGCCAGCGTCCGCTCCGCCGGCAGCCGCGCGCCCGGTCCGTAGACCCCGCGCTGCAGGGCGTCGGCCAGCTGCCGGTACGTCTGCTCGGAGGCGATGGAGGCCCGCATCGGGTCAATGTAGCGATTCCTCGCCGAACCGCTGTTACCGCTTGTCCCTGATTGGTCTAATCGGTATGGTTCTTGGGCGGTTGGTCTTCTCCGGCCGCAGGTCGTGCTGGTTCCAACGAGGGAGTCATCCGTGTCATCTCCGAGAGTGGTCCGACTGCTGGCGGCGCTGGCCGTGCCGCTGAGCCTGGTGGTGGCGGGGTGCGCGCCCAAGGCCGCGAGCACCTCGGGCGGTGACGTGCAGCCCTCGTCGGTCTCCTCCGACGTCGCCTCGCAGGGGCCGGTGACGCTCAAGTTCCTCGACTTCGAGGAGGGCGGGGACGCCGACTACATCAAGAAGGCGATCGCCGGCTTCGAGCAGCAGTACCCGAACGTCAAGATCGACCGCACCGAGCAGAGCTTCGACCAGGTCATGTCGACGCTGAACCTGCGCCTGGCCGACCCGAGCGGGCCCGACGTCGCCACCATCAACAACGGCTGGCAGTCGATGGGCACGCTGTCCAAGGCCGGCCTGATCCTCAACCTCGACAAGTACGCCGAGCTCTACGGCTGGCGCGACCAGATGTCGTCGACGATGCAGCGCCAGCTCGAGTTCACCCCCGACGGCAAGAAGATGGGGGAGGGCTCGCTCTACGGCACGCCCGGCGCGCGGCTGACCACGGTCGGCCTCTACTACAACAAGAAGCTCCTGAAGGACGCCGGCGTCGCGGTGCCCACCACGTACGCGGAGTTCGAGGCCGCGCTCGCGACGGTCAAGAGCAAGGGCGAGACGCCGATCGCGCTCGGCACGCAGGAGAAGACGTACGCGACGAACCCGCTCTTCGCGGTCCAGTCGCTGCTCGGCCAGCCGAAGGCGATCAACGACTTCGTCTACGGCGCCGGCGGCACCACCCTCGAGCAGACCGGGCTCGGCACCGCCGCGGCCAAGCTCAGCGAGTGGCAGAAGGACGGCTACCTCAACCCCGGCTACAACGGGCTCGACTTCGACGGCGGCAAGAAGGTCTTCACCGACGGCAAGGCCGCCTTCCACTTCGACTACTCCGGGGCGCTCGTCGGCACCGGCGCCGACGCGTCCGAGTTCGGCCGGCTCCAGCTGCCGCAGCCCGAGGGCGGCGCGCAGACCAGCGTCGGCGCCGCCTCCGCCGTGTTCGGCATCTCGGCCAAGACGCAGCACCCCGACGCCGCGGCCGCGTTCCTGAACTACCTCTCCAGCCAGCCCATGAACGAGCTGGCGGTGGAGAGCGGCTACCTGCCGATCCGGCCCGTCACGACCCAGCCGAAGGCCGGCACCGTCTTCGCCGACGAGGTCAGCGGCGCGGCCGCCGTGACGGCCGACGACGGCTTCCTGCCCTTCTTCGACTGGGCCAGCCCGGAGATGCTCGACGTCATCGGCGGGCAGGTCCAGCTGATCCTGGCCGGCCGCTCGACCCCGGAGACCCTGGTCACCGACGGCCAGAAGAGCTACGACGACGCGGCGGCGAAGCGCGGGTGACCACGCGGACCGCAGGCGTCACGACGCGGCCCGGCCCGGGCCCGTCGGGGACGCTCGACCGCGCCGAGCCCAGCACCTGGACCCCGCGCCGCCGGAACCCCAACCGCCGGCTCCGCTGGGTGGGGCTGCTCTACCTGGCCCCCGCGTTCGCCATGTACACGTGGGTCGTCCTCGTGCCGCTCGTCCAGTCCGCGAACTACTCGCTCTACTCCTGGGACGGCGTCTCGACGCCGACCTGGGTCGGGCTCGGCAACTACGGCGACTTCTTCACCGACCCCGACCTGCGCGCCGCCCTCGGGCACGTGGGCGTGCTGATCTGCTTCTTCTCGTTCCTGCCGATCGTGCTCGGGATGGTGACGGCGGCGATCATCTCGCGCCGCAACCTGCGCGGGGCGGCGCTGTTCCGGTCACTGCTCTTCCTGCCGCAGGTCGTCACGACGGTCGTCACCGCGGTGGTGTGGAAGTTCCTCTACACCCCCGAGGGCCCGATCAACACGCTGCTGCGGGCCCTCGGCCTCGGCGCGCTGGCGCAGAACTGGCTCGGCGACGTCACCTGGGCGCTGCCCGCGCTCGGCGTGATCGGGACCTGGGTGACCTTCGGGTTCTGCATGATCCTCTTCGTCTCCGGCGCCCAGTCGATCCCGCAGGAGCTGTACGAGGCCGCCCGCATGGACGGCGCCTCCCCGGTGCGCGAGTTCTTCGCCGTGACCCTGCCGGGCCTGCGCCCGCAGCTCGCCGTGGCGCTGACGCTCACGATCACCGCGGCCCTGCGGACCTTCGACCTCGTCTACGTCGCCACCCAGGGCGGTCCGGGCTCGTCGACGACCACCCCGGCGCTGCTGCTCTACCGCAAGGCGTTCCAGAACCCCGACGTCGGGGCCGCCGCGGCGATCGCCGTGGTGCTGGCCGTCGCCTGCCTGCTGGTCGCCGTGCTGATCCAGCGCGTGACCGAGCGGGAGGGGTAGAGCCGTGGTCAAGCGCTCCGAGACGATCATGAACTACTTCGTGCTGCTGCTGTTCACGGCCGTGGTGCTGCTGCCGATCGTGTGGACGTTGCTCGCCGCGCTCAGCCCGAACCTCGACGGCAGCGCGTCCACCGACCTGCGCTGGTCGAACTTCTCCGCCGCCTGGACCCGCGGCGCGCTGGGCCAGGCGCTGCTCGCCAGCACGGTGATCACCGTCGGCGCGGTGATCGTCCAGGTGCTGCTCGCGCTCGGTTCCGGGTACGCGTTCGGGGTGCTCGACGTCGTCGGCTCCAAGGTGCTGTTCCCGGTCGTGCTGCTCGGCCTGATGCTCTCGACCGAGGCGTTGATCATCCCGCTGTACTTCCAGTTCCGTCAGCTCGGGCTGATCAACTCCTGGCTCGGCTTGATCATCATCCACGTCGGGATGGGCGTGCCCTTCGGCGCCTTCTGGATGCGGGCGACGTTCCGCGCCATCCCCGCCTCGTTGATCGAGTCCGCGCGCCTCGACGGCGCCGGCACCTGGCGCGTGCTCTGGCGCATCCTCGTGCCGGTGTCGCGCCCGGCGATCCTCACGCTCGTCCTGCTCAACGCCATGTGGACCTGGAACGACTACTTCGTCGCCCTGATCCTCATCTCCGACCCGGCCAAGCAGCCGGTGACGCTGGCGCTCGGGGCGTTCCAGGGCCGGTTCACCACCGAGTTCAACACGATGGCGGCCGCCGCGGTGATCATCTGCCTGCCGATCCTGCTGCTCTACGCCTTCTTCCAGCGCCAGTTCATCCACGGCGTCCTCACCGGGGCGCTGAAGGAGTGAGCACCCACCCCGACCGGTCTCTCGGCCGACCCCGGACCGTCGCCACCTCCGCCACCCCCGTCTGCCCAGGAGCCCCGCATGTCGATCGAGCCTGACGTCTTCGCCAACCCCGACGAGCTCGGGAGCCGCGCGGCCCGGATGGTCGCCGACGGTCTGGTCGCCGCCGCCGCGGCCGGGCGCCCGTACGTCCTCGGCTGCCCCGGTGGTCGTAGCGCGTCCTCCACGTACTCGGCCCTCGCCGGCCTGGTGCGCACCGAAGGGCTGCCGCTCGAGCACCTCGTGGTCGTGATGATGGACGACTACCTCGTCCCCGACGCCGACGGCGTGCTGGTGCACGAGCGGGCGGACGCGGCGCACTCCTGCATCCGCTTCGCCCGCGAGGAGATCGTCCGCCCGCTCGACGAAGCGGCCGCGAGCGTCGGCTCCAATGCCGCCGTCCGCCCCGAGCACCTGTGGTTCCCCGACCCGGCCGAGCCCGCCGCGTACGACGCCCGGATCCGCGACATCGGGGGGATCGACCTGTTCCTGCTCGCCTCAGGCTCCAGCGACGGCCACATCGCGTTCAACCCGGCCGGCGCCTCCCGTGACAGCCGCACCCGCGTGGTCGACCTGCCCGACAGCACCCGGCGCGACAACCTGCTGACCTTCCCGTCCTTCGGCGGCGACCTGGACCGCGTGCCGCGCCACGGCGTCACCGTCGGCATCGACACGATCGCCGCCAGCTCCGCGTCGGTCGTGATGCTCGTGCAGGGCCGGGAGAAGGGCCGCGCCGCCGCTCACCTGCTCGCCGCCGACGCGTACGACCCGCAGTGGCCCGCGACCGTGCTCGTCGAGTGCGCCCGTCCGCACCTCTTCCTCGACCACGACGCGCTCGCCGCCGTGCCCGCCCCCGCCCGCTGACCCTGCCCGCTCACCCCGCTCCGCGCCCAGACCCCGCACCAAGCAAAGGAACCCTGCACATGGCCACCATCAAGCTCGCCTACCTCGGCGGCGGCTCCTCCCGCGCCGCCGGCACCATGGCCTCCTTCATCGCCCACGGCGAGGAGTTCCAGGGCTCGGAGGTCGTGCTCATCGACCAGCGGGCCGACGAGCTCGAGGTCGTCCGCACGCTGGCCGAGAAGATGGCGCGCGACGCCGGCCTCGACCTGACGGTCACGGCGACGACCGACCGGCGCGACGGGCTCGAGGGCGTGGACGCGGTGCTCACGAGCTTCCGCCCCGGCGACTTCGCCATGCGCCAGCAGGACGAGCTCATCCCGATGCGGCACGGGGTCATCGGCCAGGAGACCCAGGGCCCGGGCGGCTTCATGATGTCGCTGCGCTCGGTGCAGGTCTTCCAGGGCCTGATCGCCGACCTCGACGACGTCGCGCCCGGCGCCCGGATCTTCAACTACACCAACCCGGTGAACATCGTGTCCCAGGCGGTGGAGGACCACACCGACACACCGATCTACTCGATGTGCGAGGGCCCGATGATCTTCTGGCCGTCGATCCTGCGCACGGCCGGGCTGGACCCGGAACGCGCCGAGGTGATCATGGCCGGGGTCAACCACAACTGCTGGTCGACCACGCACCTGTACGACGGCGAGGACATCATGCCGCTGCTCGAGCAGGCCTGGGACAAGGTGCAGGGCGACCTGACCGTGCCGGTCTGGGAGCGCCGCATGCTGCACCTCGCCGTGGCCATGCAGTCCATCCCCGCGGACTACTTCAAGTACTACTACTTCGGCGAGGAGCACTTCCGCGAGGCGCAGGCGTCCCGGCTCACCCGGGCCGGCGTCATCCTGTCCCACGTGGACGACTACTGGGCGCACTACCGCGAGCAGGCGGCCAGCGAGCACCCGCGGCTCGACCCGGAGCGTTCGCGCGGCGGGATCCACGAGCTCGAGCTCGCCATCGACGTGATGAGCGCCTACTACAACGACGTCCCCGCGCGGCTCCCCGTGAACCTGCTCAACACCGGCGGCGCGCTGCCCGGCTTCGACGAGGACACCGTCGTCGAGATGTGGTGCGACGTGGACGGGACGGGCGCCCACCCGATCGAGCAGAAGCCCCTGCCGCACGCGGTCCGCGGCATCACGCAGCAGCTGGCCGAGTACCAGCGCCTCGCCGCCGTCGCGGCCTGGGACGGCAGCCGGGCGGACGCCGTCCGCGCCCTCGTCGCGCACCCCTTCGTCCCGACGCTGGCCGTCGCCGAGGAGCTCTACGACGACCTCGCCCACGCGAACGCCGCCTACCTGCCCGACCGCCTGCTGCGGTGACCCCGGTCTACCTGGGCCTCGACGCCGGCAACTCCAAGACCGTCGCGCTCGTCGCCGACGAGCACGGCTGTGTCCTCGGGCGGGGGCGCGGCGCGTCCGGCGACATCTACTCGGCCCCCGACGCCGAGGGTGAGGTCGAACGCGCCGTCCGGACGGCCCTCGCCGACGCCGGCGTCGAGGCCGGGCAGGTGCGGCACGCCGCGTTCCGGCTCGCCGGGGTCGACTGGCCCGAGGACGAGGAGCACTGGACGGCGGTCCTCGGTCATCGGCTTCCCGAGCTCCGCAGCGTGAGCATCAAGAACGACGGCTACTCGCTGCTGCGCTGCGGCAGCGTGGACGGGGTCGGCGTCGCGATCAACGCCGGCACCGGGCCCGCCGTCGCCGCCCGCGGTGCCGACGGCCACGAGTGGTGCGCCTGCTGGTGGATCCAGCACCCGCTCGGTGGGCGCGACCTCGGCCGGGCCGCGTTCCGCGCGGTCGTCGAGGCCGACCTGGGCACCGGACCGGCGACGTCCCTGACCGAGGGCCTGCTGGCGCTCTACGGCTACGCCGACGTCGGTGAGCTGCTGCACGCCTTCACCCGCCGCCACCCCGTACGCCCCGTGCCCGACGACCGCGTTGCCGCGCGCACCGTCCTGCGCGCGGCGGGAGCGGGGGACGGGGTCGCGCGCTGGCTGGTGATCGAGCAGGCGACCGCGTTCGCCCGCCTCGCCCGCGTCGCCGCGCGCGAGACCGGCCTCCTCGGCGGCACCCCCACGCCCGTGGTGCTCGGAGGCTCCATCCTCACCTCCGAGCACCCCGCCCTCCGCGAGGCCCTCGTCGACGCCCTGGAGTCCGAGCTCGGCCTCGTCGACGTCGTCGTCAGCGCCGCCTCACCCGTCGCCGGCGCGCTGCTGGACGCCCTGGCCGAGGGTTCCGCAGGGCTCGACCAGGCCGTCCACGACGAGGTCCTCAGCGCCCCCCACCCGACCGAGTTCCTGCTGACCTGAGCGCGTACGCCCTCACCGCTCGCCGGAACGCCCTCTGAGCCTGTCGAAGGGCCCCGAAGGGGTTGGCGCCCGGGAACGCCCCCTGAGCCTGTCGAAGGGCCCCGAAGGGGTTGGCCCCTTTGCTCCGGAGCTTCGCGCGAACCTCAGCGGATCGTGTAACCCCCGTCGACCACGAGGTCGGCGCCGTTGATCATGTCCGAGGCACCACTGGCCAGGAACAACGCTGCGCCCGCGACCTCCCGCGGCAGGGCGAACCGGCCGACGGGGATCTCGCGCTTCGCGGCCTCGCCCTTCTCCCCGGCCCAGGCCTTCTTGCCGAGCTCGGTGAGGACGACGGTGGGGGAGATGGTGTTCGCGGTGACGCCGCGGCCGGCCCACTCGGTGGCGAGCACCTTGGTCAGCCCGACGACGCCGGCCTTGGAGGCGCAGTACGCCGCGTGCTCGAGCAGCCCGACGCTCGCCGCCTGCGACGCGAGGTTGATGATCTTGCCCCGGCCGGCCTCGAGCATGTGCCGTCCGACGGCCTGGCTCATGAGGAACGTGCCGGTGAGGTTCACGGCGAGGGTGCGGTTCCACACGCCGGTGCTCAGGTCCTCCGCCGGCGCGAGGTCGACGATGCCCGCGCTGTTGACCAGGACGTCGACGTGCCCGACGGCTGCGACCGCCTGCGCGACCGCCGCCTCGACCGACGCCGGGTCGGACACGTCGCAGCCCACGCCCACCGCCCCACGTCCGAGCTCGGTCGCCCGGCGCTCCGAGGCGCCCGCGTCGAGGTCGACGACGACGATCCGCGCGCCCGCGTCGGCGAACACGTCGGCGATGGCGGAGCCGATGCCGGACACCCCGCCGGTGATCAGGGCGACGCGGCCCTCGAGGCGGAAGGTCAGGTCGACCGCGGGCTCAGCGTCGGTGCTGGAGGTGCTGATGGGGGACTCCTCGTCGGGTGCCGGGCAGGTCCCCCGAACCTAGGGCATGTCTCCCCGTCTCCACCGTGCGCAGGCGGGCCCCCGCATCCCGACCGGCAGCGTTGGAGCTGCTCAGCGCAGCCCGCTGCGCTCTCGCCCCTCTGCCTTGCCGGATCGGGCGCGGCTGCCCCGCCTGCGCCTGGCGGAGACGGGGAGACACGCCCTAGTCCCAGCTGCCGTCCGACGGGCTCGCGGTCCGGAGCTCCGCGAGGTGCGCCATGACCGTCGCCGTGAGGTTGTAGACGACGAGCTGCGCGCCGTCGGCGAAGGACGCCTCCGCGGCCGGCAGGCTACCGACGATGTCCATCCGCATCCGCCCCTGGGCGGCCAGGACGGCGTGCACGTGCCGGGTGCCCTCGGCCGGGGGCGGGTCCGCGAGCGTGGTCGACGCGGCCAGGTCGGCGACGCCGACCATGATCCCGTCCAGGCCGTCGACGGCCGCGATCCGCTCAGCCTGGCGGACCCCGTCGGGCGACTCGATCATCCCGAACACGAGCGTCTCGGCGAGCATCCGCTCCTGGTGCCGGCGCGGGTCGACGAGCCCGAAGTCGCCGGCCCGCCCGTAGGTCGCGAACCCCCGGTGCCCGAGCGGCGGGTAGTGCGCCGAGTCGACCAGCGCCCAGGCCTGCTCGGGGGTGTCGACGTGCGGCGCGACCACGCCTGTCGCGCCCGCGTCGATGGCCCGCAGGACGAGCGCCGGCTCGGCGGAACCCACCCTGACCAGCACCGGGACCCCGTGCAGCGCCGCGGCGGTGATGTGGCGGCGGAGCTCGACGACGTCGGCCGGCCCGTGCTCGCCGTCGAGCAGCACGAAGTCGAAGCCCGCCACGGCGACCATCTCCACGAGCTCCTCGGCCGGCATCCGCAGGAGGACGCCGAGGGCACGCTGGCCGGCGGTCAGCCGGGCCTTGAAGGACGGCAGGTCGACGGTCACGCGATCATCCCCGCCGACAGGTCGACGTCGGCGCCGGTCATCCCCGTCATGCCGAGCATCGCGACGACGGCCGCGCCGACCTCGTCCTCGGTGATCATGCGGTTGAGCGCAG
This sequence comes from Microlunatus spumicola, assembly GCF_039536445.1. Classification (NCBI taxonomy): domain Bacteria; kingdom Bacillati; phylum Actinomycetota; class Actinomycetes; order Propionibacteriales; family Propionibacteriaceae; genus Microlunatus; species Microlunatus spumicola. The sequence goes on along the minus strand of NZ_BAAAYR010000004.1, from coordinate 406,433 downwards.
CCCGGGACACGTACGCGTCCTGCGCGGCCTCGTACGTCGCTCCGGTGCGCTCGGCCTCGAGCCGGAAGTTCCTGTCCATCCGCTCACCCTGCACCGGACCGGGGGAGAGGCTGTTGACCCGGACGCCCGACGCGCCGACCTCGAACGCCAGCGTCGACGTCAGCCCGATCACCGCCAGCTTCGAGGCCGCGTACGGCGTCCGCCGCGTGAGCGGCCGCTTGCCCGTCACCGACGCCAGGTTGATCACGTCGCCGGTGCCGCGGCTGATCATGGCCGGCAGGAACGCGCGGCAGAGCAGGAACACCCCGCGCACGTTCACGTCGAACACCTCGTCCCACGCGTCCACGTCGATCTCGACCAGGGGAGCGACGGGCCCGGCGATGCCGGCGTTGTTCACCAGGACCGACACCTCGACGTCGCTCAGCGCGTCGGCCAGCGCCTCCACCGACGCCGGGTCGGCCACGTCGCAGACCCGCCACGACGCGCGCTCTCCCAGCTCGGCGACAACGGCCTCGAGCGGCTCCGCCCGCCGGCCCACGACGACGACCGTCGCCCCGGCCGCGTGCAGCGCCTGCGCGATCGCCGCCCCGAGCCCCGTCCCGCCACCGGTGACGAGCGCCGTGCGCCCGGTCAACGCCCCCTGAGCCTGTCGAAGGGCCCCGGAGGGGTTGGCGTCAGAAGGAGTGCTGCTCACGCCTGCCCAGCGACCTCGAGCGAACCTGCACCCTGCGAGCTGGCCGCGTACCGCGCCTTCGCCTCGTCGATCCACGGGTAGCTGTCCCCGAGGTACTGCGCCGCGCGGACGTCCCCGGAACGCGCGTGACCCTCGAACAGCTCGACCCGCGCCGCGCGGCCGCAGACCCGACCGAGCTCGCCGCTCGTCTCGGTGCTGCGCACCTCCTGGTAGGTGACGGTGCGCAGGTACTTCCCGACCCAGAGGCCGCCGGTGTAGCGGGCGGCGCCGAGCGTGGGCAGCACGTGGTTGGTGCCGATGACCTTGTCGCCGTAGGAGACGCAGGTGTTCTCGCCGAGGAACAGCGCGCCGTAGTGGTGCATCTTCTCCAGCGCCTGGCGCGGCTCGGCCGTGAGGACCTGCACGTGCTCGAAGGCGAAGGTGTCGGCCAGCGCGTACGCCTCGTCCAGGTCGTCGACGACGATGACCTGGCCGTGGTCGCGCCACGCCGGTCCGGCGTAGTCGGCGGTCGGCATGCCCGGCAGGATCGCCTCGACGTGGGCCATCGCCTCGCGCGCCACCCGCTCGCTCGTGGTGATCAGGACGGCCGGCGACTCGGGGCCGTGCTCGGCCTGGGACAGCAGGTCGACGGCGACGACGAACGGGTCCGCCTCGTCGTCGGCCACGATCAGGATCTCGGTCGGCCCGGCGAACAGGTCGATGCCCACCTCGCCGTAGAGCTGGCGCTTGGCCTCGGCGACGTACGCGTTGCCCGGGCCGGCGATCAGGTCGACGCGGCTCATCGTCTCGGTGCCGACGGCCATGGCAGCCACCGCCTGGACGCCGCCGAGGATCCAGATCTCGTCCGCGCCCGCGAGATGCATCGCGGCCACCGTGGCCGCGGGGATCTCGCCGCGGATCGGCGGGGTGCAGGCGACGACGCGGGGGACCCCGGCGGTCTTCGCGGTCACGATGGTCATGTGGGCCGAGGCGGTCAGCGGGTACTTGCCGCCCGGCACGTACGCGCCGACGGCCTGCACCGGCACGTGCTTGTGCCCGAGGAACACCCCCGGCAGCGTCTCGACCTCGACGTCGGCCATGGAGGCGAGCTGCACCTCCGCGAACCCGCGGACCTGCGCCTGCACGAAGACGATGTCGGTGATCACCTGCGGGTCGAGCGTGGCGATGATCTCCTGCACCCGCTCGTCGCTCAGCCGGAAGCTCTCGGGGCTCCAGCGGTCGAACGTCTCGGAGTACGTCCGGACCGCAACGTCACCGGTCTCGCGGATCTCGCCGATGATCTGCGCGACGCGGTCGCGGACCTCCTGCTGCGCGGTGTCGGCGAACGTCTTCGTCCGGGCGGACTTCAGCGTGGTGGGCAACGCGTACTCCTTGAGCGGGGGCTTACATACGTATGCTGCGAGTTAACCCGATCGCTCCCGCAGGGTCAAGGCAACCCCGTTAGGCTTCCCCCACCCGCGCGGGCCATCGCCTGCGCAGGAGCCGGTCGAGGAGGGGCAGAGGTGGTCACGAGCCACGACGTCGCGCGCCTCGCCGGGGTCAGCCAGCCGACGGTGTCCCGCGCGCTGCGCGACAGCCCGAAGGTCTCCGAGCTGACCCGCCGCCGCGTCCGGGACGCGGCGACCGCGCTGGGCTACGTCCCGAGCGACACGGGACGCGCGCTCTCGGTCGGCCGGACGCACCGGGTCGGGCTGCTCGTCACCGACCTGGCCAACCAGTTCTACACGCACACGATCGCCCCGATGCACCTCGCGCTGCAGTCGCTCGGCTACCAGCTCGTGCTCCACACCGAGGCTTCAGATACGGGAAGCGCCGCCGGCAACGTGGCCGACCGCCTGCTCTCGAACTCCCTCGACGGCGTCCTCCTCGCCACCACCGCGATGGACTCCGTGCTGCCCGTCCGGCTGCGCGACCGCGGCATGCCGTTCGTCTACTTCAACCGCCGGGCGAGCGCGGTCGAGGCCGACTCCGTCGAGGTCGAGGCCCGCAGCGGCATGCGGGAGCTGACCGAACGCGTCCTCGCGCTCGGCCACCGCCGCGTCGGCGCCGTGCTGGGCCCCGCGAACGCCAGCACCGCGTCGAACCGCGAGCTGATCCTCCGCTCCACGCTCGCCACAGCGGGCATCACGATCCCGGACGAGCTCTCCCACCGTGGCGGCTTCGACTTCGAGACCGGGTACGCCGGCGCCCACCGTCTCCTCGAGCTCGACGAACCGCCGACCGTGATCGTCTGCGCCAACGACGTCGTCGCGTACGGCGCCCTCAACGCCGCCCGCGAGCTCGGCCGCTCCGTCCCCGGCGACGTCTCGGTCACCGGGTTCGACGACCTGCCCGAGGCCCGCTGGCCCCTGCTGCAGCTCACCACCGTCGCCTTCGACCTCGACGCCATGGCCCGCCGCGGCGCCAGCCTCCTCGTCGACCGGATCCAGCAGGGCCCTCTCGAGCCCTACCGCCACGAGTGGTTCCCCAGCCACCTCGTCGAGCGCCTCACCCTCGGCCCGCCTGCGCGCTGACGCGCTTGGGCCAGGTGTGCCCCCTGAGCTTGTCGAAGGGCCTCGAAGAGGTCGGCCTCCTTCCGTGCACGCCACCAACGCGGATGCACGTAACCCACAACACGCCGCTCCACCCTCGACGCGCACGAATGCATACGCATACACTCGGGCGAAAGCCGTTCCACCCGAGAGGACTTCTCATGCCGTTGGACGCGATCGCGTACAAGCCGTACGCAGATCCGGACGACTTCATCCGCGAGGTGACCGACCTGATCTGGGTCCGCCGCGCGATCGGCCACATCTACGAGAACTACGAGCCCGACGCCATCGTGCACGGCTCGTACGGCACCTCGGTCGGGGTCGAGGAGGTGGTGCAGGGGAGCCTGATGCGCATCTCGGCGACGCCGGACCGCGTCGGCCAGGCCGAGGACGTCGTGTGGGAGGCGCGCGGCGACGACGCGTTCCTCAGCTCCCACCTCGTGCTCTCCGTGGACCCCGCGACCGACTTCATCAGCCGGACCGTCGCGAACTGCCTCTACCGCCGCGGCCGCATGGTCGAGGAGTGGGTGGTGCGCGACTTCCTCGCGATCTGCCTGCAGCTCGGGCAGGACCCCGACGAGGTCGCCCGGATGAAGCCCTTCATCGGCTACTCCGGCAGCATGCTGACCCCGCCCCCCGAGAACGTCCTCGCCGTCGGCGACTCGGGTCCCCGGCCCGACGAGTACCGCTCGGAGGCGCAGATGGTGCTCGAGTTCATCGAGCGGGTGTGGAACGGGCGCGACCTCAACGCCGTCGAGCAGTACTGGGTGCGCGACCTGACCCTGCACACGATCGGCTACCGCACGATCACGCGGCCCGAGGGCTACCGCCGTGCGCTGCTGAAGATGCTCCGACCGTTCCCGGGCGGGCGCTTCGAGGTCCGCGACGTGCAGACGAACTACAACGTCGACTACGCCGGCCTCCGCGTCGCCGTCACCTGGGTCTACAAGGGCGACTACGACGGCACCGCCGACTTCGGCGCGCTCACCGGCACCCCCGTCGAGATCCTCGGCGTCTCGCAGTTCCTCGTGCAGAACGGTCGGCTGGTCCGCGAGGTGCGCGTCTACGACGAGATCGCCGTCCGCAGCCAGATCCACCACCGTCGCGGCGACAGCGAGTTCGCCGGCACCAACATCTACTGACCCCTCGTTCTGCCGCTCCACCTCCGAAAGGAACCACCCATGACCGACGTGGTCGTCCCCTCCAGCGAGCTGACCCGACGGACCATCCGGCGCACCGACTGGGTCGCCGAGAACGCCGCCTTCATCGACTGCCGCACCCCCGGCTCGGACCGCAAGTCCAACTACGCCTTCATCGGCCCGGGCGTCTCGCAGAACGCCAAGCAGTTCATCAACCTGTCCGAGCCGCACGGCTACAACGTCGGCGCCGCCGGGATGCCGAACGGCGTCAACAACAACCTGCACCTGCACTTCACCGCCGAGGTGTTCATCAACTTCGGCGGCACGTTCCGCGTGCGGTGGGGCGTCGACGGCAAGGCGGGGGAGTACGTCAGCCACGACGGCGACATCATCTCCGTGCCGGCGTGGATCTTCCGCGGCTTCACCAACGAGGGGCCCGACGAGGGCCTGCTGCTCACCGTCCTCGGCCAGGACGTCACCGGCGGCATCATCTGGGGGCCGTCGGTGCTCAAGGAGGCCGAGTCGTACGGCCTGCACCTCACCGCCGACAACCGGCTGATCGACACCGTCGCCGGCGACGAGCTGCCGTCCGACGTGCCGCTGATCAAGCCGATCAAGCAGGAGTACATCGACGAGCTGACGCCGTTCAGCGTCGAGGAGATGCGGGCTCGCGTCACGGCTGCCGAGGACCGGCGGTACTCGGCGCGAGGGCTCCTCTCCCAGGCGGTGCCGGGCGGCAACGGTCAGCTCGCACTCGTCATCGGCTACGGGATGAGCGAGGACCGCCGCCAGGTCCCGCGCCTGCACGAGCCGCACAGCTTCAACATGGCGTGGCTCAAGGCGACCCCCGGCGAGGGGATGCTCCGGCACCGCCACGGCGCGACGTCCACGCTGATCGTGAAGTCGGGGGTTTGGCGGGTCACGCTCAACGAGGGTGACGCGCAGGAGTCGGTCGACTTGGGCCCGCAGGACATGCTCTCGGTGCTGCCGGGCTCGTGGCGGAGCATCGAGCTCCTCGAGGCCGGGGACGACGCAGCGGAGGACGGCACCGGCGAGCTGCTCGTCGTCAACGCCGGCGACGGCCGCGTACGCCTCGAGTGGGCCCCCGAGGTCGTCGAGGCCGCGTTCGACGCCGGCTGGATGCTGGACCCGAACGGCTACCTCGCCCCCGTCGCCGTCCTGGTGACGGCGACCGAGGACGACTGAGTCCGCAGCGGGAACGCCAGCACGTTCCCTGAGCCTGTCGAAGGGCGAGGGCACGGGTCCAGCAGGAACAACTGAGAGGCTGGACCCGTGCCCACCACCCGCGTCGCGGTCTGCCAGTACGCGATCGACATCGACGACCCTGCCGGCACGCTCGAGCGGCTCCACGCCTCGGTCGCCGAGGCGGCGGAGAGCGACCCGGACTTCATCGTCTTCCCCGAGCTCTGCACGAGCGGCTACGTCTTCCGCGACATCGCGGAGGCTCAGTCGCGCGCGGAGCCGGTCGACGGACCGACCGTCCAGCTGTTCCGCGAGCTCTCGCTGAAGCACCACGCCATCGTCGTAGGCGGCTTCTGCGAACGCTCCGACGGCGAGCGCCCGTTCAACTCCGCGGCCGTCGTCGAGAACGGCGAGGTCCTTGTCGTCTACCGCAAGACCCACCTCTGGGACACCGAGAAGCTGATCTTCGCCGTGGGCGACGAGCCGGCCCCTGTGGTCGAGACCAGCGTCGGCAAGATCGCCGTGATGATCTGCTACGACGCCGAGTTCCCCGAGATGGTCGGCAGCGTTGCGCGCCGTGGCGCCCAGCTCGTCATCGCTCCCTCGAACTGGCCCGCCAAGCACATCCCGCCAGGAGAGCGCTCCTCTGAGGTCGTCAAGGCCCAGGCCTTCGCCGCGGTGAACCACGTCTTCACCCTCGTGTGCGACCGCGTCGGCCCCGAACGCGGCGTCGACTGGATCGGCGGAAGCGTCGTGTGCGATGTCGAGGGCTACCCGGGTGCGGGGCCGGCGGAGGGCAACGCGGTCGTCCTCATCGCCGACCTCGACCTCGACCGTGCGCTGGTCAAGACGATCAGCGCTAACAACGACGCCTTCGCCGATCGACGCCCCGAGCTGTACTGACGCCCTCGGCCCGACGACGACGTCACCTACGATGCGAGGAAGCAGCACCAGCGCCTTGAGGTGACCATGCCCACGAGCGAGACCGATCGCGTCCGAACGGTCGTCCGCGCTCCGGATGCCCCCCGGCCGGTGGCTGTCCGACGGACATCCATCGCGCTCGTCGTCACCGTCTGGATCAGCGTCACGCTCTTCGGCGCGTACATCCTGGCGCACTACGCCGGTGCGGTCACCGACCAGGACCTCCCGTCCTGGAACGCGGTGCTCCCACGCCTCTATGAACCCACTACGCCCGCGGCAACGGTGGCGATCGGACTGCACTTCCTCGCCGGCGGGGTCATCCTCGTCCTCGGCTGCGTCCAGCTGCTCGCATCGGTGCGCGCGCGGTGGCCGGCCGTGCACAGGTGGCTCGGGCGCGTGTACGTGGCGGCCTCCTTGCTCGCGGGGCTTGGTGGACTCGGCTTCATCCTGGCGAAGGGCACGGTCGGCGGGTTCGTGATGGACCTCGGCTTCGGCCTCTACGGGGTGCTGATGGTCGGCTGCGCGGTCCAGGCCTACCGCTACGCGCGGGCACGGCAGATCGAGCGGCACCGGGCCTGGGCCCTGCGGCTGTTCGCCCTGGCCGTCGGCTCCTGGCTCTACCGCATGGAGTACGGCTTCTGGCTCCTGCTGGTCGGCGACGTCGGGCACACCGACGACTTCCGTGGCGGGTTCGACCGCGTGATGGCGTTTTTCTTCTACGTCCCGAACCTGATCGTCGTGGGGGTGCTCCTCCGTGGGCGGGGGAGGACGAGCTCGACGGCGGCCCGACGTTCTGCCGTCGTCGTCCAGCTCGTGGCCACGGCGTTCCTGGTGCTCGGGACCTACTTCTTCACCGTCGAGATCTGGGCCCCGGCCGTCGCCGACCGGTTCTCCTGAGGGGTCAGCCCGGACGGAACGGCGTCGGAGGTTCAGCGGTCGAGACGCCGCAGGGTCTGGGCGGCCAGCTCACGCAGGCCCGGCTCCCCGGCCGCGTGCACGCGTTCCTCGATCCGGGCCCGAAGGCTCGGCGAGATCTGCTGAGGTACGGCCCGGAGCGCGCTCTTCGCCACCCCGGGGTCGAGATCGACCAGCAGCGCCGTGAGCACCGGCTCGTGCACCGCCACGTCGAAGGATCGGGAGGACGAGGCGGCCCCCATCCGGATCCGTGGGTCCGGGCTCGCGGCGAGCCGCAGCAGGGCTTGCCCGCCCTCGTCGGACGGCACCTCGCCCAGCGCGTACGCCGCCTTGACCGCGAGCGCCACGTCGTCACCCTCGGCCAGCGTCACCAGGTGCGGCACCGCGGAGGCGTCGAGCAGTTCGAGGTGGCTCTCGGAGGCCTCGTCGGGGAGCAGGATCGTTCGGACGGCTTCCAGGTCCATGGTCATCGTGGTTCTCCTTCGGTCACAGGTCGACGGTCAGTGCGCTCGCGTCCATGGCGGAGCTCTCGGACGCATCGAGGTCGGGCGGCAGGTTCGTGATGCTGCCGGTGCCGCCGCCCGTCATCAGGCGATCGGTCAGCCGGGCACCCGCGTCGTCGCAGTGCCTCAGCCCCAGCACGTGGCCCACCTCGTGGGCGAGCGTCCACCGCGTCGCGATGCTGGACACGGCGGCACCCGGTTGGCCGTCAGGGTGGGTGGCGCACCCGTTCCAGGTCGAACCCGCGGCGACATCGGTCACGGAACGGCAGAAGTAGACGGTGATGTCGTCGGCCCCGACGTTGTTGCGGTTGGCGAAGAGCTGGTCCTGCTCGGTCGTCGTCGTCCCCCCGCACCCGCCGGCGTCCAGATCGGTCAGGAGAGGCAGGTTCAGGTTCTCGGTGCCCTCGACGGTGACGAGCTGGCCGACCGAGGCGTAGACCTCGCGCATTGACCTGAGCATGTCGGGGATCGGCACCGACGGTGCGTCGAGGATCTTCAGCTGAAGCCGGACGCCCTTGCCGCGGCGCGGGGTGACCTGGGCAGCGGTGATCCGCAGACCCTCCTCCTCGAACAGGCGCTGCGACTCGGCGGCGAAGTCCTGCACAGGCCAGCCGAGGAAGAAGCGGTGCGCATCCCCGCTCGGGGTGTAGATGCCCGCGTATCGGGTCGTGCCGCCGACCTCGTACTCCACGAGCTGGTCGAGCCGCAGGCCCTCGGCGTCGAAGAGGCGCTGGGTCTCCCGGGCGAAGGTGTTCTGGTCCTGACCGAGGGTGAAACGGTGCGCCCAGTCCCCGCCGACGTAGATGCCGGCCCAGCGCAGCGAGCCGTCCGGCGCCGTGCACGGGATCGCTTGCGTCAGCCGTAAGCCCTCGCGGTCGAAGAACGCCTGGGTCTCGGCGAGGAAGGTGTCCGTGTCCCGCCCGACCGTGAAGCGGTGGGCCCAGTCCCCAGACCGGTAGCTGCCGGCCCAGACGAAGCGCCCGCCCTCGAGGAACACCTCGGCCCGCTCCAGCCGGAGGCCCTCGCGGTCGAACAACGCCTGGGTCTCAGCCAGGAAGGTGTCTGTCTCGCGCCCGACCGTCAGTCGGTGCGCCCAATCACCGGAGCGCCAGACGGCGCTCCACAGGCGCTGGCCCCCGGCGACGTAGCTGTCGAGCTCGACGAGCCGCTGCCCCTCGACGTCGAAGCGCCGCTGGGTCTCCCTGAGCAGGTCAGCCGTCGTCAGGCCGAACTGCCACCGGCTGGCCCAGTCGCCCGTCCGGCAGACGCCGTTGATGAAGATCATGTGCTACCTCCCTTGGTCGTTGCTCATAGGGAAGGAGTCGTCGGGACCGTCGGTGATACGTCCGACCGTGCGAGGGGCGGCGGCCAGGTGGTGCGATGTGGTTCCGGTCGGATGCGGGTCTCGATCTCTGTGGGCCAGCCGGTCGCACAGAAGGAGGGGTGGACGCAGACGACCGAGACGGTGCTGAATCACGGTGACCACGACCGTGGACCGCCGACGGCTCCGCACGGCTTCTCATAGGCTGCCAATCCGCGAACCGCTCCCCGAGATCGGCGGCCATGAGCACCAGTCAGTTCGGCGACCGACCCGTTTCTCCGTCTTCGCAGCGGCAGAGACTGGTGAGCGACGCCACCCGGCAGTGGACCGACCAGCTGCTCGACGTCAGTGGACGCAATCAGCTGTTGTTCTACCGCGACCTCAAGGTCGGGACGCTCGACCTCGGGGACGCGGACCCCACCGCTCTCGACGCTCTGCTCCGGGGACGCAAGTCCTCGATCAGCCGGCTCTTCGACCCCGCGGTCGTACCCGACCGGTTGAAGCGCGCTCGAGCGATCCGTAACAAGTCGGTCGAGTCCTTGGAGGAGCGCGGCATCGTCACGTGCTACCTCACCTCGGGCATGGCGACGTGGCAGCCGCAGCAAGGCAAGCCAGTACCCAATTCACCGGTCCTGCTGCGTGCCGTCACCTTCACGGCGACCGACGCGGCTGAGTCCGACTTCGACCTGGTCGCCGACCCTGAGGTCCAGCTCAACCCGGCCCTGGTCCAGCTGCTGGGGTCGGACTTCAAGGTCTCGTTGAGCTCGGACGAGCTGGTCGACCTCCTGCCGGACGGATCGTTCGACCCGTCGAGCCTGTTCGAGCGCCTGAGCAAGGAGGCCTCGCGGGTCCCGGGTTTCGTCGTGGATGCTCGCGAGTTCATCGGCACCTTCAGCTACGCGAAGCTGCCGATGGTCACCGATCTGCAGGCGAACGCGGACGCGTTGACAGCGCACGACGTCGTGGCCGCCATCGCCGGCGACGCGGAAGCACGACGAAGCCTGACCCAAGCCGGTCGGGACGTCGACCCGACCGAGCCCGACCGGCGGCCGCCGTCGGACGAGTTCCTGGTCCTCGACGCCGACTCGTCCCAGAGCTACGCGATCAATGCTGTGACCGCTGGTCAGTCCATCGTGATCTCGGGACCTCCGGGGACCGGCAAGAGTCAGACCATCGCCAACCTCGTCGCGAGCCTGGTCGCCCGCGGCTCGAGCGTGCTCTTCGTCGCAGAGAAGCGTGCAGCGATCGCGGCCGTGGTGGGGCGGCTGGAGAGGGTCGGCCTGTCCGACCTCGTCCTCGACCTGCACGAGGGAGTCCGGTCCCGCCGAACTCTGGCGGAGAGCTTGGCCACCGGCCTGCGAGCAGCGTCGGCTGTCGCTCGTCCCGACCAACGGGTTCTGCACGAGCGGCTCGTGCAGCGTCGTGAGCAGCTGAACGCGCACGACACCGCGATGCACGTCCCGCGTAGCCCGTGGAGCCTCAGCGCCTTCGAGGTCCAGACCGTGCTGATCGATCTCGCGGAGAAGTACGGTCCGGCGGCCGAGACCCGGGTACGCCTCCGTGGCGCACAGCTCGCCGCGATCGATGACGCGTCCTACCGTCGGTTGCTGGAGAAGGTCCAGGAGTTCGCGGCGCTCGGCGGCTTTCGTCTGACCAGGGTCGACAGTCCGTGGGCGGATGCCCACATCCGTTCCTCCGAGCAGGCAGAAGCTGCGCTCGACACGGCCAGCCGCTTGGCGTCCCGAACCGTGCCAGAAGCCACGCGGGCCCTCGAGGGGCTGATCGGTGAGGCTGGCTTGACGCCACCGCGGGACCTCGCGGAGTGGACGCAGGCTCTCGCCCTCCTCGAACGGGTCAGCGAGCTGCTGCGGGTCCTCGACCCCGAGGTGTTCGGACCGGAGCTGGCGGAACGAGTGGCGGCGTCAGCCACACGGGACTGGCGCAAGACGCACCCCGGGTGGCCGGGCCACGACGCCGGCTGGGGACTGCGTAGGCGGCGCGTGAAGTCGGTGCGCAGTCTCTGGCGTGGACCGACGACCCCGTCGAAGCAGCAGCTGCACCAGGCCCTGCAGGAGGCTCATGACCTCGACGCCGCCTGGCGGGGCGCCGCCGTCGATCAGCGAGGGCCGCACGCGCCGGCGTCGATGCTCGGTGCCAAGGGTCTCTTCGACCAGCTGCGGCTGGAGCTGGCGGCGCTCGGCGCGTACGTCGTCGGCACGGACTTCGAGCACCTCGACAAGGCGGGGCTGCAGTCCACGATCGAGAACCTGCAGGGCGACGCCCAGATCCTCTTCAAGATGCCCAGGATCAACGAGCTGAACGACGAGTTCGACCGCGCCGGACTCGGCCCACTCATCGAGGAGATGAAGGGCAGGCGGCTCGACGCCGACCTCGCCGGCGCCGTCTTCCAGACGTGCTGGCACCGGTCGGTTCTCGAGCGGATCACCTTCGAGGACCAGGCGCTCGCCAACTTCCAGGGAACCCGCCATCACGAGCTCGTGAGCACGTTCCGGGAAGCCGACAACGAGCACGTGTCCCAGACCGCCCAGCGGGTGCGTCGAGCGGCAGCCGAACGTCTGGTGCGCGTGCGGGACGAGCACGAGGAGCAGAGCACCCTCGTGCAGGCGCAGGCCCAGCGGAAGCGGGGCCACCTCCCGCTCCGCGAGCTGTTCCGAGCAGCGCCCGACGTGATGACGGCGCTCAAGCCGTGCTGGGCGATGAGCCCGCTGGTCGTCAGCCAGCTCCTCCCGGGCGATCGCCCCTACTTCGACGTCGTGATCTTCGACGAAGCGAGCCAGGTCCTGCCGGCCGACGCGATCCCCGCGATACTCCGCGGCCGTCGGCTCGTCGTGGCAGGCGACGCTCAGCAGCTTCCGCCGACGAACTTCTTCAGCTCGGCGTCCGACGGCGACTCCGACGAGCAGCAGGCCATCCTCGACGACGGCACGATCAACCTGGCCCTGACGAGCGGCTACGAGTCGATCCTCGACGTGCTGACGGCAGGGCTCGGGTCTGGCCGCACCCGCTCGCTGACCTGGCACTACCGCAGCCGGGACGAGCGACTGATCGCCTTCTCCAACAGCTGGATCTACGACCGCTCCCTGACGACCTTCCCGGGCATCCTCGGGCAGGACTGCCTGTCGCACGAGCTGGTCCAGCAGGGGGAGCAGGTCGCGGGACAGGAGGACAGCGTCACCGCTGAGGTGGAGCGCGTCGTCGACCTGGTCATCAAGCACGCGGAGGAGCGGCCCCACGAGTCGCTCGGCGTGATCACCATGGGGATCAAGCACGCCGAGCGCATCGATGTGCGGCTGCGCGACCGGTTGTCGCAGCTGCCCCAGCTCCACGCCTACTTTGACGACACGGACGGCGACGAGCGCTTCTTCGTCAAGAACCTCGAGCGGGTGCAAGGGGACGAGCGCGACGCCATCATCCTGTCCATCGGCTACGGCATGTCCGGAGACGGGCGGCTCCTGTACCGCTTCGGCCCGCTGCTCCAACAGGGCGGGCACCGACGGCTCAACGTCGCCGTGACACGAGCGCGGTCGCGGATGACCTTGGTGAGTGCGTTCAGCCATCAGGACATGGACCCCAACCGACCCATGCAGGACGGCGTCAAGATGCTGCGGGCGTACCTGCAGTTCGCTTCCACTCGTGGAGCGAGCCTCGGTGACGTCGCGATGGAGAAGCCGGCGCTCAACCCCTTCGAGATCTCCGTGCGGGACCGGCTCGTGGCGGCCGGCATCCCCCTCACGGCTCAGTACGGGGTGGCGGGCTACTGGATCGACTTCGCCGCCGCGCACCCGCAGCAGCCCGGGCGCATGGTCCTGGCGATCGAAGCCGACGGCGCGACCTACCACTCCTCCCCGACGGCTCGTGATCGTGACCGCCTCCGGCAGGAGCAGCTCGAGCGGCTCGGGTGGTCGTTCCACCGCATCTGGTCGACCGACTGGTTCTCCGACCCGGACCGCTGCGTGAGCCGGGCGAAGATGGCGTACGACCGCGCGGTGGAAGCCGCAGACGCCGAGGACCGGAAGCGCGCCTACGCACGGGAGACGAAGGGGAAGCTTGCTTTCGCTCCGCCACTCAAGGTCGCGGCGGAGCTCCTGTTCACTCCGCCCGCGCCCCAGCAGTCGGCTCGTTCCGGTTTTAAGCCACAAGTCGTTCTCGGGATGCCGATCACGGAGTACTCCGATCGGACCTTGGTCGACCTCATCCGATGGATCGAGTCCGACACGCTGTTGCGAACCGAGGACGACCTGTTCGATCAGTTCGTGCTCGCGTTGGGGTTCAAGAGGCGAGGTTCGCGTATCCGTGCCGCCTTCGATCGCCTTCTTCCGGTGGCACGACGAACGAACGGCCAGCGATAGGCGCTCGCGACGGGAAGTTCGATGCTTCACGGCAGCGAGCCTCTGAGCGGCGCGCACATCGAGCCCTTGAAGTTGCTTGCCGTGCAGCGGGCGACTGCAGGTCTCGGCCTTGCCGGATGCTCGGATGTCGCCGAGTTCGCCGGATCGCCGGACAGGACCGATAGGTACCTGATACAAAAGCCGGCCCACCTCATTGCGTGAAGGACCGCCCTGCTGTGCAGAAACTCGTGACTCACTTGCAGGCGGCCCTCCGTTCCGGCCCGATCGGTGCAGACGAGCTGATGGAGTTCCTCGAGCAGCGCGGCCTGCGGCGGGTGGAACCCGGCGACGTCTTTCTGACGTGCACCGAGCACGGCCTAGCCGATCTCAGCGACGGACGCTGGATACCGCGAGGATGGTCGACCCCCGGCGATTCTTCAACGGATGCTCGGGGAAGCGCGCCAGATGTCGTCGGTACGGCGAGCCGAGCTACACATGTGTCTGTCGAAAGTCCACCAGAACTGGTCCCGCAACTGTCGGGCGTCCATCAGGTCGAGCTCAAGCAGCTCCGGGCTCAGGTCGTTCCGGAAGTTACGGCAGCGCCTCGGTCGATCGAGCACTCGGAAGTGCCTGCGGAGTGGACCCGCTTCGTCGACGAGGCGGTAGAGGGGCTGCGCGACGAGCTGACCGCCGTGTCCCAGCAACGGACACTCAGTGAGATCCCCCTTCGTGGGGGCACCGTGAGGGAGAGGGGCGCGACCCGGCAGGTTGTGCGCTTCGAGGCCGACTCAGAGCCGACGGTCAAGGACGGTATGCCGGCGACGCTCGTCCTCAGGACCGGCATCCATGAGGTGGAGGTCATCTCGATCTACGGCGTGATGGTGACCCTTGCCTTGCCGACGCAGGCTCTCGTCGAAGAGAGGGCGACGCTTCGCTCTGACTTGTCCTACCTCACCTCGTACCAGGCCGGGCGTCTGCGGGAACTGCGCCGTCCGCAGGAGGACTTCGACGTTCGCGCAGCGCTCGACGTCCTGAGGCCCAGCCTGACCGAGCCCGAAAGAGCCGAGCCGTACTGGGTCGACGATCTCAACGAGCAGCAGAGTCAAGCAGTCGGTCAGGCGCTGACCGAAGGAACGACCTGAATCTGGGGACCGCCGGGAACCGGCAAGACGACGACCCTGGCCGCCTTGCTGGCCGAGATGTACGCGGGTCGTCGGCGGGTCTTGTTGACCGGTCCGACGAACACGGCGGTCGACGTCGCCCTGGAAGCCGTTCTGCGCCAGATCGGCGAGTACGAGCTCGGGTCGATCGTCCGAGTCGGACAGCCAGCGCTGGCCACCCTCCGTCAGCTTCAGACACCCGTTCTGGCGAACGAGCTCGTCGACCTTCGGAGCGCTCCGCTGCAGAAGTCGCAGGACGACGCGTCCGAGGATCTTGATTCGCTGCGGGCGCGGCACAAGGAGCTGTCCCGGGCGGACGGGGACGCTCCAGAGATACGGTCCATCGAGGTACGGATCGCCGAGCATCAGGCTTTCCAGCGCGAGCTCGACCGCATTCGTGCCGACGCGCGTCGGGCGGTCGCGATCAATGCGCGTCTGGTGGCAGCCACGGCGCACCAGACCTTGCTGTCGACGCTCAAGGGGCAGACGTTCGATGTCGTGGTGATCGACGAGGCGAGCATGCTGCCGGCGTCGCTGGCTGCGCTTGCGGCTGGGGCTGGACGTGGCCACACGATCGTTGCCGGAGACTTCCGTCAGCTGCCCCCGGTGGTGGTCAGCGACGAGCCGAACGCGCGACGCTGGCTCGGACGAAGCGCGTTCGAGGCAGCGGGCATCGACCGACGCGTCCTGCGCGGAGACCCACCCACAAACCTCGTGGCTCTCAAGCTCCAGCACCGCATGCCCCCACGCCTTGCCGATGCAATCAGTGCGGGCTTCTACCGGGAGAACCCGCTGGAGAGCGCCCCTAGCGTGTTCGAGCGCCGTGGCGAGGCCGGTGTGTCGAGCTGGGGACCAATAGTTCGCATCGACACCTCGTCCCTCCGACCACGCGTCGCCAAGCGAGGGGGAACGGGGTCGCGCTACAACCTCATGCACGCGATCCTGATCGCCGCCGTTCTGAACAACCGTGAACTGGTGGGATCTGCGCCGGCTCTCATCTCGCCCTTTGCTCCTCAGGCTCGGCTGCTTGAAGCGCTGGTGCCGGAGGGCGGCGCCGAGGGTGAGGCGTCCACCGTTCATCGCTTCCAGGGCGGCGAACGGGACGTGGTGGTCGTGGACGCCGTGGATTCGGCCGCGGGTGCGCTCAAGTTGCACCCGTGGTTCGCAGAGGGCAACGACGGTACGACCGGAGCTCGTCTCGTCAACGTCGCGGCCAGCCGAGCCAGAGAGCGGTTAATCCTCGTTGCAGACTTCGATCGGGTGCACCGGAGCCGGGGCAAAGACGACGCTCTCGCTCGCTCCTACAGGGCGGCACAACGTGAGGCTGACGCCCTCCACCCCGGTGAAGTCGTGTCCCCTGAAGTCCTGTTCCGGCAACCTGACCTCGCCTCCTTGAGATCTGATCTGGAGTCGGCGCAGCACCGGATCGAGATCTGGTCGCAACGGGTGGACAAGGAGGCGATGGTCGACCTGATCCGGCCCTTGCTCGGAGCCGCGAGTCGTGGTGTTCAGGTCACGTTCTGGTTCGAGCCGGACGGTCAGACCGATGTTCCTGTCGCTCTGACGCCCCTGCAGCGGTCCGAGGTGATGCTCCGGCCCTGCCGGCCCATCCGCGAATCCTCCGCAGTCGTCGACGACACCGTGTGGGCGGCGTCGGGTCCACTACTCAGCGCTGCCGCCGGGCACTCGATGCGCCCCGAGAACAGCCCACTTGCGGAGGCGGTGCGGCGGATTACCAGGCGGCGTGAGCTCGGTGGGTCCGCTGCCACAGGTGACGCCGCCGGGACCTGTGGTCGGTGCGGACGACTCCTCGTTCGTCTCGAGGCTCGCCACGTCATGGCTGGTTGCCTCAGCTGTGACAGACCTCGGCTCGGAGGTCGAGAGAAGTCGAAAGGACGAGTCTAGGTTTCGCGGAGCCTGGCCCAGGCGTCGCAAGCGCGCTGTTGCCCGGGAAGGCTCGCGCGTTGGGTCAAGAACAGGTCTGCGCGCGCCGTTGGCAGCGGCACGAACCACGAAGCTCTGTCAGCCTTCGTCGTGGCCGGTGAAGCGGGTCGGGCTGTGAGCGCGAAGGACGATCCGCGAGAGAGTTCGCAGTCGTCGCGCAGTAATGCCATCAAGCAGAGGAGACATCGTGAACGAAGACTTGAGTGATCTGGGTGCAGCGTGCGCCTTCTGGCAAGCAGGAAGAGACGGCGGTTCGACTCTTCTCCGAGGTGCGGCCCGAGTGATCACGGGGGTTCCGCACTACTTCTGCGCACCGTTCATCCACGAGAAGGAGGAGGAAGCGCGGCATACTCCGATTGCCCTGTTTCACGGCGCTGTGCTCCTCAACGAGCTTGAGCGGGCACCGAGCCGGACCGCGAGCGAGTGGGCCATCGAGACGAAGGTCCCGGACCAAGCCTTCGCCGGCCGAGGTCTCAAGAGCGCAGCACAGGATGACAAGATCGAGCAGCGTCTCGAGTCTCGCCGCATTGACATGCCGTTGTGGGGCCTTTCGTTGGACCGCGAGGTGACCGAAAATTACGGCGGACGCTTCCTGCTGGAGGTCGTGGGTCCGTTTCCTGCAGTCCCCGCATGGCTCGTCTCCCACGTGAAGGAGGACGAGCAGGAGCTCGTCACCGGTGGGCAGTACGCGGTGGAGTCCGTCGAACGGTCCGAAGGCACGACCCTCGCCCGCCTCAGTTGGCAGTCGGCTGTCGAGGGCCGGCGCATCTGTGAGGTGTGCAGTTCTAGCGACTGACCTACCAGGTAGTCCAGAAGCAGGACGCATTGAGACGCTACGGGTTTCCCACCGGACAACCGGCCCAGTAGTGCACGATGAGCGCTCGACGACGAACCTGGAGGATCCATGGCCGCATCCCTCTACCGCGACACCGGCTACAGCCTGAACCACCTGGTTGAGGACATCAAGGTGGGACGGATCGGGCTGCCGGACATCCAGCGTCCCTTCGTGTGGACAGCGTCGAAGACACGAGACCTGTTCGACTCGATGTACCGCGGCTACCCCGTCGGAACGCTGATGTTCTGGGAGACGGGGGCCGAGGTCGGGACCCGCCAGATCGGCCTCGTCGAGGCGCAGCGTGCCCCTCAGCTTCTCGTGGTCGACGGTCAGCAGCGCCTGACGGCGCTCTACTCGGTGCTCAGCGGGGCCGAGGTGCTGACGAAGACGTTCCAGCGTCGTCGCATGCAGATCGCGTTCCGGCCGCAGATAGAGTCGTTCGAGGTGGCTGACGCCGCGATCTTGAAGGACCCTGAGTTCATCCCGGACATCACCTTGCTCTGGGGGAGCAGCTACAAGTCGACGGTCCGATCGTTCTTGCACCGCTTGGCCTCGGTGCGCGAAGGGGGCTTGACCGACCAGGAGCAGGATGTCCTGGAGGAGCGGATCGACCGGGTGCGCGACCTGCGAGACTTCCGCTTCCAGGTCGTCGAGCTTGGAGCGGGGGCGAACGAGGAGCAGGTCGCCGAGATCTTCGTGCGGATTAACTCCGAGGGGGTCCAGCTCAACCAGGCGGACTTCATCCTCACGCTGATGTCGGTTCACTGGGAGAAGGGACGCCGCGAGCTCGAAGAGTTCAGCCGCGCGGCGGTCGACCCCGCCGCACCTCAGCCGAGCCCGCGCAACCCGTTCATCAACCCGAGCGCAGATCAGCTGCTCCGCGTCGGCATTGCGGTGGCCTTCCGCCGAGCTCGTCTGCAGCTCGTCTACAACCTGCTTCGAGGGAAGGACCTCGAGACCGGGCTCGTGAGCGAAGAGCGTCGTAATGACCAGTTCACCCGGCTCGAGCAGGCGAACGACGCGGTTCTTGACCTGCAGAACTGGCACGAGTTCTTGAAGTGTCTGGCTGCCGCCGGGTTCCGTAGCCGCAGCATGATCACGTCCGAGAACGCAGTGATCTTCAGCTACGCCCTCTGGCTGATCGGGCGGCTCGACTTCGGCCTCGATCTGAGGTCGCTCCGTAGCGTGATCGCCCGCTGGTTCTTCATGGCGCACACCACCGGTCGCTACACCTCCTCTCCCGAGTCGGCGCTCGAGTCCGACCTCAAGCGCATCGCTGACATCCCCGTGCACGACGGCGCGGCTTTCGTGGAGGAGCTCGACCGCCTCACCCGTGCGAACTTTACGCGGGACTACTGGGAGATCTCGCTGCCCAACAAGCTGGACACATCGGCTCCGCGATCGCCGGCCCTGTTCGCCTATCTCGCTGCGCTCAACCTGCTGGACGCCGAGGTGCTGTTCAGCACCGTCAAGCTGCGCGAGCTGACCGATCCGTCCGTCGCTGCTCCTCGAGCGATGGAGCGGCACCACCTGTTTCCGAAGGCTCACCTGGCCTCGCTAGGCATCAGGAGCACGACCAAGACGAATGCCATCGCGAACATGGCGTTCTTGGACTGGAGCGAGAACGCTCGCATCAGTGCAGCGGCACCGAGCGACTACTGGCCCGAGCTGTCGGGCCGGCTCGACGAGGCGCGGCTCAAGCGCCAGATCAAGCAGCACGCCCTGCCGGTGGGCTGGGAGCAGCTCGAGTACTCCACCTTCCTGGAGAAGCGACGCCAGCTCATCGCGCGGGTGGTGCAGGAAGGCTTCGCCACCCTCTGGGGGGAGGGACCGAAGCCCGGCGACGTCACGGTAGAAGACCTCATCCGAGCGGGCGAGTCCGACACCGTCGAGCTCAAGTCGACGGCGCGCATCAACCTGCACACAAACCAGGTCGATCCCAAGATGGAGCACGTCATCGTCAAGACGGTGTGCGGCCTCCTCAACCACGAGGGCGGCAATCTCTTGGTCGGGGTGGCCGACGACGGCGAGGTGCTCGGTATCGACAAGGACCTGGCGACCCTCGGAGCCAAGAGCAACACCGATGGCTTCGAGCTCTTTCTCCGGCAGCTCCTCGACAGCAACTTGTCGGTGCCGACGGCGCACGTCGTCCGGGTGCGCTTCGAGGAGGTTCGCGGCCACTCCGTCTGCCGCATCGTGGTTGCTCCGTCGGCCAAGCCGGTTTTTGCCAAATCAGGCAAGGGAGCCGAGGCATCCGAGTTCTGGGTCCGCGTCGGCAACGCGACGAAGCAGCTGCACGGCGACGACATGATGACCTACCGGCGAGACCACTGGGACTGATGTGGAACTGACACGGGCGGCGGGCCGCGAATTTCATGTGAGGGCGTCGACGACGGCGACGGCCCACCTACACTCCAGCACCATGAGCACCAGCGCTGGCGCCAGAGCGACGAGGTCTGCTGAGTGACGTCAACGCCGATTGCCCCCGGATCGGTTGTCCTCGTTCGCGACGAAGAGTGGTTGGTCACCTCCCTCGATCAGACGGCCGATGGCCAGCTGATCCAGGTCCAGGGTTTGTCGGAGCTGGTCAGCGGAACGACTGCGGCCTTCTACGACAGCCTCGATGAGATCGAGGTCCAGGACCCGGCCGCAGCCCGACTGGTCGCCGACGACTCGCCGCACTACCGACGTACGCGTCTGTGGTTGGAAGCCACCGTCCGCAAGACGCCCGTCCCGCTCGCGGACACGCGCCTTGCCGTCACGTCGGGAGCGCTAGCCAACGCCTTGGCCTACCAGCGGTCGGCCGTCCGGAAAGCCCTCGAACCCTCCAACCTGCGGCCGCGCATCCTGCTGGCGGACGCGGTCGGCCTCGGCAAGACGCTCGAGATCGGCATGATCCTGTCGGAGCTGGCTCGTCGCGGCCGCGCCGACCGCGTGCTGATCGTCTGCCCACGCCACGTGCTCGAGCAGATGCAGCAAGAGCTGTGGACGCGCTTCGCCCTCCCGTTCGTTCGGCTCGACTCCTTGGGCGTCCAGCGGGTCCGTCAGGAGCTGCCGGCGACCCGCAACCCGTTCACCTACTTCAAGCGGGTGATCATCAGCATCGACACCCTGAAGCAGGACAGGTTCGTCAACGACCTGCGACGCCACCGGTGGGACGCGGTGGTGATTGACGAGGTCCACAACGTCACCAACTCGGCGACCCACGCCAGCAAGCTGGCACGCATCCTCGCGCCCAACACCGACGCGTTGGTGCTGGCCTCCGCCACTCCTCACAACGGCCGGGCCGAGTCTTTCGCCGAGCTCATCCGCCTGCTCGAGCCGACGGCGGTGTCACCCGACGGTGACCTCATCCGGGAGGAGGTCGAGCGCCTGGTCGTCCGGCGTCACCGTCACAGCCCCGAGGTGGCGCAGGTCGTGGGAGACGACTGGGCCGAACGTCGTGAGCCCCAGAACCTCCTGGTCGACGCGTCACGCTTGGAGAACGCCGTTGCGGCGGAGCTCGACGACGTTTGGCTGCACCCAGGTGCAGCAGGTTCGCCCTACTCCGGCTCGACGTCGGGCTTGTTCCCCTGGACGCTCGCCAAGGCCTTTCTTTCATCCCCGGCAGCTCTGCAGCAGACCTTGATCGAGCGTCGTTCCCGGCTCGGTTCCGGAGCGTCTGCTGACTCAGAACGGCGCGCTTTGGACCGCCTCGCCGAGCTGAACGAGCCTTGCCTCGTCGACGGCGGCGCCAAATACGACAGGCTCCTGGCGTACCTGCGCGAGATCCAGGTCGGGCCACGCTCCGCCAACCGGGCCGTGATCTTCGCGGAGCGCGTGAAGACGCTGGAGTGGCTGCAAGCACGGCTGCGGCGCGACCTCGGTCTGCCGAACGACGCGGTCCAGGTGCTGCACGGGGGACTGAGCGACGACAGGCAGCAGCAGGTGGTCGAGTCGTTCAAGCTGGCGTCTTCACCGATCCGACTGCTCATCACCGGTGACGTCGCCTCCGAGGGCGTCAACCTGCACGTCCAGTGCCACGAGCTGATCCACTTCGACATCCCGTGGAGTCTGATCCGTATCGAGCAGCGCAACGGGCGGATCGATCGTTATGGACAGCGGCATCGACCGCAGATCACCACGCTCCTGCTGCGCCCCGACAGCCCGCGCTTCGCCGGCGACCTGCGGGTGCTGTCTCGCCTGCTCGAGCGCGAGCAGGTGGCCCACGCCGCGTTGGGCGACACCGCCAGTCTGATGGGGAAGTACTCGGTCATGGGCGAGGAGGAGGAGCTTGCTCGGGTGCTGGCCGGTCAGCATGACTTCGACGACGCGGTGGCGGAGGTCGACCAGCTGGACGAGATCGACCCGATCGCTGCGTTCCTCGCTGAGCTCGGCGGTGGCAAGCGGGACGTGCTCGCTGACGAGGTCGCCCCCAAGACGCTTTACGACAGCCATCTTGACTTTCTCCGCGACGCGGTGACCGAGGCCTACGAGACGCCGGAGGCCGATCCATCGGGCGGCGGCGTGCGCTGGCGCGAGCACCTCGACCACGGAACCGTCTCCCTCCAACCGCCTCCGGACCTGCGTCAGCGCCTGCGGGTGCTGCCACAGAGCTATCTACGGCAGCGCCGGGTGGACGTCGAGCTCGTGCTCGCCGTCACCGAGCTGCGGGGCAAGCAAGCGTTGGCCGAGGCGCTGACGACAGCCTCTGACGCCGCGTCCGGGACAAGCTGGCCCGAAGCTCATTACCTTGCACCGCTGCACCCGGTGCTCGATTGGGCGGCCGACCGCGTGCTGAACACGCTCGACCGGCACCAGGTCTTCGTCGTCCGCGGAGCCGTTGATCACCCCGTCGTCGTGCTGCAAGGAACGCTGACCAACCGACGCGGGCAGGTCGTGGCCGGAAGCACGCTGGCCGTCGAGTTCCCCGATCCTGGCCGGCTGCAGTTCGCCCCTGTACGCGTCTTCGACTCCGTGGCCGCTGCCAGCGAAGCCGTTGGGCTTAACCAGGGCCAGCAGAATCTCGGTCCCGTCCAGGACCTCGAGGCTCTGCAACCGTTGCTGGAACGGGCCGTGCGGGTCGGCCAGGCTGAGATCGAGGTGCTGCTGGCTGCAGCGGCGGAGGACGCGCACGCTCGGCTTGATCGATGGCAGGAACGCGCGTCGACGTGGACGGAGCGGTCGGAGCGGGTTGCTCAAACCGCACTGATCAAGCACCGGCGCCTTGGCGTGCGGGACGAGAAGGAGATGGCGCAACGCCTTGCTCCCGATCGGTCGCTCGTCCGGGCTCTGGTGATGGTCGTGCCGGCCGACGAGACCGAGGGAGCGCGCTGATGGCGTCGAGCGATGCGCTGGTCGTGGTCGAGGACTGGATCAGCGAGCACTACTTCACAAGTGAGGCGCGGAACGAGACGTTCCACGCCCGGGTGCGGGCTCGCCGCACGTCGTGGGACGAGCACGAGGGCGCGTCCACGGTCCGGTCGCGCTTCACGCAGCACCGCGCCCGCCTGGAGGCCGGCCTGGCTGCGCTCTATGATCCCTCGGCGACCAGCACAGCCAGCACCCCGGACCTGCTCGACCTGTACGAGCTGGTGCAGACAATTCTTGGCTACCGCTCGGGCGAGTTCGCCATCCGGACAGAGGGCCCGGTCCGCTTCTTCGCGACCCCGGGGGTCGACGCTGAACCCCTGGTCTTGGTGGCGGCCCAGCCCGTGGCGACCCTGGAAGAGATCGGCGACCGCACGAGCGACACCCTCGTCGAGCCCTACCTGTCGCGAGATGACGAGAAGATCACCTCGACGGCGGTGCTGCTGTCACGGCTCTTCGTCGAGGCCGACGGACCCACCTTCGCTCTTGTCCAGTCGGGTCGGTGGCTGGTGATCGCCGACCGCGACCGCTGGCCCGAGGGTCGCTATCTGGGGATCGACCTCCAGCTGGTGTCGGAACGGAACGACAGCAAGCGGGCGGGGGAGATCGACACCGCGTTGACGTGCGTCGCCGCCGAGTCGTTGGCCCCGGACGCCGACGGGGAGATCTGGTGGACCGAGGTCCTCGAGGACTCGGTGAAGCACACGGTCGGGGTGAGCAAGGACCTGCGCGAGGGTGTTCGGCGCTCGATCGAGATCATCGCGAACGAGATCGTCACCCGCCGTGAGCAGCAGGAGCGGCCTCCACTCAGCCCCGACCTGGCCCAGCCGCTCGCCGTGCAGTCGCTGCGCTTCCTCTACCGCATCCTCTTCCTCCTGTACGCCGAGGCGTCCCCCGAGCTCGGCGTGCTTCCGGTCAAGGCGCCCGAGTACACGCAGGGCTATTCCCTCGACCGGCTGCGCGAGCTGATCCAGGTGGACCTGGCCACCGAGCGAGCGAGAAGGGGTACGCACCTCTTCGCCTCCCTCGGCCGGCTGTTCGCGCTGGTCGACGAGGGTCATGCGGTTCAACGGTCGGCTACCGAAGATGCGGATTCAGAATCCGAAGCGCTCAGCCTTCAGTTCAACGCCCTTCGAGCGGACCTTTTCCAGCCGACCGCGACATCGATGATCGACGAGGTCGGACTCGGGAACCACGCGCTCCAGGACGTCCTGCAGCGCCTGCTGCTGAGCAAGAAGACAGCGGGCAAGGAGCGCGGCTTCATCTCCTACGTCGATCTCGGGATCAACCAGCTCGGCGCGGTCTACGAGGGCTTGATGTCCTACACCGGCTCCTTCGCCGAGCAGGACCTCCACGAGGTGGCGAAGGGGGGTGACAGCGAGAAGGGGTCGTGGGTGGTGCCGGTGGATCGCGTTGCCGGCCTCGCGGCGGCCGACTTCGTCACCGAAGAGGACCCGCTGACGGGCGAGCGCAAACCCGTCGTGCACCGGCAAGGCACCTTCGTCTTCCGTCTCTCGGGGCGAGAACGTCAGCAGTCGGCGTCGTACTACACCCCCGAGGTACTCACGCGCTTCACTATCGGCCAGGCCCTGGCGGAGCTGCTCGATCAGAACGACGCCATCACCTCGGCCGACGACATCCTCGACTTCACCGTGTGCGAACCAGCCTTGGGATCAGGCGCGTTCGCGATTGAAGCGGTTCGGCAACTGGCCGAGGAATACCTCAGGCGTCGGCAGACGGAGCTGGGTCGAAGCATCCCGCCCGAGGACTATTCGGCCGAGCTTCAGCGCGTCAAGGCCTATCTCGCGCTTCACCAGGTCTACGGGGTCGACCTGAACGCCACGGCTCTCGAGCTGGCCGAGATCTCCCTGTGGCTGGACACCATGGCTCCTGACCTGGCCGCCCCCTGGTTCGGGTTGCGGCTACGGCGTGGCAACTCGTTGATCGGCGCTCGGCACGCGGTGTACAGCCGGGCCCAGGTCAACGACAAGTCGTGGCTCGTCGCTCCTCCCACGGACGTGCCCCTCGCCGACCTGGCCGCGGCGGTCGATCGGGACGAACCCATGTTCAGCACGGACGGGCGCATCCTGCACTTCCTCCTGCCAGCCAGCGGGTGGGGTGCCACGAGCGAAGCGAAGGAAGCGCGCGAGTTGAGTCCGTCGGCGACCGAAGCGGTCAAGCAGTGGCGGAAGACCTTCAAGGTTCGTCCCACCCGCGCCCAGCTGGACGAGCTCGTGGAGATCAGCCGGCGCGTCGAGGTCCTGTGGCAGGTCGCCTTCCGGAGGCTTCGCGTTGCTGAGGCCGAGTCGCGTCGTGACATCCCGCTGTGGGGTCGCGAGACGGCCGAGCACGGCAGCACGGTCACCCGGGAGCAGATCGAGGAGTCGCTCGTCAACCCGGACGGCGCCTATCGCCGGCTCCGACTGATCATGGACGCCTGGTGCGCGCTCTGGTTCTGGCCGTTGCAGGGCCAGCAGGCCGACTCGGCGACACGGGTCGCTCCCCCCACGCTCGACCGGTGGATCAGTGCCTTGCAGTCGATCGTTGGGCGGGACCCGCAGCGGCTTCGGAAGGCCGGGATGGGTACGTTCGGCGCGGGAGGTGACTGGGCAGCGCTGGCCGAGGCCGAACGCACGGACCTGGAGTTCGCTCAGGCCTTGCCAGTGGCCTCGGTGCTGGAAGAGCAGCCCTGGTTGCGAATCTGTGTCGAGGTCGCGGAACGGCAGGCCTTCTTCCACTGGGAGCTCGACTTCGCCCCAGCCTTCGGCCGTGGTGGGTTCGACCTGCAGGCCGGCAACCCTCCTTGGGTGCGACCACGCACCGACGTCGACGCGCTCCTCGCTGAAGGAGACCCGTGGTGGCAGCTCGCCAACAAGCCCTCCGAGGTGCAGCGAGCGGCGAAGCGCCTACAGACGCTTGAGGTGCCGGGGATTCGTGATCTGGTCATCGCTGGAACAACTGAGACTTTGGCGACCGCTGCATACGTGGGCGACGCCGTCAATTTCCCGGAGTTGGCCGGTCTGCAACCCGACCTCTATCGGTGCTTCATGGCCGCGGTATGGCGGCACGCCGGTCCCGATGGCGTCAGTGTGCTCATTCACTACGAGACGCACTTCGCCGACGAGAAGGCTGGTATCTTCCGTCGCGCAAACTATCGACGGTTACGCCGGCATTGGGAATTCATTAATGAGTTGAAGCTCTTCGACATTAAGGATCAGAAGCACTGGGGCGTCAGTGTTTTTGGTCCGGAGCGGCAGGTCAATTTTCTCCAAGCCACGTCAATGTACCATCCCGACACCGTTTTGCGGTCGTTGGCACATGACGGAAGCGGGCCTGAGCCAGGTTTCAAAGACCCTGAGGGCCATTGGGACCTGCGACCGCACCGGCGCCGGATTACGCGCGTGACCCCAGAGACGCTTTTGACCTGGCACGAGGTGATGGAGAGTGCTCAGGTGCCAGTTGACCAGACCCGGATGGTATATACAGTCAATACTGTAGCTGCCCAGGTGCTATCGAAACTTGCCGAAGCCCCACGTCTTGGTGCCTTTGGCCTGGAGTTCTCCCGCGGGTGGGACGAGTCGATCGATCGGAAGAAGGGTCGATTCATTCAAGAGTGGGGTTCCTCTCCGTCATGGGACGACGTAATCATGCAAGGTCCGCACCTATTCGTGAACAACCCGTACTACAAGTCACCCAACCAAACACTGCTCCATAATCAGGACTGGTCGCTCGTCGACCTTGAGACGTTAGACACGAACGCAATCCCGGTGACGGCGTACAAGCCAGCTGGTGACCGCGCTAAGTACGACGCCCTCTACACTCATTGGGGTCAGGAAAGCGCCCGCGACTACTACCGCGTGGCTTGGCGTCGAATGGCTGCCTCTACCGGTGAGCGAACATTAATTCCCGCGATAATTCCTCCCGGGACGGCACACCCGCACCTGCTTTACTCGATCGCGGTCCGGGACGAGCCGTCGATACTTCTTGCGGTGCAAGGCTTCCTCTCGTCGCTACTGGCGGATTCCTTGATTCGCTCAACTGCTAAGAACGACATTCTGCTGTCAACCGTCGCTAATATACCGTTCATCTCACAACATCCGTTATCCGGTGCGCTGGCCTTGAGGAGCGGTCGACTCAATTGCCTCACTGCTGCCTATGGAGATCTTTGGCGCCTAACTTCGCAACCCGAATGGGCGGAAGACTCTTGGACTCGCGTCGACAACGTGCAATCTTCGCTTCCCGTCGCGTCACGAGATTGGAGCGCGACGTCGCCCTTACGGCGAGCTATCGACCGGCGTCAAGGGCAAGTCGAGATCGACGCGATCGTGGCGCTTATCCTCGGCGTGACCGCCGAGGAGCTTTGCACCGTCTACCGCACGCAGTTCGCGGTTCTCTATGGGTACGACCACTGGGACTACACCTACGACGCGAACGGCCGGCTGGTACCGAATGCTGTTTTAAGCGCGTGGCGCAAGAAGGGCAACGCTGTCACCAGCGAGGAACGCACGCACACCAACCAGGCTGGCAACACCTACGAGTACGAGCTGCCGTTCCGGACGTACGACCGCGAGCACGACATGCGCTCTGCGTACACGGAGTTCGAGCGCCGGTTGGCGGAGAGGTGACCGGATCCACGGTGGAGATGCCACTCCTGCCGACGGTCCAGGCCGAGGATCTGCAGCGCGCACTCGTCGACTACCTGCGCACGACGTTCGCGCTCGCCGACGTGGACGCACAGGTGGCGCTCGAGGACTTCCTCCGGCACGACGCCGACGGCATCTTCAAGGGTCCCTACGTCCGGCTCCGACTTCCGTTCCGCCCCGCGAACGACGGCTGGGAGACGCTGCTCGACTGGATGCCCGAGGGCTTCATGCCGTACGGCCACCAGGCGGACGCGTTCCGGCGTCTGTGCAGCCGTGGTGATGACGGTGACTTCGTCCAGCCGCAGCCGACGCTCGTGACGACCGGGACGGGATCGGGCAAGACCGAAGCCTTCCTGTACCCCATTCTCGACCACGTCCTTCGTGCCCGAGCGGCCGGCGTCGCTGGGACGAAGGCACTGATCCTCTATCCGATGAACGCTCTGGCCAACGACCAGGCTCAACGGCTGGCCGGCCTGATCAGTGGAGACCGTCGGCTCAGTCGTGTAACGGCTGCGTTGTACACCGGGGAGGACGGGCCGAAGCGGACGCAGGTCACCGCCGAGGGACTGATCACCGACCGCGGAGTGATCCGTGATCAAGCTCCCGACATCTTGCTGACGAACTACAAGATGCTCGATCAGCTGCTGCTTCGCGCCGACGATCAACCGATGTGGCAGCAGAGTGCGACCAGCCTCACCTACCTGATCCTCGACGAGTTCCACACTTACGACGGGGCGCAGGGGACGGACGTCGCCATGCTGCTGCGGCGGCTCAGCCTGACGCTGGGCGACTTTGGACGGCCAGCGGCCACGAATGCCGCGGGGAGCGCGCTCGTTCCGGTGGCGACGTCGGCGACCCTCGGCGACAACGACGACCCGCACGTGATGATCGAATTCGCTAGCACCATCTTCGGGCGGGAGTTCGATACCGGGTCGGTCGTCACGGAGTCCCGTCAGCCGCTGGTCGAGTGGGCTGGGCGCCACCAGAAGGTCTACGCACCGCCCGAAGAAGCCTCGATCGACACCGAGGCGATCAACAAGGCTGTACGGCTCAACGGAGCCCCGAAGACCGGTCAGCAGCTGACGCGCGCGGTGATCGGTGGCCTGTACCGCGTCGATCCTGAGGCCAGCCAGCGGTGGTCGGACGTCGAGCTGAGCGATCGGGCCCGGCAGCACCCGATGGTCCAGCGACTCGTGGGGCTGACGGGTCGGGCCACGAGCGTTGGCGACGCGGCCACCGCGGTCCTCGGAGCAGAGTCGGACCCGGCCTCGGGTGCCGAGTTCGTGACCAACCTCGTGGCGGCGCTGAGCCAGCTCCGAGCCGCGCTCGGACGCGACTTCGTGAGCGTCGAAACCCACCTGTGGGTACGCGAGCTGACCCGGATCGACCGCGTCGCCGGCGGGGTGCCGCGCTTCCGATGGAGCGACGACGGCCGGGTGGTGGCAGCCGACGCCGTCGACGTCCTCGCACAGCGGCAGGCCTTTCCCGCTGTCTACTGCCGTCACTGCGGCCGCTCGGGGTGGGGCATCGAGCTCGTGCCGACCGGAAGCAACCTCGGCACCACCAACGCGCACGAGATCCGTGCCCGCCACGCAGTCGGCGAGGGCCGCTTCCGAGCCCTGATCTTCGCTGCGCGCGAGGCGCAGGCCGACGGCCAGACGAAAGGCCTGGCCTGGTTCGACGTGCGCGACCGACAGCTGCTCAGCCAACCTCCCGGGCGTCAGTCGGACCTCATGAGCGAAGGCTGGGTGCTGCCGGTCCTCCGCCTCGTCGAGAACCCCGACGCGGACTCCCGCGACGACCGCTGTCCTGCGTGCGACCGTACGGACGGGATCCGCTTCCTGGGCTCGGCCGTGGCCACCCTGCTGTCGGTCAGTCTCTCTGCTCTCTTCGGCGCCCGATCCGTCAGCAGCACCGAGAAGAAGGCCCTCGTCTTCACCGACAGCGTCCAGGACGCGGCCCACCGCGCAGGGTTTGTGGAAAGCCGGTCGCACACGCTGACCCTGCGGGCGGCCATCCATGAAGCCCTTGACCGGCAACCCGTCAGCCTGGACCTCGTCGTCGACGAGATGATCCGCCAAGCCGGTGAGGACAAGTTCCGGCGCTACCGGCTGCTGCCTCCCGACACGATCGGCCGCAAGCGGTTCGACGAGTTCTGGAGCAAGGCACGCCTGTCGCAGGTGCCCAACACCAGTCGGCAGTGGGTGCGTCGGAGGCTGTTGTTCGACGTCGTCTGCGAGTTCGGCGTGCACTCCCGCGTCGGTCGCACCCTGGAGGCCACCGGAGCTGCCGCGGTCGAGGTCGATGCCGGAAACGCTCAAGCTCTGCTGAACCTCGGTCGGTCGGCCCTGCTCAAAGACGTCCAACCGGAACTTCCCGATGTATCCCCGCCGAGCGACCAGGCCGTTGTCGCGTGGGTCCGCGGCGTGCTCGAGCACCTCCGGACGCAGGGCGCCATCGACCACGACTGGCTCTCCAAGTACATCGCCGACGACGGCAGCCGGTACCGCATCTGGGGAGGTCGCGCCCGCGAGCAGGGGATGCCTGCGTTCCCGTCCGGTCGTGCGGCGCCGGCGTTTCCCCGTATCGGCCCGAAGGTGACGCGGAAGGCCGAGATGCTGCTCGACGTCGTCACCAGCCCCCAGAGCTGGTTCGCGCGGTGGAGCGGCCGCGTGCTGGGCGTCGAGCCTGGACATGGAGCACGCCTGGCCCGTGCGCTGCTCGAGCGGTTGCACGCGGCCGACGTCCTGGCGGCGAAAACCACGAACACGGGCGGGACGGTCTACTCCCTTTCGCCTGCCGCGGTGACCGTGACGGCGACGACGGCCGACGCCATGGACCGCGGCGAGCACGTCCTGCGTTGCTCGATCTGCCGCACCGAGCAGTACGGCAGCGCCACCACCACGCTCCAGCTCGACGGGGCCCCGTGTGTTCTCGTGCGCTGCGCTGGCGTGCTGGAGCGCTCGCCGGAGAGCGACAACTACTATCGCCGGCTCTACGCGTCGTCGGACATGCGACGCGTCGTCGCCCGCGAGCACACTGGCTTGCTCGACGACAGCGTCCGCCTGGCGTACGAGACGGGGTTCAAGTCGAGCGACGACGACCCCAGCGCCCCGAACGTGCTGGTCGCCACCCCCACGCTGGAGATGGGCATCGACATCGGCGATCTCTCCGCCGTGGTTCTCGCGTCGCTGCCGCGAACCGTGGCGTCGTACCTCCAACGCGTCGGTCGCGCTGGTCGGCTGACGGGAAACGCCCTCGACCTCGCGTTCGTCACCGGACGCGGTCAGAACCTTCCGCGACTGGCGGACCCGTCGTCCTTGATCGACGGCGTGGTCAGGCCCCCCGCGACCTACCTCAACGCCGAGGAGATCCTGCGCAGGCAGTACCTCGCGTCGCTGGTCGACAGCATGGCCCGCGACCCGCACGCTCGGCACCCGGCGCGGGCGACAGCAGCCATGCAGACCCCGGAGGACGGCAGCTTCCTCGGAGCATTGATCAGTCTTGCGGAGCTCGATGCTGACCGTCTGCTCGGACGCTTTCTGGCGCAGTTCCGTGACCTGGACGCTTCGGTCACCGCCCGCTTGCGAGCGTGGGCCCGTGCCGATCCAGGCATCCCGCGCAGCAGCGGCTTGGCCGCGCAGGTGATGGCCGCGTCGGCTGAATGGTCACAGGCCGTCGAGTCGCTCCAGCATCGCCAGCACGCGATCGAGCTGGCCTTGCCAGAGCTTCAGCAGCGCGCCTCCGCTCCGGCGCACGGAGAGGACGACGAACGCGCGGCGCGAGCGGCCGAGGCCTCGTTACGCCAGACCAAGGCGGCTCTCGGTGCGCTTCGAGGTGCCTACTGGATCCAGGTGCTCGAGGAGTACGGGCTGCTGCCCAACTACACGCTGCTCTCGGACAACGTCACTCTCGACGTGGCCTTGAGCTGGCTCGACCCGGAGACCCAGCAGTATGACTCCGCGCCGACGCAGCACCGCCGTGGGTCTGGACTTGCTCTGCGCGAGTTCGCTCCCGGCGCGACCTTCTACGGGCAGGGCATGCAGATCGAGATTGACGCGGTCGATCTCGGCACCAACGCCGAGAGCGTGCACGAGTGGGAGCTGTGCGCGGAGTGCGGCTTCGCACGAGAGGCTCCGGACCCGTTGGGTCAGGCGTCGACCGTCTCGCCGCCGTGCCCCCGGTGCGGGAGCGCGGCCATCCAGGACGCCAGTCAGCGGTTCAAGGTGGTCGAGCTGACGCGCGTCTCGGCGCAGGCCCACCGCGACGAGGCGCGGATCAACGACAGGACCGAGGAGCGTCGCCAGACGCGGTTCTCCATCGTCTCCGCGGCGGACATCGATCCCGCCTTCGTGACGCGCCGGTGGTTCGTCGACGGGTACGGCTTCGGTGCTCGATACCTGAGGCGACTCACCCTGCGGTGGTTCAACGTCGGTCGCCGAACTGGGGTGGGACCGCAACGCGGCATTGCGGGTGAGACCGTCGCGGCGAATCTCTTCCGGCTCTGCGTGGGCTGCGGGGTGCTCGACCGCACCACCAAGTCGAACCGGCCCGACGAGCACCGAGCGTGGTGCCGCTACCGCACCGAGCTCCACGAGCACACCGAGAGCCTCGTGCTGTCGCGCACACTGGTCACCCAGGCTGCCGTGATCCCGTTGCCGTGGTCGGTCAGCCTGAGCGACGCACTGGCCGTGCCGAGCCTCGAGGCGGCGATCCTGCTGGGGCTGCGCGAGCGCTTCGGTGGTGCGCCGGACCACATCGGCGTCGTGACCACGGTCGACCCTGTGATCGGGGGTGACAACCGGACCGCGCTGCTCCTCCACGACCTGGTTCCCGGGGGTACCGGCTATCTTGCCGAGCTGGCGACGCCACAGCGTGTGTGGGAGCTCTTGCGCGCCGCGTGGAACGTGGTCTCCACCTGTCCGTGCCAGGACGAGGGGCTGAGCGCGTGCCATCGTTGTCTGCTGCCCTTCGCCCCGCCGGGACGGACAGACGTGGTGTCTCGCTCGGCGGCAGAACGGCATCTCCGGGAGCTTCTGACGCTCGGAACGGATGCCCAGGAGCCGCCGGAGGAGATGACCTGGACCTGCACGGAAGAAGAACCCGTGCCAGCCATCGCTCTCGAGTCCCACCTCGAGCTGTACTTCCGTCGAGCGTTCACCGAGCTCGTCACCTCGCTCTCGGCGGCGGTGACCGAGATCCCGGGACCGAAGGGCACTTCGGTGCAGGCGGTGTTCCCCGGATCGCGCACGTGGCTGCTCGAGCCGCAGGTGAACGTCCTGGACTCTAAGCCGGACTTCATCCTGAGCAGCACGGACACCCAGGTGCCCAAGATGGCGATCTTCACGGACGGCTACGCCTACCACGCGTCGCCGGCGCACCGAGCCACGCTCGCGCTCGACGCAGGCAAGCGCCGCAACCTGCGTGACGCCGGCTACTTCGTGCTCTCGATCACCGCCGCCGATCTCGGACCTGATCCTGCTTCACCTACGTGGTGGTCCGCCACCGCTGCGACCGCTCTGGTAGGGCGAGCGCCCAGCACCGTGGCGTGGCTGCCGCGCATCAAGGAGGGGCCGCTATCGGTCCTGCGAGCCTGGCTGCTCGACCCGAGTGCCGAGACGCAGCAAGCGTGGGCCAACGTCTTGCCGCTGATGCTGGCAGCGGCAGCGACGCCTGTGCAGATCGATATGGGACCGAACCTCGCCCAGAGCGCCCGGCAAGCACTGAGCGGCGGCCCGTTCCCTGCTGATGGCGTGAGCGCCTACTGGTGGCGGCAGGGTCCTCTTGGTGTGCTCGTCCGAAGCAACGGCGCCGGGCTGGAGATGGCTGCGGTGCTGGACGACGGAGCTGCGGCGGTGGATCACCATGACTTCAGGGCCGGCTGGCGCGACTGGCTGAGCCTTGGGAACTCCGTGCAGCTGGCAACGATCCCCGTGAGCTGGGGCACGAGCTCGTCGGAGGCGCTACCCGCGGGCGCTGCCGCGCCAGACCTGGCGACCGTAGCCGCGGCGTGGCGACCTCTGCTGTCTCTGGCTGAGACCGACCTCCAGAGGCAGCTCATCACGTACCTGGCCGAGGCCGATGTCGCACCGCCGAGTGATCTCGGCGAGGAGGTCGAAGGGGTCTTGACCGACCTGAGCTGGCCAGAGCAACGGGTGGCGGTGATCTACGACGACGTGGAGGCGGAGCTCGTCGACGAGCTCGCGGCAGCGGGCTGGCAGCTCGTGCGTCCAGAGGGCGATCTCATCCTGACAGCACTGCGCGAGGGGGAGGGCGAGCGTGTCGCCTAGCACTTTGATCATGGGCAAGCCGATCACCAAGCTCACGTCCGACCTGCGCAAGCAGACGTACGCGTTCCTCGAGAAGCTCACGGAGGACGATTCGTCGCCCGGGCTGCACATCGAGCCGATCAAGAACAGCCGCGATTCTCGCGTCCGTACGGGGCGCGTCAGCCTGCAGTACCGTGCGGTTCTCTTCCGGCTCGACGGGCCGACGCATCCGGCGTACGTCTTCGTCGGCGTGTGGAACCACGACGACGCGATCGTGCGCGCGCAGAAGTCCGAGCTGACGGTCAATCCCGTCAACGGCGTGAGCGAGATCCACTTCCTCGACGTCGACCCTCAGCCCGCGGTGGACGTCAAGAAGCCTTTGGTTGAGGCCGCTCCAGCGAGGTCGTCGGCTCCAACGATTCTCGGTTACACCACGGCCGAGCTTCGCGACTTCGGGCTCGACGGCGATCTCGCTGCGCGCGCGGCCCGTGCCACCAGCGACGACGAGATTCTCGACCTCGCTGAGCACGCTGTCGAATGGCAAGGTCTGGCCCTGCTCGACCTCTCGGCAGGAACACCGCCCGAGGTCGTTCGCGAGAAGCTCGGGCTCGACCGACCAGTCGATGCACCTGGTGGTGAGGTCACCGACACCACCATTCTCCGCGGCTTCGAGCACCCAGCCGCGAAGCTGACGTACACGTTCATCGAGGACAACGACGAACTGCGGCGCGCGATCGAGCAGGAGGACTTCGGCGCCTGGCGAGTTTTCCTCCATCCCGAGCAGCGTCGGTACGCGACTCAAGCGACAAGCGGGTCGTTCCGGCTGACGGGAGGAGCCGGCACGGGCAAGACCGTGGTTCTCCTGCATCGAGCGGATGATCTGGCGCATCGTCGCGGTGGACGAATCCTGCTGACCACCTTCACGACCAACCTCGCAGGTGAGCTCTCTCGCGGTCTCCGTCAGCTGGCTCCTGATGTCACGCAGACGCCGGCGCTGCATCAAGAGGGCGTATTCGTCTCGGGCATCGATGCGCTCGCCAGTGCCGTGATCAAGTCTGCGGGTGGTCGGATCCTCGGTGCTCGGAAGACTGTGCTGGGCGCTGAGGACGGGGGGCTAGGTCGGCGAACGAACACGGTCGAGGCATGGCAGTCCGCCGTCGCAGCGGCCGGCACCGACCTGCCACTTCCGCTTCAGAGTGTGGCCTTCCTCGATGCCGAGTACGCCGAGGTGATCCTGCCGCACCGGCTCATCGATCTCGCCGGGTACCTGAAAGTTCGACGACCCGGCCGTGGAGTACGGCTCAATCGGGGGGAGCGGACCGCGGTGTGGAGGGTCATCGAGTCGTACCGACTGAGTTCGCGGGCTGCTGGCAGCATTGACTTCCGTGAGGCTGCGGCGATAGCCGCTGCGTACCTCGACAGTGAGGCCGAGACCGGACATCGTCGGCTGTTCGATCATGTGCTCGTCGACGAGGGGCAGGACCTTTCGCCGCCGCACTGGCTCCTCATCCGGTCGCTCGCGGCCGTCGGTCCCGACGACGTCTTCATCGCCGAGGACTCACACCAGCGGATCTACGGGCGCCGCATCACCCTCAAGCAGTTCGGCATCGCGGTGGTCGGCCGCTCTCGACGCCTGACGCTGAACTATCGAACGACCGCGGAGATCCTCGACTTCGCCATGCGAGTGCTGGAACCCGGTGCCTACCGCGACCTCGACGACGAGATCGAGAAGTCGAGCGACTACCGGTCGGCCCGGGGTGGACCAGCCGTGGGTCTGCGGCCGTGCGCCAGCCTGACGGAGGAGCTGGCGACAGCAGCCGAGCAGGTGCGTACCTGGACGACGGAGGCCGGGTTGTCTGACCAGCCTCTCGAGTCCATCGCGATTCTCGTCCGTGACCAGTACAACCGCGACCGCGTCGTGACGGGACTCGCTGAGCGGGGCGTGACGGTGCGTTCCATCGATCGCGAAGGAACGGTAGGTGGCGCACCAGTTGTGATGACGATGCATCGGGCGAAGGGGATGGAGTTTCGGGACGTCCTTCTCTTCGGTATCGGTGCTGACTCGATACCGCGAGGGTTCAGCGAGTACGAGTACTCGGAGAGCGAGGTGTCCGACGCGCTCCTCCGGGAGCGCTCACTCCTCTACGTCGCTGCCACCCGTGCGCGCGATCAACTTGTGATCACGTGGGCGAAGCAGTCGAGCCCTCTGCTTCCGGCCAGCGCGTGAGGTCATCATCGCTGCGCAAGCCAAGCGCGGTCATCCATGCCCCTGGGCATCGCGTATGCATCGGGGACGGTCCGATGTGCGCGGCCCCCAGGGGAGACAGTCGTTCGGCGAGAGTTGCTCGCAACAGTGGGAACAGCTGGATTGAGGTCTTTCTTTCGCCGAATCTGAGCGCCAACGACGCAGCATTCACCACTAGTATCGGTGAGGATCCCAGCGAATCGTGACAGTAAGCCAGTCGTTGACGCCGCAAGAGTTGTTGAAGTTGCGTGAGAGTGCATGGTCGCGACGTATCGAGTCGGTGTCACTGGTAACGGAGGACCTTCCTGAGTCTCAGTTTACTGAACAGGCTTTGACCGCGTTCGGTCGCGTCTTGCGTCGGGCCGAGTTCACGCAGCATCCGCAGCTTCTGCGCAGGTGGCCAGCCGTTCAAGTGGTGTCGACCGTACGAGCGGCCGTTGACCACTATCAGCAGGGCACGTTCTGGCCTAAACTAGGCGGGCTGATCGGTATAACTATGAACCAGGGACTTCAATTCGATTGGGGGAACGCGTTTTTACGCAACCTTCGCGCCTTGGGCTTGCCTACCTTCGATCTGGTAGACGACCCGGGTGCGAAGTACGTGGGACGCGTGCTGATGCATGCTGGGATGCCGACGTATTGCCTGAACGATTACTTTGACCTGATAGCCGAGCGGCGCCGACGAATTGCACGACTCGAACCGGACGCGTTTGTGTCTTGGGCCGGAGGTCAAGCAGCTGCCGGTCGCCTGACTTCGGTTGATACTCCCGTGCGCCGGTTCATGCGCTATGGGGGGGAATACGCGGTCGACGTCACCGACCGGACCTTCGAGTTGATAGACGTTGTTTCTGCGGGAGGCGATGGGTCGGAAGTTCCGCTTCCGGATCGGTTCAGGCTGGCGGCCCAGCGATGGGCATTGCAGGAGCGAGCGCAGGAGACCTCTCGTGGAGGGGCCGAGGCGTCCGCTACCCTTCAGCCTCAGCTGGCGCTCGACCCTTACGGTCAAGGAGTCGTGCTTCGTCTGCCGCCCGTGCCCGATTCGGACGGCCGGGCGACGTGGGTCATCAGGCTTGGCAATCGCTCCGAAAGGGTTGCCGCTCGGGCAACGTGGCCGGGCAAGCAGGAGGCGCCGAGCCTCGATGTACCCGTACTGGCTCCCGAGCGGGCCGCATCGGTAAGCCTATTGGGATACGAGCAGCACCAGGCCACGATCACCGTCGTCGACGATCAGGCGCCGATCCTGGCTTTCGGGGAGGACGGAAGGTTCATCCCGGCCGGTCTGCCGCTTCCCGGGATGCCCGTGTGGCTCCTTTTTCCAGGCGATCAGACCGCTCTTGAAATAACAGGACACGGACACGTTGCCGCAGAAGGAAATCTTTCTACGGGCTGGATGGGATGGAGCTTGGTTCTCGCCGATCTCACCGGCTCCACGGCGATCTTCGCGTCTGGGAGTTCGCGAACGGTCCGGCTGTCTAGTGCGGTCCGAATCCTTGCAGGCGAGCCCCTGAAGGGGTTGCGATCTACCTCAGGCTTTCCAGTCTTCCCGCTGCGGCCGCGGGTTGAGCTCCCTGCACCCAGTGGTTCGAACGCTAGCTGGACGGTCGACATCTTGGATGCTTCCCTCAAGCAGGTGGCGAGCCGCCAGGTCACTACCAGCGAGGAGGCCGAGACGATCTGGTCGACGCTTCCAACCCATCTGGTGGGCTCCTACACCGTTCGAGTGCGTGGTCCGTGGGGCCGTGGCGCCACCCGTCAACTCGAGCTTCTGGAAGGCGTGACGCTTCGCGTCACTCCTGCCTGGCGACGAATGGCGCGCGGCGGCCTCGTACCTGCTTCCGCGACACTGGCACTGTCGCCAAGAGTGTGGGCGAGCAAGGAGCGCATCGAGTTCGGTGCTCAAGACCTCGTTGACGATGTCGAAATTCGCACGGCCGACGGCTCGGGCACCTACCTGCTCGAGCCCGGACACATGTCGATCTCCTACCAAGACACCACGAGTCCGCCGACGCCCACGGTGAATCCAGTCCGTTTGTTCACTGAGGACATCTTGGATGACCCGGGAACCCTGATGGTGCACGTCGGCGAGGCGGCAGAGCCTGTCGTGTTCGTGCGGAGCAACGGACGGGTACTTCAGCAGCTGATCCCGGGCGCGGCGCGGCGAGGCATCTATCCATTCCGGTTGAGCCAGGTCACGGATACGATTAGGACGAACCCCTACGTGTCGTTGTCCCTGGATGCTGAGGGCGTTGTGGCGGTGGCGGCCCTTCAGCCGCGTCGCCTTTTTTCCGAGGTGAGGGTTGAGGGCAGGTCCTTGCTTTTCGAGGACTGTCACGAAACGCCGGGTCTGACAGCCGCAGTGTATGCCTGCCGCGCGCCTTGGCGTGGCGCAGCCACCCTTTTGATTGCAGATGGCTGTGCCGAGCTTCCGGAACACCTACTTGATGCCGGTCCATTGCTCGTCTCCGTGGTGATCGATGACCCATGGGTGCCAGCCGCAATTCCGTCGTGGCCGCAAGTGGGATCCGCGATCTTGCTTCCAGACGAAGGATCTTTACGCGTCGAGGACGAGGAGGAGGCGGTGATCTCGGCGTGGCTGGCCGGCCTATCGGACCTGCCTACCCAGGTCAGGGACTTGTCTAAGTTATGGATAGTCCTTGCACGTCGACGGAACCTAGCGTTGGGCGAACGAAAGCCGTCAGTCCTGGAAGACTGTGTTGCACGACTGCAACGGCAACCTGCTCCCGCCCTTGCGGCCGTGCCGTTGTCCGCCCTTGAACCCGCGGATCTCCCAGCGCTGCTCATCCGCTCTGGCCTGCTGGTGCATCCGGGGGGCGTCTCCGACGTCGTCGATCCCGGTGCCGACTTCACCCGACCCAGCTCATTGATTGCGACCGCTCGCTGGGTATCGGCCCTGTTGCGGCGCGCGGGGGATCCGACGGTCCTGGATGCGCTGAACGACGACGCCGTGACCGTCTGCGGTACTGCGTTTGATGAACTTCGCGAGGGCAACGATCCGACTCCCCGAGCTGGAAGGTTTGACGAGAACGCAGCGGTCTACGCCCGGCTGGACGATCAGGCCCGTGCCTACCTACGGGCAGGGCTGAGACTTGTTCCCAAGGGGCTGTTGGACGCCGACAGCCGCGTACAAGCCTCACTTCAGCTCCTGGAGTCAAGGAAACATCCGCTACTAAAGGCGGTCGTTACCGAGTCGCACCGCAGATCTGCGCAAATCGAGGCTCTGCTTAGTAGCCTGGGGGATGCGGATGGTCTAGCCGCCTTCTGCGCTCGGAAGCATCCCACCAACCAGGGAGGATGGCGAGCGCTGTCCTCTCTCAGCCTCGGTTTTGCGCTCGTCGGTCGGCATGCTGCCCACGGACGTCACCAAGTGAATACGTGGCTTGGGCTGCACGAGGGGGAGTGGGCGGATCTCGGTAGTGTCGCTCCTGATCTTGTCACGATCGATCTCGTGCTCGCTGAACTGATTGTCTCGCGACAAGCCGTGCGCACAGCAAAGGATTTACAATGACTGCGAACATCAATGCCGTAGCGACGGCTGAGGCTATCAAGGCTCAGTATCGTCGATATCTGCAGTCGCTGATGACTGTTCGGGATCCCGTTCTCGACGCTGCGCTACATCGGGCAATCACGGATACGAGCCTATTGGACAAGGGGCCGTACCTAGAGGCTACGCCGCCCTATGCTCCAGGCGCGACGCTTCAGGACCTCGTCAATGAGGGGGTGCTTGAACAGTCGTTCTTACGACTTGCGAGCGAAGGCTTACCGATGTCCCGGCCCCTCTACAGGCACCAAGATGAGGCGGTCCGCAAGGTTGCTGGTGGACGTAATGTCGTTGTGTCAACGGGGACAGGGTCTGGAAAGACCGAATCCTTTCTGATTCCGATTCTGTCTAGCTTATTGAGGGAGGAGGCGGCTGGACGGCTGGGCCCTGGTGTGCGGGCATTGCTACTCTATCCGATGAATGCGCTCGCCAATGATCAAATGAAGCGCCTGCGAACGCTGCTGAGTCCGGTTCAGGGCATCACGTTTGGTCGCTATACCGGCGAGACAATCAACGACCCGTTAAGGGCCGAGCAGATGTTTGAGCAGCTGAATCCGGGCGAGCCGCGGCTGCGGAACGAGCTTCTAAGCCGGCAGGAAATCCGGGACACACCACCGCATCTGCTGATCACGAACTACGCCATGCTGGAATACTTGCTGCTACGTCCGCAGGACAGTATTTCGCTCTTTCCGACTGACGATGACGGAAACTGGCGCTTCATCGTGGTTGATGAGGCGCACGTATACGACGGGGCACAGGGGGCGGAGATCTCCATGCTGCTCCGCCGGCTTCGCGACAGAGTTGCGCCAGACCGCAAACTGCAGTGCATCGCGACGTCGGCCACAGTCGGCGCTGAGGGAAGTCCCAGTGCGGTGACGAAGTTCGCGCAGGACCTCTTCGGTCAACCTTTCGAATGGGTTGAAGGCGACCCAGACCGCCAGGACCTGGTCCGTGCGGCCCGGCTTGCGGAGTCGTCTGGATCTCTTTGGGGACCACTAAGCTCCGCCGACTACCTCCGACTGGTATCACATAACGACAGACCTGGCGCCGTGCTTTCGGAAGCGATAGGTCACGGCTATGTGGCTGACAATCCGTCCTCGGCGCTCCGACATGAAGCGTCGCTCACAAAGCTGCGTGCTGTGCTAACTCGTGAGCCAGCGACGCTGACGTCGCTCGCGCAACAGATCTTCCCTGAGGAAGCGGACCGAGAGGCAGGGCTAGCCGCGATGGTTGACCTAGCCAGCGGCCTGGCGTTCCAGGATGGGACTCCAGTGCTCTCGGCCCGCTACCACCTGTTTTTGCGAGCTACCGAAGGAGCCTTCACCTGCCTTTCGGACTCCGGCCCTCATGTGCAACTCGCTCGTCATGAGCGGTGCACCACGTGCGAAGCTCAAATGTTTGAGATCGGCTCATGTAAACGATGCGGGGCGGTTCACGTGTTGGGGCGAATCGAAACTCGGGCCAAGCAAGCCGTTTTGATTCCGCGGAGGGCTGCCGAGCCCGCCGTATGGCTCGTACTGGAAGACACACTCGCATTCCAAGACGAGGATGAGGAAGCCGCCGTCGACCACGTCGATGGGCTCGTGGGTGACAAGGCTAAGCTTTGCCCGGCGTGCGGGACCCTAAACGATCTGCAAGCTGCGTCATGCGCGTCGGCCCTCTGCGGGGCAACGACATTGAGGACCGTAACCCGGTTGAAGGAGCGCGGCGAGGAGATAGCGGGATGTCTTGTGTGCGGTGGGCGCGGCCCCAGTACGGTGCGAGTATTTGAAACGGGCGCGGACGCCGCAGGAGCGGTCATCGCCACCTCGTTGTACCAGAACCTGCCGGCGAGCGATCGAGCGAGCGACCTAGACCAACCCGGCGAGGGGCGCAAATTACTTATGTTCAGCGATAGCCGACAAGGCGCGGCCTATTTCGCCCCTTATTTTGAGGATTCGTACCGGCGGCTTCAGCGGCGTAGGCTCATCGCAGCGGGCTTCCAAGAAAGCCGCTTCACCGAGCCCAGAGCTGTCGACGAAGTCATTGACGAAACTCGCACGCGAGCGGCAGCTGTCAAGATGTTTGGACCGGGCTTGACTGCACAGCAGCAACGGCGGGAGATTGCCCCCTGGGTGATGGCGGAGGTGCTGAGCACGGATGATCGTCAATCGCTCGAGGGGCTTGGGCTGATCCGCATCACGCTTGACACAGAAGGCTTGGTGCCGCCGAAGCCTCTACTCGCTCTGGGACTCGACGACGCCGACGCAGTTTCGTTCTTGCAGGAGTTGATGCGGACCCTCCGGCAACAGGGTGCGGTAACGATGCCGGACAACGTTCCGCCGAACGACGAGGTGTTTGCTCCTCGGCTTGGACCGATCTATGTCCGTGGTGAGGGGCCAGAACCGCTGCGCAAGGTACTTTCCTGGCTGCCGGGCCGGGGAACCAACCGTCGCATCGACTACGTCGGTCGT
Organism: Microlunatus spumicola; assembly: GCF_039536445.1. NCBI lineage: Bacteria > Bacillati > Actinomycetota > Actinomycetes > Propionibacteriales > Propionibacteriaceae > Microlunatus > Microlunatus spumicola. The sequence continues at coordinate 364,400 of NZ_BAAAYR010000004.1, read as the reverse complement.
TTGCTCAGGCAACTGGGGAGTGACGAGGACCCCCGTCGAGTGCTTGAGGGGGCATGGAAGTACCTGAGTAACGACATCAGGCCGATCGGATGGCTGACGCGAAGCACGGACAAGCTGCGAGGGCATGTGCAGCAGGTCGACCACCGGCTTCTTCGGCTGGAATGGCTAGGGGAGGGCGTTAGCGTCTACCGGTGCGGCCGCTGCCGACGGATGGCACCTGTCTCGGTGAGAGGCGTCTGCCCGGCGCTGGGTTGTGAAGGTCGCCTGGAGCCGTTCGTGCCTCCGACGCTGGAGAACGAGCGTGACCACTACCGCATGATCTACCGGTCCATGAATGCCGTGTCGCTTACCGCCTCGGAGCACACGGCGCAGTGGCAGAGCATCGAAGCTGCCCACATCCAGCAACAGTTCATCCGTGGCGAAGTCAACGCACTGTCCTGCTCTACCACGTTCGAACTAGGGGTCGACGTTGGTGAGCTTCAGGCCGTCATGATGCGCAACATGCCACCAACTACCGCGAACTATGTTCAGCGCGCAGGTCGGGCTGGCCGCAGGGCTGGTGCGGCCGCACTCGTCGTTACATACGCCCAACGTCGCTCACATGACCTCACGCGATACGCGAATCCCGAGACGGTACTCGCTGGCGTGATGAGGCCGCCGTACATTCCGTTGGAGAATGAGCGATTGGACCGCAGGCACGTTCACTCCATCGCGCTCGCCGCATTTTTCCGGTGGTATTTCGAGGCGACCGGAAGAATTTCTTCGAGCGCTGGGGATTTCTTTCTCTCGCAGACCGTAGATGAGGCGCCCCCTGTCGATCTGGTCCCAACATTTTTGCAACCCGTACCGACCAGAGTGAGAGAGTCTCTGCAAAGGGTAGTGCCCGAGGTGGTCCAGGAGGAGTTAGACCTTGCAGGTGATGGCTGGGTGAGAAAGCTCGTGCACCTACTTGATGAAGTTCGAGCGGAGCTCGCTGCCGATGTCAGTCTTCTCGAGCAACTCCGTGACCAGGCAGCGTCGTCTCGAAAGTATTCATTGGCGCAGCGTTATGAAAGCGTCGTTAACACCCTTCGCGGCCGTCCGCTCCTTGGCTACCTCGGGAACCGCAACGTGATTCCTAAGTACGGCTTTCCGGTCGATGTCGTAGAGTTACGCACCAATTACAGCATGGCGCAGCACGGGCTAGGTTCCCGACTTGAGCTTTCTCGTGATCTAGCGCAAGCCATTCACGAATATGCACCGGATGCCACTGTCGCAGCCGGTGGGCAAATGTGGACATCCCGCGGTATCTACAAGCTACCCGGCAAAGATCTCGTCCAGATCAGCTACCGGATTTGTGAACGATGCGGTTTATATCGCGAGTCGCATGACAACGTGGACCCCGCGTGCTCCAGGTGCGGCCACGTTGCTACTTCGGTCCTCCGGAAGTTGGTCATTCCAGAATTCGGGTTCGTCGCCGCTAAAGAGCCCATCCCTGTCGGATCGCGGCCTCCGCAGAGGTCCTGGTCGGGAGCCTCCTACGTTGTGAAACAGTCGGAGGACGCGCGGGATCGGACGATCCAGTTGCCTGGAGGTCAAATCAGCGCCACGGTGGGGCCGCGGGGTCGCTTGATGGCGGTGGCTGACGGTCCCGGCGGGGCTGGGTTCTGGGTCTGCGACTGGTGTGGGTGGGCGACGGCTGCCGCACACACCCGTAAGAAGCCGACTTCGCATGAGCATCTCTTCAAGTCTGACAAGTGCAGCGGCCCAACCAGGCTGCTCAATCTTGGACATCAATTCGAAACTGATCTGCTGCGACTCGAGGTTCAAACGGATTTAGGATCGGTTGATGAAGCAACCTGGAATTCTGTCCTATATGCATTGATTGAATCAGCTTCGGCCTTGTTGGAAATCGCAGCCAGCGACGTCAACGGAACAGTCACCGCAGAGGGAATCGGCACCTACTCCCTCATGTTGTTCGACACAGTTCCAGGCGGAGCTGGTTCGGTGATCAAGATCTACGATCATCTCGAAGAGACATTGCGAGCGGCCCTTCGTCGCGTCAGCGAGTGCGATTGCGGAAGGGAGACGTCTTGCTACGGATGTCTGCGCAGCTACCGAAATCAGCGCCAGCACGACCTGCTATCACGCGGGGCCGCTGGCGACCTTCTGAGTCTGCTGCTTTACGGGTCGCTTGAGCACAGGCCTGATGGGGCTGTTGAGTTCGTAGATCTTGTATGGGCGGACCTCCTTGGCCAGGCGACCGACGAGGTTGAACGGGCAGTGATTTTAGGGCTTGGTAGTACACATGAAGACTTACCTCGTCTTGGGTATGAGACAGATGAGGGGGTACCAGTCGGGATATCATGGCCCGACCGACAGATTGCTGTGGACCATGAACTAACCGACGAGGAGCGAGACCGGATGCACAGCGCAGGCTGGAGGCTAGTGCCGCCTGAAGCGGAGGCAGTAATAGCCCTGCTGCGTTCGTCGTAAGCAAGGTCGTTCCATCCTCCAACGTGTTGTTGGGATCCGTCGGCTGCACCCAGTTCGTCAGTCTTAGTTAGTCGCCGGCCCCGGTGATCTCCCTCCGGTTGGTTCTGAAGCGGACCTCCGTCGTGCCAGGCAGTTGAGTGCAGGTCCTGCTCAGAAAGAGCCATGCCTCACGACACCGTCGTTGGCCGCCGGCACTACCGAAAAGTCGATTGAGCACGCGCACCGCTGTTGCCTCTGCCTACCTCGACAGTGAGGCCGAGGTAGGACGTCTTCGGCTGTTCGAACACGTGCTCGTCGACGAGAGCAAGACTTACCCCCCGCCCCACGTGCTAATCATCCGATTGCTCGCCGCAGTCGGTTCCGACGACGTCTTCATCGCCGAGGACTCACACCAGCGGATTCACGGGCGCCGCATCACCCTCAGTCAGTTTGGCATCGCGGTGGTCGGCCGCTCTCGACGCTGAATTACCGAACAACGGCTGAGATCCTCGACTTCGCCATGCGGGTCTTGGAGCCCGGTGCCTACCGCGACCTCGACGACGAGATCGCGAAGTCGAGCGACTACCGGTCGGCCCGGGGTGGACCAGCCGTGGGTCTGCGACCATGCTCCAGCCTGACGGAGGAGCTGGCGACAGCAGCCGAGCAGGTGCGTACCTGGACGACGGAGGCCGGGTCGTCTAACCAGCCTCTCGAGTCCACCGCGATTCTCGTCCGTGACCAGTACAACTGCGACCGCTTCGTGATGGGGCTTGCGGAACGGGGCGTCAAGGTGCGCTCCGTCGATTGCGAAGGAACGGCAGGTGGCGCGCCAGTCGTGATGACGATGCATCGGGCGAGGGGATGGAGTTGAGAGAAATCCTTCTCGCCGGCATGGGCGCTGACTGCGCCACCGCAGGGCTCAGCGAGTATGAGTGCTCGGAGGACGAGGTGTCGGACGCACTGCCGAGGGAGCGGTCTCTTCTCTACGTCGCCTCCACGCGCGCACGGGATCAGCTCGGCGTGACGTGGGCGAAAGACTCGAGTCCGCTGCTGCCAGCAGGCTGACCAGGTAGCGCAAGCCGGCGAAGGCGGATCACTCAACCTTCGAGTTCAGTGCGTGATGAGGTCGTACACGTCTTTGGCCCGGCCCCAAGGCACTCGAGTGACCCAGGCAACCTTTGATCGATGACCGCGCAGCTCGCGGAGCTCGACGTCAAGGGCGCGCAAGCATCCTTCAACCCGGCGGAGAGCGCGCGGGTCCGATTGCGTTCGGTCTGCCTCACCACGTGAGGTTGAGACGAAGGCGGAGTCGGGCACACTATTGCGCAACAGGTCACGCTCGCGAACGAGGTCCGACCGCAACTCATCAAGCTGCGCCAGCGCCTCTCGCATCTCCTCGACGTTGGCCGGAGCGAGTCGAAGGTAGACGTGGAGCGTCGCCAGCTGAGCGATAAACGCGGTTCGCGACGACCTAGCGATCTGGATGGCGGCTCGTGACGCGCCTTTGTAAAGCCCGGAGGTACCCAGCTTTACGAGCAAGATGCCGCCTGCCATGCCCAGGCCGCCACTCGCAAGGCTTCCACCACCCAGAAGTGCGAGCCCCGCGCTCGTCGCTGCCGCCCCGGACAGGCCGAGAAACGTTGCCCCGATGAATCCACCGATAGCGGGCGCTGCTGTCCCGAGCGTCAACGCACTGACGGCAACGCTGCCGATAGCAATCGCCAGCTTCGTCGTCCCGGCGACCGACCCCCTCATCAGCTTGGTCAGCTGCTTCCGATGGCCCTTCCGAATCGCACCGATCGTGTCAGCGTCCATCCGATCGTCGAAGGTGAGGAGAGCTTCGGAGTAGCCCGCGTCATCCAGCGCGAACTTCAGGTCCTTCGAGGGCCAACCAGCACTCGTGATGGTGTCGATACAGACCCTTAGCCGTTCCTCGTCCGGGAGGAGTTGGGACAGCTCGTCCTCACAGCGAAGAAGACCGAGGAGGACCCCCGCTTGGCTTCGCCCGGCTCGAACCAGAGCACAGGCGGCCGCGAGCTCAGGATCTGCTTCCAAGAAGGTCGTCACGCGTTGCTCGAGCTCCATCACGCCGTCCAGCACCCCTCGCGTCTTGGGATCTGAACCGTGAGCGTCCTTCGCCAGCACGGTGAGGGTGACTACCTCCGCCGCGAACAGCTGCCGTGGGCTTGACTGGTCGAGAGAGCCTGTGCTCAAAGCAGATCCTCGGGGAGTTCGGATAGGGGTGCCGCAGGCAGCTCCGGGGTGCCGTCGGACGAATGGTGTCACGCTGTCACGGCGTCGACAGGAGGATCTGACATCTCGTGCCCTTCGTCGCCATCCCCTCGCTCGAGGGCAGGAAGGCTTAGGTCATGCCTGCGGCGTCCTGCTCGAGTACTCGCACTCATCGGCGTCCAGACCAGTTGGTCGAGGCGTGCGGGGACAGCGAGCCCCTCGCGAAACCCGTCTTGAAGGGGACAGGAGCACCTGCCTGGTCGAGCAAGGGGAGTGCCAGCCGCTAAGGCGTTCGTGTCGCATGGCTGTTCGCTCGCTGACCTAGCCACCCCCAGAAGCGGGCGCCGACGGCTTGTGGGCTCGGGCTCGGGGACCTACCTCGACTTGTCCTGATTTAGCTGTAGCAGGCGCGCACCGGCTGTCTGTTGTTGCTCGCCCTGGGCACACGAGCGAAGACGGGATGGACACGCTGAACTAGTGTTCAGCATCGTTCCAGTAGGTTACTGAACTTGAGTCCCATTTCGCCTCAAGTTCGTCCTCGGTGTGTACTCGGTAAAAGGCTTCTAAGACTATGCCTCGTGCGAGCGCTAGCCGACGAGTGGCCCCGCCGGTAGTGAAGTACTCCTGAAGCCATTCACGTCTAGGATCCTCACCTGAAGCCTGCCTGCTACCAATTTGGTCAAGAGAGACGACGACCTGGTCGAGGATGTCAAGCAATGCATCCGCTTCGTCCGCCGTGAGCCTTATGTCCTTCTTCTCGATCATCGCACCCTCACGGGGTTCAGGAGCTCCACGTCGCCGCGGATGAGGTTCTCAACTCGACCCATGGCCGGGTTGAACTGATCCAGAAGCTTTTCGGTTGGGACGTCGAACTCGATCACGCTGTGTCCGCGACCTGGCTTAAGACCCAGGCGAGTCACCGCCTGTACCGGCGACAACAACTTCTCTTTCGCTTTGGTTACGAAGACACTGTTCTGATCGCTCGCAATGATGCGGCCCTCCTGCATGATCTTATCCGCTGCGGATTTCCGTGTGTAGTGCCTGACCCGAGTCAAGCAGTCGTTGTGAACTAGAAGCCAATGATCGCCAGTCAGGACGTAGTAGTTGTGGAGGCCCTCGACCTCGAAGTTGTGCACCGTCGCGCTCTCGCCCGTCGCGTTGACGGACAGCACCTCAATGGTGCTGCCGTCCGGTCGAACGAGCAGGTCGCCCTTCTCGAGCTCGTCGACAGGAACGTAGCCCTTCCCTTCGACCATGAAGGGGTGCTCACTGGTCGCGGTGACCTTCTCGCCGTCTTCAACGACGACGTCGTAGGTCGGCTTGTCCTCGTGGACGTAGGCGCGGACGACTCGGCGCTTCTCGGTCTGGCTCGTGTCCGGGTTGTACGCCATCACCTCGTCGTCAGTGGTGACGTCCTCGATGGACTTACTCGACCCGTCGGCGAGAAGTACTTCCGTGCCAGCTACGAAGCACCCGTCGCTGGCAGCGGCTTCGACCTTGCCGAGGATCTTGTTGGTCGGAGCCCCGTGCCCAAGGCCCCCCGTGACTCCTTCGAGCGCTGCGTTGCCAGCTGTCGCGCGAACAAGTCCGCTCACGGTCTTCGGACCGGAGCCGGTGAGGTAGTTGCCTCCTCCGCTGAACGCGCCTTCGGCAACGTTGCTGCCGACGTTGCTGAGCACGGTCTTCGCGCCGGTGCTCAGTGCCGTCTTCGCGATTGCTCCACCGACGCCGAAGCCGACGGCACCAGCCGCACCGGAAACGGCGACCTGCCCCCAGTTGACCTCGCCGGTCGTCGCCTTTTGGATGATCGTGTCGGCGCCCGCTGAGACGAGCATCATCCCGGCCGGACCGCCGACGCCCGTCGCGATGAGGACGGCTCCGCCGACCACCATGGCGCCACCCGCGACGTACTCCCAGTTGTTCTTGAACCAGTGCCCGACGCCGTTCGCGACTGTGCTGACCGTGCTCTTCACGGCGTTGTACGTCCCGACGATGCCGTTGCTGTTGCGATAGTCGGCCAGCTGCTGATCGGTGACGGGCGACAGACCTAGAGGGTCGCTCGCATGGACCGGGTCATTAGTGGCGAACCCGTAAGGGTTGTTGTCCCAGGCTTGCGTGAGGTTGTCGATCGGGTCGACCGAGAGAAAGCCGCGGGCGGTCGAGTCGTAGACGCGGGCGCCCATCCACTCGAGGCCGTCGATGGCGAGGCCGCCGGACGGGTCGATCGCAACCGAGGGCCCAAGGGCGGTGGCGCCGCTCGCTGCCCAGGGATCAGTCCCGGTCGAACGGGCGGTGCGCCAGCCCGGAGCGGTCCAACCCCTGCCGACGCCGGTGACGGGGCCGGTGGAGAGGATTGGGGTGTCACCGGCGAGGACGGGCGCGCCGGCGTAGGCGGCGGTATCCCAGAAGAACTCGGTGCCGTCGACGGAGGCGAGCTCGCCGAGGGCGTCGGCGTGAACCGTGGTCTTACGGACCCGATCGCGGTCGTGGTGGACGACGCCGGCGAGGTAGCCGGACGGGTTCCACAGGAACTCGCGCGCCCGGCCCCGGTGGTCGCGCTCGGCGGTACGGCGCCCGGCGCCGTCGTACGAGTACCGCGTCTCGCGGCCCTCGGCGTCGAGGGTGGAGAGCATCTGCCCGGCGGCGTCGTAGACGTGCTGGACGGAGGCCTGGTCCGTCGACTCGGCGACGAGGCGGCCGTCCGCGTCGTAGCGCCAGCGGTTCGTCGAGGAGATGGTCGAGGTTCCGCTCGTCGTGCGGATCCGGGCCTCGATCAGCTGGTGGGCGCCGTCGTACGCGTAGTCGGTCGCCGTGCTGACGCTGCCGTCGCCCTTGACGATGCGGCTGATGCGGCCGTCGGCGTCGCGGTCGATCGTGGTGCGGGTCGAGCCCTCGCCGTCGGTGATCGTGTGGCCGACGACGAACCCGTCACGGTGCTCCCACGACTGGATGAGCCCGCCGGCGAGGGCGGAGATCAGTCGGCCGGCGACGTCGCGGTCGAACGCCGCGCGCCCGAGGGCGCTCGAGTCGATCGAGGTGAGGTTGCCGGCGAGGTCGTAGGCGTAGGCGGTGGTCGTGCCGTCGGGCGTGACCATCGAGGTGCGGCGGCCGTCAGCGTCGTACGTCCACGCGACGGAGCGGCCGTCGCGGGTGCGGCGGACGAGCTGGCCGCGGCGGTTCCACTCGAGCTCGTGCTCGACGACGGTGCCGTCCTCGCGCGTGGTGTCGACCGTGCGGACGGTCCGGCGACGCAGGTCGCGAGTAAGGGCGGTGACGGTGCGCCCGTCAACGGCCATGGTCGCGGGGCGGCCGGAGGCGTCGTACGTCCAGGTGGTGCGCCGGCCGTCCGGGGACTGCTGCCAGACCTGCCGCCCGCTCGCGTCGTAGCCGGCGCGTGTGGTGCGCCCGATCGGGTCGGTCTCGGCGACGCAGCGGTTCATCGCGTCGAACTCGCGCAGCGTCACGCCGCCGAGCGGGTTGACGATCTTGGTCGTGCGCCCGTTGGCGTCGTAGACGTAGGTCGTCTCGCCGCCGTTTCCGTCGATCGCGGCTACGAGCTGCCCGGCCGCGTCGTAGCGGAACCGGCGGGTGCCGCTCTGCGCGTCGCGCCACTCGACGACCTGACCGGCGAGGTCGTAGGTCCAGCGGGCCGTGCCGACACCCGGTGCGACGTGCTCGACGATGCGGCCGCAGACGTCGTACGTGGAGCGGGCGACCTCGCCGGTCGGCAGGGTCTCGGTGACGGGACGGCTGTCGACGTCGTAGCCGATCGTCGTGACCGCGCCGAGCGGGTCGGTCACGGTGACCAGGCGGCCGCAGACGTCGTAGGCGTAGCGGGTCGTCGCGCCCATGGGGGAGACGACCTCGAGCGGACGGCCGGCGGGGTCGCGGCGGATGATCGTGAGTCCGCCGTCGGCGTCGAGCGCCTCGACGGGGCGACCGCAGCGGTCGTAGGTGTAGATCGCCGCGGAGCCGTCGGCCTGACCGACCTTCGTCAGCCGGCCGAGAGGGTCGAAGCCGGTGCGCGTCGACGCCTCGCCGTCGCCGACCTCGACCTCGTTGTGGCCGGCGTCGAGGTCGACGCCCACGCGGACGCTGGTGGCGTCGATCGAGGCGATTGGGTTGCCGGCGCGGTCGTACTCCTGACGCCAGGTGCCGCCGGTCGGGTCGGTCGTGGAGGTCAGCCGGGAGAGGGCGTCGTGGGCGAACTCCCACCGCGAGCCGTCGGGCAGCTCGACGGAGGCGAGGTTGCCGAGGTCGTCGAGCTGGCGGGTGATGGCGCGGCCGAGCGGGTCGATCGTCGCGGCCTCTTCGCCGTGCGGGCCGTACTCGACGCTGGTCCGCGAACCCAGCGGGTCGGTCGTCGCGGCGAGGCGGCCGCCAGCGGTGTACTCGTAGCGCCAGACGCCCCCGTCGGGGTTCCGGCGCTCGGCGAGCAGGCCCGAGACGGGGTCGTAGGTGTAGGTCGTGGCGTGCCCGGACGGGGTGATCGCCGCCGTGACACGGCCGAGGTCGTCGCGCTCGAGGCGGGCGGTGCTGCCGAGGGCGTTCGTCGTGCCGACGAGGTCGCCGTGCGCGTCGTAGGAAAAGCGGACGACGACGTCGATCGGGTCGACGATCTCGGTGAGCAGGCCGTCGGCCCAGGCGAGGCGCGAGAGCCCGCCCTCGGGGTCGAGGATCGTCGAGGGGTTCCGCTGCTCGTCCTCGTAGGTGTACGTGGTGACGGCGCCCTGCTCGGTCACCACGGTGGTGACGCGGTCGAGCTCGTCGTAGCCGTAGGTCAGGTCGGCGCCGGAGGGGGTGACGGTCCGGACACGGCGGCCGCGGGTGTCGTACTCGTGCACCGTCGTCTGGCCGTCGCGCTCGGTGAGCAGGACACGGTTGCCCCAGCGGTCGTACGAGGTGGACTGGCGCTGCTCGTCGGCGTCGACAACGCCGATCAGGCGGCCGCGATCGTCATGGAGCCACGTGTTCGAGCGCGTGCCGTCCTCGTCGGAGACGACGGTGGTGCGCCCGGGCAGGTAGACGTAGCGCGTGGTCCGGCCGAAGGGGGAGCGCTGGGCAGTGACCCGGCCCTCGGCGTCGTAGACGTTCTCGACCTCGACGACACCGTCCGCGTCGACGACGGCAGCGATGAGGCCGTCGGCCCAGCGGTAGGTCCGGGTGCCCGCGGGCCCGGAGGCCGAGACAAGCTGGCCGTTGGTGTCGTAGGCGTACCTGACGGTGCGACCGTCGGCGCTCTGTGCGGAGGCGATGCGGTCGGTCTCGACGTCGTCCCAGTCGAGGCTGATCCACTGCCCACGGGCGTGAACGATCCGGGCGATGCGTCCGGCGTCGCGCTCGAGGGTGATGAAGCTGCGCGAGTCGAGGGGTCCGGTGCCGAAGGACCGCAGCGTGCCGCCGGAGGTGAGTCGCCACCAGGAGCCGTCGTTGCCGGTGACCAGGAGGTCGTCCGAGTCGTCGTCGCGAGCGAGCCACAGGCTCTCGTTGACGGCTCGGTCCCAGCCCTCGCCGAGGCGCGGGAAGTGGATCTGCCGGCCGTCCGGCAGCGTGAAGCGGGCGACACCGTCGTCGTCGAAATCCAGGCCGGCGTCGCAGATCGACGACCAGCCGGGACCGAAGGCGTGGTCGGCCCGGTCGAACGAGTTGTACGTGCGGCCCAGCGTGAGCATGGAGGCGGCGCCCGGGAAGGTGAGGTCGGCCTCGACCTCGAGGAAGTTGCCGGTCGCCGTGTTCACCGGGTCGTCGGCGTACCCGGTGGTCGGCGGAGCGCCGTACGCCTGCGGCGCGTCGATCTGCAGGTCCTGGCGCGAGACGTTGAGGTGGTGCGCGTTCAGCGTCGCGGCGATCGCGCTGTTGGAAAGGGTCGAGACGTCATGCTCACCGCCGGCGGCCTTGAAGGCGTTGGCGACGGTGGTCGCCCACTCCACGTCTTTGTCGTTCAGCGTGAGCCACTGCCGGAAGCCGAGGAAGACGCCGCCGGCCTCGAGGCTGCCCCAGTGGCAGCCGAACCGGAAGTCGAGATAGGCCCCTTCGAGCTGTGCCGGAAGAGGCTGCAGGCGGCCGTTGGCGCCCTGGGATCCCGTCGCGAACCTCCGGAGGTTCTCGGGGCGCGCGGAGGACGTGCCGCCGCCGCCTCCTCCGCCACCTGAGCCGGAGGCGCCGGCGGGAGGGGGCGGGGTGTCACGGGCGCGCGCAGGTGCGGGTGAGACGGTCACGGGGATCGGGTCAGCCGGCGGGCCCACGGGCGGGTCGTCGCCGCCGGTCACCGCGTCCACCCCCTTGTCCCAGAGGCTGCGGTTGTCGTGCTCCTTCTTCCACGCCTTCGCGATGTCGCGCCGCTGCTGCTCCTTGCGCGCCTCCTCGGCCAGCCGGTCCGCGCCGGTAGCGACGTCGCGCAGGCGTCCGGCCAGCTCGGTCGCGTCGGCCGCGGCGGTCAGCGCGTTCTGCGCGAAGAGCTGGGAGAAGTGGCCCTTGAAGTCTTCGGAGCCCGTGTGCACGAACCCCCACCGTTCGCCGACCTGACCGTCGACCGATGAAGCCGCCGAACGGCACGCCGTGCTCAGCGCTTCGGCAGCGCCGAAGTCGAAGGGGACGGGTTCGTCGATCGCGCCCAGGTCGGGCATGCGGGTCTCCAGAGGTAAGAGGTGAACGGCCGCGCGGTCTTTGGCGCAGAAGTGTCGAGCAGGCGGGTGTGCGTGCTGCGCGCCCTTCGGCAAGCTCAGGGAACGTTGCCATCGGGCGCGCAGCACCGACCTTCTAGGAGCTAGCTGCCGCCGCCGGCGGTCATGATGTTCGTCGAGATCTGCTGGAGCTGGCCGCGGAGCTCCTCGAGCTCGATCTTGGCCTTGTCGAGGGCCGCCTTGGTCTCGGGCCAGGTGGAGCTGCGGAAGCGGTCGGCCAGGGGGCCGTCCCAGTTGTTCGGGTCGGAGAGCGCGGTGCCCTGGGTGTTGAGGTTGTTGATCTCGTTCGTGAGCCCGCCGTTGATGATCGCCTGCATCTGGGTGATCGCCGACTTGGCCTGCTCGCTGGAGAGAACGCGTCCTGCTGGCATGTCGTACTCACTTCCTGGTCGACCTCCGTCGACCCGTTGGCTCGGTGAGACGGGCCGGCCCGACGCGAACGTCAGACGCATAGCCCGTCGAAGCCTGATCCTGGCACGACAGGGGGGCGCCTCCGCTACCTTCAGCGGAACCACGACAACACTTCAGGCGGACGGACAACACCTCGGCCCAGCCGCGACGGGTCTTCCGCGGCTAGCGTCTCTGCATGCACGGCGCCCGCCCCGGCCTCGTCCACGAGGCACCCCGATGACCACGACGGTTCCGGGCCCCGAAGCGCCGGCCCTCGACCCGCGCCGGGTGCGGCTGATCATCGGCGTGCTGCTGCTGAGCATGCTGCTCGCTTCGCTCGACCAGACGATCGTGTCGACCGCGCTGCCCACGATCGTGGGGGACCTCGGGGGGCTCTCGCACCTGTCGTGGGTGGTGACGGCGTACCTGCTGACCTCGACCGTGTCCACGCCGCTGTGGGGCAAGCTTGGCGATCTCTACGGGCGCAAGACGTTCTTCGTCGCGGCCATCGCGATCTTTCTCGTCGGCTCGGCGCTGGCGGGCGTCAGCGACTCGATGGGCGGGCTGATCGCCTCCCGGGCCGTGCAGGGACTCGGCGGCGGCGGGCTGATCGTCAGTGCGCAGTCGATCGTGGGCGATGTGGTGTCCCCGCGGGACCGGGGACGGTTCCAGGGGCTGTTCGGCGCCGTGTTCGGGGTGACGAGCATCCTCGGCCCGCTGCTCGGCGGGTTCTTCGTCGACAACCTCTCGTGGCGCTGGGTCTTCTACGTCAACCTGCCGCTCGGGGCGGTCGCACTGATCGCCACGGCCTTCGTGCTGCCCGGCGGGCTCAAGCGGCAGCGGCGGAAGATCGACTACCTCGGCACCGGGCTGCTGGCTACGGGCGTCACGGGCCTGATCCTCGTCACGACGCTGGGCGGGACGACGTACGACTGGACCTCGGGACAGATCCTCGGGCTCGGGGCGGTGGCGGTCGTGCTGCTCGTGGTCTTCGCGTTCGTCGAGCGCCGGGCGGAGGAGCCGGTGCTGCCGCCGAAGCTGTTCGCGAACCGGGTGTTCCTGACCGCGGCGGCGGTGGGGTTCGTCGTGGGCTTCGGGATGTTCGGGGCCATCACCTACCTCCCGCAGTACCTGCAGATCGTCAAGGGCATCGACCCGACGACGTCCGGGCTCGCGCTGCTGCCGATGATGGCCGGCACGCTGCTGAGCAGCATCGGGTCGGGTCAGCTGATCACGAAGACGGGCCGCTACAAGGTCTTCCCGGTCGCGGGCACCGCAGTGATGAGCGTCGGGCTCTTCCTGCTCTCGCGGCTGACCGTGGACACCGGGACGCTCTACAGCTCGTTCGCGATGTTCGTGCTCGGGCTCGGCCTCGGCGGTGTGATGCAGGTGCTCGTGATCGCCGTGCAGAACGCCGTCAGCTACGAGGACTTGGGGACGGCGACGTCGTCGGCGACGTTCTTCCGCTCGATCGGCGGCAGCTTCGGGGTGGCGGTGTTCGGCGCGATCTTCTCCAACCGGCTCGGCGTGAACCTCGAGAGCCGGCTCGCCGACCAGCCTCTGCCGCCCGGGTTCTCGGCGGCGAGCGGCGCGTCGCTGGCGCAGCTGGGCCAGCTGCCACCGGCGGTGCGCGAGGCGTTCGTGGGGGCGTACGCGGACTCGCTGCAGACCGTGTTCCTGGCAGCGGTGCCCTTCGCGGTCGTCGCCTTCGGACTGACCTGGCTGCTGCCCGAGGTGCCGCTGCGGGGCACGACCCAGGCCGTGGACCCGGGGCAGCGCTACGGGATGCCGACGGACCGGACGTCGCTCGAGGAGGTCGAGCGGGCCATCGCCGTGCTCACGCGCCGCGAGAACCGGGAGGACGTCTACCGCCGCCTGGCCGCGCGCGCCGACGTCGAGCTCTCGCCGCAGGCGTGCTGGTTCCTCTACCGCGTCCAGGAGCACGCGGACGACCCGGACGCGCTCGCCGACGTCGTCGACCAGGCGCCGGTCCGCCTCGGCCGGATCGTCCAGGACCTGACGTCGCGCGGGCTGCTCGACGCGAACGTCGGTTCCGACGGGCGGCTGCGTCGGGCGCAGCTGACGGAGCAGGGGCGCGGGGTCCTCGCCCGCCTCACGGACGCGCGTCGCCAGGGGCTGGCCGAGCTGCTCGGCGGGCACACGGTCGATCAGCACCCGGAGCTCGCCGACCGGCTCCGCACGCTCGCCCACGAGCTGCTGGCCGACGACGACACCCTGCTCCGAGAGGCGACGCCGGCCGCGGCGCGGTGACGGTCGGAAGATGTGCCCTTCAGTCCGCTCGCCCGCGGTGCGTGCAGCGGCCCGACCAGGTTCAGAGCGGCGCCCGAGACGGTTCTGCTGTATCTACTCCTTGGAGCAGTCAGCATCCCCAGGGCGCTCGGCCAGGGCTGCGAGCCACTCACTCTCGAACTCGCGCGTATCGATGGGGGTTGTCGTGAACTCGTCCTGGGCATCGATCGCGTCCGGGAACGGCATCAAGCCCTCGGACAACCCGGTGTCACCCGTCTGCCTGTCCGGCCCCGCCCACTGAACGCGGCCGTCCGCGTACTTCTGGACCTTCCGCACCTCGAGGCCGTGCTCGATCTCGATCAGGTACACGACCGGATCGCCCGGATTGGCGTGGTGTCAGTAGGCCTTGAGGCATCTCGTCATCTCAGCTCGGCCACGTCATCGAAGCAGCGTCGAACGAAATCCAGGACGGTCTGCTCCGTCGTGGACGTCCCGTGGACCTCGCCAACGGACGGGGGACGAAGAACGCTCCTGAGCGGAGTCGAGCCTGAAGAGCTCAGTGGCCTTCGTCTTCCGGCGGGAAGTCGGCAAGGGCTTCCAGGAGCCCGTCCAGGTAGTCGACGTCCCCCTTGTCGAGGGTGCCGGCGGGGATCTCGAAGAGTGGCGCCACATCGGCCTTCGTCATGAACGGCGGCAGAAAGAGGGTGCTGATGGCGTTCAGCTGCGCTTCTCGGACAGGCCCCGGCTCCTCGCCAGTCGCCATCAACGACAGCACCCTGACTACCAGGCGCTTCTGAAAGTCCGACATCGCCGAAGCCCAGTCGACGGCTGTCTCCGCTGCCTCCTCGCGGGTCTCGGCCAAGTCCGAGACCACCTGAGTGAGCAACCAGCCCACGTACTTACCGCTGACTGACATCGGAGACCTGGGTACTGCGACGGCCACGAAATGTTCGTGGCGGTTGCGGCCTCAACTCGGTACCTCCTGCTGATTGCAATCCTGCGGGTCGGCCTCGGCGCGTTGACGACGGACCAGGGTCAGAAGCCGGCCTCCGGGTCGATGACGCCGAGCAGGGGCTCGCCAGCGACGAACCGGCGGACGTTCTCGGTGACCCGCTCGGCCAAGGCGGCGTCGTGCGCCTCGGGCGGGTTGGCCACGTGCGGCGTGATCAGCGCGTTCGGCAGGGTCCAAAGGGGGTGCCCGTCGGGCAGCGGCTCGGGGTCGGTGACGTCGAGGGCGGCGCCGCCGATGCGGTTCTCGGTGAGGGCGGTGACGAGCGCGTCGGTGTCGACCAGGCCGCCGCGCCCGACGTTGACCAGCCAGGCGTTGGCGCGCATGGCGTCGAGCTCGGCGGCGCCGATCATGCCGCGGGTCTCCGGCGTCAGGGCGGCGAGCAGGACGACGAAGTCCGCCTCGGGCAGCGTCTCGCGGTAGTCGGCGCGCGCCACGGTCATGTCGGCGCCCTCGGCCGGGCCGGAGTCGGTCACGGCGAGCACCCGGCAGCCGAAGGGCGCCAGCATCGGGAGCAGGCAGCGGCCGATGCCGCCGTAGCCGACGAGCGCCACCGTGCTGCCCGCGAACATCCGCCCGGGGTGCCGCTCCCAGGTGGTGGCCCGGGCGGCGACCGGCAGCTCCTTGGCGCCGGCGAGCATCAGCGCGAACGCGTGCTCGGCGACCTGCGGTCCGTACGCGCCGGCCGCGCTGGTCCAGACCGGATCGGTGGTGATGAGGCCGTTGGACGTCCAGCGCTCGACGCCGGCGTGCGGCAGCTGCACCCAGCGGGTGCGGTCGGTGACCAGCGCCGTGCTCTGGGCCGGGTCGTCGGTGTCGCTGTGGAACACGACCCCGACCGCCTCGTCGCGCCCGACGACCTGCCCGCCGCCGTCGCGCACGGCCTGCTCGAGGCGGGGGTCGGGGTCGGGTCCGACGTGGATGCCGGGGGCCTGGTCGTCAGTCGCGGGGGTCACCGGTCCAACGTAGGGGAGCGAGCGGGTGCCTTCGTGGGCACGTTCAGCGGACTGCCGTCCGGGACGGACCCGGCGGGCCGAACCCGGCGCAGAATTCAGCGGGCTGAACGGCCCGTTCCGCTCGACGGAAGGAGATGGTCTGGTGTCAGGCGACGAGGAGGTCGACGTGGTGACAGAGGTCCGGGCCGAGGAGGCTCGGCTCGACCCGACGGGGGACCAGGACAGCCGTCGGGGAGGTGCCGCCGCGGAGTCGGGGGTCACGGCACCCTCCCCGGCGGCGTACCGGGCGGGCCTGGTCCTCGAGCTGCTCGCCAAGCGCAGCGAGCCGCTCCCGCTGACGGCTCTGGCGACCGAGCTCGAGCTGGCCAAGTCGTCCGTGCTCAACCTCCTGGTCAGTCTCGAGGCGTCCGGGATGGTCCGCCGGACCCCGGCCGGCTGGGTGCTGGGGTTCAAGGTGCTGGAGCTGAGCCGGGCGGCGCTGACCTCGACGGAGGTCGTCGCCGAGTTCCACCGAGCGACCTCGGCGTCGCGGGAGCTGAGGCGCGAGACCGTCGTGCTGGCGGTGCTCGACGGGACGGACGTCGTCTACGTGGCCCGCCACGACGGGCAGCAGCCCGTGCGCTACGTCAACGAGATCGGCACCCGGAACCCGGCCGCCGTCACCGCGCTCGGCCGGGCGATGCTCGCGGGCCTGCCCGACGAGGAGCTGGACCGGCGCCTCGGCGACACCGCGCAGCTGCCCATGCGCACGCAGCGGTCGCTGCGGACCGTCGACCAGCTGCGCGCGGACCTGCGCGAGGTCCGCCGGCGCGGCTACAGCATCGACGACGAGCAGGGCGTGCCGGGGATCCGCTGCTTCAGCGTGCCGGTCGGCTCGCCGGGCTCGCCCACCGCGGTCAGCGTCAGCTTCGTGGCCGACCGGCAGACCCTCGAGCTCGAGACGGCGGTCGTCGCCGGCCTCACCCGCCTGGCCGCCCGGCTGCGGCGCGCCGAACCTTCCTGACCCCGCACCACCTCGCGCAGCGCGACCTTCCCCAGGAGAGCCCTCTTGACCACCACGTCCACCGACCGGGCCGCGACCTCGGCCGCGCCGATCACGCCGCTGGAGGGCGACACCGTCGCCCGCGTGACCCGCCGGCTGCTGCCGCTGATCATGCTGCTCTTCCTCGTCGCCTACCTCGACCGGACGAACATCTCCGTCGCCGCGCTCACCATGAACGCCGACATCGGGCTGACGGCGACCGCGTACGGGGTGGGGGCCGGGCTCTTCTACGTGACCTACATCCTCGTGGAGGTGCCGAGCAACCTGGCGCTGAACCGCTTCGGCGCCCGCGTCTGGATCGCCCGGATCATGATCACCTGGGGCATCGTCGCCGGCTGCATGGCGCTGGTGCAGGGGGACCGCTCGTTCATCCTCGTGCGGATGCTGCTCGGCGCGGCGGAGGCCGGCTTCACGCCGGGGATCATCTTCTACCTGTCGCTCTGGTTCCCGAGCCGGCACCGGGCACGGGCGACCGCGCAGTTCTACGTCGGCTCCGCGCTGGCGACCTGCCTCGGCGCGCCGATCAGCGGCCTCATCGTGAGGATGGACGGCGTCGGAGGGCTCGAGGGCTGGAAGTGGCTCTTCATCCTCGAGGCGATCCCGGCCGTGCTGCTGGCCTTCGTCGTGCTGCGCTACTTCACCGACACGCCGAAGGACGCGGCCTGGCTGCCCGACGAGAACCGGACCTGGCTGATCTCGGCGCTCGCCACCGAGCGGAAGGCGCTGGAGACGCAGCGGACCTTCTCGGTCGGGCAGGCCCTGACCAACCCGGGGATCCTGCTGCTCGCCCTCTTCCTGTTCTTGTACTCGTTCAACAGCATCGGGCTGACGCTGTGGATGCCGCAGGTGATCAAGGGGACGTTCGGCAACCCGAGCAACTTCACCACCTCGCTGCTGACGGCGATCCCGTACGCCTTCGCGGTCGTGCTCATGCTGGTCGTCGGGCGGAGCGTGGCCCGGCGGGGGCACGCCCACCTGCACATGGCGATCCCGATGGCCGGCGCCGGCGTGCTGCTCGCGCTCAGCGTGGTGGCCGGGCCGACGTTCCTGGGGTTCGCGCTGCTCGCGGTGTCCACCGGGCTCGCGTGGTCGGCGATCCCGGCGCTGTGGCAGAGCGCCACGTCCTTCACCACCGGGGTCGCCGCCGCCGCGGGCGTCGCCCTGATCAACTCGCTGGCCAACGTCGCCGGGCTCGGCGTCACGCCGCTGATCGGGAAGGTCAAGGACCTGACCGGCGGCTTCTCCGCCTCGCTCCTGATCATCGCGGCAGCCATGATCGCGGCGTCGGTCGTCGCGCTGGTCTCCCGGCGGTTCACCTCGCCCGGCCGCCTGGCCGCCGAGGTGCAGGAGCACGCGGAGACCGAGCTGCCGGGCACCCGGCGGTAGGGCCGCCCAGCGGGAACGCCTGATCCGGGGCGGGCTCCCGCCCTCAGGGCAGGAGCGCGAGCTTGCCGCCGGGGTGGCCGGACCGCAGGAGGTCGAGGGCGGCGCGGGCGTCGGCGAGGGGGAAGGTCCGGGCCATCGGGACGACCAGGTCGCCCCCGGCGGCGAGGGCCACGAGGTCGGCGCGGACCCGGTCCCGGAACGCGGCGCTCTCCGGCATCGCCCCGCCGATCATGCGGATCCCGTCGGACTGCGCCCGACCGGCGGCGGCGATCGTCACGATGCGGGCCCGGTCGGGCACGAGGGCGAGCGAGGCGTCGATGGCCTCGTCCGTGCCGACCGCGTCGAGCCCCGCCGCGACCCCACCGGGCGCCGCCGCGCGGACGCGGTCGACGAGCCCGGGGCCGTACGCGACGGGGATGCCGTCGAAGCGGCGGACGACGTCGAAGCTCTCGGGGCTGGCCGTGCCGATCACGCGGACGCCGTGGCGGCGGGCCTGCTGGAGCACGCTGACGCCGACCGCGCCCGACGCGCCGTGCAGCAGGATCGTCTCGCCGCCCTGCGCGCGCACGACGTCGAGCATCTCGGCGGCGGTGGTCCCGACGAGCAGCAGGTTGGCGGCCTCCGCGAACCCGAGCTCCGCGGGCTTGGCGAAGACGTCGCGCGCCGGGACGGTGACGGCGGAGGCGTAGCCGCCGCTGATCCGGAAGGCGAGCACCTCGTCGCCGACCCGCGCCGTCCCCGACCCGATCTCGGTGCCCTCCCCGACCGCGGTGAGCACGCCGGCGACCTCGAAGCCGACCGGCGCGGGCAGCGCGCTCGGGTCCTGGCCCTGGAGGACGCGCTTGTAGTCGGCCGGATTCATGCCGGCGGCGCGGACCTCGATGGTCACCTCGCCCGGTCCCGGGGCCGGGGGCGTCACCTCCTGCAGCTCGAGGCCGTCGAGGTCGCCGTAACGGGTCGCCACCCAGTGCTGTGCCACGGCACCATCTAACTGGGTCGTGCCCGACCGATCAGGAGCGGCTCCCGTCGCTGGACGGGCCGGCGAGGCGCGGCGAGGGTGCTCAGTCCTCCGGCTCGAGGGCGTCGTGGACGGCGTCGAGGTGGCCGAGCGCCTTCACGACGGTCAGGAAGGTGCCGAGCCCGACCGAGGGCTCAGCGTTCTCCACGCGCCGGATGGTGGCGCGGCTCAGGTTGGAGCGTTCGGCGAGCTGGTCGACGCTGAGGTCCTGGCGTTCGCGGAGGGCGGCGAGCTGGGCGCCGAGCTGCGCGGCTGCGCGTCCGGTGCGGACGGGTCGGGGTCGGGAGGCCATGGCGTGACGAGGCTACGGGGCCGGCGTGGACCCGGTCCGGCGGACGACGAGGTAGCCGGAGGGCGCGTCCTCCTCGTCGGTGGCCGGTCGGCCCGCCCAGAACACCGTCTCGAAGCCGGCGCGCGTGAGCCCGTGCTCCATCGTCGGCGCGGACAGCCACCAGACGTCGAACGCGATCCCCAGCCCGGTGGTCAGGCCGCCGCGGCGGGCGGAGTCGTCGCCCAGCTTCCAGGCGGTGACGAGGTGGCCGCCCGGCCGCACGACGCGGGCGAGCTCGGCGAGGGCGGCGGGCCGCTCGTCGGGCGGCAGGTACATCAGCGAGTACCAGCAGACGACACCGGGCAGGGAGGCGTCGGCGTACGGGAGGTGGCGCAGGTCGGCGACCTCGAAGGTGAACCCGGGTTGGTCACGTCGTGCCACCCGGACCATCTCCCGCGACAGGTCCACGCCGCTCGGGCGGAGGCCGACGAAGGCCAGGTAGGGCTCGAGCCGTCCCGTCCCGCAGCCGACGTCGGCCACCTCGGTGCCGAGGCCGGCCTGCGTGACGAGCGCGGCAAAGAGGTCGAGCACGCTGCGGTCCCGCGGGCTGGCCTCCAGCGCGCCCGTCAGCCGTTCGACGTAGAAGGCGGCCAGGACGTCGTGCGCGTCGCGGAGCTCGTCGGTCGCCGGGTCGTGCCCGTGCCCCGGCTGGCGGGCGCCGCTCACGACGGGGTCAGGCCGGGAGGTCGTACGCGACGCCGGTCAGGTCCTGGCTGACGTCCCACAGCCGGATGCCGCTGGCCGCGTCGCGTGCCCGGCCGCTCATGCCCACACGGACCGGAGGCCCCTGGACCTCGCCGACCCCGGACGGGCCGAAGTAGTCGCCGGGCACGACGTCCGGCATGGTCGCGGCGTAGAGGCTGGGCAGCGCCCCGGCGGACGCGGGCTGGCCGACGGCCTGGCTGGCGGCCTTCGCGAAGCGCGCCAGCGGACCCCTGCTGCCGGCGAACCCGGTGTAGAGCTCGGTGTCGGACCCGCCCGGGTGCGCGGCGGCCGCGGCGACGGTCGAGCCCGCACGGTTCAGGCGGCGGACGAGCTCGCGGGTGAAGA
The DNA here is from genome assembly GCF_039536445.1 of Microlunatus spumicola. Lineage (NCBI taxonomy): Bacteria > Bacillati > Actinomycetota > Actinomycetes > Propionibacteriales > Propionibacteriaceae > Microlunatus > Microlunatus spumicola. The sequence continues at coordinate 343,599 of NZ_BAAAYR010000004.1, read as the reverse complement.
GCAGGTTCGCGAGCTTGCTCTGCCCGTACGCGAGCCAGCGCTGGTAGTGCCGCGTGGACTGCAGGTCGTCGAAGGCGATGCGGCCCATCCGGTGACCCAGGCTGGAGACGTTGACGACCCGCGCGGCCTGCGCCTGGCGCAGCGCGGGTAGCAGCAGGCCGGTCAGCGCGAAGTGGCCGAGATGGTTGGTGCCGAGCTGACGCTCGAAGCCGTCGGCCGTGGTCTCGTACGGCACGGCCATGACGCCGGCGTTGTTCACGAGGATGTCGAGCGGGCCGTGCCAGGACTCGCCGAAGCGGCGGACGGAGGCGAGGTCGGCGAGGTCGAGGAGCGCGAGGTCGGCGGTTCCGGGGCCGTCGCCGAGCTGGGCGCGGACCTGGTCGACGGCCGCCTGGCCGCGTTCCTCGTTGCGGCAGGCCAGCGTGGTGAACGCGCCGTGCCGGGCCAGCTGGAGCGCGGTCTGCAGCCCGAGGCCGCTGTTCGCGCCGGTCACCACGGCCCGCAGGCCGGTCAGGTCGGGGATCTGGTCCGCGGTCCAGCCGCTGCCGTTGCTCACGTGTCCGAGGGTAGAGCCCGCTCCCGCGCCGGTGCAGGGCTGAGCAGGCGTCGCCAGCCGGCCCAGGCGACGAGGGCCGCGACCACGAGGAGCGCCAGCGTGGACCACGGTGGCGTGTCGAGGACGGTCAGGTTCGTGACGGTGGCGCCCACCATCAGCAGGGCCAGGCCCGTCGCCGCGAGCGCGCTGAGCCGGGGGACCAGGACCCCGACCGCCCCGGCGACCTCGAGACCGCCGACGACGTAGCGCAGCCACTGGCCGCTGCCGATCTCGCCGAACATCCAGACCATCGCCGGATCACCCGCCAGCTTGGAGGCGCCCGCCCCGAGGAAGACGAGGGCGAGGAGGCCCCGCCCGACCCAGGTCGCGACGGCGAGGGCCCGCGGGTGCGCCGCGGGTGCTGCTGCTGTGGTCATGGGGGCTCCTCGGCTCCAGGGTTGCTGGTGCGTGAGGAGACCGGGCCCGGGCCGGGAAGTCATCGCCCTTCGGCGGGCTCGGTCCTATAAACGGCTGGGGGAGTGCCGACGGCTCAGACGGCGCCGGCCCCGCGGGCGTTGTAGACGACAGCACCGGTGGACGCGACGTGGTCGGCGTACGCCTGCCAGGTGGCGACGGCCTCGCGGCGGAGGACGTCGGTGGTGACGTCGATGCCGCGGGCGCGGAACTGGTCGCGCCAGTCGGCGACCATCGGGCCCTCGTCGAAGCCGGTCAGCTGCTCGAGCTCGGGGCCGTCGCCGGCGACGACGAGGGAGCGGACGCCCGACCAGAGCGTCGCGCCGTAGCACTGGACGCAGGGGCGCCAGTTCACGACGAGCTCGTGGGCGGGCAGGTCGTCGCCGCCGAGGTCCCAGCTGCCGACGCCGGCCTGGGCGAGCCCGAGGGCGACGACCTCGGCGTGGCCGGAGGAGATGCCGGAGGCGAGGACGACGTTGACGCCGACGGAGACGAGCCGGCCGGAGTCGCGCTCGACGACGACCGCCGCGAACGGACCGCCGTTGCCCTCGAGGAAGTTCCGTCCGGCGAGCGCGTGCACGAGGCGCATCCGGTCCTCGAGCGTGGGCAGGACCTCGGGGACGTCGGCGATCTCGTCGCTGACCCAGGCGGGGAGGGTGAAGCCGAAGCTGGTGGCGACCATGATCAGGAGGCTAGTGCAGCGGCAGCGCGGCCGGCTCCGGACATGACGAGAGTCAGCCACTGCCTGCTCGGGGGTTCAGGTAGCGGCTGACTCTCGAGGGAGACATCGCCTGGGGCGAGGGTTCATTACACCATGGGTGAAGTGACCTGCTTCACAAAGCGTGCCTGCTGAGAGTCCTAGGTCGCGAGCCGATGACGCCCCCTGAGCCTGTCGAAGAGCCTCGAAGAGGTTGGTGTCTTCTAGACCGTGGAGGAGCCAACCCCTGCGGGGCCCCCTTCGGCAGGCTCAGGACACCGCTTCGACAGGCTCAGGGGGCGTTCATCGTGTTCCGGTTCAGCGACCGCCGGAGAGCAGGACGTCCTTGGCGAGGCGGGCGAGGGTGACGGCACCCACCGCGCGGAACGGGTGCAGGGGATCCGGGTCCGAGGAACCCGTGGGCCCGCCGAGCTCGGTGTGGCCGAGGGCGCTGAGGACGACGTACGCGTCCTCGCGGCTCCAGCCGTGCTGCTCCACCATGAGCGTGTAGAGCGACTCGTACGCCATCACGATCGAGTCCTGCACCGGGTCGCCGAGGCCGACGCAGACCCACTCGTCACCGGTGTCGACCTGCGGCCCGCGGATCGTGCGGCCCTTGACCAGGTCGACGCTGAGCGTCGCCGTGCCGGCGATCTCGATCGCGACGAAGGTCGACTCGGCCCGCGCCATCACGGCGTGCAGGTCACCGACGCTCAGCAGGGCACCCGGGACCTGGACGGGGAGGTAGACCGTGCTGCCGACCTTCGCGTCGGTCAGGTCCATGTTGCCGCCGGTCGGGTAGGTCGGCATGACCGTCGAACCGTCGACGGCGGCCGGGGCGACACCGAGGCAGCCGATCATCGGGGCCGCGGCGCAGTCGAGGGTGTCGGTCAGCTGAACCCTCCCGTCGCGCACCGGCACCCGGCGCACGAAGAACTCGGGCCCCATGACCTCCGACAGCGCACCCGCCCCCGGGATCGAGACGGACCAGCCCTGCTCCGCCACGTCGATCGCGTGGATCGTCACGGCGAGGACGTCGCCGGGCTCGGCGCCCTCGACGTACACGGGCCCCGTGACCGGGTTGATGGTGGCGGTCACCTTCGCCAGGTCACCGAACTCCTCCATCTGCGCGTACGCGAGGTCGTCGGTCTCGAAGGTGATCCGGTCGCCCGCACCCGGGGTCACCCGCAGGACGGGCTCCCGGGTCGGGCTGAACGACGGCGTACCCAGGTGCTTGCCGAGGAAGTGCTCGCTCACGCCTTCTCACCCGCCGTGCGCAGGTCGCCGTCGCTCTCGGCCACCGTGAACGGGTCCGCGGCGTGCTCCGACAGGACGCCGGTGCCCTTGCGGACGTAGTACAGGAGGACCAGGGCGCCGATCGCGAGCCAGATGACGCCGCCGATCTTGGCCGAGGCGTCGGCGTTCCACAGCACGAACCCGATGATCAGGAAGCCCAGGACCGGCGAGACCCAGTGCAGGAACACGTTGCGGCTGCGCTTCTTGATCGCGTAGTAGCCGACGACCGAGACGTGCAGCAGCAGGAAGCTGGTCAGCGCGCCGAAGTTCACCAGGGTGGAGATGATGTCGATCTGGCCGACGAACACCAGGCCGAGCACCAGCGTCAGCCCGGCGACCACGAGGATCGCGCGCTGCGGGGCCTTGCTCTTGGGGTCGATGTGGGCGAGGAACCGGGGCAGCCGGCCGTCGCGGCTCATCGAGAACAGCAGGCGCGACGTGGCGCTCTGCGCGGCGACCGCGTTCGCGATGCCGACGGCGAGGGCGTTCATCGCGAGGAACGCGACCATCCACCCGCTGCCGCTGATCGAGCCGACGATCCCGAAGAACGCGTTGTTGACCTCGTCGTCGCCGAACTGCGTGGTGCCGGGGACGAGCATCGCGGCGAGCCAGGTCTGCGTCACGAAGAAGACGGCCACCAGCACGAGGCCGGTGATCATGGCGACGCCGGCGGCCTTGCGACCGCCCTTGGCCTCCTCGCCGAGCGTCGCGATGCCGTCGAAGCCGAGGAAGCTCAGCACGGCGATGGAGAGCGCCGCGGCCGCGAGCTGCGGGGTGAAGAGGTCGGCGTTGAAGAGCGGCGTCGTGGTGAACACGGCGCCGTTCGTGCCGCGGCTGATGGCGACGATCGCCATGATCACGAAGATCACCACGAAGACGAGCTCCGCGGCCAGGAACAGCCGGTTCACGATCGCGGTGAAGGAGATGCCGACGTAGTTGACCGCGGTGTTGATGATCAGGAAGACGATGATCCACAGCGGCTTGGGCACGCCCGGGAAGATCCCGGACATCGACTCGGCGGCGAAGACGTAGAGCAGCGTCGGCACCAGCAGGTAGTCGAGCAGGATCGTCCAGCCGGCGAAGAAGCCGAGCACGGGGTGCAGCGCGCGGCCGACGTAGGAGTAGACGGACCCGGCGATCGGGAACGCCTTGCTCATCTGCGCGTACGAGAGCGCGGTGAAGATCATCGCGACCAGGCCGATGATGTAGACGAGCGGCACCATCCCGGACGCGGCGTTGAACACCACGCCGAAGATCGCCCAGGGGGCGATCGGGACCATGAACACCAGCCCGTAGACGATCAGGTCGGTGGTCGAGAGGGTGCGGTTCAGCTCCTGCTTATAGCCGAACTCGGCGAGGTCAGAGGAGCCGGTGTCGTTCCGGGTGGCCATGGGTGTCCTTCGGGATATGAGGCTGGGCGAGCCCTTCGGCAGGCTCGGGGAACGTCGACGGTGCGCTCGTGCTCAGGGACGCGGTCGGTCGTGCTCGCGGAGGAAGGACCCGACGACCTCGGTGAAGGCCTCGGGCTCCTCGACGTGCGGCATGTGGCTGGACTCTCCGAAGACGTGGGAGCGGACGTCGGGGATGGCGTCGACGAACGGCTGCCAGACGATCGGCCTCGCCTCGTCGTACGCGCCGGCGACGACCAGCGTCGGGACCCGGATGTCGGCGACCCGGTCGACGACCGACCACTCCTTGAGGGAGCCGACGACGTGGAACTCGCTGGGTCCGTTCATCGCGTGGTAGACGGTCGGGTCGTCGTCGATCTGGTCGAAGCTGGCGGCGACCTCGGGCGGGTTCGGCACGACGCGGCACACGTGCCGGTCGTAGAAGACCTTCTCCGCGGCCTTGTACGCCTCGGAGTCGGTCGTGCCCGCGGCCTCCTCGGCGAGCAGCGTCGCCTGCACGTCGGCGGGCAGCTGGTCGCGCAGCTCGTTGGCCGCCTGCAGCCACAGCGGCATCGATGCGGGGCTGTCGCAGATGGAGAGCGAGAGGATGCCGGCGTCGTCGGACAGCACGACCTCCGGGCCGAGCATCCCGCCCCAGGACTGGCCCAGCAGGTGGAAGCGGTCGGCGATCCCCAGGTGCTCGACCAGTGCCCGGAGCTCGGCGACGAAGAGCTCGACGGTCCAGAAGGACGGGTCGGCGTCGGGCAGGTGCGTGCTGAGCCCGCAGCCGAGCTGGTCGTAGTGCACGACCGCCCGGCCGTCACCCGCGAGCGAGGTCATCGCCAGGGTGTAGTCGTGGGCGGCACCCGGCCCGCCGTGCAGGACGACGAGCGGCGCGGGGCCGGTGCCGGCCGGGTCGATCGTGCCGGTCACGCGGTACCAGGTCTCGTGCCCCCGGAAGGGCATCGTGCCCGTCGTGACGGGCAGGTCCTGCGGCCCCACTTCTACACTGCTCATGTCGGTCTCTCCCCGAGGCTCGTACGGCAGCGGCAGTCAAACACGGTAAAGGTGTGGTCTCAATACCTTTGGACGACGCGTCTCGTTACGGTCTTGTAGCAGGTCGCCCCGCGAGCGTGACCGAGGACGTCGCCAACCGCCTCGTCACCGCGATCGCCGTCGGCGCCTTCTCGCCGGGCGAGCGGCTGCCCTCGGAGCGGGACCTCGCCACGCGGCTCGAGGTCAGTCGGGTGACGGTCCGGCAGGCGCTGCAGCGGCTCGGCGAGCTCGGCCTCGTGGTCGCGCGTCGCGGGCGCAACGGCGGCACGTTCGTCACCATGCAGGCGTGGGAGGACGTGGCGCCCGACGAGGCGCGCCGGACCCTGGAGTCCGAGCTGCCGCGGCTCAAGGACCTCTTCGACTACCGCTGCCTGGTCGAGGGCCTGATCGCGCGGGCGGCGGCGGAACGCCGGACCGAGGAGCAGCGGGTCGAGCTGCGCGAGGCGCTGGCCGCCTTCGCGACGACGGGGGAGGACATGGCGCTCGCGCGCGCCTGGGACCGTCGCCTGCACGGTCTGGTCTGCGCCGCTGCGGCGAACCCCCACCTGACCGCGCTGAGCGCCCACCTCACCGCCGCGGCGACGCTCGGCTTCGGGGCGGAGCCGTACGAGCGGGAGTTCTTCGCGACGGCGCTGCACGAGCACGAGGAGCTCGTCGGTGCGGTCGTCGCCGGGGACGCCGAGCGGGCCCAGGAGATCGCCCGCGGGCACTTCGCCCTCACCTACCTGACGATGGAACGCAGCCTGCAGCGCGCCGCCGCCCGCTGAACCCTCCGCCGTCCCCGTCCGGGTGCCCGGAGCCCCTCTGGAGCACCCTTGCCCGAGGGAGATACTTGATATGTCACCCAATCAAGCAGGGAGGGCCCTCATGGCCACCGATCGCATCGCACTCGTCACCGGCGCCAACCAGGGCGTCGGGCTCCAGGTCACCCGGGAGCTCGCCGCCCACGGCGTCACCGTCCTTCTCGGCTCGCGGGACCTCGCCCGCGGTGAGGCTGCCGCCGCCGACATCCCGGGAACGACGGCGATCCAGATCGACGTCACCGACGCGGCCTCGATCACTGCGGCGGCCGAGCGCATCCGGAGCGAGTTCGGTCGGCTCGACCTGCTCGTGAACAACGCGGGCATCTCGAGCACGGCCGGGGGCAACCGGACGCCGGAGCAGGTGGCCGCCAACGCCAAGGCCAGCACCGTGTCGCTCGACGAGGTCCGGGCGGTGTGGGACGTCAACGTCTTCGGCGTCCTCGCCGTCTACCAGGCGATGCTGCCGCTGCTGCGCGAGTCGGACGACGCACGGATCGTCAACGTGTCGAGCGGCGTCGGCTCGCTGGCCTCGAACGCCGACCCGAGCTTCCCGTACCACTCGATCTACGGCCCCGTGTACCCCGCGTCGAAGGCCGCCGAGAACGCGCTCGTGCTGGCGATGATGATCGAGCTCGAGGACACCGACATCAAGGTCAACCTGGTGTCGCCGGGCTACACGAGCACAGCCCTGAACAACTACGCAGGCACCGAGTCGCTCGAGGACGGGTCCCGCGAGGTCGTCCGCGTCGCGCTCCTCGGCCCGAACGGTCCCACGGGGACGTTCACGCGCTGGGAGGGCTCGACGATCCCCTGGTGACGGCGGCGGCGGCGCGGGCGAGGCGGGAGGCGTTCAGGACGCCTCCTCCTCCGCGTCGGCCAGCCGGCGCAGCAGGTCGCCCAGCCCGTGCGCCGCGCGGCCGGGCATCCGGGCGGACGTGGTGACGACGGGGTGCAGGGCGCCGACGGCCTTGCCGCCCGCCCGGGTGACCCGCCGGGCGAGGACGCGCTCCTCGCCGTGGACCACGGACGGGAAGCCGCCGGCCGCGGCGTACGCGGGGTACGCGACGGCCAGGTTCGCGGCCCACACGTGGTCGTGGCCCTCGGCCGTCAGGCCCGCCTGCAGCAGGTGGTCGTACGCGGCGAGCGCGCCCGGGTCGGCCACCCAGCCGTCGAGCGCGACGAAGCCGGCGACGAGGTCGGCCCCGGTGCGTGCGGCGACGTCGAGCAGCCCGACGACCCAGTCGGTCGGGACCACCGAGTCCGCGTCGGTCGACAGGAGCCAGGTGCGGGACGGGGCGAGGCGCGGACTCGCGGCCATGGCGGCCTCGACGAGCCCGGCCCGCACGGCCCCGACGGTGTCCGAGCTCTCGTCGACCAGGACCAGGTGGTCCAGGCCGGTCGTCGCCAGGTAGGCGGAGGCCCTGAGCGCGGTCGCGTCGCGGCTGCGGTGGGCCGCGAGGGCGATCCGGACCCGGGCAACCGCGCCCGTGCGCAGCGCGTGCTGCGCGGCGGCGACGACGGAGCGCAGGCAGGTCTCGACCGAGGCCTCCTCGTCGCGGGCGGGTACGGCCACGACGACGTCGAAGGGTTGGACGGGCTGGATGGGCCGGACGGGCTTCACCGGCTGGACCGGGGGGAGCGTCACGGACGCTGGTCCGGGCTCCCGAGGGCGGCCGAGGCCGCGTCGAGGTTGTGCTGGAGCGTGTAGAGCTCGAGGTCGGGGATCACGTGGGCCACGGCGTCGTCGAGGGCGAGGCCGGTCGGGCCGGTGAGCAGCCGGGCGTTCGCGAGGATGCGGTGCACGGCCTCGGCGACGGCCGTCCGGGCCTCCAGCGCGACCGGCGTGGTGTCCACCGCCGCGTCCTCCAGCAGCCGCGCCGCTGCACGGACGGCGGCGGCCGCGACGACGAGGTCGGTGCGGATCGCGCCCAGCCGTACCTGCTGCGCCGGGCTGGGGCGGGGGTGGAAGGCGAGCAGGACGTCGAGGACGCGGGCGGCGCCGCCGGTCCAGCAGGCGGCGACACCCAGCCCGCCGGCCTGGAAGCCCGGCCGCCCGAGGTAGAAGCCCTCGGGCCCGCGCCGGGCCGTGGAGGGGACGAGCAGCTGGTCGACGCGGATCTCGTACGTGCGGCTCGGGGTCATGGCGGCGGTGCGCCAGACCGTCGGGTCGACGGGGAGGCCCGAGGCGTCGAGGTCGACGAGGACGTGGCGGTCCTCGTCGAACCACACGGGGACGAGGGCCCGGTCGACGAGCCCGGCTCCTGACGCGAACCGGAGGGTTCCGGAGATCTCGAGCTTCTCGCCGTGGTCGACGACGGTGAGCCCGGTGCGGGCGGACCGCGAGGCCCAGACGCCGTAGAGGGCGCCCGATTCCGGGACCGCTCCGGCCTGGTCGAGGATGCGCAGCGCGTCGACGTGGCCCTCAGTGAGGCGGGCCAGGGGGACGTCGGTACGCCCGAGCGCGATGAGCTCCTCGACGAGCGCCGGCCAGGCCAGCGAGGCCCAGGCGACGCCGTCCGCCAGCCCGGCGACCGCGGCCCGCTCCGGCACGAGGTCGGGGCGGTAGCGGTCGTACGCCTCGGGGAGGGACCGGGCCGGCGGGAACGGCTGGGTGGTCGTCAGCGGTCCGGTCACGACCTTCCTTCCCCGCTCGCCGGACGGCGGATGCGGGTCGGGACGATCATGACCGGACGCTGACGGACCATGATCAGGACGCCGTGGTGTCCGTGTTGTTGATCGACTCGATCTCGACCTCGGCGGTGGCCTGGATGAGCGCCAGCAGCTCCGGGTCGAGACCCGGGGCGAACTCCTCCTTGCGCTCCGGGGCGATCGTGATCGGCATGCCGCCCTCGGGCATGATCTGCGTGCTCAGCTCGGTGCCGTCGTTGCTCGGCGAGGCCCCGCGGTAGAGCTTGGCCGCCTGGCTCGCGTCGTCGATGTCGAAGGTGTACTGGATGCTCTGCAGGCCCTGGTCCACGAGCTTCTTGACCTCCGGGAACTGCTCGGCGTTGGTCTTCGGGATCGGCAGCGTCTTGCCCCAGTCCACGCCGAGGGACTCGAGCGCCTTGGCGAACGCGTTCTCGTGCGCCTGGTCGCGGACGATCAGGTAGGCGATCGTCGAGCGGGCGGCCTTGTTGTCGGTCATCTGGTAGATCCGGCACTTCTGCAGCCGGCCGGTGCTCTCGAGCATGAGGTTGTAGAGGAGGTCGAGCACGAGGTTGCCCGAGTTGTAGACGTACGAGCCGCTCCACGGGTTGCCGGCCGCGTCGACGGGCAGCGCGCCCTGGGCACCCACCAGGAAGTGGTGGATGTTGCCGGTGTCCTTGGCGATGCTGAGCGGCGTCGCGCCCTTGGCACCCGGCTCGTCGATCGGGTCGCTCTTCTTGCCGTGGTAGCCCGGCGCCCCGTCGAGGAGGCGGGCGATGGTCGTGCCGATCAGCTCGACGTGGCTGATCTCTTCGGTGCCGACGCCCTGGAGCAGGTCCTTGAAGGGCTGCGAGGAGGGGTCCCCGCGGAAGTTCATCGACTGGAAGAGGTACTGCATCATCGTGCGCATCTCACCGAACTGGCCGCCCAGACCCTCCTGGAGGGCGTTCGCGGCGGCGGGATCCGGCTCGTCGATGGCGATCTCGTTGATCAGCTGCTGGCGGTGGAGGTACATGCTGCTCCTTCAGGACGTGCGTGAGGAGCGGCTGACCGTCGCTGCAGAACCGCGGGCCCAACGTAACCCGAGCAGTTTGATCCGCCCGGGGCAGGGGTACAGACGGCGTCAGCGGCCGCGTGCGGGCGCCTCGCCGCGACGACGGAACGGCGCCTGGGCCACGGAGCGCGGGAGCTCGGGGTCGACGCCGTCCGCGCCGTCCGCCCCGTGCCCGTCGGCGGGGACGGCGGGACGGGCCAGCAGGTTGGCGGCGACGTCGGTGAGCTTGAGGTTCGCGTTCTGCGACTCCCGGCGGAGCAGGTCGAAGGCGGCCTCGGGGCCGCAGCCGAGCCGGCCCATGATCAGCCCGGTGGCCAGGTCGATCGTGCGACGGGTGTCCATCGCCTCGATCCGGTCGTCCAGCTCCAGCGACGTGCTGACCAGGGTGCTCGCCAGCCCGACGCCGCCCGCCACCTCGAGCGCCAGCTCGCGCCCGTGGCGGCGCTGCTCCTCGTCGAGCCCGTCGACGGCGCCGGCGTAGACCTTCACCACGCCGACGACCTGCGCGCGGCCGTCCAGCACCGGCACCGACAGCGACGTGTGCACGCCCAGACCGGCGGCCTCGACCCCGTACGGGCTCCAGCGCGGGTCGCGCGCCAGGTCCGGGACGTAGGTCTCGCGGCCCTCCCGGAGCGCGTGCAGGCAGGGGCCGACCCCGATCGCGTACTGGACCTGGTCGACCTCCGCGGCCAGCGCCGTGCTGGACCCGACGGTCAGCGGGTCTCCGCCGGCGACGGCCGTCGTGATGGCGACCCCGGCGACGTCGCCCAGCCGCTCGTGCGTCCGTGTGGCCGCGTCCTCCAGGTAGCCCTCGACGAGGGTCAGGACCTCCGAGGAGGAGACGCCCCAGGACCGGTCGGTCGGTGAAGTGCTCGTCACCACCGCATGATGACCCGCGTCCCCGCCCGCACCCAAACCGCGCCCGTCAGGCGGCACCGCGGGTGACCGTGTCGAGCAGGAACTCCTCGTCGTCGTGGTGGATCCGCTGCGTCCACCCCCGCGCGACGAGCTGGGCGACGAGCTCGGTCTGGGCGCCGCGGCCGCTCAGCCACGCGTCGTCCGGGGCTCCGTCCCAGTGCACGGCGACGAGCTCGGCGGCCGGGGCCGCGAGCCGGTCGACGAGGGCGACGGTCGCCGCCCGGACCGGGTCGGAGAGGTAGTAGAAGACCTCGCTCAGCAGCACCAGGTCCGGCGCGAAGCCGTCCTCGTCGGGCGGGTCCGGCAGGGCCCGGTGGCCGACCGCGACGGGCAGCCCGGAGCACCGCTCGGCGGCGAGGGCGGCGGCCGTCGCGGACGCGTCGCTCGCCACCACGCGGTCGCACCGGGCGGCGAGGTCCGCGGTGAGGTGGCCGGTCCCGCACGCCGGGTCCCAGGCGCTCGCGTAGCGCGCCCGGCGCAGCCCGGCGAGGACGACGCCCCGCTTGCGCTGCTCGTAGAAGCTGCCGCCGACGTCCCAGGGGTCGGGGTCGGCGCGGTAGTAGGCGTCGAAGTCGGGCGGTCCGCTCACGGGGTCTCCTCGAGGGGCAGGACCAGCAGCTGCCGGTCGTGGTGGGCGAGCATGGCGGGCGGCACGACGGCGCCCCAGCCCGGCCGCTGCGGTTCCAGCTGGGTGGCGAAGGCACGGACGGCCGCGTCCCACGCCCGGTCGTCCGTCCCGTCGACGGCCACCGTGACCAGCCGACCGCTGAGGTCGACGTCCGGCGCGGACCAGTAGGTCATCCAGACCCGGAAGTGCCAGACGGGGATCCCGAGCCGCGCGCCCACCGCGGCCGCCGCCCGGCCCACCGCCCGGTGGTCGGGGTGCGGGTCCTGCGGGTGCGGCGCGAGCAGCACGAGGTCGTCGGTGTCCCCGAGGTCGGTGACGGTCGTGGTAACCGCGTGCACCAGGGCGTCCTCGGCCGTCTCCAGCCCGCCGTCCGGCAGCCCGTACGCGGTCCCGGCCTCGACGTCGAGGGCGGCCAGCGCCGCCCGCCACTCGACGAGGCGCGCCTCCGCCAGCCCTTCCGGGCGGACGCCGACGTCGTCGAAGCAGGCCTCGCCGGCCGTCGCCGTGACGGCCAGGGCCCGGCCGCCGGAACGTCGCCAGGCCGACAGGAGGCGGCCGGCGCCGATGGACTCGTCGTCCGGGTGCGCCGACAGCACGAGCAGCCGGTCCCGGCCGGGGACCAGGGCCCGCAGATCGGCGACCGACCACCCGTCCGTGGCCTCGAGCCGGTCGCGCCAGACGGCCGGGTCGTGGCCGGCCCCGGTGACGGGACGGCTTGCTGCGGTCACGAGGCGGAGGCGGTCCGGTGCCCGGGCACGAGCTCCTCGTACGTGGTGGCGTTGCGCACGATGCGGGCGTGCTCCTCGTCCGTGATCGCCCGGCGCACCCGGGCGGGGACGCCGGCCACGAGGGAGCGGGCCGGGACGATGGTGCCCTCGAGGACGACGGAGCCGGCCGCGACGAGCGAGCCCGTGCCGATGACGGCGCCGTTGAGGACGGTGGCGTTCATGCCGATGAGGCAGTGGTTCTCGATCGTGCAGCCGTGCACGACCGCCGCGTGGCCGACGCTCACGCCGAGGCCGATGAGCGCGGGGAAGTCGGTGTCGGTGTGGACGACCACGTTGTCCTGCAGGTTGCTGCCGCGCCCGAGGACGACCTCGGCCATGTCGCCGCGCACGACGGCCCCGTAGAAGACGCTCGAGCGGGCGTGCAGGCGGACCTGCCCGACGACGGTCGCGTTGGGGGCGAGCCAGGTCGTGGGGTCCACGACGGGCTCGCGGTCGCCGTACGGCAGCACCAGCGGCATGCGCGGAATCTAGCGCCGCCCGCGGTGACCAAGATCAGCGGCCCTTGACCCTGCGGTGCCCGCCGTCCACGCGCACGGTCCAGCCGCGCCGGTCGAGGTGCTCGAGCAGCGGGATCGCGACGCGGCGGGTGGTGCCCAGGGCCTGCCGGGCCTCGCTGGTCGTGAACGGCTGGGGGAGGGCGGCGAGCGTGCGCATGGCCTGTGCCGGACCGGTCGGCAGCAGCACCATGTCGGGGGCGAGCCGGACCACGCGGCCGACACGTTCGGCGGCGGCGAGCTCAGGCACGCCGAGGCCCCAGTCGTCGAGCTCGGGACGTTCCGGGGCGGCGAACGGGTCGGCCGCGAGGTGCGCCTCGAGCTTCACCAGGCCGGCCTCGGCCGGGCCGAGGTCGTTCCCGGCGTCGGGCCGCGAGACGCGTCCGTCCGCGTACGCGAGTCCCGCCGCCTCGACCAGCGGGGCGAGCAGCGCGCGGTCGGGCAGGGCCAGGCGTCGGCGGGCGGCGTCGGCGGTGAGCCGGGGATCCAGCGGGGTCGTGCGGGCCTGCTCGTCGACCGCCGCGACCAGCCCGGCCCGCCAGCGGTCCCACGTCGCCGGGTCGACGAGCCAGTCGCCGACCGTCCGCACCCGGGAGGCGTCCTGCGTCGGCACGCCCGCGGCGACCAGGTCGGCGGCCCGGACGGCGCCGGTGCGGCGGACGCGGTCGGCCAGCACGGCGGCGGGGTCGTCGGCGTGGGCGAGGTCGCGGGCCCGGGACGCGGCGGCCCCGCGGCGGGTGAGCGCGGGCGGGGCGGCGTCGAGGACGACCGCGGCGGCGCCGACGGCGTGCCGGCCGGGGTCGCGCAGCACGAGGCGGTCGCCCGGCTCGACCGGCAGCGGTTCGTGGAGGGTGAGGCGGACCATCGCGCCGCCCAGCGGGCGGAGCCGCACCGGCACCGCCGCGGTGCCGAGGTGCGCGACGAGCTCGGAGGGGAGGTCGGCCGTCTCGCCCTGGTGCGGCCGGACGCGCACGTCGACCACGCCGGTCCACGCCCAGGCGCCGGGGGTCAGGAGCGCGTCGCCGCGGCCGACCTCGGCGACGTCGGTGCCGCGCAGGTTCACGGCGACGCGGGCCACGGCCGGAACCGCACCCGCGTCGTCCCCGAGGCTCTGCAGCCCGCGCACCGTGACCTCGCGGTCCCCGAGCGCGAGCGTGTCGCCGACCGTGAGCGTGCCCGCGCCGAGGGTGCCGGTGACGACGGTCCCGGCACCGCGGATGGTGAAGGACCGGTCGACCCAGAGCCGGACCCGGCCGTCCGTCCGGGGCGAGGGCAGGGTCGCCGTGAGGCGGACGAGCGCGCGGCGGAGCTCGTCCAGGCCGGCGCCCGTGGCGCCCGAGACCGCGACGCCGTCGACGGTGCCGAGGCTCGACGCGGCCAGGTGCTCCTGCGCCTCCGCGAGCGCGGGCCCCGGGTCGGCGAGGTCGCTCCGCGTGACGACCAGCAGGCCGCGGGTGAGGCCGAGGGCGTCGACCGCGGCGAGGTGCTCCTCGGACTGGCGCCGCCAGCCCTCGTCGGCCGCGACCACGAACATCACCGCCGGCGCCGGGCCGAGGCCGGCGAGCATCGAGCCGATGAACCGCTCGTGCCCGGGCACGTCGACGAACGCGAGCACCGTCGCTCCCGGCCCCTCGCCGACGCGGGTCCAGGCGTACCCGAGGTCGATGGTCATGCCGCGCCGCTTCTCCTCGGCGAAGCGGTCGGGCTCCATGCCGGTGAGCGCGCGGACCAGGGTGGACTTGCCGTGGTCGACGTGACCGGCGGTGGCGACGACGTGCACGTCAGGCCCGGTCGGTGGCGGGCTCGTCGGCCTCGACCGTGCGGACCGCGACCGCACGGATCGCGTCGGCCAGCCGCGCGTCGTCGGCGGGGTCCACGCAGCGCAGGTCGACCAGGCAGCGGCCCCGTTCGGTCCGGGCCACGACGGCCCGTTCACCGGTCCGGAGCGCGACGGCGTACGCGGTCGGCAGCGCGACGGCCCAGCCCGGCAGCGTGAGCCCGGGAGCGCCGCCTCCGCCGACGGCCCCGTCGGAGGTGACGACCTCGGCGGCGACGGTTCCGTGGAGCGCAGCGGCGAGCGCGTCGCAGCGGCGGCGGAGGACGTCGGGGTCGGCGTGCAGGGCACGCCAGGTCGGCGTCTTCGGTCCGCGCAGGGTGGCCTCGAGCGCGGCGAGGGTGAGCTTGTCGACGCGCAGCGCCCGGGCGAGCGGGTGGCGTCGGAGGCGCTCGACGACCGCCGTACGCCCGAGCAGCAGCCCGGCCTGCGGCCCGCCGAGGAGCTTGTCGCCGCTGCCGGTGACCAGGTCGGCCCCGGCGCGCAGGGCCGTGTCGGCGTCGGGCTCGTCGGGCAGCAGCGGTTCGCGGGTGAGCAGCCCGCTGCCGAGGTCGGCCACGACGGGTACGTCCAGGCCCGCGAGCGCGCCGACGTCGACGGAGGAGGTGAAGCCCTCGACGCGGAAGTTGCTGGGGTGGACCTTGAGGATGCAGCCGGTATGCGGCCCGACGGCGTCGGCGTAGTCGGCCAGCTTGGTGCGGTTCGTCGTGCCGACCTCGCGCAGCCGCGCGCCGGTGGACTCGATCAGGTCGGTCAGGCGGAACCCGTCGCCGATCTCCACGAGCTCGCCGCGGCTGATGATCACCTCGCGCCCGGCGGCCAGGGCGGTGGTGGCCAGCACGAGCGCGGCGGCCCCGTTGTTGACCACGTGCACGGCCTCGGCGGCCGGGACGGCGGCGGCCAGCGCGGCGATCGCCCCACGACCGCGCCGGGCCCGCGCGCCGGTCGCGAGGTCGAACTCGACGTCGGTCGCGCCCGCGGCCTCGACGAGCGCGTCGAGGGCGAGGGGGGACAGGGCCGCGCGGCCCAGGTTCGTGTGCAGGACGACGCCGGTCGCGTTGATGACGGGCCGGGTGCTGGCGGCCTGCGCGGGGAGCGCGTCGACGGCGGCGTCGGCCACCTCGGTCGGCGCGATCTCGCCGGTCCGGGCGCGCTGCTGGGCGGCGACGACGGCCTGCTTGACCAGGTCGGGCCCGAGCCGCCCGGCCGCCGCGCGCAGCCGGGGGTCGCCGAGGACCTGGTCGGTCCGGGGCACCGAGCGCCGAGGGTCGGCCGTCATCGTCACGTCCCGATCCTAGGAGCCTGCTGAACGATCACGTCCCGGCTGCGGCGCACCAGGGCGGGCGATCTGCGACCCCCACATCTGGGGCCGTATCCCGATACGACCTCCCAGATCCGGGGACCGCACCTCGCCTGCCCTGGCACGTCCTCGCGCGGAACAGCATCGCTCAGCAGCCTCCTAGGAAGCAGTGCCCAGCGCGCCCGGAGCCTCGGCCGCGGGCAGCAGCTCGACGCGGCGGCGGGGGACCGCGGTGTCGTGCTCGCGGGCCCACGCGACGAGCCGTTCACGGACGTGGCACCGCAGGTCGAACAGCGCCGACGCGTCGACCGCGCTGACGAGCACGCGTACCCGGACCAGCCCGCCGACCGCGTCGGTGACCTGGAGGGCCTGGTTCCGGCCGTCCCACAGGTCTGTGGCGGCGAGGACCTCCCCGAGGTGCGCGCGCAGCCCGTCGACGTCGGCGCGCCAGTCGAGGTCGATCTCGACGGTGCCGAGCAGCTCGGACGTGCGCCGGGTCCAGTTCTCGAAGGGCTCCTTGGTGAAGTAGCCCGAGGGGAGCACCAGGCGACGGTCGTCCCAGAGGTGCACGACGACGTAGCTCAGGGTGATCTCGTCGATGCGGCCCCACTGGCCGTCCACCACGACGACGTCGTCGATGCGGATCGCGTCGCTGAACGCCAGCTGGATCCCGGCGAACACGTTGGCCAGGGTGGACTGCGCGGCCACGCCGACCACGACGCTGACCAGGCCCGCCGAGGCGAGCAGGCTCGCGCCCACCGCCCGTACGCCCGGGAAGGTCAGCAGGGCCGCGCCCGTGGCGACCAGGACCACGACCGCGACGGTCAGGCGCCGGATGACCAGGACCTGGGTGCGCAGGCGGCGGGCGTTCCGGTTGTCGGTGACGTCCGTGCGGTAGCGCTGCAGCCCGAGGTCCTCGAGGAACAGCAGCAGCGCGCCGACCAGCCAGGCGACGGTCCCGATGGAGGCCAGCCGGAGCGCCAGCTCGACGCCCTGCCAGAGCCCGGGGTTCACCTGCTCGGGCCGGGAGTCGCGGCAGACCGCCGCCAGCACGAGCACCACGGCCGCGAGCCGGAAGGCGGTGGCGACGTAGCGCGACAGGTTCGACACGATCGGCCACCGGCGCGAGGTGAGGACGACGACGAGGTGCGTCACGACGATGACGACCAGGGTCGCGGCGAGGGCGAGCAGCAGCGTCAGGGCGAAGTCGGGCAGTTCGACGGGCATCCCACCAGGGTGTCGGCCCCGTCAAGGTCGTGGGAGGGCGCCGGGTGGGCGGGGAGTCTGGCGGAGGCGGACGGGAATCGAACCCGCCAAGCCGAGATGCTCGACTTCACCGGTTTTGAAGACCGGGAGGGCCACCAGGCACCTGTACGCCTCCGCCGGCGACTCTAGCCGCGGCCCGGGCGCGGGCGCGGGTTCGGAGGCGCGTTGCTCAATTCCGACCCCTCGACGCCGCGGAGGGTGCGGGCTGAGCGTGGCGTCGGCGGCGAGCGGTCATCGAGGGGCCGGAAGTGCGCAGGGCTCAGCTTGGACCTCTGGCGCGTCCGGACGGTTCGGCGCAGGATCAGGTGATCTCGAGGTGAGGGGTGGCATGACCGGGACGCGGGCTCGACGGGCGTGGGTGCTCGCGCTGGTCCTGGTCGCCCTCGGCGTGTCCGGTCTGGTCCCCCTGCTGCGCGCGGACGAGGCCCGGCGGCAGGCGGCCTGGGAGTCCGGCTGCGTCGCGTCGGGCGGCGCGGTCTCGTCCGAGCCCGCGCGACGGGACAACCCGCTCGTCGTGCAGCTGCCGCGTCCGACGTACGAGTGCCGCGCCGCCACCGGGGTCCTGGTCTCGGTCCGCGACTGACCCGGGCCACCGCGCCGGGCGCACCGGGCTGACTACCTTGGGCGCCGTGACCGCGACCTCAGCGACGCCGACCGACACCGGGCACGACCACCCGATCCGCCTGACCCAGTACGCCCACGGGGGCGGCTGCGCGTGCAAGATCCCGCCGGGCGAGCTCGAGGAGGTCGTCGCCGGCCTGGTTCCGTGGACCTCGCCCGACCTGCTCGTCGGGCTCGAGACCGGGGACGACGCGGCCGTCGTCCGCATCGACGGCGACCGGGCGATCGTGGCCACGACCGACTTCTTCACCGCGGTGGTCGACGACGCGTACGACTTCGGGCGGATCGGCGCGGCTAACGCGCTCTCCGACATCTACGCCATGGGCGCCACCCCGCTGATCGCGCTCAACCTCGTCGGCTGGCCGCGCGGCGTCCTGCCCCTGGAGCTGCTGGCCGAGGTGCTGCGCGGCGGCATGGACGTCGCCCGCGAGGCCCAGGTCCACCTGGCCGGCGGGCAGAGCATCGACGACCCGGAACCCAAGTACGGCATGGCCGTCACCGGCATCGCCGACCCCGCCAGGCTGCTGCGCAACGACGCCGCGCGGCCCGGCCTGCCGGTCAGCCTGACCAAGCCGCTCGGCATCGGCGTGCTCAACAACCGGCACAAGGCGACGGGGGAGGTGTTCCCGCAGGCGATCGCGTCGATGGTCCGGCTCAACGCCGAGGCCTCCCGCGCGGCCCTCGCCGCGGGGATCACCGCAGCGACCGACGTGACCGGGTTCGGGCTGCTGGGCCACGGCTACAAGATGGCCCGGGCCTCCGGCGTGACCCTGGTGATCGACCACACGAAGGTCCCGTACCTCGACGGGGCCCGGGAGGCGCTGCGCGACGGGTTCGTCAGCGGCGGCACCCGCCGCAACCTCGACTGGGTGCGTCCCAGCCTCGGCGCGGACGGGGTGGACGAGGACGAGCTGCTGCTCCTCGCCGACGCCCAGACCAGCGGCGGGCTGCTCGTCGTGGGCGAGGTGCCGGGCGCTCCCGTGGTCGGTGAGACGGTGGCCGCGGGCGAGCATGGGATCGTGGTGCGGTGATCCGCAACGTCGTCCTCGGCCGCCTCGACCCCTCCGCTGACGAGGAGACCCGCTTCGGCCTCGACGCCGGCCTGCTCGGCCTGGCGGGGATGCGCCCCGCCGGTCTCGTCGGCCCGATGCGGATCGGCTTCGACGCCGGTCTGCGCGACGGCGGCTGGAGCTTCGCCATCACCAACGACTGGGTGGACGCGGCCGCGTACCAGGCCTACGACACCGATCCCGAGCACGGGGAGTTCCGGAAGCTGGTCGGCAAGGCCTGCTCCGAGATGGCCCGCGTGCAGTTCGAGACGCCGGACCTGCCGCTGGAGGACCGCGACCCGGCGCTGCCGGGCGGCAACCCCGAGCCCATGGGTCTCTAGCCCCGGGCCGCACGTGCAGACGTTCCTCCCGTACGCCGACTTCGAGCGTTCCGCCCGGGCCCTGGATCTCAAGCGCCTGGGCAAGCAGCGGGTCGAGGTCATCCAGATCGTCCGGGCGCTCACCGTGCCCGGCTACGCCTGGAAGTCGCACCCCGCGGTGCTGATGTGGCAGGGCTACGAGGAGGCGCTCGGGCGCTACGGCCTCGTGATGTGCGAGGTGTGGGTCGAGCGCGGGTTCGACGACACCTGCGCCGGCACGATCGTCGACGACCTCGGCGCGTGCGGGATCACCGAGATCCGCACGGAGGAGGCGCTGCGCGAGGCCGGCGCCGTGCCGCCCTGGGACGTCGAGGGTGATCCCGTGCTGGAGAGCCACCGTTCTGCGCTCGTGCGCAAGGACCCCGAGCTCTACGGCCCGCTGTTCCCCGAGGCGGACCCGGCCGTCCCGTACGTCTGGCCGGTTCGGTCGCCGAACGTCGTCCTCGCCGAGCAGCGTCGGGCCGAGAACGCCGTCCGGCGTGAGCAGCGACGCCTGGTGAAGCTGGCCGAGGAGGCCGAGAAGGCGCGCCGCCGGCGGAGCGCCGCCGCCAAGCGCGGGGCGAAGACCCGCGCGGCCAAGAAGCTGGCGGAGCAGCAGCGCGGCTGAGCCTGGTCGGACGCCTGGACGCCCCGACGCAACAAGGTGAACGGTTGTGCACCGAGTTCGGTGCACAACCGTCCACACTGACGTGACGCCTGGTCGTCAGCGCGGCCCAGCGGCCGGCAGGCTCAGACGGAACCTCGCCCCCGCGGGCGAGGGGACCAGGACGAGGGTGCCGCCGTGGGCTTCGGCGATACCGCGGGCGATGGAGAGGCCGAGGCCGGAACCGCCGGACGTCCGCGAGGCGTCGAGGCGGACGAGGCGTTCGAAGACGCG
This sequence comes from Microlunatus spumicola, assembly GCF_039536445.1. Classification (NCBI taxonomy): domain Bacteria; kingdom Bacillati; phylum Actinomycetota; class Actinomycetes; order Propionibacteriales; family Propionibacteriaceae; genus Microlunatus; species Microlunatus spumicola. The sequence goes on along the minus strand of NZ_BAAAYR010000004.1, from coordinate 323,495 downwards.
CTCGGCGTCGGCGGGCGGGACGCCGGGACCGTCGTCGGACACGTCCACGGTCACGCGGTCCTGGTCGCGCCGGACGGCCAGCGCGACGTGCCCGCGGCCGTTGGTCGCCGCGAGGGCGTTGTCGACGAGGTTGGTCAGGACCTGGGTCACCCGGTCCGGGTCGGCCTCGACGGGGTCTGCCGAGCCCGTCACCTCGACGCGCGCATCCGGGTGGGCGAGCCGGGCCACGTCGGCCACGCGACCGGCGACCCCGGCGAGGTCCACCGTCACGCGCTGCAGGTCGAGCCCCGAGTCGATCCGGGCCATGGTCAGCAGGTCGTCGGCCAGCCGGCTGGCCCGGCGGGCCTCGCGGATGACCGTGACGCTCAGCTCCTCGCGCTGCCGACGGTCGTCGACGCCGCGCAGGAGGCGTTCCGCCGCGGCCTGGACCCCGGACAGGGGCGTGCGCAGCTCGTGGGCCGCGTCGGAGAGGAACACCCGCAGCCGCTGCTCGGCGCCGCGGGCCTGACGTTCGGCGCCCTCGACCTCGTCGAGCATCCCGTCGAACGCGGACGCGGCCCGGCCGAGCTCGGTCTCCGGTCGGTCGGGTCGGAGCCGTGCGCCCCGGTCGCCGGCCGTGATGGCGCGCGCGGTCGCGGTCACCTGGTCGAGGGGCCGGAGCGCGCGGGCGACGACCGGCCGCAGGGCGAGCGCGGCCAGCGCGAGCAGGACGAGCCCCGCCACCACGAGGGTGGTCCGGACCTGGGCCAGGGTCCGCTCGACGTCGCCGGAGTCGGCGAGCAGGACGAGCGTGCTGCCGTCGCTCAGCGGCTCGGAGACGGAGAGCACCTGACCCGCCTTCCGGACGGGGCCCTTCGGTCCGTCGGCCGGACCGGGCGGCTGCGGGGCGGGTGCTGCCCCCGGAGCCGCGGGGGAGAGCGGACCCTTCGAGATCACCTGGCCGGTGCTGGTCGTCAGCGAGACCGAGACTCCGTCGCCCTCGAGGCGGTCGACCAGGGTCGAGCTCGGGACCTGCCCGACGAGGATCGTGGCGTAGCTCGCCCGGTCCTGCAGCCGCTCCCGCAGCTCGCCCTCGAGGCGGGCGCCGAGCGCGACGTCCGTGACGACCGCGAGCACGACGAGCATCGCGGCGATGAAGGCGAGGACCGTGACGGTCACCCGGTTGCGCAGGGAACGCGTCCGCAGCCCGCCGGCCGGTACGGGCGGAGGGCCGGCGCTCACCGGGGCGCCCGGAGCACGTAGCCCAGCCCGCGCGCCGTGTGGATCAGCCGGGGGCCGTGGGCCTCGGTCTTGCGACGCAGCGCGCTGATGTGGACCTGCACCAGGTTGTCGGCGTAGTCGTCGTAGCCCCACACCTGGGTCAGGATCTGCAGCGTCGACATCACGCGGTCGCGGTTCTCGGCGAGGAACACCAGCAGCCGCAGCTCGGTCGCGGTCAGGTCGACCTCGGCGTCGCCGCGGGTCACCCGGGCGGCACCGGCGTCGACGAGCAGGTCGTCGACCTGGACCGTGCCCACGGTGACGCCGGCCCGGCGCAGGACGGCCCGCGTCCTGGCGAGCAGCTCGGAGGTGGCGAACGGCTTGACCACGTAGTCGTCCACGCCGGCGTCGAAGCCGCGTACGCGGTCCTCCACCTCGTCGCGTGCGGTCACCATGATCACCGCGGCGGCCGTACGCGCGCGGATGACCCGGCTGAGCGCCGGCCCGTCGCGCCCGGGGAGCATCCAGTCGAGGACGACGAGGTCGGGGCGGAAGCGGTCGAGCTCGGCCTCGAGGCCCCGGCCGTCGGGGAGGCCCCGCACCTCGTAGCCGGCGTCGGAGAGCGAGCCGACGAGGGAGCGGTTGATGGCGTCGTCGTCCTCGACGACCAGCACCCGAGCGCCACCAGGCTTTGTAGTCACGCCAGACAGTGTGGCGTCCCCGTGCTGAAGAACGCCTCAAGAACCCGAGCCCGGAGCCCGGGCTTGAGCCTGGCTTCAGGATCCGCTCGCAGAGTCGTTCCCAGGTCGCCGCCGAGGGGCGGGACCACACCAGGACGAGGAGCACCCCATGAACCACGACGACCCGAACCAGCACGAGACGCTGGACTCGAACGACGCGCAGCAGAGCCCGTTCGTCCGCAAGCACCGCGGGCGGCGCTGGGCGATCGGGGCGGCCGTGGCCGCCGTCCTCGCCACCGGCATCGCGGTCCCGGCCCTCGCGGCCGGCGGTTCCCCGAGCACCGGTGGGACCGGGACCTCCCAGGTCCAGCCCGCCGACGTGACGCCGAGCGACGCCCCCACCGACGCGCCCACCCCGGGTGACGCGCCCAGCGGGGCCCCGACCCCCGGCGACGCCCCGAGCGGCGCGCCGGCCGCACCGCCCGCCCCGGGTGCCGGACCGGCTGGACCCGCCGGAGGGCCCGCCGGTGGACCGGGCGCCTGCGCCCCCGCCCCCGGTGGCGCGCCCAGCGGCGCCCCCGCCCCGGGGGACCAGCCGAGCGGCGCCCCGACGTCGGGCGACCAGTCCGGCAGCGCGCCGGCCGCCCCGCCGGCGCCGCCCGCCGGTGGTCAGGCTCCGCAGCCCCCGGCGCCGGGCAAGAACGCTCCCCAGCCGCCGACGCCGGGGAGCGGCAAGAACGCGCCCACCCCGCCCGCCGCGGGCCAGGACGCGCCCACCCCGCCCGCGCCCCCGTCGTCCGCGCCGTCGCAGGGCCAGACCGGCGGCAGCTGATCTCGCGCTGAGCA
>NZ_BAAAYR010000004.1:276510-320747 GCF_039536445.1 Microlunatus spumicola | reverse complement strand
GTGGGGGTGCGGCCGTCCGCGTCAGCGGTCGAGCGGGTCGAGCGTCAGGGCAGGTCCACCGGGCGCAGGACCCGGTCGATCCCGTGGGCGATCTGCAGGTTGCCCTTGTTGAGGTCCCGACGCACGATCCGCGGGTTGCGGTTGTCGGTGTCGAGGTCCACGAGCGAGACCTTGTGCCCGCGGAGGACGTTCACCCGGACGGTCGCCCCGTCGAGGGCCGTGGTCAGCACCAGGTCGTCGCTGTGCCGGGCCTGCTTGTAGGTGATCGTGGCCCCGGGGACGACGTGGTAGAGCAGGACGGCCTCGACGGTGTCGATGCCCAGCCCCGCGACCGCCGTGAACACGCCCTTCTCGGTCCTGATGTGCTTCCCGGTGACGCTCTCGGCCAGACGCTGGAACGCGCGGTCGGTCGGCAGGAAGGCGGTGAGCGGGGTCGTGCCGTCCGCGAGGACCCCGACGGGGCTGTTCGGCTTGGCCTTCAGCACGGCCGCGACCGCGTTGTCGGTGATGTCGAAGTCGTTCCAGTTGTGGTCGAAGCCCGACCCGTCCTTGGCCAGCAGCGCGGCGAGGCTCCTGGTCCCGGGGTGGTGGCCGGTCTTGCCGTGAGCGCTGGCGGGCATCGACAGCCCGACGAGCATGGTCAGGGCCGCGACGACGATCGCGACCACCCTGTTCCGAGCACGCATGCAGATCTCCCTTGATCCGGTAGTGGTGCAGGGGATTCCTGAGGGTCGGATCCGCCGGATGCGCGGTTCTTTAAGCCCTTCCTCAGCCGAAAGGGCACCGGGCCGGAGCCGGTCCGGGGCGAGGATCAGGGGATGTCCCGCAACGTGTCCCCGATCGACGGCGACGTCTACCGGCGTCCACCGCTGCCCCGCGGAGAACGGCTGCTGCTCGGCGTCCCGAGCCTGCTGCTCGGCGTCCTGCCGACGTTCGCGCCGCAGGCGACCGCCCGGGCGCTCGGGCTCGCCGGCGTCGTCCCCGCGTACGCGGTCCGGGCCGCCGGGGTGCGGGAGCTGGTCGTCGCGGCGGCGTTCCTGCGCGGGCGCTCGACCGGCTGGCTCTGGGGCTTCGTCGGGCAGGACGCGCTTGACCTGCCCGTGCTGGTCTGGTTGCTCACGACAGGAAGGGGGGAGGGGTCGCGGTTGCGTCGAGCCCTGGCGGGCTACGTGGCGATGGCGGCCGTGGACGTGTCCACGGCCGCCATCCAGGACCTGGTGCCCCGACGCCGTCAGCGGCGCGCGGCCGCGCCCTTGGTGCCCAGCGAACCCTCGTCCGCGCTCTGACGCGTCCGAGGGATGCGCGTGATGATCGGCAGGATGATCGCGACCAGCGCGATGATGCCGATCACCGTGTACGCGGCGGTGTAGTCCTTGTCCCCGCCGATCAGCTTGGCCGCGATCAGCGGGCCGACGACGCCGCCGAGGCTCCACCCGATGAGCATCAGGCCGTAGATGCCGCCCGCGTTCTTGACCCCGAAGAAGTCGCCCGCCGTGGCCGGCATGGTGCCGAAGGCGCCGCCGTAGCAGAGGTAGACCAGCGCGGCCAGGACGAAGAACAGGGCCGCGTTGTGCACGTGCGGGATCAGCAGGATGCAGACGCCCTCGATCGCCAGGATCAGGATGAACGTGACCATGCGCCCGAGCCGCCCGGAGACGGCGGCCCAGAAGATCCGGCCGGCCCCGTTGAACAGCCCGAGGAAGCCGACGGCGGCGGCAGCAGCGGCGGCGGTGTAGCCGGAGATGTCGGAGAAGCTGGCGGCGGCCTGGGAGATGAAGGCGATGCCCGCGAGCACCGCGAGGGTGAGGATCGCGGTGAGGCTGTACCACTGCCAGGTCTTGAGGGCCTCGCCCTGCGTGTAGTCGCGGCCGCTGTCCACGACCTTGCCGGAGGTGGCGGGCTCGTAGCCCGGCACCGTGTAGCCCTCGGGCGGGTTGCGGAAGAAGAACGCGCCGGCCACGGCAGCGATCAGGTAGGCGATGCCCAGCGGCAGGAAGGCCGACGTCGGCACGTCCGGGTTGTTCCGGATCAGGGCCTGCGCGATCGGGGCGGTGACGACCGCACCGAAGCCGAACCCGCCGACCGCGAGCCCGGTGATCAGGCCGCGACGGTCCGGGAACCACTTCTGGAGCATGGCGATCGGCACGATGTACGCCAGGCCCAGACCGAAGCCGGCCAGGACGCCGTAGCCGATGACCAGGAGCGGCAGCTGGTCGCCGTTGCGCGCGAACGACGCGACGATCACGCCGACGCCGTAGATCGCGGCGCCGATCATCGCCACGGTCTTCGGGCCGCGGCGGTCCTGGATGCGCCCGCCCAGGTAGGTGCCGATGAAGATCATGCCGATGGCGACCTCAAAGGGCAGGGTCGCCTCGGGCTTGGTCAGCTTGAACGCCTCGGCCTTCTGCAGCGCCGAGCTGAAGACGCTCCAGGCGTAGACGGCGCCGAGGGAGAGCTGCATCAGCAGCGCGGCGACGACCAGCCCCCACCTACCCCGGGTCGGGTTGGCGGTGCTCGCCGTCGTGCTGGCGGTGCTCATCAGTTCTCCTGCGGGTGGGGCGTGTGGTCGACCGTGGGGTCGGTGGTCTGGCTGTCGTCCGCCGGTGGGCCGGGGCGGACGCTCGTCGGGGCGGCGCCGGTCGGGACGCCGGCCGCCTCGGCGGCGCGGCGCGCGTCCAGGCGCTCGCGCTGCGGGACGACGGTGTACTTGGGGTCGCGGGCCGACTCCTGGCCGGCCTCGAAGACGCCGAAGCGGGTGCAGACGGAACCCGCGACCAGCGCGAGGCCGCTGGCGACCGCGTACGCACGGTGGCGCCGGCCGAGCAGCAGCGCACCGGCTCCGCCGACGGCGGTCAGGATCTTGCTGGCCCGCATCAGACGGCCGGGGGTGCCCTCGTGCAGGGCGCCGGCGGTGAAGCCCATGGACTTCTCCATCTGGTGCTCGACGACGAGCTCGACGGTGGCCCCGATGACGGCCAGGAGCCGGGCCGGCCCCGTCTCCACGAGCGGCGAGGTCACCATCGCCAGCCCGCCGGACGCGGCCGCGGCCGAGCCGACGAAGACGAAGGGCAGCTCGCGGTGCGCCTCGTGCCAGGCCGGCGTGGAGGTGTCGGTGAGCAGGACCGCCGTGTACGACGCCACGGCCGGCGCGAGCAGCGCGGCCTCGAGGCCACCGGGCCTTGCGGCCCAGTCGAGCAGGCTGGTGAGGAACCGGAGCCGCGCCGGGAGAAACTTCTCGACGTCCAGCAGCCGGGCGACCTCCGCAGCCCCGGCCACGACCGAGCCGGGGGCGTACGCGGTGAGGATCCAGGTGCCCATCGACATCGGCGACGTCGGCTTGAAGACCCGCAGCATGTTGTAGAACCGCTCGGGCCGACCGAGGTCGTGGACGAGGGCGAGCCCGCTGGCGCTGAGCGCGAGGACGGCGGTGATGCGGGCGTTGCGGCGCAGGTGCGGCCGGCCGCTGAGGTCCGCGCCCGCCGCCAGCAGGGAGGAACCCCCGGCCAGCCCGCCGGCGAAGAGGTAGAAGGGGATGTCCGCCTCCCACGGCGTCGCCTTGACGACCTGGCGCCCGTAGTAGGTGGTGAAGGTGGCGTCCGGGACCATCAGCTCCTCGGCGCGGCCCTTCCGGCGCCGCCCGCCGCCCTTGCCCTTGCCGCGCCCTCCGCCGCCGGTGCGACGGGCGGTCGCGGTCGCGCTGGCCTGCCCCTCGGTCCCGGGGACCGCGCGGATCCCCTCGTCGCGGAGCCTGGGCCCGTCCTCGTGCGTGGGGTTGGCCGCCTGGCCGGTCTTCTGCTGACCGATCTGGTTGTCCACGTCCCGGTCGGAGCTCCCGGGCGTCACCGCCGGCCCCCGACGAAGGCGGCCGTCACCGCGGCGGCGAAGCCGAGGGCGGCGAAGCCCGCGTTCTTCCACATCCGCGGCAGGTCGGCCGTGGTCACGATCGGGTCGGGCGGGAAGCCGTAGACCTCGGGCTCGTCCAGCAGCAGGAAGAACGCGCCCGCGCCGCCGACGCCGCCGTCCGGGTCCTCGGCGTAGAGCTGCGCGCCGGCGACACCCGCGGCCTGCAGGTCCGCGAGCCGCAGGTTGGCCCGCTCCCGCAGCTCGTCGACGTCACCGAACTGGATCGACTGGGTCGGGCAGGCCTGCGCGCAGGCCGGGGTCAGGCCCTCGCCGAGACGGTCGTAGCAGAGGGTGCACTTCTGGGCGATGCCGTGGTTCTTGTTGGCGATCGCGTCCTTGGGCTGGTTCTTGTCGCCGATCCGGCGGTCGATCACGCCGAAGGGGCAGCCGGCCACGCAGTAGCCGCAGCCGTTGCAGACGTCGTCCTGCACGACGACCGTGCCGAACTCCGTGCGGAACAGCGCGCCCGTCGGGCAGACGTCGAGGCAGCCTGCGTTCGTGCAGTGCTTGCAGACGTTGGAGGCCATCAGCCAACGGAACTCGGTCCGCTCGCCCGCGTCGGGGGAGGCGCTCGGCAGGTCGAAGGCAGGCATGCCGAGGTCGACGAGCGCCTTGTCCTGCTGCTTCGCCACCGGCTCGGGCTTGAGCGAGCCGAACAGGTCGATCCCGCTGTGGTCCGGGCCCGTGACCGGTCCGGGGATGGTGTCGAAGGCGCCGGCGGTGCCGAAGGACGAGGCCGTCACCCCGAACGAGCCGGCGCCGGTGTCGGGCAGCTGCACGCCCGCGCTGACGGCGGTCTCCGGAACCCCGATCGTCACGCCCGTGGTCTGGCCGCCGAGCGGCTTGCGCTGCTCGATGAACTCCACGTGGCGCCACGTGCTCGCGCCCAGGGCGCCGGTGTTGTCGTACGAGCTCCCGAGCAGCTCGAAGATGCCGTCCTGCGGCACCCCGTTCCACTCCTTGCACGCCACCTCGCAGGCCTTGCAGCCGATGCAGATCGAGGTGTCGGTGAAGAAGCCCTTGCGCGGCGGAGGCTCCTCGCCCCAGCCGGCCCGGACGGCCGGACCGCCGGGCTCCACCGAGGTGAAGGCCTGGTCGGGTCCCCGACGAGGGTCGAGCCGTCGTCCGAGCGCTTCTCTGAGGCTCATCGCGCTCCTTCGTCCGGGTTGCCGGCCTCGCCGTCGTGGCTGCTGTGGGTCTGGTTGCGGTCGTGCCGACCGTCCGGGCCCTCCGGCGGCGTCCGCTGCAGGTTGCCCGTCGCCGTCGTGATCCCGGCCCGGGCCCGGTGCTCCGCCACGTAGTCCAGCAGGGCCGGCCCGCGCGGGCGCCGTCCGGGCTGGATGTCGCAGGAGGACACCTTGGTCTCCTGGATGTGCACGTTCGGGTCGAGCGTCACCCCGAAGAGGTCGTTGGCCGAGTCGCCGGTGATCAGCGCCTCGTTGCCGACGCCCCAGTGGTAGGGCAGCCCGATCTGGTGCACGGTCCGGCCCGCGATCCGCAGCGGCGTGACCCGTTCGGTCACCAGCACCCGGGCCTCGATCGCGGTCCGCGCGCTGATGATCGTCGCCCAGCCGTTGTTCTCGAGCCCGCGCTCGCGCGCCAGCTCGGGCGAGATCTCGCAGAAGAACTCCGGCTGGAGCTCGGACAGGTAGGGCTGGAAGCGGCTCATCCCGCCCGCCGTGTGGTGCTCGGTCAGCCGGTACGTGGTGAACACGTACGGGTACAGCTCGGCCCCCGGCTCGTCGCCCGACGGGTTCTGCAGGTTGTCCTCGCGCGGGAAGACCTCGCGGGTCGGGTTCGCCTGCTGGCGGTACATCGGGTTGCTGACGGGCGACTCCGCCGGCTCGTAGTGCGTCGGCATGGGCCCGTCCAGCAGCCCGGCCGGTGCGTAGAGCCAGCCCTTCCCGTCCGCCTGCATGATGAACGGGTCGTCACCGGCGAGGCCGTCAGGACCCGCGGCGCCCTGCGGCGGCCGGTAGGACGGCGCCTTGCCGACCTCGAAGTCGGGCACGTCGTGACCCACCCACTTCTTGGCCTCCTCGTCCCACCAGACCAGGGCCTTGCGCTCGCTCCACGGCTTGCCGTCGGGGTCGGCCGCGGCGCGGTTGTAGAGGGTGCGCCGGTTCATCGGCCACGCCCAGCCCCACTCCGGCGCCACCCAGGACTGCTCGCGCCCGGGCTTGCGGCGCATGGCCTGGTTGACGTCGTCCGCGTACACGCCGGTGTAGATCCAGCAGCCGCCCGAGGTGGAGCCGTCCGGCTTCATCTCGTTGAACGTGTTCAGCGGCTGCCCGGCCTTGTCCCCGGTGAGGAAGAAGCCGTTGATCTCCTTGAGCACCGCGTCGGCGGAGATCTCCCCGGACTCGTCGAGGGGGTAGTCCCACGTCAGGTCCAGGATCGGCCGGTCCCGCTCGTCGGTCGAGCCCGCCAGCCGCTCGCGGACCTTCTTGCCGAGCAGGTAGAAGAACTCGAGCTCGCTCTGCGCGTCGCCCGGCGGCTCGACCGCCTTGTGGTGCCACTGCAGCATCCGCTGGGTCTGGGTGAACGTGCCGCCCTTCTCCACGTGCGAGGCCGCCGGGAAGAAGAACACCTCGGTGTCGATCTCGTCGGTCTTGAGCTCGCCCGTCTCGATCTCCGGGGCGTCGGACCAGAAGGTCGCCGACTCGATGAGGTTGAGGTCGCGGACCACCAGCCACTTGAGGTGGGCGAGCCCGAGGCGCTGCATCTTGCCGTGCGCCGAGCCGACCGCCGGGTTCTGCCCGAGCAGGAAGTAGCCGTCGATCTCGTCGCGCAGCATCGACATCACGGTCGCGTACGTGCCGTGGTCGCCGGTGAGCCTGGGCAGGTAGGAGAACGCGAAGTCGTTCTCCTCGGTCGCCGCGTCGCCCCACCACGCCTTGAGCAGGCTGACGGCGTAGCTCTTCGCGTTGACCCAGAAACCCTTCTGGTCCGGGCTCGCGATCTCCGCGACGTACTCGTCCAGCGAGTCGTGCGGTCCCACCTTCGGCATGGGCAGGTAGCCCGGCAGCAGGTTGAACAGCGTCGGGATGTCGGTCGAGCCCTGGATGCTGGCGTGCCCGCGCAGCGCGAGGATCCCGCCGCCCGGGCGGCCCATGTTGCCCAGCAGCAGCTGGACGATCGCCGACGTGCGGATCATCTGCACGCCGACGGTGTGGTGCGTCCAGCCGACCGAGTAGACCCAGCAGGTCGTCCGGTCGCGGCCGCTGTTCGCGGTCACGGCCTCGCAGACCTCGAGCAGCTGCTCGGCGGAGATGCCGCAGGTCTCCTGGACCATCTCCGGGGTGTAGCGGGCGAAGTGCCGCTTGAGCACCTGGAACACGGTCCGCGGGTGCTGCAGCGTCTCGTCGCGCTTGACCTCGGCGTGGTCGAGCGAGGCGCCGTGACCCCCGAGCTCGTGGCCCGCGCCGCGGTCGCTCTCGGACTCCTCGCTCTCGTCGCCCGCCCCCTCGGCCCCGGAACCCGGGTTCGAGGCGGGACCGCCGCCGGCCGAGTGCTCGCCGACGCCCTCGTACGACCAGCTGGCCGTGTCGTAGGTGCCGGTCTCGGGGTCGTAGCCGGAGAACACGCCGTCGAGGTCGTCGACGTCGCGGAAGTCCTCGCTGACCAGGGTCGCCGCGTTGGTGTACGCGACGACGTAGTCGTGGAAGTACTTGTCGTTGCTCAGGATGTAGTTGATCACCGCACCCAGGAACACGATGTCGCTGCCCGCCCGGATCGGGACGTGCGTGTCCGCCACCGCCGAGGTCCGGGTGAAGCGCGGGTCGATGTGGATGACCTTGGCGCCGCGCGCCTTGGCCTCCATCACCCACTGGAACCCCACCGGATGGCACTCGGCCATGTTGGAGCCCTCGATGACGATGCAGTCAGCCTGCTGGAGGTCCTGCAGGAAGTTGGTGGCGCCACCACGGCCGAACGAGGCTCCCAGACTGGGAACCGTGGCGCTGTGTCAAATACGGGCCTGGTTCTCGATCTGGATGGCGCCCATCGCGGTGAAGAGCTTCTTGATCAGGTAGTTCTCTTCGTTGTCCAGCGTCGCCCCGCCGAGGGCCGCGATGCCCATCGTGCGCCGGAGCGGCCGGCCCTCCTCGTCCTTGTCCTGCCACCAGCGGGCGCGGGACTCGACGACGCGGTCGGCGATCATGTCGGTGGCCTGCTCGACCCCGATGCGCTCCCAGCGGTCGCTCTTCGGGCGCCGGTAGAGCATCGTCGTGGCGCGGCCCGGGGAGTTGACCAGCTGCTCGCTGTTCGCCCCCTTCGGGCACAGGCGGCCACGGGAGACGGGGGAGTCGGGGTCGCCCTCGATCTGGGTGACGTGACCGTCCTTGACGAACACGCGCTGCCCGCAGCCGACGGCGCAGTACGGGCAGATGCTCTGCACGACCTTGTCGGCGGTGGCGGTGCGCGGGGTGATCGCCCGGGTCCTCGGGGACTGCACGGCCGAACCACGACCGAGCGGGTCGCCCCCGGTGATCTGGCGCAGCACCGGCCAGTCCAGGAACGTCTTCTTGATGTCCATGATCGCCTCCTGCCGCTGACCCTAGCCCGACGCTCCGACAGGAACCGGTGCGGTGCCGGGCGGCGCGCCCGGGCGGGCCCCGGGTGGGCCCCGGGCGAGGCGCCTCAGGCCTCGGACGCCGGCAGGTTGGCGAGCAGGTAGTCGAGGATGAAGCGGTGCGAGCTGGTCAGGTGCGCCAGCGTGAGGTCGGCGACCTCGTTGGCGTCGCCGCGGCGCACGGCGTCGAGGATCGCCCGGTGCTCGACGTGCAGGTGCTCGACGTGGCCGATCACCGCGAGGTGCAGGTGCAGGTAGCGGTCGGTCAGGCGGCGCAGCTGGTCGACGGTCTTGACCATCATCGGCCGCCCGGCCTGGTGGTAGACGGTCGCGTGGAACCGGGCGTTGTCGGCGATCCAGGCCCGGGCGTCGGTGCAGGCCTCCATCTGCTCGGCGAGGCGTGTCATCTGCAGCACCTCGGCCAGCCCGACGTTCGGCACGGCCAGCCGCGTCGCGACGGGCTCGAGCGCCTCGCGCATCTCGTACAGCTCCTGCAGCTCGGCGACCGAGATGCCGCGCACGACGGCGTACGTGCCGCCGAGCTCGACCAGGCCCTCGGCCGCCAGGACCTGGAGCGCGTCGCGCACCGGGATGCGGCTGACCCCGTGCTCCGCCGCCAGCTGCGACTGCGAGAGGCGGGAGCCGGCGGCGATCCCCCCGGTCAGCACGCGGTCGCGCACGGCGTTGGCGACACGGGTCGCGGCACCGAGCGGGGTCTCGGCGGCGAGCGCGCGCGCGGCGGGGGTCATGCACCCATTGTCACGCGACGGGTTGCGTACGACCACCGCCTACCCGTATACAGGGGCAACGTTCTGTAGACAGAGGAGGACATCGATGTCCGTGATCGAGCGCACTGCCGACGTCGTCGAGCTGCCCATCGGCAGCCTGCGCACCGGCCTGCGGATCGGCGGTGAGGTGCTTCCCGGAGGCGCCGCGCCGATCCCCGTCACCAACCCCAGCACCGGCGAGGTCTTCGCCGAGGTCGCCGGCGCCGACGAGGCGGACATCGACCGGGCGGTCCGCGTCGCGGACGCGACCTTCCGCAGCGGGGTCTGGCGCGACCTGCCCATCCAGGAGCGGGCCCAGGTCCTCAACCGTTTCGCCGACGGCATGGCCGCGCGGATGGAGGACCTCTACCGGATCGAGACCATGAACAACGGTCGTCCGATCACGGAGACGAAGGCCCAGATCACCCGGCTGCCCGAGTGGTACCGCTACAACGCGGCGCTGCTCCTCGCCGACCGCGACGCCGTGGTGCCGATGCGCGGCGACTACCACTCGTACACGAGCCGCTTCCCGCTCGGCGTCGTCGGGATCCTGTCGTCCTTCAACCACCCGATGATGATCACGTCGAAGAGCCTCGCGCCCGCGCTGGCGACCGGCAACAGCGTGGTCCTCAAGCCCTCCGAGCAGACCCCGCTCACCGCGCTGCTGCTCAGCGACATCGCGGCCGAGGCCGGGATCCCCGACGGGGTCTTCAACGTCGTGCCGGGCCTCGGTCCGACCGCCGGCGCCGCGCTGACCAGGCACCGGCTCGTGCGCAAGGTCGTCTTCACCGGCGGGACGGGGCCGGGTCGCGAGATCGCCCACGCCGCCGCCGACCGGTTCGCCAAGGCGACGCTCGAGCTGGGTGGCAAGTCGCCCGTGCTGGTCTTCGACGACACCCCGGTGGACGTGGCCGCGCGCGGCGCGGCGTTCGGCGGGTTCATCGGCGCCGGACAGACCTGCATCGCCGGCAGCCGGCTGATCGTCCAGCGCACGATCTACGACGACTTCGTGGCCGAGCTGGCCCGCGTCGCCGACAGCCTGCGGATGGGCGACCCGAGCCTGGCGGAGACGCAGCTCGGTCCCGTGATCAGCGAACGGGCCCGCCGCCGGATCCTCGACTACGTCGACGGCGGCGTCGCCGAGGGCGCCCGGCTCGTGGCCGGTGGTCGCGCGGGCGAGGTCGAGGGCCTGGAGGGCGGCTACTTCGTCCAGCCGACCGTGCTCGCGGACGTCACGAACGACATGGGAGTCGCCCGGCAGGAGGTGTTCGGCCCGGTCGTGGTCGTCATCCCCTTCGACGACGAGGAGGAGGCGATCCGCATCGCCAACGACTCCGAGTTCGGCCTCGGCTCCTCGGTCTGGACCCGCGACGTCGCCCGGGCGCACCGGGTGGCGCAGCAGCTCGAGATGGGCATGGTGTGGGTCAACGACCACCACCGTCTGGACCCGTCGTCGCCGTGGGGTGGCCTGCGCGACAGCGGCATCGGCCGGGAGGGCGGCTGGGAGTCGTTCCACGACTTCACCCACGTCCGGGCGATCAGCGTCCGGACCGCGCCCGACGACGTCGACTGGTACGGCGGCGTGGCGACGGACCGGCTGAACTGATGCCGGGCCTGCGCGCCACCACGGACGACCGTGGTGTCCTCACCGTCGAGCTGGACCGCCCGAGCGGGTTGCTGACGATCCCGGACTGCCGCGAGCTGGTCGCCACCCTGCTCGCCCCGCCCAGCGGGACCCGTGCGCTTCGCCTGCGGGGCAACGGCGACGTCTTCTGCCTCGGTCGGGAGCGCGCCGGGACCACGCCCGGCGAGCTGCGCGAGGAGAGCGAGGTGCTCGTCGGGGTGCACCGCGCGCTCGACCGCACCCCGCTCCTCACGGTCGCCGAGGTCGGCGGGGACGCGGCCGGGTTCGGCGTCGGGCTGGTGGCCTCGTGCGACCTGTCGGTCGCCGCGTCCACGGCGTCGTTCTCCTTCCCGGAGGCCGGGATCGGGCTGGCCCCGGCCCTCGTGCTCGCCTGGCTCCCGGCCGTGGTGGGGGAGCGCGAGGCCTTCTGGCTGACCGCGTCCGGCCTGCCGTTCGACGCCACCCGCGCCCGTGAGCTCGGCCTGCTCAACGCCGTGGTCGCTGCCGGCGAGCTGGCCGCCGAGGCGGACGGCCGGATCGACGCCGTGCTGCGGCACGGCACCCGGGTGCACTCCGAGATCCGCTCGATGGTGCGCGCCGGGCGCGCCCTCACGCGCGACCAGGCGTTCGACCTCAGCGTCGACCGGCTCGTCGTCGGCTCGCTGCGCCGCGGCGAGCAGCCCGCCTGACCCGCACCACCCCGCACGCCCCGCGCGACCCGCACGACCCCGCTCCTCCACGACCGCCCGTTCGACGACGAAAGGGACCTCCATGAGCTCCATCGCACCCTCTGCCTCCGCCGGTCCGGGCTGGCGGCACGAGATCACCCGCGCTCAGTGGACGGTGCTGGCCGCCACCACCCTCGGCTGGGCGCTCGACGGCCTCGACTCCAGCCTCTTCACCCTGGTGGTCGGCCAGACCACCGGCGAGCTGCTGCCGGGCCTGGCCCCCGCGTCGCTGTCCTTCTGGACCGGGCTGGCCGTCACGATCTACCTGACCGGCTGGGCGCTCGGCGCCGTGGTCTTCGGCGCGCTCGCCGACTACATCGGCCGCGTCCGGGTGCTGATGATCGGCGTCCTGGCCTACTCGATCTTCACCGGCCTGGCCGCCTTCGCGCCGAACTACGGCAGCTTCGTCACGCTCCGCTTCCTCGCCGGCCTCGGTTCGGGCGTCGAGCTGCCGATCGGGGCCGCCCTGGTCGCGGAGGCGTGGAACAACCGCTTCCGCGCCAAGGCCACCGGGATCATGATGTCGGGGCTGGCCATCGGCTTCTTCCTGGCCACGCTCGTCTACCGCTTCGTCGGCCCGTACGGCTGGCGCCCGGTGATGCTGGTCGGGGTGGTGCCGGCGCTGCTCGTCCTCTTCATCCGGCGCCACGTCGAGGAGCCCGAGTCGATGGCGGTCGTCCGCGAGCGCCGGGCCGAGCGCCGTCTCGCCCGGACCGCCGGGGCCGAGCGCACCAGCGCGGACCGCTTCGTGCTGGTCCAGCTGTTCACGCGGCCGCTGCTGCGTCGGACGGTCCTGTGCACCCTGATCGCCGCCGGTGCCCTGTTCGCGTTCTGGAGCGTCACCACCTGGACCCCGGCGGTCATCCGCGGCGTCGTCGCGAAGGACGGGATCACCGGCACGGCCGCGGTCCCGTACGTCTCCAACGCCATGGCCATGCTCTACCTCGGGGGTGTGGTCGGGTACGCCGTGTGGGGCTTCATCGCCGACGCGATCGGGCGCAAGCGGGCGTACGCGGTGAGCCTCGTGCTCGCGGTGCTCGGCGTGGGGCTGCTCTACCCGCTGGCCGACTCCTACACCGCCTACCTCATCGGGCTGCCCGTGGTCGGCTTCGGGGTCTACAGCCTGTTCTCGGGCAACTCCGTCTACTTCCCGGAGCTCTTCGGACCCGCCGTGCGGGCGAGCGCGATCGCCGTCACCAACAGCATCGGTCGCCTCGCCACGGCCGCCGGGCCGCTGCTGGCCGGGATCATCGCGGCGCAGTGGTTCGGCGGCAGCCTCGCGCTGGCGATCGCGTCGGTGTCGGGGCTCGTCCTCCTCGCCGTGATCGGGCTGGCGATGCTGCCCGAGACGCACGGCAGCATGGCGCTCGCCGACGACCAGCTGGTCACGACGGACGCGACGGCACCGGTACCGGCGACCGTCCCGGCACGTCGCACCACCTGAGGCTGCTCGACCGGCTCCCGGTCCGGCTCCGTCACACGACGGTCAGCCGGATCGGGAGCACGGTCATCGGGGTCGGGGCGTCCGGTTCGGCGAGGGTCGCGACCAGCACGTAGCTCCCCGCCCGGTGCGCGCGGACCCGCAGCCGGCCGTCCTCGGCGCCCGCCGCCTCGACCTCGTCCGGGAGCTCGAGCGTCCACGCGTACGCGGTCTCCCCGTCGTCGCCGAGGGGCAGGGTGACGGGCTCGCCCGCACGGCCCTGGACCTCGACCTCGTGCCGGGGCTCCTGCGTCATCGTCGTCCGCCTCTCCTGGCCCGTCCCACGGCCGCGGGCGTCGTGCGACCTCCGCGCCCCGCTCCGCAGCCGACGACATCCTCCTGCGCCGGGCGGCGCCGGTGCGCGCCGACCCCGCGAGGTCCGCAGGTCGGGCTCCCCGAGCGCTCGTGGGGCCACGCGGCACACTCGCGGCGTGTCGACCTCGATCAGCACCCCTGCTCCGGTCTCGCGCCGCACCACCTTCGTCGCCGTGGCGGTCGTCGTCGTGGTCGCCGCCGTCGGCCTGAGCTGGGCGAAGTGGCTGCCCTACGCGCAGCGGGCCGGGGCGGTGGCGGCGTCCGGCTCGTGGAAGGGCTCCTCGATCCTGACCACCGGGGCGGGGGAGAACCCCTTCGCCCGCGCCTGGGACTTCACCCTCGCGTACGGCGGCGCCGTCTGGAAGGCGCTGCTCGTCGCCCTCGTGGTCGCCACGGTGGTCGACGTGCTCGTGCCCCGGCGCTGGCTGGTCCGCGCGCTCGGACGCCGCACGCCCCTGGGCGGCTCGCTCGCCGGGGGCCTCGCCTCGCTGCCCGGGATGATGTGCACCTGCTGCACCGCCCCGATCGCGGTGACGATGCGCCGGGCCGGCGTCCCGCTGCCCGCGGCCCTCGCCTTCTGGCTCGGCAACCCGGTGCTCAACCCCGCCGTCCTTGTCTTCCTCGCGCTGCTCGCACCGCCGTCCTGGGTCGCCGTGCGGCTCGGGGTCGGGATCCTGCTGGTGCTGGGCTTCTCCGCCCTCGTCGGCGTGGTCGTGGCCCGGCGGGGTGCCCGCACGGGTGACGTGCCCGCCGCTCGGGACGCCGTGGAGACGGCCGACGAGCCGGTCCGGTGGGGCGAGGTCCCGCGTCGGCTGCTGGCCCGTTTCGGGCGGCTCGCCGTCGTCCTCGTGCCCGAGTACCTCGTGGTCGTCTTCGTCGTCGGGCTGGTCGGTGCCCCGCTGGGCGCGCTCCTGGGCCACGGCGGCGCGCTGGCCGTGCTGCTGGCCGCGCTCGTGGCGACGTTCCTCGTGCTGCCCACCGCCGGCGAGATCCCGATCCTGCTCGGCCTCGCCGCCGCGGGCGCGAGCGCCGGCGTGCTCGGCGCCCTGCTGATCGCCCTGCCCGCCGTCAGCCTGCCGTCGGCGATCATGGTCGGCCGCGCCCTCGGCTGGCGCGCCACCGCCGCGACCACGGGTGCCACGGTCGTCGCCGGACTGGTCGCGGGTGGCATCCTCAGCGCTGTTGGCTGAGCACCGATCCCCGGAGGCCCCGTGACCCTGCCCGACCTCGTCGGCCTCCTCGGCGTCGCCGCGTACCTGACCGCGTACGCCCTGCTCCAGCTCAACCGGCTCGGCAGCCACGACCCGCGCTACCTGGTGCTGAACGCGGCCGGCTCGGCGCTGATCCTCGTGTCGCTCTTCTACGACTTCAACCTGCCCTCCTTCGTCACCCAGACCGCCTGGCTGGTGTTCACCGCGGTCGGCTTCGTGCGCAGCCGCCGCGCTCGCACCGGGTCGGGGGCGGGCACGGACAGCCCGGCGGGCCCGGCGGCCCACGGGTAGGGTCGTGCGTCGTGCCGACCACCTCTGCCACGGCCGCTGGCGCCAGGATCGCGGTCGACCTGCGGACGGTGCCGGTCGACGTCTCCGACCCGCTCGCCGCGTACGTCGCCCTGCGCGACCTCGTCGGTGACGACCGGGTCTTCCTGCTCGAGTCGCTGGCCGGGCCCGTCGCGGACACGCGCGCCTCGCTGGCCGGGGTGACGGGGCTGCTCGAGGTGCAGGTGCACCGGGCCCGGGTCACCTTCACCGGCGTCCCCGACCTCGTCGAGGCGGCCGCGGCCGCGCTCCAGCAGGCGGGCGTCACCGAACCCGAGGGCGAGGGTCACCGCCTCACCAGCGACGAGGGCCTCTTCGACCTGCCCCGCGTGCTGGACGCGGTGTTCGACGTCGAGCGCGACCCCACCCGCTTCGGCTTCGGGCTGCTGGTCTTCCACGGCTACGACGCGGTCCGCTACATCGAGCGCCTGCCCCGGCTCATCGACGACCCCGTCGACCCCGCGCCGGACGCCGTCTTCGCGCTGGTCCGCGCGCTGGTCGAGATCGACCTCACCGAGCAGACCGGGCGCCTCACGGTCGCGTCCGCCCCGGGCTGGCCCGAGCTGCGGCTCGACGCGGTCGTCGCGGCCCTCGAGACGCTGCCGACGCCGCTGCCCGAGCCGACCGCGCCCGCGCCGCTGTCCGTCAGCGACGACACGACCCACGACGAGTTCGTCGCCCACGCCGAGCAGGCGCTCGAGCACATCCGGGTCGGTGACATCTACCAGGTGCAGGTCGGCCACGCGATCACCGTGCGGACGGCCGTGGACGAGCTCACCGTCTACCGGCGCATGCGGCAGCGGAACCCGAGCCCGTACATGAGCCTGCTGCCGATCGCCGGCCGCGTGGTCGTCGGCGCGAGCCCGGAGCTCTTCCTGCGCCTCGAGGGCCGCACCGCGACCATGCGCCCCATCGCCGGGACCGCCCGGCGCAGCGGTGACGCCGCCCGCGACGAGCTCGCCGTCGAACGCCTGCTGTCCGACCCCAAGGAGCGCGCCGAGCACGTCATGCTCGTCGACCTCTGCCGCAACGACATGGGCCGGGTCTCGGTCGCCGGCTCCGTGTCGGTCGACGACTTCATGGTCATCGAGGCCTACAGCCACCTCTTCCACATCGTCTCGTCCGTCAGCTCGACGGTCCGCGACGAGCACGACGTCTACGACCTCATCCGCGCGGGCTTCCCGGCGGGCACGATGACCGGGGCGCCCAAGGTGCGCGCGATGGAGATCATCGAGGAGCTCGAGACGAGCCGCCGCGGCCTCTACGCCGGATCATTCGGGTTGATCGGCTTCGGTGGCTGGACCATCCTGGGGCTGGCCATCCGGATGACCGTCCGCACGGGCTCGGGCGACGACCGGGCGTACGTGCTGCGGGCCTCGGCGGGCGTGGTGGCCGACTCGACGCCGGACGGCGAGTGGGCCGAGACCCTGACCAAGATGGGCGCCGCCTACTGGGCGGTCACCGGAGAGGAGCTCCAGGCATGAAGGTCGTCCTGATCGACGCCTACGACAGCTTCGTCTACATCATCGAGCAGTACCTCGCCGAGCTCGGCGCCGAGCCGGTCGTGATCCGCTCCGACCCCGGCAACACCGACCGCGTGCGGGACCTCGCGCCGGACGTGCTGGTGCTCGGGCCCGGCCCGGGCCACCCGCTGGACTCCGGTCACGTGGAGCTCGTGCAGGAGTTCGCGGGGGAGGTCCCGCTGCTCGGCGTGTGCCTCGGGCACCAGGCCATCGGCTGCGCGTACGGGGCGACCGTCTCCCCGGCGGCGCACATCATGCACGGCAAGACCAGCACGATCGACCACGACGGGCGCGGCATGTTCCGCGACGCGTCGCCCGACCAGGTCGTGACGCGCTACCACTCGCTCGTCGTCGAGGACGCCACGCTGCCCGCCGAGCTCGAGGTGAGCGCCCGCTCCCGCGACGACGGCTACATCATGGCCATGCGGCACCGCGAGCTGCCCGTCGAGTCGGTGCAGTTCCACCCCGAGTCGATCACCACGCAGGCCGGGATCGGCCTGTTCCGCTCGTTCCTCGAGACCTACGTCGCCGCTCGTACCGGCGAGGAGCCGCTCCGGCCGCGCGACCACTCGCGCGCACCCTGAGCACCTCGACGGCCGGGGGCACGCTCGCCGACCTCGTCCCCGCCGACGCCGATCCCGACGCGGTCTACGAGGCGTTCACGGGCTGGGTCGCCTCGCGCGGCCTGACCCCGTACGCCCACCAGAGCGACGCGCTCATCGAGCTCGTCTCCGGCGCGAACGTCATCCTGTCGACCCCGACCGGTTCCGGGAAGTCGCTCGTGGCGACCGGGGCGGAGTTCGCGACGCTGGCCCGCGGCGGGCGCACCTTCTACACCGCGCCGATCAAGGCGCTGGTGAGCGAGAAGTTCTTCGACGCGGTCGCGACGTTCGGCCACGAGCGGGTCGGGATGATGACCGGCGACGCGAGCGTCAACCCGGGGGCGCCGATCATCTGCTGCACCGCGGAGATCCTCGCCAACCTCGCGCTGCGCCAGGGCGCCGACGCCGACGTGGCGTGCGTGGTGATGGACGAGTTCCACTACTACGGCGACGTCGACCGCGGGTGGGCCTGGCAGGTGCCGCTGATCGAGCTGCCGCACGCGCAGTTCCTGCTGATGTCGGCCACGCTCGGCGACGTCAGCCGCTTCGAGGCCGAGCTCACGCGCCGGACGGGGCGCTCGACCGCGACGATCTCCTCGGTCGAGCGACCGGTCCCGCTGCTGCACCGCTACGTGACGACCACGCTCCACGAGACGGTCGAGGAGCTGCTCGAGACCCACGACGCGCCGATCTACGTCGTGCACGCGAGCCGGGCGGCTGCGGTCGAGCAGGCCCAGTCGCTCACCAGCCTCAAGATCAGCAGCCGCGAGGAGAAGGACGCGATCGCGGCGCTGATCGGCGACTTCCGCTTCAGCGCGGGGTTCGGGAAGGTGGTGTCGCGCCTGGTCCGGCAGGGGATCGGGGTGCACCACGCGGGGATGCTGCCCAAGTACCGCCGGCTCGTCGAGAAGCTCGCGCAGGCCGGGCTGCTCAAGGTCATCTGCGGCACGGACACCCTCGGCGTCGGGATCAACGTGCCCATCCGCACGGTGCTCATCGCCTCGCTGAGCAAGTACGACGGGAGCCGTGCGCGGCTGCTCACGGCGCGGGAGTTCCACCAGGTCGCCGGCCGAGCGGGTCGGGCCGGCTTCGACACCAGCGGTCAGGTCGTCGTCCAGGCGCCCGACCACGTCGTCGCCAACGAGAAGGCGCTGGCCAAGGCCGGCGACGACCCGAAGAAGCGCCGCAAGGTCGTCCGCAAGCAGCCGCCGGCGGGGACGGTCGGCTACGGCCTGCCGACCTTCGAGCGGCTCGTCTCCGCGCCCCCGGAACCCCTGTCCTCGCACTTCAAGGTCACGCACGCGATGCTGCTCGACGTCATCGCGCGGCCGGGCGACTGCTGGACCGGCATGCGGCACCTGCTCACCGACAACGACGACCCGCCGTCGGCCCGGCGCGGGCACGTCGCCCGCAGCCTCTCGATCTACCGCGGGCTGCTGGAGTCCGGGGTCGTCGAACGCCTCCCGGAACCCGACGAGGAGGGCCGCACCGCCCGCCTCACCGTCGACCTGCAGCGCGACTTCGCCCTGAACCAGCCGCTGTCGCCCTTCGCGCTCGCCGCCCTCGACCTGCTCGACGTGCAGTCGGAGACGTACGCGCTCGACGTCGTGTCGGTCATCGAGTCGACGCTCGAGGACCCGCGGCCGATCCTGATGGCCCAGCGGAACCGGGCCCGCCGCGAGGCCGTGGACCAGATGAAGGCCGAGGGCATCGAGTACGAGGAGCGCGTCGTCCTCGTCGAGGACGTGACCTGGCCCCAGCCGCTCGGCGAGCTGCTCGAGGTGGCCTTCACCGCGTACGCGTCGAGCCACCCGTGGGTGCTCGACGAGAAGGTGTCGCCCAAGTCGGTGGTGCGCGAGCTGTTCGCCGAGGCGATGACCTTCTCCGAGTTCGTGGCCCGCTACGAGCTGGCCCGCTCCGAGGGGCTGGTGCTGCGCTACCTGTCCGACGCCTACAAGGCGCTGCGGCAGACGGTTCCGGAGGACGCCCGGAGCGAGGCGCTGACCGACCTGATCGTGTGGCTCGGCGAGCTGGTCCGCCAGGTCGACTCGAGCCTGCTCGAGGAGTGGGAGCGGCTGTCCCACCCGGAGGCGGTCGCGGACGCGGTCGCGACGGGTTCGCTGGACGCCCCGCCGCCGCCCGTCACGGCGAACGTGCGGGCGTTCCGGGTGCTGGTGCGCAACGCGCTGTTCCGTCGGGTGGAGCTGGCGGCCCGGCGGCAGTACTGGCCGCTCGGCGAGCTGGACGGCGACGACGGCTGGGACGCGGACGCCTGGGTCGCGGCGCTGGAGCCGTACTTCGCCGAGCACGGCTCGATCCTCACCGGCGCCGACGCGCGCGGGCCCGCCATGTTCGGGGTGCAGGAGGAGCCGGGCCGCTGGCGCGTGCGCCAGATCATCGACGACCCCGAGGGCGACCACGACTGGGGCATCAGCGCCGACGTCGACCTGGCCGCCAGCGACGAGGCCGGCGAGGCCGTCGTGCACGTCACCGCCGTGAACCGGCTGCAGGGGTTCGCGCGGTCCTGACCGAGCTCGTCCGCGCGCGACGACGAGATCCGACATGTCGATGACGTGCGGAGGTGTTGTCCACGCTCAGCGCGGTTGGGTCGCCGCCGTCGAGGGGTCAGGTCTCGTCCTCTGCGCCAGCGCCCACACCTTGTCCGGGGTCGCCGGCAGCTGCAGCTCGTCGCCGTGGACGAGGCCGAGGGCGTCCGCGACCGCGTTGAGCACCGCGGGCGGGACGCCGATGCAGCCCGCCTCGCCCGCGCCCTTGGCGCCGAAGGGCTGGTTCGGGTTCGGCGTCTCGGTCTCCTCCAGCACGAGCTCGGGCACCTCCGCCGCCGTCGGGATCAGGTAGTCCAGCAGCGTCCGCCGCGTCGGTACCCCGTCGGCCGGGTAGCCGGCGTCCTCGTACAGCGCCTGCCCGAGCCCCATCACGATCGAGCCGTAGGTCTGCCCCTGCACGACCATCGGGTTCACGACGACGCCGTAGTCGTCCACGGCGACGAGGCGGCGCACCTCGACCAGACCCGTGCTCGGGTCCACCTCGACGGCGGCGCCGTAGCAGCCGAAGGGGAAGGCCTGCGGTGGCGTGAACACGTCCTCCGCGCGGAGCGGCCCGGTCCGCGCGGCGACCTCGCCGAGCGACACCAGGCCGTTCCTGACGCGGAGGATCCCGTCGGCGTACGCGACCGCGGCGACGTCGACGCCCTCGGCGGCGGCGAGCCGTTCGCGGGCGAGCCGGACCAGCGCCTCGGCGGCCCGCCACAGGGCGCCGCCGCCGACCTGCATCGAGCGGCTGCCGAAGGTTCCGTGACCCTCGCGGACCTCGCGCGTGTCCCGGGCCACGAGCCGGACCCGGTCGTGGGCGACGCCCAGCGCCTCCGCCACGACCTGCGGGAAGACCGTCTCGTGCGCCTGGCCCGTCGAGGTGGAGCCGGTCCACGCGGTCACCGTGCCGTCGGGGACGACCTCGACCGCGCCCCACTCGGGGCTGTGCGCGGCCGCCCCGGACCGTTCGACGTAGCAGGCGAGGCCGAGGCCCAGCCAGCGCTCCCCGGAACGTCCCCGCGCCGCCTGCTCCGCGCGCAGGTCGTCGTAGCCCAGCCGGTCGAGCATCAGGTCGAACGCGGCCCGGTAGGCGCCGCTGTCGTACTCCGCGCCGGTGGGCGTGGTGTGCGGGAAGGC
This sequence comes from Microlunatus spumicola, assembly GCF_039536445.1. Taxonomy (NCBI): domain Bacteria; kingdom Bacillati; phylum Actinomycetota; class Actinomycetes; order Propionibacteriales; family Propionibacteriaceae; genus Microlunatus; species Microlunatus spumicola. The sequence continues at coordinate 300,005 of NZ_BAAAYR010000004.1, read as the reverse complement.
GTCGGGCGGCAGGAAGTTCCGGCGCCGCAGCTCGGCCGGGTCGAGCCCGAGCCGACGGGCGAGCGCGTCCATCGTCCGCTCGTGCTGGTAGGCCGCCTCCGGTCGCCCGGCCCCCCGGAACGCCGCCGTCGGCGCGGTCGTGGTCGTGACCGTCCGCACCCGCACGTGCGCGCGGTCGAGGGCGTACGGGCCGCAGGCGGTGAGTGCGGACATCAGCGGGACCATCGCGCCCTGGGCCGGGTAGCCGCCGATGTCGGCGACGACGTCGAGGTCGAGCGCGAGGAGCCTGCCGTCGCGGTCCGCGGCGAGCCGGACGTGCTGGTCCTGGCCGCGACCGCGCGGCGCGCAGAGCAGCGCCTCCCGCCGGTCCTCGACCCAGCGGACCGGGCGGCGCAGCGCGAGGGCCGCGGCGGCGACGACGAGGTACTCCGACCACGTCCCGCTCTTGGCGCCGAACGCCCCGCCCGTGTCGGGGACGACGACCCGGACGAGCCGGGGCTCGAGGTCGAACGCCTCCGCCAGCGCGTCGCGCAGCAGGTGCTGGCCCTGGTGGCTCACCCACACCGTGATCCCTCCGTCGTCGTCGGGCCGGACGAGGATCGCCCGCGCCTCCATCGACGTGTGCAGCACGAGCTCCTGGCGGTAGCGGGCCTCGACCACGACGGGCGCGGCAGCCAGTACGTCGTCGACGGGGTCGCCGACCTCGCGCTCGGTGACGAGGTTCCCGGAGTCCCACAACTGTGGAGCGCCCTCCGCCAGCGCCTCGCGCGGGTCGACCACGGGAGCGCGCGGCTCGAGGTCCACCCGGACGGCGTCGCAGCCGTCCTCCGCCGCGTAGCGGTCCTCCGCCACGACGGCGGCCAGCGACTGCCCCACGAACCGCACCCGGTCGGTCGCGAGGGGCGCCCACGGCCGGTCCTTGGAACCGTCCCCGACCGGCGGCACGAGGGGCAGACCGAGCTCGTGTGCGGCCCAGGCCCCGACGACCCCCGGCACCGTCCGGGCCGCCGTGACGTCGACCCCGCGGACGACGGCGTGCGGGACCTCGCTGCGAACGAGGGCGAGCTCCAGCGTCCCGGGCACCCGGAGGTCCGCGACCGTGGTCGCGGTGCCGCGCAGCAGCCGGTCGTCCTCGCGCCGCAGCAGCGCGCGCCCGAGCTGGCTCATGCGTCGACCTCCTGGTCGGGGTGGGCGGCCTCGTCCGGGGTACACAGGGCCTGTGACCTGCATATCCCAGGAGAGCCTGGCTCACGCCGGCCGGGGCGCCCGGTCGTGAAACCCGCCTCGTTCGCGTACGCGGCCCCCACCTCGCTCGACGAGGCCCTCGACGCGCTCGCCGAGGACGGCGCGGTGGTGCTGGCCGGCGGCCAGAGCCTCGTGCTCGAGCTCGTCTACCGCGACCAGCGGCCGCGGCTGGTCGTCGACGTCAACCGCGTGCCCGGCCTCGACCACCTGCGCGAGGACGACGACGGGCTCGCCCTCGGGGCGCTGGTCCGGCACGCCGCCCTCGAGCGGGGCGGGGACGGCTTGGTGCGCCGGCTGCTCGCCGAGGTGGCCCCGTACGTCGCCCACCCGCCGATCCGGGCCCGCGGGACCTTCTGCGGCTCGCTTGCCTGGGGTCACCCGGCGGCCGAGTGGAACGCGGTCGCCCTCGCGCTCGACGCCCGGGTGCACCTGCGCAGCGCCACCGGTCGCCGCACCGTGGCGGGCGCCGACTGGTTCCGGGGCGACCGCCGCACGGCCCGCCAGGACGGCGAGCTGGTCGAGGAGGTCGTCCTGCCCCGCCTGCCGAGCGGTGCGACCACGGGTTTCGCCGAGCACCGCCGTACGCACGCGAGCTTCGCCGAGGTGGCCGTCGTCGCCGTCGTCGTGCTCGAGGACGAGCGGGTGCGGGAGGTGCGGCTCAGCGCCGCCGGGCTGGCCGACCGCCCGCTCCGGCTCACGGCCGTCGAGGACCTCTTGGTCGGGACGGGGGCAGCGGAGGTCGCGGACCGGGCGCGTGCGGAGACGCCGGCCCACCTGGACCGCGCCGGGCACCACGCCGCCCTGGCCGCCGAGCTCGCCGGGCGGGCGCTCGAGCGGGCGCTCCGGCCGGAGGTGGTGGCGGCATGAGGATCCGGCTGACGGTCGACGGGACCGCGCACGACCTGGACGTCGAGCCGCGCCGGCTGCTCGTGGACGTGCTGCGTGACGACCTCGGGCTGACCGGCACCACGGTCGCGTGCGGGCACGGGGTCTGCGGCTCCTGCACCGTGCTGGTCGACGGGGTCGCGCAGCGCTCCTGCCTCGCGCTCGCGGTGCAGGCCGACGGCTGCAGCGTCCGGACCGTCGAGGGCCTCGCTCTCGCGGACGGCACGCTGCACCCGGTGCAGCAGGCCTTCCACGAGAACCACGCGCTGCAATGCGGCTTCTGCACACCCGGCTTCGTGATGCTGCTGGCCGGCGCCCTCGAGGCCGAGCCCGATCTCGACGCCGACGAGGAGACACTGACCTCGCTGCTTGCGTCGAACCTGTGCCGCTGCACGGGCTACGTCGGCATCCGGGCGGCGGCGCACCAGGCCGCGCAGGTGCTCCGGGAGCGCGCTGCGTCACCCGAGGGGTGAGCGCCGGGCGACCGTGGCCCGGTCGGACCGGGTGGCACGATGACGGCGAGAGCGGCGGAGACGACGCCGAGCCGAGCACGGGACGAGGAGGCGGGATGCCGGAGAAGGGCAGCGAGGCCGAGCGGATCGAGGAGGACCGGCTCCCGAGCACGCTGGACCGGTCCGACCAGAAGGCGAAGGACACCTACGCCGAGACGCTCGCGTCGGCCGAGGAGCAGTACGGCGACGGGCGCCGGGCGCACCAGACGGCGTGGGCGGCGGTGAAGCACACGCACGAGAAGGTGGGCGACCACTGGGAGCCGAAGGAGTCGAACGGCCCCTCGGACGCCCAGGCGGCGGGCGGCGCGGGCACGAACCGCGAGACGAAGGGCGGCGTGGACGCGAACGCCTCCAAGGGCCACCTCTACGAGCTCGCCCAGAAGGCGGACATCCCCGGCCGCTCGACGATGACCAAGGACGAGCTGGTCGACGCCCTGCAGAAGTCGAACGACCGGGAGACGGCGAAGGCCCGTCGCGACTGACGCCAACGGGCTTCGCTGGCCAGTGACCGGGATCACACGCACCTCGACCTCACGTCTGCCCGTCGGCGGGCGACTACCTCACGACAGCGCCCCGGGGACGGCCCCGGGGACGGCGGAGGAGGTCAGGATGACGGCGACGGTCACGGAGACGGTGGAGACGGGTCGGGCGACGGACGAGGGCTCGGGCGCACAGGTGCCGGAGCGCCGGCACGCGGTCGTGACGACCGCGCTGGGCGACCTCACGGTCGTGGCCGAGGGGCCGGAGGTGGTGGGCGTCTACTTCGTCGAGCACCGGCCGGAGCCGGACCGCGCGCGGTTCGGCCGAGCCGTCGAGCAGGCGGACGACGAGGTGCTCGCCGCCGCCGCCGAGCAGCTCGTGGACTACGCCGACGGGAGACGCACCTCCTTCGACCTCCCGCTGCGCCCCGACGGCTCCGAGCGGGCGCGGCAGGTGTGGGCGCTCGTCGCGGCCGTGCCGCGCGGGGAGACGACCAGCTACGCCACGCTGGGCCGGGCGGTCGGCGTCGGGCCACGGGCCGCCGGTCAGTTCGTGGCCCGCAACCCGCTCTGCGTGCTCGTGCCCTGCCACCGGGTCGTGGCCTCCGACGGCCGGCTCACCGGCTACGCCGGAGGGGTGGAGCGCAAGCGCCAGCTGCTCGAGCTGGAGGGTGCGCTCGACGTGGGTTCGGGGACCGTGGTCCCGGCCACCTCGCCGACCCCTGCGTCCACCAGCGCGTTAGCCGCGGGCGAGGTCGACGGGTGACGGGGCTGGACGAGGCCTACGGGGCGGCCGACAGCCACCTCGAACGCCTGCTGGGCCGGTTGGTCGAGGCCGCGGACGGGCGGGAGGAGGTGGACGTCGGCTACCGGGTCGTGGACGGGCCGGTGGGTCCGCTGCTGCTCGCGGCGACGACGACCGGGCTGGTCCGGGTGGCGTTCGCGAGCGAGGGCGAGGACGCGGTGCTGCAGGAGCTGGCCGACCGGGTCAGCCCGCGGGTGCTGCCTCTGCCCGGCCGCCTCGACGAGACGGCCCGGGAGCTGGACGAGTACTTCGCCGGGCGGCGCCGTCGCTTCGACGTGGCGCTCGACTGGCGCCTCTCGAGCGGGTTCCGGCGCGGCGTTCTCGGGCACCTCGCGGTGGACGTGGCTTACGGGCACACGACCTCGTACGCCGGCCTCGCCACCCTGAGCGGCAGCCCGCGGGCGGTCCGGGCGGTGGGCACGGCGTGCGCCACCAACCCGATCCCGGTGGTGGTGCCCTGCCACCGGGTCGTGCGCTCGGACGGGTCGATGGGCCGCTACCGCGGGGGTGAGGAGGCCAAGCACGCCCTCCTGGAGCTGGAGGGCGTGCGTTGACCTCGGGGGTTCAGCGAGCTTGCAGGCTCAGGCTCAGCCCTGGGCCTCGAGCGCGACCGGCTGCCACGCGTTCCAGAGGGCGAGGCGGGACTCGTAGTCCTTCGTGGCGATGCCGAGGGGAGCCTGGCCGAAGAACACGCGCAGCGGCGGCTCGTCGGCGTCGACGACCTTGAGCAGGGCGGCGGCGGACGCGTTGGGGTCGCCGGGCTGGGTGCCGCCCCGGCGGGCGCGCTGACCCTCGCGGATGGGCTCGTACGCGTCGATCTCGTCGCTGTGCTTCGCGGACGGGCCGGACCAGTCGGTGGAGAAGCCGCCCGGCTCGACGAGGGTGACGTGGACGCCGAAGCCGGCGACCTCCTGGGACAGGGCCTGGCTCAGACCCTCGAGGGCCCACTTCGACGCGTGGTAGGCGCCGATGCCGGGGAACGCGCTGATCCCGCCGATGGAGGAGACCTGGATGATGTGGCCCGAGCCCTGCTCGCGCAGGTAGGGCAGGGCGGCCTGGGTGACCCAGACGGCGCCGAAGAGGTTCGTCTCGAGCTGCGCGCGCAGCTCGGCCTCGGTGAGCTCCTCGACCATGCCGAAGTGGCCGTAGCCGGCGTTGTTGATGACGACGTCCAGCCGACCGAAGTGGTCGTGCGCCTGGCGGACCGCGGCGAGGTCGGCCTCGCGGTCGGTCACGTCGAGCTGCAGCGGCAGCAGGGCGTCGCCGTACTTCTCGACGAGGTCGTCCAGGGACGACGTGTCGCGGGCGGTGGCGGCGACGCGGTCGCCCCGCTCGAGGGCGGCGATGGTCCACTCGCGGCCGAAGCCGCGGGACGCGCCGGTGATGAACCAGACCTTGGGTGACGCCATGGGGTGCTCCTCGTGCTCGGTGCGGGACTCACGGCCCCGCGACCAGAGCGACAACCGGGAGGACGGGGCCTTTATGCCGCTGAGGCCCGGGTGTGAGCGGGTTCATGGGCGCGTGCGCGCCCGAGCGCGCCCTCCGTCCGGCGCTGCGCGAGTGGCGCCGACGGACACGCGACACGCCGTGCAGGGGTATCGAGTGGCGCCACTCGCACAAGTGGTGCGCGGGAGGAGGTACGGGGAGTGGCTGGGTCAGGCGGGGGGCTGGGGGCCGTCGAGGTCGTCGGGTTCGGCGATCGGCTTGCGGCGCAGGGCGGGCAGGGCGACGCCGAAGAAGATCGCGGAGGCGGCGAGGCTGCAGGCCACGGCGACGATGCCCAGGGGGACCGCGGTGTCCTCGCCGGCGAGGCCGACGAGCGGAGCGACGACGGCGCCGAGGAGGTACTGGCCGAGGCCGAGCAGGGACGAGGCCGAACCCGCGCGGTCGGGGTGGTCGGCCAGGGCGAGCGCGGTGGAGGTGGGGAAGACCAGCCCCAGGGCGCTGACCATGACGAAGAGCGAGACGAGCAGGAAGGGGAGCCCGAGGCCGGTCAGCACGGTGACGGCGAGGCCGGCGGCGCCGAGGAGGTTCATCAGCAGGCCGAGGGCCATCACCCGGTGCGGGCTCCAGCGGTGCGCGAGCCGGGCGCCGACCTGGCCGAGCACCATGATGCCGAGCGCGTTGGCGCCGAAGGCGAAGGAGAACTGCTGCGCGCTGAGCCCGTAGAGCCGCTGCAGCACGAAGGTGGCCCCGGCGATGTAGGCGAACATCGACGCGCCCGCCAGCCCGGCGGCGAGCACGACGGCGACGAAGAAGCGGTCGCCGAGCAGGAGGCGGAAGCTCCGCAGCGTGTCGCGCACGCCGCCCGCGCGACGTCGCTCGGCCGGCAGCGACTCGGGCACGCCGAAGACGCCGGCGGCCAGCAGGACGATCCCGAACGCGGCGAGGACGACGAAGATCCCGCGCCAGCTCGTGACGAGCGCGAGCTGGCCGCCGATGACCGGCGCGAGCACCGGCGCGAGCCCGTTGACCAGGATCAGCCGGGAGAAGATGATCACGAGCCGGCGGCCGGAGTAGAGGTCGCGGGCGACGGCGCGCGCGATGACGATGCCGGCCGCGCCGCCCAGGCCCTGCAGCAGCCGCAGGACGACGAGCAGCTCGATGGTCGGGGCGAAGGCGCAGGCGGCCGAGGTGATCAGGTAGACGACGAGGCCGACGATCAGGGGAGGCCGCCGACCGAACTGGTCCGAGAGCGGGCCGGCGACGAGCTGGCCGGTCGCGAGCCCGAGCAGGCAGGCGGTGATGGACAGCTGCGCGGCCGACGTGGACGCCCCGAGGTCGGTGGCGAGCGCGGGCAGCGCGGGCAGGTAGAGGTCCAGCGAGATCGGCCCGAACATCGACAGCATCCCGAGGACGACGACCAGACGGACGTCCGACCGGGGGCGCGCGGAACCGGGCTTTCCAGGCTGGGAGGGCACGCGTCACGGTAACCGCGCGATCGGACGAGATCCCGCCCGTCTCTCCGGGCCCCTGCGCCGAATGGCTGGTGCTGGTTACCCTGCGGTCCGCAGGGTGAGGCGACGAACGGCCGGGAGTGGCGCGTGCTGGTGCAGCGGGAGCGGATCGAGCGGTTCCGCGCGGGCTCTCGCCTGCTCGGGCCCGCGTTCGTCGCGGCCGTGGCGTACGTCGACCCCGGCAACGTCGCGACGAACACGGCCGCGGGGGCGGCGTACGGGTACCTGCTGCTCTGGGTGCTGGTCGGCGCGACGCTGATGGCGGGGCTGGTGCAGTACCTGTCGGCCAAGGTCGGCTGGCTCACCGGCCGGTCGCTGCCGGCGCTGGTCGGCGAACGGAACACCCCCGGTCTGCGCCGCACGTTCTGGGTCCAGGCCGAGATCGTCGCCGTGGCGACCGACCTCGCGGAGATCGTCGGCGGTTCGCTCGCGCTCAACCTGCTCTTCGGGCTGCCCGTGGTCGTCGGTGCCGTCATCACGACGGCGGTCAGCACCGCGCTGCTGCTGCTGCAGAGCCGGCGCCGGCAGAAGGTGTTCGAGCGGGTGGTGACGGGCATGCTCGCCGTCGTCGCGGTCGGCTTCCTCGCCGGGCTGTTCCTCGACCCGCCCGACCCCGTCGGGGCCCTCGGCGGCCTCGTGCCCCGTCTCGCCGGCGCGGACAGCGCGCTGCTCGCGGTCGGCATGCTGGGCGCGACCGTGATGCCGCACGCGGTCTACCTGCACTCGGCGCTCGTCGGCGACCGGCACGGCCGCGCCACGGAGGCTGACGCCCACGGCGTCCTGCGGGGCGTCCGGATCGACGTGACCCTGGCGATGGTGCTGGCCGGCGCCGTGAACATCGGCATGCTGCTCGTCGCCGCCACCACCCTCACCGGCCTGGAGATCGACGGGCTGCCCGACGCGGTCGAGGGCATCGGCTCCCGCCTCGGCTCCGGCGTCGCGACCCTGTTCGCCCTCGGGCTGCTCGCGTCCGGCCTCGCCTCGACCTCGGTCGGCGGCTACGCCGGGGCGGTGATCACCGAGGGGCTGCTGCACCGGCGGATCCCGCTCCTCGTGCGACGGCTGATGACGGCCGGTCCCGCGCTGGTGCTGCTCGCCGTGGGCCTGGACCCGACCGAGCTGCTGATCGGCTCGCAGGTCGTGCTGTCCTTCGGCATCCCGTTCGCGCTCGTGCCGCTGGTCCGGATCGCCGCCGACGACGACCTGATGCGGCTCGCGCCGACCGGGCGGAACGTGATCCGCCTGGCCTGGCTGGTGGTCGGCATCGTGGTGGCGCTGAACGCCACGCTGGTCGTGCTCACGCTGCTCGGCTGAGCCGGCCGCACCGGCAGGGCGGGCGCCCGCCCGGGGAGAGTGCGTCAGCGACGACGCCAGAGCGACGGCCAGGCGACCCCGAGGTCGGCGAGGAGCCTCCGCAGCAGCGGGAGGCTGATGCCCACCACGTTGTGGTGGTCGCCCTCGATCCGCTCCACGAACGGCCCGCCCAACCCGTCGACCGTGAACGCCCCGGCCACCTCGAGCGGCTCGCGCGTGGCGACGTAGGCGTCGACCTCCGCGTCCGACAGGTCCGCGAACGTCACCCGCGTGGATCCGACCGCGCTGCGCACCGCCCGCGCACCGCCCGTGTGCACGACGACGTGGTGACCCGTGTTGAGAACGCCGGTGCGACCGCGCATCAGCCGCCAGCGCTCGACCGCGGCGGCGGCGGAACCGGGCTTGCCGTACGCCTGCCCGTCGAGCTCGAGCATCGAGTCGCAGCCGACGAGCACGGTGGTCCGGCCGTCGAGGGCCAGCGTCGCGTCGACGGCCTCGGCCTTGAGCCGGGCCAGCTCCGCGGTCAGCGCGGCCGGGTTGTCGGCCACGACGTCCGACTCGTCGACCCCGGACACCACGACCTCCGGGTCGAAGCCCGCGCTGCGCAACGTGGCCAGCCTTGCGGGCGAGGCCGAGGCGAGGACGAGGCGTACGCCGTCGGCCGCCCCGTCCGTCGGGGTCGGGTCCGTCGTCGGCTCGCTCACCGCTCGTCGCTCCTGCGCGTCCGTGCTCAGCGGCGTCCGCCGCCGAGCAGGCCACCGAGGACGTCGCCGAGCCCGCCCGGGGAGGACGAACCGGCCTGGCCGCCGCCGAGCAGCCCGCCGAGGAGGCCGCCGAGGCCGCCCGCGCCGGCCCCCTGCCCCTGACCGCCGAGAAGGCCACCGAGCACGTCGGCGAGGCCGCCGCCCTGCTGCGCCGCCTGGCCCTGCCCGCCGAGGCGCTGGGTCAGGTAGGACAGCACGATCGGGGCGAGGATCGGCAGGAGCTTCTGCACCAGGCCGGTCTGGCCGCCGAGCGAGCCGCCGAGGGTCTGCGCGACCTGGTCGGACTGGCCGCCGAAGATGTTGCTGACGATCTTGCTGCCCTCGCCCTGGTCGACCTGGCCGAGGTCGACGCCGCCCTGGACGAGGTCGGGGGAGTGCTGGCCGAGCGCGCCGGCCAGCGAGGCCGCCCCCGCCGGGTCCTGCGCGTTGGCGTGCAGCCCGCCGAGCAGCGCCGGCAGGACCTGGCGCACGGCGGCCTCGGTCGACTGCTCGTCGCTGCCGACCTGACCGGCCAGGGCGTTCATGGGCAGCTGGGCCACGATGTCGTCGACGGCGCTCACGGGGTCCTCCTCGTTCGGGTCAGAGGACGCTCAACCTAGCCCGGGGCCGCGGTTCGTCGACCCGCGGTCAGCCGCGGGCGGACCGGCGCCAGGCGTCGGGCCCGGGCCGACCGGGCTCGCGGCCCGCGCGCGCCGACGCGGCCCACGCCGACGGTCCCTGCCGCGGCGGCGCCGGCTCGTCGACCGGCCGGGTCCGGGCGGCCAGCACGACGCTCAGCGCCGCCAGCTCGACGTCGGTGGGCGCCCCGCGCACGACGCGGAACAGCGGCTCGACGGGAGCGCCGTCGGTCGCGTCACCGGGATCGTGACCGGCGTTGCTCACAGCGCCCACCGGTTCGCTCCGCTCACAGGGGGATGTTCCCGTGCTTCTTGGGCGGCAGCGTCTCGCGCTTGTTGCGCAGCAGCCGCAGCACCCGGGTGATCTCGGACCGCGTCTCGTGCGGGGCGATGACCGCGTCGACGTAGCCGCGCTCGGCCGCGACGTACGGGTTGGCCAGCTCGTCGTCGTACGCGGTGATCAGCTCGGCGCGGCGGGCCTCGGCGTCCGGGTGGTCGTTCAGCTCGCGGCGGTGGAGGATGTTCACCGCGCCCTGGGCGCCCATCACGGCGATCTGCGCGGTCGGCCAGGCGAGGTTGAAGTCGGCGCCGAGGTGCTTGGACCCCATCACGTCGTACGCGCCGCCGTAGGCCTTGCGGGTGATGACGGTGACGAGCGGGACGGTGGCCTCGGCGTAGGCGTAGATCAGCTTGGCGCCGCGGCGGATGATCCCGTTCCACTCCTGGTCGGTGCCGGGCAGGAAGCCGGGCACGTCGACGAACGTGACCACGGGGACGTTGAAGGCGTCGCAGGTCCGGACGAACCGGGCGGCCTTCTCCGACGCGTCGATGTCCAGGCAGCCCGCGAAGTGCAGCGGCTGGTTGGCCACGACGCCGACCGCGCGGCCGTCGATGCGGCCGAAGCCGACGAGGATGTTCGGCGCGAAGAGCTGCTGGACCTCCAGGAAGTCGCCGTCGTCCAGCACGTGCTCGAGCACCTCGTGCATGTCGTACGGCTGGTTGGGCGAGTCCGGGACCAGCGTGTCGAGCTCGCGGTCCACGTCGTGCACCTCGAGCCCGTTGTCCACCTCGTAGGCGGGCGGGTCCTCGAGGTTGTTCTGCGGCAGGAAGGACAGCAGCGCACGCACGTAGGAGATGGCGTCCTCCTCGTCGGTGGCGAGGTAGTGCGCGTTGCCGGACTTCGTGTTGTGCGTCCGCCCGCCGCCGAGGTCCTCCATGGTGACGTCCTCGCCGGTGACGGTCTTGATCACGTCGGGGCCGGTGATGAACATCTGCGAGGTCTTGTCGACCATGACGACGAAGTCGGTGAGCGCGGGGGAGTAGACGTGCCCGCCGGCCGCCGCGCCCATGATCAGCGAGATCTGCGGGATGACGCCCGAGGCGTGGGTGTTGCGGCGGAAGATCTCGCCGTAGAGGCCGAGGCTGACCACGCCCTCCTGGATGCGCGCGCCGCCGCCCTCGTTGAGCCCGATGAGCGGGCAGCCGGTCTTCAGCGCGAAGTCGATGATCTTGACGATCTTCTCGCCGTAGACCTCGCCGAGGCTGCCGCCGAAGACGGTCACGTCCTGGCTGAAGACGCACACCGGGCGGCCGTCCACCTCGCCGAAGCCGGTGACCACGCCGTCGCCGTACGGGCGCCGCTTCTCCATCCCGAACGTCGTCGAGCGGTGCCGCGCGAACTCGTCCAGCTCGGTGAACGAGCCCGGGTCGAGGAGCAGGGCGATCCGCTCGCGCGCGGTCAGCTTGCCGCGGGCGTGCTGCTTCTCCACCGCCGCGGCGGAACCGGCGTGCACGGCCTCGTCCATCCGGGTGTCGAGGTCGGCCAGCTTGCCGGCCGTCGTGTGGATGTCCGGCTGTCCGGTCTGCGCGGGGTCGACGTCGAGACTCACAGCAGGGAACCCTAGCCCCGCCGGTGCCCCACTAGGGTGCGGACGTGCCTGACCCTGCCGCCCGTGCCGACGACCCGATCGAGCGCGCGACGCTCCTGGCCGAGCTCGTCGACGTGGAGAGCCTGTGGTCCGCGATCGACGTGGTCGACGAGACGGGGTCGACCAACGCCGACCTCGCGGCCGCCGCGCGCGCCGGTGCTCCGGCAGGCAGCGTGCTGCTGGCCGACCACCAGTCCGCGGGCCGGGGACGGCTCGGCCGGACGTGGACGGCGCCGCCCGGCACGAGCATCGCCATGTCCGTGCTGGTCCGCCCGGCCGTCCCCGCCGACCGCTGGACCTGGCTGCCCCTGCTCGCCGGGCTCGCCGTGTCCGACGGCATCCGCCAGGAGGCCGACCTCCCGGCCGACCTCAAGTGGCCGAACGACGTGCTGGTGCTGGGCCGCAAGGTCTCCGGGATCCTCGCCGAGCGGGTGGAGACGCCCGACGGGCCGGCCGTCGTGATCGGCATGGGCCTCAACGTGCACCTGACGACCGAGCAGCTGCCGGTTCCCACCGCGACCTCCCTCGCCATCGTCCTCGACGAGCTCGGGCTGGGGGCCTTCCCGCTACACCGCACGAGCATCGTGTCGACGACCCTGCGGTCGCTCGAGCGGATCCTCGCGCGCTGGGAGGAGGTCGCGGCGGTGCCCGGCCTGAACGGCGACGGCCTGGCGCTGGCCTACCGCGAACGCTGCGCGACGATCGGGCGCGAGGTGCGGGTCGACCTCTCCGACGGCACCTCCGTGGTCGGCGTCGCGGTCGACGTCGACGGCTCGGGCCGCCTCGTGGTCGAGAACGCCGACGGCCGGCGCACCTTCGGCGCCGGCGACGTGGTCCACCTGCGCTGACCCGGGCGGAACGCCAACCCCTGCGGGGCCCTTCGACGAGCTCAGGGAGCGTTCCTGACCTCGAGACGCCCCCTGAGCCTGTCGAAGGGCCTCGAAGAGGTCGGCGTCTTCTCCAGGAGTCCAACTCCTTCGGACCCCTTCGACGAGCTCAGGGGGCGTTCCTGACCTCGAGACGCCCCCTGAGCCTGTCGAAGGGCCTCGAAGAGGTCGGCGTCTTCTCCAGGAGGCCAACTCCTTTGGAGCCCTTCGACAAGCTCAGGGGGCATTCCCTCTCCCGTCGTTCCGTGCCACGGTGAGGAGGTGACCGATCCCGCGCGGGAGACGAGCGTGTACGAGGCCGCCGGCGGGCGGGACGGGATGGTCGCGCTGGCCGGGGCGTGGCACCGGCGGGTGGTGGCCGACGAGGTCGTGGGCCACGCGTTCTCCCGCGGGGTCGATCCGCACCACGTCGAACGACTCGCGGCCTACTGGGGCGAGGCGCTCGGTGGGCCGCCGACCTTCTCCACCGCGTACGGCGACGGGTCGTCGGTGGCCCGGGTCCACGGCGGGAACGGCGAGCACCAGGAGATGGACGACCGGGCGGTCGCCTGCTTCGACGGGGCGCTCGACGACGTCGGGACCAGCACCGGAACCGCCGTCGGTGACGTGCTGCACGCCTACTTCGCGTGGGCGACGCGCACCGCGATGAACGCCTACCCGGACTCGCCCGACGACGTCCCCGACGGTCTGGAGATCCCGCGCTGGTCCTGGGACGGGCTCGTCCGGGGCTGACGAGGTCGAGACCCGAGTCGGACGTCCGGCGCGGTGCGCTGTGCCACCATGAACGGTGTGGGGCTGCCGTCGCGGATGCTGGGCGCCGACGAGTACGAGGTCCTGCACACCCGGACCCACGCCAAGGCGCTCGTCGGGCCCGCGCTGGCGCTCATCGGGACCGGCGCGCTGGTCGGCGCCGGGACGGCCGTGATCCCGACCGACTACCGCCCGTTCGGGCAGCTCGTCGTCCTCGTGCTCGGCGGTGCGCTCGCCGGCTGGGCGTGCGTACGCCCGTTCCTGCGCTGGCGGGCCACCACCTACTCCCTGACGAACCGCCGGCTGGTCATGCGGACCGGCGTGCTCAACAAGGTGAGCGTCGACCTCCCGCTGTGGCGGGTCAACGACGTGTCCACCCAGCGCAGCCTGGGCGACCGCCTGCTCGGCTGCGGGACGCTCGTCGCCCAGACGGCCGGCGAGGGCGCGGTCGCCCTGCGCGACGTCCCCGACGTCCGGCACGTGCAGCGCGCGGTCACGGAGCAGCTGTTCGGCGAGCTCTCGGCCGCGCCGGGGCAGGGGTCCGGCCGGTGAGCCACCTCCCGCAGCCCGTCGAGCTCCCGGTCGCCGAGCGCACGTCGGCCCTGCCCCTCAAGACCCAGCTCGTGCGGTTCGTCCTCACGGGCGGGCTCTCCGCGCTCGTCGACTTCGGCCTGCTGGTCCTGCTCATGCACCTGGGGCTCGGGCACACCGGCGCCAAGGCGCTCTCCTTCGTCGCCGGCACGACCACCGCGTACCTGATCAACCGGCGCTGGACGTTCCGCGCGGAACCGTCCCGGCGCCGGTTCGTCGCCGTGGTCGTGCTGTACGCGCTGACGTTCGGCCTGCAGGTCGGTCTCTTCTCCGTCCTGTTCACCGCGCTGAGCGCGCACGGCTTCTCCCTGACCGTGGTCCAGGTGGTCGGCTTCGTCGTGGCCCAGGGCGTGGCCACGACGGTCAACTTCGTCGTGCAGCGGGGCGTGATCTTCCGGCTCGCGTGAGCCTTCTCGCACCGGCCGCGTACGGGGAACAAAGGTCGCCGCCGCACCTCTTGCACCGGGCATGAGAGCAGTAGCGGTGACGGAGTTCGGTGGGCCCGAGGCCCTGCACGTGGTCGAGGTGCCCGAGGTGCACGCGGGTCCCGGCGAGGTGCGGGTCGCCGTGCGGGCGGCGACGGTCAACCCGACGGACGTCGGGGTGCGGAGCGGGCTGTACGCGCGGATGGCGGGCACGCCGCCCGAGCTCCCGGCCGTCCCCGGGATGGACGTCTCCGGGGTCGTCGACGAGGTCGGCCCGGGCACGGACGGCCGTCTGGCGGTCGGCGACCGGGTGATGGCGATCGTGCTGCCCTCCGGCGGCCACGGCGCCTACCGCGAGCAGGTCGCGCTGCCGGCGGCCTCCGTCGTCCCCGCGCCCGCGGGCGTGGACGACGCCGCGGCCTCGACCCTGCCCATGAACGGCCTCACGGCCCGGCTGGCCCTCGACGAGATGACGCTGGACCGTGGGCACGTCGTCGCGGTGACCGGCGCGGCGGGTTCCTTCGGGGGCTACCTCGTCGAGCTCGCCAAGGCCGACGGCCTCACGGTCGTGGCCGACGCGAGCGACGCCGACGTCGAGCTGGTCCGCACCCTGGGCGCCGACGTGGTCGTGCCCCGCGGGGACGGCTTCGCCGCAGCGGTGCGCGAGCAGTTCCCGGACGGGGTCGACGGCCTGGCCGACGGTGCGCTCCTCGGCGCCGCCGCCCTGCCCGCCGTGCGCGACGGGGGCGTGGTGGTCACCGTCCGCGGCTACCGCGGCGAGGACGCCGAGCAGGAGCTGGCCCGCGGCCTCCGGATGGTGCCCGTCTTCGTGCGGGACTACGCGCAGAACACGCCCGCGCTCGAGCGGCTGCGCGAGCAGGCCGAGGCGGGCGAGGTGACCCTGCGGGTGGCTGACGTCGTGCCGGCGGCCGACGCGGCCGAGGCCCACCGGCGCATGGAGGCGGGCGGGGTCCGCGGACGTCTGGTCCTCGACCTGACCCGCTGAGCATGGAGGTCGTCGCGGTAGCCGCCGACGCCTGGCGCCGCTGGCGCGCGCTGCGGCTCGCCGCGCTGGCCGAGGCCCCGCAGGCGTTCGGGTCGACGCTCGCGGGCTGGAGCGGGGCGGGTGACACAGAGGAGCGCTGGCGGGACCGGCTGGCGTCGGTCCCGCACAACCTCGTCGTCGTGCGCGCCGGCGAGGACGTGGGGATGGTCAGCCTGGCCGCGCCCGCGGGCGGGGAACCGCCCGAGCTGATCGGCATGTGGGTCGCCCCGCCCGCGCGCGGGACCGGCGTGGCCGACGCCGCCGTCACCGCCGTCCTGGCCCTCGCGGCCGAGGCGTACCCCGGGCGGGCCGTGGTCCTCTCGGTCTACGCGGACAACGCCGCGGCCCGCCGGCTGTACGCCCGGCACGGCTTCACCGACGCGGGGCCGTCGCCGGACGGTGAGGGCGAGCTGCGGATGGTGCACGACGCCGCCGCGCGGCGGCCCTGACCGGCCCGACCCCCACGAGCACGACCCGAACGAGCGCGACACGGTGGGGCCGCCGCCCGGGCTCCCCCCGGCCCGGGCGGCACCCCCCGTCAGCCGTCAGTCGAGATCGACGGCGAGGTCGGTGACGGAGTAGGGCAGCGAGCCGACCTTGTCGATGTCGCCGGTCAGCAGGTCGACCGTGTAGAAGGACGTCTTGCCCCCGGCGGTCACGGTCGCGTAGCCCTCGACGGAGTTGGTCCGGCCGGACTTGATGTCGGAGAAGATGTCGAACCCGACCTCCGCACCCGCGTCCACCCCGAGCTTGCCGGTGGCGGCCAGGGTGCCGGCGTTGGCCGGGGACTGGATCGCGATCTGGTCCTGGGCCGTGTCCAGCACGAACAGGGTCGTCGCGGTGGCCGCGGCCAGGTCGTTGTTCGTGTAGGCCGCCCCGCCCACGCCGGTCGCGGCGACCGGGCCGGTCGGGGTCGCGTACGCGAGCGAGCCGTCGGTCACCGTCGCGGCGGTGGCCCCGTCGCCCTCGCCGAACGGCTGGCGTAGGTTCTGGCCGGTGTCGCTCACGATCCGCAGGGCGTTGGCGACCGGGTTGAAGTCGACGCCGAACGAGGTGCCGTCGAGCTCGACGGTCAGCTCGCCGACGCTCGTGGCCTTCGCCGAGCTGGTCGACAGCGTGTAGAGGCCGCCCTGGTTGCCGACGCCGTAGAGCTTGCCGTTCTGGACGCGGCGGTCGATGCCGACGAGCGCGGTGTCGCCGACCAGGCCGGTGATCGCCTTGGTGCGCTTGGCCTTGCCCGGCTTGTCGGTGTCGAAGCGGACGAGGCGGGTGCCCCCGTCGGACAGCCCGGTGGCGTCGTCGGCGGCGGCCGCCATGGCGGTGGCCGGGACGGCGAGCCCGGCGACGGCGAGGCCGGCGACGGCGATGGTGACGCGGCGGATCTTCACGGTCAGTTCCCTTCGGTCGCCCAGACCCGGGCGGGGGGAGTCCGCCCGACGGCGGCTGGAGGTGTCTACGCAGCCGCGTGCGCCGGCGTTCAGGACGGACCGCGATCTTTTTCCGGCCAGTCCGCTGCCCGCCTCGTGACGAACTCGGGTGAACGCGAGGCGGTCGGCCCGCGTAACCACCTCGGGGAACGAGCGGAGGGAGGTGGGCGGGGCGGTGACGACGGACCTGTCGCACGACGTCGGCCTGCGCGCGGCGTACGACGACCACGGCCCGGAGATCTACCGGTTCGCGTTCCGGGGGCTCGGTGACGCAGGCCTCGCCCAGGACGCGGTGCAGGAGACCTTCCTGCGGGCGTGGCAGTCGGCCCGGCACTACGACCCGGGCCTGGCCAGCCTGCGCACGTGGCTCTTCGCCATCGCCCGCAACGTGGTGATCGACCTGCACCGGCGCCGCAGCACCGCGTCCTTCGCGCACGTGACGGCGGACGAGGCCGGGGTGGCCGCCGGCCTGCCCCCGGTCACCGATCGGACCGACACCGTCCTCGCCCGCGCGGTCGTGACGCAGGCCCTCGACCGGCTGAGCCCGGAGCACCGCCAGGTGATCGTCGAGACCCACCTGCGGGGCCGCACGTACGACGAGCTGGCCGCCACCAGCGGCGTCCCGGCCGGCACCTTGCGGAGCCGGATGTTCTACGCACTGAAAGCCTTGCGGGTGACGATGGAGGAGATGGGGGTGTCCTGGTGAACGAGGAGGAGCACCGCGCGCTGCGCGAGCTGCTGGGGGCCTACGTCCTCGAGCAGCTGGACGCCGACGGCGTCGACACCGTCCGGGCCCACCTCGCCGGGTGCGAGGCGTGCCGCGCCGAGGTGGCCGACCTGCTCCCCGTGGCCGCCGCGCTGCACGAGCTGGAGCCCGCCGACCTCGACCGGGAGGCACCGCCCGCCGATCTCGGTGACCAGGTCCTGCAGACCGTACGGCGACGCCGGCGTGCGGCCGCCCGCCGCTCCCGCTGGCGTCGCGCCGGCGGCGGGGTCCTGGTCGCGGCGTCGCTGGCGGTCGCCTTCGGGGTGGGCAGCTGGTTCACGGGTCCGCGCACGGACCCGCCGGTGATCGCCGTCGCCCTCAACGTGGACCAGCCGGGGCTCACCGCGGACGCGGGCCTGGTCCGGCACACCTGGGGCACGGAGCTCAAGCTCGAGGCCCGGGGCCTGGCGGCCGGCGGCAGCTACGCGGTGACCTTCGTCCGCGCCGACGGCGAACGCGTCAGCGCGGGCAGCTTCCTGGGCACGGGCGCCGACCCCGTCCGCTGCAGCGTGAACGCCGCGCTGCCGGTCGACCAGGCCCGCGAGCTGATGATCACCGACGCCAGCGGCGCGCTGGTGATGGACGCCCGGCTGGGCTGAGCCGCTCGCGGGCCGGTGACCGGGTGACCGTCGCGGCGGGGGCGGATAGGCTCCCGCGGCGTGACGACCTCACCTGCGCCCGTCCGGCCCTTCGTCGTCGGGATCGTCGGTGGCGGCCAGCTGGCCCGGATGATGTACGAGGCCTCGATCGGTCTCGGCGTCCGGGTCGCGCTGCTGGCGGAGGGCCCGGACGTGTCCGCGGCGCAGGTCGTCCACGACGTCACGGTCGGCGACTACACCGACGCCGAGACGCTGCGGGCGTTCGCCGCGCGCTGCGACGTCATCACCTTCGACCACGAGCACGTGCCCACCGGCCTGCTGCGCGACCTGGAGGCGTCGGGCACCGCCGTGCGGCCCGGTCCGGACGCGCTGATCCACGCGCAGGACAAGGTCGTCATGCGCGACCGGCTGAGCGCCGCAGGGATCCCGTGCCCGGCCTACCGCGTGGTCGCCGACGCGGACGCCCTGCGCACGTTCGGCGACGAGACCGGCTGGCCCGTCATCGCCAAGACCTCGCGCGGCGGCTACGACGGCAAGGGCGTGTGGAAGATCGACGCGCCCGACCAGGCCGACGAACCCTTCGCCGCGCTCGGCGGGCTCTCGGCCGGCGCCGAGATCCTGGCCGAGGAGTACGTGGACTTCGCCCGTGAGCTGAGCGCCCTCGTCGTGCGCTCGCCCAGCGGCCAGGCCGTGGCCTACCCGGTCTCGGAGTCGGTGCAGCGCGACGGCATCTGCGTCGAGACCACCACGCCCGCGCCCGGGCTGACCGAGGAGCAGGCCGTCGCCGCCGAGGCGCTCGCCCTGCAGGTCGCCGGAGAGCTGGGGGTGGTGGGGGTGCTCGCCGTCGAGCTCATGGAACGCCGCGACGGCACGGTCGTCGTCAACGAGCTGGCCATGCGCCCGCACAACACCGGGCACTGGAGCATCGACGGCGCCCACACCTCGCAGTTCGAGAACCACCTGCGCGCCGTGCTCGACCTGCCGCTCGGCGACCCGGGCACGCGCGACCCGTGGACGGTGATGGGCAACGTCCTCGGCGGCTCCGAGCCCGACCTGCCCTCGACCCTGCTGCACTGCTTCGCCCGCGACCGGCGCCTGCGCGTCCAGCTCTACGGCAAGGAGGTCAAGCCGGGCCGCAAGGTCGGGCACGTGACCGCGTACGGCGACGACCTGGTCGAGGTCCGCCGCCGCGCGCGGCACGCCGCCGGCTACCTGATGGGGGACCACGATGCCTGAGACCACCACGCCCACCGCCACCACGGGCGAGAGCCCGGGTCGGCCGCGTGTCGGCATCGTCATGGGCTCCGACTCCGACTGGCCGACCATGGAGGCCGCCGCGCAGGCGCTGGCCGAGTTCGGGGTCGCGTACGAGGCCGACGTCGTCTCCGCCCACCGGATGCCGGACGCGATGCTCGCGTACGGGCACGGCGCCCACGAGCGCGGGCTCGAGGTGATCATCGCCGGTGCCGGCGGCGCGGCCCACCTGCCCGGGATGCTCGCCGCGGTCACCCCGCTGCCCGTGATCGGCGTCCCGGTCGCGCTCAGGCACCTCGAGGGCCTCGACTCGCTGCTCTCGATCGTGCAGATGCCGGCCGGCGTCCCGGTCGCGACCGTGGCGGTGGGCAACGCCCGCAACGCCGGCCTGCTCGCCGTCCGCATCCTCGCCAGCGGCGACCCGTTGCTGACCACGGCGATGCTCGCCTTCCAGGACGACCTGCGGCGCAGCGCGGAGGCGAAGGGCGAGGCGGTGCGGCGTGCCGTCCGCCCCGGCTGAGGCCGTCGGCGGGCTGAGGCTGCTCGGGCGCGCCGCGTCCTTCCTGGTGCGCCGGCCCCGGCTGTTCTGGCTCGGTGCGGTGCCACCCGCGGTCACGTCGGTCGTCTTCGTCGTCGCGCTCGTGCTGCTGGTCGGCCACCTTGCCGGCCTGACCGCGGCGCTGACGCCCTTCGCGGACGCGTGGTCGGCCGGCGCGGCCACCGCCGTCCGCGTGGTCGTCGGGACATTGCTCGTCGGCGGCACGGTGCTGCTCATGGTGCTGCTGTTCAGCACGCTCACGCTGGCCCTCGGCTCCCCGGTCTACGACGCCATCAGCGAGGCCGTCGACCGCGCGTCCCCGGACGCCCCGGCCCCCGTCGACGAACCCGTCCGTACCGGGCTCGCCCGGACCGTGCGCCAGTCGGTCGGCCTCGTGGTCGTGTCGGCCCTCGGGGCCGCGGCGCTCTTCGGCGCCGGCTTCGTCCCCGTCGTCGGCCAGGTCGCCGCACCCGTCGGCGGCGCCCTGTTCGGGGGCTGGATGCTCGTCACCGAGCTGGTCGGCAGCCCGCTCGAGCGCCGGGGCGTGCTCACCCTGCGCGAGCGCCGCGCGACGCTCGCCCGCCGCCGGTGGCGGAGCCTCGGGCTCGGGGTCCCGGCCTTCCTGCTGCTCTCCGTGCCGTTCGTCGCGGTGGTGGTCTTCCCCGTCGCCACGGCCGCCGGGACGCTGCTGGCCCGGCAGCTCCTGGACGAGCCGACCGACCCGCCGGCCCCCGTGCGGCGACAAGTTACCCGCGGGTAACCCCGGGAGTACGCTCCCGCCATGGGCGACGACGCCAGCGGGATGTTCCGGACCTCCGAGGAGCACGAGGCGTTCCGCGCGGCCGTGCGCGAGGTCTGCGACGCCAAGGTCGCGCCGCTGGCCGCCGCCGTCGACGAGCAGGCCGCGTTCGGCTGGGAGTCCTACGAGGCGCTGCGCGCCGGCGACTTCCACGCCCCGCACGTGCCCGAGGCGTACGGCGGGGTCGGGGCCGACGCGCTGGCGACCGTCGTCGTCATCGAGGAGGTCGCGCGCGCCTGCGCCTCCACCTCGCTCGTCCCGGCGGTCAACAAGCTGGGCACCGTGCCCTGGCTGCTCGCGGGCAGCGAGGCCCTCAAGCAGCGCTACCTGCCGCTCGTGGCCAGCGGCGAGGCCATGGTCAGCTACTGCCTGTCGGAGTCCGAGGCCGGCTCGGACGTGGCCGCGATGCGCACCCGGGCGGTGCGCGACGGTGACGGCTGGGTGCTGGACGGGGCCAAGCGCTGGATCAGCAACGCGGGCGTCTCCAGCCTCTACACGGTGTTCGCCGTGACCGACCCGACCGCCCCGCGCGGCCACGGCATCAGCGCCTTCGTCGTGGAGCGCGACGACTCGGGTGTCTCCTTCGGCGCGCCGGAGCGGAAGCTCGGGATCAAGGGCTCGCCGACCTGCGAGGTCTACCTCGACCACGTCCGCGTGCCCGCCGACCGGCTCGTGGGGGAGGAGGGCGGCGGCTTCGCGCTGGCCATGCGCACGCTCGACCACACGCGGGTGACCATCGCCGCCCAGGCCGTCGGCATCGCCCAGGGCGCGCTCGACGCCACGCTCGCGTACGTGGCCGGGCGGCAGCAGTTCGGTCACGCGGTCGGCGACTTCCAGGGCGTCCAGTTCATGCTCGCCGACATGGGCATGCGGGTCGAGGCCGCCCGCCAGCTCACGTACGCCGCCGCGGGCCGCTCCGAGCGGAACGACCCCGACCTGACCTGGTTCGGCGCGAGCGCGAAGTGCTTCGCCTCCGACGTCGCGATGGCGGTGACGACGGACGCGGTCCAGCTGTTCGGCGGCTACGGCTACACCCACGACTACCCGGTCGAGCGGATGATGCGCGACGCCAAGATCACCCAGATCTACGAGGGCACCAACCAGGTGCAGCGCGTCGTGATGGCCCGCCACCTGCTGCACCGCTGAGCGGGACCTCGACCGCGCGCGTCCCTCGCGTCGCCCCCGAGGACCGTTCCGGTCGGGCCGGTGTACGACCTGGGTCTCGACTTCGACTGCGCGGCGAAACAAGTGCCGTCGCTGAGAGCAACCTGTCAGTCACCTGTGCTTGCCTTCAGGTCCAAGCCGGTGCCCACCGGCCAGACCCAGGGGGATCCGAAGATGAACCGTCGTCCACGCGTGGTGCGCCACGCCGTCCGCTCGTTGGTGGTCGCCGCCGCGGTCGCGGCCACCGCCGTCGCCGGGGCCGTCCCGGCCGGCGCCGCGACCCGTCCCGCGCTCACGCTCGAGGCGTCGCGGTCCAGCGTGACGGTCTACCGCTACAGCGACGGGGACGAGGCCTTCCTCGACGGCGACCTCGGCGTGTACGCCGTCGCCGACGCCAAGCAGGCCTTCGAGGTGCGCGCGGAGCGCCGGGACTACGACCACCCGGTGGTCGCCAGGCTGGTGCGCAAGGGCCGCGACCGCACGCTGCCAGCACCGCCCGACCTCAGCGGCCTCGCGAACTTCTCCCGCACCACGTTCCGCGACAGCAGGGGCAAGGTCGTCACGACCTCGACGTCCGCCTTCTGCCCCGACGTCTACGAGCCGGTGCGTCGTTCCCCGTCCGCGCCGGCGAGCTCGCCCTACCCGCAGGGCTGCGGCGCCAACCCCTACGCCCTCGGCGCCGTGTGGGGCCTGCAGCGCGGCTACGCCGCGAGCCTGGGTGGCGAGGACGCCTACTACGGGATCAGCGAGCTGCCGGACCTGAAGCCGGGCTCGTACGTCGCGACGACGAGCATCACGCCCGCCTACCGCACGGCGCTCCGGATCCCCGTCGCGAAGGCGCAGGCGACGGTGCACGTGACGGTCGTGGAGGCGGACGACGACGGGTGCGAGGAGCTCCGCGGCTGCCGCCAGGCCGCGAAGGTGCGCACGAGCGCGGCCCGGGTCGCCGCCGCCCGGACCGAGAAGGCACCGACCAGGCTGACGGGGTCGAGGGCGAAGCCGAGCGGCCCGCTGCCCGACCTGCGCTCCCTGCCGGCCTGGGGCATCGTCTCCGACGGCCGCTACCTGAACTTCAGCGCCACGGTCTGGAACGCCGGACCGGGCCGGCTGGTCGTGGACGGGTTCCGGGACTCGAAGGACGAGAACCTCATGAACGCCTACCAGTACTTCTTCACGGCGTCGGGGAAGCAGAAGGGTTACGCCCCGGTCGGGGGCATGGAGTGGGACGCGCGGGACCACCACCAGCACTGGCACTTCCAGGACTTCGCGCGCTACAGCCTCGTCAGCGCCGACCACAAGACGCGGGTGGTGAGCGGCAAGGAGGCCTTCTGCCTCGCCAACACCGACGCCGTCGACTACACGGTCAAGGGCGCCAGCTGGCAGCCGCGGAACACCGACCTGTCCACGGCCTGCGGGAGCCGGTCGGCGCTCGGGGTCCGCGAGGTCCTCGACACGGGCTCGGGCGACACCTACGAGCAGTTCCGGGAGGGGCAGGCCTTCGACCTGAACGGCGTGGCGAACGGCACCTACTACGTCGAGATCGCCGCCAACCCGGACAGGGTCCTCTACGAGCGCAGCACCAAGAACAACGTGTCGCAGCGCAAGGTCGTCATCGGGGGGACCAAGGGGAAGCGCACGGTGCAGGTGGCGAAGGTCGGCGTGATCGTCGAGCCGCCGGTCGACGTCGACGAGGGTGACGACGGGTTCCGCCGCTGACGCGCTGCTGAGCCGGTCCGTCGACGGG
>NZ_BAAAYR010000004.1:183610-276503 GCF_039536445.1 Microlunatus spumicola | reverse complement strand
CGCCGGACCTACCTGGCGTACTTGGCGAGCTTGGAGGTGTCGCCCCGGGCGATCGCCTTGAACATGTCCTGCGCCGCCGCGTCGTCCCACAGCACCGCGGAACCGACGGGCGAGCTGTAGCCCGGGTCCGACACGGGGACGGTCAGGGTGAGCCCGTCACCGGCCGAGACGCTGCGCAGCGCCAGCGCGGCCTGCGCGGTGTCGAGGATCGTCGTGTCCTGGCCGATCTTCACCGCCGCGGCCGTCGACGTGCTCAGGCGCCAGTAGCGGACGGGGTCGAGCAGCGTCGCCGGCGACGCGGCCTTCGCGGCCACGGCGGCCAGCATCTGGCGCTGCCGCTCCACCCGCCCCAGGTCGCCGCGCGGGTCGGCCTTGCGCATCCGCACGTAGCCCAGCGCCGTCGTCCCGTCGAGGGTCTGGCAGCCCTTCTTCAGGTCGAGGTGGGAGTCGCGGTCCTTGATCGCCGCCGGGACGCACATCCGGATCCCGCCCAGGGCGTCGATCACCGACACGAACCCGCCGAAGCCGACCTCCGCGTAGCCGTCGATCCGCAGGCCGGTGTCCTGCTCCACCGTCTGCACCAGCAGGTCGGGCCCGCCGATGGCGTACGCGGCGTTGATCTTGTTGGTGCCGTTCCCGGGGATGGCGACGTAGGAGTCGCGGGGGAGCGAGACCAGCACGGGCTTCCCGGTGACCGGCCGGTGCACGAGCATGATCGTGTCGGTCCGCTGGCCGCCCACCGAACCGGTGCCGAGCTTCTTCTGCTCGGCCTTGCTCAGGCCCTCGCGGGAGTCGGACCCCACGAGCAGGAACGTCTCCCCGGGCTGGTCGCCCGGCCGCCGCCCGCTGGGCGTGTCGTCGACGCGGCCGACCTGGCTCCACGCGTACGCGGGCACACCGGCGAGCCAGACGATCGCCAGCAGGACGAGGACCAGCAGCGTGCGGAAGACGGTGCGCACCGGGCGCCGGCGGCGGGGGCGGCGCGCCGGGCCTCCGCCGGGTCCACCGGGTCCGCCCGGGCCGTACGGTCCCGCCGGGCCGGAGGGGCCGCCGGGGACGGTCGCGGGTGGCGGGAAGGAGCCGCGACCCTCGCCGTACGCGGGGGTCCGGGGGTAGCCGGCGGGACTTGGCGGCGCCTGCGGGGGTGCCAGGGGAGCGGCGGCGGCGCGTTCGACCGGGCGTCCGTCAGCGCGTCCGTCGGCTCCGCCCCCGACGCGCGCGGCGTGGTCCTCGGGCAGCGGCAGGACGCGGGTCGGCTCGGGCTCCGGGCGGCGCTGCTCACGCCCGTAGAGCCAGTCGAGGTCGGACTCGTGGCGGTTCGCCATGACGTCGAGGCTACCGGCGGAGGGGCCCGCCGACGTCAGACCGCAGACCAATCCGAACGGTCCGGACCCGGCCCGGCGTGGCAGACCCCGACCACCCCGGGTCCTTGTCCATACTGGCGAACGGTCTGCTCCGGCGGGCCCGTCCCCGCCATCGGCAGAGAGGCTCCACCCGGTGTCCAGCACCTTGACGCCCGAGCGCGAGGGCACACGCGACGACCAGGACGACGCCGAGCGCGACCGTCTGATCACGGACTCGCTGCAGACCTCCCAGCGTCGTGCCGAGGGCGTCAAGCTGCGCCGCGGCCTCACCTTCCTCCTCATGACGCTGGTGCTCCCCGGCTCCGCGCAGGTGGCCGCGGGCAACCGCCGGCTCGGCCGCGCGGCGCTGCGGGTCTGGGCCGGCCTCTGGGTCGTGGCCGTCCTCGCCGGGCTCTTCGTGCTCGTCTCGCGCAGCGCGGCGATCACCGCGATCACCGCGCCGGGCACGCTCCGCGTCATCCAGGTCCTGCTCGTCGTGCTCGGCGTCGGCTGGGCCCTGCTCTTCCTCGACGCGTGGCGCATCAGCAGCCCGCCGGAGATGGCGCGACGCCACCGGCTGGGGTTCGCGGCGCTGAGCCTCGGGCTCGCGTTCGCCGTCGTGATCGGCCTCGTCGCCTCGGCGAACGTGGTCTCCGCCCAGCGCGAGCTCGTCAGCACCGTCTTCGCCGGCGGCGGCGACAAGGCCGCCAAGGCCGGGCGGATCAACATCCTGCTGATGGGCGGCGACGCCGGCGCGGACCGGACGGGCCTGCGCCCGGACAGCATGACCGTGGCCAGCGTCGACCAGGAGACCGGCCGCACGGTCCTGATCAGCCTCCCGCGCAACCTGGAGAAGGCGCCCTTCCCGGCGTCCTCCCCCCTGCACAAGAAGTTCCCGAAGGGCTTCGACTGCCCCAACGACGTCTGCATGCTCAACGCCGTCTACACGTACGCGATGGCCCACAAGGAGCTCTACCCGAAGGTGAAGAACCCGGGTGCGCAGGCGACCAAGGAGGCGATCGAGGGCGTCACCGGCCTGACGATCAACTACTGGTCGCTGATCGACCTCAAGGGCTTCGAGGACCTCGTCGACGCGCTCGGCGGCATCACCATGGACGTCTACCGCAAGGTGCCGATCGGCGGTGGGCCGACCCACCCGATCTACGGCTACGTGGAGGCGGGCAAGAACCGGCACCTGGACGGCAAGGAGGCGCTGTGGTTCGCCCGGTCGCGTTCCGACTCCAGCGACTGGGACCGCATCGTCCGGCAGAAGTGCGTGATGAACGCGATGCTGAACCAGCTCGACCCGGTGACCGTGCTGACCAAGTTCAACGGGATCGCCAGCGCGAGCAAGGAGATCGTCGCGACCGACATCCCCGGCTCGCAGGTCTCGACCATGCTCGACCTGGCGCAGAAGGCGAAGACGAAGCCCGTCGGCAGCCTCGCCATCGTCCCGCCGCTGCTCAAGAAGCCGGCCGACCCGGACTTCCCGAAGATCCAGGCCGCCATCGCCGAGCAGATCCAGAAGTCCGAGGCGATGGACGAGCCGAAGCCGTCCGCGAGCGCCGCGCCCGCGGGCAACGCCTCGGCCAGCGCCAAGCCGAAGAAGTCGTCCAGCGGCTCGAGCTCGTCGGACCCGGCCAAGAAGGGCGTGGACACGTCCAACCTGTCCAAGGTCTGCTCTGCCTGAGCCCGTCCCCGGCGACGGTCAGGAGCACGGCGTGAGGCGGGACTGGCCCGGCGTCAGCGTCGTGATGCCGGTGCTGAACGAGGAGCGCCACCTCGAGGCGGCCGTGTCCGGGGTCCTGAGCCAGGACTACCCGGGCGAGCTCGAGGTGGTCGTCGTGGTCGGTCGGAGCCGTGACGCGACGCGGGAGATCGCCGACCGCGTGGCCGCGACCGACGACCGCGTGCGGGTCGTCGACAACCCGGCCTCCCGGACACCGCACGCGCTCAACCTCGGCGTCGCCGCCGCCCGGCACGACGTGATCGTGCGCGTCGACGGGCACGGCATGCTCACCGACGGCTACGTCCGGCGGGCCGTGGAGCTGCTCGAGGAGACCGGCGCGGCCAACGTCGGCGGCGTCATGGACGCGCAGGGCTCGACCCCGTTCGAGGAGGCCGTCGCCGCGGCGTACACGACCAAGCTCGGGCTCGGCGGCAGCTCCTTCCACCTCGCCGAGTCCCAGGCGGGGCCGGCGGAGACCGTGTTCCTCGGGGTCTTCCGGCGGGAGGCGCTGACCGCCGTCGGCGGGTTCGACGAGTCGATGCACCGCGCGCAGGACTGGGAGCTCAACCACCGGCTGCTGGCCAGCGGGCGCACGATCTGGTTCTCCCCGGAGCTGCGCGTCACGTACCGGCCCCGCTCGTCGGTGCGGGCCCTGGCCAAGCAGATGTACGACACCGGCAAGTGGCGTCGCGAGGTCATCCGGCGCTACCCCGACACCGCGAACGTCCGCTACCTCGCCCCGCCGCTCGCCACCGCGGCGATCGCGGCCGGCACGGTGCTCGGCCTCGCCGGCTCGGTCACCGGCTCCCGGCTGCTCAGGCTGGCCTGGGCCGCACCGGCCGGCTACGCGAGCGTGATCCTCGGCGGTTCGGCCGTCACGTCCCGCTCGATGTCCGACGCCGCCCGCGTACGCCTGCCCCTCGTCCTGGCCGTGACCCACCTCTCCTGGGGCGCCGGGTTCCTGGTGGGGCTGCGGCAGCGGCGCGGCTGAACCTCGAAGAACGCCCCTGGCCTGGAGCGTTCCGCGACGACTGCGCGGAGATCGTGCGACAGGCGGGGCGTGTCGCGCGCTTCGTGCGCACTCGGTATGACCAGGCCGGAGGGCGTTTCCCCTCAGTCAGTCGAGCGAGTGCGCCCTCGCGCAGCCGACACGCCGTGCCCGAGGTGCGGCAGCGCACACCCACGGCTACACGGCTGCGTACGCGCTTGCTCCCTCCCGGGCCGGCTGTTACTTTGTCCTGACAAACTTCGTCAGGAGGACCGTCATGCCGCTGGTCAGGATCGACGTCGTCGAGGGGCGCGAGCCTGCCGCGCTGCGACGGCTCGCGGACGTGGTGCAGGAGGTCCTCGAGGAGGTCTTCGCGGCACCGCCGCGCGACCGCTACCAGGTCATCGACGAGCACCCCTCGCGGAACCTGATCCTGCAGGACACCGGGCTCGGCTTCGAGCGCACGGACGACCGCGTCCTGGTCCAGGTCTTCCAGCAGGGCCGCAGCGAGGACCAGAAGAAGGCGCTCTACGCTCGCCTCGCCGAGCGGCTCGAGGCCGAGTGCGGCGTCGCGCCCACGGACCTGATGGTCTCGGTCGCCGCGAACGGCCGGGAGGACTGGTCGTTCGGGCTGGGGCGGGCGCAGTTCCTCGAGGGCGACCTGTGAGACGCCCAAGTCTTCACGTGTTTGTCAGGACAAAGGATTGACAGTGTCAGTCCGCGATCGTAGGTTCGACGCAGCAGTCAGCCCCGCCCGGCGGGAACTCGAAGGAGAGCGATGACCAGCCAGCCAGCCGTGCCCGGCCACGAGGACGGGTCGGCCCCCGACGGGCTCGAGGTGCTGACCTTCGGACGCGCCGGGGTGGACGTCTACCCGCTCCAGGTGGGCGTCGGCCTCGAGGACGTCGAGACCTTCGGCAAGTACCTCGGGGGCACCACCGCCAACGTCGCCGTGGCCGCCGCACGCCTCGGGCACCGCACCGCGATCATCACCGGCGTCGGCGACGACCCGTTCGGCCGCTTCGTCCGCCGCGCGCTGCGGGACCTCGGCGTGAGCGACGCGCACGTCGTCACCAACCACACGTACGCGACCCCGGTCACCTTCTGCGAGATCTTCCCGCCGGACGACTTCCCGCTGTGGTTCTACCGCAAGCCGACCGCGCCCGACCTGCAGGTCACGCCGGGCGACATCGACTTCGACGCCGTCCGCGGCACCGACCTGCTGTGGCTGTCGGTGACCGGCCTCAGCGAGGAGCCGAGCCGGGAGAGCCACTTCGCGGTGCTCGAGGCCCGCGCCCGCAAGCCGCACACCGTGCTGGACCTCGACTACCGCCCGATGTTCTGGGAGACCCCGGCGCACGCCACCGAGCAGGTGCAGCGCGTGCTGCCGCACGTCACGGTGGCCGTCGGCAACCGCGAGGAGTGCGAGGTCGCGGTCGGGGAGACCGAGCCCGAGCGGGCGGCCGACGCGCTGCTCGCCGCCGGCGTCGAGCTCGCCGTGGTCAAGCAGGGGCCCAAGGGCGTGCTGGCCAAGACCCGCTCCGGCGAGCGCGTCGAGGCCCCGCCGATCCCCGTCCGGCCGCTCAACGGCCTCGGCGCCGGCGACTCGTTCGGCGGTTCGCTGATCCACGGCCTGCTCGAGGGCTGGCCCCTGGAGAAGATCCTGCAGCGGGCGAACGCGGCGGGCGCCATCGTGGCCTCGCGGCTCGAGTGCTCGACGGCCATGCCGACGAGCGAGGAGATCGAGACCCTGCTCGCCGGGGGCGACCCCAACGAGCGGCTGGCCGACTCGCTGGCATCGCACTTCGCCGGGACCGCCCGGTGACCGCCCTCTCGACCGGCACCGTGCACCGCCCCTCGGCGGTGGGCCTGGTGTCCGACGGTCGGTTCGTCTCGAGCGTCGCGGAGATCAACGAGGTCCGCGCCCGCGAACCGCAGCGCATCGGTGAGCTGCTGGCGAACCGCGAGCGCCGCCCGCTCTTCGGCGACGACGGCAAGCTCATGATCGTCGCCTGCGACCACCCGGCCCGCGGTGCCCTGGGCGCTTCCGGCCGCAAGAACGCCATGGCCGACCGGGTGGAGCTGCTCGACCGGCTCGCCACCGCCCTGTCGCGGCCCGGCGTCGACGGGCTGCTGGCCACCGCGGACATCGCGGAGGACCTGCTGCTGCTCGGCGCGCTCGAGGGCAAGCTCGTCTTCGCCTCCATGAACCGGGGCGGTCTCCAGGGCTCGTCCTTCGAGATGGACGACCGGAACACCGGCTACGACGTCCAGGGCGCGGTCGAGGCCCGCTTCGACGGCGCGAAGATGCTGACCCGGATCGACCTGGACGACCCGGGCACGGTGCTGACGCTCGAGCGCTGCGGGCAGGCCGTCACCGAGCTCAACCGGGCGCGGCTGATCGCCATGGTCGAGCCCTTCATGTCGCGGCGGGTGCCCACCAAGCACGGGTCCAAGATCGTCAACGACCTGACGGCCGACGCGGTGATCAAGTCCGTGGCGATCGCGTCCGGGCTCGGCGCCTCGAGCGCGTACACGTGGATGAAGCTGCCCGTCGTGGCCGAGATGGAGCGGGTGATGGCGGCGACGACGCTGCCGACGCTGCTGCTCGGCGGCGACCCGGAGAACGCGCCCGACGAGACGTACGCCGCCTGGTCGGCCGCCCTCGCGCTGCCGTCCGTCCGCGGCCTGATCCTCGGCCGCACGATGCTCTACCCGGCCGACGACGACGTCGCCAAGGCCGTCGACACCGCCGTGGGGCTGGTCCGGTGAGGCTCGAGCAGCAGCCGCTGAGCCAGGTCCCCGAGAAGGCGTACCACCTGCCCGCCGGCACGGCGGCGGCCCACGGCTACGACCTCGAGGTCACCCCCGAGTCCGCGGGCTGGGGCTACTCCGGCCTGCGGGTCGTAACGCTGGCGGCCGCCGAGGAGCACGCCTTCTCCACGGGCGACGACGAGGTCGTCGTCGTCCCGCTCAGCGGGGCCGTGTCCGTCGAGGCCGACGGCAGCCACCTCGACCTCGCCGGCCGCGCCGACGTGTTCGCGGGGCCGACGGACTTCGCCTACCTGCCCCCGGGCACGACGGCGACGCTGCTCAGCGAGCGCGGGGGACGGTTCGCCCTCTGCACAGCCAGGACGGACCGGCACCTCCCGGTCCGCTACGGCGCGGCCGCCGACGTGCCCGTCGAGCTGCGCGGTGCCGGGCGGTCGAGCCGCCAGGTGCGCAACTTCGGCACCCCGGACCACCTCGACGCGGGCGCGATCATCGCCTGCGAGGTCATCACCCCCGACGGCAACTGGTCCTCCTACCCGGCCCACAAGCACGACGAGGCCAGCGCGACCGAGAGCGAGCTGGAGGAGATCTACTACTTCGAGATCGCCGCCGGCCCGCAGGGGCAGCCCGGGCTGGGCTTCTTCCGCACGTCCTCCTCGCCGGGGCACCCGATCGAGATCACCGAGGAGGTGCACGACCGCGACGTCGTGCTCGTCCCCTTCGGCTGGCACGGACCGGCGGTCGCCGCCCCGGGCCACGCCATGTACTACCTGAACGTGATGGCCGGACCGCCGCACCCTGCTGCCGAGGCGCAGGGCGGGCGCGCCTGGCTGATCAGCGACCACCCCGACCAGACCTGGATCCGCAGCACGTGGGCGGACGAGCAGGTCGACCCGCGACTGACTGGAGAGCGATCCTGATGGGCAAGACCGTGCGGATGACCGTGGCGCAGGCCACCATCAACTTCCTCGGCGCCCAGCACAGCGAGTCCGACGGCATCGAGCAGAAGCTCTTCGCCGGCTGCTTCGGCATCTTCGGCCACGGCAACGTGGCGGGTATCGGCCAGGCGCTGCTGCAGGCCGAGCTCGAGCAGCCCGAGCTGCTGCCGTACGTGCTGGGGCGCAACGAGCAGGCGATGGTGCACTCCGCCGTCGCGTACGCGCGGATGAAGGAGCGTCGCCAGACCTGGGTCGTGTCGACCAGCGTCGGTCCCGGCGCGACGAACATGCTCACCGGTGCCGCCCTCGCGACGATCAACCGGCTGCCCGTCCTGCTGCTGCCCGCCGACACCTTCGCCGACCGCTCGGCCTCGCCGCTGCTGCAGGAGCTCGAGCAGCCGTACGCGGGCGACCTCACCGTGAACGACGCGTTCCGCCCGCTCTCGGCCTACTTCGACCGGGTCTGGCGCCCCGAGCAGCTCGCCCCCGCGCTGATGAGCGCGATGCGGGTGCTGACCGACCCGGCCGCCACCGGCGCGGTCACCGTCTGCTTCCCGCAGGACGTGCAGGTGCAGGCCTACGACTGGCCGGTCGAGCTCTTCGAGCGCCGGGTCTGGCACATCGCCCGCCCGCTGCCCGAGACCCGCGTGCTGGCGCAGGCGGCCGAGGTCATCCGGAACGCGAAGCGTCCGCTCGTCGTGGCGGGCGGCGGGGTCCACTACTCCGGCGCGACGGACGCGCTGGCCGCGTTCTGCGAGGCGACCGGGATCCCGGTCGGGCAGACGCAGGCCGGCAAGGGCACGCTCGTCTTCGACCACCCGCAGTGCCTCGGCGCGATCGGCTCCACGGGCACGACCGCGTCCAACGCGATCGCCGCGGAGGCCGACCTGGTCATCGGCATCGGCACCCGCTACTCCGACTTCACGACGGCGAGCCGGACGGCGTTCCAGGGCCCGGACGTCACCTTCGTCAACATCAACGTCGCCGGCCTCGACGCGGTCAAGCAGGCCGGGCTCTCGGTCGTGGCCGACGCCCGCGAGGCGCTGACCGCGCTCACCGGGCTGCTGGAGGGCCACCGCGTCGAGCAGGCCTACGTCGAGCGCTACACCGCGCTCGACGCGGAGTGGGAGAGCACCGTCACGTCGGTCTTCGCCCAGCCGGAGACCGACGAGGGCCTGCTCAGCCAGAACGCCGTCATCGGCGCGGTGAACGAGCTGTCCGACCCCCGCGACGTCGTCGTCTGCGCGGCCGGCTCGATGCCCGGCGACCTGCACAAGCTGTGGCGCACGCGCGACCCGAAGGGCTACCACGTCGAGTACGGCTACTCGTGCATGGGCTACGAGGTCGCCGGCGGCCTCGGGGTGGCCATGGCGTGCCCGGACCGCGACGTGTTCGTCATGGTCGGCGACGGCTCCTACCTGATGATGGCCACCGAGCTGGCCACCGTCGTACAGGAGCACGTCAAGCTCATCACGGTCCTCGTGCAGAACCACGGCTACGCCTCGATCGGTGCGCTGTCGGAGTCGCTGGGGTCGCAGCGCTTCGGCACCCGCTACCGCGCCCGCGGTGCGCAGAGCCACCGTCTCGACGGCGACTTCTTGCCCGTCGACCTCGCCGCCAACGCCGCGAGCTTCGGCCTCGAGGTGATCAAGGCCCGGACCATGGCGGAGCTCGCCGACGCGATCAAGGTCGCCAAGGCGGGGTCCGAGCCCGTGGTGATCTACGTCGAGACCGACCCGTTCATCGACGCGCCGTCGTCGGAGTCCTGGTGGGACGTGCCCGTGAGCGCGACCTCGACGCTCGAGTCCACGCAGCAGGCCCGCACCACCTACGACGAGCACAAGGCTCGCCAGCGGCTGTTCCTCACGCCGCCGCGCGTGCCCTGACCCTCGACCGACCACCCCGCCGCACCCGCGTACGACCGCCCTCCACCGCAGAAGGAGCACCACTCAGTGCCTGGCAAGCTGACCATCGGAACCGCCCCCGACTCCTGGGGCGTGTGGTTCCCCAGCGACCCCGAGCAGGTCTCGGCCGACGTCTTCCTCCGCGAGGTGGTGGAGGCCGGCTACGAGGCGATCGAGCTCGGCCCGTACGGCTACCTCCCCTCGGACCCGCGCGAGCTGGCCGACACCCTGGAGGCGCACGGCCTGAGCGTGCTGGCCGGCACGGTGTTCTCGCACCTGCACCGCCCCGACTCGTGGGACTCCGTGTGGAAGCAGGTCACCGACGTCGCGGCCCTGACCAAGGCCGTCGGCGGCGAGCACATCGTCGTCATCCCGGACGTGTGGCGCGACCACAAGACCGGGGCCAACCTGGAGAGCTGCGACCTCACCGACGAGCAGTGGACGGCGCTGACCTCGGGCCACGACGAGCTGGGCCGCCGGATCCTCGAGGAGTACGGGCTGCACGTGCAGTTCCACAGCCACGCGGACAGCCACGTCGGCTACCAGCCCGACATCGAGCGGTTCCTGGAGTCGACGAACCCGGAGTTCGTGAACCTCTGCCTCGACACCGGCCACGTCGCCTACTACGGCGGTGACTCCGTCGAGCTGATCACCAAGTACCCGGAGCGCATCGGCTACGTCCACCTCAAGCAGGTGAACCCCGAGATCGTCGCCGAGGTCCTCGACAAGGACCTGTCCTTCCCCGAGGCCGTCCGGATGGGCTCGATGATCGAGCCGCCGCTCGGCGTGCCGGACATGCCGCCGGTCCTCGACGCGCTGGCCGCGCTGAACCGTCCGATCTCGGGGATCATCGAGCACGACCTCTACCCGACGACGCCGGAGGTCCCGCTGCCGATCGCCAAGCGCACCCGGACCTACC
This sequence comes from Microlunatus spumicola, assembly GCF_039536445.1. NCBI lineage: Bacteria > Bacillati > Actinomycetota > Actinomycetes > Propionibacteriales > Propionibacteriaceae > Microlunatus > Microlunatus spumicola. Next base: position 265,910 of record NZ_BAAAYR010000004.1, on the reverse strand, counting down.
TGCAGTCCTGCAGCGGCGCCGACATCGACCTGGGTCACCGGGTCGTCGAGGTGAACCGTGGCTGAGCCCGCGAGCGACCTCCGCGTCGCCGTCCTCGGCGTCGGCATGATGGGCGCCTTCCACGCCGACGCGCTGGCGACCCGGACCAAGGGTGCGCGGGTGGTCGTGGTCAACGACTTCGCGCCCGACAAGGCCGCCGAGGTCGCCGGCCGCATCGGGGCGCGCGTCGTCGCGGACCCGCTCGAGGCGATCCGCGACCCGGAGGTGGACGCGGTGCTGATCGCGACCCCGGGCAAGGCGCACGCCGAGCAGGTCCAGGCCTGCCTGGACGCCGGCAAGCCGGTGCTCTGCGAGAAGCCCCTGACCACGGACGAGGACTCCTCGTACGCGCTGGTCGAGGCCGAGGCGGCGCTCGGGCGGCCGCTCGTGCAGCTCGGGTTCATGCGCCGCTTCGACGCGGAGTACGTGGCGCTCAAGGAGCTGATCACCACGGGCGGTCTGGGCAACCCGCTGCTCGTCCACTGCACCCACCGCAACCCGAGCGTGCCGGAGTTCTTCAACTCCGAGTTCATGATCAGGGACTCGGTGGTGCACGAGGTCGACGTCGCGCGGTTCCTCCTCGACGAGGAGATCACCTCCGTCCGGGTCCTGCGCGGCGTGGCGACGTCCGCGGCGCCCGCCGGCACGTCCGACCCGATGATCGTGGTCTTCGAGACCGCCTCGGGCCGGCTCGTGACCGACGAGATCTACGTGCGCACGGGGATCGCGTACGAGGTCCGCACGGAGGTCGTCGGCGAGACCGGCAGCGCCACGATCGGGCTCGACCAGAACCTGGTCCGGACCAGCACCGACGGTCGCTGGGGCGGGCAGATCACGCCGGGCTTCGTCGAGCGCTTCGGGCAGGCCTACGACACCGAGCTGCAGCGCTGGGTCGCCGCCGCGTCGCGCGGCACGATCGACGGACCGGGCGTGTGGGACGGCTACGCCGCCGTCGCCGTGTGCGAGGCCGGGGTCAAGGCCGTGCAGACCGGCGAGAAGGTCCCCGTCGAGCTGAAGGCGAAGCCGGGCGCCCCGGCGTCCGCCGCCGCGCTCGGCACCGACGCGGAGCCGGGCATCACCGAGCCCGACCTGATCGGCGGCCGGCCGTGAAGCTGGCCCTCGACCCGCAGATGTTCTTCGCGACGAGCAGCGTCTTCGAGCTGCCCGACGTCGCGGCGAGCCTCGGCTACGCGTGGATCGAGCTGTCGCCCAAGGACGACTTCATCCCGTTCTTCCGGCACCCGCGGATCGACGACGCCGGCGTGCGCAGGCTCAAGAAGGTCGCCGCGGACGCGGGGGTCGGCATCGCGTCGATCATCCCGCTGAACCGCTGGGCCGGACCGAGCGAGGACCAGCGCCAGGCGGCGGTGCGCTCGTGGAAGCGGGCGATCCAGATCGCGGTCGACCTGGAGGTCGAGATCCTCAACTCCGAGTTCAACGGGCGCCCGGAGGACCCGGAGACCGCGGAGGCGATGTTCCTGCGGTCGATGGACGAGCTGCTGCCCGTCCTCGAGCGCGAGGGCGTCCGGCTCGTCCTCGAGCCGCACCCCGACGACTTCATCGAGGACGGCCTCGACGCGGTCGGGATGATCAAGGGCCTCAACCGCGAGAACGTCGGCTTCCTCTACTGCACCCCGCACGCCTTCCACCAGCGGCACGCCCCCGCCGACGTCATCGCGGCGGCGGGGTCGAAGGTGGAGTACGTGCACCTCGCCGACGCCTTCGACCACACGGCCTCGCACGGGCTGCGCTACATCACCAACCCGCCCGGCAACCCCGTCCGCGTGCACCAGCACATGGAGGTGGGCCGCGGCGAGGTCCCGTACGACGAGGTCTTCGCGGCCCTCGCCGCCGTGGGCTTCGACGGCGTGGTCAGCAGCTGCGTCTTCGGCTTCGAGGAGGACGCGCGCGCGATCTCCGAACGCCAGCGCGACGCCGCCGTGGACCTCGTGCGGCAGCACTTCTCCGACGCCACGGCCGCCACCCTCACCCGCTCCTAGACTCCAGCAACCGACGACACAGCAAGGACACCTGCGATGGCCTCCACCCTCCACCACTGGCTGAACGGCGCGACCTACGAAGGTTCCGGCGGCCGCTTCAGCGACGTGACCAACCCGGCGACCGGCGAGGTCAGCGCCCAGCTCGCCCTGGCCTCCGAGGACGACGTCAAGGCGGTCGTCGCCGGCGCCGCCGCCGCGTTCCCGGGCTGGCGCGACACCTCCCTCGCCCGCCGTACGCAGGTGCTCTTCGCGTTCCGCGAGCTGCTGAACGCGCGCGCCGACGAGCTCGCCGCCATCATCACCAGCGAGCACGGCAAGGTGCTGTCCGACGCCCGCGGCGAGGTCGCCCGCGGCCAGGAGGTCGTCGAGTTCGCCTGCGGCATCCCGCACCTGATCAAGGGCGCGTTCACCGAGAACGCCTCGACCCGGGTCGACGTGCACTCGGTCCGCCAGCCGCTCGGCGTGGTCGGCATCATCTCGCCGTTCAACTTCCCGGCCATGGTCCCGATGTGGTTCTTCCCGCTGGCCATCGCCGCCGGCAACACCGTCGTGCTCAAGCCGAGCGAGAAGGTCCCGACCGCGGCGCTGTTCATGGCGCAGCTGTGGAAGGAGGCCGGGCTGCCCGACGGCGTCTTCAACGTCCTCAACGGCGACAAGGTCGCCGTCGACGGGCTGCTGACGCACCCCGACGTCCAGTCGATCAGCTTCGTCGGCTCGACCCCGATCGCGCGCTACGTCTACGAGACCGGCACCACGCACGGCAAGCGCGTCCAGGCGCTCGGCGGGGCCAAGAACCACATGCTCGTGCTGCCCGACGCCGACCTCGACCTTGCGGCCGACCAGGCCGTCAACGCCGGCTACGGCTCGGCGGGGGAGCGCTGCATGGCGATCTCCGCGGTCCTCGCCGTCGGCGACATCGCCGACGCCCTCGTCCAGAAGATCAAGGAGCGCACCGTCGGGCTGCGCACCGGTGACGGCACCCGCGGCTGCGACATGGGCCCGCTGGTCACCTCCGCCTCCCAGGAGCGCGTCTCCGGCTACATCGACGCCGGCGAGGCCGCGGGGGCGACCGTCGTCGTGGACGGGCGCGACCCGGAGGTCGACGCGGACGGCAACGGCTTCTTCGTCGGCCCGACGCTCTTCGACCACGTCACCACGGACATGAGCATCTACACCGACGAGATCTTCGGCCCGGTGCTCTCGGTCGTGCGCGTCGACAGCTACGCCGAGGGCGTCCAGCTGATCAACGACAACCCGTACGGCAACGGCACGGCGATCTTCACCAACGACGGCGGCGCCGCCCGGCAGTTCCAGAACGAGGTCAAGGTCGGCATGATCGGCATCAACGTGCCGGTCCCCGTCCCGATGGCGTACTACTCGTTCGGCGGCTGGAAGAACTCGCTGTTCGGCGACACGCACGCCCACGGCGTCGAGGGCGTGCACTTCTTCACCCGCGGCAAGGTCGTCACCAGCCGCTGGCTCGACCCGAGCCACGGCGGGATCAACCTGGGGTTCCCGCAGAACTCATAATTCTGTCTCCGCTTCGCTCCGACGCGCCCGGGGCTCTGGTCCGCTGCCTTCCTCCCTCCGGCGGAAGCCCGCGAGTCAGGGCCTCGGGCGCGTCTGTGCCGCGGGGCCTCCGCCTCCGGTCGTCCAGGCACCGGCGCCCCGGACGGCGGTGGTCGAGCTCCAAGCCCTCGCGAGCGGTACCTCTTCCCGGTTCAGGGGAGTCCGTGAGCGGGATCGGGTACCGGTCGGCGGGGTGACGTACCGGTCGGGGGCTACTTGCGCGGGGCGGTGCGGGCGGCGGCGACGCCGCGGGTGACCCAGGAGGTCAGGGTCTCGGTGTCGAGGGCCTCGGGGGCGACGTTCACCCAGCTCTTCGAGGTGCGGCCGGCCATGGCCATGGGTTCGACGGCGGCGTCCTCGACCAGGGCGGGGAGGTCGGCGGGGTCGACGCGGACCATGAGGTCGCCCTTCGAGCCGGCGCAGACGGCGAGGTGGCCGGCGACCATGAACCCCAGCCCGCCGAACATCCGTTTCTCCTCGACCAGGCCGAGGTCGCCCTCGTCGTCGTCGAGCTCGCCGCCGAGGAGCTCCTCGGCCAGCACCATGCGGATGCGGTCGGCGAGGACGGGGTCGTACGCCACGGGGACAGTCTGGCCCGGGGTGCGCCGCGGCCGTCGGAGCGGGTCGGTTACGTTCGACCTCCGATCAGTGACGTGACCGAGGAGGAGCTGTGCCGGAGCCGTTCGAGGACGTGCTGGAGCCCGAGGAGGACGGCGGTCTGCACCACGACCGCCGCGTGCACGGCGGGATGCCGCTGCGCGAGGACGACGACGCGCTGGAGCGTCTCGTCGAGGAGGACCGGGTCGCGGCGGGGGTGTCGGACTTCGCCGAGGACGACGTGCCGCCGGCCACCGACGACCCGCCGGAGGGGACCTCGGAGGCCGTGCGGCTGGCCCAGCAGGGCCTCGCCGGGGACACGACCAACCGCGACGTCTAGGACGTCTGGAGACCCTCGGGCTCGGCGACGAGGGCGTCGACGCGCTCGCTGAGCCCGATCTCGCGCACGCGCTGCTCGTCGGTGGTCCCGACCAGGACCACTGACGAGCCGCCGTCGCGCAGCGGGGTGACCACGGCGTCGCGCAGGGTCTCCCAGGGTCCGCCCGGGCGGACGAGGAGCCGCTGCGCCGGGGCCGGGCCGCCGGCCACCAGCCCCGTCTGGTCGAGCTCGCGCTCCGCGTCGAGCCACGCGAGGGCGTCGGTGGCGACGGGCACGACGTTCCACACGTCGGGCTGGGCACGCACCTCGGTCGCGTAGTCCACGACCCGCGACGGCACCGGCGGCGTGAGGCCCAGGCCCAGCGGGTGCAGGGAGCAGGCGACCAGCTCCGCGTCCCCGGGGTCGACGTCGGCGTGGTCGGGGCCGCAGACCACCAGCGCGGCCTCTTCCGGCCGCCCGAGGGTGACGACCGCACCGGTCTGCCAGCACGCCGTCGCCCAGACCAGGGTCATCCAGTGGCCCGGGTGCCGGGCGGCGAGGAGCAGCTCGACCGAGGCGCCGGGGTCGAGCAGCAGCTCGTCCGTCAGCAGGTTGCTGGTCTTGGCCACCCAGTTCGCGAACGTGGTCGCCGACAGCTCGGTCCGCGACCCCTCGTCGACGTCGTAGTAGGTGACCAGCGGCGCCGAACCGGCGGAGCGGACGCGGCGGGCGAGGAGCTCGGCGATCAGCGGCACGCCCGGAGCGTACCCAGGCCGTCGGCGGACGGCGGCCCGCGGCGTACGCGGAGGTCCGCCCCCGGAGGCGGGTTCTCACCTAGCCTTCTCCGCATGCGTTACGTCCTGATCGTGGCCGGCGGCTCCGGCAAGCGGCTGTGGCCGCTCTCGCGGCAGGACATGCCGAAGCAGCTCCTCAAGGTCGTCGGCGGCAAGAGCCTGCTGCGCCTCGCGTACGAGCGGGTCGAGGGGCTGGTGCCGGACGCGAACATCCTCGTCTGCACGGGCGCCGACTACGCCTCGACCGTGGCGGCCGACCTGCCCGAGCTGCCCGTCGCCAACATCCTCGGCGAGCCCGAGGGCCGTGACTCCCTGAACGCCGTCGCCTGGCCGGCCGCGCTGCTCGCCGCCCGCGACCCCGAAGCGGTGATCGCCGTCGTCACGGCGGACCAGATCATGAACCCGGTGGAGGCCTTCCAGGCCGCGCTGGTGGAGGGCTTCACCGTCGCGGAGGAGGCGCCGGACGCGCTGGTGACCTTCGGCGTCGTGCCCACGTCGCCGCACACCGGCTACGGCTACCTCCAGCGCGGCGAGGAGATGCCCGGCCACCCCGACGTCTGCACGGTGCGGGCGTTCAAGGAGAAGCCGGACCGGGCGACGGCCGAGCACTACCTGGACTCGGGCGAGTACTGGTGGAACTCCGGCATGTTCGTGTGGCGTGCCGCGACCCTGCTGGGCCAGCTGGAGGTGCTGCAGCCGGAGACGTACGCCGCGGTCACCGCGCTCGCCGCCGCCCCGGACCGGGTCGACGAGATCTACCCGCGCCTGCTCAAGATCAGCGTCGACTACGCGGTGATGGAGCCGGTGTCGCAGGGCCAGGGGACCGCCCGCGTGGTCGCCGTCCGGCTGCCGATCAGCTGGTACGACGTCGGCGGGTTCGCGGCCCTCGGCGAGCACCTGCCGCGCGACGAGCGGGGCAACGCCATCCAGGGCGTCAGCGTCCTCGTCGACGCCCACGACAACCTGGTGATCAACCAGTCCGAGGACGGCCGCCTCGTCGCCGTCGTCGGCCTGTCGGGCATGGTCATCGTCCAGACGCCGCAGATCACGCTGGTCTGCCCCGCGAGCGAGGCCGAGCGCATCAAGGAGCTCGTCGCCACGGTGACGGCCCAGCTCGGCACTTCTTACGCGTGACGCGCACCTGACTCACGTGTGACGTGAGCACGGACCTCCTGACCCGCGCCGGTCGGTGCGCCGCTGCCTGGACGACCGGAGCGTGACGTCGCCCTGACCGCGGACGTGACGGAGGCAGGAGCCCGGCGGCGTCACGCGCAGGGAGGAAGGCGGCGGATCAGAGCACCGGCCGCGTCGGAGCGGAGCGGAGACAGAGGATCAGGCTGCGTTCGGCTCCGGGGAGCTGGAGTAGGGGTACTGAGCCATGAAGTCCGAGATCGCCTGACCGCTGACGCGGGTGCAGAGCTGCCGGACGCCCTTCTGCTTGGTCTGGTCGCCCGGGTTCTGCGGGTCGGCCGTCCAGCGGGCGAGGACGACGTCCTTGCCCTCGGGGAACGTGCCGTCGGTGGTCTCGTACGGTGCCGCGATGAACTTCTGCGTCGGGTCGTAGGTCTCGCTGCCGAAGGTGCTGGCGGCCTGGCGCAGGGCGGTGACGTCGTCGGCCGGGGCGTCGGCGCGGTACCAGGCGATCGTGTAGCCGTGCTCGAGGTTGTGCACGAGCGTCTCGATCGCGGGCCGGTCGTCGGTCGAGTAGAAGTGCTTGGTGAACGACGCCGGCGACGGGTAGTGCTTGCCCGAGTCGGGCGGGGACTGCGCGTAGTCGACCTTGGTGCCCTCGGCGACGTGCTCCTGGTTGCCGGTGGCCGCGTTCTCCGCGACCGGGTCGCAGCCGGCGTCGGCGACCGGGACGCCGATCGACGCGAGGCCGGCAGCGGTCGCCTTGGAGTCCTTGGCCACGAGGTAGATCGGGTAGGCGAGCAGGGCGGCCGCGACGACCACGCAGACCGACAGCAGGAGGATCGTCCGTCGGCGCTGCTCGGCCTTGCGGGCCTTCTCGAACGAGGCGAGGCGGTCGCGGCGGCTCCCGGAACCACCCTTGCCGCTGCCTCCGGCGCCGCCGCTCCTCGGCCCGGCACCCTGGCCGTCGCTGCGTCCTGCGGACGGCTTCGGCATGGGGGCGTGGGTCACGGCGGATGCTCCTCGGGGGCGGCGGGCGAGCGGGCTCACGGGCGGGCCAGGGGCCCAGGGACGGACGCCGCGGGTGCACCGCGACGCCACGGATCCTAGTCGCCGACGCTGTGCCCGGGTCCCGTCACGACGCGGTCAGCGTCCGCCGCCGGTGAGCTGCACGCCCAGCACCCGCTCGACGAGCGCGGCGGCGGCGGGCTCGAGGTGCGGCGCGCCGGGTCCCAGCAGGAGGGCGGCGGCCCGCTCGCCCGGGGGGACGGCGAGCAGCGCGTCGTAGCGCTCCGGCTGCCCGACCGCGTCGAGGACGGCGGCCAGGACGGCCTCCTGGCTGCCGTGGCCGAACATGTCCTGGGCCGGCGGCCGGGTCAGGTCGTGCGCCGTGCCCTCCGCGTCGCTCACCAGGTGCGCGAGCCCGCGGACGAGGGCGACCGGCCGGCCCGCCAGCTTGGTCTTCACCAGGTCGGCCGCGGCGGCCAGCTCGTCGGCCAGCGCGACGGCGGTCACGTGCAGGTCGTTGCCGTACGGGTCGCGCTGCCCGGAGTAGTCCTCGACGACCCGGACGCCGGAGGAGCCGATGGCGACGTCGGTCTGGCCCATCCGCCAGGCGCGGCCGAGCGTGTCGGAGACGATGACGCCCACCTGGCGGCCGGTCCGCTCCCGGACGCCGGCGCGCAGGGCGGCGGCGCTGGCGTCGGCGTCGACGGGGAGCAGCAGCACCTCGCCGGGCTCGACGTTGGAGTTGTCGACCCCGGCCGCGGCGAGCACGAGGCCGGCGCGCGTCCGCACGATCCGGGTCGGTCCGCGACGGGCGAGGGTGTGGACGGCCGCCTCGGTGATCGCCGCCTCACGCTCGGCGGCGGGGACGGCGCGGCCCTCGCTCTTGCTCACGACCTTGGAGGTGACGACCAGGACGTCGCCGTCGCGCAGGGGTCCGGCCGGGTCGGCGTCGGCCGCCGCGAGGACGGTCGTCACCAGGTCGTCCCCGGGGGCGACCTCGCCGATGCCGCCGAGCCCGACGACGAGCAGCTCCGAGCGCACGGGTCCGGCCGTCACGCGAGCACCTGGTCCACGGTGCTGCGGACGAACACCGCCGTCGCGTCCGGGCTGCTCATGACCAGGTCCCGCACGAGCGTCGGCAGCCCGTCGGCCTCGAGCGCGGGCGCCGAGCCGGCGTCGGCCGTGTCGACCACCCAGGTGTCGAGGACGCCGTCGGCGCGCCGCGAGCCGTAGTGGCGCCCGACCGCGGCCGCGTCCACGGCCACGCCGATCGTCGGCAGCAGGCGGTGGGCCATGCCCAGCACGGGCGCGCCGTGCAGGATGCCGGAGAAGCCGAGCACGGGGGCGGGGGCGGAGCGCAGGGCCTCGCGGACGCCGGGAACGGCGAGGATCGGGCCGATCGAGACGACGGGGTTGCTGGGACCGACGAGCACCAGGTCCGCGGCGGCGACGGCCTCCAGGACCCCGGGCGCGGGACGCGCCGCCTCGATCCCCACCTGGCGCAGGGCGAGCGCCTCCGGCCCGGCGTGCAGGCGCACCCAGTACTCCTGGAAGTGCACCGACCGTCGACCCCCGGGGGCGTCGGCGTCGGGGATGTCGACGTACGTCTCGACCGGGTCGTCGGTCATCGGCAGCAGCCGCAGGCCGGGGTCGTGGGCCCACCAGCGCGCGCACAGCCGGGCGGTCACCTCCGACAGGGGGACGCCGGCCGCGAGCAGCTCCGTCCGGACCAGGTGGGTGCCGAGGTCGCGGTCGCCCAGGCCGAACCAGGTCGGCTCCGCGCCGTACGCCCGCAGCTCCTCGATCGCCCGCCAGCTCTCGTCGAGCCGGCCCCAGCCGCGCTCGGCGTCCCCGCCCCCGCCGAGGGTGTACATCAGGGTGTCGAGGTCGGGGCACACCCGCAGCCCGTGGATGGTGATGTCGTCCGCGGTGTTCCCCACGACCGTGATCGTCGCGTCGGGGTAGGCCCGCCGCACCCCCGCGGTGAACCGGGAACCACCCACGCCGCCGGCCAGCACCACGATCTGCACGGCGGAAGTCTTCCACCCGGTGCGGGCGGCACCGCCGTACGCTGCACCCGTGGACCGCCTGACCGCCCTGCGGGCACCGCTCGCGGTCGTCGCCCTCGTCGTGCTGACGGTGGTCGCGGCGGCCCGCGTCGTGCTCGGTCTCTCCGAGGTGGTGACCGTCGGCGGTTCGCGGGCGGTCGCGGCGGCCCGGCTGGCGCCCAACGCCGGCGACGCCGCCCTCACCGTCCTCGTCGGCGTGCTGGTCGCGGCCTGCTTCCTCGGCCCCGTGGTCCCCGCCCGGCGGCGCCTGGCGGTGTGGGGCACCGTCCTGACGGTGGTCTCGCTGGCGGCCACGCTCGTCGCGCTCGGCCTGACCGACCTGACGGTGGCCGGCTGGAACCTCGTCTGGAGCCTGCCCGACCTCGCCGTCCCGGTCGTCGTGGGCCTGGCGCTGCTCGCCCTCGCCCGTCCGGAGCCCGGCCGGCAGGAGCAGCAAGCCCTGACGCAGGACGCGGCGGGGCCCGCACCCGAGCCGGAGCCGGAGCCCGACCCGGACCTCCAGCCGTCGTGGACCGAGGACACGGCCGCCGGCGCGGTGTGGAGCCGGGCCGGCGACGCCGCCCGCGGTGCGCCGGCGCAGGGCTGGGGGACGTCCGGGGGAGCGGGCTGGCCCCCGTCGGTGCCGCCGGAGCTGCCCGCGGGCCGCGCCGAGGACCAGGCCCCGACCGACCGCACCTGAGCCGTCCTGAGCGGTCCTGAGCCCGCGCGGACGTCCTTTACCTGGCTCGAGGGCCACGTAGCAGCCGACCCGCCAGTATCTTTCGTCACACCAGTCACAGGGGCCCGCCACGCCGGTCGAGGGCATTCTTGCCGTCCTCACAGGTATTGACAGGCATGTAATTTCACGTATGTTGTTCCGCAAGCGATCGCCGGTCCGGAGGTCTTCCCGGTGCCCAGGCAGCAGGAGGAGCCCGCAGGCCGACGACGTGCCCGGCAGTGGCGGTGACCCGCGAAGTCGCCCGCTGCCGGTCCACAAGCTCGGGGTCGAGGAGGCGGGACGTGAACGAGTTGCTGGCACTGGTGGAGGTCGACGAGACCGACGAGGGGCTGCTCGGGTGGCAGGAGCGCGCGCTGTGCGCCCAGACGGACCCGGAGGCCTTCTTCCCGGAGAAGGGCGGGTCCACCCGCGAGGCGAAGAAGGTCTGCCTCTCCTGCGACGTCCGGGGTGACTGCCTCGAGTACGCGCTGATGAACGACGAGCGCTTCGGCATCTGGGGCGGGCTGAGCGAGCGCGAGCGTCGCAAGCTGAAGAAGCGCGCCGTCTGACTTGAGCCCGAGCCGGGCGGTCCACGTACAGTGACGTGTCGCCCGACCGGGTGACCCTCGCGTGAACCTGCCCTCGCAGGCTCGGTGCGCCGCCCGCCTGCGGCGCCCGCGCGTGGCTGGAGAAACCCGCAGGAGAGTCGTCGGTGTCGTGGTCCAAGGGCGCCCTCGCGCGCACCCGGCCGCACCGCGGACTTGGCAGCCGGACGTGGGCCGCCGCCCGGGGTGAGACCCGATGACGCCCGACCGCGTACGCCGTGGCCCTTCCGGCGCCCGTGGCCGCGGGGGCCTGTCCGAGGCCGACTGGCCCGAGCTCCCGCCCGCGGTGCCCGAGGAGCTCGACGAGAACCCCTGGGCGTGGGCCGCCCACGAACCCGTCGAGGGCGAACGCCTCGACGTCTCCCGCTTCGACGTCACCGCGGTGCTGGTCTGCTTCGACGCCGCCCGCTGGCTGCCCGCGACGCTCGACGGGCTCGACGCCCTCGACGTCCGGCCGGCCCGGCTGGTCGCCATCGACAACGGCAGCACCGACACCACGCACGCCCTGCTCGAGCAGGCCCGCGTCGAGGGCCGCCTCGACGCGGTCTACACCGGCAAGAAGACGTACGGCTTCGGCCAGGCCGTCGCGTCCGCCCTGCGCCAGGACCGGGCCGCACGCACGGGCTCGACCGGGACCGGGGCGCTCGAGACGGGCACCTTCGCCACGAGCACCGCGCTCACCGGCACCTCGCTCACCGGCACGTCGGCGACCGGGACCCTGTCGCCGGCGGGGGACGCGCACCCGGGCTGGACCCGCGACCGGCGGTGGCTGTGGCTGCTGCACGACGACGCGGTCCCCGCGCCCGACACCCTCTACCGGCTGCTCGCGCACGTCGCCACCGAGCCCGACATCGACGTCACGGGCCCCAAGCTGCTGCTGCCGCGGCGGCGCCAGAGCAACCACCAGCTGAGCGAGGTCGGCGTCACGATCTCCGGTACCGGCCGGCGCGACCTGCTGATCGACCGCGGCGAGATCGACCAGGGCCAGCGCGACCAGCCGGCCGAGCGGCTGGGCGTGTCCACCTGCGGGATGCTCGTCCGGACGGCGGTCTGGCGCGACCTGGACGGGCTCGACCCGGCGGTGCCGGTGTTCCGCGACGGCGTCGAGTTCGGCTGGCGCGCCCACCTCAACGGCTACCGCGTCGTGACCACCCCGGACGCCGAGATGACGCACCGACAGGTCGGCCGGGCGGGCCTGCGCCCGCGCGGCGTGGCCGGGCGTCGTCCGGGTGCCCTCGACCGGCTGCTCGGCATGACCGTCGTCGCCGGGCACGCGCCGGCCCGGGCGCTGCCGCTGGTCTGGCTGCGCCTGGTGCTGAGCTGCCTGCTGCTCGCCCTCGGCTACCTGCTCGGCAAGGCGCCGGGGCGCTCGCGCGACGAGCTCGCCGCGCTCGGGACGTTCGTCGCGCACCCCGGCCGGCTCCGGTCGCTGCGCCGGCGTACGGCCTCCATCGACCCCGCCCCCGGGACCGCCGAGGTGGTCCGGTCCCTGCGGCCGCCGTGGTGGTCGAGCCTGCGGATCGCGGGGGAGACCCTGACCGGCGCGCTGTCGGACCGCTACGTCTCCGTGGCCGGCGAGGTCGACTCCGCGTCGATCGACGAGCTGACCACCGACGAGTTCAGCTCGGTGTCCGACGAGGGTGCGCGGCACCCGTGGCTGCGACCCGGGGTCGTGCTGTTCGTGGTCGCAGTGATCGGTGCCGTCGTCGCCGCCCGCGGGCTGCTGGGCACGGGTTCGCTGGCCGCGCCGACCCTGCTCCCCGCGTACGACTCGCTCTCCGACCTGTGGTCGGCCGTCTGGCACCCCGTCCCCGGCGCACCGGGGGAGACGTCGCCGCCCTGGCTGGCGGTCACCGCGCTCGGCTCGACGATCACCCTCGGGCAGCCGGAGTGGTTCACGACGCTGCTGCTGTGCGGGGTGGTGCCGCTCGCGCTGCTCGCCGTCTACCCGGTCGCCGCGCGCCTCGTGGTCGACAAGCGCCTGCAGCTGTGGTTCTCCGGGACGTACGCGCTGCTGCCCGTGCTGCTCGCCGGCACCAACCAGGGCCGGCTCGCGGTCAGCGTGGTCGCCCTCGGGCTCCCGCTGCTCGTGACCGGCGTCCGCGGGCTGGTGCTGCGCCGGGTGCGGTCGTTCGAGGCGTGGCGCGGCGGCTGGGGCGCGGGCGTCGTGCTCGTCGTGCTCTCCGCCTTCCAGCCCGCGATCCTGCTGCTGGCCCTCGTGCTCGGTGCCGCCGGCGCGGTCGCCCTGCGTCGCACGCCGCGCAAGATCGGTCGGATCGGCATCGCCGTGGGGCTCCCGCTGCTCGTCTGGCTGCCGTGGTGGCCGACCGTCCTGCGCGACCCCGGCCGGCTGCTCGTCGGCCCGGACGCCGCCCTGGACGGGGCGGGCGCCGCCCCCGACGTGCTCGGGCTCCTGCTCGGGCGCGGCCTCGGCGAGGGGCTCCCGCCGCTGTGGCTCGGCGCGACCGTCTTCGTCATGGTCTGGGTCGTCGCGCTGCTCGGCCTCGCCCGTCGGCCCACCCACCGCATCGTGCTGTCCGCCTGGGCCACCGCCGTGGCGAGCCTGCTGCTCGCCGTCCTCGCCTCCCGCCTCGTCGTCGACCTGCCGCCGCTGGGGACGCAGGTCCGGCCCTGGGTCGGCGCCCTGCTGCTGATCACGTTCGCCGCCCTCCTGGTCGCCGGCGCGGTCGGGGTCGACGGGGTGTCCGGCGAGGTCTCGGGCCGCAGCTTCAGCTGGGTGCAGCCCGCCGCGGTGCTGGCCGGCGGCGCCGTCACCCTCGTCGCGCTCGGCGGCGCGGCCTGGTGGGTCTGGGCGGGTGCCGAGGGCCCCGTCGCCCGGACCCGGATCGACGTCCTCCCCACGTACGTCGGCGTCGCCATGCGCTCCGACGCCCAGCCGCGCGTCCTCGCGCTGGACCTGGCCGGCGGGACCGTCGGCTACAGCGTCCTGACCGGGTCGGAGAGCGCGTCGCGCCAGGGCGACGCCGACCGCGGCTTCGCCTTCGGCGGGTCGAGCACGGCCCGGGACGACGTCGCCGACGCCGTCTCGCGGCTCGCGGCCGGCTCCGCCGACGCCGACGTGTCCCAGCGGCTGCGCCGCCTGGGCGTCGGCTACGTCGTCGTCCGCGGCGCCGACGACGAGGAACGGGCCCGGATCGGCAACACCCCGGGCCTCGGCCCGGCCAGCGGCAACGGCACGGCCGTGGTCTGGCAGCTCGACCCGGCCGTCGCCCGCGCGTCCGTCGTGCCCGCGGACCCCGCCTCGACCGAACCCGCCGTCCCCGTCACCCGCTCGCCCGCCGCCGTCCCGGCCGGGACCGGCGAGCGCCACCTGCTGGTCGGCGAGGCCGCCGACCCGCGCTGGCGCGCCGAGCTCGGGGGCACGCGCCTGGCCCGCGTGGCCGAGGGCTGGCAGCAGGGCTTCGTGGTCCCGGCCAGCGGCGGCACCGTCGTCTGGTGGCTGAGCAGCCCGGCCTCGCGGTTCCTGCCGTTCCAGGGGCTCCTCCTGCTCGTCGCGCTGGTGTTCGCGGCCCCGGGCATCCGCCGGTCCGACGTCCGTGACCCCGTCCTCTCCGCGCGCCGCGCGGCGACCCTGTCGGAGGTGGGCTGATGGCCCGCGCGCCCCTGACCGCCAGCCCCGTACGCCGCGGGCTCACCCTCGTCGCCGTCCTGGTCGTGCTCGGCCTGGTGGTCGCCGCCGGGACCCTGCTGCGCCCGCAGCAGCCGGACGCCCGTGAGGTCGTGACCGTCGCCGCCGGCCAGTCCGACGCGGTCTGCGCCGTCGGCACGGTCGGGGCCGGGAGCAGCGCCTCGCCGTCCCCGTCGACGCTCCCGTCGACCCTGCCCTCCACGCTGCCGTCGACCCTGCCCTCGCCCCAGATCTCGACGGCAGCGCCCTCGGCCGGGCCCACCTCGGCCCTGCCGTCCACGTCGTCGTCGGAGAGCGCGGCGGTCCCCGGCACGCCGGGGGCGTCCGCCACGTCGCCGGCCGGGATCGCGCCGTCCGCGCCGGGTGCGACCCCGGGCACGGCCTCGCCGGCGGCCACCTCGTCCGCCGTCCCCACGCTCACGCCCGGTGCGGCGACCCCGACCGGCGTCCCCACCACGACGCCGGGGGCCGGCACGCCCGTCCCGGAACCGCTCCCGAGCACCGCGCCCACGCTCGCGCCCCTGCCGAGCGCGACGGCGGACGCCGCCTCGGGTAGCGTCGTCGTGGTGGCCTCGGGCCCCACGGACACGGGGACCACGGACCCGACCGGCCGGGTGACGCTCGGGCTTCTCGGCCAGGACCAGAGCGACGTCACCGTCGACCGCCAGGGCCGCGGCGCCACGCTGGACCGGGCGACCGCGCCCGTGCTCCTGCGCGCCGACGGGACCATCGCCCCGACCGCGGTCGGCGCCGTCCTCGCCCGCTCGTCCGACGGGCCCGAGGCCGGGCTCGAGGCGGCCCCGTGCCTGGTGCCCTCGACCTCCGCCTGGCTGCCCGGCATCGCCTCCGGCGCCTCGGACCGTACGAAGCTCGTGCTCAGCAACCCCGACGACGCCGAGGCGACCGTCGACCTCACCTTCTACGGCCGCAACGGCCGCGTCGCCGTCCCGGGCAGCTCGGGCAGCGACGTCCCCGCCCGCTCCAGCCGCTCGATCTCGCTGTCGGGGCTGGTCGAGGCCGAGGGTCCGCTGACCGTGTCCGTGCAGGCGACCACCGGTCGCGTCGCCGCGGCCGCACGCCGGATCCGGACCTCGGAGGACCAGCCCGCGGGTGCCGACTGGGTCGTGCCCGCCGCGGCCCCGGCCACCCGCGTGGTCGTCCCGGCCGTGCCCGGCGACGACGGCACCCGGGAGCTCGTCGTGACGAACCCGGGCGAGCTCCGCACGACCGTCACCGTCTCCGTCCTCGGCCTCCAGGGTCCCTTCGCCCCCGTCGGCGCCGAGACGCTCGACCTCGCCCCGCAGTCCTCCGGGACGCTCGCGCTGGCCGAGGGCCTGGCGGGCACCGGGTCCGGGGTGGCCCTGAGCAGCGACCAGCCGGTCACGGCGGCCGTCGTGTCGACCAGCTCCCGCGGTGACGCCCAGCCCGACCTCGCCGTGCAGCCGGCCAGTGCGCCGCTGGTCCGGACCGGCGTGAGCGCGGTCGCGACCACCCGCGACGTGGACGCCGAGCTGGTCGTGTCGAACGCGGCGACCACCGACGTCAGCGTGCACTTCTCGGTCCGGAGCCTGCAGGGCGTCGAGCTGCGTGCCGGCGACATCCTGCTGGCCGCCGGCGGCAGCGCCACCCGCCGCCTCGCCTCGCCGGACCCGTCGTACGTGGTCGTGGGCGTGCCGGACGGCTCGTCGGTCACCGGTGGGGTGGACCTCAGCGACCCCGACGGCGACGTCGCCGGGCTGGCCTCGCTCCCGCTCGTCTCGCCCGACACGTCGGGCCCGCCGCCGGTCGTCGAGCAGGACCCGGGCGCCGGCCGCTAGGTGCTCGGACTCGCGGTGCGCGGTCCCCGAGGCTCGTAGGGCTCAGTCGTCCTCGAAGCCGGCCCCGTCGGGGTCGATCTCGTCGACGCTGCGCCCGGTGAGCGCGCTCAGCTGCTCGACGACGGTGCGGTAGACGAGGATCCGGAGCCCCTGCCGGCTCGCGGCCCGGTGCTCGAGCGGGCGGCGGTAGAGCACGACCTGCGCGGGACGTCCGGCGCCCGCCTCCACGGCCGACGCGAGCGGCACGCGGCCGCCCGCCCAGGACGGGTCGAAGTGCGGGACGTCCTCGACCCCCACGCTGATGCCGGCGAGGGCCTCCGGGCACTGCCGGGAGACACGCTCGACCGCGCCGTCGACGGCGTCGTCGAAGAAGGCGACCCGGGTCGCCGGCCGCGGGGGCGCCGCGCGGCGCACGCCGAGGGCGTTGGGCAGGACCAGCGGCCCGCGCAGGCCGCGGCCGTGACGATCGCGACGGCTGGGCACGGGTCCAACCCTAGGGTGTGCCGGGAGGCGGGCGCCCCGGCGGCGGGGACGCGCGCCACGCGAGGCGCACGTCCCCGCGCCGTCGGTCGCGAGCGGTAACGTCCCGCCGGTGGGGATGCGTCGGTGCTCGCGGGCAGGCTGCCCCTCCCGGGCCGTGGCGACGTTGACGTACGTCTACTCCGACTCCACCGCCGTCCTCGGGCCGCTGGCCTCGCGGGCCGAGCCCCACGGCTACGACCTCTGCCAGACCCACGCGCACTCGCTCTCGGTGCCGCGGGGCTGGGAGGTCATCCGCCTGGCGAACGGCGACCCCGTGCCGCCGACCGAGGACGACCTGCTCGCCCTCGCCGACGCCGTGCGCGAGGTCGGGCTGTCCTACGACGCCCCGGCGTCGGTGGAGGCGCCGTCGCCCCGGCCCAACATCATCGAGCTCCGCCGCCGCGGCCACCTGACGGTCCTGGCCGACCCGGACGCCTGACCAGCGCCGGGCGCTCCGCCGCCCTAGGATCACGCACGTGCTGAACCCCTTCATGTTCAAGGCCAACGACATCCGCGGCGTCACCGAGGGCTCCGAGCCCGAGTGGGACGAGCAGGGTGCGTACGCGCTGGGGGGCGCGTTCGTCTCCGTCTTCGGGCTGGCGGGCCAGAAGATCGTGCTGGGCCGGGACATGCGGCTGTCGGGCCCACGGATGTCCGCCGCCTTCGTCGAGGCCGTGCTGGACGCCGGGACGGACGTCGTCGACGTCGGCCTGGCGAGCACCGACGAGCTGTGGTTCGCGTCGGGCCACCTGGGGCTGCCGGGCGTCATGTTCACCGCGAGCCACAACCCCGGCAAGTACAACGGGATCAAGTTCTGCCACCCGGGCGCCCGCCCGATCGTGCCCGCCGAGCTCGTCACGATCGCCGAGCTGGCGACCGCCGGCCCGGCCGAGCCCGCCGAGGTGCGCGGGACCCGCTCCGAGCTCGACGTGCTGGGCGCGTACGCGGCCCACCTGCACGCGCTCGTCGACCTGACCGGCATCCGCCCGCTCCGCGTCGTCGCGGACGCCGGCAACGGCATGGCGGGGCACACGCTGCCCGCCGTGTTCCCGGGCGGCGCGGGCGCCCCGCCGGTGGAGATCATCGGCCTCTACACCGACCCCGACGGCAGCTTCCCGAACCACCCCGCGAACCCGCTCGAGCCCGAGAACCTGGTCGACGCGCAGGCCGCGGTCCGCGAGCACGGGGCCGACCTCGCGCTCGTCTTCGACGGCGACGCCGACCGCTGCTTCATCATCGACGAGCGCGGCGAGGTCGTGAACCCGTCGGGCGTGACCGCCCTGATCGCCTGCCGCGAGCTCGACCGGCACGCGGGCTCCACGGTCGTGGTCAACAACATCACCTCCCGCTCCGTCGCCGAGGTCGTCGCGGAGCACGGCGGCACCACGGTCGTGACCAAGGTCGGGCACACCTTCGTGAAGGCCGCGATGGCCGAGCACGACGCGGTCTTCGGCGGCGAGCACTCGGCGCACTACTACTTCCGCGAGTTCTGGGGCGCCGACACCGGCATGCTCGCCGCGCTGCACGTGATGGCCGCCGCGGGGGCCACGGACGCACCGCTCTCGGAGCTCGTCACCGGGTTCGCCCGCTACGCGGCGTCCGGGGAGCTCAACTCGACCGTCAGCGACCCCGGGGCCGTCATCGAGGCCGTGGCCGCCGCCTTCGCGGACCGCGGCGAGACCGACCGGCTCGACGGGCTGATGGTGAACGGTCCCGACTGGTGGGTGAACGTCCGCCGCTCGAACACCGAGCCGCTGCTGCGGCTCAACGTCGAGGCCCGGACCGAGGAGCAGATGGCGGCGCTGCGCGACGAGGCGCTGGCGATCATCCGGACGGCCGGCCCGCAGCACTAGGATCGCGGCCGTAACGGGCCGTCGGCCCGTCCGTCCCCAGGAGGCGTCATGGCCGTCGAGCTCGCACCCGAGCTGCTGGAGATCCTGGCGTGCCCGAACTGCCACGGGCCGCTCGCCGTGGACCACGAGCGCGACGAGCTGGTCTGCCAGACCCCGGACTGCGGCCTGGCCTACCCCGTCCGCGACGGGATCCCCGTGCTGCTGATCGACGAGGCCCGCCGTCCCGCGGCCGGCACGGGGGCCTGAGCCCGTGACCCGGTCCGGGGCCGCAGCATGACGGTCTTCGACGACAGCGCCCTCGACGACGCCACGGCCCTCGCCACCGCGGACGTGATCATCCGCCGGCTCGCGGAGGCGGGTTCGCGGATCCGCCGCGAGACGGCCGACGCGGACGAGCCCCTCGACCGGCTCCGCGGCCTGCCGCGCCCGCGCGCGGTCATCGCCGCCGGCAGCGAGGCCCGCTTCATCCGCGCGATCCTCGAGCCCGTGTGCCCGGTGCCCTTCGTGGCCTGGCCGCGGCACGGCCTGCCCGGCTGGGTCGGCGCGCTCGACCTCGTCGTGGTCATGGCCAGCGACGTCGCCCCGCCCTCGGTCGTCGCGACGGTCCACGAGGCCGTACGCCGGGGTGCGCTGCTGCTGATCGCCTGCCCGGAGGCCTCCGTGGTCGCCGAGCACGCGGGCGGCTCGTCGACGATCCTGCTGCCCACCGCGACCGGGGACCCGCTCGCGGCCGCCGTGGTCGCCCTCTCGGCCCTCCACCAGATGGACCTCGGCCCTGCCGTCGTTCCCGACGGGGTGGCGGACACGATGGACGAGATCGCGCGCGACTGCTCGCCCTTCGTCGACGTCACCGAGAACCCGGCCAAGGACCTCGCGCTCTGCCTCGCCGACGCCCAGCCGCTGGTGTGGGGCGGTTCCGTGCTCGCCGCCCGCGCCAGCCGGCGCGTCGCGGAGGCGCTGCGTGCCGCGACCGGGCGGGCCGCGCTGGCCGCCGACGCCGACGAGCTGCTGCCGATCATCGAGGCGACCACGAGCCGGGACCCCTTCGCCGACCCGTTCACCGACGGCCAGTCGGCCGACCGGCGGCCCTGCCTCGTCCTGCTCGACGACGGGACCACCGACCCGATGGTCCGCGCCGACCACGGGCGCCTCGTCGCCGCGGCCGAGCGGGCCGACGTCCGGGTCTCCGTGGTGGAGCACCGCCGGGGGAGCGAGGTCGACCGCTACGCGGCGCTGCTGCAGACGGGCATGTTCGCCTCGGTCTACCTCTCCGTCGGCCTCAGCCGCCCGACCGCCTGACCGCTCGCCGCGGGCACCCCGCCGCAGCGGGTCACGGGCGTCCCGCGTCCGTGCGGCGGTAGACGCCGCCGACCGCCTCGGCGAGCCCCGTCCCAAGCAGGGCGACCGGGGTGAAAGCCCCGGGTCGTCCCTCGCCCTCCACGAGGCGGCGGACGACCTCCGCGGCGACCGCGTCGGTCGTCGCCTGCGCCTCGCCCAGCCGGAGCCAGCCCTCCGACGTGGCGCCGTCCGCCCAGGTCACCACGGCGTGGCCCCAGGAGTGGGCGCGCGGCGCCGGCCGCTCGACGAAGGTGACGGCTGCGAGCCGGCGGGCGGCGAGGCGGCGCAGCGGACCGATCGCGAGCAGCCGGGCGGCGAGCGGGAGGACTGTACGCACGGCACGTCCGGTCGGTACCTCGCTCGACGCCGACTCGACGGACGGGGCTCCGCTGGCCCGTTGCGCGGCGACGAGCTCGCCGAGCGGCATCAGCCCCGTGCTCAGCCGGTCGCCGTCCGGCGTGACGAGGCTGCGGACCGCACCGCCGAGCGGTGCGGGGGCCAGACAACCGTCCACGACGCGCCGTCCCGAGAACCGGCCGCCGCCCGGCACGCCGGGCAGCCCCTCGACCAGCGTCCCGGCGAGGGCCTCGCCCAGCGGGCCGGCCTGCACGGCCAGCGAGGGCAGCATGTCCGTCCGCACCCGCACGGCCTGCTGGGTGCCGTCGCACAGCCAGGCGACCACGCTCTCGGTCGCCACCACGCCGAAGCCGGCCCCCGTCACGAGGGTCCGCCCGGCCCGGACGGCGTCCTCCCCGCGGTCCAGGAGCGCCGTCACCGCAGCCAGGTCGTTCGCGAGGTCGACGTAGTCGCTGCCGGCGGCGAGGCAGGCGTCGACCACCGCGGGAGCGGTGCGGGTGAACGGCCCCACCGTGTTCACCACGACGGCGGGCCTGGCCTCCCGGATGCCCGCGGCGACGGCCTCGGGCGCCGCCGCCACGTGCGTACGGTGCCCCCGCCCGGCCGCGGCTGCGTCCAGCCGGGCGGCGTCGCGACCCACGAGCACCGCCGGGGTCCCGTCCGCGAGCAGGCGGTCGGCGACGGCGCGGCCGACGCGGCCCGTGCCGCCGAGGATCCAGACGGCCGACATGGTTCCCTCCTCCTGATGACACGACGTGTCATCGACTCCAGGAGTATGACACGCCGTGTCGTCGCCTACCCTCGGGTCGTGGTGAGGTGGAGCCCGGACGCGCGGGGGCGGCTGGGGCGCGCGGCGTTCGAGCTCTTCGCCGAGCAGGGCTTCTCCGCGACGACGGTCCCGGAGATCACCGCGCGGGCCGGCCTGACCACGCGGACGTTCTTCCGGCACTTCGCGGACAAGCGCGAGGCGTTCTTCGCCGGCGACGAGATCCCCGACCTGGCCCGGCACGCGCTCGCGTCGGCGCCGGCCGGGCTCGACCCGGTGACGCTGCTCGAGCAGGGGCTGCGTCAGGTCGCCCGCGACCACTTCGACGACCGTCGGGAGGAGGTCCGGGTCCGCCGCGCCCTCGTGGACGCCGAACCCGCGCTGCGCGAGCGCGACGCCCAGAAGCGGGCCGACCTCGTCGCCGTGATCCGGCCGGGCCTCGAGGCGCGGGGGGTCGCCCCGCTGGACGCGGCCCTGCTCGCCGAGCTCACGGTCCTCGTGCTGCACGTGGCGCTCGACCAGTGGCTGGACGACCCGGACCCGCCGTCCATGGCCGACGTCGTGTCGGCGTGCTTCGTCCGGCTGCGGGCGGTGCTGGAGCCTCGTCCGGACGGCGTTCTCTGACAGGATCACCCTCGTGAGCGCAGACGGTGGCAACAAGGCGGTGGTCGCGGCGCTGAGCGCCAACCTGGCCATCGCGCTGGTGAAGTTCGGCGCGTTCGCCCTGACCGGTGCGTCCTCGATGCTCGCCGAGGCGATCCACTCGGTCGCCGACTCGGGCAACCAGGTGCTGCTGCTCGTCGGCGGCCGCCGGGCGAAGAAGGGCGTGACGCCCGAGCACCCCTTCGGCTACGGCCGCGAGCGGTACGTCTTCGGCTTCATCGTCGCCGTGGTGCTGTTCAGCGTGGGCGGGTTGTTCGCGCTCTACGAGGCATACCACAAGTGGCACGAGATCCAGCTCGGTCACGCGGACTCGTTGTCCGAGGGCCGCTGGTGGTGGGTGCCGCTGGTCGTCCTCGGAGCGGCGATCGTGGCCGAGGGCCTGTCGTTCCGGACCGCCATGCGCGAGTCCAACAAGTCCCGCGGCCAGCAGAGCTGGGCGAAGTTCATCCGCTCGGCCAAGGCGCCGGAGCTGCCCGTCGTGCTGCTCGAGGACTTCGCCGCCCTGATCGGCCTGGCGTTCGCCTTCGTCGGGATCCTGCTGACCCTGCTGACCGGGAACGGCCTGTTCGACGTGCTCGGCACCGCCCTGATCGGCCTCCTGCTCGTCGCGGTCGCCATCACCCTGGCGATCGAGACGAAGAGCCTGCTGCTCGGCGAGTCCGCCGGGCCGGAGGTCGTCCGCAGGATCGAGCAGGCGCTGGCCGGCACCGAGGGCGTCGAGCGCGTGATCCACATGAAGACGATGCACATGGGACCGGAGGAGATCCTCGTGGCCGCGAAGTTCGGCGTCAGCCCCACGGAACGCGCCGTCGAGGTGGCCGAGACCATCGACCGCGCCGAGGTCGCGATCCGCGCCGCCGAGCCGATGGTGACCTCGCTCTACCTCGAGCCGGACGTCTACCGCAGCGACTACGAGCCGGCACCCCGTCCGGAGCGCCCGAGCGCCGCCGGGCACTGACGCCGGGCCCTTCCTCCGGGCAGACCACGCGCGGCGTTCACGGGCGTGGCGGGGTGGGAGCGATCGCCTAGGCTCGGACCCATGGACTACCGCGTCGCCGACCTCTCGCTGGCCGAGCTGGGCCGCAAGGAGATCACCCTCGCCGAGCACGAGATGCCCGGCCTGATGGAGATGCGTACGCGCTTCGCCGAGCAGCAGCCGCTCGCCGGGGCACGGATCGCCGGGTCGATCCACATGACCGTGCAGACCGCCGTGCTCGTGGAGACCCTGGTGGCCCTCGGCGCCGACGTGCGCTGGGCGAGCTGCAACATCTTCTCGACCCAGGACGCCGCCGCGGCCGCGCTCGTCGTGGGCGACGGCACCCCCGAGGCGCCCGCCGGCGTCCCCGTCTTCGCCTGGAAGGGCGAGACGCTCACGGAGTACTGGGACTGCACCCGCGAGGTGCTCGACTGGCCCGGCGACGAGACGCCGAACATGATCCTCGACGACGGCGGCGACGCCACGATGCTCGTGCACCTGGCCGTCGAGGCGCAGAAGACCGGCGTGCTGCCGGAGGCGACGGAGGACGACCCGGAGGAGCTGCACGTCCTCTACGCGCTCATCGCGAAGACGATCGAGCAGGGCGTCGACTGGATCGCCATCGCCAACTCGATCAAGGGCGTCACCGAGGAGACGACGACGGGCGTCCACCGCCTGTACGAGATGCTCCGCGAGCACAAGCTGCTCTTCCCGGCGATCAACGTCAACGACTCGGTCACCAAGAGCAAGTTCGACAACAAGTACGGCACCCGCCACTCCCTGATCGACGGCCTCAACCGCGCGACCGACGTCCTCATCGGCGGCAAGGTCGCGGTCGTCTGCGGCTACGGCGACGTGGGCAAGGGCTGCGCCGAGGCGCTGCGCGGCCAGGGCGCCCGCGTGATCGTCACCGAGGTCGACCCGATCTGCGCGCTGCAGGCGGCGATGGACGGGTTCCAGGTCACGACGCTCGAGCACGCGCTCGCCGAGGGCGACATCTACGTCACCGCGACCGGCTGCAAGGACGTCATCACGGCCGACCAGATGAGCCGGATGAAGCCGCAGGCCGTCGTCTCGAACATCGGCCACTTCGACAACGAGATCGACGTCGCCGGGCTCGCCCGCCGCGGCGACGCGAGCAGGGTCAACATCAAGCCGCAGGTCGACCAGTGGGTCTTCGACGAGGGCACCGACGACGAGCGCTCGATCATCCTGCTGAGCGAGGGTCGCCTGATGAACCTCGGCAACGCCACCGGGCACCCGAGCTTCGTGATGAGCAACTCCTTCACCAACCAGGTGCTCGCCCAGGTCGAGCTGTTCACCAAGCCGGACGAGTACCCGCTGGGCGTCTACACCCTGCCCAAGCACCTCGACGAGCTCGTCGCCCGCCTCCACCTGCCCGCCCTCGGCGTCGAGCTCACCGAGCTCAGCCCGAGCCAGGCCAGCTACCTCGGCGTCCAGCCCGAGGGCCCGTACAAGACCGACGAGTACCGCTACTGACCCGTACGCCCGCGGGGCCCCTTGGTCGTCCCAGGCGTAACAGGACTTTCACGTTTACGTGAAACCCTCGTACTGACCACGGCAGATCTGCCGTGGTCAGTGCTGTCTTTCACGTAAACGTGAAAGTCCTGGGACTCGACCCGCGCGCTCAGGGGGCGGTGGACGAGGTCAGGAGACCGGCCACTCCTCGGCGGGGAGCCAGGCGGTGAGGTTGTCCATGCGGCGCTGGACGGCGGCGATCTCGCGTACGGCGGTGGCGATGACGCTGCGGTCGAGGGGGGAGAGGCGGTCCAGGCGGAGGACGTCGGAGGGGCGCTCGCCGCGGGCGACCTGGTCGAGCTGGGCCTCGAGCCGCAGGCCCTGCAGCACCTCGAACACCTCGGCCATCGTCCGCGCCTGGGCGGCGGGGAGCATCTCGCTGGTGCCGGACTCGCGCAGCCGCTCGGCGGTGGGCAGCACGGTCGTCCCGGCGCTCAGCGCGCCCCAGCGGGCGATGTTGGTGATGGGGATCAGGGCGTGCGCCTTGATGTCGAACGTCTCCGGCCGACGGGCCAGCAGGTCGCGCACCGACCGCATCCGCGCGCGGTAGGCGAGCGACTCCTTGAGCAGCAGCTGCATGGTCAGCGGGTGGGCGCGCAGGTCGTTGAACACCCGCGCGACGGCCGGCAGGCCCGTGTCGCCCCACACCGGCCGCGCGTCGACGAGCAGCGAGGTCATCATCGCGCCCTGGTGCACGATCGGGTTGTCGAGCCAGCCCTGCGCCGCCGCCCGCCACTCGCTCTTGGTCCGGGAGAACTCCGGCCGGTACGCCGCCGCCCCGTGCCGGTCGTGGCCCAGGCCCGCCCGGGCGAGGAGCGCGTGCACCTCGCCGAACGCCCGGCGGTAGCCCGCCACCGTCGCCCCGGGCAGGCCGTCCTCGAACGACACCGCCGAGTCGACGTCGGAGCTGAGCACGGCCTCGCGGCGGCCGTTGCTGCCGATGGACAGCCACGTGAACCCGTCGAGCGGCAGCTCGGGGTGCGCCGCGAGCACGAGCTCGATGGCCCGGCGCAGGCAGGCGTCCACGAGGGCGGAGTAGACGGCCAGGACGCGGGCCGACCCGAGGCCCCCGCCGATCAGCTCGGCCAGGAGGTCCGGCAGCCGCCGGCCGGTCGCGGCGAGGGTGTCGGCGTCGGGTGCCCGGCGCAGCTGCTCCTGCAGGCCGGTCCCGGCGGTCCCCGTCGCGACGACGACGTCGAGCGGGCAGACGGCCCCGCGAACCGTCCCGCTCCGGTCGGTGACCAGGAGGTAGTCGGCCTCTCGGTCCAGCAGCGCGACCACGGCCTCGGTGACGGAGTCGTCGAGCGCGACCAGCACCGGGTCGGGGTCGGCCACCTCGCCGACGGGCGTGTCCATGGAACGGCCGGGCACCAGGACGGACTCGCGCAGCAGCCGGTCGGTCAGCAGCCCGGGCCGCCCGTCGGCGAGCGTCACGACGCAGTAGCCGACGTCGCGCTCGGACATCGCCTGCACGACGCGGCGTACCGGCTCGGTCCCGGCGACGACCAGGGGAGCGGTCCGCAGCAGGTCGGAGACGGTGGGGTAGGTCGGGGAGGTCCGGCCACGCATCGCCGTCGCCATCTCGCGGGCGAGGAAGCGGGTGCCGCCGCGCGACGTGAAGGCGGGCAGCACGGCGGCCTCGGGCAGTCGGGCGACGGTCGTCCGCCGCAGCGCCACGGCGCGGGGCCCGACGGCCTGGCCGGTGAGCATCGCGCCGAAGCCGAACAGCCCGCCCGGGTCAATCCGCTCCTGCACCGGCCCGGCGAGCTGGTCGGCGGCGTTCCAGAGCCCGACCCGGCCCTCGACGACCACGAACACCTCGACGGTGGGTTCCGCGAACGCGTCGACGACGACCGCGCCGGGGGCGAAGCCCTGCAGCTCCGCCGCCTCGGCGAGGGTCGTCAGGGCGTAGCGGTCGAGCGAGTCGAACGGCGGGTGACCCGCGAGGAACTCCTGAAGCGCAGCCGCATCCACGGGCCCCATGCTCTCAGGACGCGGGCCCCCGATCAGCAGTGCACGCTGGTCTTGCCGCTCGCGGAGTCGTAGCGGATGTAGCCCCCGACGAAGTCCGCCCGGCGCCCGCCCTCGACGCCGTACTCGTCCTTCGTCGGCAGCCCGAGGCACGACTTCTCGTAGCCGACCTTCTTGTACTGCTGGCGGATCAGGCCGTAGACCAGGTGCGCGCCCGTGGCCTTGGACCAGTAGATCGACCGGCCGTCGGTGAAGCCCTCGAACTCGCCGCCCTTGATCTTCTTGACGTCCGTCGCCGGCAGGCCGTAGTCGTCCGGGCCCCCCACGGAGAGGTACTTGGCCAGGATCGGGCCGCGGCTCGTCGAGGTCTTGCCCTTGGTGATGTGGTAGATCCGCGCGTCGGTGAAGACCGACACCTGGCCGCCCTTCACGTCGACCTCGTCGCCGGTCGGGAAGCCGTGCTTGGCGATGCCGCCGCCCTTGAGGAACTTCTTGAGGATGAGCCCGTGCACCTCGTGGGCGCCGGTGTCCTCGCTCCAGATGATGCGACCGCCCTTGAACGTCCGGCTGCGGCCGCCGGTCGTGCTGTACTCGCCGGCCTTGGCCTTGCCGAGGAAGGACGCCTTGCCGCCGAGTGCCGCGTACTTCTGGTCGATGAACGTCTCGTAGCCGGCGGTGAGGACGACGTCACGGTTCGGCATGACGAACGTGTGGTTCGCCTTGCCGCCGTCGCTCCAGCCCGTGAACCGGTGGTAGCCGGACGTCTCGGGCGCGTCGAGCTGGACCTCCTGGCCCTCCACCTCGAGCGAGGAGAAGGTCGTGGCCCCGTCGATGTTCACCGGGACCTTGCTCTTGACGGTGACGGTGCGCAGGTTCGGCTTCGCGAGGTAGACCTTCGACACCTCGGCGCCGCGCGAGTCCTTCGCCGACACGGTGATCTGCATCGACGTGTCCGAGCCGTGGTCGGTGAACTCCTTGCTGTACGTGCCGCCCTTCTCGGTGCCGTCCGGGTGCAGGTGGCAGCTGTTCGGGAAGGGGCAGTGCAGCAGGATCGTCTCGTAGCTCACCTCGAGGCGCCCGTCCTCGACGTCGGTGGCGCTCGCCGAGAGCTTGACGGGCTCACCGACCTTGAAGAGCTTCCCCGCGGCCGGCAGGGTCACCGACAGGGCGGGGGAGTGGTTGGCCGGGTAGACCGTGACCTCGGCGCTGTCCGTGGCGCCGATCTGGTCGGTCGCGGTGACCTTGACCTGCTGCGCGCCCGTGCCGGTGTAGGTGTGCTTCGGGGTCTCGCCGGTCCCCGTGGAGCCGTCGCCGAACTCCCACCGGTAGGTCAGCTTGTCGCCGTCGGGGTCGTACGAGCCGCCGGCGGAGAAGGAGACCGTCCTGCGGTCGGCGTCGGTGGTGAAGGCGATGTCCGCCGTGGGCTTGCGGTTGCCGCTGCCGTAGACGATCCGCTGGATCTTGCCGCTGAGGATGTCGGCGTACGTCATGTCGCCGTTCGGGCCGGGGTGGAAGGCGACCGGACCGCCCGCGCCCTTGATGAAGCCGGCGCCCTCGGGCTTGCGGGTCATCTTGCCGTTCGCGTCGACGGCCATGCTCCACACGAGGTTGCGGGTGTAGTCGCCGAGGAAGTAGGAGTTCTTGTACTGCGCCGGGTAGGCGGAGCCGGTGTAGAGCGCGCCGCCGGTGATCGAGGCGCCGCGCCCGGCGTGGTTGTAGGTCCAGATCGGGCGGACGTCGTCGCCCTTCTTGTAGAGCGCCTTGCAGGTCCCGTAGGTGCCGAAGCTGGTGCGCTTGGCCCCCTCCATGCAGGGCCAGCCGGCGTTGGCGCCGGAGCCGACCATGCTGACCTCCTCCACGTTGCGCCAGCCGACGTCACCGACGTTCAGCAGGCCCGAGCGGGCGTCGATGCTGAAACGGAACGGGTTCCGGAAGCCGTACGCGTAGACCAGGCTCTTGACCGAGCGGGGCTTGTCGTCGTCGTAGAACGGGTTCGAGCTCACGCCCTCGCCCTCCGGCGTGACGTGCAGGATCTTGCCGTGCGGGTCGTCCAGGTCCTGCGCGCGGAGAGCCTTGGGGTCGCCGTTGTTGCCGGCGTTGTCGCCGATGCTCCAGAAGAGCGAGCCGTCCTTCGCCACCACGACGGAGTCCGGGCCGTGCGTGGTCCCGGTCTCGGTGATGTCCTCGGACAGGTCGCTGCCGTCGACGACCGTGCGCGACTTCGTGAACGTCGTGGGGGACGCGGCGGGCAGCGCCTGCCACTCCTCGAGCATGCCGTGTCCGGTGCCGCCGACCTTGCCCTTGTCGTAGCTGAGGTAGACCTTGCCGCTCGTGGCGTGGTCGCGGGCGAGCGCCAGGCCGAGCAGGCCGTGGTCGTCCACGGCGCGCACGCCGGGGACCTTGCCGATCTTGCGGGCCTTGCCGCCGTCGGGGACGAAGGTGACCGTCCCGTCCTTGCCGATCGTCAGCAGGCTGCCGTCCGGCAGCCAGGTGAAGTTCGTGAGGTTGTAGTCGTCCTGCCCGCTGTCGTAGCTCACCAGCGAGAAGCCGGCCGGCAGCTTGGGTGCGGCGACGGCCGGGGCCGCGAGCAGCACGGAGGCCGTGGACACGGCGAGGACGGTGGAGGCGACGAGGAGACGTCTCAGCATGGCGTGACCCTGGGTTTCTCGGCGGCGGACCGGGGCCCGCGGGGAGGTGAGGGCGGCAAGGCTCCCCCGAGCCGCCCGCAGCCCCAGTAGAACTCAGGCGCACCACCCGTGCAACGACCTCGGGGGCGCGCCCGCCGACGAATACCCAGGGCCCGCCCGGCTCAAGCGATCTTCGGCGGGCTGGGCAGGCGGTAGCCCGACGGCCCGACCGTCTTGCGCAGGGCCGCCTTCCAGGAGCCGTCCGCGACGTACGACGTCAGGGCCGCGTTCACGTTCGTCACCATCGCGGTGTCGCCCTTCTTCACCCCGATGCCGTACCGCTCCTCGGAGAAGCCCTTGCCCAGGACGCGCAGCTTGCCCTTGTACTGCGGCTCGGCCGCGAAGCCCGCGAGGATCACGTCGTCGGTCGTGACCGCGTCCACCTCGCTGGCGGCCAGGGCGGAGACGCACTCGGAGTAGCGCGGCTTCTCCAGCAGGGTGATCCGGCCCTTGTAGCGCTTGAGGATCTCGTCCGCCGACGTGGTGCCCGGCACCGTGCACAGCGTGCGTCCGGTCAGGGTGGCCGGCCCGGTGATGTCCTCCTCGTTGCGCCGGACGAGCAGGTCCTGCTCGGCGTCGAAGTAGGGCCCGGCGAAGTCGACGACCTGCTTGCGCTCGTCGGTGATCGAGAAGGTCGAGACGATCAGGTCGGCCCCGCCGGAGGTCAGCAGCTGCTGGCGCGTGTCGCCCTCGGCCTCGACGAACGTGATGTTCTCGGCCGGCACGCCGAGCGCCTTGGCCACGTACGTCGCCGTCTCGACGTCGAAGCCGGAGTAGCTGTCGCCGTCCTTCATGCCGAGGCCGGGCTCGTCGAACGGGATGCCGATGGTGAGCCTCCCCCCGCTGGACGCGCCGGGCACCAGCGAGGGGGAGGCGTTGGGCTCGGCGCTCCCCCCGCAGGCCGCCAGGGTCGTGGTCAGGAGGGCCGAGCCGACGGCCGCGAGCGCGACCCGTCCGGCCCGGCGCGTCCGCGCTGCGTTCACCGTGATGCTCCTTTGCATGGTGGTGGGGTCCTGCTCGGCCCTGGTGAGGGGCCCGTGCTCAGCCGGGGAGCTTGGTGTCGTCCTGCTCCGCGGTGTCGAGGTCCTCGGGCCGGACGTCGTCGCCGTACGTCGGACCGTCGAGCGACCAGACGGCCTTCATCCGGTCGTGGGTGTTCTCCTTGACCTTCGGCTTCACCACGCGCCACCCGATGGCCAGCGCGAGGATCAGGACCGGGATCCCGAACACGACGACGAGGAAGCTCGTCTTGTGCAGGAACTCGTCCGAGGCCTGCCAGCCCGAGATCGCCAGGCCGATCAGCACCAGGACCAGGAACGCGATGCCGACGTAGCTCGTGTACGGCGAGCCGGGCGCCTGGAACGGGCTGGCCGGGACGACCCCGCGGTCGCTGAGCTGCCGCAGCCGGATCTGGCAGGCGAAGATCGTGCCCCACGTCCAGAGGATCATGATCGAGGTCGCCTCGACCGCGATCTCGAAGGCGTCGGGGGTCAGGGCGTTGAGCACCGAGCCCAGGACGAAGACGATCGAGGTCATGAGGATGCCGGCGTACGGGACGCCCGACTTGCTCATCTTCAGCGTGAACTTCGGCGCCTGGTCGCTCATGCCGAGGCTGCGCAGGACGCGGCCGGTGGAGTAGAGCCCCGAGTTGAGGCTGGACATGGCCGCGACGATCAGGACGGCCTGGATCAGGGCGCCCATCCAGCTGAACCCGAGCCGCTCGAAGACGGTGACGAACGGGCTCGTGCCGGCCGTGTAGTCCTGCGTCGGCAGCATGCAGACGAGCAGCAGGATCGAGCCGATGTAGAAGACGGCGATGCGGAAGATCACCGCGTGGACGGCCTTCGGCACCTCCTTCTGCGCGTTGGCCATCTCGCCGGCGGCGACGCCGACCATCTCGATGGCCGCGTACGCGAACACGACGCCCGACATCACGAGGATGGGGCCGTACCAGTTGTAGTCACCGCTGGAGGGCCAGAAGCCGCCCGGGTTGCTCCACAGGTTCTGGAAGCCGGCCTTGTGGCCGCCGATGTCGAAGCCGCCGATCACCACGACCAGGCCGACGAGCAGGAAGACCACGATCGCGCCGACCTTGAGGATGGCGGCCCAGAACTCGAACTCGCCGAACGCGCGGGCCGACAGCAGGTTGATCGCCAGCACGACCACCAGCGCGACG
Source organism: Microlunatus spumicola (assembly GCF_039536445.1). NCBI lineage: Bacteria > Bacillati > Actinomycetota > Actinomycetes > Propionibacteriales > Propionibacteriaceae > Microlunatus > Microlunatus spumicola. Next base: position 234,768 of record NZ_BAAAYR010000004.1, on the reverse strand, counting down.
AGGACCGTGATCCAGGTCGGCAGGGTCGGGAACCAGTACTGCATGTAGAGCCCGACGGCCGAGAGCTCGGCGATGCCGGTCAGCGCCCAGTTGAGCCAGTAGACCCAGCCGGTGACGAAGGCCCACTTCTCGCCGAAGAACTCGCGCATGTAGGAGACGAACGCGCCCGAGGTGGCGCGGTGGAGCACCAGCTCGCCGAGGGCGCGCATCAGGAAGTAGGCGATCACGCCGACCACGGCGTAGCTGATGATCAGCGCGGGACCGGTGCTGTGCAGGCGCGAGGCCGAGCCCAGGAACAGACCGGTGCCGATGGCGCCGCCGATCGCGATCATCTGGACGTGGCGGCTGCCGAGCGTCTGGTGGTAGCCGGCCTGCTCGGCGTCGAGGCCGGTGTGCTCGCCCCCGCCGGACTCGGTGTTGTCGGCGGCGTCGGCCGCCTTCGTGCTCTGGCTCATGGGGGTCGTCCTCGGGGGTTCGTGACCTGACGGTCGGTGGGGGAGGAACGTGCCTCAACGAGCACACTGTCGGTTCGGTTCCGGCTTGGCAAGGACATCTATGTAACGGTCCGTCACGCTGGTGTTCCGGCAACGTTCACCTCCGCCGCGAGACGGGGCCCGCGCGCGGAGGTCCCGCTAGTGTCGTGGACCGGTGTCCCGAACGGGTGCGCGCCGGTCCGAGGGAAGAGGGAGGGTGCCGGTGAGCATCAAGGTCGCGCTCGAGCACCGCACGACGTACAGCTTCGGTGCGCCCACCCGGCTCTACCCGCACGCGGTGCGGCTGCGGCCCGCCCCGCACACGCGGACGCCGGTCGAGGCCTACTCGCTGACCGTGACCCCGGACGACCACTTCCTGAACTGGCAGCAGGACCCGTTCGGCAACTGGGTCGGCCGCCTGGTGTTCCCCGAGCCCGCCCGCGAGCTCGAGATCGTCGTCGGCCTGGTCGTCGACCTCGGCGTGATCAACCCCTTCGACTTCTTCGTCGAGGAGTACGCGGAGACCTTCCCCTTCACCTACGACGACGAGCTCGCCGCGGACCTCGGCCCCTACCTGGCCAAGGCCGACGACGCCCCGGGACCGCTGTTCACGGGGTGGCTCGACGGCCTGCCGCTCGACCTGTCGACCCCGCAGCGCACCGTCACCTTTCTCGGCGCGCTGAACTCGCTCGTCACCTCCCGCGTCGCCTACTCGGTGCGCATGGAGGTCGGCGTCCAGTCCCCCGAGCAGACCCTCGAGCGCGGCATCGGCTCGTGCCGCGACTCCGCCTGGCTGCTGGTCGAGGCGCTGCGCCACTTCGGCCTCGCCGCCCGGTTCGTGTCCGGCTACCTCGTCCAGCTCTCCTCCGACGACCCCGCGCAGGGCGGGCCGGCGGAGGACTTCACCGACCTGCACGCGTGGGCCGAGGTGTACGTCCCGGGCGCTGGCTGGATCGGCCTCGACGCGACGTCGGCGCTGTTCGCGGGCGAGGGCCACATCCCGCTGTCGGCCACCCCGAGCCCGGCCTCGTCCGCCCCGATCACCGGGTCGACCGGTCCCGCGGACGTCACCTTCTCCTTCTCCAACACGGTGCGCCGGATCCACGAGGACCCGCGCGTCACCAAGCCGTACGCCCCCGCCCAGGTCGAGGCGCTGCAGCGCTCGGGCGCGGCGGTCGACGCCCGGCTGCGCGACGCCGGGCTGGCGCTGACCATGGGCGGCGAGCCCACCTTCGTGTCCCGCGACGACATGGTGAGCCCGCAGTGGACCGTCGCGGCCGACGGGCCGGAGAAGCGGCTCGCGGCGAACCGCCTGGCCGGCGCGCTCGCGGAGCGCTACGCCGGCGGGGGGCTCGTCCAGCGCAGCCAGGGCAAGTGGTACCCGGGCGAGCCGCTGCCGCGCTGGCAGATCGGCCTGATCTGGCGCCCGGACGGCACGCCCGTCTGGACCGACCCCGCCCGGCTGGCCGACCCGTACGACCCGGCGCACGCCCACGACGACGCGCCCGCGCAGGCCGCGGCCCTCGCCGCGGCGATCGCCACCGACCTCGGGCTGCCGGCCGGGCAGGCGCTGCCCTGCTACGAGGACCCGCTCGCGGCCCTCGCGGTCGAGGTGCGCCAGCCGGTCGGCCCGCCGCCGGAGGTCGACCCGGCCGAGGCCGACCCCGAGGTGGTCGCCCGGCTCGACGCCGACGGCCTCGCCGTCGGCGACGGGGACCGGGTCGGCCGGGACGCCGTGGCCTGGGCGCTGCCGATCGTGCCCGCCTGGTTCGGCGACGTGTGGGCGAGCCCGGCCTGGCGCACCCGCCGCGGCCGCCTCGTCCTGGTCCCCGGCGACTCCCCGGCCGGCGCCCGCCTGCCGCTGAGCTCGGTGGCGTGGCGCGAGCCCGACTACGCGGGGGAGCCCTCGTACGTCGACCCCGACCCGGACCTCTCCGCCTCGGTCGGGCGCCCGCAGGCCGTCGTCGTCGACCCGGTCGAGGTGCCGACCCGGACCGCCGTCGTCACCCAGGCGCGCGACGGCCTCGTGCACGTCTTCCTGCCGCCGGCCGAGCAGCTGGAGCGCTGGCTGGAGGTCGTCGCGCTCGTCGAGCGGGCGGCCGCCGCGACCGACGTCCGCGTCGTCCTGGAGGGCTACGGCCCGCCGCCGGACCCGCGGATCACCTCGCTGCTCGTCACCCCCGACCCCGGCGTCATCGAGGTCAACCTGCACCCGACCGGCAGCTGGGAGGAGCTCACCGAGCTCACCCACACGCTCTACGCCCTCGCCGCCGAGCAGCGCCTCGGCACGGAGACGTTCGCCATCGACGGGCGCCACTCCGGCACCGGCGGCGGCAACCACATCACCCTCGGCGGCGCGACGCCGGCGACCTCGCCGATGCTGCTGCGCCCCGACCTGCTCGTCAGCATGCTGACCTGGTGGCAGCGCCACCCGTCGCTGTCGTACGTGTTCTCCGGCCGGTTCGTCGGCCCCACCAGCCAGGCGCCCCGTTTCGACGAGGGCCGTCCGGAGAACCTGTACGAGATGGAGATCGCCTTCGCCGAGATCGAGACGTACGCGCCCCCGGCCGACGTCGAGGACCCCGACCTGCCCGAGTCGCGGCGCCGCGGCCTGCCCTGGGTGACCGACCGGGCGCTGCGGCACCTGCTCACCGACATCACCGGCAACACCCACCGGGCCGAGTTCTGCATCGACAAGCTCTACAGCCCGGACTCGCCCCGCGGCCGGCTCGGGCTGCTCGAGCTGCGCGGCTTCGAGATGCCGCCGCACCCCGACATGGCCCTGGTGCAGGCGCTGCTGGTCCGGGCCCTGGTGGCCCGCTTCGCCGAGGAGCCCTTCTCCGCGCCGCTGGTTCGCTGGGGGACCTCGCTGCACGAGCGGTTCCTGCTGCCGCACTTCGCCATGGCCGACCTCGGTGAGGTGGTGGCCGACCTGCGCGCCCACGGCTTCGAGATCGAGGAGTCCTGGTTCGCGCCGTACGCCGAGTTCCGCTTCCCGCGGCTCGGGGTCGCCCGCGCGGGCTCGGTCGAGCTGGAGCTGCGCCAGGCGATCGAGCCCTGGAACGTCCTCGGCGAGGAGGCCACCTCGGGCGGGACGGCCCGGTTCGTGGACTCGTCGACCGAGCGGATCCAGGTCAAGGTGACGGGCTTCAGCCCCGAGCTGCACCTGGTGACCTGCAACGGGGTCGCCGTGCCGATGACCCCGACCGGCACGCCGGGCGAGCACGTCGCCGGCATCCGCTACCGCGCGTGGAAGCCGTGGTCCTCGCTGCACCCGACGCTGGAGATCGACGCGCCGCTGCGCGTCGAGGTCGTCGACCGCGCCAACCGGGTCTCGCTGGGCGGTGCGACCTACCACGTCGTGCACCCCGGCGGTCGCTCGTACGACACCCCGCCCGTCAACGCGCACGAGGCGGAGGCCCGGCGCGCCCGACGGTTCGAGGCCATGGGCCACACGCCCGGCGAGATCGACGTGACGGCGCTGGAGGAGGAGCTGCTGCGGCGTACGAGCGACGGCACCGACTACCCGCTCACGCTCGACCTGCGTCGCCGGGTGCCGTCGTCGTGGGGTCGCTCGTGACCGTGCTGGGCTCCCACCTGCAGCGCTACCTCGACGCGGCGCGGCAGCCCGACGCGGAGCAGGCCGGCGACCCCGCGCCGGGAGGGTTCGACGAGCTGGCGATGCCCGACGGCACCCCGCGGCCGGCCTGGGCCGAGCTCGTCGACGGGCTCGCCCTGGCCGCCGACGACCTGACGTCCGCCCGGCGGGAGGTCGCCCGGCTGCTCGAGGACGACAACGTCACCTACACCCCCAGCCCGGCCTCGACGCGCTCGATCGCGGACCCGCCGACCGAGCCGCCGGCGACCCCGGCGGGGCTGGAGCAGCCGCGGCCCTGGCGGCTCGACCCGCTGCCGCTGGTCCTGCAGGACCGCGAGTGGGCCACGCTCGAGGCGGGCCTGGTCCAGCGGGCCGAGCTGCTCGACGCCGTGCTCGCCGACCTCTACGGCGCCCGCCGGCTGCTCGCGCGCGGGCAGCTGCCGCCCGCGGTGGTGCTCGACCACGAGGAGTACCTGCGGCCCGTCGTCGGTGCCGAGAGCGTCGTCGACCAGCGGCTGTTCATGACCGCGGCCGACCTCGGCCGCGACGCGACGGGCGCGTGGAAGGTCATCTCCGACCGCACCCAGGCGCCCTCCGGCGCCGGCTACGCCATGCAGAACCGGCGCGTCGTGTCCCGGCTGATGCCGGAGATCTACCACGCCGCCCACCTGCACCGGCTGACCCCGTTCTTCCAGGCCATGCGGGTGGCGCTGGTCGAGTCGGCCCCGAGCACCGTGGAGGACCCACGCGTCGTCGTGCTGAGCCCCGGCACGCACTCCGAGACCGCGTTCGACCAGGCGTTCGTCGCCTCCCTGCTCGGCTACCCGCTGCTCGAGGGCAGCGACCTCCTGGTCCGCGACGGCCGCGTCTGGATGCGCGTGCTCGGCCGGCTCGAGCAGGTCGACGTGATCCTGCGCCGGGTCGACTCGACCTGGATGGACGCGCTGGAGCTGCGTGGCGGCTCGCGGCTCGGCGTCACCGGGCTGCTGGAGTGCGTGCGCCAGGGGACCGTCAGCGTCGTGAACACCATCGGCTCCGGCATTCTCGAGAACCCGGCGCTGCTGCCCTTCCTGCCCGAGCTGTGCGAGCGGCTCCTCGGCGAGCCGCTGCGGCTGCCGTCGGTCGACACCTGGTGGTGCGGGGACCCGGAGGGCAAGGCGTACGTCCTCGCGCACCTCGACGAGCTCGTCGTCCGTTCCGTGAGCCGCGGCCTGGGCCGCAGCGTCGTCGGTGCCGCCCTGACCCGCGAGCAGCGCGAGCGGCTGCTGGCTCGCATCGAGGACGCCCCGCACCGCTTCGTCGGCCAGGAGGTGCTGCCGCTCTCGTCGGCGCCCACCCTTCCCGACGCCCCCGAGGGCACGGGCTCCGGCAGCGCGGCCGGCCTCGTCAGCCGCCGCGTCGTGCTGCGCTCCTTCGCCGTGCGCAGCGGCAGCTCGTACACCGTCATGCTGGGCGGCCTCGCCCGGACGAACGACGAGGACGCGACCGGCCGCGGGCCGCTCGTCACCGCGCCCGACGGCGGCATCGCCAAGGACGTGTGGGTCGTCAGCAGCGAGCCGGCCCCGGCCTCTCGCGTCGCCGCGACCCGCAGCCGTGCCGAGGAGGGCAGTGCCGTGCTGCCGAGCGCGGCCTCGGCGGCCATGGTGCCGCGCGTGCTGAGCGACCTCTACTGGTTCGGGCGCTACGCCGAGCGGGCCGAGGACCTGGTGCGGCTCGTCCTGGCCAGCCGGACCGTGAGCATCGAGACCGACGCCGACGTCCGGCCCGGCCTCGCCCTCGACGTGCTGCTGCAGGCCCTCACCCACGTCAGCACGACCTACCCGGGCTTCCTCGCCCTGCCCGCCGAACCGGCGCTGCGTCGGGCGGCCGTGATGCCCGAGCTGCGGTCGCTGATGCTCGACCGGCGCCGCTCGGGTTCCGTCGCGCAGTCCCTGCAGGCCCTGACGACCAACGCCCAGGGCGTGCGCGACCAGCTGTCCGAGGACGTCTGGATGGTCCTCGCGAACATGGAGCGCGCGCTGCAGACGCTGGCCCGCCAGCCCCAGGACCAGGGCCTGCACCTCAACGAGGCCGGCGAGCAGGTGCTGTCCGGGCTGCTCGCCCTGTCCGGCATCGCCGGGGAGAACATGGTGCGCGACCCCGGCTGGCTGCTGCTGGACGCGGGCCGCGGGCTGGAGCGGGCCCTGCAGGTGGTGAGCCTGCTGCGCGCGACGCTCGTCGAGTCGTACGGGCCCGACGTCGACCGCGCCGTCCTCGAGGCCGCGCTGACGTCGAGCGAGTCGATCGTCACGTTCCGCCGGCGCTACCGCGGCCGTTCCGGGGTGCCGGCGGTGATCGAGCTGCTGGTCGTCGACGCCACGAACCCCCGGTCCGTGGCCTACCAGCTGCAGCGGATGCAGGCCGACCTGCGGGCGGTGCCCAGCACCTCGCCGACGGCGCGCCCGATCCGGCTGCTCGACCGGCTGGCCGAGACCGTACGCCTCGTCGACCCGGTCGCCCTCGGCGTCGTGCTGCCGCCGTCGCCCGACGCCCCGGCCGACGCCCCGGCCCGCCGCGACGCGCTCGACGCCTTCTGCGCCGAGCTGCACGGGGCGCTGCGCGAGCTGTCCACCGCGGTCCGCGACCACTACCACGAGCCGCCGCCCACCCAGCAGTCCCTGCTGCGCCAGCAGGCGCTGAGCGACGCGCCGACCGGTGCGGAGGTGTCGCGATGACGAGGTACCGGATCGAGCACGTCACCCGCTACGACTACGACGCGGACGTGACGGGGAGCTTCGGGCAGTTCCACCTGACGCCGCGCGACCTGCCCTGGCAGAGCGTGCTCGAGCACGAGGTGCGCATCGAGCCCGGGCCCGGGACGCTGCTGTCGCACACCGACCTCTACGGGAACACCAAGTCGTCGTTCCACGTGACCGAGCCGCACACCGAGCTGGTCGTGCGCGCGGTCACCGTGCTGGACGTGGTCCCGCCCGTGCTGCCGCCCGAGGCCCTCGCCGTGCCGTGGGAGGACGCCCGGCCCGCGGTCCGGACCGATGAGCCGGACGCGTGGGAGGCCACCGACTTCACCTTCGCGTCGCCGTACGTCGACGTCCCGGAGGCGGTCGAGGAGTACACCCGCGTCTCGTTCACCCCCGGGCGCCCGCTCGGGGAGGCGGCCACGGAGCTCATGCACCGGGTCCACGACGACTTCGCCTACAAGCCGCGGTCGACGATCATCGGCGAGAAGGTCGTGGACCTGCTGGTCAAGCGTCACGGCGTCTGCCAGGACTTCTCGCACGTCATGGTCGCGGGGCTGCGCTCGCTCGGGCTCGCCGGTCGCTACGTCAGCGGCTACCTGGCCACCCGCCCGCCGCCCGGACGGCCGCGCCTCGTCGGCGCCGACGCCAGCCACGCGTGGGTGGGCGTCTGGGTCCCCGGCGCCGGCTGGCTGCACCTCGACCCGACGAACGACCGGCTCACGGACGCCTCCCACGCCACCGTGGCCTGGGGCCGCGACTACGGCGACGTGCCACCCGTGCGCGGCGTGATCTTCACCGAGTCCAAGCACTCCTCGATGAAGGTCTCCGTCGACATGGCCCCCGCGGGCTGACCCGGCCTCACCCTCCTCCCGGGCGACCAGTGGTCATTCCGGGCGCTCGCCACGCCGCCAGACCGTCCCCTGCTGACCACTGGTCGACGAGGGGCGGGTCCGGACGAGGGGATGGGAGCCGATGAACGGCGGCACCGGGCCGGGTCGTACGGGAGGTGAGGGGTTCCGAGGCGGGCGTGGGCAAGGTCGTGGTGAACCGGGCGATGTCGCTGGACGGCTTCGTGGCGGGACCTCGCCACGAGATGGGATGGATCTTCGAGCACCTGCGCGACGACCTCTTCCCCGAGGTCGTGGCGGCCACGGGCGCGATGTTCGTCGGCCGGACGACGTACGAGGTCGCCCGCCGGATGGCCCCCGAGGACACCGGCTACGACGGTGGTCCGCAGCTGGTGCTGACCCACCGACCGCCCGAGGAGCCGCGTCCGGGGGTCACGTTCCTGACGGGGGACCTGGCCGAGGCCGTCGCGACGGGTCTGGCCGCCACGACGGGCCGGGACCTAGAGGTCCTCGGCGCCGACCTCGCGAGCCAGTGCCTGCGCGCCGGGCTCGTCGACGAGGTGCTGGTCTACGTGCTGCCGGTGCTGCTGGGCGACGGCGTCCGGTTCTCGACCCCCGGGCTCGGCCGGATCGACCTCGAGCCCCTCGGCTCCACGTCCGCCGGTTCCGTGACGATGCTGCGCTTCCGGGTGGTGGGGTAGACCTCCGGTGAGCCGCGGTCCGGACGCGGCGACGAGGAGCAGCGATGATCGACGACCTGCCCGGTGCGCACGAGCGCCTGGAGGCCCTGCGGCGCCACGCCGACCGCGCGACCGCGCTCGCCCTCTTCGACGCGCTCCCGGCCGTCGCGGTCGAGGACCTGGCCGGCGCGTGGCGCGGTTACGAGGTGCGGACCGGGCACCCGCTGGACGGTCTCCTCGAGCGCTACGGCTGGTGGGGCAAGCGCTTCGACTCACCCGAGGAGGCGCACCCGCTGGTGTTCGAGGACGCGCGCGGCCGGTTCGGCGTCGACCCGGACGGGATCCCGCTGGCCCTGCTGGTCCGGTCGAGCGGGCTGCTGCACCAGAGGCCGCTCGCCCTGGTGGCCCGACGGCTCCGCCGGCTGCGGCGGACGATGAGGCCCAAAGCGCGGCTGCGGATGGTCGAGCACCGCGGCGTCGTCACGGCCGCGATGGTCTACGACGCGCTGCCCGTGCTCGACCATTTCCGCCGGGTCGACCCCGACACCCTGCTCGCGGTGATGGACGCCCGCGGCGTCTCGGAACCGTTCTTCTTCCTGCTGCGCCGGGCCTGAGGTTCAACCGCGGGGGACCTCGAACGCCGTGAGCACGGCGCTGCCCGGGCCGAGCTCGTCCCAGCCGCTGACCACGGCGAAGGAGGCGATCGCGCTGGTGCGGAACTTGCCGAGCGGGCCGTCGCCCGACGTGCGGTTCAGCCGCTCGGCGAGGTCGGGCACGCCGGGTCCGTGGCCGACGAGGACCACGGTGCCGACCGCGGCCGGCAGCTCGCGGAGCAGGTCGAGCAGGGTGTCGGACCAGGCCTCGTAGACCGCGGCCTCGAAGCGGACCGGAGCCGTCCCGAGCACCTCGGGCTCGGCCTCGCACGCCTGGGCCCAGGTCTGCCGCGTCCGCACCGCGGTCGAGCAGATCACCAGGTCCGGTCGGCCGACGAGCGCGGCGAGCCGGTGCCCGGCCGCGGCGGCGTCGCGCCGGCCCCGTCCCGACAGCGGCCGCTCGACGTCGGGCAGGTCCAGCTCGCGCGACGACTTCGCGTGCCGTAGCAGCACGAGCCGTCTGAGCGGCGGGACGCCCGCACCCGGGTCCATGGTCATGGGGCCACACCCTAGAGTGCGCACCATGACACGCGGGCGTGCGACCGTACGCCGCGCCGGGCTCCTGCCCGCCGCCCTCGGAGCGCTGCTGCTGGCCGCCTGTTCGTCGCCCGGCAGCGCGAACCCTCTGGCCACCGACGAGCCCACCCCGAGCGCCACCGTCGAGAGCACCTCCTCGGCCAGCCCCTCGCCAAGCGGCTCGGCCTCGCCCGCCACGGCGTCCCCCGGAACCGCCTCTCCGGGCACCGCGAGCCCCGGCACCGCCTCGCCCGGCACACCCGGTCCGAGCGGCGGTGCCGTCCAGGTCACCTGCGCGACCGTCACCGTGACCGGCCTCGGGCGGACCAGCGTCGGCCCGCTCCGCACCACCGACGTGGCCACGATCGTCTCCGATGGCCGCAACCTCACGCCCGGGACCCGGCAGCAGACCGACTTCACGGTGCCCGTGCTCACCGCACCGGGCGGCGGGACCATCACCGACGCCGGCACGGTCCAGCAGGTCGCGAACCTGCTCGTCGGCCAGAAGCACCGCGTGCTCCTCGAGCGTCCGGCGTCGCCCGACGAGAGCATCGACCCGACCAAGCGCCCGTTCAGCTCACCGGGGACGTACGCGGTCTACAACGCCTCGAGCCTCGTGACGACCCAGGCCGTCGTCCAGTGCGCTGGGCAGGAGCAGACGTGGGTCTTCACTGCGGAGGGCGACCCCGCGACCGGCCAGGTCAACTGCGCCGTCGAACCCGCCCGCAGCGCCTCCCTGGCCAGGTCGGTCTTCGCCCAGAGCTGCTGAGGGCACCAGCACCCTGGGCGCGAGTCGAGTGCGGCTCCCTCAGATCGGCTGCGTCACGGCAGGAGGTCCCACATCTGCGGGCGGGCCTTCATCGCGTGGATCACGAGCTCGTTGCCGCTGTCGAAGACGAGCACCACCGTTTAGAGCAGACGCCCGGCGGTGTCGAACCCGAGGCGGAGCTGTCGTGCAGGGCTGTCCTCGTCGAGGTCCTCGACCCAGAGCGACCACGTCGCGGCCTGCACGGCGTCATGTGCTTGCACTCCGTGCTTGAGCGCTGAGTCGTGCACCTTCACGTGGCGGACAGGGCGAGAGCTTCGCGGATGATCTCCGAGCGCGACTTGTCCTCACGAGCCGCTCGAGCATCGACTGCAGCGAGCTCTGCCGCCGTGAGCCGCACAGCTACGACCTGCGACGGCTCAGCCCCTCGACCGGGCCTGCCTCGTCCGCGCCTCTTCAGCTCCTGGACGTCGAAGCCAGCGTCGGCCTCCGCAGCCCAGGAAGCGATCTGCTCCTCGGTGACGGGGACCCCGCCGATCGTCTCGCCCGTACCCATGCTCATATCGCAATACGATTTGAAGACGGGTCCCGATCTATCTGCGTGACGTAGAGCAGAAGTTGACCGTCGGCCGGAACGCGTGGGCCAACCGCGACTGGCGACCGAGATCGGCCGGGATGGCCCGCCGGGGGAGATGCTTCACCTGGCACAACCGCAGGTAGCACGACGAACCGAGTGGAGCACGGCATGGACGAACCGGCCGTCGCCGAACAGCTGCTGCTCGTCACCGAGGTTCGACTCGCGAATGCTGGCTCCTTATGGGTCCTCGATCAGCCCGTGCTCGTTCACCCCGGGCAGCGCTACTGGCTGGATGAGGACAAGCGGCTCTTGTTCGTCGAGGAACTCGGTGGCGGAACACGGTCCTACCCCTGCTGGTTCGCGCTGGGACCCGAAGCGCCACGCTGACCCTCGTGCCGAGCACGCAGCGTCAGCGGCGAGGGCGGAAGGTGCGAGAGCCATCATCGGAAGGGGTCCTAGACGCCGGGCGGTGAGGCGCCCTCCTGATCGGCTCTACGTCTTCGTAGCAACCCCGGTGACCGGGCATTTTCGCGGGCGGGTCTTGCGAGAATCTGGCTCCGCGTTTAGCCGTGCTCGTCGTGTAGCGCGTGCGCAGTTCCGCTGCAGGGACGGCTTGCGAACGTCGGTTCTGCCCTACTCAAGAGACGCGTCTGATGCCCCTAGCGTGGCTGGAGCTCGACGAGGTCCTCCAGAGACACCCCTGCTGCCCATGCCTCGTATGCGACTTCTACGACGTCCCCCCTGGCATCCAAGGCGGCGGCGGCGAGGACAGCGGCTGCCGCACGGGCATCAGAAAAGGCTCGTAGGTATGTCTCACCGCCGGCACCATCCGATCGCTCGTTGATGTCCCAGGCAACTTCATCGAGGGAATCGACCAGCTTGCTGAGTCGGTCGATCTCGAGAGAAGACGGGGGCGCCCCGCTTTCGAGCCCTGCCAGCATCGCCCTCACCCACGAGTCGAGGCGGCTCGACTCGACGGCCCGTCTTGCGTACGCGAACGCCGTGCGGCGGGCCGCTTCGTCGTTGGCACCACGCAACGCCGCGGCTAACTCAGGAGCGACTGAAGAGAGCCGATCGAACGTCGCCACTTCAGATCTCAGCGCTGCGGACTTAGGAGGGCGCAGATTTGCTCGAAGAGCGTGCAGAACTCGCCGCCGCCCCACGAGTCCACAGGGCCACCGGCATCCTCAAGGGCGTTCCAAAACGGCTCAGAGGATCGAAGGATGTTCTCTGCCGACTGAGACGTGACCTGCAGAGTGGTCCGGAGCATCAGGATCAGCTCGCTGCGCGAGGCAGGCGGCAACTCATCCAGGACGTCCACGACCCGACCATAGGGCGTGCTCCGCACGACGGTCGCTCGGCCTGCTCCGCACGACGGTCGGCTTGCGTGCTTCGCACGAGGGTCTAGCAGCGTCAGGCGGGCAAGGTCATGCTCGCGTGAATGAGGTGGAGGGCGACCCGGCGGAGATCCTCGACATGGAACCGTGTAGGAGGCAAGCGGTCGACGGTCCCAAGCGCTTGCCGGCCGTCCTGAGCCGTGAACGTGACTGCGTGAACGACAGCATTGCGCATCTTCACTGCAGGCCGCCCGGCTTCCTCAGCCCAGGCCACCTGATCAGCTCGGCCCGCGCCTCGTGCGGACTGCTCAAGGCTGCTGACCGCCTGGCCAAGCGTCATCTCAAAAGGTTGATCTGACGCCGCGCCCTGATGTCTATTGATGCTGTCTCGGACGCTGGCGTGTAGCCGCGCAGCCGCCCACCCAACGCGCCCCAACTCGACCAGTAAGTCGGGGTCACAGGGCATCGAGTCGACGTAGCTGTCCGGGGGTAGGGCCATGCGCCACCTTCTCCTGAAGGCCTGTGCCTCGGCGAGCGCAGTACCGGTCACCTGTCTGCGCTGTAGTACCGACACGGCCGACCTGCGTTCCCGAATCCTACGGCGACGAGGGTCAATTTACGTGCGCCCGGCACGACGACCGGGACGCGTGCTCCGTAGGACGGACGACTTGCGGACAGTTGACCGCCGCGCCAGCAATGCGCGAACGAGTCTGGTGGCTGGCTCTACTCGGCGTCCCCGAACGAACCGCCGCGCAGCACCTCGACGTCTTCGGCCAGTACCTCGATGACGCACTCTTTGAGCGGCGCTATGAAGTGCCGTAACCGCCTTCCACTATCGAGCCCTTCGCCTACCTGCCAGTCCGAACCATCAACCACGCCCAACCAGAGCAGCCGATCCAGCCCAAACGTGTAGAGCGGGTGGGCCCACAAGCCCTCGTCGTTGATGGCGGAGAATTTGCTTGCGACTGCAGTCCGCCAGATCAGACGAATCGAGCGCCGGTCCAGATCGTCGAAGTGTGGAGCCAGGCTCAGTTCAACAGGGCCGTCCGCTCGAGAAGTCAGCAGTCCGCGAGAGTCGTTGGGGTGCCATTGCACGTCTCCCACGGGCACCACGCGTAGCGTCACCCAATCATCATGCCGGGGGGCAGGCCCGACAGCCGCCGGTACAACCGGGTCGGATTGCTCGACGAGAGGTCGGCCTGCTGGGCGTGCTTCGCACGACGGTCGGCTTGCGTGCTCCGCACGAGGGCCGCCCTAGGGCGACGCGACGGCTGATCTTGCAAGCCTGTCGCTTCGGCATCATGAGTGTGTGGCGGCGAGGTCTAATTCTTCGGATGGAGGCGTGTGGAGAAGGGGTGGCGACCACTGGATCCTTCCCATCGAGGGCCAGCTCGTGACACAACTTCGCTTCGACTACGGACTGACGTTCCTCTTCGAGGAGGGCCTGGACGTACGCGTCGAGCAGGCCTTCGTCTTGCACCGGGCCGGCGACGAGGATCTGCTGATGGATCCTGAGGGCGATCACGAGTTGCTCGCGCCTGTGCTCCGACTCGGACGAGCCACGGTGATGGGCGGCCTCGCGTTCGACGACGGTCGTCTTGAGCTCACCTTCGCGGAGGGCAGCCGACTCTCCGTTCCGTCCAGCGATCAGTATGAGGCGTGGCAGTTGAACGGTCCTGGCGGGGTGCTCGTCGTATCAGTAGGGGCCGGAGCGCTGGTGACCTGGGGACTAGGCGCGCAACCCTGAGGCTGGCACAACCGTCTGGTCGGGGTCGGAACTCCGTCGTCGACCCGTCGGGTTGCTTGCTCCGCACGAGGGTCGGGTTGCTTGGTCCGCACGAGGGTCGGCTTGCGTGCTCCGCACGACGGTCGGCTTGTGTTCAGTGCAAGAAGCGTGGCGAACCCGGGGTGGCGGTCGCGTTCCCCTGTCAGACTCCGGCCGTGAGTAGTCAGATGCTGCACCGGCGAAGGAACCCTGACCAGGTGATGGGCTCGGCGGCCATCGTCGGTCTAGTGGCCGGAGCGGTTGTCGGGATCCTGTGCGTGTTTGCGCCGCTGTTTGTTCGCGCGCTACTCGACGGCGGCAGTCTCGGGCAGGCGCTCATGGCGATGGCGATCACCGACTCCGAGGACTGGGAGCTGATACCCGTGTTCCTCGGAGGTGCGCTCGTGGTCGGTGCGCTGACCTCTGTCGCAGCCGTTGTCGTCTGGTGGGCTATCACCACTCGCGTGCCTGGCCAGCCGTGGGTTGCTCGACTCGGTGCTGCTGTCAGCGCTGCGGCTGCCTGCCTGCTCATGCTCGCTGGGACGACGAACCTGTCGATCGCCGTGCCAGCGGCGGTCGCAGCTGGAGTCGTCGCCGCGGTTGCGGCACCGCTCGTCGGCTTCGACCGCAGCCAACGGAGCGCCGCCTCGACGTAGGGCTGCTCACCCGCGCGCCGCGCGAGGACTGCTTCCGTCTTCGCACGACTGTCGGCTTGCGTGCTCCGCACGACGGTCGGGTTGCGTGCTCCGGACGACGGTCACGACGGGTCGCCCCGCCGGGTTGGCAGAACGCGGTGATTGTTCAACAGGTCTTCATCTACCCGCACTGCATCACTGCTTCCTCGATGCGGATGGGGCAGAGACGATTATGTCTGTGGCTGAACAGAGACGTGCCGAGCCGTGGTGGTTTTGGCTGTTCGGCGTAGTTGCTGCGACTGTGGGATCAGCAGTCGGAGCGGCAGCGGACCACTGGTGGTTGCCAGCGATGGCCGGTTGGTGTCTTGGTGTGATGGCCGTGCTGATTGGTCCCTCATCTGGTACTGGGAGGGGCCTTCTGAGTAGGCCGCCAGTCACGTGGGTTATCCGTGCACTTTTCTGCGCAGGGTGCATCATCACCGCCGGGATAGCCGCCGTAACGGCTCGTAGCACGTTCGAGGTGACTTTTTCCGTCGCGCTACCTCTGCTGAGTGTCCTGGTAGCAATTCTGTGGAGAAGGCGCTTCGGCGCCTTCGGCTTTATTAACTAGCTCGCGATACTCGCCGCCTCCCCTTGCCGATGGGCTACGGCGCGCCTTGCATGCTCCGCACGAGGGTCGGCTCGCATGCTCCGCACGAGGGTCGGCTTGCGTGCTCCGCACGACGGTCGGGTTGGTGTGCTCCGCACGAGGGTTGGGTTGCGTGCTCCCCCGACGCGGTTGCGGGCGTGGAGCTTAGTCCTCGTCGTCGTCCCACTCGTCACGGAGTTCCTTCTTGAGGACGGCAACCTGAACGACGAGCGCGCCCAACAACTCCTCACGGTTGAGCGCGTTCGTGGTGCGGTACGACCAGCTTGCGTGACCCTCAGCGTCGAGCAGCTTGATCAGCACGAAGGCCTCGATCGCAGTCTCGTTCTGCTCCAGGGGATGCAGTTCCAAGCCCGGGAGAACGTCAGCTACGGGGACGCGATCTCGGCCTGGCTCCGGAGTACCTGAGTGGCTGCCCATGACGTCAGCCAACCACGGCGACGGTGGCCGCGTGCTCCGCGCGACGGTCGTTCTGCGTGCTCCGCACGACGGTCGTTCTTACGAGGACGAGGAACGGGTCCTGGGCAGGAAGCAGGATGCTGACAGCTCGAGTGGCACGACATCCGGCAGGGAACCGCTTCGCGCTGCAGATGAGGTGTCAGCTGGGCACGAGCGGCTGCCGACCTCGGTGAAGCCGGACCGGCGGCCGTCGCACCCGGCAGAGGAGTTCCTTGGCCGGGAGAGCGAGAGCGCTCAATCCTTGCCCCCGGCACCTCCGCCGAACCCCGGCCCCTTGCCCTTGCCCTTGTCGGGCTTCCCGGGCTTGAGGCCCTCCCAGATCTCCTTGCACTCCGGGCAGACCGGGAAGCGCTCGGGGTCCCGGCTGGGGATCCACACCTTGCCGCAGAGCGCGACGACGGGCGTGCCCATCACCATCGCCTCGGTCAGCTTCTCCTTGGGCACGTAGTGGGCGAACCGCTCGTGGTCGCCCTCCTCCACGCGGAACTCGCGGGTCTCGGTCCGCTCGTCGACGATCGTCTCGGCGCCGGGTGCTGTCTGCTGACTCACGCCGGCCATTCTAGAGATCTCCGCCCAAGCCGCTACCCCTCCGACGCGTCGGAGCGTCGAGGGCTTCCGACCGGGTCCGTACGCGCGCCCGGCGTGAACCGGTTCGCGTCGAGGCGGCTCCGGGTGGTGGACTGGGGCGAGTGAGCAGGAACGAGACGATCCCGACGGACCAGGGGTCGCCGCTCCCGCTCTCCCAGCGGGCGCTGACCATCGGCATCTGCACCATGACGGTGTCGATCGCCTTCGAGTCGATCGCCGTCGCCACGGCGATGCCCGTCGCCGCGCGAGACCTGAACGGCATCGCGTACTACGCCTGGGCGTTCTCGCTCTTCGTCATCGGCATGCTCCTCGCGACCGTCCTCGCCGGCCGGGTCTGCGACCGCATCGGTCCGTCCCGCCCCCTGCTCTTCGGGCTCGGCGTCTTCGTGGTCGGCCTGGTCGTCGCCGGCACCGCGGAGACGATGGTCCAGCTCGTGGCCGGGAGGTTCGTCCAGGGGCTCGGCGGCGGCGTGCTCAACACCGCGATGTTCGTGACGGTGGCCAAGGCCTACCGCCCGGCCCAGCGGCCACGGGTCTTCACCTACATCTCGACGGCGTGGGTCCTGCCGTCCTTCGTCGGGCCGCCCGTCTCCGCCTGGCTCACGTCGCACCTCTCCTGGCACTGGGTGTTCTTCACCGTCATCCCGCTCGCCGTGGTCGGCGGCGCGATGGTGCTGCCGACCGTGCGCGTCATGATGCGGATCCCGATGCCCGAGGTGTCGGAGGAGGACGCCTCCGGCCTGCGGCCCGCCCCGGTCTGGGCCGCGTTCGCCACGGCCGTCGCCGCCGCGCTCCTGCAGGTCGCCGGGCAGCGGCTGGACTGGTGGGGCCTGGCCCTCGCCGTGCTCGCCGTGGCGCTGCTGCTCCTGGGGCTCCCGCGGCTGATGCCGCCCGGCTTCCTGCGGCTCGGCCGGGGCCTGCCGAGCGTGATCCTGGCCCGGGCGCTGCTGCCCGGGGCCTACTTCGGCGGCGAGGCCTTCCTGCCCCTGATGCTCGTCGAGCAGCGGAACGTCCCGCTGCTGCTCGCCGGCGGCACGCTCACCGTCGGCGCGGTCGGCTGGACGACCGGGTCGTTCCTGCAGGCCAACCGGCGGCTGCCGCTGCGCCGGGACCAGCTCATCACCATCGGCTGCCTGAACGTCGCCATCGGGCTCGCGCTCGCCGGCGTCATCGCCCTCTTCCCGACCCTGCCGTACGCGCTGATCGCCCTGTCGTGGGTGTTCGCCGGCCTGGGCATGGGGTTCGCGACCGCGAGCACCTCCCTGGCCACCATCACGCTGTCGCCCGTCGACGCGCAGGGCCGCAACGGCTCCTCGCTGAACCTCGGGGACGCGCTCGGCTCGAGCGTGTTCGTGGGGCTCGCCGGGACGATCTTCGGCGCCCTGCACCCGGGCGGGAACCTGGCCGTCACCTTCGGCGCCGTGCTGCTGAGCATGAGCGTCGTCGCCGTCCTGGCCATGCTGGCGTCGCTGCGCGTCGGCCCGGTCAGCGACCCCGTCGACTGACCGCGGCCGTCTAAACTTCCCCGGATGTCCCAGCCCGAGCTCGCCCCGACGGGGCTACCCCCAGCCTTTCCCGGCCGGGCGGCGTGGGGGACCGCCGGAGCGCTCCGCGCGTGGCAGACGGCCGCGCTCGAGCAGTACTTCGCCGACGAGCCGCGCGACTTCCTCACCGTCGCCACGCCCGGCGCCGGCAAGACGTCCTTCGCGCTGACCGTCGCCGCCAACCTGCTCGCCCGCCGCCGCGTCGACCGCGTCGTCGTGGTCGCGCCGACCGAGCACCTCAAGGTGCAGTGGGCGCAGGCCGCCGAGCGGATCCACCTCGCCATCGACCCCGAGTACGGCGTCCGGCAGGGCAAGGCGTCCCGCGACTTCGTCGGGATCGCCCTCACGTACGCGGCGGTGGCGGCCAACCCGCTCGCCCTGCGCGTCCGCGTCGAGGGCTTCAAGACCCTGGTGATCCTCGACGAGGTGCACCACGCCGGCGACGCGCTGAGCTGGGGCGAGGCGGTGCGCGAGGCGTTCGAGCCCGCCACCCGGCGCCTGATGCTGACCGGCACGCCGTTCCGCTCCGACACGAACCCGATCCCGTTCGTGCGCTACGAGGCCGACGCCGCGGGCGGTCTGCGCTCCCGCGCGGACTACGCGTACGGCTACGCCGCCGCCCTGACGGACGGCATCGTCCGGCCGGTGCTGTTCATGGCCTACTCCGGCGACCTGCACTGGCGCACCAGCGCCGGGGACGAGGTCAGCGCCCGGCTCGGCGGGCCGATGACCCGCGACCTCGCCGGCCAGGCGCTGCGGACCGCGCTCGACCCGCACGGCTCCTGGATGCCCGCCGTCCTGCAGGCGGCCGACACCCGCCTGACCGAGGTGCGGGCGCACGTCCCCGACGCCGGCGGGCTGGTCATCGCCACGGACCAGACCGTCGCCCGCGCGTACGCCGAGCTGCTGCACGCGATCAGCGGCAGCAAGCCGGTGCTCGTGCTGTCGGACGAGCCGGGCTCGAGCAAGCGCATCCAGGCCTTCGCCGAGTCCGACGAGCGGTGGATGGTCGCGGTCCGGATGGTCTCCGAGGGCGTCGACGTGCCCCGGCTCTCCGTCGGCGTCTACGCCACGTCGATCTCGACACCGCTCTTCTTCGCGCAGGCCGTGGGGCGCTTCGTGCGCGCCCGCAAGCGCGGGGAGACCGCGTCGGTCTTCGTGCCGAGTGTGCCGCACCTGCTGCTGCACGCCGCCGAGATGGAGCGCGAGCGCGACCACGTGCTCCGCGCGCCCGCGGGCAAGGACGACGACGGCCTCGACGACAGCCTGCTGGCCGAGGCCGAGCGTGAGCTGTCGGAGGACGAGCGGCCCGAGGGCGGCGGGTTCGCGGCGCTGGCCAGCGAGGCCGACTTCGACCGCGTCGTCTTCGACGGCGGTGAGTTCGGCATGACGGCGCAGACCGGGAGCGCCGAGGAGCAGGACTACCTGGGGCTGCCCGGGCTGCTCGAGCCCGACCAGGTGAAGGACCTGCTGCGCCGCCACCAGGACTCCCAGTCCCGCAGCACCGGTCGGGCGACGGTCGCGTCGGACCCGACGACGGGGGAGCGGCTCAAGGAGCTGCGTCGGGAGCTGAACGGCCTCGTGGCCGCGTGGCACCACCGCACGTCCAGCCCGCACGGCGTCATCCACGCCGACCTGCGGACCGCCTGCGGCGGCCCGCCCACCGCCGTGGCCTCCGCGGACGATCTCGAGCGGCGCATCGCCACCATCCGCAGCTGGGCCGTCCACCGGCGCTCGTAGCCCCGACGCAGCCGAGCCCGCCGGAGGGTGTCCTCCGACGGGCTCGGTCGTGGTGCCGCGGGGTCGCGCTCCCGGCGCGCCCCGAGGGTCTAGCGGGTGCCGGCGACGATCTCCTCGAGCGTCGCGCGGGAGCCGCGCTCGTGCAGCGAGGCCAGCGTCGCCAGGTAGGGCTTCGTGAACGCCTCCTGCTCGGCCAGGTCGCCGAACAGGTCGGTGTTCTTGACGAACGCCAGCGGGTCGTCGTGCTGGGTCGCGGCGATCTTCTTCAGCTCGTCGGCCAGCTGGTCGACGATCTCGATCGGCTCGCCCTGCTCGTCGACCGCCTCGTCGTAGCGCGCCCAGCTGGCCACGATGGCGGCGGAGCAGGTGACGTCGCGGCCCGCGGCGACGTTCTCCTTGATGACGGGCACGAGCCACTTGGGGATGCGGTCCGAGCTCTCCGCGCACAGCCGCGCGACCGTGTCGCGCACCCCGGCGTTGCTGAACCGTTCGATCAGCTGGGGCTTGTAGACGTCGAGGTCGATGCCGGGCACCGGCTGCAGCGTCGGCGTGGCCTCGCTGTTCATGTAGTCGAGCAGGAACGTCGCGAACAGCGGGTCCTGGCACACCTCGTGCACGAGGCGGTAGCCGGCGAGGTAGCCGAAGTAGCAGAGCGCCTGGTGGCTGGCGTTGAGCAGGCGCAGCTTCATCAGCTCGTACGGCTCGACGTCGGGCACGACCTCGACGCCGACCTCTTCGTACGGCGGGCGGCCGTCGGGGAAGTTCTCCTCGAGCACCCACTGCGTGAAGGGCTCGCAGACGACCGGCCAGGCGTCGGTGATGCCGAAGCGCTCGGCGACCTGCGCCCGGTCCTCGTCGGTGGTGACGGGGGTGATCCGGTCGACCATCGAGTTCGGGAAGGAGACGTTCTCGGTGATCCAGCCCGCCAGCCCCTGGTCGCCGGAGGCCTCGCCCTTGAGGCGGGCGTACGCGGTGAAGACCTCGGCCGCGATGTGACCGTTGCCCTGGATGTTGTCGCAGGACATGATCGTGAACGGCTTGACGCCGCGGTCCCGGCGGCGCACGAGCGCCTCCACGACCAGGCCGAACACGGTCTGCGGGGCCGCACCCGGCTGCAGGTCGGCGACGACCCGCGGGTTGGTGGCGTCGAACTGTCCCGTCACCGGCGAGAAGTTGTAGCCGCCCTCGGTCACGGTCAGCGAGACGATCCTGGTGGCCGGGTCGGCCATCTTCTCGATCACCGCCTCCGGGTCGTCGGGGGCGTAGAGGTACTCCACGATCGAGCCGATCACGCGCGGGGTCCAGGTGCCGTCGGGCGCCTTGAGCACGAGCGTGTAGAGGCAGTTCTGCGACACCAGCGCGTCGCGCATCTTCAGGTCGAACGGCATGACGCCGACACCGCAGATGCCGAAGTCCAGGGCCTTGCCCTCGTTCATCAGCCGGTCGAGGTACATCGCCTGGTGGGCGCGGTGGAAGCCGCCCACGCCGAAGTGCACGACGCCCGTCGTGACCTGGCTGCGGTCGTAGGCGGGAACCGGGACGTCGAGCGAGCCGACGGTGGTGGCGTCGAGCTTCACGGGGGTCACTTGACCGCCCCCAGCGACAGGCCCTGCACCAGCTTGTCCTGGGCGGCGAAGCCGGCGATCAGCACGGGCAGCGACACGGCGGTCGCGGCCGCGCAGACCTTGGCCAGGAAGAGGCCCTGCGAGGTCACGAAGCTCGTCAGGAACACCGGCGCCGTCTGGGCGACGATGCTCGTGAGGGTGTTCGCGAGGAGCAGCTCGTTCCAGCTGAAGATGAAGCAGATCAGCGCGGTGGCGGCGATCCCGGGGGAGATGATCGGCACGATGATGCTGCGCAGCGTGCGGACCAGGCCGGCGCCGTCGATGGCCGCGGCCTCGAAGAGCTCGACCGGGATGTCGGCCAGGAACGAGCGCAGCATCCACACCGCGATCGGCAGGTTCATCGCCGTGTAGAGGATGACGATGAAGTTGATGTTGTCCAGCAGGCCGATCGTCTTCGCGATGATGTAGAGCGGCAGCAGGCCCGCGACGGCCGGCAGGAACTTGGTCGACAGGAAGAAGAACATCACGTCGGTCCACTTCTCGACCGGCTTCACCGACAGCGCGTACGCGGCGGGGATCGCGAGCACGATCACGACGATCGTCGAGACGATCGAGGCGGTCGCGGAGTTGATCAGCGGCGGCCACGGGCTGGCGCCGGAGGAGGCCCCGAAGAACTCGCGGTAGCCGTCGAGGGTGAGCGGCGCGAAGAAGCTCGGCGGGTTCGTGGCCGCGTTGAACTCCGAGTGCAGGCTGGTCAGCAGCATGTAGACGACCGGGAACACGAAGATGATCCCGATGACCCAGGCGAGCAGGCCGAGGAAGACGTTGGCGCCCCGGTTGCCCCGGCGGCGGACACGGGCGTTCGAGGCCCGCTTCGCTGCGGCGGTCTTGGACGGTGTGGCGGCGAGTGCGGTCGTCATCGTCAGTTCCCTTCCTCGAACAGGCTAGACACGGTGCGCAGGGCGAAGGTCGCGACGATGATCGTGCCGATCACGACGATCACGCCCTGGGCCGAGGCCAGGCCGTAGTCCTGGGCGTTGTAGAGCGTCTGGTAGATCGTGTACGGCAGGTTGGCCGTCCCGTACGCGCCGGCGGTCAGGGTGAAGACCGAGTCGAACTGCTGGATGATGTAGATCGTCCCGAGCAGGCCGGCCAGCTCCAGGTAGCGCCGCATGTGGGGCATGGTCATGTTGACGAAGGTCTGCCAGGTGTTGGCGCCGTCGACCTGCGCGGCCTCCATCACGTCGCCGGGGCGCGATTGCAGCCCGGCCAGCAGGATCAGCGTCATGAACGGCGTCCACTGCCAGATCAGCTCGCCCATGATCGCGAGGCGGGGGAAGTCGGTGATCCAGTCCGGCTGCGGGGCGTTCGCGCCGAAGACCTGGGTGAGCAGGCCGTTGAAGAGGCCGTACTCCGGGTTGTACATGGCGTGCTTCCACAGCAGCGCCGCGGCGACGGGCACCACGAGGAACGGCGCGATCATCATCGTGCGGACGGCCCCGCGGCCGATGAAGTTGCGGTTCAGCAGCAGCGCGATGCCCAGCCCGAAGGCGAGCGAGACCAGCACGACCGTGACGGTCAGCAGGATGGTGAAGAGCACGCTCTGGCGCAGGCCCGAGTCGGTGAAGACGGTGATGAAGTTCTGCAGGGTGCCGAACTTGATCTCGTCGGGGTAGTTCGCGTTCCAGTTCGTGAACGACACGAGGATCGTCGCCACGAACGGCAGCTGGGTCATGATCACGATGAAGACGAGGGCCGGCAGCAGGGGGACGCGGCGCGCCCAGCCCTTCTTGTCGCCCCAGCGCTCGCCGAAGCTCCGCTGCGGTGGCTTGCTCTTCTTCGTGGCCCGCTCCGCCTGGCTGGGCGGTGCGGCGGTGGCGGTGGCCATGCGCTGCTCCTCGCGTGTGGTTCAGGGTGGTGGGCCCCGCGGGCCCGGGTGTCGACGTCCGGAAGTGGGTCGAGGCCGGGCCGCGCCGCGCTGGTCAGACCAGCGCGGCACGACCCGACCTCGTGGGGGTTACTTGCCCTTGTACTTGTCGCCCGCGGCCTGCGCGAGCTTCTGGCCGTTGTCGAGCGCCTCGTCCACGGTCTTCTTGCCCGCGATCACCGAGGACACGTCCTGGCTGATCTTGGTGGCGAAGTCGGTGAACTCGGGGATGTCGACGAACTGGATGCCGATCGTCGGCCGCGGCTGCACGCCGGGGTTCGTCGGGTCGGCGGACTCGATCGCCTTGCGGGTCGGCTCGGCGAACGCCTCGGCGGCCTTGATGTAGTCGGCGTTCTTGTAGGTCGACTCACGCTTGCCGGCCGGCACGGTCGCCCAGCCGTCCTGCGCACCCACGAGCTCCTCGTACTTCTGCGAGGACGCCCAGGAGATGAACTTCCAGGCGTTGTCGGCCTTGGTGCTCTTCTTCTCGATCATCCAGGACCAGGCGTACAGCCAGCCGGAGGCCTTGGTCTCCTTGACCGGGGCCTGGACGTAGGCCATCTTGCCCTTGACCGGAGAGTCGGGCGCCTCGAGCGAGCCCGCGGCGGAGGTCGCGTCGTACCACATCGCGACCTTGCTCTGGGTGGTCGCCGTCAGGCACTCGGCGAAGCCGGCCTGCGCCGCGCCCGCCTCGCCGTGGGCCTTCACCAGGTCGGTGTAGAAGGTCGTCGCGTCCTTGAACGGCTGCGCGTTGACCTGGGCGTTCCAGTCCTTGTCGAACCAGGTGCCGCCGAAGGTGTTGACCACGGTGGTGAGCGGGGCGAAGACCTCGCCCCAGCCGGGCAGGCCGCGAAGGCAGATGCCCTTCATGCCCGACTCGGCGCCGTCCATCTTCGCGGCCGCCGCGGCGACCTCGTCCCAGGTCGGGGTCTCGTTGAACTTGACGCCCACCTTGTCGGCGATGTCCTTGCGGTACATCAGGAAGGACGACTCGCCGTAGAAGGGCTCGCCGTAGAGCTTGCCGTCCGGGCCGGTCAGCGACTTCGTCATCGACGGGAAGATGTCGGCCTGGTTGAACGAGGTGTCGGCCTTGTACGCCGGGATGTCGTCGAGCGCGGTGAGCCAGCCGTTCTTGGAGTAGAACGGGACCTCGAAGTTCGAGAGGGTCGCGACGTCGAACTGGCCGGACTGGTTCGCGAACTCCTGCGACGCCTGGTTGCGCATGTCGTTCTCGGGCTTGACGGTGAAGTTCACCGTGATCCCGGACTCCTTGGTGAACTCGCCGATGTGCTTCTGCAGGGCGAGCATCTGCGGGTTGTTGACCATGAGGACGTTGATGGAGTTGTCGCTCGCACCACCACCGCCTCCTCCGACACCACCGGCACCACCGGCGCCGCTGCACGCGGCGGTCGCGGCCAGCACGGTGGACAGGCCGACGGCGGCCACCAGCTTGGACGTCAAGCGCATCTGGGAAAACCTCTCTGACTACGGACGGGACCGCCCGGAGACGAGACGAGTGCCTGCTCCGACGCGGGTCGGCAGCCTCTGAGGACCTCCGGGTGCCGGCGCCTGCCACGTCCGTCGAGGCCGGTCACGAGGTGCGCGGCGCTCGCCGCCGACCCGTCGTCCCGCCCTGATCTGACGCTGATCAGTACACGTCGCTCCGCAGGCCGTCGCCGGCTGCCCTTGCTGAGGACTAGGTATATATGAACGCGCCTGAGATGACCAGACGTCTGCGCGTGTTGCCCGAGTCTTTGTTATCGGATCGGTACCGGGCCTGATTCGGGCGGGGGCCGTGCCCACCTGGTTGGAATCGGTCCCACAGGACCGGGAAACTAGGATGATCGACATGTCTGACATCCCGGTCGGGTCGCCCCCGGCTCCTCCGGGTCGCCACGCGGCGCCGGGCGGCTGGTACCCCGACCCGCTCGACGTGAACCGCGAGCGCTACTGGGACGGCTGGCAGTGGTCCCGCAACACCCGCGAGTCCGAGGTGCCGGCGGCCTACCGCCAGGGCCCCGGAGCCCCGGCCGGGCAACCGTCCGCGTACGCCTACGGCCCGGGTCCCGCGCTCCCGTACGCGAGCGCGCCCGTCCCCGGCGTCTCCCGCCAGGCCTCGGCGACCGCCGACGGCGTGCCGCTCGCGGGCTGGTGGTGGCGGGCGCTGGCCGGCCTGGTCGACTCCCTGGTCGTGGGCACCGTCTCGCTCGTCGCGACGCTGCCCTTCTACCGCGAGCTCTTCGCCGCCGTGCGCACCTTCTGGGGCACCGCGATGAGCGCCGCCCGGACCGGTGCGCCGCCGCCGGCCACGCCGAACTTCGCCGCGATGATGTCCGGCGGTGACCAGCTCCTCGTGATCCTGGTGACCTTCGCGATCGGGATGGCCTACCACCTGCCGTTCCTGCGGGTCCGCGGAGCGACGCTCGGGATGATGGCCTGCGGGCTGCGCGTGGTGCCCCAGGACGAGGGCCGCGCCACCGGTCGGCTCCCGTGGTCGACGGTGCTGATCCGGGTCCTGATCTGGGTCCTGCCCGGCGCGCTGAGCCTGCGGATCCTCACCGTCGCCGACGTGCTCATCCCGCTGTGGCACCCCAGGCGGCAGACCCTGCACGACCTCGCCGCCCGCACCCAGGTGGTTCGGCTCCGCTAGCCAGGACGTCCCCTGAGCTTGTCGAAGGGCCACGACGTGGTCGGCGTTCGTCAACCGCCGAGGAGCCCCGCGGCGCCCAGCCGCTCGAGCGTCCCCGCCACGTCCGCGCAATCCACGCCGTGCAGCCGGCGGCGGACGCGGGCCGACGTGGCGGCGTCCCAGGCCGCGAGGGCGTTCGTCGCGCGCTGCTCGTCGACCCCGCCGAGCAGGGCGTCGGCGTCGCGAGGGTCGGCGCCGTCGACGAGCGCCTCGACGGCCATCAGCAGCGCGACCAGGCCGTACGCGCCGAAGGGGTCGGCGCCCAGCCCGGTCGCCTTGAACGGCAGGTCGGCCTCCACCAGCACGGACAGCTGCGCGCCGGCGCCGGTCCCGCCGCGGGCCTCCGCAAGCGAGACCCGGCCCAGCAGCCCGGCCGCCTCGACGACCTCCACGGCCTCGACCGCACCGCGGGCGGCGGGCACGCCGACGTAGACCTCGACCCCGTCGCCGAGCCCGGTCGCCGCGGCCGCGACGCGGCCGGCGTTCCCGGCCAGGTCGTCCAGGTCGCGCAGCACCGTCTCCGCGGACACCAGCGGCAGGGTTTCGGCGCGGCGGGCGAGGGCGGTGAGTCCGCCGGCGCCGCCACCGATCAGCACGCTCAGCGTGACCCCGAGGTCGCCCGCCGTGCCCAGGCCCGCGAGCCGCTCGTCGGGGACGACCAGCGGCCCGACGGTCCAGCCGTCGGCCCGGTCGAGCAGGGCCCGGTGGGCGGTTGGGTCGGGAGACGAGCCGGGGTCGGGGGCGTCGTGCAGCAGCGCGCGGAACACGTCCATGCCCGCACCCTACGGACGCCGGTCAGCGGTGCCGGCGCCGCCGCTCGTAGATCCACAGGACCGGTCCGAGCACGACGAGCGCGACGAGGAAGGCGAGGATGCCGGCGGGCACGCTGTCCGTGCGCCACACGACGTACGAGCCGGCGGCCGCGCAGGGCAGCCCCAGCAGCCAGAGCCTCGCGGTCTGGCCGAGCTCCTCGCGTCTCTTGGGGTCGAGCTGGACCATCAGGGCCTCTCGTGGGTCACAGGGCGGGGAGCCGTTCGGCGTACGGGCCGAGACGGTCGCGTTCGCCGAGGGTAGGCGCCCGTCGGCCGGTGGCGAGCAGGAGAGCGTCCTCGTCGTCCTCTACGGGGACGGGGCAGCCGAGCAGCGCCTCGACCGTGCGGCGGCCGACGGCGAGGGCCCGGGCGGGTGGGCGCGCCACCTCGAGGTCGCGGCCGAGGTCGAGCTGGTGGACCGCGAGCTCGACCGCCCAGGTCGCGAGGAGGTCGCCCGTGGTGAGCACCCACCCCTGGAACCCGAGCGCGCCGTCCTCCAGCGACGCCACCCGCGTCGTCAGGGCGTCGGCGACGGTCCGCAGGGGAGGCAGGGCGCCCGTCGGCGCGTGGGTGGCCGAGGCGACCCGGCGCAGCGCGAGGATCCCGGCGAGCTCGTCGCCGCCGGCCGGCTGCGTCTCCCAGTAGGTGGCCGCGTCCCGGTCCGGCGCCTGGAGGTCGGTCCCGGCGGTGAGCAGGCAGGAGGCGACCTCCTCCAGCCCGAGCCGCACGTGGGTGACGACGTCGACGACGCACCAGCCCCAGCACCGGCTCGCCGCGAGCAGGGCCCGGTCGTCCAGCGGTCGCACGGCGCCGACGAAGCCGTCGAGCGCGTCGAGGAACGCGGCCCGGCCCTCGTCGTGGGGGACGCTCAGCACGGGGCGCGAGGTTCAGCCCTCCGTGGTGACGACGCCGCCGGCGCGCCAGGCGGCGTACGTGTCCTCGAGCCGCTCGGGCGCGACCGCCGCGGTCAGCCCCGCGAGCACCGTGGGGGAGAGCCCCTCGCGGGCGGCGTCGAGCGCGGTGGCGCGGACGCAGTAGTCCGTGGCGATGCCGCAGACGTCGACCCGGTCGATGTCGTGCGCCCGCAGCCACGCGGCCAGCCCGGTGCCCTCGGCGTCGACGCCCTCGAAGCCCGAGTAGGCCGCGGCGTACTCGCCCTTGTCGAAGACGGCGTCGAAGTCGGCGGCGTCCAGCGGGTCCGTCAGGTCGGCGCCCGGCGTCCCGGCCACGCAGTGCGGCGGCCACGAGTCGACGTAGTCGGGGGTGGCGGAGAAGTGGGCGCCCGGGTCGATGTGGTGGTCCCGGGTGGCGACGACCGCTGCGTAGCGGTGGTCGGTGCTCAGCAGCTCCTTCACCGCGGCCGCGACGGCCAGCCCGCCGGCGACGGCGAGGGAGCCGCCCTCGCAGAAGTCCCGCTGGACGTCGACGACGACCAGAGCGGTGCGGCCGCCGGTGCCGCCCGGGCCGGTGCTCGAGGAGGTGCTCACGAGGACGCTCCCTGCGAGGCGTACGGGTTGGTGGTCGGCGCGGTGGCGCCGGTGTAGAGCGTCGGGATGACGGGCTCGCCCTTGGAGAGCTTGCGTGCCTCGAGCGGCAGCTCGGCCCGGGCGGCCGCGTGCCGCCGCCGGGCGGCCTCGAGCGGCTCCTCGCCGACGATCTCGCCGTCGCGGACCAGGGGGACGAGCAGCGGGCGGTCGTTGCCGTCGTCGACCGGCGTCTCGCCCACGCCGATCACCTCGGCCTCGGCGACGCCGTCCGCGTCTAGCCGCCGCAGCGCCCACTTGCGCCCGCCGACCGACACCTTGTCCTGGCTCTTCTTCGCCACGGCGACCAGCGGAGCGCCCGGCTCGTCGGAGTCGGCCCGGGCGACGAGCTTGTAGACGAAGCCGCTGGTCGGGTGGCCGCTGCCGGTGACCAGCGCGGTGCCGACGCCGTAGCTGTTGACCGGGGCCCCGGACAGCGCGGCGATGGCGTTCTCGTCGAGGTCGCTGGTCACCACGATGCGGGTGCCCGTCGCGCCCAGCGAGTCCAGGAGCTCCCGGACCCGCACGGCCAGCGCCGCCAGGTCGCCGGAGTCGAGCCGGACCGCGCCGAGGCGCCCGCCGGTCAGCTCGACGCCGGTCCGGACGGCCTTCTCGACGTCGTACGTGTCCACCAGCAGCGTGGTGCTCTCGCCCAGGGCGGCGAGCTGGGCCGTGAAGGCCTCCCGCTCGTCGTGGTGCAGCAGGGTGAAGGAGTGCGCGGCGGTGCCGGTGGTGGGGACGCCGTAGCGCCGGCCCGCCTCGAGGTTGGACGTGGCGTCGAAGCCCGCCACGTACGCCGCGCGCGCGGCGGCCACGGCCGCCAGCTCGTGCGTACGGCGCGAGCCCATCTCGACGCACGGCCGGCCGTCGGCCGCCAGGGTCATCCGGGAGGCGGCCGACGCGATCGCGGAGTCGTGGTTGTAGATGCTGAGCAGCAGCGTCTCGAGCACGCAGCACTCCGCGAACGTGCCCTCGACGACCATCAGCGGCGAGCCCGGGAAGTAGATCTCGCCCTCGGGGTAGCCCCAGATCTGCCCGCCGAAGCGGAACCCGTCCAGGTAGTCGGCCGTCCGGGCGTCCACGATCCCGCCCTCGGTCAGGAAGGTCAGCGACTCCTCGTCGAAGCGGAACTGCCGCAGTGCGCGGAGCGCCCGGCCCACGCCTGCGACGACGCCGTAGCGGCGACCGTCGGGCAGCCGGCGCCCGAAGAGCTCGAAGACCGAGTGCCGCTCCGCCGTGCCCGCCTGGAGGGCCGAGCGCAGCATCGTCAGCTCGTACTGGTCGGTCAGCAGCGCGGTGGTCGGCGCCTCGCGGGGACCGAAGCGGGCGCGCCGCGCCTCGCTGTCCAGGTCGGCCGCCGGTCCGGGCAGGTGGGTGGTGGGGCTGCCGTCGCTCACACCCGCCAGGGTACGAGCCCCCCTGTCGGGCGCAGGCTCGCACCCGGGTCCGCCCCGGTGCCTGCGATGATGGGAGGCGTGTCGGAGACCGGAACGCCCTCGGTGACGCCTGCCGGTGGCACTGCGGTGGCCGAGCGTCCGCTCGAGCAGGTCGTGCCCGACCTGCCCTGGGTGACGATCGTCTGGGACGACCCGGTCAACCTGATGTCGTACGTGGCGCACGTCTTCTCCACCTACTTCCACTACCCAAAGGCGAAGTCGGAGAAGCTGATGATGCAGGTCCACAACGAGGGCAGGGCCATCGTCAGCAGCGGCACCCGCGAGGCGATGGAGCGCGACGTCACCGCGATGCACGAGTACGGGCTGTGGGCCACGCTCGACAAGTCCGACGAGTGAAGAAGTTCGCCCGCCGCCGCGGCGTCCTGACCGCTGCGCTCAGCCCGTACGAGGTCGAGCTGCTCACCTCGCTCGTCCGCCAGGTCGTCGACCTGGTGTCCGACGGCGAGCCCGAGGGCTTCGCCACGCCCGACCCGTCCGCGGACCCCTTCGAGGCGCTGGCCGCCGACCTGCAGGTCGACCCCGACGCGCCCGAGGTCTCCGACGACCCGGTGCTGCGCCGGCTCTTCCCCAACGCCTACCCGCACGACGCGGACGCGTCCTCCGACTTCCGCCGCTTCACCGAGCGCGGCCTGCGCACGACCAAGGTGACCGACGCCCAGGTCGTGCTGGAGGACCTGGCCGCGACGGAGGAGGGCCGGGTCGACCTGCGTGTCCGCCCCGACCACGTCGAGGCCTGGCTGCGGACCCTCACCGGCGTCCGGCTGGCCGTCGCCACGCGCCTGGGCATCACCGACAACGAGTCGGCGGAGGAGCTCGCCGCCCTCGACGAGTCGGACCCGCGCAGCTTCATGGTGAGCGTCTACGACTGGCTGGGCTTCGCCCAGGAGACGATGGTCGGCGCGCTGTGAGGGTCCTGGCGACGACTTTCGCGACGACGGGGACCGCGCGCTGATGCTGCACGACGGCAACGGCTGGGTGGTCGACGACCGCGGGCAGCGGCACTGGGGGCGGTTCGGCGCGGCCGGCCTGCTGGTCGTGGACCGGCGGGGGCCGGGTGCACCCGTCGTGCTCCTGCAGCACCGGGCGGCGTGGACCGCGGACGGCGGCACCTGGGGCATCCCCGGCGGCGCGCGGGACAGCCACGAGGACGCGGTCGCGGCCGCGCTGCGCGAGGCCCACGAGGAGACCGGGCTGCCGGCAGACGCGGTGCGCCTGCTCGACGACCCGTACGTCGACGACCGCGGCGGCTGGAGCTACACGACCGTGCTCGCCGAGCTGGTGGCCGACGTGACGCTGGTCGTGGAGCAGGAGTCGGAGGCCCTCGGCTGGGTCGCCGTGGACGAGGTCGACCACCGCCTGCTGCACCGGGGGTTCGCCGGTGCCTGGCCGGTGCTGCGGGCCCGGCTGGCCACCTCCGGCTGAGCCCGTCCGCCGCGCCGCGCAACCGCGGGACCCTCCGCGCGAGAACTTGTTCCCATGGACTTCTCCCGCCGCCGCTTCCTCGCCGGCTCCGCGGCGCTCTCGGCGCCCCTCGCGCTCGCCGCCTGCGGAGGGTTCGCACCCGCCGGCTCCCAGCCGAGCCAGCAGGCCGGCACGCTGAGCTTCACCACGTGGGGCACCGACGCCGAGCTCGCCGGGCTCCGCCAGGTCATCGAGCGCTTCCAGGCCGCCAACCCGGGCACGACCGTCAACCTCAACGCCGTCCCGTACGAGCAGATGTTCTCCAACATCGACGCTCAGATCCAGGCCGGCAACCCGCCGGACGTCTTCCGGGTGCCCTACTACACGTTCGGCAGCTACGCCGGCGCCGGTCAGCTGCTCGACCTCACCCCGCACCTGCCCGCCGGCTTCGCCGACCGCTTCACCCCGCAGGCCTGGGCCGCGGTGCAGAACGGCGGCAAGCCGTACGGCGTCCCGCACCACACCGACACCTCGGTGATCCTCTACAACAAGACCCTCCTGGACGCGGCCGGCGTCACCTCGGTGCCGACGAAGGTCGACGAGGCCTGGACATGGCCGCAGCTGCTCGACGTCGCCGGCAGGCTCCGCGGCTCGCTCCCGGGCAAGCAGTACCCGATGGCCTACAACTGGCAGGGCAACGGCGTCACCCGCTGGCTGAGCCTGCTCTTCCAGGCCGACGGCCGCTTCCTCGGCGAGGACCTCAAGAGCCCGGCCATCGACTCCGACGCCGGCCGCGCGGCGATCGACTTCAGCAAGCGGTTCTTCGCCGACAAGCTCGTCCCGGCGAACGACTCGGTCAAGTCGACGACCTACGCCGCCGACACCTGGTACTCCCAGACCTCCGCGATGGTGTGGGGCGGGGCGTTCATGCTGCCGGACGCCGACAAGACGGCCGACTTCGCGTGGGGCGCCACGTTCGCCCCGCGCAACGTCCGCGCCGGCAGCGACTTCGGCGGCAACGCGCTGGTCGCGACGGCCAAGGCCAAGGACCCCGCGCTCGCGGCGAAGTTCCTGGACTTCGTCACCGAGGCGGAGTCGATGCGCGACTTCTGCACGACCGCCTCGCTGCTGCCGACCCGGGCCGACCTCCGCGACGACGGCATCAGCTTCACGGTGCGGCCCGAGCTGACGCCGGTCTTCCTCGGCCAGGCCGCTCAGGTCCGGGCCAGCGACTCGGGCCAGGTCGCGTCGCCGTCGATGTCCAAGATCATCACCGTGCTCAAGGACCAGCTCGAGCAGGCGTTCGTCGGCGGCCAGAGCACCGACGCGACGCTCGCGGGGATCACCAAGGGCATCGCGGCCGCCACCGGCGCCGCATGATGCGCCGGTGAGGTCGCGCCAGGTCCGGGGGGAGGCGCGGGCGGCGTATGTGCTGCTCGCCCCCAACCTGCTGCTGCTGGGGCTGTTCGTCTTCGTGCCGCTCGTCGGTGCGGCGGTGATCAGCTTCCAGCGGACCGACGGCTTCGGCTCGGGTACCTTCGCGGGGCTCGCCAACTACGCGCGTCTGGCGACCGACGGGCTGTTCTGGCGTTCGTTGGTCAACACGACGGCGTTCACCGTGCTGGTGACGCCGCTGTCGATGGCGCTCGGCCTCGGCGCGGCCGTGCTCCTGAACTCGGTCCTGCCGGCCCGCGGGGTGTTCCGGTCGGTGCTGATCCTGCCGATGGCGATCTCCGGCGTGGCCACGGCGCTGCTCGGCGTGCTGATCTTCGACGAGAACAGCGGCGTGCTCGACAAGCTGCTCACCTCCGTCGGGCTGCCGGGCGTCGCGTGGCAGTCGGGCAGCGGGGCCGCCTTCTCGTCCGTGGTGCTCGTGACGCTCTGGTGGCGGGTCGGGTTCAACATGCTGATCTATCTCGCCGGGCTGCAGGGCATCGGTCCCGAGCTCTACGAGGCGGCGGTGCTCGACGGCGCGGGCCGCTGGCAGCAGTTCCGTCAGCTCACCGTCCCGCTGCTCGGAGCCTCGACGTTCTTCCTCCTGATCCTCAACGTCATCTACTCGTTCCAGGTCTTCGACATCGTCTTCGTCCTGACCGGCGGGGGACCGCGCAACGCGACGTCCGTGCTCGTGACGTACGCGTACGAGACCGGCTTCGACGTGCGTGACCAGGGCTACGCCGCGGCGATCGGGATGGTGCTGCTCGTGCTGACCATGGCCTTCACGCTCGTGCAGTGGCGCACGAACCGCAGCCGGGACGAGGTCGGGTGAAGCGCGAGCAGCGTGGCCTCTACGTCGTCCGCCTCGTCGCGGCCGTGCTCGTGTCGGTCGTGATCGTCTTCCCGCTCTACTGGATGGTCGTCGTCGCGCTCTCCAGCCGCTCCGACCTGCTCGGCTCGGCGCTCCGCCTCTGGCCGCGGGCGCTCACCACCGAGAACTTCTCCCGCGTGTTCTCCGCGTTCCCCGTCACCACGTGGTTCGGGAACTCGGTGGCGATCGCGCTGACCACGGCGATCATCACCGTCGTCGTGAACCTGCTCGGCGGCTACGCGTTCGCGCAGCTGCGGTTCCGGGGGTCGAACGCGCTGTTCCTCACCGCGCTCGCGACGCTCACCCTGCCGGTGCAGGTGATCATGGTCGCGCTGTTCCGGCTGGTCACCGTGCTCGGCCTCTACGGCAGCTACTGGGCGGTCATCCTGCCGACCGCGGCGTCGGCGTTCGGGCTGTTCCTGGCCCGGCAGTTCATCCTCGCCATCCCGCGCGACCTGATCGAGGCCGCACGGATCGACGGGGCCGGGCACTTCCGGGTGTTCACGCGGATCGTCCTGCCGATGTCGAAGCCGCTCGTCGCGGTGCTGTTCTTCATGAGCCTGCTGAGCACCTGGAACGACTTCGCCTGGCCGCTCGTCGCGCTGCAGGACAACCGGCTGTTCACGCTGCCGATCGGCCTGCTCTACCTCCAGGGCCAGTTCGGCCCCGACTACGGCGCGACGATGGCCTTCGCGCTGATCAACGTGACGCCGATGGTGATCTTGTTCCTGGCGTTCCAGCGCTACTTCGTCCAGGGGTTCGCGAGGAGCGGCATCCGCTGACGGCTGTGACGCCGGCGGGGCCCGCGCCGGGCCTCAGGTGGTGACGACCGCGGCGGGCGTGGCCACCTCGCGGCCGCCGGTGCGTTCGGCGCCGATGCCGGCGACGACCACGAAGACGATGCCGGCGACGGCGAGCGGGCGGGGGACCTGGCTCAGGACGACCAGGCCGACGAGGAGCGCGAAGGCCGGCTCGAGGCTCATCAGCGTCCCGAACGCCGCCGTGCTCAGCCGGCGCAGGGCCAGCAGCTCGAGGCTGAAGGGCACGATCGGCAGCAGGATCGCCAGGCCGATCCCGGCCAGCAGCAGCTCGGGGGTCATCCGGCCGAAGGCCGACGGGCCGACGGTCACGGTCGCGACGAGGGCCGCCACCGGCATGGAGATCGAGAGGCCCGCGAGGCCCTGGACCTGGTCCCCGACGCGCTGCGTCAGCAGGATGTAGGCCGCCCAGCAGCAGGCCGCGCCCAGCGCGAAGGCCACCCCGAGCGGGTCGGCCGTCCCCGCCCACGGCTCGGTGAGCAGCAGGACCCCGACGGCGGCGAAGAGCGGCCAGACGAACCGCCCCGAGCCACGACCCCGCGCGACCGCCACGCCGAGCGGGCCGAGGAACTCCAGCGCGCTCGCCGTGCCCAGCGGCAACCGCGCGACCGCGGCCATGAAGAGCAGCGTGACCGACGCGGTCGCCACCCCGAGCAGGACGGCCGCACCGAGTGCGGACCGGCTCAGCCGCAGCCGCCACGGCCGGCCGATCAGGAGGAAGAGGGCCCCGGCCCAGACGAGGCGCAGCCACGCCGCGCCCTCCGCGCCGATCCGGTCGATGAGGGTCACGGAGACGGCGAGGCCGACCTGGACGCAGAGCATCGAGGTGGTCGCCATCGCGGCGCCGGAACGCGAGCGGCCGACGACGGCGTACGAGGTGGTGCTGGTCACGGGGACCAGTAGAGACCGGATCGACCCTTCACGTCCACGTGGTCCGGGCAGACCCACCGTTCAGGTTCGGTGAACGATCGGGTGGAAGATGGCGGCCATGGACGTCCGCCGCCTGCGCCTGCTGTTCGAGCTGTCGAGGCTCGGCTCGATGCGGGCCGTGGCGGAGACGTACGGGCTGACGACCTCGACGGTCTCGCAGCAGGTCGCCGCGCTGGCCCGCGACGTGGGCACCCCGCTGGTCGAGCCGGACGGTCGGCGCGTCCGCCTCACCCCGGCCGGGCGCCGGCTGGCCGACCACGCGGTGACGATCCTCGCCGGCGTCGACGCCGCCCGTGCGGACCTCGACCCGCACGCGGAACCCACGGGCACGCTGCGGGTGGGCGGCTTCGCGACCGCGGTGCGGGCCTCGCTGCTGCCCGTCATGGCCGAGCTCGAGGAGACGCACCCGGCGGTGCACGTGCAGGTGCACGAGCACGAGCCGCTCGAGGCGTTCACGATGCTGGCCGAGGACCAGCTCGACCTGGCCCTGACCTACGACTACAACCTCGCCCCGGCGCCGCTGCCCAGCACCATGACGTCCGTGCGGCTGTGGTCGACGGCCTGGGGCCTCGGCGTGCCCGCGGCGGCCGCGGCCGACTCACCCGTCCGCGACCTCGCGGCGTGGGCGGAGCACGACTGGATCGTGAACTCGCGCAACACGGCCGACGAGCGCGCCGTCAGCACGCTCGCGTCCCTCGCCGGGTTCACGCCCCGGATCGCCCACCGGATCGACAGCCTCGACCTCGTCGAGGACCTCGTCCTGGCCGGCCGGGGGATCGGCCTGCTGCCCGCCGACCGCCCCGAACGTCCCGGGGTGCGTCTCCTGGAGCTGCGCGACCCGCCCGTCGTGATGACCGCCTACGCGGTCACCCGGCTCGGGCGGGAGCGCTGGGCCCCGCTGCGGCTGCTGCTCGACCGGCTGGCGGTCAGTGCCGCTCGATGACCAGGAACTGGCCGTCGTCGACCGAACCGTCCGGCCGCGTCTTGGCCACGAGGCCGAAGGGTGCCGCCGTGCCCGTGCTGTCGGAGATCCCGAAGTCGCTGTCGTTGGAGACGATGATCTTGCGGCCGCCGTCGAGCACCGCGACGCCCTCGATCTTGTCGTGGTCGAAGAACGTCCCGCCGGGCGCCGCGGCCGCCGTCAGGGCGCCGAGGTCGAGGTAGAGCTTCTTGCTCACCGGCGTGACGCCCGCCGCCGCGAGGGCCGTCGTCGCCGCGGCGGTGTCGCCCGTCCCGGCCACGGCCTCGAGGCTGAGCCCGCCCAGCTGCACGCCGGTCTTCGCGTCGTACGTCCCGGCGGTCGTCTTCGGGCCGACGTCGGTCGCCTGCGCGAGGTCGACCTCGTAGAGCTTCTTCTCGGCGCCGGGACCGAACTCGCCGTCGCGCTCGTCCACGACGAACCGGGTCGCGGACAGCGCCGCGATCTCGCTCACCGCCGTGCCGAGCTCCTTCGGGTCGTTCAGCACGTACGCGTACTCGTGCGTCGCCCGGGTGCGCAGGTCGACCGTCACGATGCGGGTGACCGCGACCGACTTGGGCTTGCCCGCGTCGGCCTGGGTGAGCGCCGACTGCATGATCCCGACGAGCGTCTTCCCGTCGGGGGTGAGAGTCAGGCCCTCCATGCCGCGGTTCGGGGTGCGCAGGGCCAGCTCGCGCGGCAGCGTGCCGTCGAAGGGCGACAGCCGCTCGATCGCGCGGCCCTTCTTGGAGAAGTGCGTGATGAACGGTCCGTACTCGTCCGACACCCAGAAGGTCCCGTCCTCGAGCGCGACCAGGCCCTCGGAGTCGTACCCGTACGGCGAGGGCGGCAGGACGTTGCCGTCGAGGTCGGTGATCGTCTCGCCGGTGGAGGCCTGCGGGTCGACCTGCCCGTTGTAGGGCGTCCCGTCCTTCGCGCGCAGCTTGATCGTCTTGACCAGCTCCGCCTTGCCGTTCTTGAGCTTGAAGCGCCCGATCGACGGCGTGAAGCCGGGGTAGGGCTCGATCTTGCTGTCGTCCGGCCCGTCGACGTTCGGGCCGCGGTCGGTCAGCCCGTAGACCTCGTTCTTGTGCCGCGGGACGGGCGCCACGGCCGAGCCGAAGCCGTCGCCGCTCACCCGCACGCCGCCGATGGTGCCGATCGGGCCCACCTGCTCGGTGTAGACCTTGAGCGAGATCGAGGTCTGCTTCGCGGGGTCGAAGGGGCGCGTGGCCTGGGCCGGCACGGCCGTCGCCGCTCCCGCCAGCGTCAGCCCGCCGACGAGGAGGGCGCGGGTACCGAGGGTGAAGGTTCGACGAGGGGTCACGAGCCGGGAACGTAGGCCCGGCGGGTGAACGCGGCGTGCCGCCCAGGTGACATCGCGGGGAGCGCGGCCGGCACCGCTTCGGTCACGATCGCCATGCCGGCCTGGCGCCGGGCGGCGAGCGGGCGGACGATCACGGGATGACGACCCGGGCCCGCCGCGTGCTGGTGGTCGCGCTCGCCGTGGTCCTCGTGCTCGGGGCGGCGGCGTACGGCCTGTGGCGCACGCAGCGCGAGGTCCCGGTGGTCGTGGACGCCGCCTGCCCGTTGCTGCTGACGAACACCAGCAACGGTTCCGAGGACTTCGCCGACGTCGTGACCTGGACGGGCCGCACCTACGTGAGGGTCGACGACGGACCCGACTGGGTGCTGGGCGACGCGGCCGGTGCCGTCACCTGCTCGATCGGGCAGATGGAGAACCCGGAAGGCTGGCGGGTCGCGCCCGGCGCGTGGCCCGACGGGACGGCGACCCGGTTGCCGCGGAGGACCGTGCTGCGCGCGACCGGCGACCGCGAGCTGGTGGCCGACGAGCCGGGCGGACCGACCCTCTACTGCCAGGCCGACGGCGTGCTCGAGCCGGCCTGCTGACTCAGTCTTCCCCGGCCTCGTCGGGGTACCACTGCCCGTGGAACCCCAGGGGTGCGGCGTGCGGCACCTCGGCCCGCGCGACCTCACGGAACGTGACCGCGTCCAGGACGAGCAGGAACGAGCGCCGGGTGCGTCCCTCGAGGACGAGCGAGAGCACGACCCCGTCGTCCTCGGCGGTCCCGGTGGGGTCGGCGACGAAGACGGGTTCGCCCGGCCAGCAGCCCGGCTCGGCCCAGGTGCGGCTGCTGCCGTCGTCGACGTCGACCTTGACCAGCCGGTCGGAGAACGACGTCGTCAGCGTGCCCGGCGTCCCGACGCCGTAGACGTGGAGGTAGGGCCGGCCGAGGCGGGTCTCGTACGCGATCCTCGGGAACTCCAGCGGCGTCGCGCTCAGCAGCCGGTAGGTGACCGGGCCGCCGTCGAGCGGCACGCGGTAGCGGCGCAGCTCCCCGGCCGGCGTCCGCGGTCCCGGGCCGCGCAGCGCGGCGAGGTCGAACTGGTGCATCGCCTGCTCGCCGCCGGTCGAGGGCAGGTCCACGAGCAGCGCGCCGTCGTCCTCGAACGCGTTGACCTGGTGGTAGCAGAAGAAGGCCGGGGTCGTGCTGCGGCAGACGACCGACCCGGTCGACCGCTCGACCACGGTGAAGCGCGTGCCCTGGGCCGGCCGCCAGTCGTGGCTGTCGACGATCGAGCGCCCGGCCAGCAGCGACACCGCGTTGGCCAGCAGCGGGTACTCGACGAGCACGGCGAACCGGGGCGTGAGGGCGAAGGAGTGCATGTAGGACGGCCGCCCGGCCGCGGGGACGCTGGCCACCAGCCGGCGCTCCAGGCTGTCGTCGGCGAGCTCGTAGAGGTGGTAGGTGCTGCGGCGGCCGTACTCGACGGTGAACCCGGTCAGCACCCCGCCCCCGGCGGGACCCGCGATGTCCTCGTGGTGCGGGTGCGCGCAGCACCAGTCGCCCGGCAGGTCGTCGTCGTAGCCGACCGGGGCGAGCGTCTCCAGGGTCGTGGGGTCGTACGGGACCGCGTCCGGGGTCTCGGTCACCGCGACGTGCCGGCCGCCGAGGCGGAGGACGTTCACGACGGCGTTCGTCCCGGTCTCCGGCGGCCGCCCGAAGCGCCGCACCCGCTCGACCAGCGAGCGGGTCGGCACCGTGCCCACCTCCGCGTACCCGAACGCCCCCGTCTCCGTCGCCGCCCGCCAGGCCGGGCTGTGCACGTAGCGGTTGGCGTAGGTGACGCGGCCGTCCTCGACGCGGAAGCGCTGCAGCATCGCGAGCCCGTCGAACCAGTGCTTCGACCGCTCTCCGCGCCCGCCGGGCTGCGCGCTCCAGCGGCCGGGACCGTTGCGGACGAGGGTTCCGTGGAGCCACGCCGGCAGGGTTCCGGTCGTCTCGAGCTCGGTGTCGGCGAGCTCGGCGTCGAGCGCCTCGAGCCCGACCCGGTAGTCGTCGGAGGACAGGACCACTACGGCTCCGTCAGGTGGTCGAAGTCGCCCGAGACCCAGGCGACGTAGCGGTCGGCGGAGCGGGCGACCCAGGTCCGCGCGTCGGCCAGGACCTGGCCGCCGAAGTTGTCGTAGAGCCGGTCGGGGTCGAGCGCCACGACGCGGTCCGCGACGCGACGGACCACCGCGGCCGAGAGCGGGACCTTGTTCGGGAAGCTCCGCATGAAGGACACCCAGTGCTCGTCCGGCGTGCCCGCGACGGTGTCGCCGGTCAGCAGCACGTTCCGCCCGTCGGCCCCGACGAGGTGGGCGACGGCGCTGCCCGGGAAGTGCCCGCCGATGCGGTGCAGGGTGACGCCGGGCAGCACCTCGAACGCCGCTTCCCACGTCCGGATGCGCGGGTCGTCGCGCTGCACCCAGCCGCGGTCGGCCGCCTGCACCCAGACGGGCGCGTCGAGCTGCTCGCCCCAGGTGACCTGGGCACCGAACATGTGGGGGTGGCTCGACGCCACCGCCGCCACGCCGCCGACAGCGCGCACCGCCGCGACCAGGTCGTCGTCGACGTAGCCGGTCGGGTCCCACAGCAGGTTGCCCGCGGGGGTCCGCACGAGCAGCGCCCGCTGACCGATCCCGACGCCCGGCGTGACCGTGACGCCGAGCAGCCCCGGCTCGACCTCGGCGAGCGTGCCGTGGTGGCCCTCCGCGGCCAGCTCCGGCAGCGAGGTCCAGCGCTGGCCGGACGGGCACACGTACTGACGGTCGTCGCTGCAGATCGCGCACGCCGACGCCGGCTCCGCCGTGTCCGGCTGCTCGACGGCGCAGGTGCGACAGATCCAGACGGTCACGAGGCGATCCTGCTCCCGGTGTCCTCGCCGGCGCCGTACGGGGTCGGACCGTCGACCGACGGCGGATGCGTCAGCTCGGCGTACGCGGCGTCGAGCGCGACCCCCGCCGCGCCCAGCCCCTCGATCCGGCTGACCACGTCCTCGAGCCGCGGTGAACGCCACTCGTACGCGAGCAGGTCCATGCTCATCGCCACGACCAGGGCGTGGCTGTGCAGGGCGACGTCGAGGACGTTCCGGAGGCGCTCGTCGTCGGGGTCGGCGCAGCGCGGGGGGAGCTCCTCGCGCAGCGCGAAGAACCGGCGGACGAGGGGCCCGCCGCGCGGCGCGATGATCCCGAGGTGCCCGTGGCCGCGGACCTCGGCCAGCACCGCCTCGGCCCGGTCCTGCAGGATCACGGCCTCCGCGGCGCAGCGGCGCAGCACGGCCCGCTCGTCGACGGGCGGGGCCGCGGGCGGCAGGTCGACGAGGACGGCCGGTCGGGCACGCAGCCACGAGGGCAACCAAGCCACGCGCTCAGCCTAGGTCGGGGTCCGGCCGGGGGATAGCGTGCGGGACATGCCTGCCGACCCCGTCGCGCCGACCCGGGACCGTCCCCTGCGACGGCTCGGGTTCCTCACCATCGGGCTCTTCGACGCCGCGGACCCCGGTCCCGGCCACCACGTGACGCTCGAGATGATCGAGCTCGGCGAGCGCCTGGGGTTCGACAGCGCCTGGCTGCGCGACCGGCACCTGCAGCACGGCATCTCCTCGCCCGTCGCGGTGCTCGCGGCCGCCAGCCAGCGCACCTCCCGGATCGACCTCGGCACGGCGGTCATCCCGCTCGCCTGGGAGAACCCGCTCCGCCTCGCCGAGGACCTCGCCACCGTGGACGTCCTGTCCGGCGGCCGGCTGAACCCGGGCGTCAGCGTCGGGCCGCCGATGTCCTGGGACGACGTCCGGTCCTCCCTCTACCCCGACACCGCGGACGTCGAGGACTTCGGCTACGCCCGCGTCGAGCGGCTGCTCGGGTTCCTGGCGGGGGAGCGGGCGAGCACGTTCTCGGGGACGCGGGGGATCGAGGTCTTCTCCGACCGGGTGCAGCCGCAGTCGCCCGGCCTGCGGCAGCGGATGTGGTACGGCGGCGCGAGCCTGCGCTCGGCCACCTGGGCCGGCGAGCACGCGATGAACTACCTGACCAGCAGCGTCGTGAAGTGGGAGGGGCCCGACCAGCCCGAGGGCGGCTACGACTTCGCCGAGGTCCAGCTCGCGCAGGTCCGGGCGTTCCGGTCGGCGCACCCCGACGGGGACCGCGCCCGCGTCTCGCAGGGCCTCGTCGTCCTGCCCACCGACACCGCGACCCGGGAGCAGCGCGAGAAGTACGAGGCGTACGCCGCCTCCCGCCTGGAGCGGACGCGCACCCCGCAGACCCCGGCGAAGCTGCTGTTCGCGCCCGACCTCGTCGGCACCTCCGAGGAGCTCGTCGAGCAGCTGCGCGCGGACCCGGCGTTCCGCGAGGTGGACGAGGTCGCCTTCGCTCTGCCGTTCACCTTCGAGCCCGAGGACTACGTCCAGATCCTCACCGACATGGCCACGCGCCTCGCCCCGCTCCTGGGCTGGGAGCCGGGTCTGCTCAATACGTAGCGCTCGATCGCGATCCGGGCGCCCGTGAGGGCCGAAAGCCCCGTCGAGCGCTACGGATCGAGCGGGAGGCCGCCAGGTCTCAGCGGTTGGGAGCCAGGACCCCGGCCACGCGGCCCGCCTAGGGTGACCGCGTGCTCCGGATCAGCCAGACTCTCGTGGACGGGATGGTCGCCCACTCCCACGCGGACCACCCCGACGAGGCGTGCGGGGTGATCGCCGGGCCGGAGGGTTCCGACACCCCGGTGCGGCTGATCCCCATGATCAACGCGGACCGCTCGCCGACGTTCTTCCGCTTCGACCCGAGCGAGCAGCTCGCCGTCGCCAAGCAGATGTGGGACGACGACGAGGAGATCGTCGTCGTGTACCACTCGCACACGGCGACCGAGGCCTACCCCTCGCGGACCGACGTCTCGTACGCGGCCGAGCCCCAGGCGCACTACGTGCTGGTGTCGACGGCCGAGTCCGGGTGCGAGCCCGGCCCGGTGTCCGTCCGGTCCTACCGGATCGTCGACGGCACCGTCACCGAGGAGGAGATCGAGCTCGTCGCCGACGTCGCGGACGTGCTCGACCCGGAATAGCCCCCTGGGGCGAGGCGTTCGACTCGAGGATCTGATCGGCAAGTGGAAGAGAGTGCGGCGATGGCGGTAGAGGTGCGGATCCCGACGATCCTGCGGACCTACACGGGCGGCGAGAAGGCCGTCTCCGGGCAGGGGGCCACCCTGGCCGAGCTCATCGACGACGTCGAGGGCCGGCACCCGGGCCTCAAGGCGCGGATCGTCGATGCGACCCCCAGCGCGGCCAGCCTGCGGCGGTTCGTGAACGTGTACGTGAACGACGAGGACGTCCGCTTCAGCGGCGGCCTCAGCTCCCCGGTCTCCGACGGCGACGTCGTCGTGGTCCTGCCCGCCGTTGCGGGGGGTTCGCGCTGACCCGGTACGCCTCCCTCGAGGACTCCGTCGGGAACACGCCCCTGGTCGGTCTGCCCTCGCTCTCCCCGAGCGAGGACGTCCGGCTGTGGGCCAAGCTCGAGGACCGGAACCCGACCGGTTCGATCAAGGACCGGGCGGCGCTGGCGATGATCCGCGCCGCCGAGGCGGACGGTCGCCTGCGGCCGGGCGCCACCATCCTCGAGCCCACCAGCGGCAACACGGGCATCTCGCTCGCGATGGCCGCCAAGGTCCGCGGCTACCGGATGGTCTGCGTGATGCCGGAGAACACCTCGGTCGAGCGCAAGCAGATCCTGGCCATGTGGGGCGCGGAGATCGTGTCCTCGCCGGCCGCCGGCGGCTCCAACGAGGCCGTCCGGGTC
Source organism: Microlunatus spumicola (assembly GCF_039536445.1). NCBI lineage: Bacteria > Bacillati > Actinomycetota > Actinomycetes > Propionibacteriales > Propionibacteriaceae > Microlunatus > Microlunatus spumicola. Next base: position 191,685 of record NZ_BAAAYR010000004.1, on the reverse strand, counting down.
GCCAAGGAGATCGCGGCTGACCACCCGGACTGGGTGATGCTCTACCAGTACGGCAACCCGGCCAACGCCGAGGCGCACTACCGCACGACGGGCCCCGAGATCCTCGCCGACCTGCCGACCGTGACGCACGTCGTCGCCGGTCTCGGCACCACCGGGACCCTCATGGGCATCGGCCGCTTCTTCCGCGAGAACAAGCCCGGCGTGCAGATCATCGCCGCCGAGCCGCGCTACGGCGAGCTCGTCTACGGCCTCCGGAACCTGGACGAGGGCTTCGTCCCCGAGCTCTACGACGCGACCATGATTGACCGGCGCTTCTCCGTGGGCGCGCGCGACTCCGTGCGCCGCGTCCGCGAGCTCCTCGAGCGCGAGGGCATCTTCGCGGGCCTCTCGACCGGCGCGATCATCCACGCCGCGCTCGCGCAGGCGGCGGCCGCGGTCAAGGCCGGGCAGCCGGCCGACATCGCGCTGGTCATCTGCGACGCGGGCTGGAAGTACCTGTCGACCGGCGCCTACAACACCGACCTCGACTCGACCGAGGACTTCCTCGACACCCAGGTCTGGGCCTAGGCCCGGAAAGGTCGCGCGCGACCGACCTGCCGTCGTGGGGGTCGGGCGCGTGGTCCAGGATGGGCGCATGAGCCAGCACCCCGCCGAAGCCGTCAGCCCCGCCGGCATCCACCACCTGCGCCTGACCGTCACCGACATCGCCCGGTCCAAGGCCTTCTACACCCGCCTCCTCGGGCGCGAGCCGGTCATCGACCAGTCCGACGCCGTCGACGAGCCCGGGGTGCGCGAGGACCAGAGCCGCTTCTACGGGGGCGTCGTCTACTCCTTCGGCGACCAGGTGCTCGGCCTGCGCCCCGTCGCCCCGGCCGAGGACACCTTCTCCTCGACCCGGGTCGGGCTCGACCACGTGGGCCTGCTGGTGGCCTCGCGGACGGATCTCGACAAGGCGGCCGAGCGGCTGAGCGCGGACGGCGTCCCGCACGGCGAGGTCACCGACATCGGCTCGATGCTCATCCTCTCGGTGCAGGACCCCGACGACATCAACCTGGAGCTCTGCTTCCCGACGGCCTGAGCGGCGCCGGACCCCTAGGATCGCCGACGTGGCAGCTCCCGGAACCGAGGCCCCGATCGGGATCTTCGACTCGGGCTTCGGCGGGCTGACCGTCGCGCGGGCGGTCATCGACCTGCTGCCGTACGAGGACATCGTCTACCTGGGCGACACCGCCCGGTGCCCGTACGGCGACAAGCCGATCGGCGAGGTGCGCGAGTACGCGCTCGAGTGCCTCGACCACCTCGTCGAGCAGGGCGTGAAGGCCCTGGTCATCGCCTGCAACGCGGCCAGCGCCGCGGTGCTGCGCGACGCCCGCGAGCGCTACTCGGTCCCCGTCGTCGAGGTCATCTCGCCGGCGGCCCGGCGCGCGGCCGCCGCCACCCGGAACGGTCGCGTGGGCGTCATCTGCACCGAGGCCACGGCCACGTCGCAGGCGTACGACGACGCCTTCGCGGCGGCCCCGACGATCACGCTCAGCACCGTCGCGTGCCCGCGGTTCGTGCCGTTCGTCGAGGCGGGCATCACCGGCGGCCCGGAGCTCCTGGCGGCGGCGGAGGAGTACCTCGCCCCGCTCGCCGGGGCGGCCGGCGTCGACACCCTGATCCTCGGTTGCACGCACTACCCGCTGCTGACCGGCGTGATCTCGCTGGTCCTCGGCGACCAGGTCACGCTCGTGTCGAGCGCCGACGAGGGCGCCAAGGCCGTCTACGCCGAGCTGACCCGGCGGGGACTGACGCACGGCGACCCGCGCCCGAGCACCCACCGCTTCCTGACCACGGGCAACCCGGAGGCCTTCGAGCGGCTCGGCGCGCGGCTGCTGAACGGCCTGGTCAGCGACGTCGAGCAGTTCGTGTGATGCGCCTGACGGTCGTGGGCTGCAGCGGCTCGACCTCCGGCCCGGACTCGCCCGCGTCCTGCTACCTCGTCCAGGCCGAGCACGAGGGTCGCACCTTCACGCTCGTCCTCGACCTCGGCCCCGGCTCCTTCGGCGCCCTGCAGCGCTACGTCGACCCCCGCACGATCGACGCGTACACGCTCAGCCACCTGCACCCCGACCACTGCCTCGACCTGTGCGGCGCCTACGTGGCCGGCCGCTACTCCGCGACCGCACCGTGGCCCCGGCCGCCCGTCTACGCGCCCGCGGGCGCCGGCGAGCGGCTCGCGCGGGCGTACGACGTCGCACCGCGTCCGGGTGGCACCGCCGAGCCCGGGATCCCGATCGGGGAGTGGTTCGACTTCCGGGTCTGGGCGCCCGAGCAGCGCATCGGCCCCTTCCGCGTGGCGACCGCGCCCGTCGACCACCCCGTGGAGGCGTACGCGGTCCGCGTCACCGAGGTCGGCGACGGCGGCGGGTCGCTCGTGTTCTCGGGGGACACGGGGCCCTGCGACAGCCTGGTCGAGCTCGCCCGCGGCGAGGACGGCAGGGGCGTCGACCTGCTGCTGGTCGAGTCCGCCTTCCTCGACGGCCCCGGCCTGCCGTCCGGGGTGCACCTCACCGGTTCGCAGGCCGCGACGGCGGGCGAGCGGGCCGGCGTCGGGCAGGTCCTGCTCACCCACGTCCCGCCCTGGCACGACCCGGAGCAGGTGCTGACCGAGGCGACCCCGCACTTCTCCGGCCCGACCTCCCTGGCCGTCACCGGCGCCGTCTGGACCGTCGGCGCCTAGCGCGTCGGAACTGTCGGCGGCGCCACCTAGGCTCGGGCATATGACCACCCGCGCTGACGGCCGCCGCCCCGACGAGCTCCGGGAGGTCAAGATCACCCGCGGGTGGCTGGGCCAGGCCGAGGGGTCCGTGCTCGTCGAGTTCGGCCAGACGCGCGTCCTCGTCGCCGCCAGCGTCACCCAGGGTGTGCCGCGCTGGCGCAAGGGCTCCGGGCTCGGCTGGGTGACCAGCGAGTACGCGATGCTGCCCCGCGCCACGAACACCCGCTCCGACCGCGAGTCGGTCAAGGGCAAGATCGGCGGGCGCACGCACGAGATCAGCCGCCTCATCGGGCGCAGCCTGCGGGCCGTCATCGACTACAAGGCGCTCGGCGAGAACACGATCGTCCTCGACTGCGACGTCCTGCAGGCCGACGGCGGCACGCGGACGGCGAGCATCACCGGCGCGTACGTCGCCCTGGCCGACGCCGTCAGCTGGCTCCGCGACCGCAACGCCCTGAGCGGCGAGCCGCTCACCGGGTCGGTCGCCGCCGTGTCCGTGGGCGTGGTGGGGGACACCCCGATGCTCGACCTCGCCTACTCCGAGGACTCCGTCGCCGAGATCGACCTCAACGTCGTGACCGACGGCACCGGCCGGTTCATCGAGGTGCAGGGCACCGCCGAGGGCCAGCCCTTCGACCGCGCCGTGCTGGACACGCTGCTCGACCTCGGCGTCGCCGGGACCGCGACGCTCACCGAGCTGCAGCGCGCGGCGCTCGCGGGCTGAGGCCGCCGTGCGCGACGTCGTCCTGGCCACCAACAACCGCAAGAAGCTCGTCGAGCTCCGGCGGCTCGTGGAGGCCGCCGGCGCGGACGTCCGGGTGCTCGGCCTGGGCGACCTGCCGCCCTACCCCGAACCCGCGGAGACGGAACGGACGTTCGTCGGCAACGCCCTGCTCAAGGCGCGCGCCTGCGTGGCCGCGACCGGGCTGCCGGCGCTGGCCGACGACTCGGGGATCGCGGTGGACGTGCTGAACGGGATGCCGGGCGTCCGGTCGGCCCGCTGGTCCGGCCCGGACGCCACCGACGACCGGAACAACGCCCTGCTGCTGGCCCAGCTCGACGACGTCGAGGACCCCGACCGCACCGCCCACTTCGAGGCGGCCGTCGCCCTCGTCCTGCCGGACGGGCGCGAGCGGACCACGACGGGCCGGATGGATGGTCGGCTGCTGCGGGCGCCGGTCGGCGAGAATGGCTTCGGCTACGACCCGCTGTTCGTGGCCGACGGCCAGCGGGTCAGCAACGGCGTGCTGGACCCGGTCGCCAAGGACCGGATCAGCCACCGCGGGCGGGCCGTCCGGGCGATGCTCCCGGTGCTGCTGGAGGAGCTGAAGGAGCCGCAGGGATGAAGACCTATCTCGACCTCGTCCGGCACGTGCTCGACCACGGGGTCCGCAAGGGCGACCGGACCGGCACCGGGACGCTCAGCACCTTCGGGTACCAGATGCGCTTCGACCTGCGCGAGGGCTTCCCGCTGCTGACGACCAAGAAGGTGCACACGCGCTCGGTCGTGGCCGAGCTGCTGTGGTTCCTGCGCGGCGAGACCAACGTGCGGTGGCTGCACGAGAACAAGGTGACGATCTGGGACGAGTGGGCCGACGCGGACGGCGAGCTCGGGCCCGTCTACGGCTACCAGTGGCGGTCCTGGCCCACGCCGGACGGGCGGCACGTGGACCAGATCGCGGAGGTGATCCGCTCGATCAAGGCCAACCCGGACTCTCGCCGGCACCTCGTCAACGCCTGGAACGTCGGCCAGCTCGACGAGATGGCCCTGCCGCCCTGCCACACGATGTTCCAGTTCTACGTCGCGGACGGCGCGCTGTCCTGCCAGCTCTACCAGCGCTCGGCCGACGTCTTCCTCGGCGTGCCCTTCAACATCGCCTCGTACGCGCTCCTCACCCACCTCGTGGCGCAGGTGTGCGGCCTGGAGGTCGGCGACTTCGTGCACACGCTCGGCGACGCGCACCTCTACCTGAACCACCTCGACCAGGCCCGCCTGCAGCTCACGCGCGAGCCGCGACCGCTGCCGCGTCTCGTGCTCAACCCGGACGTGCACGACATCGACGGCTTCGCGCTCGACGACATCGCCATCGAGGGCTACGACCCGCACCCGGGCATCAAGGCCCCGATCGCGGTATGAGCGCGCCCGAGCTCGTCGGCATCGCCGCCGTCGCCCGCAACGGCGTCATCGGCTCCGACGGGGACATCCCGTGGCGCATCCCCGCCGACTGGCGCCGCTTCAAGGCCCTGACCACCGGCCACGTGCTGGTGATGGGCCGCAAGACCTACGACTCCATCGGCCGGCCGCTGCCGGGCCGCACGACGATCGTGGTGACCCGGGACCGCAGGTGGCGGGGCGAGGGCGTCCTCACGGCCCCGACCCTCGACGAGGCGCTCGCGCTCGCCGCGGAGCGGGAGCCCGAGGTCGTCTGGGTCGCAGGCGGGGGAGAGGTCTACGCCGCGACCTGGGACCGGCTGGACCGCCTCGAGGTCACCGAGGTCGCGCTGGACCCGGAGGGGTCCGTGCGGTTCCCGGAGATCGACCCGGACCGCTGGCGCGAGACCGCCCGCGAGGAGCACGACGAGGCCGGGGGCTCCCCGGCGTACGCGTTCGTCTCGTACGCCCGTCGCTGACGGGTCGGTGCCGGAGAAGGGACTCGAACCCTCACGCCCTGCGGGCACAGGAACCTAAATCCTGCGTGTCTACCGTTCCACCACTCCGGCTCGACCCGAGAGCCTAGGCCCCCGGGTCGGCCCGCGACCGAGAGCGCGAGCGGTCAGACCCCGAGCTCGCGCTTCAGCTTGTCGACGTGGCCGGCGGCGCGCACGTTGTACTGCGCGACCGCGACCGTCCCGGCGCCCTTGGCGTCGACGTCGACCACGAAGGTGGAGCGGATGACGCCCTCGACGAGCTTGCCGTAGAGCAGCTTCTCGCCGAACGCCCCGTACGCGGCCAGGACCGTGCGCTCGGGGTCGGAGAGCAGCGGGAAGGCGATCGACTGACGTTCGCGGAACTGCGCGAGCTTGCCCTGGTCGTCGGGAGAGACGCCGAGCACGTGCAGGCCGGCGTTGCCCAGGTCGTTGATGGCCGCGGTGAAGTCGACGGCCTGCGTGGTGCAGCCCGGGGTGAGGGCGGCGGGGTAGAAGTAGACGATCACGCGCTGCCCGGCGAAGTCCGAGAGCGACACCTCGCGGCCGTCGGCGTCGGGGAGGGTGAAGGCGGGGGCGGGGTCGCCGGCGTCCAGTCGCGTCATGACCGGAACCTTAGTGAACCGTCCGCTCGCGCAAGCACTAGGCTTCGTCGAACCACCGCGGTGACGCGGTCGGTCCGTCGTGCGAGCAGTCAGGAGGACAGGTGACGACCCAGGCCAGCGGGCCCAGCCTCACCGGTCGGTCGAAGTCGGAGATCGAGGCCGACCTCGGAGCCAACCGCGACCGCCTCGCCGCCTCCGTCGCGGGGCTGATCGACGAGGTGCACCCCAAGCGCATCAAGGAGCGCACCGTCGGACGCATCCGCGCTGCCGTCCAGGCCCGGGTCGACGACACGCGCGCCTACTTCTTCAACGCCCGCGGTGACGTGCGGACGGACCACGTGCTCAAGCTGTCCTCGGTCGTGGCCGGGACGGTCACGGTGGTCCTGGCCTTCCGCGCGCTGCGTAACCGCCGCCGCCGCTGACCCCGCCGCCCGCTTCCTGAGAGGCGGGCCTGCGGAGCCCCCGGCCTCGGGGTGCGCGCTAGCAGGTCGGAGCCGCGTCGGCTGCTGAATGGATTAAGTAGCGTCGACCGCCGGACGGGCGCGAGATCTTTCGACGAACGACCTGATCCGCGCCTCTTCCCAACCGCCCTCCGGGCGTGTTACAGGGTTGATAACGATCTTGACGAAATCGTTGTGCGTGTTGCGCTGGTGCGACGGGGTGCCCCTACTGTGGCCGACAGCACCAACCGGAATGGGTGCGTTCTCAACAATGAAGTGAGGCCTGTATGCGTTTCGTTCGTTCTGGGCGTCGAGTCGCCGTCGCGGCCGTCTCCCTCGGTGCGCTGCTCGCCGCAGCCGCCTGCGGTGGCAGCAGCTCCGACTCCGGCTCCGGCACCGGTTCCTCCGCGCCCGCCGTCGACTTCACCAAGCAGGGTGACATCGAGTACTGGCAGGGCAAGGACAGCTCCGGCAACCTCCCCAAGCTGATCGCCCAGTTCAACGCGCAGCACCCGAACGGGCAGGTCAAGTTCCACGAGCTCCCGGACTCCGCCGACCAGCAGCGTCAGCAGATGATCCAGAACACGCAGATCAAGAACCCGGCCATGGGCGTGATCAGCGTGGACGTCGTCTGGACCTCCGAGTTCGCGGCCAAGGGCTACGTCGTGCCGCTGCCGGCCGACCAGTTCCCGACCACGGGCTTCCTGCAGTCCGCCGTCACCGGCGCGACCTACTTCAACAAGCTCTACGCCTACCCGTCGACCTCCGACGGCGGCCTGCTGTACTACCGCAAGGACCTGCTCGACAAGTACGGCATCACCGCCCCGCCGACGACCTTCGACGAGATGAAGGCCGCCTGCGACAAGATCCGTGCGGGCGAGAACGACGACAAGCTCGGCTGCTTCGCCGGCCAGTACGACAAGTACGAGGGCCTGACGGTGAACTTCGACGAGGCCGTGCACAGCGCCGGCGGCGTCATCGTCGGTGACGACGGCAAGCCGAACGTGGCGACGCCCGAGGCGGCCAAGGGCCTGCAGACGCTGGCCGACTGGTTCAAGAACGGCGACATCCCCAAGGCGGCCGTCACCTGGCGCGAGGAGAACGGTCGCACCGCGTTCGAGGCCGGCCAGCTGATCTTCCACCGCAACTGGGGCTACGTGTACAACCTCGCCCAGAGCGACAAGGACAGCAAGGTCAAGGGCAAGTTCGACGTCGCCCCGCTCCCGGGCATCAGCGGCCCGGGCGTCTCGAGCCTCGGCGGTCACAACCTCGCCATCGCCACCAACGGCGACAACAAGGGCACCGCGGTCGACTTCGTGAAGTTCATGGCCTCGGAGGAGATCCAGAAGTCCAACACGCTGGCGACCTCGCAGTCGCCGACGCTGGAGAAGCTCTACACCGACGGTGACCTGGTCAAGAAGTTCCCGTTCATGCCGACGCAGCTCAAGTCGATCCAGGGCGCCATCCCGCGTCCGAAGGCCGTCGAGTACGGCGACGTGACGCTGGCCATCCAGGACGCCGCGTACGGCGCCATCCAGACCGGCGCGGGCGGCGGCACCGCCGACGCGACCGCCGCTCTGCAGGGCCTGCAGACCAAGCTGCAGACGCTGATCAAGTAAGCCC
>NZ_BAAAYR010000004.1:0-183568 GCF_039536445.1 Microlunatus spumicola | reverse complement strand
CCAAGGAGGTCACCGCATGGCCACAGCCACGGCGGAACCACAAGTCACGACCGCTCAGCCGAGCGGGCACAAGGCCAAGAAGAACGCGCTGAGCGACGGCCAGGGCCGGCTCGCCTGGATCCTCCTGGCTCCCACCCTGCTCGTGATCCTCGTGGTGGCCGGCATCCCGGTCGTCATGTCGATCCGCGAGTCCTTCTTCCAGACCAACAACGGCGTCGACCCGGTCACGGGCATGGTCGCCGGCGGCGAGAAGTTCGTCGGTCTCGGCAACTTCACGTCCATCTTCGCCGGCACGAACCCGGTGCAGGGCTCCTTCGGGACCCACGACCGCTTCGTCAACGCCTTCCTCAACACCACGGCGATCACCATCGTCTGCGTCATCCTGGAGACGATCCTGGGCGTCGCGATGGCGCTGATCATGTCCAAGGCGTTCAAGGGACGCGGCCTCGTCCGCGCGGGCATCCTCGTCCCGTGGGCCATCCCCACCATCGTCTCGGCGCTGATGTGGAAGCTCATCTTCGACGCCGACGGCGTCATGAACCGGATCATCGGCAGCCAGGTCCTCTGGACCGCCGACACCGGCGCCTCCTTCTGGGCCGTCGTCATCGCCGACACCTGGAAGACCGCACCGTTCATCGGGCTGCTGACCCTCGCGGGTCTGCAGACCATCCCCGCCGAGGTCTACGAGGCGGCCAAGGTCGACGGCGCCACGACGTGGCAGCAGTTCGTCCGGATCACGCTGCCGCTGGTCAAGCCGACGCTGGTCGTCGCGGTGCTCTTCCGCACCCTCGACACTCTGCGGATGTTCGACCTGCCCGCCGGCATGATCGGCTTCGGCAAGTACCGCACCGAGACCGTGTCCGTCTTCTCCTACCTGGAGGCGACCCAGACCCGGTACGGCCCGGCCGCGGCGTACGCGATCGTGCTGTTCGTCTACGTGCTGCTGATCGCCTTCCTCTTCGTGAAGGTCCTCGGGGCCGACGTCATCGGCGACACCGGAATGCCCAAGAAGAAGAAGGGCAAGGACAAGAGCGCTGCCGGCAAGGGCGGGGACGCAGCCGCGCCCGGCCTCGAGATGATGGGAGGGGCGCACTGATGGCCACCACCACCACGCCTCCGCCGACGCAGAGCCACCTGACCTCCGACGAGGTCGCCGCGCTGGCGCGGGAGAAGCCGAGCGGCAAGGCGCGGGTCGGCATGATCGCGTCCTACGTCGGCATGGGGCTCATCGTCCTGTACTGCATCCTGCCGTTCTACTGGATGATCGTCTCCGCGCTGCGTGACCCGAGCCAGGGCCGCAGCACGCAGTTCATCCCCAACCCGGTGTCGGTGCAGAACTTCACCGGCGTCTTCTCGGGGCAGAACAACTTCGGCCGGTCGCTGATCAACTCGCTGATCGTCTCGGGCACGACCACCGTCCTCACCCTGCTGTTCGGGATCGTCGCCGCGTACGCGCTGGCCCGCCTGACCTTCAAGGGCAAGGGCGGCGTCCTCTGGGTGATCATGGCCTGCTCGATGTTCCCGATCGTCGTCCTGATCCCGCCGCTGCTGAAGATGTTCTCCTCCACGGAGCCCTTCGAGTGGTTCCCGCGGTGGGTCGACACCTACCAGGCGGTGATCATCCCGGGGCTGAGCTTCGGGCTGCCGCTGGCGGTATGGAACCTGACGGCCTTCTTCAAGCAGCTCCCCGTGGAGCTGGAGCAGGCGGCCATGGTCGACGGCTGCACCCCGGGGGTCGCCTTCCGCAAGGTGATCCTGCCGCTCGCGGCGCCGGGCGTGTTCACAACGGCGATCATCGTGTTCATCGGCTCGTGGAACGAGTACCTCCTGGCCCTGACGTTCCTGCAGGCGCAGGACCGCCAGACCGCCACGGTGGCGATCAGCAAGTTCACCGGGACGACCGGCTTCGACACCCCGTACGGCACGATCATGGCCGCCGGTGTGATCGTGACCGTCCCGCTCCTGGTCGCGGTGCTGCTCTTCCAGCGCCGCATCGTCGCCGGCCTCACCGCGGGCGGCGTCAAGTAGGTCAGCAAGCAGGAAAGAAGCACAGCCCGCAGGCCCGGTCACCGCACGGTGACCGGGCCTGCGGCCTTCCCGAGGAGGTCACGTGCCCACGTTCGCCGGCATCAACCACGTCGCGCTGACGGTGCGAGACCTGGACGTCAGCCAGGACTTCTACTGCGACCTCTTCGACCTGACCATGGTGCTCGACGTCGGCCACGCCCGCGTCTGCCTGCACCGGGGCTCGGGCTTCTCCGTCGCCCTGCTGCGGCCCGAGGGAGCGTCGGGCGACCGGTTCAGCGCGCTGCGGACGGGCCTGGACCACCTCGGTCTGGCCGTCGCGTCCCGCGAGGAGCTCGTGGCCTGGGAGCAGCGGCTGCACGCGGCGGGCGTGCCCTGCGGCCCGATCCAGGACGTCGCGCTCGGCCACCACCTGAACTTCACCGACCCCGACGGCATCGCCCTCGAGCTCCAGGCCCCGAACGACCTCTACCGCGCCGTCCTCGAGGAGCTGCGGACGACGCGGATGTCCGACGACGAGATCCGCGCACGGGCGGCGGCGATGCTGCTGGGGCCGCTGGGCGCGTAGCCGAGGAGTGGCGGAGGGTCGGGGTCGAGCCCGGCCGCCGGCTGCTTGACGGTCGAGCCCTGGGGGTCGGCACCCGAGGCGGGTGTGTCGGAGACACCCGTGCGTGGTGCGTCGCCCTGTCTGCGCCCTACCCGTGGGCCGCCGTCCCTAACGGGTCCGGCCTGCGTCGAGGCATGGTGGGGCCGAGTGTTCCAGGGGGGACGACAAAGCCCCCGCCGTGGCCGTGAGGCCGGACGACGGGGGCTGTCTGGTGCGCCGCGAGGGAATCGAACCCCCAACCCGCTGATTAAGAGTCAGCTGCTCTGCCTGTTGAGCTAGCGGCGCGCGAGGACAGACATTACCAGCGTCCGGGCCCAGACCCCGAATCGGTCCCGGGTCAGGCGCCCGCGAGCACGGCCATGGCGGCGTTCTGCCCGCCCAGGCCGCTCACGGCACCGCCGCGGACGGCCCCGGAACCGCACCGCAGCACGCCCGGGTGCGCCGTCGCCACGCCCCAGGCCTCGGCCGGCGTACGCGGCTCCGTCCCGTCCGCGAGCCAGGGCCAGGCGAGGTCGCCGTGGAAGATGTGGCCGCCCGGCATCCGGAGATCCGCCTCGAGGTCGACGGGGGTGACGACCTCGACGCAGGGTCGGCCCTCGGCGTCGGTCGCCAGGCAGTCCTCGAGCGGTTCGGCGAGCACGGCCTGCAGCGCGCGCAGGGCCGCGTCGCGGGCCCGGTCGCGCATCCCGTCCGGGTCGTCCCGGAACAGCCGAGCGGGCGCGTGCACGCCGAACAGGGTCAGCGTCTGGTGCCCGCCCGCCCGCAGGTCCTCGCCGAGGATCGAGGGGTCGGTGAGGGTGTGGCAGTAGACCTCGCTCGGCAGCGGGTCGGGCAGCACGCCGGCCGCGGCCTCCGCGTACGCCTCGTCGAGACGCGCGTAGCCCTGGCCGAGGTGCAGCGTGCCGGCGAAGGCGGTGGCCGGGTCGACGCCGGACCGGAGCCGGGGGAGACGGCGCAGCAGCAGGTTGACCTTGAGCTGGCTGCCCTCGGGCTCGTCCGCGGGGACCGTGCCTTCGCCGAGCAGGCGGGCCGCGACGGCCGGCGCGCAGCCGAGCAGAACGATCGGGGCGCCGAGACGGGAACCGTCGGCCAGCGTGACCTCGGCGCCGCCGCCGAGGAGCGGCGTGATCCGCGTGACCACCGTTCCGGTCCGCAGGTCCGCGCCGGCGTGCCGGGCCGCGCGGACGAGCTCGTCGGCGACCCGGCCCATGCCGCCGACGGGCACGCGCCACTCGCCCGTGCCGTTGCCGACGAGGTGGTAGAGGAAGCAGCGGTTCTGCACGAGGCTCGCGTCGTCCGCGCGCGCGAAGGTGCCGATCAGGGCGTCCGTGAGCACGACGCCGCGCACGGTGTCGTCGCTGAACGTCCGCTCGAGCACCTCGCCGACCGGGCGCTCGACCAGGTCCCGCCAGACGTCGGCGGGCACGCGGGCCCGCAGGTCCGCGGCCCGGGGGAGCGGCTCGGTCAGGGTCGGGGCCACGACGGCGGCCAGCTCCGCGACGCGGGCGTAGAAGCCCGTCCAGGCCTCGTACGCGGCCGGGTCTCCGGTCAGCGCGGTGAAGGAGCGCCGGGTGGCCTCCTCGCCGTCCCCGACGAGGAGGTCCCCGTACGGGATCGGGGTGTACGAGGCGACGCGGCGTGACCGGAGCTCGAGGTCGAGACCCAGGTCGGCGACGACCTGGTCGGGGAGCAGCGAGACGAGGTAGGAGAACCGCGAGACCCGGGCGTCGACGCCCGGGAAGAGCCGCGCGCCGGCCACCGCGCCGCCGAGCTCGTCGCGCGCCTCCAGAACGACGACGCGGCGTCCGGCCTGCGCGAGGTAGGCCGCGGCGACGAGGGCGTTGTGGCCGCCCCCGACGATCACGACGTCGGGCTCAGCCGTGGTCGGCACCCGGCTACCTCACGGCCGGCCGGTGGCGCTGCACCGCGCGAGCTCGTCCTCGCTCAGCTGCAGGTCGACGGCCCTGGCGGAGTCGGTGATCGACGCGGGTCGCCGCGCCCCGGGGATCGGGATGACGACGTCGCTCAGCGACAGCTCCCAGGCGAGCACCACCTGCTGGGCGCTCACGCCGTGCGCCTCGCCGATCTCGGCGAAGGTGGCGAACTCACGGCCGATGCCGGTCGCGCCGCCGCCGGTGCCGCCCAGCGGGCTCCACGGCAGGAAGGCGATGCCGTGCTCGGCGCACAGGTCGAGCTCGTCCTGGCTGGAGCGGAAGCGCGGCGAGAACTCGTTCTGCACGCTGGCCAGGCCGCCGTCGCCCAGCACCTGGATGGCGACCTCGATCTCCTCGACGTTGGCGTTGGAGATGCCGATCGCCGTGATCAGGCCTTCGTCCTGGAGCGTCTTGAAGTTCTCGATCACCTGGCCGTAGACCATCCACCGGTCGGGCCGGTGCCACTGGTAGAGATCGATCCGGTCCACGCCCAGCGCGCTGAGCGACTTCTCCACCGCGGAGCGGAGGTAGTCGAGGGACCCGTCGCGACGCCGGGTCTCGCCCTCGCCCCGGACGATGCCGCCCTTCGAGCCGATGACGACGTCGTCGGCCGAGCCGCTCCAGGTCCGGACGGCCTCGCCGACGATCCGCTCGTTGTGGCCCATGGTGTCCCAGGTCGGGGCGTACACGTCGGCCGTGTCGATGAAGGTGATCCCCGCGTCGAGGGCGGCCTGCACGGTGGCGACGGCGTCCTCGTGGTCGGGGTAGACGCTGTCGTTGTTCATGGACATCGGCATGGCGCCGAGGCCGATCGCCGAGACGGTGAAGGGGCCGAGCTGTCGGGTCTGCACCGTCGGACCCTACCGAGCGGCCGGCTCGGTACCCGTGCGGCCCAGGGTCAGCGCAGGCCGCGGACCGCGGCCAGTCGCTGGGCGCGCAGCGTCTCGATCTCGGGCCGGGGGAGCGGGGCGAGCTCCTCGCCGAGGGCGAGGGTGAGCAGGTGGTCGGCGAGGGCGGGGTTCCGGGCGAGCACGGGGCCGTGGGGGTAGGTCGCCACGACCGTCCCCGACACCGCACCCTCTGTGCCGTCGTCGGCGTTGCCGATCCCCACCTCGACGTCGGCGAGCGGAGAGGCGTCGGGGCCGAGCCGCGTCCAGCCGCCGTGGTTCTCGAAGCCGGTGAGCAACGACGGCTCACCGTCATGCCCATGCCAGCGGCTGAGGATCTCCCCGACCGCGCGCCGGGGACCGCGGGTGGTGGTGACGTCGAGCAGCCCGAGGCCCTCGATGACCTGGTCCTCCCCGCCCGGCACAGTGGGGTCGCCGACGGTGAACGTCCGCCCCGCGATCTGGTAGCCGGCGCACACCGCGAACACCACCGCGCCGCGGTCGACCGCGCGGTGCAGCCCGCCGTCGGCCTGGAGCGCGCGGACCGCGGACACCTGGGCCGCGTCCTCCCCGCCGCCGAGCAGGTAGACGTGACCGGTGTCGGGCAGCGGCTCGCCCGGCTCCACCACGGTCAGCACCGCGTCGAAGCCGCGCCAGGCGAGCCGGCGCGCCAGCACCGTCGCGTTGCCGCGGTCGCCGTAGATGCCGAGCAGCGACTGGTAGACGAGGACGATCTCGACGCGGGGCCCGTCGACCGGGCCGTACTCCCCGGCCACGTCGACCAGGGCCCCCGGGGTGCTCACAGCCCGCCCAGCTTCCGCAGCCGCTGGAACGGGGTGTAGGTCGCGACGACGTCGACCGGCTCGGGGTGGTCGCGCAGCGCCTCGGCGAGGTCGGGCACGGTCCGGTGCTCGACGCCGGCGTACGTGAGGCGGACGGCGAGGTCGGCGGCGCGCGGCCCGGTCGCGACGACGGAACGCCCGGCCAGCTGCTCGTACTCGACGTCCCACAGCCAGGACACGTCGCGGCCGTCGGCGGCGGCGGAGTCGATGGCCAGCACGACCGTCCCCGAGGTGGCGAGCGGGAGCGCCTCCGCCCAGCCGGCCGGGTTCTTGGCCAGCAGCAGCCGGGCCCGGCTGCCGGAGATCGTCGCCGTGCCGAAGCGGCCGGCGGGCGCGCTCACGGTGCGCATGCCCGCGAGCGCCGTCTCCGGGTCGATGCCGAGCAGGTCGGCGGCGGCGAGGGCGCAGGCGGCGTTCGAGACGTTGAAGCCGCCGGGCACGTTCAGCGCCGGGGTGACGACCGAGGCGTCCGGCAGGACGATCGTGTCGCCGACGACCCGGTAGGTCGCGGTGGGCTGGGCGAGGTCGCAGCGGCTGCAGCGCCAGTGCCCACCGGCCGTGTGGGTGCCGTCCGCCGCCTGCTCGGGCTGCTCGCGCAGCAGCGGCGCGCCGCACTGCGGGCAGAGCGCGGCGTCCTGGGTCCAGGTGGCCGCGGTGTCGACCCAGACCACCTCCCGGGCGGTGCCGACGGCCCAGACGATGAGCGGCTCGGCCGCGTTGGCCACGACCACGGGCCCGTCGTGACCGGCGGTCGCCAGCGCCTCCCGCCAGCTGCGGCCCAGGCCCTTGATCTCGTGGTTCCGGTCGAGCTGGTCGCGGCTGAAGTTCAGCAGCACGAGGACCTCGGGTCGCCCGAGCCGGACGAGGTCGGCGACGACCCGCTCGTCGGTCTCGAGGATCGCCAGGTCGGCGTGCGGGGCCTCGCCGAGGGCGGACGCGATACCCCCGTGCAGGTTGGCGCCGTCGGCGTTGTGCACGAGCCGGCCCGTGTCGGGGCCGAGCGCCTGGCGTACGGCGGCGGCGAGGAAGTGCGTGGTGGTGGTCTTGCCGTTGGTGCCCGACACCATCGCGACCCGCCGGCCGGCCACGAGCTCACCTAGCGCCTGCGGGTCGAGCCGCAGCATCACCTGGCCACGGATCGAGGCGCCGGAGCCGCGGCCCGACATGCGGGAGACCAGCGCGGCCGCGCGCCCGGCCCAGATCGCGCCTCGCAGCCGGGCACGGGCGACCGGCGGGAGGTTCCGTCGGTGCCGTGCGGGAGCGAGGACGTCAGCGCCGATGGTCGGGCTCCCACGGCGAGCGGGGCAGCTGCTGCGTCGGCTCGGTGCCGAGGGGGTCGACCGTCGTGTGCTCCGGCTCCGACGGGTACGACGGGTACGACGGGTAGGACGGGTAGGAGTCGTGCGTCGGCGCGGCGGGCAGGGCGGGCGGCGGGGTCGGCGACCAGGGCTGCGGCTGCACCCACGGCTGCTGTTGCGGCGCCTGGACCCACGGCTGCTGGACCGGCGGCTGGACCTGCTGCTGGCTCGGCCAGGGCTGCTGCGGCGGGCCGTACGTCTGCACGACGACGACCGGTCGCTCGCTCCCGCAGGCCATGACCAGGGCGACGACCCAGCCGACGAGCGTCCAGCCGAGGAAGAGGTTGACCATCGCGGTGGCGGCGACGTTCGACCGGTTGCGCGTGGCGGAGACGGCCCAGGGGAGCAGGTAGAGGCCGGTGAGCGCCGTGAGGACCCAGGCGATGACGACGTGGGCCGTGGAGCACCGGTAGGCGGGGACGAGGACCTGCGTCTGCGGGCCGGTGGCCGGGTAGCCGTACGGCTGCTGGTAGCTCATCTGCAGATCCTGACGGCCAGGCGAACCACCCGCGGGCGGTTCGACGACATGGGGTGAGTGACGGGACTTGAACCCGCGGCCACCTGGACCACAACCAGGTGCTCTACCAACTGAGCTACACCCACCAAGACGTCGCGAGCCCGGCCTGACGGGCGGGTCGCTGCGCAGCGACGAGTGTAGTGGTCCCCGGCCCGGGCGCCGAAATCATTCCGCCGGAGCGTCCTTCGCCGCGTCGTCCCGCGCCTCCGCGTCCGTCCCGGGCGCACCCGTGATGGCGGCCTGGTGCTTGGCGGCGAGCGTGCGCGCGCTGGCCGAGTCGGGTCCTGGCAGCGGCACGAAGACCGCGTCGCGGTAGTAGCGCAGCTCCTCGATCGACTCCTGGACGTCGGCGAGCGCGCGGTGGTTGCCGGTCTTGGCGGGCGCCGCGTAGTAGGCCCGCGGGAACCACCGTCGGGCGAGCTCCTTGACGCTGGAGACGTCCACGTTGCGGTAGTGCACGTACGCCTCGAGCGTCGGCATGCCGACGGCCAGGAACGCCCGGTCCGTGCCGATCGAGTTGCCGGCCAGCGGCACGCGACGCGGCTCGGGGACGAAGGTGCGGATGTAGTCGAGCACCTGCTCCTCGGCGTCGGCCAGGGTCGTGCCGCCGTCGAGCTCGGGCAGCAGCCCGGAGTGCTCGTGCATGGTGCGGACGAAGTCGCCCATGTTGTCGAGCGCCGCTGCGCTGGGCTTGATGATCACGTCGATGCCGTCGCCGAGCACGTTGAGCTGGCCGTCGGTGACGAGCGCCGCCACCTCGACGAGCTCGTCACGCTCGAGGTCGAGGCCGGTCATCTCGCAGTCGACCCAGACGAGGTAGTCCTTCACCGATGTCACTTTAGTGGGCGGTGTCGAGGTGTCCGGTTCGTCGGCGTCGTCCAGGTGCGTGCATCGCCAGGACGACGAGGAAGGGATACCGGGTCGTCTCTCGACCGAGGAGGACGCAGCGAGGTGCGTGCCTGGGCGGCGTCCGATTGCCGGAGACCTCGACACCGTCCGCTCATGAAGTCTCTGGACGGCGGGGGATCCAGCGGGCGAGCCAGGCGACGCCCGTCCAGGTGAGCAGGCCCATCGTGATCGCCGCCGCGGCCAGGGGCGCGACCACCGTGACCCCGCTGACGATCAGCGGCCCCGCGGCGTTGCCGAGGTCGGCGCAGAGCCGCCACCCGCCCAGGAACTGCGTCCGCGACTCCGCCGGCGCCACGTCGGCGCCGAGGGTCATCACCACGCCCGCCGAGATGCCGTTGCCGAGGCCCATCAGCCCGGCGACGGCGGCGATCGCGGGGGTGACGTGCGTGAGGGGCAGCAGCAGGAAGCCCAGCCCCAGGACGACCATCGACGGCACCGCGACGAAGACCCGGCCGTAGCGGTCCATGATCGCGCCGCCCGGATAGAAGAGCAGCATGTCGACCCCGGCCGACACCCCGTAGACCAGGCTGACCGTCGCGGGGGAGAGCCCCTGGGACGCCGCCCAGAGCGGCACGATCGTCTGCCGTGTGGCGCGGGCGGCGGAGATGATCAGCACGCCGGTGCCCAGCGTGAGGAGCGTCCGTCGGTGCTCGCGCAGCACCGACAGGACCGAGGAGTGCGCGACCCCTGTCCCGGCGCGCTCGGTGCGGCGGGTGCGGGTGACGTCCGGCAGGAAGGCGGTCAGCGCGGCCGCCGCGAGGCTCATGCCGGCGGCGAAGGCGTACGCCCGCCCGATCTCGCCGCGCGAGACCAGCGCGGCCCCGACGAAGGGACCGAGGAACAGCCCGACCCGGAACGTCCCCCCGAGCGTCGACAGCGCCCGGGCCCGCATCCGCATGGGGACCGTCTCGGTGAGGTAGGCCTGCCGGGCGAGGCTGAAGACCGCGCCGGCGAGACCGGTGACGAGGATCGCCAGCGCGAGCAGCCAGAGCGAGCGGGCGAGGAACGCGGTGGTGAGGGCGGCGGCGTCCACGACGCAGGCCCCGACGAGGGCCTTCTGCTCGCCGATCCGCGCGGCGAGGGCCCCGGCGGGCAGGTCGCCGAGCAGCTGGCCGATCCCGATCAGCGCGACGACGAACGCGGCGACCCCGACGCTGGCCCCCAGGTCGCGGGCCGACAGCGCCACCAGCGGCAGCGTCGCGCCCTGCCCGATCGACACCAGGATGGTCGGCCCGTACGCGGGGATCGCGATGGACCGCCAGCTGACGGGCTCGGCGGGCTGGCTCACCGGGTCGAACTTACTGAGCCCGACGATGCGTCGGCCCGGGGTTCGGCCCTCGGACGGGTCCGTCGGGGCCCTCCGCCCTTACGATGGAGGTCCAGCGCCTGTAGCTCAACTGGACAGAGCAGCGGGTTTCTACCCCGCCGGTTGGGGGTTCGAGTCCCTCCAGGCGTGCCCCCTCGTGCCCGGGGCCGGCTCCGCTAGGGTTCGGGCCATGCCGACCGTGGAGCTGGCCGACGGACCCACGCTGCGCTACCGCGAGTGGGGGCGCCCCGACGGAGCCGTCCTGCTCCTGCTCCACGGCACCACCTCCGACTCCACCACGTGGAGGCACGTCGCCCCCGGGCTCGGCGAGCACTTCCGGGTGATCGCGCTGGACCTGCGGGGCCGCGCCGACAGCGAGTGGCCGGACGACTACTCGCTGCCGCTCATGGCCGACGACGTCGTGAAGTTCATGGACGCGCTCGGGATCCTCGGCGCGATCCTCGTGGGGCACTCGAGCGGTGCGCTGGTCGCCTTCCTCGTCGCGACCGGCCACCCGGACCGGCTGCGGATGCTGGTGCTGGAGGAGATGCCGCCGCCGGACGCCGTCAAGCCGCCGCTCGAGCTGCCGCTCGGCCCGGACCCCGAGGGCCGCTGGGACTGGAAGGCCGTCATCGCCATCCGGCGCTGGCTGAACGCGCCGCACCCCGACTGGTGGCAGCTGGCCAACGAGCTCCGCGTCCGCACGCTGGTCGTCGGCGGCACGTCCGGACCGTACGACCAGGGCCGGATGCGCGACCTGGCGAACGCGATGCCGGACGCGCGGTTCGTGAGCCTGGACCTCGGGCACACCCCGCACGCGGAACGGCCGAGCGCCTTCCTGCAGGTGGTCCGGCCCTTCCTCGCCCCGCTGGCGAAGTAGCCGCTTCCCGGCCGGTGCGCACCGGTCGCCGCCTATCCTTTCTCCCATGTCCGCCCCGGTCGCCGTGCGTGTCCCGCGCCGCAGCCGGGAGGAGGCCCGCAACGGGCTCCCGGCCGAGGCCGACCTGACCCAGCCCCTGCCGCGACGGCTGCTCCGCTCGCGCATGGCGTGGCTGACGCTGGTCATGGCGATCGCGTACGCGGTGTGCCTGGTCCTGCTCTACCGCCAGGTCGTGCCCGACCAGGAGGTGCCGGGCGGCGTGCTGCCGGGCCTCGGGCGCGAGGCCGTGCCGATCGCGGCGAAGTACGCGGCCATCACCGCGATCCCGCTGTCGCTGCTCTTCCTCTGGGCCGACCGCTTCCGCCCGCAGCGCTTCTGGGTCTGGCTCATGACCTTCGGCTGGGGCGCCTGCGTCGCGACCTACGTCGCCGCCGGCGTGAACACCTGGGCCGCCGGGCACCTGTCGATCATCGGGGACGGCGACCCCGCCACCGGCGCGCGGGCCGCGATCTTCGTGGCCCCGTTCGTCGAGGAGGCGGCCAAGGCGTCCGTGCTCTTCTGGCTCGCGATCCTGATGCGCTACGCCTGGGTCAGCCGGCTCAGCGGCATCGTCCTCGCCGGGCTCTCGGGCGCCGCGTTCGCCTTCGTCGAGAACATCCTCTACTACGGCCGCGCCTACCGGTACGCCGCGCGCACCATCGGCTCGGTCTCCCCGGAGCAGGCGCTCCACCAGACGTTCGTGCTGCGCGGGTTGATCACCTGGTTCGGCCACCCGCTCTTCACCTCGATGACCGGCATCGGCCTGGCCGTGGCGCTGCGCTCGAAGTCGAAGACCGTGCGCGTCGTCGCCCCGCTCGCCGGCTTCCTCGTCGCGGCGCTCCTGCACATGTCGTTCAACACGGCGGCCAGCCTGCTGTCGGGCACCCAGCAGGTGCTCGTGCTGATCTTCGTGGCGATCCCGCTCGTGCTCGGCCTCGTCGGTTTCGTCGTGCGGCAGCTGTTCCGCGAGGGCCGGCTGATCCGGACCCGCCTGGGCGACTACGTCCGCGTCGGCTGGCTCGAGCCCGACGACCCGCAGCCGCTGTCACGTCTGCGCACCCGGACCCGCGCCACCTGGCACGCGCTGTTCGCGGGACCCGCGACGCTCCTCGCCACCGTGCGGCTGCAGCGGACCGTCACCGAGCTCGCCTACCTGCGCGACTCCATGGACCGCGGGCTCGTCGACGCCGCCGGCCAGCGCCGTGAACGGGTCCTGCTCGCCCAGCTGCGCACGCTCCGCCCGCGCGCGGTGATCACGCCCGTCGGGCGCGCCGCGTACCCGTGGCTGCGCCTGCGCCGGGGCGCCGGCCGGCGGGCCGCGGTCCCCGCGTACGCGCCCCCGGCCTTCCCCGGGCCAGCCGGGCTCGGCGGCAGCTTCCCGGCGCCGGGCGCGGCGCCCGGACCCACGGGTGCGTTGGGGCAGACTGCTACCCGTTACTCAGAGGTCGACCCCAGCTGGAAGCCTCCCGGCGAGTAGGAGCAGCGCTAGCCATGGCGGACGTACCGGCGCGGATCCGTACGCCGCTCGAGCTGGCGCTGGTGCGCCTCCAGGCGGTGGTCACGGCGGCCCGGCTGCCGCTCCCGCTGCCCGAGGCGGCGGCGCAGCAGGCGGCGGCCGCGCAGATCGGGTTCCAGCTCGACGACTACGTGCTGCCGCGGCTCGCGTCCATCGACGCCCCCGTCCTGACCGTCGTCGGCGGCTCGACCGGCGCGGGCAAGTCCACCCTCGTGAACTCCCTCGTGCGGCACCGCGTCAGCGAGCCGGGCGTGATCCGGCCGACGACCCGGGCCCCCGTGCTGGTCCACCACCCCGACGACGCCCGCTGGTTCACCGACGACCGGGTCCTGCCGGGGCTCGCACGCTCCACGGGTTCCGGTCGCCGGACGCGTGACCTCGAGCTCGTGGCCCTGGACGCCGTGCCGCGCGGCCTGGCCATCCTGGACGCGCCGGACGTCGACTCCGTGGTCGCGGAGAACCGTCAGCTCGCCGCCCAGCTCCTCGACGCGGCCGACCTGTGGCTGTTCGTCACGTCGGCCGCCCGCTACGCCGACGCCGTCCCGTGGGACTACCTCGTCGCCGCGGCGGCCCGCAGCGCCGCCGTCGCCGTGGTCCTCGACCGGGTGCCGCCGCGCGCGATGCGCGACGTCCCGCCGCACCTCGGCCAGATGATGAGCGAGCGCGGTCTGGCCGACTCGCCGCTGTTCGCCGTGCCCGAGACCGCCGTGGACGCCGACGGCCTGCTCCCCGACGCCGCCGTGGCGCCCATCCGGGGGTGGCTCGGTGCCCTTTCGCAGGACCGCTCGCGCCGGGCCGCGGTGGTCCAGCAGACGCTGGACGGCGCCGTCGGCTCGCTCGTCGACCGGACGCCGGCCATCGCCCTCGCCGCCGACGAGCAGGCCGAGGCGGTCGACCAGCTGCGCGCCGAGGTCGACCGCTCGTACGCCGAGGCCGTCCGCACCGTCGGGGTGCAGACCGAGGACGGCACCCTGCTGCGCGGAGAGGTGCTGGCGCGCTGGCACGACTTCGTGGGGACGGGGGAGTTCTTCCGGTCGCTGGAGTCGAAGGTCGGCTGGCTGCGCGACCGCGTGGTCGCCGCGATCAAGGGCGAGCCTGCGGGAGCTCGCGACCTCAAGGTCGCCGTCGAGTCCGGGCTCGAGTCGCTGCTCGTGCAGGAGGCGGACGCGGCCGCCGAGCGTGCGGAGTCGTCCTGGCAGTCGACCGCGGCCGGGCGGGACGTCCTGGGTCGGACGCCGGCGGACCTCTCGCACAGCTCGCCGGAGCTCCGGCTCCGCGCCGAGCAGATGATCCGCGACTGGCAGGGCGCCGTGCTGAACCTCGTCGCCGACGAGGGGATGAGCAAGCGCTCGCGCGCCCGCTTTCTCGCGTTCGGCGTGAACGGCGTCGGGGTCGCGCTGATGATCCTCGTCTTCGCGCACACGGGCGGCCTGGTGGGCGCCGAGGTCGGTGTCGCCGGCGGCACGGCGATCCTCGCCCAGCGGGTGCTGGAGGCCGTGTTCGGCGACCAGGCGGTCCGCCGGCTCGCCGAGACCGCCAAGGCCGAGCTCGACGCCCGGGTCGAGGCGCTGATGGCCGAGGAGCTGCTGCGCTACCACGTCCTGCTCGACGGGCTGGGCGTCGACGCCGGGCTCGGGCCCGCCCTGCGCGAGGTCGCGTACGCGGTCGACGCGGCCCGTTCTGTCCCGCCCGTCGGCGCCTCGGCCGACGCCCTGCGCGGCCCGGACGCCGTGCCCGCGCTCACCGCGGGACCGCCGCCGCTCGGTCTCGGGACGGGTGACGACGCGGACGACGACGTGGTGGACGCCGAGCTGGTCGAGCCCGACCTCACCCGCGAGCTGCGCTGATGGCCGGGACCCTCGTGACCCGGGGTCGCGGGCTGCTGCAGCGGCGCGACCCGACGACCGCGCTGACCGACCGCGTCCGCGCGCTGCGGGAGGCTGCGGAGGCCTGCGAGGGCCGCGTGTCGACCGAGGTGGTCGACGAGGCGTACCGGGTCGGGCTCCAGGTCGACCGACGGCTCGCGCTGTCGGGCGGCGCCACCGTGGTCGCGCTCGCCGGGGCGACCGGGTCGGGCAAGTCGAGCACCTTCAACGCGCTGACCGGGACCGACCTCGCCACGGTCGGCGTGCGCCGGCCGACCACCTCGTCCACCATGGCCGCGACCTGGGGCGAGGACGCGGGGGAGGAGCTGCTCGACTGGCTGCAGGTCCGCCGCCGCCACGTCGTCGGCGCCTCCGCGGCCGGCGGCCCCGAGCTCGACGGGCTCGTGCTGCTCGACCTGCCGGACCACGACTCCACGGCGGCCGAGCACCGGACCGAGGTCGACCGCCTCGTCGCGCTGGTCGACGTCCTGGTCTGGGTCGTCGACCCGCAGAAGTACGCCGACGGCGCCCTGCACGAGCGCTACCTGCGCCCGTTGGCCGGTCACGCCGCCGTGATGCTCGTGGTGCTCAACCAGATCGACACGCTCGCTCCCGACGCCCGTGCGGCCTGCCTGCGTGACCTGCGCCGGCTGCTCGACTCCGAGGGGCTCGGCGGCGTGGAGGTGCTCGGCGTCTCGGCCACCACCGGCCAGGGCCTCGACACGCTGCTCGCCCGGCTGGGGCGGGTCGTCGCCGGCAAGCGCGCCGCCGCCGCCCGCCTCGCCGCCGACGTGGGCGCGGTCGCGACGCGGCTGGAGTCGGCCTCGGGGACCGACCCGGCGCCCGAGCTCAGCCGCCGTACGGTCCAGACCCTCGACACCCAGCTGGGCGAGGCCGCGGGCGTCCCCGTCGTGACGCAGGCCGTCGACCAGGCCTGGCGGCTGCGCGGCGGGCTCGCCACGGGCTGGCCGGTGCTCGCCTGGGTCGCCAAGTTCAAGCCGGACCCGCTGCGCCGCCTGCGGCTCGGGAGCCGGGGCCGCAAGGAGATCGCGTCGCCGACGTCGACCTCGCGCACCTCGCTGCCGGCCCGGTCCGGCGTGCAGCAGGCGCGGGTCGACACCGCCCTGCGCACGCTCGCCGACGAGGCCTCGGACGGCCTGCGGCGGGGCTGGTCCGACGCGGTCCGCGCGACCACGCGACGTTCGGGGGCGGGGCTGTCCGACGCCCTCGACCGGGCCGTGGCCACCACGGACCTCGACGTCGACCGGCACCGCCGCTGGTGGAACGTCGTCCGGGTCCTGCAGTGGGTCCTCGTCGCGGCGGTCCTCGTCGGCCTGGGCTGGCTCGGCGCGGCGTTCCTGCTGGCGTACCTCCGGCTGCCGCCGCTGCCCGACGTCCTCTGGTGGCGGCTGCCCGCGCCCACCGTCCTCGTGATCGGCGGAGTCGTGGCCGGCCTGGTCGTCGCCGCCCTCGCCCGGATCGGCGTCGTCGTCGGCGCGCACCGCCGAGCCCGGCTCGCCCGCCAACGCCTGCTGGCCTCCGTCGCGAGGGTCAGCGAGGACCAGGTCCTGGTCCCCGTCCGCGCCGAGCTGGCCCGCTACGAGGCCGCACGGTCCGCGATCCTGCGCGCCCGGGGCTGAGGGCGGAAGCACTTCCCGCCGCTTTTCCGACGCCGGTGCGGCCGAAAGGGTCGACATCGGCCCTTCCTGTCCGACGAGCGTCGGGCAACCGGCGGCGGCGCGGCCTCCGGATCACCGTTCGTGGCCGACGAGACCCCGCTGGCATACTGGGGGGTCGGCTGCGCTGCTAGGAGACTGTGCGCGCCGAGCCTTCCGAGCCGAAAGCACCCATGCCTGAATTCATCTACTCGATGCACAACGTCCGCAAGACCCTGGGCGACAAGCTCGTGCTGGACAACGTGACGCTGTCCTTCTACCCGGGCGCCAAGATCGGCGTCGTCGGGCCGAACGGCACCGGCAAGTCGACCATGCTCAAGATCATGGCCGGCCTGGAGAAGGCCAACAACGGCGACGTGATCCTGGCCAAGGACGCGACCGTGGGGATCCTGCTGCAGGAGCCGCCGCTGACCGCGGGCAAGACCGTCCTCGAGAACGTCGAGGAGGCCGTCGCCGACGTCAAGGCGCTGCAGCGCCGCATGGACGAGCTCGGCGAGGCGATGAGCGACCCCGACGCCGACTTCGACGCTCTCATGGCCGAGATGGGCGACGTGCAGACCGAGCTCGACAACCGCGACGCCTGGGACATCGACTCCCAGCTCGAGCAGGCGATGGACGCGCTCCGCTGCCCGCCGCCGGACGCCGACGTCGACGTGCTCTCCGGTGGTGAGCGCCGCCGCGTCGCGCTGTGCAAGCTGCTGCTCCAGCAGCCCGACCTGCTGCTCCTCGACGAGCCCACCAACCACCTCGACGCCGAGAGCGTGAACTGGCTCGAGGGCCACCTCAAGAGCTACCCGGGCGCCGTCCTGGCCGTGACCCACGACCGGTACTTCCTGGACAACGTCGCCGAGTGGATCCTCGAGATCGACCGCGGCAAGACCCACCCGTACGAGGGCAACTACTCCACCTACCTCGACACCAAGAAGTCGCGGCTCCAGGTCGAGGGCAAGCGCGACGCCAAGCGCGCCAAGATCCTCGAGCGCGAGCTCGACTGGGCCCGCTCCAACCCGAAGGCGCGGCAGGCCAAGAACAAGGCCCGCCTGGCCCGCTACGAGGAGATGGCCGCCGAGGCGGACCGGAACCGCAAGCTGGACTTCGAGGAGATCAACATCCCGGCCGGCCCGCGCCTGGGCAGCCAGGTGCTGGACGCCCACAAGCTCGTCAAGGGCTTCGGCGACCGGCTGCTGTTCGACGGTCTCGACTTCACCCTGCCGCGCGCCGGCATCGTCGGGATCATCGGCCCGAACGGCGTCGGCAAGTCGACGCTGTTCCGGATGCTCGTGGGCGAGGAGACGCCGGACGCCGGCGACCTCACCCTGGGCGACACGGTCAAGCTCTCGTACGTCGACCAGAGCCGCTCCGGGCTCGACCCCAAGAAGAACGTCTGGGAGCTCGTCTCCGACGGGCTCGACTTCATCAAGGTCGCGAACTTCGAGGTGCCCTCGCGGGCGTACGTGGCGTCGTTCGGCTTCAAGGGCCCGGACCAGCAGAAGCCCTCGGGCGTGCTCTCCGGCGGTGAGCGGAACCGGCTGAACCTGGCCCTCACGCTCAAGATGGGCGGCAACCTGCTGCTGCTCGACGAGCCGACGAACGACCTGGACGTCGAGACGCTGCAGTCGCTCGAGGACGCCCTGCTCGAGTTCCCGGGCTGCGCCGTCGTGATCTCCCACGATCGCTGGTTCCTGGACCGCGTCGCCACGCACATCCTCTCGTGGGAGGGCGACGACGAGGAGCAGGCGAAGTGGTTCTGGTTCGAGGGCAACTACGCCGACTACGAGGCGAACAAGATCGCCCGCCTCGGCGCTGAGGCCGCCCGTCCGCACCGGGCCACGCACCGTCGCCTGACGCGCGCGTAGGCCCCACCCGTACGACCCGCGACCGGTGGGTCGCCGTGCCGAGAACCTCTCGGTGCGGCGGCTCACCGGTCGTGGTGTTCCGGGGGTCGGGACGGCAGCCCGGCCCCCTCCAGGCTCAGGCCCGCTCGGACCAGTGCGGGTTGGACATCACCCCGAGCAGGTTGCCGAACGGGTCGACGACGACCGCCGTGACGAACCCCTCCCCGCGGGCCGTGACGGGCAGGTACTCCTGCGCCCCGAGGTCCACGAGCCGCTCGAGCGCGACGGCCGGGTCGTCGACGGCCCAGTGCAGGATCGCGCCGCCCGGCGCGTCCGGCCGGCCGGGCGGGGCGTAGCGGGCGTCGATGATGCCGAGCTCGTCCTCGTGCGGACCCACCCGGAACTCCACGTACCCGGGCCGCACGTAGTACGGCGCGAACCCGAGCACGTCGGTGTACCAGCGGGCCGCGGCGTCGAGGTCCGCGGCGTAGAAGCTGACGGTGGCCATCCCTTGCAGCATGTCGTCCTCCTGGTCGGTGCGATGGGTCCAGCCTGTTCCTCAAAGTGCTCATCTCCTGATCACTTTCTGCGGGAGGATCGTGGCGTGCGCGCGGACCGGTTGGTGAGCCTCCTGCTGCTGATGCAGTCGCGCGGCCGGGTCACTGCGGCCGAGGCGGCGGCCGCCCTCGAGGTGTCGGTGCCGACGGCGCGCCGCGACCTGGAGGCGCTGGCGGCCGCCGGTGTACCGGTCTACGCCCAGCCCGGCCGTGGGGGCGGCTGGTCGCTCGTCGGCGGCGCCCGGACCGACCTCACCGGGCTGTCGGCGCCCGAGGTGCAGGCCCTGTTCCTGCTCACCGGTCCCGCCGCGACGGCGTCGCCCGCCCTGCGCTCGGCGCTGCGCAAGCTCGTCCGGGCGCTGCCGGCGACGTTCCGGGAGGAGGCCGAGACGGCCGCCGCCGCCGTGGTGGTCGACCCGCGGCGCTGGGGCTCCGCCGCTGCGGGGCGCCCCGTGCACCTGGCGGGGCTCGAGCGGGCGGTGGTTCACCGCCGCCGCGTGCGGGTGTCCTA
Organism: Microlunatus spumicola; assembly: GCF_039536445.1. Taxonomy (NCBI): domain Bacteria; kingdom Bacillati; phylum Actinomycetota; class Actinomycetes; order Propionibacteriales; family Propionibacteriaceae; genus Microlunatus; species Microlunatus spumicola. Next base: position 164,304 of record NZ_BAAAYR010000004.1, on the reverse strand, counting down.
CCGCGACCACGCCGGCACCGCCACCGACCGGACGGTCGAGCCGCTCGGGCTCGTCGACAAGGACGGCGTCTGGTACCTGCTGGCCGGGACCGCGGACGGGCGGCGGACGTTCCGGGTCGACCGCGTCGCCGAGGTCGAGGAGCGCGACGAGACCTTCGTCCGGCCCGCCGGGCTCGACGTGGCCGCGGCCTGGCGCGAGGTCGAGGCCGAGGTGGAGCGCGCCCGCGCGCGGGTGGCGGCGACGGTGACCCTGCCCGACGACCTCGTCCGGGTCTTCGCCGACCAGCTCGGCGAGCGGTACGTGGAGACGTTGGACGTCGCGGACGGCCGGACGCGCCTGCGCGTCCGGGCCGACACCCCGACCATGCTCGCCCGGCAGCTCGCCGGCTGGGCCGACGTGGTCGTGGTCGAGGAACCCGCCGAGGTCCGGGCGGAGCTCGCGCGGTTCGGTGTGCTGCTCGCGCAGACCTACCCAGGCTGACCGCGCCGGCGTAGCGTCGCGGGCATGCCGCTGCGTCGCGCGATGCCGGTCCTGCGCCGGGAGGACCCCGAGGCCACGCGCGCGTTCTGGGTCGACTTCCTCGGCTTCGAGGCCGCCGTGGACGAGCCCGGCTTCCTGATGCTGGTCTCGCCGGACGTCGAGACGACCCAGCTGATCGTCGGGGACGCCTCGGCCTCGCCGGACGCGGCCGACAAGCTCCGGGACGTCGACGTGAGCGTGGACGTCGGCGACGTCGACGCCGCGTACGCCGACGCGCAGGCCCGCGGGCTCGACGTCGTCTACCCGATCACCACCGAGCCCTGGGGTCCCCGCCGCTTCTTCGTCCGCCTTCCCGGCGGCACCGTGGTCAACGTCGTCGGGCACGCCCCGCGCTGAGCCCCGACGGCCCGACCTCAGCGCACCGAGCGGACCTCGAGGCGCTGGACGTACGGCGTCCCGGCCCGGTCGAGCGTGCGGGTGAAGGCGTCGTCCGCCCAGACCAGCAGGGTGTGGTCGCCGGGCGTCAGGCGGTAGACGCTGTCGTTGGGAAAGAAGGGCTGCACCGCGGCCTCCCCGTTCGGCCCGTAGAGGGTCGAACGGTTGCCGCCGTCCGGTCCCGGCACCACCCGGTAGAGCCCGGCCCGCTCGATCCGGACGGTGCGCACCGCGTAGCCGGCGCTCGTGAACGTCGCGTCCGTCGGCCGGTCGGGCTCCAGGGCACCGCCCGAACCGTCGAGCCGCTCCTGCCCGAGCACCATGAGCACCTGCTCGCGGGTCAGCCCGGCGCCGTAGCCCACGACGGCGTCGGCGAGGCTCTCGGGCAGGCTGGTGACCCAGCCGTCGCCGGTGCGGACGGCGGTGAGCGTGAACGACCCATCGCGGCCGAGCAGCTCCAGGGCGCCGAGCGAGCCGAGCCCGCCGTCGTAGCGGTAGCCCGACGGGCGCAGACAGCCGCGCTCGCCGTTGGCGCTGACGCACGGGCCGGCCAGGTCAAAGCCGGAGCCGTCGCCCACCTTGAGGGTCTGCACGCGGACGACCGCACGGTCCCCGGACACCTCGCCCGCGACGGTGGTGAGGGCGGTGACCGGCGCGGGCGCCCGGTCGAGCCCGACGACGGCGAGCTGCGTGGCCCAGAGCTGCACCGTGTCGGAACCCGAGGCGTCGAGCGTCGCCGCGAGCCCGGAGGCGTCGCGGCGGGTCCGGCCGTCGAGCAGGGTCCGCACGGTCGTCTCTACCGCGGCCTGCGGGGTGGGGGAGGCGTGCGGCGGCAACGCCTCGACGTCGGCCAGGCTGCCCGGCGGGATGCCGGGACCGAGCAGCGTGCCGACCACGCTGACGTACCAGCGCCCGTCCCGCACGACGGTCACGAGCCGCTTGCGGACCGAGAGGCCCGGCAGCTCGTCGACCGGCCGGGTGACGTCCTCGGGCGCGTCCGTCTGCCGGTAGGCGAACCACGCGCGCAGCAGGCCGTGCGCCCGCGCCGGGTCGGTCCGGACGCGCACGGCGAGGTCCCCGAGCCCGACGACCGCGACGTCACCCGCGTGGGACTCCTCCTGCGGGGTGGCGCCGGTCAGGTCGAGGTCGAGCCCGTCCAGCGCGTCCGCCGTGGGGCCGACGGCACCGCCACCGACACTCCCGGGTAGGTCGAGGTCGGCGAGGCGGGCCGACAGGGAGGTGGCGGCGCGGAGCAGGGCGGCGCGTTCGCCGGGTTCGACCAGCCGGGCCAGCGCCCCGAGGTCCTCGTGGTCCAGCGCGGCGAGGACGCGGTCGGCGACCGCGACGGGCGACGAGGCGCCGCCGCGGAGGCGGTCGACGGTGGCCAGCCCGCCCAGGACGAGGGCGACGAGCAGGACGCCGACGCCCAGCACGAGGAGCAGGCGTCGGTCGACCGGTCGCGGCTCGACGTCGAGCCGCTCCGGTCCGGGCGCCGTGACCGTGCCGTCAGGGGACGTCGACGGACTCCTGGTCCAGGGTCGCGCGCTGCTGGGCGGCCGGCGGCGTGGCGGTGGCGGAACCGTCGTGCGGGTCCGGGGTCACCTCGGGCACCGGTGACGGACCGCCGACGGGCGCGCGGAAGCCGGGCGCCAGCAGCTCGGCCAGGGTGACCGCGTGCCGGTCGGCGAGCTCGGCCAGCTGGGTGCGGCAGGAGAAGCCGTCGGCGAGCACGACGGCGTCCGGGCGCTGGCGCACGGCGGGCAGCAGGTCGTGCTCGGCGACCGCGACGGAGACGTCGTAGTGGCCCTGCTCGACCCCGAAGTTGCCGGCGAGGCCGCAGCACCCGCCGACCGTCGTGACGGTGGCGCCGGTGGAGGCCAGCAGCGCGGCGTCCGCCCGCCAGCCGATGACGGAGGCGTGGTGGCAGTGCGGCTGGGCGACGATCTCGACCCCGCTGAGGTCGGGCGCCTCCCAGCCCGGGGTCTGCTCGAGCAGCTCGGCCAGGGTGTGCACGCCCGCGGCGACCTCGGCGACCCGCGGGTCGTCGAGCAGCTCCGCGGCGTCCGAGCGCCAGACCGCGAGGCAGGACGGCTCGAGGCCCACCACCGGGACGCCCGCGGCGACGACCGGGTGCAGGACGTCGAGGGCCTCACGCAGCTGGCGCCGTGCGCCCTCGCGCTGCCCGGTGCTGATCCAGGTCAGCCCGCAGCAGGCGTTGCGCTCCAGGAAGCGCGGCGCGTAGCCGGCGGCCCGCAGCACGTCGAGGACCGACGAGGCGCCGTCGCCGTCGAAGCAGTCGGAGAAGGAGTCCACCCAGACGACGACCGGGCGTCCCTCGGCCGTGGGGTCGGCCGGCCGGTCCACGCGGGCCCGGGCCGGGCGGTCCGCGAACCGCGGCAGCGAGCGCCGCTGGTCCACCCCGGCGCTCCACCGGACCAGGTGCTTCAGCCCCGGCGTGGAGGTCGTGAGGTTGATCAGGGCCGCCAGCCCGGGCACCCGCGTGATCAGCCGGCCCCAGCGGGGCAGCCAGCCGAGCGTGTAGTGGCTGCGCGGGCGGAGCCGCCCGGCGTAGCTGTGGTCGAGGACCGTTGACTTGTACGACGCCATGTCGATCCCGGTCGGGCAGTCGCGTGCGCAGCCCTTGCAGGACAGGCAGAGGTCGAGCGCGTCGTGCACCTCGGGCGCCCGCCACCCGCCGACCAGCGTCCCGTTGACGAGCTCCTGGAGGACCCGGGCCCGGCCACGGGTCGAGTCCTTCTCCTCACGGGTGGCCTGGAAGGACGGGCACATGACGCCCTGCGAGCCGGTGGTGTTCGCGAGGCACTTGCCCACGCCCGAGCACTTGTGGACCTCGGCGGAGAAGTGCCGGCTGACCGGCAGCGGGTGGCCGACGAGGCCGGAGGTGCGCAGGTCGGCGTCCACCGGGGCCGGGTCGACGAGCACGCCGGGGTTGAGCAGGTCGTCGGGGTCGAAGGCGTGCTTGACCTGGCCGAACAGCGCGATGGCGGCGGGGGAGTACATCGCGGGGAGCAGCGCGCCCCGGGCCCGGCCGTCGCCGTGCTCGCCGGACATCGAGCCGCCGTACGACGCGGCGATCGCCGCGGCCGCCTCGACGAACCGCCGGTAGGTCGCCGAACCGCCGGGGCTGGTCAGCGGGAAGTCGATCCGCGCGTGCACGCAGCCGTCGCCGAAGTGGCCGTACGGCAGCGCGTCGAGGCCGAAGTCGGTCAGCAGCGCGTCGAAGTCGCGCAGGTAGTCGCCGAGCCGGGCCGGCGGGACCGCGGCGTCCTCCCAGCCGGGGTAGGCGGGTTCGGCGAGGCTGACGCCCGCCAGGCCGGCGCCGTCCTCACGGATCTTCCACAGCGCGAGCGCCTCGACCGGGTCCTGCACCGCGAAGCCGTCGAGCGCACCGGCGTCGGCCAGCACGCGGGCGGCGCGGGCGGCCACCTCGGCCGGGTCGTCGCCGACGACCTCGACGAGCATGAAGCCGTCGCCGCGGGGGAGCGGCGGGACGGCCGACGGACCACGCCGGCGGCGGACGACGTCGACGATGCGCCGGTCCAGGCCCTCGACCGCGGTGGGCCGGTGGGCGAGGACGGCCATGACGGCGTCCGCGGCCTCGGCCATGGACGCGTAGCCGAGCGCGACCAGCTGCTTGTACGGCGCGTCCGCGACGAGCCGGACGGTCGCGCCGGTGATGACGGCGAGGGTGCCCTCCGTGCCCGCGAGGAACCGGGCCACGTCGAAGCCGCGCTCCGGCAGCAGGTGCTCGAGGCTGTAGCCGGACACCTGGCGCCCGAAGGTGCCGAACTCGGTCCGGACCGTGCCGAGGTCGCCGGCCACGATCTCGCGGAGCCGGGTGAGGCTGGACGCGAGCGGGGCGTCCTGCCCGTGCTCGAGGTGCAGCCGTTCGCCGCGACCCGTGACGACGTCGAGGGCGACCACGTTGTCCGCGGTCCGGCCGTAGCCGAGCGCGCGCGGGCCGCACGCGTTGTTGCCGATCATCCCGCCGATCGTGCAGCGGTTGTGCGTGGACGGGTCCGGCCCGAAGCGCAGCCCGTGGGGCGCGGCGACGGCCTGCAGCGAGGACTGCACGACCCCCGGCTCGACCCGGGCGGTGCGGGCCTCGGGGTCGACCTCGCCGATCCGCGTCAGGTGGCGCCCGACGTCGACGACCAGGCCCGGGCCGACCGCGTTCCCGGCGCACGAGGTGCCGGCGCCGCGGGTGGTGACGGGGATCCCGGCGGTCCGGGCCGCGTCGAGGACGGCGATCAGCTCGTCGACGTCGGCGGGCCGGGCGACGGCCTGCGGCACGACGCGGTAGAGCGAGGCGTCGGAGGAGTAGAGCGCGCGGGCCAGCGTCGAGGTGTCCAGCGCCCGCAGCGCGCCGCGGCGGTCGAGCTCCGCGGCCAGGTCGCGCAGGGGCTCGGGGACGTCTCCGGCGCCGGGCGCGAGGAGCAGAGGGGCGGAAGACATGGTCGTCCCCGATGCTAGTGCGCGCCCGGGCGGACCGGGCCGATCCGGCCCGGGGCTGGTCAGGCCTGCGAGGCCTGGAGGATCGCCCGCATCGCACGGCCGACCGCGGCGTAGTCCTCGGGGTCGACGGCGTCGACGAAGTTGCGGCGCACGCACTCGACGTGGCTGGGCGCCGCAGCCTTGAGCAGGACGCTGCCGGCGTCGGTCAGGTTCGCCCACACGCCGCGGCGGTCGACCGGGCAGGTGGTTCGCTCGATGAGCCCGCGCTTCTCCATCCGGGTGACCGTGTGCGTCAGCCGCGAGCGGCTCTGGTGCACGGCGTCCGCGAGCTCGGCCATCCGCAGCTGGCGGTCCGACGACTCGGACAGGGTGACGAGGATCTCGTACTCCGCCAGGTCCAGGTCGTGCTCGCGCAGCTGGGCGTCGAGGCGTTCGTTCAGGATCGCGCTGCCCAGGAGGTAGGAACGCCACACACGCTGCTGGTCGTCCGTGAGCCAGCGCGCTGCCGGGGGTGCAGTGATGGTCACGTATTCAATCGTACGACCGGGTAGCGAGTTCTGCTCTAACGATCAAGGTTCTGCCGGCGTCTGTCGCCCCTGCGGACGACACGACCGGCCCGGGGCACGCCGGGACGGGGACGCAGGCTGCGGCGCGCAGGTCCGCTAACCTGATGGACCAGCCTTCACCGTGGCCGGCTGATGCTTGCCGAGGCGGCCCGTACGAGCACGGGGAGCCCACCATGGACCCAGACCACGCCAACGACATCGTCGCCCAGCGCCCGCCCTCCGTCGGAGCGGTGCTCCTGGAGCAGGTCAAGGCGTCCGGAGACCGCGAGGCCTTCCGCCACAAGCAGGGCGGCCGCTGGGTCTCGATGACCTGGAACCAGACCAAGGACTCCGTCTTCGAGCTGGCGGCCGGTCTGCTCGCGCTCGGGATCGGCCTCGAGGACCGCGTCGCGATCGCCTGCGGCACGCGGATCGAGTGGGTCCTGGCCGACCTGGCGATCATGTCCGCCGGCGGCGCGACCACGACGGTCTACCCGGCCACCCAGCACGAGGACGTCGCCTTCATCCTCGGGGACTCGGGTTCGCGGATCGTCTTCGCCGAGGACCAGGGCCAGGTCGACAAGATCGAGGCCCACGCCGACGACCTGCCCGCCCTCGAGACGATCGTGCTGATCTCGGGCGTGCCCCGCGGCGGTCGCACCATCAGCCTGGACGACCTGCGGGCGCGGGGGCGCGAGCGTCTGGAGGCGGACCCGTCCTGCGTCGAGGACGTCATCGCGCAGACCGGCCCGGACCACCTGGCGACCCTCATCTACACCTCGGGCACGACCGGACGCCCCAAGGGCGTGGAGCTCGTGCACGCGAGCCTCACCTACGAGGGCGCGGCGGTCGAGGCGTACGACATCATCTACCGCGACGACCTGCAGTACCTCTGGCTGCCGCTCAGCCACGTCTTCGGCAAGGCCCTGATCGCCATCCAGCTGCGGATCGGCTTCGCCACGGCGATCGAGGGGGACATCGACTCCCTGGCCGAGAACCTCCAGGTGGTCCAGCCAACCTTCATGTGCGGAGCCCCGCGGATCTTCGAGAAGGTCCGGGCGCGCGTCCTGACCAGCGCCGCCGAGGGTCCCCGCAAGCACATCGTGGGCTGGGCCTTCGGGGTCGGCCGGAAGACGACGCCGATCCGGCTCGCCGGCGGCAGGCCGCGCGGGCTGCTCGCCGTGCAGCAGGCGCTCGCCGAGCGGCTGGTGTTCTCGACGATCAAGGCCCGGATGGGCGGCAAGATCCGGTTCTTCGTGTCGGGCTCGGCGGGGCTCAACCGCGAGGTCCAGGAGTGGTTCTACGCGGCCGGTCTGCTCGTGCTCGAGGGCTACGGCCTGACCGAGACCAGCGCGGCCACCTTCGTGAACAACCCGCGCGACACCCGCTTCGGGACGGTCGGGCCGCTGCTGCCCGGTTCCGAGGCCAGGATCGCCGAGGACGGCGAGGTCATGATCAAGGGCCCGGGCGTCATGCGGGGCTACCACCACATGCCGGAGGCCACCGACGAGGCGTTCGTCGACGGCTGGTTCGCCACGGGTGACCTGGGCGAGATCGACGACCGCGGCTACCTCAAGATCACCGACCGCAAGAAGGACCTGATCAAGACCTCGGGCGGCAAGTACGTCGCTCCCTCCGAGGTCGAGGGCGTGATCAAGGCGGCCTGCCCCTACGTCAGCCAGGTGGTCGCGTACGGCGAGGGCCGCAAGTACATCAGCGCCCTCCTCGCGCTCGACCCGGGCGAGATCACCGCGTGGGCGGACGCCCAGGGCCTGACCTACGGCTCGCCCGAGGACCTGACGAAGTCTCCGGAGGTCCGGGCGCTCGTGGACGGCTACGTCCAGGCCGCCAACCGCAAGCTGGAGCGCTGGGAGACGGTCAAGCGCTGGGCCTTCCTGCCCGCCGAGCTCGACGTGGAGCGCGGCGAGGTCACCCCGAGCATGAAGGTGCGCCGTTCCGAGGTCACGCGCCGCTACGGCGACCTGCTCGACTCCCTCTACGACCGCGACTAAGGGCATGCCTCTTGTTCCCGGCGAGCGCAGGCCCGGCCCCGCATCCCGACCGGCCGCGTTGGAGGAGCTCAGCGCAGCCCGCTGCGCTTTCGCTCCTCCGCCTTGCCGGACCGGGCGCGGATACCGTGCCTGCGCGCACCGGGGACGGCGAGGCACGCCCTGATGCCGCGCTTCCTCTACTCCTCGCCGCGGCGCTGGGGTGACCTCGACGCGCAGGGGCACGTCAACAACGCGGTCTACCTCGACCACCTGCAGGACGCGCGCGTCGCGTTCCTGCACGCGGGCGCCCCGGGCCTGGCCGACATGCTGCGCACCGGGGTGCTCGTGGTCAGCCACCAGGTCGAGTACCTCGCGCCGGTGGGCTACGGGCCCACGCCGCTCGTCGTCCAGACCTGGATCGACGCGCTGGGCGCCAGTCGCTTCACCGTGGGCTACGAGATCTTCGACGGCGAGACGCTGGCTGCCCGAGCCCGGACGACGCTGGTCCCCTTCGACCTCGAGGTCGGCCGCGTTCGCCGGCTGAACGACGTCGAGCGGGCCGCGTTCCAGGCCTACCTCGACCCGGCCGAGCCGCTGCGGCCGCTGCCGAAGGTGGGCGTGGGGGAGGGCGCCGCCCGCTACCCGCTCACCGTGCGCTGGTCCGACCTCGACGCCTTCGGGCACGTCAACAACGTCAAGTTCTACGACTACGTCCAGGAGGCGCGGGTCGCGATCATGACCGCGACGCTCGACTGGTCCGCGGGCGTCGTCTGGTCGCTGGTGCGGCAGGACCTCGACCACCTCGCGCCGCTCGACTTCCGCTGCGAGCCCTACGAGGTCGCCACCAGCGTGGTCGCGCTCGGCACGCGCTCGTTCACCCTGGCCGCCGAGATCCGCGACCCCGCGTCGGGCACGGTCTACGCCCGGGCCCGCACGGTCGCCGTCGGGCCCCGACCGCTGGACGAGGCCGAGCGGCGGGCCCTGGGCCGGTTCGCCCTGCCCGACGCGACCGGGGTCCCCGCCGCCTGAGCTTCGGCACACCCCGCACGCATCGGCACACCGTGCTCACCTCTGCACACCGTGCACGGTGTGCCAAGGCGAGGACGGTGTGCCGAGCGGGCGAACCGGGCAAGGCCGCGTCGATCGACAGGTCAGGTGTGCGAGCCCGGTTCGCGGGACGAGGCGAAGAACTCCTGCATCGCGTCTCTGAGCGACCGGCTGTCGAAACCGGTGCGGTAGCGGGACTCGGGGTCTCCGAGGATGTCGAGCACCTGCTCCAACGCCTGCTGCCACAGCGCGAACCGGGTTCCGACCTGGTGCAGCGGTGCGTCGGGCACACCGAGCGGTGCGGTCGAGGTGCCCGGCTCGGCGTACGCCATCCGCCCGCTGGCCGCGAGGACGAGCGCGTACAGGTCGTGGACCGACCCGCCGGTGGCTTCGTTCACGCGCTCCGCGTCGTTCGAGAGCTCTCGCGTCAGGTACCGGACCGCCTGCTCAGGGGTCGGCTCGACCACCGGTCGGCGGGCCACGTCAGCCCGCGTCCGGCCGCCTCGGGGACAGGGAGACGGACGAGGTGACGCCGCCGCCCATGGAGGTCGTGGCGGGCGTGGGGCCCTCGGTGTTCACCATGAAGTGCGCGGCGCGCTCGAGGTAGGTCCACATCTCGTTGCGCTGGGCGTCGGGGATGTCGAGGGACTCGACGGCGTCGCGCATGTGGGTGATCCAGCGGTCGCGCATCTCCGGCGTCACCGCGAAGGGGGCGTGCCGCATGCGCAGCCGCGGGTGGCCGCGCTCCTCGCTGTAGGTCGTGGGACCGCCCCAGTACTGCTCCAGGAACCCCCGCAGCCGGACCTCTGCCGCAGCGAGGTCCTCCTCGGGGTAGAGGTCGCGCAGCGGCTGGTCGGACGCCACGCCCTCGTAGAAGCGCCGCACGAGCGCGACGAACGTGGGGTGCCCGCCGACCGCGTCGTAGAACGTGGTGACGGGGGCAGGGCTGCTGGCTGGCTCGGACATCGACTCCATCATCCCCCGTCCGCGCACGGGCCACCCGTGGCGGCGCCTGCGGGGCCCTTTGGCACGATGGGTCGCGGGCGACCGGTCAGGTCGGCCACGTCACGCGGGCCCACCGGCCCGGCACCAATCGCAAGGAGCACCACATGGCTACCGTTCGTACCGCGCAGGCCCACTGGGAGGGCTCGCTGATGGAGGGCCAGGGCGAGGTCGAGCTGGTCTCGTCCGAGGCCGGCAGCTTCGAGGTCAACTGGCCGTCGCGCGCGGAGCAGGCGAACGGCAAGACGAGCCCCGAGGAGCTCATCGCCGCCGCGCACTCCACCTGCTTCTCCATGGCCCTGTCGCACGGCCTCGCCGGCGCCGGCCACGCGCCCACGAGCATCGACACGACCGCCGACGTGACCTTCCAGGCGGGCACGGGCATCACGGGGATCAAGCTGACGGTCGTCGGCGACGTCCCCGGCATCACCGCCGAGGAGTTCGACAAGGCCGCTCAGGAGGCCAAGGAGAACTGCCCGGTCTCCCAGGCCCTCAAGGCCGTCCCGATGACGCTCGAGGTCTCCTTCAAGGGCTGACCCCGCCCGTCGGTCTCCGGCAGGCTCAGGAGACGTCTCCCGAGCCTGCCGCGGGACCCGCCGCAGCGTCGTCGACGAGCCGGACGGTCTGCACCGTGGCCGCGGCCGGCGGCCGGCCGGTGCCGCCCTGGCTGTAGTTGCCGACCCGCACCATCTCCCCGTTGCGGACGTACCAGGCGTTGCCCGCGTCGTCGCGGAGCGCCGTGATCCGCAGCCCGATCGACTCGACCGTGCCCGACGCCTCCTTCATGTCGACGAAGTCGCCCACCCCGAACTGGCCCTCGACGAGCATGAACACGCCGGAGACCAGGTCCTTCACTACGTTCTGCAGGCCGAAGGCCACGGTCACCGCGATGATCGAGGTCCCGGCGATGATCGACGTGATGTTGAAGCCCATCTCCGAGAAGATCATCAGCAGCGCGACGAGCGTGATCACCACCGTCGACGCGCTGCGGGCGAGCGAGCCGAGCGCCCGGATCCGCGAGTCCCGGCGTCCCGAGCCGCGGTCGTTCTCGGTGTCGCGCAGCACGTCGAGCGCCTTGATCCGCAGCCGCCGCCGGTCGCCCGTGCTGCGCCGCACGGCCCGGTCGATGACGTGGTTGACCACCGCCCGGGCGACGAGCGCGAGGACGACCAGGAACGCGATCCGCAGCGGCACGAAGGCGACGGCGTCGGTGAGGGTGCGGGGCAACCAGACGGGCATGGCCACACCCTAGGAGGCTGAGATCTCCGTGCGGGCCCTTCGTAGGCCTGCGATCCTCGTCCGGTGCCGGGACCTGGAGCAGTCGGAACGGGAGCGGCCGGCGTGAACGGCCTCGGTCGGGCGGGCGTGGTCGCCGTCGTGGTGACGGTGCTGTCCTGGGCCTCGGCCTTCGTGGGCATCCGCTTCGCCGCCCCGTGGCTCACGCCCGGGGCGCTCAGCCTCGGCCGCCTCTTCGTCGGCACGATCACGCTGACCCTGATCACCTCGCTGCGGGCGTTCGGCGGCAGCCGTCGGCTCGCGACCCTCCGCACGCTGCCGCGCCGGGAGCGGTGGCTGGTCGTCCTCATCGGGCTGGCCTGGTTCGCGGTCTACAACGTCGCGCTGAACGCCGGCGAGGAGCACGTCGACGCCGGCACCGCCTCGATGATCATCCAGATCGCCCCGGTGCTCATCGCGGTCCTCGCCGGCACGCTCCTGCACGAGGGCTTCCCGCGCCCGCTGGTGGTCGGGACCGCCGTCGCGCTGCTCGGCACGCTGATGATCGGCGTCGCGACGGGCGCGGCCGGTGCGGAGGGACGTCCGGCCGGGTCAGAGCCGCTGCTGGGGGTGCTGCTCGTCCTGGTCAGCGCCGTCGTCTACGCGGTCGCGCTCGTCGCGCAGAAGGTCGTCCTGCGGCGGCTGTCCGGCCTGCTCGTCACCTGGGCGGCCTGCACCGTGGGGTTCGTCGCCTGCCTGCCCTTCGCCGGCCAGCTCGTCCGCGGCCTCGCCGCCGCACCCGCGTCGGTCTGGTGGGCCGTGGTCTACCTCGGCGTCGTGCCGACGGCGATCGCCTTCTCGACCTGGGCGTTCGCCCTCGGCCGCAGCGACGCGGGCCGGCTCTCCGTCACCACGTACGCGGTCCCGCCCGTGGCCATCGCGCTCGGCTGGCTGCTGCTGGGCGAGGTCCCGCTCCTGCTGGCCGTCGTCGGGGGAGCGGTCAGCCTCGTCGGCGTGGCGGTCGCCCGGAGACCCTCCCGGCCGCTGCCCGCCCCGCCGGCCTGAGCCGGGCTGGGGCTAGGTCGAGCTCTCCCAGTCGCCGCCGACGCGGTCCCAGGCGGCGTCGAGCCGGGCCAGGACGTCGGCGGGCAGCGGCCCGTGGGCGGCCGCCTCCAGGTTGCTGCGCAGGTGGTCCGGCGACGCGGTCCCGACGATCGCGGTGTGCACGCCGGGGGCGTACGCGGTGAACCGCAGGGCGAGCTCGGTCCAGCCCAGCGGGCCCGGGTCGAGGTCCAGGGCGCGCAGCCGCTCCCAGTACAGCTCCGCGTAGTGCCCGGTCGGACGCTCGGCGAAGCGCCAGGGCGCGTTCGCCACCGGCCGCTTGGCGATGACGCCCAGCTCGGGGTGGCGGCCGACGACGTGGTGGAGGTTCCAGCGGTCGGCGACGTTGACGCTGCACTCGATCGCGCCGAACCGCCCCGACGCCGCCGCGAACGCCAGCGCCTCGTTGTCCCCGCTGTAGCCCGCGATCCCGATCAGGCCCTGGGCGGCCGCGTCGTCGAGCGTGTCCTGCAGGTCGCCGCGCTGCAGCACCTCGAGGGGGCACGAGTGCAGGAAGAAGACGTCGACGCGCTCCGAGCGGGTGCGGCGGAGCGTCTGCTCGATGCCGGCCCGGACCGCCTCGGGCGACCAGTCCTCGTACCCGGGGACGCCGGAGCCGCCCTTGCTGGAGAGCACGAAGTCGTGGCGGCGGTGGCGCAGGTGCCGCCCGATCCGCTCCTCGCTCGTGCCGTACGACAGCGCGGTGTCGACGAGGGTGACGCCGAGGTCCAGGGCGGTGCCCAGCAGCGCGGCCGCCTCAGCCTCGGTGACGTCGGCCTCGCCGACCTGGCCGGCCCCGAGGCCGACGACGGAGACCGTGAGTCCGGTGCCGCCGAAGGGTCGCTGCTCCACGTCAGCGCGCGTACGTCGGGCGGCCGGCCCACCAGGTGGCGACCACCGGGTCCGGCAGGTCGCGGCCGTGCCAGGGGTTGTTCCGGGAGAGGGATGCTGTGTCGGCGCGGTCGACGACCGCCCGGCGCTCCGGGTCGACGAGGGTGAGGTTCGCGGGCTCGCCCACGGCCAGCGGGCGGCCCTGCCCGCCCAGCCGGGCGATGTGCGCGGGCACGGACGACATGCGCGTCGCGACCCCGGACCAGCCGAGGGCGCCGGGGCGCACCATCGTCTCCACGACCACGGCGAGCGCGGTCTCCAGCCCGACCATGCCGAAGGCCGCGTCCACGAACGCGTGCTCCTTGTCGTGGCGCGCGTGCGGCGCGTGGTCGGTGGCGACCGCGTCGATGGTGCCGTCGGTCAGCGCGTCGCGCAGGGCGGCGACGTCCTCGGCGCTGCGCAGCGGGGGGTTGACCTTGTAGGTCGGGTCGTAGCCGACGAGCTCGTCGACGGTGAGCAGCAGGTGGTGCGGGGTGACCTCGGCGGTGACGGGCACGCCCCGGCCCTTGGCCCAGCGCAGCACGTCGACCGTCTCCGCGGTGGACACGTGGCAGACGTGCAGCCGCGAGCGGGTCAGCTCGGCCAGCTGGACGTCGCGGGCGACGATGCCGGCCTCGGCGACGGCCGGCCAGCCCGGCAGCCCCAGCCGCCCGGAGACCGGGCCCTCGTCGCAGCAGGCCTCGCGGCCGGCCAGCCGGGGGTCCTGCGCGTGCTGCGCGACGACCCCGTCGAAGGCCCGTACGTACTCCAGCGCCCGGCGCATCAGCCGCCCGTCGGCCACGCAGCGGCCGTCGTCGGAGAAGAACCGGGTGCGGGCGGCCGAGCGGGCCATCAGGCCGAGCTCGGCGAGCTCCTCGCCGGCGAGGTCCTTGCTGACGGCGCCGACGGGCACGACCTGGGCGGAGCCGTGCGTGCGCCCCGCCTCCAGCAGGTGCTCCGCGGCCTCGGCCGTGTCGGTCACGGGCGAGGTGTTGGCCATGGCCAGCACCGCCGTGAACCCGCCGCGCGCCGCCGCCGCCGTGCCCGTGGCCACCGTCTCGGCGTCCTCGCGGCCGGGCTCGCGCAGGTGCGTGTGGAGGTCGACCAGCCCGGGCAGCGCGACCAGCCCGTACGCGTCCACCCGCCGGACGTCGGGGCCGGCCTCCGACGGGTCGGCGAACCGCCCGTCGCGGATCAGCAGGTCCGCGGGCCCGGCGCCGGCCAAGTCGGCACCGACCACCAGGACGTCGTCGCCGGCGCCCGTCGTCGTGCTCGTCATCGCAGCGCCCCGCTCTCGTCGGCGCCGCCCAGCAGCTGGTAGAGCACGCTCATCCGCACGGCGACCCCCGCCGCCACCTGGTCCAGGATCAGCGAGCCGGCCGAGTCGGCGGCGTCGGCCGAGATCTCCAGGCCGCGGTTCATGGGGCCGGGGTGGCAGATCGCCGCGCCGGGGCGCAGCAGGCCGAGCCGGGCGCGGGTGAGGCCGTAGCCGACCGTGTACTCGCGGGGGGTCGGGAAGTAGCCCCCCGACATGCGTTCGCGCTGCACGCGCAGCATCATCACGGCGTCGACCTCTCCGAGGACCGCGTCGAGGTCGTCGCGGACCTCGACCGGCCAGCCGTCCACGCCCGCGGGCAGCAGGGTGGGGGGTGCCACGAGCACGACCTGCGCGCCCAGGGTGGCGAGCAGGAGGACGTTGCTCCGGGCCACGCGGGAGTGGGTGATGTCGCCGACCACCGCGATGCGGCGGCCCGCGAACGGCGCCTGCGGGTCCTCCGGCCGCCCGTCCTCCTGGGCCCGGAAGTGCCGCCGCAGGGTGAAGGCGTCGAGCAGCGCCTGCGTCGGGTGCTCGTGGGTGCCGTCGCCGGCGTTCACCACGTGCACCCCGAGCCCGAGGTCGGCGAACCAGCGCGCGGCCTGGAGCGGGGCGCCGCTCGCCATGTGCCGGACCACCATCGCGTCGACGCCCATCGAGGCCACCGTCAGCACGGTGTCGCGCAGGGACTCGCCCTTGGAGACCGACGACCCCTTGGCGCTGATGTTGATCACGTCGGCGGACAGCCACTTGCCGGCCAGCTCGAACGAGCTGCGGGTGCGGGTGGAGTCCTCGAAGAAGAGGTTGACGATGGTGCGACCACGGAGGGCCGGCAGCTTCTTGACCGGACGGCCCTGGACGAGGGCCATCTCCTCGCCCAGGTCCAGCAGCGAGGTCGTCCCCGCGGCGTCGAGGTCGGCGGCCGACAGCAGGTGGCGCATCAGGCCTCGTCCCGGGTGATGGTGACCTCGTCGGTCCCGTCGACCTCGCTGAGGCGGACGGACACGCGTTCGTCGGAGCGGGTGGGCAGGTTCTTGCCGACGTGGTCGGCGCGGACGGGGAGCTCGCGGTGGCCCCGGTCGACCAGCACGGCCAGCCGGACGGCCCGCGGGCGACCGAGGTCGCCGAGCGCGTCGAGGGCGGCCCGCACGGTGCGCCCGGAGAAGAGCACGTCGTCGACGAGCACGACCACGGCGCCGTCGACGCTCACGGGCACCTCGGTGCGGCCCGGCGCGCGGGTCGGGTGCCGGCGGAGGTCGTCGCGGTACATGGTCACGTCCAGCGAGCCCACCGGGATCGGGGTCGCCTCGACCTCGGCCATCGCCCGCCCGAGCCGCTCGGCCAGCGGGACCCCTCGGGTGGGGATCCCCAGCAGCACCAGTCCCGCCGCACCCCGGTTGGCCTCCAGCACCTCGTGCGCCATCCGCGCGCACGCCCGGCTGATCTGGTCGGCGTCGAGCACCTGGCGGGTGGGCGAGGTCGCATCGTCCGGCCTCGTCACGTGAGGCATGCTAATGCCATGGACACCCTGTTCGGCTGGCCCCAGGTGCCGACGGTCACCCCGCTCGAGATGCTCGGTCTCCTCGGCGGCATCCCGATCGTCGTCATCGCGCTGATCTTCGCCATCGCCAAGATCGACGCGGGCATCAAGGCGTCGAAGCGCGGCCCGGGCCCGCAGCCCGGCGACCCGGTCTGGATGGGGGGCCGCTCGCGCTCGATCATGGGCGGCGACGCGGACCTGCTGCCCGAGCAGCTGAGCGTGGAGGAGTCGAGGCGTCACCAGCTGGCCGGCGCTCCGGCCACGCCCACCGCCGAGGCCGACGCGGGCGGTGCCAGTGCTCGCTGGTGACGAGCTCGGCCCCGCCGACACGGCGCGGCTCGGGCGCGCGGTCCGGATCGCCGAGGAGGCGTCGGGACTGTCGTTCTCCGTCTACCTCACGACGTCGGAGAAGGACAGCCGGGCGTACGCCCTGCGCCTGCACGGCGCGCTGGACGACCCCGACCGGTCGGTCCTGCTGCTCTGCGACCCCGGTTCCCGGGTGCTCGAGGTCGTCACCGGCCGCGCCGCGCGCCGGGTGCTGCCCGACCGGGTCTGCGCTCTCGCCGCCGCCACCATGCGGGCCTCGTTCGTCGCCGACGACGTCGTGGGCGGCCTGTGGACCGGCATCACCCAGCTGGGCGAGGCGGCCCGCCAGCCCCCGACCCTGCACGGGCGCACCGGCGACGAGTAGGTCGCGCGCCCCTCAGACGTAGGGGCGCCACAGGTGGACCGTGGCGTAGCTGCGGTACGGCGCCCAGGCGGCCGTCGCGCCGACGCCCCGCGCCTCGAGCTGGCGCCGGATCGCGAGGTCGGTCCCGAGCAGCACGTCACGGGCGCCCAGCGCCCGTAGGCCGACGACGTCGGCCGTCCACGGACCGATGCCCGGCAGGGCCAGCAGCGCGACCCGCTGCTCCGGCCAGGAGGCGTCCGGGTCCAGCACCAGCGCACCCGACGCCAGCGCCCCCGCCAGCCCGACGAGCGCCCGTCCCCGGGCCCGCGGCATCGGCAGGGTCGCCGGGTCGCTCGCGGCCAGGGCCTCCATCCGGGGGAACAGCCAGCCCACGCTCGTCTCGCTCCCGTCGGCTACGCCCGGGAGGACGAGCCGCTCCCCGTACGCCTCCGTCAGCTTGGCCGAGCAGCGGGCGGCCGCGGCCATCGAGATCTGCTGGCTGACCAGCGCCTGGATCGCGGCCTCCGCCGTGTCGGTCGCGCCCGGCAGCCGGAGCCCCGGGCTGCTCGCGACGTCGTCGGCCAGGTGCGGGTCGTCGCCCAGCCTGGCGGCCACGGCGTCGACCGGGGCGTCGGCGTCGACCAGCCGGCGCACCCGGACGACCGCGTCGTCCTCGTCGTCCGGGTGCCCCGCGTACGCGAGCCGGAGGGCGGCGCCGTCCCAGGTGAGCCGCACCGCGCCGGGCCCGTGGGCCAGGCGCAGGGTGCGGGTCAGCCCGAGCACGCCGCCGACCTCGTCGTGCGCCTCGACGCCGGGGACGGCGAACCGCCGCAGGAAGGCGAACAGCGTCGCCCCGTCGAACGGTTCGGTCGTCCCCAGGCGCCGCGCGGCGCCGAAGCCGGCTATGCGGCCTGCTGGCAGCGCAGGGCCCGCAGCGAGTCGGCACGACGCTCGACCACGATGCGGCGCAGCGACGCCGACAGCTCGACGCCGGCGAGCCACTCGTCGAGCCGGGCCAGGAACGGCTCGCGGTCGGCGGGCACCGGGAAGAGGTTCCGGACCGCGCTGGTGCGCAGCGCCTCGCCCTTGGTCGCCCACACCCCGCGCAGCGCCGAGGCCTCCTCGACCATCGCGAGGTAGGGCTCGACGTACGGCGCGAGGACCTCGTCCTGCCCGCGCGCGCCGAACGAGACGCAGATCGCGGACTGCACGCTGTTGGTGACCTCGTCGGTCTCGCAGGCCAGGCGCCAGGCCTCGGCCTTGGCCTCGGCGGTCGGCCGGGCCGCGCGGGCCCCGGCGGCGAGCTCCGCGCCGGCGCTCGAGTTGTCCCGGGCCTGCTCCGCGTCGATGGCGGCCTCGTCGATCCGCCCGAGGCGGGCGAGCTGGCCCACCAGCAGCCAGCGCAGGTCGCGGTCGATCACGAGGCCCTCGGGCACGTCGCGGTCCTCGAGCCAGCCGGCCAGGACGTCGGCGCCCCGGCCCGGGTTGGTCGCGGCCGCGAAGGAGCGCGTGAACGCCAGCTGCGCGTCCGAACCCTCCGGTGCCGCGCCGAGCAGCGCGTAGAGCCCCTCCTCGAACGACGCCTGCACGCTCGCGCGCTCCGCCAGGCCCGTGTAGGAGTTCGCCGCGAGCGCGGCCTGGGCGAGCACGTTGCGCAGCTGCGTCGGGACCGTCTCCACGGCGGCGGTGCGCAGCACGACGTCGACGTAGTCGCGGGCGGGCAGCCGGGCGTCGCGGCAGGCGTCCCACAGCGAGGCCCACACGACGGCCCGGGCCAGCGGGTCGGCGACGAGCGGCAGGTGCTCGAGCGCCGCGGCCTGCGAGCGGTCGTCCAGGCGGACCTTCGCGAAGGTCAGGTCGCCGTCGTTCGGCAGCAGCAGCGCCGGGCGCGGCTTCCCGACCAGCGAGGGCACGGGGGTGCGCTCGCCGTCGACGTCCAGCTCCTCCGACGCCGTCCGCGCGAACCGGCCGTCGACGAGGTCGTACGAGCCCACCGCGAGCCGGTGCGGGCGCAGCGTGGGGTGCTCGGGGGCCGCGGTCTGCACGACCTCGGCCGAGGTGACGACGTCGTCGCCGTCGGTCTCCACCTCGAGGGCGAGCGTGTTCACGCCGGCCGTCTCCAGCCAGCGCTGCGACCACGCGGTCAGGTCGCGACCCGACGGCGGCTCGAGCGCGGCGAGGAGGTCGGCCAGGCTCGTGTTGCCGAAGGCGTGCTCGGCGAAGTAGGCCCGGACGCCCTCGAGGAACGCCTCGCGCCCCACGAACACCACGAGCTGGGCCAGCACGGCCGCGCCCTTGCCGTACGTGATCTGGTCGAAGTTCGTGCTGACGGCCTCGAGGTCGACGATGTCGGCGGCGACCGGGTGCGTCGAGGGCAGCTGGTCGGCGCGCAGCGCGCCCGTCTTGGAGCCCGCGCTGAACGAGGCCCAGTTGGACGCCGGGTCGTCGGTCAGCTCGCCGACCGCGAAGTTCGAGGACCAGGTCGCGAACGACTCCTTGAGCCACAGGTCGTCCCACCAGCGCATGGTCACGAGGTCGCCGAACCACATGTGCGCGAGCTCGTGCAGGATCACCTCCTGCCGGTAGTCGCGGGAGGCCTGGGTGACCCGGCTGCGGAAGATGTACTCGTCGCGCAGGGTGACGAGGCCGATGTTCTCCATGGCGCCGGCGTTGTACTCCGGCACGAAGGCCTGGTCGTACTTGCCGAAGGCGTACGGCATCCCGAAGTGGTGCTCGAAGGTGCGGAACCCGCCCTGCGTCACCTCGAGGATGGCGTCGGTGTCGAGGCTCTCGGCCAGCGAGCGGCGGCAGATGACGCGCGACGAGATGCGGCCCTTCGCCGTGTCCAGCTCGCCGTCGACGATCGTGTAGTCGCCGGCCAGCAGCGACGTGAGGTAGGTCGAGACCGGCTCGGTCGTGGCGAAGGTCGTCAGCAGCAGGCCGTCGCCGGCGTCCCCCGTCGGCACCGGCTCCTGCGTCTCGACGGCGCCGCCGGACACGACGGCCCAGCCGGCCGGGGCGAGCACGGAGATCGAGAACCGCGCCTTGAGGTCGGGCTGCTCGAAGCAGGCGTAGACCCGGCGCGCGTCGGCCGGCTCGAACTGGGTGTAGAGGTAGGTGAGCCCGTCGGCCGGGTCGACGAACCGGTGCAGGCCGTCGCCGCTGCGGCTGTAGCGGACCACCGCGTCGACGTGCAGCTCGTGCTCGCCGGGCGTGACGTCGAACGGCAGCCGGGAGTCGACGAAGGTCGCGGGGTCGAGCGGCACGCCGTCCAGCTCGGCCGAGCGGACCCGCTCGGCGATCAGGTCCACGTGCAGCGAGCCCGCGTCCCGTGCGGTGAAGCGGATCCGCGACGACGACGTGAAGAGCGTGGTGGGGTCGTCCACCTCGCGCCCGGAGAGGTCGACGTGGACCGCGTACGTGTCGGTCCCGATCAGGGCGGCGCGGGCCTGCGCCTCGGCTCTGGTGAGGTTGTCGGGGAACATGGGAGCGATCCTTCCACGGCCCTCTGACGCGCCCGCGCCCTTCCGGGCCCGGTCCACCACGGCCGGTGCGGGACGGGGGCACGGCCTAGGCTTCCCCCATGGCGAAGAAGAGCAAGCAGACCGACGCGAAGGCCGAGCTCGAGGCCCTCGGGAAGCAGACCCGCAAGGCGGTCGAGGCCCTGGTGGCCGAGGTGCGCGAGGTGGCCGAGGAGCTCCGCTCCCGGACCACGGCCGCGGCGCCGGTCACGTCGAAGGTGGAGACCGTCGACTTCTGGTTCGACCCGATCTGCCCGTGGGCCTGGATGACGTCGCGCTGGATGCTCGAGGTCGAGAAGGTCCGCCCCGTCCGGACCGTCTTCCACGTCATGAGCCTGTCCGTGCTCAACGAGGGCCGCGACCTGCCCGAGGGCTACCGCACGCTGCTCGACAAGGGCTGGGCCCCGGTCCGCGTCGCGCTGGCCGTCGAGGAGCAGTACGGCCAGGAGCAGCTGCGCGCCTTCTACACCGCGATCGGCACCCGGATCCACCCCGGGCAGGAGGGCTTCACCAGGGACGTCCTCGAGGCCGCCCTGCGCGACGTCGGCCTGCCGCCCGAGCTCGCCGACGCCGGTGAGGTCGGCGACAACGACGAGGCCCTGCGCGCGTCGCACCACCAGGGCATGGACCCGGTCGGCCAGGACGTCGGCACGCCCGTGATCCACGTCGGCGACGTCGCCTTCTTCGGCCCGGTCATGTCCCCGGCGCCCAAGGGCGAGGAGGCCGGCCGCGTGTACGACGGCGTGCTCGCGCTGGCGTCGTACAAGGGCTTCTTCGAGCTCAAGCGCACCCGCACGGTGGACCCGATCTTCGACTAGGGCTCCCGGCACGACAGTGTCGCCACCTGTGCATCGACGTCGGTGCACAGGTGGCAACGTCCCCGAGGGACCAGGACCCGCTAGACCTCGACGAGGTGGCGGGACGGCTCGCGGTACAGCGGGTAGCGGGCGCCGACGATGCGCTCGGCCGTCGCGTACGAGTACCAGACCGGTCCGCCGAGGCGCTCCTCCGCGTCCGGCGTCAGCACGACCCGGTCCGGGTGCCTCTCGGTCGGCCCGTCGCCGCGGCGGACGAGGTCGAGGTCCGTGCCGAGCAGGTCGGCCGCGCCGAGCTCGCCGATCCGGCCGTACGACAGCGTCTCGACCTCGAGGCCGGTGACGAGGACCTTCGCCACGTGCACCTCGCCGACCCTCGTGGTCGCGGCGAGGACGTCGTGGTCGGCGAGGTCGGCGAGCAGCCGGGGGAGCGGGTCGCCCGCCGTCCGCTCGGCACCGGGCACCTCGATCTCGGCCCGCGTCACGCGGCGCGACCGGTCCGGCGCCGTCAGGGCGCGCAGCCGGTCGGCGCCGAGGTCGTGCCAGGCCCGCATCGCGGCGATCGCCCGGGGCTCGCCGCCGGCGCCGCCGCCGGAACGACCGCGCTCGACGGCCGCCCAGTAGTCGGGGTCGGCCACCGCGCGGGCCGCCTCGCGGTCGCCGAAGCAGAAGGCCTTGCGGGCGCGGGAGTTCGCGTGCTCGAGCAGGGCCTTGAGCAGGCTGCGGTCGACCGACGGGTCGGCCGCCTCGCCGCAGGCGGTCACGCGGATCGGCGTCGCGTCGTCGGCGTCGACGCCCATGACGTAGGTGGAGCACACGCCGAAGCCCGTGGCGGCGTGCTTGAAGACCGCCTCCACGCCCTCCGCGGCGAACCGGGCCGCGAGGGCGGCCGCCTCGCCACCGATGCCGGCCGGGTCGATCTCGGGGGAGCGGGCGTCCAGCGCGCGGAACCGCAGCCCGTTCGTGTGGCGCTGCAGGATCTCCAGCGCCCCGTGCAGGACGGGACGGACGTCGTCCAGCCCGGCGCCGAGGCCGTTGGTCACGGGGACGACGAGCGCGGCGTCCGGCGAACCGGCGCGGTCGGCCGGGTCGCTCGCCACGAGGTCGAGCGGGGCCCACACCTCCTCGCCCGTGCGCACCCGGACGACCGGCACCCAGGTGATCTCGGTCCCGGCGTCCCAGCCCGAGCCGGCCGGCAGGCAGAGCGTGGCCGGGTGGGCCACACGGTCCGCGCCCTCCGCACGGACGAGCGCCGCGTACGAGGCCCGTCGCTCCCGGGTGCGCAGCCCGCGCACGTGGTCGGCCGCCAGCACGCCCTCGGCGAGCTCGCCGAGCCCGCTCAGCCGGGCGGCCTCCGTCGTGAGCCCGTAGCCGTTGCCGTTCTGCACGATCATCCCGTCGACCAGCAGCGAGCAGCTCGTCACCGGCACCCCGAGGTGGTCCAGCCCGGAGATGTCGAAGTCCAGGACGCGTCCCGACCGGCCCAGCACCTCGGCGTACGCGGCCACGGCGTCCGACGCGCCCGCCCCGGACGACCCACCCTGCTCCAGCACCCCTGATCCCTCCGTCGGTCCTCTGCTTGACTGCGACCACACCCGCGAGGAGAGGTCGGCACCATAGTGCAGCACGGGGACATCAGCAGGACCGGCGAGGGACCGGCGGCCCTGCGCGACCTGATCCTCGCCCAGACCCACCGGGGAGCGGGCGTGCCTGTCCTGCTGCGCACCGCGGCGGCCGGGCCCGAGGAGGTCAGGCCGTACGGCGCGACCGCCTACCGCGTGCAGGTGGACCTGGCCTCGCGGCTGCTCGACGGCGACGACCTGGGCGAGCACGAGCCGGGCAGCCTGGAGGCCACGCTGCTGGAGCGGCCGCTGCTCGCCCTCAACTTCCACCGCATCCGCGGGCGCAACCAGGGGGTCGTGCGCGAGCAGCTCGCCCGCGCCGCGGAGCTCGGCCGGTCGTTCGACCTCGACGGTCCCGAGCAGGCGCCCGGGGAGGTGCGGGTGCTCGTCGGCTTCTACGACGGGTTCGCGCGCACGGCGGACTTCGCCGCCGGGCTGTGCGTCGAGCTCGGCCTGCGCGGGGTCTTCTTCCCGATCTTCCACGCGCCGACCTCGGGCCGCCTGCTGACCGACGCCCAGCTCGGCGAGATCGGCCGGACCCACGAAGTGGGGTGGCACACGACGAGCCACGTGGCGGCGGCCGAGGTCGACGACGCGAACCTGGAGCACGAGGTCGTGGAGCCGTTCCGCCGGGTCGAGCGGGCGGTGGGCCGGCCGCCGCGGATCGGCGCCTGGCGGGGCGGGACGCGCTTCGACCCGGACCAGCTCGGCAACCGCGCGGTGGCCGGCCTGGGCCTGACCCACCTCGTGTCGAACTGGTCGGTCGAGCGGGTCTGAGCGGGTCGCGGAGGGTCTGCCAGACTGCAGCCATGCGCGTTCACATCGGCAGCGACCACGCGGGGTTCGAGCTCAAGGGCCGCCTGATCGAGGCCCTGCGCGGCGAGGGCCACGAGGTCGTCGACCACGGTCCGGTGGAGTACGACGCCGAGGACGACTACCCGATCTTCTGCATCCCGACGGCCGCGGCCGTGGTCGACGACCCGGGCTCCCTGGGCATCGTCGTCGGCGGTTCCGGCAACGGGGAGCAGATCGCCGCCAACAAGGTGCGGGGCGTGCGGGCCGCGCTGGTCTACGACCGCGACACGGCCAGCCTCGGACGTCAGCACAACGACGCGAACGTGATGGGCATCGGTGCGCGCATGCACACCGACGAGGAGGCGGTCGAGCTGGCGAAGGTGTTCCTGGCCACGCCGTTCAGCGGCGAGGAGCGCCACGCCCGGAGGATCGCGCTGCTCGCGACCTACGAGGCCCAGGACCAGCGCTAGCGGGCGGCGTACGCCCGGGGACGGCGGCCGTCGATGCGGGCCAGCAGGCCGTCGACCACCTCGGCGGCCTCGAGCTCGTCCGCCATGGTCGGACGGGCCGCGTCGCGGGACCGCATGGCGCGGTCGAGGGTCACGAGGCCCGAGACCCCGTCACGCCCGAAGTCGCGTGGCCACAGGTCTCGCTCGGCGTGGGCCTGGCGCGGTCGGCGGCCCTGGTCGGTCGGCACATGTCCCACGCTAGGAGCGACTTCGCGCCCAGCGGAGCCCGGACACGCAAGCGTTATCGAGCCGCGATGATTCAGCACACGGACGAATGACTCCCACCGCATCCCCGCACCCGCCTCCCGAGCCGGCCACCGTGCTGCGTGCGCCGGGCCTCGTGCTGCACATCGACGCCGACGGGACCGTCACGTCGGCCGGCGCCCCGGCGGCCGCGCTGCCCTGGCTGGGCGCCTGCGGCGAGCTGACGGTGACGGGCGTCGACGGCCCGCTCGCGCTCGGGGCCCCGCGGGTGGGGGTCGACGTCGACGAGGTCGAGGTGGCCCGTTCCGGGGGCGGGCTGACCACCGTGGTGCGCCACTCGGTCGAGCAGGGCTGGGCGGTCCGCGTGGTCCTGGCCAACGAGACCGACGCCGAGCTCGCCCTCCCGGAAGTCCGCCTCGGCTGGCGGGCGGCGCCGGGCACCGTCGTGACGGCCCTCGCCGCCGGGGCCCGGGCCGCGTACGCGGTGCAGGCCGAGGACGGCGAAGGCCCGGTCCTCCTCGGTTCGCTGCGCGCGGGCGCGCAGCACGGCGTGGACGCCGGGGGGCTGCTGCTGGGGCCGGTGGTCCTCGCGCCGCACCACCGGTGGGCGGTGGCCTGGCGCTGGGAGGTCGTGCCGGACGCCCGCCGCGCGTTCGTCGCCGAGCTGCCCCGGACCACCTGGCTCGAGCGGGACCAGACCGCGGTGCTGCGCGGCGGCCCGGACGTCGCCGTCGTCGCACCCGGGCTGGAGGTGGTGCCGGAGGACGACCGGGTCGAGGTGCTGGCCGACGAGCCCGGGGCCTACCGGGTGGAGCTGCGGTCCGCCCGCGGGACGACGGCGCTGCCGCTGACCTGGGCACCCGACCTCGACGACCTCGTGGACGTCGCCGCGGCCGCGCTGCTCGTCGGTCCCACGACGCCCGCCGGGACCGTCCGCCTCGACGGCGCGGCCGCGGGGCTGGTGCTGCAGGACGCCCTGGCCCACCGGTCCGGCGACGACCCCGACTCCGTGGGCGACGCCCTCGAGCTGCTGGCCGGCACGCTCGCCGACGCCCTCGACGACGGCGCCGCGGACGAGGGGGCGGTGCCCACGACCCTCGCCCTGCTCGCCCGCGAGGCCGACCGGACCGGCGACACGGCCCTGCTCGACGTCGCCACCCGCCACCTGCTCGCGACCACCGCCGCGGTGCCCGGGCTGGGGCTGGCCGGCGCCGGGATCGCCCTGGCCCGGGTCCGTTCGGGCCGACCCGTCACCGAGGTCGTGGCCCACCTCGCCGACCTGCGGGCCGCGGCCGCCGACCCCACCGGCCGCGACGTCGCCGGGCTGGAGCTGGCGCTGCTGCTGCGCCCCCGTGACGCCGAGGCCGGGCCGGAGGTGCTGGCGGGGCTGCGTCGCCTCGGAGCCTCGGTCGGTGCGGGGCTGCCGGGCCGCGTGGTGCCCCCGGTCGCCCCCGACGTGCTGGCCCACACCTCGACCGTGCTCGGCCTCGTGGACGAGCCCACCGGCCAGCGGCTGCAGCGGGTCTGGGGCGTCACCGCCTCCGAGCTGGCGCGCCGCAGCGCCGCGGAGGTCCGGGCGCGCCTGGCGGACGGCGTGGCCGGCGGGACGCGGGACCCGGCCGACCGCCGCGCCCTCGCCGCGCTGGTCCTCGGACGCCGTTGACCGGGTCGTGCGGCAGGTCCGTCCCGCGGTTGATCACGTCTGCGACAGTGGGCGGGTGAGCAGCACGGCCGTCAGGCCCCCGTCGACGGCCGGGGCCCCGGCCCCTCCCGCAGCCGCCCGGTCCGACGCTCGCCGGGTCGTGCCCCGGATGCCGCGCCTGCCCGTCCTCGTGTCGCGGCTGTTCTTCCTCGCCGGCGTCGTGCTGATCCTCGAGACCGCCTTCCCCGGGGTCGGCTGGGTCGGGGCCCTGGTCGACCTCTGCTCGACGCTCTTCTTCCCCGTCGACGAGGGCTCGATCGGCTTCGGCATCTTCCTGCTGCTCCTCGGGGCGGCGCTGGCCCGGCGCAAGCGGGTCGGCTGGGTCCTCGCCCTCGTCATCTTCACGTTCTTCCTGCTGACCGACCTCGCCGTCGTGGCGGGGCTGCTCGCGTCGCTCTTCGCCGTCCAGACCGACTTCGGCGCGCTGCCCGTCTACGCGCGGTTCGCGTTCAACCTGGCCGCGCTCGGTGCGCTCACCGCCTGCCTCGTGCACTACCGCGCCGAGTTCACCGCGCGCCGCTCGCCCGGCAGCGTCCGCAAGGCCCTGCTGACCCTCGTCGTCGGGCTGGTCGTCACGGTCGGCGTCGGGATGACCCTCGTGACCGTCTTCCCGAACGAGCTCGTCGGGCCGCGCGGCCGGCTGGCCTGGATCGCCGGGCGCGTGGCCCGCTCGCTGTTCAGCTCGGAGAGCGACCCCTTCGCCCAGCCGGTCTCCAGCCCGCCGAGCTGGATCAGCACCGTCGTCGGCCTGCTGCTCGGCGCGACGCTGCTGGCGGCGGTCCTCATGCTCACCCGGTCGCAGCGGCTCGCCGCACGGATGTCGCCCGCCGACGAGCCTCTCGTCCGCGCGCTCGTCGCCCAGTCGGGCGAGGACTCCCTCGCCTACTTCGCCACCCGTCGCGACAAGTCGGTCGTCTTCGCGCCCGACGGCGGGGCCGCGGTCACGTACCGCGTCGACCTCGGCGTCTGCCTGGCCAGCAGCGACCCGATCGGCCCGCCCGCCCGCTGGGAGGCGGCGATCCGCGCCTGGCAGGGGCTCGTCGACACGTACGGCTGGACGCCCGCCGTCGTCGGCGCGAGCGAGGCCGGGGCGACCGCGTACGCCCGCGACCTCGGCCTGCGCGTCATCCGGATCGGCGACGAGGCCGTGCTGCACCCCCGCGACTTCCACCTCGCCGACCGCGACATGCGACCCGTGCGCCAGGCCGTGCAGCGCCTCGAGCGGCTCGGCTACACGGTCCGCATCCGGCGCCACCGCGACCTCCCGCCCGCCGAGCTCGCCGCCCTGGTCGAGCGCGCCGACGCGTGGCGCGACACGGAGAGCGAGCGCGGCTTCTCCATGGCCCTCGGGCGCCTCGGCGACCCGGCCGACGCCGACTGCCTGATGGTCGAGGCCCTGTACCCGCCCGCCCGCCACGAGGCCGGCCCGGCCGGCGACGTCGCCGGGTTGCTGTCCTTCGTGCCGTGGGGGAGCGACGGCTTCTCCCTCGACGTGATGCGCCGCAGCCCCGACGCCGACAACGGGGTCACCGAGCTGATGGTCAGCGCGGTCATGGCCGCCGGCCCCGAGCTGGGCGTCCGGCGCGTCTCCCTGAACTTCGCCGTGTTCCGCTCCGCCTTCGAGGAGGGCGCCCGGATCGGCGCCGGGCCCGTCCTGCGGCTCTGGCGCCGCCTGCTCCTGGTCGCGTCGCGCTGGTGGCAGCTCGAGTCGCTCTACCGCTCGAACGTGAAGTTCCGCCCGGAGTGGCAGCCGCGGTTCCTCTGCTTCGCCGAGACCCGCGACATCGCGCTCGTCGGCACCGCGCTCGGCGTCGCCGAGGGGTTCATCGACCTGCCGGCCTTCCTGCGGCCGCCGCTCGACGTGGGCCGCGGCCCGGACCTGCCGAGCGTCCGTCCGGCCGACCTCCCGGCCCTGCCGCCCGCCCCGGTCGAGCGCGGGCCGCGGGTGCCCGAGCAGGTCCGGCTGCGGATGGCGACGCGCGAGCGGCTGATCGCCTCGGGGACCGATCCCTACCCGCCGTCGTTCCGGCCCCACCAGGCCGCCCGGGACCTCACCGCCGACGCCCTCGGGCAGCCCGCGAGCCTCGCCGGCCGGGTGGTCGCCGTGCGCGACCTCGGCGGGGTGGTGTTCCTCGTGCTGCGCGACTGGACGGGCGACGCCCAGCTCCTGCTGAGCGCGGACACCCTGAGCGCGGCGGAGCTCGACCGGCTGCGGCACGACGTCAGCCTCGGCGACCACGTCGGGGCCGAGGGCACCGTCGTCCGTTCGCGCAGCGGCGAGGTGTCGCTCGGCGTCGAGGGCTGGCTGCTGACCGCGAAGTCGCTGCGGCCGCTGCCGGACCTCCACCACGGGATCCGCGACCCCGAGATCCGGGTCCGGCAGCGCTACCTCGACCTCACCGTGAACCCGCTCGCCCGCGAACGGCTCCGCTCGCGTTCCGCGGTCCTGCGCGAGGTCCGGCGCACGCTCGACGCGCGGGGGTTCCTCGAGGTCGAGACGCCGATCCTGCAGACGATCCACGGCGGTGCCAACGCGCGGCCGTTCCGGACGCACATCAACGCGTACGACCTCGACCTCTACCTGCGGATCGCGCCCGAGCTCTTCCTCAAGCGCCTGATGGTCGGCGGGGTGGACCGCGTCTTCGAGATCGGCCGGAACTTCCGCAACGAGGGCGCCGACGCCACCCACAACCCCGAGTTCACGATGCTGGAGGCCTACGAGGCGTACGGCGACTACACGACGATGCGTCACGTGGCGCAGGAGATCGTCGTCGCCGCGTCGCGGGCCGTCAGCGGCGGAACGCTCGTGCGCGGCACGGACGCCGACGGGGTGGAGCACGAGGTCGACCTGGCCGACGACTGGCCCGTCGTCACCGTGAACGACGCGATCTCGGCCGCCGCCGGCACCCCCGTCGACGCCGGCACCGACCGGGAGACCCTGGTCGCGCTGGCCCGCACGCTGGACATCGCGGTCGACGGCTCGTGGACCCGCGGCAACGTGCTTCTCGAGCTCTACGAGCACCTGGTCGAGTCGCGCACCGTCCGGCCGACCTTCTACACCGACTTCCCGGCCGAGGTCTCGCCGCTGACGCGGCCGCACCGGGTGGACCCGCGCCTCGCCGAGCGCTGGGACCTGGTTGCCTTCGGGGCCGAGATCGGCACCGCCTACTCCGAGCTGGTCGACCCCGTCGAGCAGCGCGAGCGGCTCACCGCGCAGTCGCTGCAGGCGGCCGGCGGCGACCCGGAGGCCATGGAGCTGGACGAGGACTTCCTCCTCGCGCTGGAGCACGCGATGCCGCCGTCGGGCGGCCTGGGGATGGGGATGGACCGGCTCGTGATGATGCTGACGGAGGCCTCGATCCGCGAGACAATCGCCTTCCCGCTGGTGCGGCCGCGGACGGACGCCCGGTGAGCGCCCCCGTCGAGGAGGTCGTCCGCACCGCCGGCTCCCACGTGACGACCCTGGGCGGGCGCCTCGTCCACCTCGAGGTCGTGCCCGGGCCCGAGGACCGGCGGGGCACCCCGGTCCTGCTGCTGCCGGGCTGCGCCGTCCCGTCGTACGCCTTCCGACCCGTCGAGACCGCGCTCCCGGGCCGCTGGCTGGTGGCCCTCGACCGGCCGGGGATGGTCGACACGCCCTGGCCGGGGCGGCTGCCGAGCCTCGCCGAGGAGGTCGCGACGCTCCTCGAGCTGTGCGAGGCCGTGGGCACCCCGCCCGTCGTGGTCGCGCACTCCATGGCCGGCCCGCACGCGGAGGCGCTCGTCCGGCAGCACCCCGGTTCGGTGAGCGGGCTGGTGCTGCTCGACGCGAGCGTCGAGGTCGAGGCCCGACGGCCGTCGGCGGCCTTCGACCGGGCGTGGCTGGCCGCGTCGCGGGTCGCGCTGGAGGGCTCCCGGCTGCCGCCGTTCGCCGTCGCCGCGGCGCTCTCCACCCGGGTCGCGGTCTGGTCGCAGAGCCAGCGGCTGCGCATCGACTACAGCCGGCCGCCGGGAACCGAGGAGCTCTTCCGGCGTCCGGACACGCTGGCCACCCTGGTGGCCGAGCAGGCCGCGTACGGCGACCAGCTCGCCGACCTGCAGGACCTGCTGGAGACCACGACCTGGCCCGGCACGCCCGGCGTGGTGCTGACAGCCGGCACCCGCGCGGGGTGGGTCCGCAAGCAGCGGGTGCTGGCCCACCGGGTCGGCGCCCGGCAGGTCGTCGTGGACGACAGCCGGCACCTGATGATGGTCGACCGGCCCGACGCGGTCGCCGACGCGGTCGTCGGGCTGCTGCCCGAGGCCGAGCGTCAGACCGTCGGCGGCTGACCCGTCGCCTTACGCCGGCCGGGTCGAAGCGCGGCGGAGAGGCAGACCGAGGCCGGCACGGCGAGCAGCGCGAGGAACCCCAGGTAGGTGTCGCGCCGCTCGGAGCAGTCGCGGGCGATCCCGGCCCGTCCCTCGGGGCCCGGCTCGCCCGACCGGACGTGGTCGCCCCACGAGGACGACCCCTCGCTCGACAGGAACGAGTGGTCGGTGGGCCAGCCGACCGTGAGGACGGATCCGCAGGTCACCGCGACGGTCGGGTCGTCGAAGGCGGCGGTGGTCGTGAAGCGGGGGCCGTGCAGCAGCAGGAACCCCATCACGACGAGCAGCAGCAGCCCGACGGCCAGCAGCGGGGCGCGGGGGTCGAGGCGTCGGGTCTCGGCGGGCACGGGCTGCCCCTTCGTGGTGCGGCGGGGCGTCGGTGTCGGCCCGGGGTGGCCCAGTCTGGCGGCGGGGGAGGTCGTCCGGGGCGCGTTCCGTCCGGTTCCGTCGGGCGTGACCACGACCCGCCGCCTGCCCCTGCGGGAGGTCGGGGCGCACGCCCTAGGCTCGCCACACGTCTGCGGGGGCCCCTCCGCGGTGACCGTCGCAGGGAGGAGACCGTCGTGGCCGAGCGCGAGGGCCTGGTCGTCGAGCTCTGGTACGAGGCGGTGCCCGACCTGTCCGACCCCGTCCTGCTCGAGGGCCTCCGCGCGGTGTCGCCGGGCTCCGAGGCGAGGGACGGGTCGCTCTTCGTGCCCTACGACGGTGGCGAGGTCCCGGCCCGGACGGGCGGGTCCACGGACGGCGACGGGCAGCCCACGCCACCGCTGGTGTCGATGGTGATGCCCGGGTCGGCGCTGGGCGTCGAGGGCAAGTCGCTGCCGGACGCGAGCCAGACGTGGGACTGGCCGGGCGTCGACGAGGCGCTGGGACGGGCCCGCGGCAGCCTCTTGGTCGTCGAGATGTTCGGCGGCCCGTACGGGGCCCGCGACCGGGTCGCCGCCCTGGTGGGCGTCGTCGCGGCGCTCACGGCCGCCACCTCGCCGCTCGCGGTGAGCTGGCCGACCAGCCAGCGCGTCACCGACCCGGACGCGCCCGCGTCGGACGGCCTCGGCGGCCTGGTGAACGTCCGCCTCTTCGCCGTGTCCGACGACGAGGACGAGATGGTCATGGACACGCGCGGCCTCGCGCCCTTCGACCTGCCCGACCTGCAGCTGCACTTCCGGGACCTCGAGCCGGGCCGCGTCGCGGGCCTGCTCTACGCCACGGCCTCCTACCTGCTGGACGAGGGCGACGTCATCGCCGACGGCAACACGATCTCCGGGCTGGAGGGCGACGAGCACTGGCGCTGCACGCACGAGGACGCCCTCGTCGCGCCGGCCCGTCGGGTGGTCGACATCGACCCGGGCGACCCGTACGCCGCCGGTCGCCGCGCCCGCTGAACCCGGCGCCGGGCTCGATGGGCCCAGCTACTCGTCGTCGCTGCTGACCAGCCGGCGGCGGGCGGACAGCAGCTCGACCTCGGGGCGGTAGGCCGCGAGGCGCTCCGCCGCGTCCAGCACCTCGACGACGTGCGCCCGGTCGGCCGCGACCAGCCCGACCCCGACGGCCGCGCGGCGGTGCAGGTCGAGGTGGCCGACCTCGGCCGCGCTGACCTCGAAGCGGCGCCGCAGCTCCGCCACGAGCGGCCGCACGACCGAGCGCTTCTCCTTGAGGGAGTGCACGTCTCCGAGGAGCAGGTCCAGCTCCAGCGTCCCGGTCCACACACCTCGATTATGGCCGCTCGCGCGCGATCCCCGACGCTCGCGGCCGGTCGCCCCTCGTCCGGCCGGGTCGTCTGTGATCATGTGCGGGTGCTGCCACGGCCTGTCATCGGACTGAGCACCTACCGGGAGACGGCTCGCTGGGGCGTCTGGACCGAGGTGGCCGACCTGCTGAGCGCCACCTACACCCGTTCGGTCGAGGCGGCCGGCGGCACCGTCGTGCTGCTGCCGCCCCAGGCGCAGGGCGCCGAGGCGCTGGTCGGCCGGGTCGACGGCCTGATCATCTCCGGTGGTGCCGACGTGGACCCGCTCCGCTACGGCGAGGAAGCCGGCCCGCACACCTACACCCGGCCCGACCGCGACGCCTGGGAGCTGGCCCTCCTCGACGCGGCCCGGGATCGCGGGGTCCCGACCCTCGGCATCTGCCGTGGCATGCAGCTCCTGGCCGTGCACGGCGGCGGCCGGCTGGAGCAGCACCTGCCCGACGTCGTCGGCCACACCGAGCACGGGCCGGACGGCGACGCGTACGGCTGGACCTCCGTGCGCACCGTCCCCGGCTCGATGGTCGCGACGATGGTGGGGGAGTCGATGCAGGTCAGCTGCCACCACCACCAGGCCGTCGTCTCCCACCCCGGCTTCGACGTGTCGGCCCACGCGGCCGACGGGACGGTGGAGGCCATCGAGGACCCCGCCGCCGGCTACCGGGTCGGCGTCCAGTGGCACCCCGAGAGCGGTGACGACCACGGCCTGTTCGCGGGGCTGGTCGGCGCCGCCGCCCGCGCCGCGGCCTAGCGTCCGCCCGCTGCCCGTCCGGCTCAGGTCACCGCGCGGAGGCGGAGCGCCGGGTCGTCGTCCGCGAACGTCCGCACCGGGCCGGGCGGGGTGTCCCGGGTCTCGAAGCG
This sequence comes from Microlunatus spumicola, assembly GCF_039536445.1. Taxonomy (NCBI): domain Bacteria; kingdom Bacillati; phylum Actinomycetota; class Actinomycetes; order Propionibacteriales; family Propionibacteriaceae; genus Microlunatus; species Microlunatus spumicola. The sequence continues at coordinate 131,496 of NZ_BAAAYR010000004.1, read as the reverse complement.
GACCGTGACGCGGCCCCGCCCCGCGCCCCAGACCCAGCCGGGGCCGTGCACGTCGTGCTCCACGTCCAGGCCGGGCGCGTAGCCCGGCGTGGCCGGTCCGTATGCGTGCTCCTCGGTCGTCGCGTCCGGTCCGGGCTCGTCCGCCGGCGCCGGCGCCGGCGCCGGCGCCGGGAGGGCCGGCTCGTCGGCCGCCGGCTCCGGGGCCTCGGCGGCGAAGAGGTCCTCCTGCAGCAGGTCGGTCAGCCCGGTGACGCCCACCCCGAGCAGGCGGACGCCGCCGGTGAGGTCGAGGGCGTCGAGCAGGGACTGCGCGACGCCGGCGATCGTGTCGTAGCGGTCGGTCGCGCCCACCAGCGTCCGCGCCCGGGTGAGGGTCGAGAAGTCCGGCCGGCGGACCTTGATCGTCACCGTCCTGGCGAACAGCTGCGCCGCGGTCAGCCGGGACGCGACCTGGCGGGCGTGGCGCCGCAGGATCTCGGCGAGCTCGCCGCGGTCCTTGACGTCGTTCGCGAACGTGTCCTCCGTCGAGATCGACTTCGCCTCGCGCTCCGCCTCCACGGGCCGGTCGTCGCGCGCCCAGGCCAGCCCGCTCAGGGTCTCGGCGTGGGCCCGGCCCACGACCTGGACCAGCTCGGCCGGCTCGACGCCGCGCAGGTCGGCGACCGTCCGGACGCCGATCCGGTCGAGCCGTTCCCGCGTCACCGGGCCCACGCCGAAGATCACCCCGACCGGCATCGGCCCGATCCGGTCGACCTCGGTGCCGGGCTCGATGACGCAGAGCCCGTCGGGCTTCTCCAGCTCGCTCGCGATCTTGGCCAGGAACTTCGACGACGCCACCCCGACCGAGGCGGTCAGCCCGCCGGTCACCTCGTGCACGTCGTCCTTGAGCCGCTGGACCCGGGCGCGGAGGCCGGCGGGGGCCAGGTCGACCGGGTCCGGCGCGGCCCGCAGGTCGACGAACGCCTCGTCCAGCGACAGCGGCTCGACGAGCGGCGACAGGGCCCGCAGCAGGCCCATCACCTGCCCGCTGGCCGTGCGGTAGACGTCGAAGCGCGGGACGAGGAAGGCGGCGTTCGGGCAGCGCCGCCGGGCCTCGTGCGACGGCATGGCCGACCGGACGCCGAAGACGCGGGCCTCGTACGAGGCGGTGGCCACGACCCCGCGCTGGCCCACCCCGCCCACGACGACCGGCCTGCCCCGCAGCGACGGCTTGTCGCGCTGCTCGACGGAGGCGTAGAAGGCGTCGAGGTCCAGGTGGAGCACCGAGGCCTCGCGTCGCACCCGCCCATCCTCCCTCGCCCCCGTAGGGGTGCCCGCGACCGGCGCGACACCCTCGGTCGCACGGCCTGAGGGAATCCTGAGCGGACGCGGAGACTCTGACACCGTTGTCCCGAGGTTTATCCGTCAACATCATGGTGTCGTGCACGACCGACCGTCCGGCGGCCGGGTCACGAAGCTGGTGGGGGCGATGTCCACGGGCGCTCCCACCAGCTCCTTGACCCGACCGGCGCCGGCGCACCCCGGTCCGGCGGGGGAGCCTGACCGACCCGGGCCCGCGTTCTGTGACACGATCGCCTGCGCAATTCGTCCGCCCCCGTCGACGCGGGCCGACCCACGAGCGCGTGCGAGACGGCGCGCCCCGACTCCCCGAGGTGGACATGGATCTCTGGCCCGGCAGGCCCTACCCGCTCGGTGCGACCTTCGACGGCACCGGGGTGAACTTCGCCGTCTTCTCCGAGGTGGCCGAGCGCGTCGACCTCTGCCTGCTCGACGAGGACCTGGTCGAGACGCGCATCGAGCTGATCGAGGTCGACGGCTCCGTGTGGCACGGCTACGTGCCCGGCGTGCAGCCCGGCCAGCGCTACGGCTTCCGCGTGCACGGCCCGTACGACCCGGCCCAGGGCCAGCGGGCCAACCCGGCCAAGCTGCTGCTCGACCCCTACGCCAAGGCGATCGAGGGCATGATCGACGGCGACCAGTCGCTGTTCAGCTACGACTTCCAAGATCATCAGCTCTTCAACACCGAGGACTCCCGCGAGCACACGATGCTCTCGGTCGTCATCAACCCGTTCTTCGACTGGGGCCACGACCGCCCGCCGGGCCACCAGTACCACGAGTCGGTCATCTACGAGATGCACGTCAAGGGCCTCACGATGACCCACCCGGACATCCCCGAGGAGATCCGCGGGACGTACGCAGCCGTCGCGCACCCGGCCACCATCGAGCACCTGAAGGCGCTCGGCGTGACCGCGGTCGAGCTGCTGCCCGTGCACCAGTTCGTGAACGACTCGCACCTGGTCGACCAGGGCCTCTCGAACTACTGGGGCTACAACACGATCGGCTTCCTCGCGCCGCACAACGCGTACGCCAACTCCGGCCAGCGCGGGCAGCAGACGACCGAGTTCAAGGCGATGGTCAAGGCCCTGCACGAGGCCGACATCGAGGTCATCCTCGACGTCGTCTACAACCACACCGCCGAGGGCAACGAGCTCGGCCCGACGATCGCGTTCCGCGGGCTCGACAACGCGTCGTACTACCGCCTCGTCGACGGCGACCTCGCGCACTACTACGACACCACGGGCACCGGGAACAGCCTGCTCATGCGCAGCCCGCACGTGCTGCAGCTGATCATGGACTCGCTGCGCTACTGGGTGCTCGAGATGCACGTCGACGGCTTCCGCTTCGACCTCGCCGCGACCCTGGCGCGGCAGTTCCACGAGGTGGACAAGCTGAGCGCGTTCTTCGACATCATCCAGCAGGACCCGGTGGTGAGCCAGGTCAAGCTGATCGCGGAGCCCTGGGACCTCGGCGACGGCGGCTACCAGGTCGGCAACTTCCCGCCCCTGTGGACCGAGTGGAACGGCCGCTACCGCGACACCGTGCGCGACTACTGGCGCGGCGAGCCGGCCGCGCTGGGGGAGTTCGCGTCGCGGATCACGGGCTCGAGCGACCTCTACAACCACTCCGACCGGCGGCCCACCGCGTCGATCAACTTCGTCGTCGCCCACGACGGCTTCACGCTGCGCGACCTGGTGTCGTACAACGAGAAGCACAACGACGCCAACGGCGAGGGCGGCAACGACGGCGAGAGCCACAACCGGTCCTGGAACTGCGGCGTCGAGGGGCCGACGGACGACCCGCACGTCCACCGCCTCCGGCTCCAGCAGATCCGGAACTTCATCACCACGATGCTCGTCAGCCAGGGCGTGCCGATGCTCGCCCACGGCGACGAGCTGGGGCGCACCCAGGGCGGCAACAACAACGTCTACGCCCAGGACAACCCGATCGCCTGGGTCGACTGGGACCTCGACGAGGACCAGCAGGGCCTGCTGCGGTTCACGTCGGCCGCGATCGCCCTGCGCCGGGCGCACCCGGTGCTGCGTCGGCGGCGGTTCTTCGCCGGCGACGCCAGCCACGGCGGGGAGAGCCCGCTCGGCGACATCGTCTGGCTCAAGCCCGACGGCGGCGAGATGAACGACGCCGACTGGGACACCGGCTACTCGCAGTCGCTGATGGTGTTCCTGAACGGCGACGCGATCCCCGAGCCCGACAACCTGGGGCGCCGGATCGTCGACGACCACTTCCTGCTGATGTTCAACGCCAGCTCGGAGTCGATCACCTTCACCACCCCGGCGAAGGCGTACGGCGAGGTCTGGACGGTGCGGCTCAACACGGCCAACGGCGAGGTCGACCCCGACGTCAAGCCGTGGCGCTCGCGGAGCAAGCACTCGGTCCCGGCGCACTCGATGGTCGTGCTGTCGACGACGGTCGTGCCCGAGTCCTCCCGCCAGGACGCCGAGCAGCGCGCCGACCGCGCGCGTCCGACGCTCGCCCGGAGCTCCGGCCAGCGCTGAGCCGGTCGCGGACCGGCCACGGGGGCACCCGCGGGCCGGTCCGGGGGCGCGGACTACGGTGGCACGTCTGGCAACGAGCCACGACGCGACACGAGGAGCACCGCCCTATGACCGACGTCCCCGACGTCAGCTTGAACGACGGCCGCACGATCCCGCAGCTGGGGTTCGGCGTCTTCCAGATCGACCCCGCGGAGACGGCTCAGGCCGTGCGCACCGCGATCGAGCTGGGCTACCGCCACATCGACACGGCCGAGATGTACGGCAACGAGAAGGAGGTCGGCGAGGGCGTCCGGTCCTCCGGCCTCGACCGTGACGACGTCTTCGTCACCAGCAAGCTGAACAACAGCTTCCACCGCCCCGACGACGCGCGGCGCGCCTTCGACGGCACGCTCGAGGCGCTCGGCTTCGACCACGTGGACCTGTTCCTGATCCACTGGCCGCTGCCGACCCGCTATGACGGCGACTTCGTCTCCACGTGGAAGACGATGGAGGAGTTCTACCGCGACGGGCGCGCCCGCTCGATCGGCGTCTCCAACTTCACGCCGCACCACCTGCGCCGCCTGGCCCGGGAGACCGAGGTCATCCCCTCGGTGAACCAGGTCGAGGTGCACCCGTTCTTCACCAACGACGACGTGCGCGCGTACGGCGCGGAGCACGGCATCGCCACCGAGGCGTGGTCGCCGATCGCGCAGGGCGGGGTGCTGGACGACCCGACCATCAGCACGATCGCCGAGCGCGTGGGCAAGAGCACGGCCCAGGTCACGCTGCGCTGGCACGTCCAGCTCGGGAACATCGTCTTCCCGAAGTCGGTGACCCCGGAGCGCATCAAGGCGAACGCCGAGATCTTCGACTTCTCGCTGACCGACGAGGACATGGCCATGATCAGCGGGCTGGACAAGGGCGAGGCCGGACGTACGGGGCCCAACCCCGACACGTTCGACATGATCCCCGACTGACCTCTCCGCACCCCGTACGGGCCCGTCGCTCCGGCGACGGGCCCGTCGTGCGTCTGCGGCACCCCGGTCGCGGGTGTGCTTCTTTCGAGACCTGAACTCAACCCCGTCGAAACCCGTCCGACATCCCGGGTGAGCAGTGTCGTCCCGACACCTCACCCAGGAGCGCCCATGACCTCGGACGTCACCCCCGACCTCCCCGCCGGCCTCGCGACCAGCCCGCCGGAGGCCCCGACGGGCCCCGCGGTCGGCAGCGCCACCAAGGAGACGCTGGAGGACTACACCCTCCGCTTCGCGCCGCGGCACTACCGGAAGTGGTCCACCGGCGTCGTCGCCGTCTCCGCCCTCGGCGGCATCGCCTACCTCGCCGACTTCGCCATCGGCGCGAACATCGGCATCGCGTACGGCACGACGAACGCGCTGTGGGGGATCGCGGTCTTCGCCGTGGTGATCTTCCTGACCGGGTTCCCGCTGGCCTACTACGCGGCCCGCTACAACCTCGACCTCGACCTGATCACGCGGGGGAGCGGCTTCGGCTACTACGGCTCGGTGGTCAGCAACGTCATCTTCGCGACGTTCACCTTCATCTTCTTCGCGCTCGAGGGCTCGATCATGGCCCAGGGGCTGCAGCTCGGACTCGGCGTGCCGCTGTGGGCCGGCTACGCCGTGTCGACGTTGATCATCTTCCCGCTGGTGATCTACGGGATGAAGGTGCTCTCCACGCTGCAGCTGTGGACGACGCCGCTCTGGCTGGTCCTCATGGTCATCCCGTTCGTCTACCTGCTGGTGAGCCACCCCGAGTCGGTGTCCTCGTTCTTCGCCTACCAGGGCGAGGACGGGGCCGGGGCGCCGAACATCGGCTCCGTGATGCTCGCCGCCGGCGTCTGCCTGTCGCTCATCGCACAGATCGCCGAGCAGATCGACTACATCCGGTTCATGCCGCCGCGGACGCCGGAGAACGCGGGGAAGTGGTGGCGCGCGGTGATCCTCGCCGGGCCCGGGTGGGTCATCTTCGGCGCGATCAAGCAGGTGATCGGGCTGTTCCTCGCGGTCTACATCATCGCGAACGTCACCGACGGCGCCGCCGTGGCCAACCAGCCGGTGCACCAGTTCCTGGAGATCTACCGCGACATCATGCCGGCCCCGGTCGCGCTCGGGCTCGCCGTCGTCCTCGTGGTGATCAGCCAGGTCAAGATCAACGTCACCAACGCGTACTCCGGCTCGCTGGCCTGGACGAACTCCTTCACCCGCGTCACCAAGCGCTACCCGGGCCGGCTGGTCTTCCTCGCCTTCAACCTGCTGATCGCGCTCGTGCTCATGGAGGCGGACATGTTCAGCTTCCTCAACACGATCCTCGGCTTCTACGCCAACCTCGGCATGGCCTGGGTCGTCGCCGTGGCCTCCGACATCACGTTCAACAAGTACGTCTTCAAGCTCTCGCCCAGGCAGGCCGAGTTCCGTCGGGGGATGCTCTACGCGGTCAACCCGGTCGGCTTCGGCACGCTGCTCGTCGCCGGCGGGCTGTCCATCGTCTGCTTCTTCGGCGGCCTCGGCGCCGGCCTGCAGCCCTTCTCGCCGCTGGTCGCCATCGCGCTGGCCCTGGTGCTCCCGCCCGTGATCGCCTTCGCGACCAAGGGTCGCTGGTACCTGCGCCGCACCGACGACGGCATCACGCTGCCGATGTACGACGACTTCGGCAACCCCTCGGACGTGATGCTCGACTGCCACGTCTGCGGGCAGCGCTACGAGCGTCCGGACATGTGCGCCTGCGAGACCCACGACGCCTTCGTCTGCTCGCTGTGCCTCAGCACCGACCGCACCGGCGAGCACGTGCTGCCGGAGCAGGAGAGGACGGTCGCGATCGGGTGACGGCGATCGGCACGGCGGCCGGACCCGTAGACTCGGCCGTCGGCCCGCTCCTCGACCCGAGGACCGCGGTCGGACGGGGCGTAGCGTAGTGGCTAGCGCGTCTGCTTTGGGAGCAGAAGATCGCAGGTTCGAGTCCTGTCGCCCCGACCCGTTAAGGTGTGCGTCGGCCTGTTCAGCGGGCCACGCGGGTGTAGCTCAATGGTAGAGCCCCAGTCTTCCAAACTGGCTACGCGGGTCCGATTCCCGTCACCCGCTCCAGAGGGTCGCCGACGTCACTCAGAGCGGCTCGGAAGTGTCAGCACGCGGCCGTAGCTTCCTCCTCGTGGAGACGGCCGAGAAGCGCTGCGGCCGCTGCGGCGAGACCAAGGCGCTGACGGAGTTCAACCGCAACGGTGCCACCCACGACGGCCTGCCGCGTCTGCATGCGCGCCTACCAGGCAGCGCACCACGAGAAGAACCGCGAGCGGCACATCGCCCGGGTCCGGCTGGACAACGTCCGGCGCAAGCGGGCGGCAGCCGTCGAGCTCGAGACGTACCTGCGTGCCCACCCGTGCGTCGGGTGCGGGACCACCGATGTCCGCGTCCTCGAGCTCGACCATCGGGAGGACGAGACGAAGTCGGCCAACGTCTCCGCGATGGTGGGGGCGGGGCTGCCGTGGGCGCGGATCGAGCGGGAGATCGCGAAGTGCGACGTCCGCTGCGCGAACTGCCACCGGGTCATGACCATGGCCAGGGGCGGGCACTTCCGTCACGCGTGGTCGACGGGTCCCTCCGGCTGAACTCCCAGCGCCTCGGCGAGCGCCGCGTACGTCTCCTCGACCGCGCCGGGTCGGCTGTCCACGACGAGAGTGGACGGCCGTGCCTGGACCAGCTCGAGCAGCTGGTCGTGGAGCGCCCCCAGGAACGTCGCCCCGCCGAGGTCGGCGACCACGACGCGGTTGTGCCGGTCCCAGTCGGTGTCGGCGCTGCGGGCGGCGAAGCGCTCGAGGGCGGAGTCCCGGTCGTCGAGCAGGACGACCTCACGGAACCCTGCCCCCTGCGCGCGGGCGACGTCCGCGAACGCCTCGACCTCGTCGGTCCGGCCCAGGTACTGCGGGAGCACGACGTCGTGGCCGCCGGCCAGGTGCGTCGACGCCATCGCCAGGGCGACCGGGCGCAGCACGTCGTGCGTCCGGTTCTCCGGGTCGCGCCAGCCGCCGACCAGGGCGTGCAGCCGGTCGATGTCGAGGTTCAGGGTGCCGGGGTGCCGCTCCGCCCACAGGGCCGAGAGCGTCGACTTGCCGATCCCGGGCGGACCGTTGAGGTGGACGAGGACGGGCACAGCGAGAACGTAGCCCCGGAACTCCCGAACTCGCTGCCGGTGGTCCGCCCCGGTCCTACGATGCGCATGACCGAGGTCTCCGGCGTGACCGCGGCACCCGCCCACGAGGAGTCGACGATGACGCTCTTCCTCGTGCTCGGCGTGGCCGGGCTCGTCCTGCTGGCCGTCTCCCTCCTGGTCGGCGACCTCTTCGACGGCGTCTTCGACGCGCTGCCCGGGGACGTGTTCTCCAGCGCGGTCCTCGGCGGCTTCGTCTCGGCGTTCGGCTTCGGCGCCGCCCTGAGCGAGGGTCTCGGGGCGCCCCTCGGCCTCGTGGTGCCCGTGGGGGTCGTCGTCGGGCTCGTCTTCGGCTGGTTCGCCTCCTGGCTCACCCGGCTCGTCCGGGGTGGCGGCAGCGACGCGACGGTGACCACCGCGGACGCCGTGGGTCGCGACGCCAAGGTCGTCACCGGCATCCCCGCGGGTGGCTTCGGCGTGGTCCGGGTGCAGGTCGGCGGGCACTCGCTCCAGCTGAACGCGCGCGCCGAGCGGCCGGTCGAGGTGGGCACCGAGGTCTACGTGACCGGCGTCCTCTCGCCCACGGCCGTGGCCGTGGCCCTCGTGCGCGACGAGCTCGCGTGACCCCGCCGTCCGAGATCCTGGTTCTCCCGGGTGTGCGCCGTGCACACCCGACCGTCGTCCGAGAGGCGTCCCGTGCCCGCCCTGCCCGCACTCTTCTTCCCGATCGCCGGCCTCGTCGTCCTGGTCGTCCTCCTCGTGCTGCTGGTGACCAGCCGCTACAAGGTCGCCGGGCCCAACCAGGCGTTCATCGTCACGGGCCGCAAGGGCAAGGCGGTGCTCAACCCGGAGACCGGTGAGCTGACCACCGACCTGTCCGGGCAGAAGGTCGTGCTCGGGGGCGGGTCGTTCGTCGTCCCGTTCGTGCAGCGGCTGGCCACCATGGACCTGTCGAGCCGTCGGATCTCGGTGCAGATCCGCGGTGCGGTGTCGGGGCAGGGCATCAAGCTGAACGTCGAGGGCGTGGCGATCGTCAAGGTCGGCGGCAACGCCGACCAGATCCGGCTCGCGGCCCAGCGGTTCCTGTCGCAGCAGAACGAGATCGAGCCCTTCACCCAGGAGGTGCTCGCGGGCGCGCTGCGCTCCATCGTGGGCGGGCTGACGGTCGAGCAGATCATCCGGGACCGGGCGGCGTTCGCACAGCGGGTGGCCGACGAGTCGGAGAACTCGCTGACCGGCCAGGGCCTGATCCTCGACACGTTCCAGATCCAGGACGTGACCGACGACGGCAGCTACCTGGCCGACCTCGGCCGGCCGGAGGCGGCCCGCATCGGGCAGGCGGCGGCCATCGCCGAGGCGAACGCCCGGCAGGCGGCCGAGCAGGCGCGCATCAAGTCCGAGGAGGAGATCGCGGTCGCCCAGCGCGCGCTGGCCCTGCGGCAGGCGGGGATCAAGGCCGAGACCGACGCCGCGGCCGCGAACGCCGCGTCGGCCGGACCGCTGGCCCAGGCCGACCGCGACCAGGCGATCCTGCTGGAGCAGGAGAAGGTGGCCGTCCGGCAGGCGGCGCTGACCGAGCGCCAGCTCGAGACGCAGGTGCGCAAGCCCGCCGACGCGAACCGGTACAAGGTCGAGCAGGAGGCGGAGGCCTCCCGCAGCGCGCAGATCGCCGCGGCCGAGGCCCGCAAGGCCTCGACCATCGCGGCCGCCCAGGCCAAGTCCGAGGAGGACCGGCTGACCGGTGAGGCGGAGCGCGCGCGGCGCTCCTCGCTCGCCGAGGCCGAGGCGATCGAGGGCGCGAAGCGCGGTGAGGCCGCCAAGGCCCGCCGCGTAGCCGAGGCGGAGGCGACCCGGGCCGAGGGCGAGGCGACGGCGGCGGCGACGCTCGCGGTCGGGCAGGCCGAGGCCGAGGCGATGAACAAGCGGGCGGAGGCGTTCGCGAACTACAACGAGGCCGCCGTGCTGCAGATGCTGATCGAGGTGCTGCCGCAGGTCGCCAGGGAGGTCGCGGCGCCGATCTCCGCCATCGACCAGCTCACGGTGATCTCCACGGACGGCGCCGGCGCCCTGCCCCGCCAGGTCACGGACAACGTCGCGCAGACGCTGCAGATGCTGAAGTCGACGACGGGGCTCGACCTCCAGGCGCTGATCGAGCGCTCGGCCGGCAAGGTGAGCCAGGGCCTGACGGCGTCGTCCCCCGCCAACGGCGACGGCTCCGGGCGCCACTGACCCGGGTTCCGGGGCCGCGGAGGGGCCCGCCTCGCGCGCGGATTCGTGCTCCTCCGCGACGCCCCCGTAGGCTGGACCGTCGATCCGGCGTACGACCTCCGTGGTCCCCGCGCGCCAGCCCAGATCTCCCAGGAGTCCCACACACCGTGCCCAGCACCGTCGAGCAGCTCAGCCCCACGCGGGTCAAGATCACCGTCGAGGTCCCGTTCAGCGACCTCAAGCCCAGCATGGACAAGGCGTACGCCGACATCGCGCGCACGATCAACGTGCCCGGCTTCCGTCGCGGCAAGGTCCCCCCGATGGTCATCGACCAGCGCTTCGGGCGCGGCGTGGTCATCCAGGAGGCCTTCAACGACTCCTGGCAGCGCTTCTACGGCGAGGCCGTGACGGACAACCAGCTCACCCCGCTGGCCCAGCCCGAGGTCGAGGTCACCAAGCTCGAGGACGGCGACCTCATCGAGTTCACCGCCGAGGTCGACGTCCGCCCCGAGTTCGAGGTGCCGGACCCCTCCGCGATCTCCGTGCAGGTCGACGCGCTCGAGGTCGCCGACGGGATCGTCGACGAGCAGCTCGACGTCCTCCGCCGCCGCTTCGGCAGCCGCACCACCGTCGAGCGCCCCGCCGCCGACGGCGACCTCGTCACGCTGGGCCTCGTGGCCAGCGAGAACGGCGAGCCGCTGCCCGACGCCACCGCCGAGGACATCGAGTACACGGTCGGCTCCGGCCAGATGCTCGACGGCCTCGACGACGCCGTCACCGGCCTGTCGGTCGGCGAGTCCGCGACGTTCCGCTCGACCCTGGTCGGCGGCCCGCTCAAGGACGAGGAGGCGGACATCCAGGTGACCGTCACCAAGGTGCAGGCGCAGGAGCTCCCCGAGCTCGACGACGCCTTCGCCCAGGAGGCCTCGGAGTTCGACACGATCGACGAGCTGCGCGCGAGCATCACGACGATGGCCACCAACGCCGCCCGGCTCGAGCAGGCCACCCAGGCCCGCGACGCCGTGCTCGAGGCCCTCGTCGACGCGATCGACGTCGCCGTCCCGGAGAACCTGCTCGCGGGCGAGCTCGAGGGCCGCCGCCAGCAGATCACCTCCCAGCTGGCGCAGGCCGGGCTGACCCTGGAGCAGTACCTCGCCGACAGCGAGGACAGCACGCAGACCGAGGACGAGTTCTGGGCCGACGTCGAGCGTCGCTCCACCCAGTCGCTCAAGGCGCAGATGGTGCTCGACAAGGTCGCCGAGGGCTCCGAGATCGGGATCGACCAGAACGACCTCACCCAGCACATCCTCCGCAAGGCGCAGGCCGAGGGGACCGCCCCGCAGCAGATCGCGGAGCACCTCCAGGAGCACCCGCACCACATCGAGGAGTACATGGTCGAGATCCGGCGCGGCAAGGCGCTGGCCTCCGTCGTCGAGGCCGCGACCATCACGGACAGCAACGGCGAGACCATCGACTTGTCGACCATCCGTGAGGACGGTTCGCTGGGCAGCCCGGAGACCGACGCCCAGGACGAGGCCGTTGCCGCCGCCGTGCTCGCCGACGCCCAGGAGGACGAGGGCCAGGACGACGCGCAGCAGGACGAGGCGCAGCCGGGCGAGGGCCAGCAGCAGGCCTGATCCGGCCGCGCCAGGGACGACCTTGACGCAAGGCTGAGAGGTCGTAGAGCCGATGCGGAGATTTCCGCGTCACACTTGAGGGGCCCAGACGCGACGGTCGGGGAGCGGCTCGGGGGAGCACAACCGAACTCGTCGTGGCACGGGAGCGAGGGGCGGTACGGCCAGCAGGCCGTACCGCCCCTCTGCACGTCCGGGGCCGCCGACCGGCCGTGCCGAGCTGCGGGGCGTACGCCGAGGGCGGGGGTTCAGCGACGCAGGACGGCCCTGGCGCTCGCGGCGGGGCTGAGGTCGAGGCGGCGCAGCAGCTGGGCGTTGGCCGCGACCACGACGGTCGAGGCCGACATCAGGAGGGCGCCGACCGCCATCGGGAGGACGAAGCCGACGGGGGCGAGGACGCCCGCGGCGAGCGGCACGGCCAGCAGGTTGTAGCCGGCGGCCCAGGCCAGGTTCTGCCGCATCTTGCGGTAGCCGGCCCGCGACAGCTCGATCACCGACAGGACCGAGCGCGGGTCGTCGCTGGCCAGGACCACCCCGGCCGAGGCGATCGCCACGTCCGTGCCCGCGCCGATGGCGATGCCGACGTCGGCCTGCGCGAGGGCCGGGGCGTCGTTCACGCCGTCGCCGACCATGGCGACCCGACGACCGCGCGCCTGCAGCTCCGTGACCGTGGCGCCCTTGTCCTCGGGCCGGACGCCGGCGAAGACCTCGTCGATGCCGAGCCGGGCGGCGACGGTCCTCGCCACCGGCTCGGCGTCGCCGGTGATCATCACGACCCGCCGACCCAGCCGGTGCAGGGCCTCGACGGCCTCGGCGGACTCGTCGCGCACCGCGTCGGCCAGGGCGAGCGCCCCGACGACCCGGCCGTCGACGAGGACGTGCAGGACGGTCGCGCCCTCGGCCGTCCATCCCTCCAGCCCGCCGAGCGCCGCCACGGCGTGCTCGTGGAGCAGGGCAGGCCCGCCCACGCCGACCTCGTGGCCGTCCACCGTGGCGGTGACGCCGACCGCGGTGGCGGCCCGGAACCCGCTCGCCACCAGCCGCTCGAGGTTCCGGTCGGCTGCGCCCGTCACGATCGCCCGGGCGAGCGGGTGCTCGCTGTCGGACTCCGCGGCGGCCGCCAGGGCCAGCACCTCGTCCTCCGTACGCCCCTCGACGGCACGCACGTGGGTGAGGGCGGGCTCTCCGCGGGTGAGGGTGCCGGTCTTGTCGAGCAGGACGGTGTCGACGGTCCGCATGGCCTCGAGGGCCCTCCGGTCCTTCACCAGCACGCCGCCGCGGGCGGCCCGTTCGGTCGCGATGGAGACGACGAGCGGGATGGCCAGCCCGAGCGCGTGGGGGCAGGCGATGACGAGGACGCTGATGGTGCGGGTCAGCGCGTCGTCCGGCCGCCCGAGCAGCGACCAGACCAGCGCGGTCAGCGCGGCGGCGCCCAGCGCGAACCAGAAGAGCCAGCCGGCCGCCCGGTCGGCGAGGAGCTGGGCCCGCGAGCCCGAACCCTGCGCCTCGGTGACGAGCCGCTGGATGCCGGCGAGCGCGGTGTCGTCCCCGACGGCGGTGACCCGCACCCGCAGGGCCGAGCCCGTCGACACCGTGCCCGCGACGACCGTGTCGCCCACGGTGCGGGTGACCGGGCGGGACTCGCCGGTGATCATCGACTCGTCCACGTCCGCCGTGCCGTCCACGACCTCGCCGTCGGCGGGGACCCGTCCGCCGGGACGGACGACGACGACGTCGGAGAGGCGCAGCTCCGAGGGTGCCACCCGTACGGTCCCGCCGTCCTCGACCCGCTCCGCCTCGTCCGGCAGCAGCGCGGCCAGGGACTCCAGCGCGGAGGCGGAGCGGGCCAGCGAGCGCATCTCGACCCAGTGGCCGAGCAGCATGATCACGACCAGCAGCGCCAGCTCCCACCAGAAGTCGAGGTCGTGGCCGAGCAGGCCCAGGCTCGAGCCGAGCGAGGACAGGAACGCCACCGTGATCGCGAGGGCGACGAGCAGCATCATCCCCGGGGTCCTGGCGCGCAGCTCGGCGACCGCGCCGGTGAGGAAGGGCCTGCCGCCCCAGACGTACATCAGGGTGCCGAGGACGGGGGACACCCAGCCGACCCAGCCCGCGTCGGGGAGGTCGTAGCCCAGGATCGTCGCGAACATCCGGGAGAAGGCCATTACCGGAAGGGCGACCACGAGCATCGTCCAGAACAGCCGCCGGAACATCGCGACGTGGTCCCCGTGACCGCTGTGCCCCGCGTGCTCGTCGTGTCCGGCGTGCTCGCCGTGCCCCGCGTGCGCGTCGTGACCGTGGTGCGCGTCGGGACCGGCCGCGGCGGCCGGCTCGACCTCCTCGTGCGCGTTGGGGCGGTGGCCGTCGTGGGGCATCGTCTCGTTCACCGTGGACGTCTCCTGACTACCCCCGGGGGGTATGGGCTCGTGACCGGGCAACCCCGGCGGACGCGCCGCTGTTCCCCGACGCGTACGCAGGTCCACTACCCGGGACGCCCCGCGCCCGACGAGCAGGCCCGTCGTCGGTCGGCGCACCCGCGAGAGCGGTCGTCCCCGGGCGGGCTGCGGTCCCTGCCCCCACTGCGCCGACAGCGAACAGGGGCCGTACCCCACGCGCTGCGTCAGTCCTGCCGGGTAGGTTCGGCTTCGTGAACGACTCCTTCAACGGCCCCCACGCCGCGGACCTCGCACCCCGTGCTGCCGCCCGCGGCGGTGGCATCGGGCTGGACGACAACGTCTACCAGTCACTCCTCGCCAACCGCATCATCTTCCTCGGCTCGGAGGTGCGCGACGAGAACGCCAACGCGATCTGCGCGCAGATGCTCCTGCTGAACGCCGAGGACCCGCACCGCGACATCTTCCTGTACATCAACTCCCCGGGCGGCTCCGTCGACTCGGGCATGGCGATCTACGACACCATGAACTGGATCTCCAACGACGTCGCCACCGTGGCCATGGGCCTCGCCGCGTCGATGGGCCAGTTCCTGCTCTGCGCCGGCACCAAGGGCAAGCGCTACGCCCTGCCGCACAGCCGGATCATGATGCACCAGCCCTCTGGCGGCCTCGGCGGCACGGCGAGCGACATCCGGATCCAGGCGGAGCAGTCGCTGCACATCAAGTCGGTGATGCAGAAGCTCATCGCCGAGCACACCGGGCAGACGCTCGAGCAGATCGAGGCCGACTCCGACCGCGACCGGTGGTTCACCGCCGAGGACGCGCTCAAGTACGGCCAGATCGACCACGTCTACGCCTCCGCGGCGCAGATCCCCTCCAGCCAGGCCGAAGCGCCCAACCAGTGAGAGAGCGAATCCCCGTGAGCACGTTCGCCACGCCGTCCGGCTTCGCCGGGCCCCGCGCCGAGGGCCAGCCCTTCGCGCCGACGATGGACTACTACATCCCGCAGTGGGAGGAGCGCACGTCCTACGGGATGCGGCGCATCGACCCCTACACCAAGCTGTTCGAGGACCGGATCATCTTCCTCGGCACCCCGATCAGCGACGAGATCGCCAACGCCGTCATGGCCCAGCTGCTCTGCCTGCAGCAGATGGACGCCGACCGCGACATCGAGATCTACATCAACTCGCCCGGTGGCTCCTTCACGGCGCTGACGGCGATCTACGACACGATGCGCTACATCAAGCCCGACGTGCGCACGGTCTGCCTGGGCCAGGCGGCCTCCGCCGCCGCGGTGATCCTGGCGGCCGGCACCAAGGGCAAGCGGCTCGCGCTCCCCAACAGCCGGATCCTGATCCACCAGCCGGCGACCGAGGGTGGCTACGGCCAGTCCTCCGACATCGAGATCCAGGCGCGCGAGATCCTCCGCATCCGGTCCCTCATGGAGGAGATGCTCTCCACCGACACCGGCAAGACCTCCGAGGAGGTCAGCCGCGACATCGAGCGTGACAAGTACCTGACCGCCGAGCAGGCGCTCGAGTACGGGATCATCGACGAGATCCTGACGTCGCTCAAGGCCGTCCCGGTCTGAGCGCGAGGCGGGTGCCCGGCGACGGGCACTCGCACCGATCTACCCCCGGGCGGGACGTCCGGGGCTTAGGGTGTCCGGATCACGGATCGCCCCCGAGCGAGACCTGCTGTGCTGCTGGTGAAGAGAAGTGAGGAGATGGCGTGGCCCGGATCGGTGAGAGCGGCGACCTCCTCAAGTGCTCGTTCTGCGGCAAGAGCCAGAAGCAGGTCAAGAAGCTGATCGCCGGTCCCGGCGTCTACATCTGCGACGAGTGCATCGACCTCTGCAACGAGATCATCGAAGAGGAGTTCTCCGAGACCGGTGAGGTCGGGCTGCTCGACGAGCTGCCCAAGCCGCACCAGATCCGGCAGTTCCTCGACGGCTACGTCATCGGGCAGGGTAACGCCAAGAAGGCCCTCGCGGTCGCGGTCTACAACCACTACAAGCGGGTGCAGGCGCAGGCCAACGGCCCGTCCAAGCGTGGCGACGACGACGGGGTGGAGCTCGGGAAGAGCAACATCCTGCTGATCGGTCCGACCGGCTGCGGCAAGACCTACCTCGCGCAGACCCTCGCCAAGATGCTGAACGTCCCGTTCGCCATCGCCGACGCGACCGCGCTCACCGAGGCGGGCTACGTCGGCGAGGACGTCGAGAACATCCTGCTCAAGCTGATCCAGGCGGCCGACTTCGACGTCAAGAAGGCCGAGACCGGGATCATCTACATCGACGAGGTCGACAAGATCGCCCGCAAGAGCGAGAACCCGTCGATCACCCGTGACGTCTCCGGCGAGGGCGTGCAGCAGGCGCTGCTGAAGATCCTCGAGGGCACGTCGGCGTCGGTGCCCCCGCAGGGCGGGCGCAAGCACCCGCACCAGGACTTCATCCAGATCGACACGACGAACGTGCTGTTCATCGTCGGCGGCGCCTTCGCCGGCCTCGAGCACATCGTCTCGTCGCGTGTCGGCAAGCGGCCGCTCGGCTTCAACAACAATCTCGACTCGCGCAAGCCCGAGAGCGAGGACCCGTACGCGGACGTCCGCCCCGAGGACCTGGTCAAGTTCGGCCTGATCCCCGAGTTCATCGGGCGTCTGCCGATGATCGCCTCGGTCGCCCCGCTCGACCGCGACGCGCTGATCCGCATCCTCGTCGAGCCGCGCAACGCGCTCGTCAAGCAGTTCAAGAAGCTCTTCGAGCTCGACGGCGTCGACCTCGAGTTCTCTCCGGACGCCGTCGAGGCGATCGCCGACCTCGCGCTGCTCCGCGGGACCGGCGCCCGCGGTCTGCGTGCGATCCTCGAAGAGGTCCTGCTGAACGTCATGTACGACGTCCCCAGCCGCGAGGACGTCGCCCAGGTCGTCATCACCGGTGAGGTCGTCCGCGACGCGGTCCTCCCGACCCTCGTCCCGCGCGAGAAGTTCGCCAAGCGCGAGCGCCGCGAGAAGTCCGCCTAGCCCTCTGCTCGTTCCGGAAAGTGGTCAGTCCGAGCCTTTCAGCACCGTCTGGAAGCGCTCGGGCTGACCACTTTCTGCCCATGGAAGGGCTGTACGCCAGTGGCTGAGGGCCCGTGAGCGACCGGGCCGCCTCAGCATCGACGCGTTGAGCAGGTCCTCCCAGGCCCGCAGGCGTGCGCCGTCCCACTCCCGGCCCAGCAGGTCGTCGGTCGACCGGATGATCGACGCGGCCTCGTTCAGCAGGTGCCGGGACGTGAAGCCGTGGCGCTGCCAGCTCGCGTCCAGCAGCAGACGGTCTCGCCTGAGGTCGTCGTCCTGCACCTCCGGCTCTCGGTGGACGCCGCCGTCGTACTCGTGGATCCGTCGCGTCCCGACCACCCAGAAGTCGGCGCGAGCGAGGAAGCGGCCGGCCGAGTCGTGGACGTGGTGCTGCGGCTCGACCGGGATGTCGGCTGCGATCTGCAGGACGCGCATGATCGACTCCCATGCGGACTCACTCCGCTCGTCCAGCAGCGGAATGACCTCGCGCAGCAGCGGTGCGCCCCGACGACGGTGCGACGCACAGATCTCCAGCTCGGTCCGCGTGACGTGCCCCGCACGGAGAGCGGAGTCGCCGAGCATCACGAGGTCGAGGACGCCGAGGTCGCGAGCCGCCGCCAGGATCGTCTCGGCCGGGGTGGTGAGCCGGAGACCGTCCTGGACCGTGACGCCGAACGACCGCGGGTGTCGGCACACCAGGAGCCCGGGACGTCGAGGGCGCGGCTCCGAGCGTCGCATCGCGACGAAGACCGGGTGCGGCGGGCTGCTCGGCAGCCACCACCGGTAGCGCTCGGCCGCGGTCAGATGGGTGAACGCCGACGTCGGCGGGAGCACGAGCGCCCAAGCCTCGAGCTCTGCCCGTCCGAACGGGGCCGTCGACGGCGGCGACCAGACGCCACGGGTCACCTGCTGCCACGTCCTGCTCGGCGCACGGCCGCGTACGGGTGTCTCCACGCCCCACTCTGCTGGCGCACGAGGAGATCGAGCCGGTGCCGACGCAGCCTGTGGACGGCCGGGGCGGCACGCGTCCCGCCTTGTGCAGAACCGGCCGCGCCTAAGTCACCCTCCGAAGCCGGCAAGTGGTCGGTCCGGCAGGAAATCTGCTGTTAGAACCGGTTCGGAGTGACCACTTTCGGGAGAGGGGTGGGGGTCTCAGGCCTTCAGGGCCTTGGCGACGTCGGGCTCCAGGGCGTCGGGGGTGGTGGTCGGGGCGAAGCGGTCGAGGACCTCGCCGTCGCGGCCGACGAGGAACTTGGTGAAGTTCCACTTGATCGCGCCGCCGAGGAGGCCGGAACGCTCCTTCTTCAGCCAGCGGAAGAGGGGGTGGGTGCCGTCGCCGTTGACCTCGATCTTGGCGAACATCGGGAAGGTCACGCCGTAGTTCATGGTGCAGAAGTCCGAGATCTCCTCCGCCTCGCCGGGCTCCTGGTGACCGAACTGGTCGCACGGGAAGCCGAGGACGACCAGGCCCTCGTCGCGGTGCTCGCGGTAGAGCCGCTCCAGGCCCTCGTACTGCGGGGTGAGCCCGCACTTCGACGCCGTGTTCGCGACCAGGACGACCTTGCCGTCGTACGTGGACAGCGGGGTCTCGACGCCGGTCAGGGAGGTGGCGGTGAAGTCGGAGAGAGGCACAGGTGCAGGGTAGTGCGGCCCCCCCGGAACCCGCTCGCCCGACGAACCTCCGGGCCACCCAGCAGCGCTGCGCAGCGTCCCCGCGTACGCCGCGCCCGGTCTGCTGGACTGGCGCCATGGACAGCGACACCGGACCCGACCGCGAACCCGACCCCGAGGCGCAGACGCTGCCCGACCCGCAGCAGGCAGGGGGACTGGTCGAGAGCGGGGCGGCGGACATCCCGGGCGTGCAGGACGCCGGTCCGGCAGACGTCGAGGAGGAGGTCGAGGGGGCGCAGCCGTTCTCGGACCGGCCGACCGGCAGTAGCTGACCGGGTGCGTCCACGATGCGGGAGCCGGCCGACGTCGGGAAGATCCGCCGGCCCGGACGCCTTGACGCAGACATGAAGAGCATCGTCTACCGCACCACCGGCGACCCGTCCGTCCTCGAGCTCGTCGAGCGCCCCGTGCCCGAGCCCGCCGCCGGCGAGGTCCGCGTCAACGTGGCCGTCTCCGGCGTCAACCCGACGGACTGGAAGTCCCGCGTCGGCAGCAGGCCCGGCGACGACCTCCCCTTCGCGGAGGTCACCCCCAACCAGGACGGCGCCGGCACCGTCGACGCCATCAGCCCCGAGGCCGCCGAGCTCAACCCGCAGCTCGAGGTCGGTGACCGCGTCTGGATCTTCCTCTCGCAGCACCAGCGCCCGTCCGGCACCGCGCAGGAGTACGTGACGGTCCCCGTCGAGCACGTCGTCCGGCTCCCCGACGGCATCTCCTTCGACGTCGGCGCCTCGCTCGGCGTGCCCGCCATGACCGCCCACCGCGCGCTGACCGTGTCCGACCAGGGCCCGTCGCGCCTCGCGCCCGGGACGCTGGCCGACAAGGTCGTCCTGGTCGCCGGGGGAGCGGGAGCCGTCGGCCACGCCGCCATCCAGCTCGCCCGCTGGGCCGGCGCCACGGTCGTCACGACCGTGAGCAGCGAGGAGAAGGCCACGCTCGCCCGCGCCGCCGGTGCCCACCACGTCGTGAACTACCGCGAGTCCGACGCCGCCCAGGCGATCCTCGCTGCCGTCCCCGACGGGGTCGACATCGTGGTCGAGGTCGCGCCGGGCCCGAACGCGGCGCTCGACCTGGCCGTCGTCAAGAACCACGGCACCATCGCGGTCTACGCCAACAACGGCGGCGACAGCGTGACCCTCGACGTGCGGCCGTTCTTCGCCCGCAACCTGCGGTTCCAGGGCCTGCTGCTCTACACCGTCGGCGAGGACGCCCTCCAGGTCGCGGCCGAGGACATCACCGCCGCGCTGGTCGACGGGGTGCTCGACGTCGGCGAGGCCGCGGGCCTCCCGCTGCTGCGCTACCCGCTCGAGCAGACGGCCGCCGCCCACGACGCCGTCGAGAACGACGCCGTCGGCAAGGTCCTCATCGACGTCGCGTAGGCGTACGCCAGGCCCTCCGGACGGCAGCAGCCGGTCGGAGGGCTCAGGCCTCAGGCCTCGGCCAGCGTGACCTCGACGGCGAGCGGGCCGTCGGCCTCGGCCCAGGCCACCTCGCCGGTGATGCGGCCGACGGCGCGCAGGTCGGCCTCGATCGAGCGCAGCCGGTCGACGGTCTCGACCGGCCCCCGGAACACGGCCCGCACGACCTCGGTCTTCATCGACACCTTCGCCGACGACTTGGCCCCGCGCAGCCCGGCGAGGGCGGCGGCGAGGTCGTCGAGCAGGACCGGGTCACCGCTGACGGCGAGCCCGTCGGCGGTCGGCCAGGCGGCGTGGTGGATGGAACCCTCCTGCCACCAGGACCAGACCTCCTCGGTGCAGAAGGGCATGATCGGCGCGAGCAGCCGGAGCAGCACGTCGAGCGCGAGGCCGAGCGCAGCGCGGGCCGACGCCGCGGCCTCCTCGCCCTGCGCGCCGTACGCCCGCTCCTTGACCAGCTCCAGGTAGTCGTCGCAGAACGACCAGAAGAACGACTCGGTCGCGTCGAGCGCACCGGTGTAGTCGTACGCCTCGAACGACGTCGTCGCCGCCTCGACCACCCGGGCGAGCCCGGCGAGCAGGGCCTGGTCGGCGGGTTCGGTGACTGCGGCCGCATCGAGCGAGCCGGCGCCGACGCCGAACCCGAGCACGAACTTGCTCGCGTTCAGCACCTTGAGCGCCAGCCGGCGCCCCACCTTCATCTCGCGCTCGTCGAAGGGCGAGTCCATGCCCGGGCGGGCCTTGGCCGCCCGCCAGCGCACGGCGTCGGAGCCGTAGCGCTCGAGGATCTCGGTGGGCACGACGACGTTGCCGCGCGACTTGCTCATCTTCTTGCGGTCGGGGTCCATGACGAACCCGCTGATCATGGAGCGCGCCCACGGCAGCGAGTGGTTCTCGTAGTGCGCGCGCACCACGCGGGAGAAGAGCCAGGTCCGGATGATCTCGTGCGCGTGCGTGTTCAGGTCCATCGGGAACGTGAGGGCGAAGAGCTCCGGGTCGCGCTCCCACCCGCACACGATCTGCGGGGAGAGCGACGAGATCGCCCAGGTGTCCATCACGTCGGGGTCCGCCACGAAGCCGCCGGCCTGCCCGCGCTGGTCCTCCGCGTAGCCGTCGGGGACGTCGCTGGTGGGGTCGACCGGCAGCCGCTCCTCGCCCGCCAGAAGGGGGTCCGCGTAGTCGGGGTCGCCCTCGTCGTCCAGCGGGTACCAGACCGGGAACGGCACGCCGAAGAACCGCTGTCGCGACACCAGCCAGTCGCCGTTGAGGCCGTTCACCCAGTTGTCGTAGCGGTACTTCATGTGCTGCGGGACCCAGGCGAGCTCCTCGCCGCGCTCCAGGAACGTCGCCTTGAGCGCCGCGTCCCGCCCGCCGTTGCGGATGTACCACTGGCGGGTCGACACGATCTCGAGGGGCTTGTCGCCCTTCTCGTAGAAGTTCGCCATGCGCTGGGTCGGGGTCGGCTCGCCGTCCAGGGCACCGGCCTCGCGCAGCTGGGCCACGACGGCCTCGCGCGCCGAGAAGGTCGTCTTCCCGGTGATGGCGTCCCAGGCGGGACCGGCGGCGAGCCACTCGGGGCGCTCGCGCAGGATCCGCCCGTCGCGGCCGATGATCACCCGGGTCGGCAGCCGCAGCTCGCGCCACCAGGTGACGTCGGTCAGGTCGCCGAAGGTGCAGCACATGACCAGGCCCGAGCCCTTGTCCGGCTCGGCCGCCTCGTGCGCGATCACCGGCAGCTCCACCCCGTACAGGGGCGAGGTCACGGTCTGACCGAACAGCCCGGCGTAGCGCTCGTCGTCGGGGTGCGCGATCAGCGCGACGCAGGCGGCGATCAGCTCGGGGCGGGTGGTCTCGATGTGGACCGGCCCGCTGCCGTCGGCCCGCTCGAACGCGACGCGGTGGTAGGCGCCGGGGTAGTCGCGCGCCTCGAGCTCGGCCTGGGCGACCGCGGTCTGGAAGGTCACGTCCCACAGGGTCGGGGCCTCGGAGAGGTAGGCCTCGCCGCGCTGGATGTTGCGCAGGAACGCCTTCTGCGCGACGGTCTGCGAGTCGTCCGAGATCGTCGTGTAGAGGCTCGACCAGTCCACGCTCAGCCCGACGCGGCGCCACAGGTCCTCGAACGTGCGCTCGTCGAGGTGGGTGAGCTCGTGGCACAGCGCGACGAAGTTGCGGCGGCTGATCGGCAGCTGGTTCTTGGGGTCCGGCTTGGCCGGCGGCGTGAAGTCGGGGTCGTACGGCACGGACGGGTCGCAGCGCACGCCGTAGTAGTTCTGCACGCGGCGCTCGGTCGGCAGGCCGTTGTCGTCCCACCCGATCGGGTAGAAGACGTGCTTGCCGGTCATCCGCTGGTAGCGCGCCACCAGGTCGGTGTGGGTGTACGAGAAGACGTGGCCCACGTGCAGCGAGCCGGACACCGTCGGCGGCGGGGTGTCGATGCTGAAGACCTTCGCCCGGCCGGCGGCCGGGTCGCCCTCGGGCCGCACGAACGCGTAGGTCCCGTCGTTCCGCCAGGTGTCGAGCCAGCGTTCCTCGAGCCCTTCCAGGGCGGGGCGGTCGGGGATCGCCGGGGCGGGGGCGGTGGTGGTCACGAGGAGCAATCTTAGGTAACGGGTACGGAACTAGACTTCACGAGCCATGCCTGACACCACGACGCACGCCGACACCCGTGTCGAGACCTCCGGAACCGCCACCGAACCACGTACGCACGCCGCCGTCGTGCGCGACCTCACGAACCGCTGGCCGGAGCACCGGGTCGCGCCCTCGCTCGGCCGGATCGCGGCGCTGACGGAGCTGCTGGGCGACCCGCAGCACGCCTACCCGGTCATCCACGTGACGGGGACCAACGGCAAGGGCAGCACGACGGCCATGATCGAGTCCCTGCTGCGGGCCGCGGGCCTGCGCACCGGCCGCTTCACGAGCCCGCACCTGACGTCGCTGACCGAGCGCATCTCGATCGACGGCGAGCCGATCTCCGACGAGCGGTTCGACGAGGTCTGGGCCGAGCTCGAGCCGTACGTCGCCATCGTCGACGCGCAGCAGATCGACGGCGTCGCCTGCACCTTCTTCGAGATCATGACGGCGATGGCCTTCGCGGCCTTCGCCGACGCCCCCGTCGACGTCGCCGTGATCGAGGTGGGGCTCGGGGGGACCTGGGACGCCACCAACGTCGCCGACGGCGGCGTCGCCGTGGTCACCCCGATCGACCTGGACCACACCCACCTGCTCGGCACGACGGTGGCCGAGATCGCCCGCGAGAAGGCCGGCATCATCAAGCCGGGCGCGCACGCGATCCTCGCCGGCCAGCCGCTCGAGGCCGCGCAGGTCCTGCTCGAGCGCTGCGCGGAGGTCGGCGCGCTGCCGCAGCGCGAGGGCATCGACTTCGGCGTCCTCGGCCGCCAGCTGGCGGTGGACGGCCAGCTCGTCCGGCTCAACGGGGCCGAGGGTCCCGTGGAGGACGTGTTCATCCCGCTGCACGGCGCGCACCAGGCGTCGAACGCCGGGCTCGCCCTCGCGGCGGTGGAGGCGTTCCTCGGGCTCAAGGGGCTCAACCCCGACGTCGTGCGCGACGGCTTCGCCGCGGTGACGGTGCCCGGTCGGCTCGAGGTCGTCCGCCGCTCGCCGACCGTGCTCCTCGACGCGGCCCACAACCCGCACGGCGCAGCGGCGGCCGTGGCGACGCTGGGGGAGGCCTTCGACCTCAACCCGCTCGTCGGGGTGATCGGGGTGATGGCCGACAAGGACGTGCGCGGGCTGCTGCAGACCTTCGAGCAGGCCCTCACCCACGTCGTCGTCACGCAGGTCTCCTCGACCAGCCGTGGCCTGCCCGCCGAGGAGCTGGGCGAGATCGCGGCCGAGATCTTCGGCGCCGAGCGGGTCACCGTCGCGCCGCGGCTCGACGACGCCATCGAGGTGGCGGTCGGGATGGCCGAGGGCGAGGGCGTCGGGACGCCCGGCGTGCTGGTCAGCGGCTCGGTCGTGCTCGTCGGCGAGGCGCGCAGCCTGCTGGTCAGCGGCGAGCGTCCCGCGGGGGCGCCGGCCGCGGCCGACCAGGAGGAGGACGCGGACGCCGACTGGGACCCGCTGGAGCGTGACCTCGGTGGCGAGGAGCCGACCGACGAGGAGCGGGAGAGCTGGACGTGAACCGATGACCACGCCCGCCGCCGCCTCGGCCCCGCCGCCCGTCCTGCCCTGGACGCTCACCCCCCGCAACCCCATGCGGGTGGTCCTGCTGTCGGCCCTGCTCTTCGAGTTCCTGCTCTTCGGGCTCTCGATCCCCGTGATGATCCTGGTGTCGGACGCCTCGCCCGCGCCGGCCGCGCTGCTCGGCAGCGGGGCCGCGATCCTGGCCCTCGTGGCCGCCGGCCTGCTGCGCAAGCCGGTCGGCTACCCGGTCGGCTGGGTCGCGCAGGTCGCCGGCATCCTGCTCGGCTTCCTCACCCCGGCCATGTTCGTCGTCGGGGCGATGTTCGCGGCGCTCTGGGTCGTGTCCTTCGTGCTCGGCAAGCGGCTCGACGGTCGAGCGGCCCCGACGGCCGCCTGAACCGCCCACGCCCCGGCCCGACTTCGTCCGGGGACCGGTGAGTCTTTTTCCCGTGCCGTAACGCGTTCGGTCCTGCCGGGGGCGCCACGGCCACTACGGTGCTCCCACCGGAGCGGGCACGGGCCCGCCCTCCGGTCGCGACAGGAGGCACCGCCGGTGGACGTGGTGGACGAGCTGACCTCGGGCCTGCTGTGGGTGGGCGGAGCGTTCCTGCTCTGCGTCGTCGGCGCGATCCTGCTCGGCCTGCTGCTCTGCCGGAAGACGCGGTTCGGACGGCAGTTCTGGCGCCTTGCCGGGCCCTACTTCAAGCCCCGCCGCGGTGACCGGTCGAGCTGGAAGCCGCTGCTGACGGCCCTGCTCGTCCTCGCGCTGACGGTCGTCGGCGTCCGGCTCGACGTGATCCTCTCCAACAACAACAACCGGCTGTTCACCTCGCTGCAGGAGCTCGACCAGCCGGCGTTCTGGCGGGCGATCATCTTCTTCTGCATCGCCGCCGCGGTGTCGATCCTGCTCGCCCTCGGCTCCTACCTGATCGGGCAGCTGCAGGTCATCCGCTGGCGGCAGTGGACCAACGGCCAGGTGCTGACCGACTGGCTCAGCGGCACCGCGTACCACCGCGCGCGCTACATCACGGAGCCGATCGACAACCCCGAGCAGCGCATCCAGGCCGACGTCGACTCGTTCACCGACACGTCCCAGACGCTCGTCTACGGCCTGATCTCGGCGATGCTCGGCCTGGTCTCGTTCTCGATCATCCTCTGGGGGCTGTCCGGGCCCCTGCAGATCGGCGGCATCACCTTCCCCCGCGCGCTGATCTTCATCGTCTACATCTACGTGATCGTCGGGACGGTCGTCGTCATCCGGATCGGCCGCCCGCTGATCCGGCTGAGCTTCCTCGCCGAGCGCCTCAACGCCTCGTACCGCTACTCGCTCATCCGCGTGCGCGACCACTCCGAGGCGATCGCGCTCTACGGCGGCGAGGGCGTCGAGGAGCGGGGCCTGATGAACCGCTTCTCCGCCGTCATCGCGAACGTCTGGGCCATCGTCTTCCGGAACCTCAAGTTCAACGGCACCAACCTGGTGATCAGCCAGATCGCGGTGATCCTGCCCTACATCGTCCAGGCGCCGCGCTTCTTCACCCGCCAGATCACGCTCGGCCAGTTCACCCAGTCAGCCGACGCCTTCGGCCAGGTGCAGGCGTCGCTGTCGTTCTTCCGCAACGCGTACGACACCTTCGCCGCCTACCGCGCGACCCTCGACCGTCTCACCGGGCTGCTCGACGCCGACGAGGAGGCGCGGGCGCTGCCGGTGCCGCTGCGGTCGTCGCGCACCGCCGGGCTCGAGGTCGAGGGCCTCGACGTGCTCATGCCCAGCGGCGAGCCGCTGATCCTCCGCCTCGACCTCGCCGTCGAGCCGGGGGAGTGGCTGCTGGTCCGCGGTCGTTCCGGGAGCGGCAAGACGACCCTGCTGCGCAGCCTCGCCGGGCTGTGGCCGTACGTCCGCGGCGTCGTCTCCCGGCCCCAGGGTCCCGTGATCTTCTGCTCGCAGCAGCCCTACCTGCCGAAGGGGGCGCTGCGCGCCGCCGTCACCTACCCGGCCCCGGCGGAGGAGATCCCCGACCACGCGGTGCGCCAGGCCCTGGTCGACGTGCAGCTCGGGCACCTCACGGACCACCTGGACGAGATCAAGGAGTGGATGGAGACGCTGTCGCCGGGCGAGCGGCAGCGGCTCTCGTTCGCGCGCGTGCTGCTGCTGCAGCCGAGCCTGGTGTTCTTCGACGAGAGCACCTCGGCGCTGGACGAGGGCATGGAGCACGTCCTCTACTCGCTGGTCCGCGAACGCCTGCCCCGCACGACCGTCGTCAGCGTCGGCCACCGCACCAGCCTGGGTGCGCTGCACCAGCGCGAACTTGTGCTGCTCGGCCGAGGCGCCTGGACCACCGGCGCGCTGCTGGTCTGACCCGGGCACGATGGCCCCGTGGCCGAGGCGTCCGGGGTGCGGGTGGCGTGGGCCGACCTGCCCCGGACCGTCCGGGCCGCGGTCGAGGACGTGCTCGGCTCGCCGGTCGTCGCGGCCGTCACCCAGCCCGGCGGCTTCTCGCCGGGCAGCGCCGACCGGG
The DNA here is from genome assembly GCF_039536445.1 of Microlunatus spumicola. NCBI lineage: Bacteria > Bacillati > Actinomycetota > Actinomycetes > Propionibacteriales > Propionibacteriaceae > Microlunatus > Microlunatus spumicola. The sequence continues at coordinate 104,459 of NZ_BAAAYR010000004.1, read as the reverse complement.
TGCGCACCGCGGACGGGCGCCGGGCGTTCGTGAAGGCCGTGGCCGGCTCCACGAACGTCCACTCGCCGATCCTGCACCGCCGGGAGATCGCCGTCACGGCGGCGATGCCCCCCGACGCGCCCGTCCCGCGGCTGCTCGGCAGCCACGACGACGGCGACTGGGTCGCCCTGGTGCTGTCCGACGTCGAGGGCCGGCACCCGCACCTGCCGTGGCGGGCCGACGAGCTCGAGGCCGTCCGCGTCGCCCTCGAGGCGCTGGCCGCCACGCCCCTTACCGACGGGCTCGCGGCCCTCTCCGGCACGGGGGAGGGGTTCGCGGACGACTTCGCGGGGTGGCGGCGGCTGTGCGACGAGCCCGACCCCGGGCTCGACCCCTGGGCGGCGCGGCACCTGGACCGCCTCGCCGAGACCGCCGCCCGGGCCGAGGCGGCGCTGGGGGGCGACGAGCTGGTCCACGGCGACGCCCGCGCCGACAACCTGCTGGTCCGTCCCGACGGCTCCGTGGTCGTCGTCGACTGGCCGTGGGCCACGCTCGGGGCGGGGTGGTTCGACCGGCTCGCTCTGCTGGTCAACGTCGGGCTGAACGACCCCGACGCCGACGTCGAGGGCCTGCTCGCCCGCTGGCTGCCGCACGTCCCGGCCGACGACGTGGACGCCGTCCTCGCCGGCCTCGGGGCCTACTTCGCCGACGTCGCGCGCCGCCCGGACCCGCCGGGGCTGCCGACCGTACGGGCGTTCCAGCGTGCGCAGGGCGCGATGGTCCTGCGCTGGCTCGAGCGCCGTTGGTCGATAAGGTCGCACGCATGACCGACACCCCCGTGCAGCGCTCCTTCGTCCTGATCAAGCCGGACGCCGTCCGCCGCGGCCTCGTCGGCGCGGTGCTGGGCCGCTTCGAGGCCAAGGGCCTGCGGCTCGTCACGCTGCAGCTGCGCCAGGTGACCGGCGAGGAGTCGGACCAGCACTACGCCGAGCACGTCGACCGTCCGTTCTACCCGCCGCTGCGGACCTTCATCACCTCCGGCCCGTCGGTCGCGCTGGTGGTCGAGGGTGACGAGGCGATCGAGGTCGTGCGCGCGCTGAACGGCGCCACGGACGGCCGCAAGGCCGCCCCGGGGACCATCCGCGGCGACTACTCGCTGTCCAACCGCGAGAACCTCGTGCACGGCTCCGACTCGCCCGAGTCGGCCGCCCGCGAGATCGCCTTCTGGTTCCCCGGGCTGGGCTGAGGCCGGTGGGCCGGGGCGTCGACGCTCCGGCCCCGTCCCCGACGCCGACTAAGGTCGGGGGTCCGCGCCGCCCACCCGACGAGGACCCCTCCCCGTGACCCTGCTGCTCCTCGTGCACCTCGGGGTCGCCCTCGTGGCGCCCTGGTTGCTGCGCGCGCTGCGCTGCCGGGCCTTCTACGTGCTGGCGCTGGTGCCCGCCGCGACCGCCGTCTGGACGGCGCTGCAGGGTCCCGCGGTGCTGTCCGGCACGGTGATCACCGAGTCGACCGCCTGGATCCCCGCGCTGGGGATCGACGTGTCGTTCCGGATGGGCGTCCTGCAGTGGGTGCTGACGCTGGTCGTCAGCAGCGTGGGCGCCCTGGTGCTCTTCTACTGCCGCAGCTACTTCGCCGACGACGAGCCGCCGCTGCGCACCGGCGCGGTGCTGCTCGCCTTCGCCGGCGCGATGACGGGTCTGGTCACCTCCGACGACCTGATCGGGCTCTACGTCTTCTGGGAGCTCACGACCGTCTTCTCCTACCTGCTCGTCGGGCACAACCCGCGCTTCGCGGCGAACCGTCGGGCCGCCCTCACCGCCCTCATGGTCACGACCTTCGGCGGGCTGGCCATGCTGACCGGGATCGTGCTCCTCGGCGTCCGCTACGCGACGTTCTCGCTGTCCGGGGTGCTGGCGGCCGCGGCCGAGAGCGGCGTCGGGTCCGCGTACGTGGTGACGGCCGTGATCCTGCTGCTCGTCGGCGCGCTCACCAAGTCCGCGCTGGTGCCGTTCCACTTCTGGCTGCCGGGCGCCATGGCCGCGCCGACGCCGGTCAGCGCCTACCTGCACGCCGCCGCCATGGTCAAGGCGGGCGTCTACCTGGTCGCCGTGCTGGCGCCGGTCTTCGCCGGCACGCCCGGCTGGCGCCCGGTCCTGCTCACGCTCGGCGCCGCCACGATGCTCATCGGCGGCTGGCGCTCGCTGCGCCAGTACGACATCAAGGTCCTGCTCGCGTACGGGACCGTGAGCCAGCTCGGCTTCCTCGTCGTCCTCTGCGGGATCGGCACGCGCTCCGCCGCGCTCGGCGGGATCGCCCTGCTCGTCGGGCACGCGCTGTTCAAGTCGACCCTCTTCCTCGTGGTCGGCATCGTGGACCACAGCACCGGGACGCGCGACCTGCGCCGCCTGAACGGTGTCGGCCGCCGGATGCCCGTCGTCGCCGGTGCCGCCCTGCTCGCCGGCGCCTCGATGGCCGCCGTGCCGCCGACGCTCGGCTTCGTCGCGAAGGAGGCGGGCTTCGAGAGCCTCACCTACCTGGTCGGCGGGGACGGGACGGCCGTGCCGCCCTTGCCCGCCGTCCTGCTCGCCGCCGCGCTCGTCGCGGGCTCCGCGCTGACCGTCGCCTACACCCTGCGCTTCTGGTGGGGCGCGTTCATGAGCAAGCGCGGCGCCTACTTCATCGACCCGTCCGGCACCGAGGCCCCGACGACGGCCGACCACCGGGTGCCCGCCGCCTTCGCGGCCGCACCGGTGCTGCTCGGGCTGGCCTGCCTCGTGGGCGGCTTCCTCGGGCACCCGCTCACCGACGCGCTGCAGGGCTACGTCGCCGCCTTCTCCGTCGGCGAGGAGAGTCACGGGATCGCGCTGTGGCACGGCTTCAGCGCGCCCCTGGGGATGACGGCGGTCTCGCTCCTCGGCGGCGTGGTCCTCTTCTGGCAGCGCGGGTTCATCGCGCGGGCCCAGTCGACGTTCCCCGCGCCGTACGAGGCCGAGACCGCCTACCAGCGGCTCATGCGGGGCCTGGACCGGCTCGCGGTCGAGACGACGGCCGTCACCCAGCGCGGCTCCGTGCCCGTCTACCTCGGCTCGATCCTGCTCGTGCTCGTCGTCTTCCCCGGCGGGGCGCTGCTGATGGTGCGCGACTGGCCGTCCGTGCGCCTCTTCGACACCCCCGCGCAGCTGCTCACGGGCATCCTCATGGTCGTGGCCGCCCTGACCGCCGCCACCTCGCGCGGCCGCCTGCGGGCGGTCATGCTCGCCGGGGTGACGGGCTACGGCGTCGCGGTGCTGTTCCTGCTGCACGGGGCGCCGGACCTGGCGCTCACCCAGGTCCTGGTCGAGACCGTCACGCTCGTCGTGTTCTCCCTGGTCCTGCGCAAGCTCCCGAAATACTTCACCACCCGCCCGCTGTCGTCGAGCCGCTGGTGGCGCCTGGTGATGGCCGTCCTCGTCGGCGCCGTGGTCGTCTGCATCGGCCTCGTCGCCGCCGGCGCGCGGATCGCGGTGCCGGTCTCGGCCACCTACCCCGAGGTCGCGTACACGTTCGGCTACGGCCGCAACGTCGTGAACGTGACGCTCGTCGACATCCGTTCCTGGGACACGATGGGGGAGATCTCGGTCCTGGTCGTCGCCGCCACCGGCGTCGCCAGCCTGATCTTCCTGCGCAGCCGCTACTCCGCCCGGCCGCTGCGGCCCGAGGGCCCGACGGGCGCCCCGCTCGGCGGTCGCACCGTCTGGCTGCGGGGCGGCGAGACGTTGTCGCCGGCGCGCCGCTCGATCATCTTCGAGGTCGCCACCCGGGTGCTCTTCCCGGTCATGATCGTCGTCTCGGTCTACCTGCTGCTCGCCGGCCACAACGCCCCGGGCGGAGGGTTCGCGGGCGGCCTCGTCGCCGGCATGGCCCTGATGATCCGCTACCTCGCCGCCGGCAGCCGCGAGCTCGACGAGGCCGCCCCGGTCGACGCCGGCAAGGTGCTCGGCGCCGGCCTCGCCCTCGCCGCGCTGGGCCTGCTGGCGCCCGCGGCGTTCGGCGGCCGGATCGGCCAGAGCTACGACATCTCGCTCGCCCCCGGCGCGCTCGAGTCGGTCTCGACGCCGTTCGGGGAGCTCGCCGTCCTCGGTTCGCCGCACCTGGTCACCTCGGTCTTCTTCGACGTCGGCGTCTACCTCGTCGTCGTCGGCGTGATGCTCGACCTGGCGCGCAGCCTCGGGTCCGGCATCGACACCCACGAGGCGGAGGACCGTGCGCCCTCGCCGAACCCGTCGGAGACCAGCGCCCGGCCGTCGCGCCGCGCGCCCCTGCCGGAGTCGTTCGGCGGCGGGCTGACGGCCACCTCGACGCAGGGTCGGGTGCGACCGTGAGCCCGAACCTCACGCTGGCGCTCGTCGCCGGCGCCCTCGTCGCCGCCGGGGTCTACCTCGTCCTGGAGCGGTCGCTCACGCGCATCCTGGTTGGCGTCCTGCTCGCCTCGAACGGCGTCAACGTGCTGTTCCTGGTGGCGAGCGGCGCGGCCGGCGGTGCCCCGATCACCGGCGTCACCGAACCCCAGGACATGAGCGACCCGCTCCCGCAGGCCTTCGTGCTCACCGCGATCGTCATCACGCTCGCGGTCACGGCGTTCCTGCTGACGCTGGCCTACCGCAGCTTCCAGATCGCCGGGCACGACGAGGTCTCCGACGACGTCGAGGACGCCGCGATCCGGCGCCTCGCCATCGACGACGAGACGTCCGGCAGCTACGACGCCGACGTCGCGGGCCACCCGGACGAGACGGGCTCGGCCACCGGCGAGGAGGAGGGCGAGCGGGTCACCACGGACCCGGAGGGGTCCGACGCGGACCCGGTCGGCTTCGAGGGCAGCACCGAGGCCGAGCCCGAGCCGGAGACGTCCGACGGGGCAGCGGCGGGCGCGGACGGCGGTTCGCCGGAGGTGCCCAAGGCCCGACGTGTGCCGGCCGGCTACCCCGTCACCCGCGACGACCAGGAGAGGGGACGCCCATGAACAACCTGCTGCCCCTGCCCGTCCTGCTGCCGCTGCTCGGCGCCGGGCTCGCGCTCGCCCTGAACCGCCGCCCGCGCGCCCAGCGCGTCGTCGCCACGGTCGCGCTCCTCGCCGTGACGACCGTCGCCGCGCTGCTCGTCTGGCTCACCGACGCGCGCGGCCCGCTGGTGCTGTGGGTCGGCAGCTGGCCCCAGCCGCTGGGCATCGCCCTCGTGGCCGACCGGCTCAGCGCGCTGATGCTGCTCGTGTCGTCGGTGGTCACGCTGTCGGTGCTGCTCTTCTCGATGGGCGCGCCCGAGGCCGAGCGCCGCCGCGAGACCCCGATCTCGATCTTCTACCCGACGTTCCTCGTGCTGTCCGCCGGCGTCTCCAACGCCTTCCTGGCCGGCGACCTGTTCAACCTGTTCGTCGGCTTCGAGATGCTGCTGTTCGCGTCGTACGTGCTGCTCACCCTCGGCGGCACCGGCGCGCGCGTCCGGGCGGGCAGCACGTACGTGCTGGTGAGCCTGCTGTCGTCGACGCTGTTCCTCGTGGCCATCGCCGCGGTCTACGCGGCGACCGGCACCGTGAACCTGGCCCAGCTCTCGATGCGGCTGCGCGACCTGCCGCACGACGTCTCGCTGGTGCTGCAGCTGCTGCTGCTGACGGTGTTCGCGATCAAGGCCGCCGTCTTCCCGATGTCGGCCTGGCTGCCGGACTCTTACCCGACCGCCCCCGCACCGGTGACCGCGGTGTTCGCGGGCCTGCTGACCAAGGTCGGCGTGTACGCGATCATCCGCACCCAGACGCTGCTGTTCGGGGACAGCCACCTGACGCGGATCCTCATGTGGGCCGCGCTGGTCACCATGATCGTCGGCATCCTCGGAGCCATCGCGCAGACCGAGGTCAAGCGCATGCTGTCCTTCACCCTGGTCAGCCACATCGGCTACATGATCTTCGGGGTGGCCCTGGCCAGCACCGCGGGCTACGCGGGTGCGATCTTCTACACCGCGCACCACATCACCATCCAGACCACGCTCTTCCTGGTCCTCGGGCTGGTGGAGGTCCGGGCGGGCACGACGTCGCTCACCCGGCTCGGCGGGCTCGCCGCCCTCTCGCCGGTGCTGGGCATCCTCTTCTTCGTCCCCGCCATGAACCTCGCCGGCATCCCGCCGTTCTCGGGCTTCATCGGCAAGGTCGGGCTCCTGGACGCCGGCGTCCAGCACGGGGGCGTGCTCGCGTACGTCCTCGTCGGGGGCGGGGTCGTCACGAGCCTGCTGACGCTCTACGCCATGGCCAAGGTCTGGAACCGCGCGTTCTGGCGGCCGCTGCGCACCGAGGCCGACGAGCTGGAGCTGAGCCCGGCCGAGGCCGCCGGGCAGTCGGCGGGTGACGAGCGCGACGAGGACACCGAGGACCTGCCCACCGGCCGCCGCCTGCCCTGGCCGATGGTCGCCACGACCGTCGTCCTGGTGCTGGTCGGCGTCGGGCTCACCGTCGTCGCCGGGCCCCTCTACGGCTACGCGCAGCGCTCGGCGGCCGACCTCGTCGGGGGCACCTCCTACGTCCGCGCCGTCCTGCCGGGCGGGACGCGATGAGCGCGGCGACCGGCGCCACGGGTGCGCCCGACGCCGACGGGGCGACCTCTGACCCCCTGGGCCGGGCCGGCACGCGCGGGCCGTCGCGGCGCCGCCCGAGCCTGGCGGCGGTCGTCGTGCTGACGCTCACCTGGGTGCTGCTGTGGGACCGCGTCTCGCTGTTCCTCGTGGTCACCGGCGTGCTGCTGTCGCTGCTGGTCTTCGTCGTGTTCCCGCTGCCGCGGATCGAGCGGGACGGGCGGGTCCGGCCGCTCGGCCTGCTGCGGCTGGCGGGCCGGCTGGTCACCGACCTCGTCCGGTCGAGCGTCCGGGTCGTCGGGCTGGCCTTCTCCCGCCGCACGCCCCGCGGCGCGATCATCCGCGTCCGCCTGCGCAGCCGCTCCGACGTCGTCCTGACCATGACCGCCGAGCTGGTCTCCCTGGTCCCCGGCAGCATCGTGCTCGAGGTCCGGCGCGCCGACAGCACGCTCTACCTGCACGTGCTCGACCCGGCCGACGCGGCCGCGCTGGAGCAGGCCGCCCAGGACGTCCTCGACGCCGAGGCGCGGGTGCTGCGGGCGTTCGGCACCGACGAGGAGGTGAGGGGCCTGTGAACCCCGTCCACACCGCCGTGCTCGTGATGGTCGGCCTCGGGGCGCTGCTCCTGGTCGCCGCCGCGACGCTCACGATCGCCCGGATGGCCCGGGGCCCGAGCAGCCTCGACCGGGTCGTCGCCGCGGACGTGCTCGTGGCGATCGTCATCGCGACGCTCGCCGCCGAGGCGATCGTCAACGACCACGCCACGACCCTGCCGGTCATGCTGGTGCTCTCGCTGCTCGGCTTCGCCGGGGCCGTGAGCATCGCCCGGTTCGTCGCCGAGCGCGACCTCGCCGTCCGCTGGCGCGACGCCGACCGGCCCGACCAGGGGCAGCAGTGAGCACCGGGGTCGGCGCGGGCGACGTCCTCGACCTGCTCGGCGCGCTCCTCGTGCTGCTCGGCTGCTTCCTCTGCTTCGCCGCCGCCCTCGGCCTGCTGCGCTTCCCCGACGTCGTGTCCCGCATGCACGCCGCCACCAAGCCGCAGACCCTCGGGCTGATCCTGCTGGCCGCCGGCGTCGCGTTGTCGCTGCGGAGCTGGGCGTCGTTCGGCACGCTGGTCCTGATCGCCGCCCTGCAGCTGACGACCGCGCCCGTCTCGGCGCACCTCGTCGGCCGCACCGTCTACCGCACCGACCAGGTGCGCCACGACCTGCTGACCCGCGACGACCTCGCGACCGACCTCGAGGCGGCCGGCTTCCAGCTGGGTCCGGCGCCCGAGGACGAGCCCGGCCCGGCCGACGACTCCCGGCTCTCCTAGCCCCGGCGGTTCCGCCGTTAGGCTGGTCCGACCATGACGGTCCTCGAGCACGCGCCCAGCCCGGACTCGCTCTTCGAGCGGGTCGAACCGTTGCTCGCCCGCGTGAGCAAGCCCGTGCAGTACGTCGGCGGCGAGCTCAACAGCGTCGTCAAGGAGTGGGGGAGCACCGAGGTCCGTTGGTGCCTGTCCTACCCCGACGCGTACGAGATCGGCCTGCCCAACCAGGGCGTCGCGATCCTCTACGAGGTGCTGAACGAGCGCGACTGGATCCTCGCCGAGCGCACGTACGCGGTGTGGGGCGACATGGAGGCCCTGATGCGCGAGCACGGGGTCCCGCAGTTCACCCTCGACGGGCACCGCCCGGTCGGGGCCTTCGACGTCTTCGGCCTGAGCTTCGCCACCGAGCTCGGCTACACGAACATGCTCACCGAGCTCGACCTCGCCGGGATCCCGTTGCACGCGGTCGACCGGCGCGAGCACGACCCGATCGTCCTGGCCGGCGGTCACGCGGCCTTCAACCCGGAGCCGATCGCCGACTTCATCGACGCCGCCGTGCTCGGCGACGGCGAGGAGATCGCGCTGGCGATCTCCGAGGTCATCCGCGAGTGGAAGGCCGAGGGGCGCCCTGACGGCCGCGACGGCCTGCTGATGCGCCTCGCGGTGAGCGGCGGCGTCTACGTGCCGAAGTTCTACGACACCGACTACCTGCCCGACGGCCGCATCCGGCGCATCGCGCCCAACCGCAGCGGCGTCCCGTACACGGTCCGCAAGCACACCCTGATGGACCTCGACGCGTGGCCCTACCCGCGCAAGCCGCTCGTGCCGATGGCCGAGACCGTGCACGAGCGCTACTCGGTGGAGATCTTCCGCGGCTGCACGCGTGGCTGCCGCTTCTGCCAGGCCGGCATGATCACGCGCCCGGTCCGCGAGCGCAGCATCGAGACGATCGGGCACATGGTCGCCAGCGGGCTCGAGGCCACCGGGCTGGAGGAGGTCGGGCTGCTCAGCCTGTCGAGCGCCGACCACTCCGAGATCGGCGAGGTCACCAAGCAGCTGGCCGACCGCTACGACGGCACGAACGTCTCGCTCTCGCTCCCGAGCACGCGGGTCGACGCCTTCAACATCGACCTGGCCAACGAGCTGTCGCGCAACGGCCGGCGCTCCGGGCTGACCTTCGCGCCCGAGGGCGGTTCGCAGCGGCTGCGCCAGGTGATCAACAAGATGGTCACCGACGACGACCTGATCCGCACGGTCGCCGCCGCGTACGCCAACGGCTGGCGCCAGGTGAAGCTCTACTTCATGTGCGGGCTGCCGACCGAGACCGACGAGGACGTGCTCGCCATCGGCGAGCTGGTCCGCCGGGTCATCGACACCGGCCGCAAGGTCAGCGGGCGGCGCGACATCCGCTGCACGGTGAGCATCGGTGGGTTCGTCCCCAAGCCGCACACGCCGTTCCAGTGGGCTGCGCAGTGCGAGGCCGACGTGATCGACGACCGGCTGCGCCAGCTGCGCGCCTCGGTGCAGAGCGACCGCCAGTACGGCAAGGCCATCGGGTTCCGCTACCACGACGGCAAGCCGGGCGTCGTCGAAGGGCTGCTGAGCCGCGGCGACCGTCGCGTCGGCCGGGTCATCGAGGCGGTCTGGCGCGACGGCGGCCGGTTCGACGGGTGGAGCGAGCACTTCTCGTACGAGCGCTGGATGCGCTGCGCCGCCGAGGCCCTCGAGGGCACCGGCGTCGACGTCGCCTGGTTCACGACCCGCGAGCGCGAGTACGCCGAGGTGCTCCCCTGGGACCACCTGGACTCCGGGCTGGACAAGGACTGGCTGTGGGAGGACTGGCAGGACGCCCTCGACGAGCGCGAGGTCGAGGACTGCCGTTGGACACCGTGCTTCGACTGCGGCGTCTGCCCGCAGATGGACACGTCGATCCAGATCGGCCCGACCGGGCGGCAGCTGCTGCCGATCGCCCAGGTCACCCAGGGCCTGACCGCGACCCCGTAAAGGCCGGGCCTCCGCCGGGGCGCGAGCCCTAGGCTGCGGTCATGGCCACCGCCCCCGCGACCGCCGGCACCGAGACCCCCGTCCGCACGCTCGACGAGCTCGTCGCGGTGGTGGGGGAGCCGAACGAGATCGCGGCCCACAAGGTCCAGGACCGCCTGCACGCCCTGCACCGGGAGTGGCTGGAGGCCTCGCCCTTCTGCGTGCTCGCCACGTCGGACGCCGAGGGCAACCTCGACGCCTCGCCCAAGGGCGACCCGGCGGGCCAGCTGGTCCACGTCCTCGACGACCGGACCCTGGCCATCGCCGAGCGGCCGGGCAACCGGCGCGTCGACGGCTACCGGAACGTGCTGTCGAACCCGCACGTCGGGCTGCTGTTCCTGGTCCCCGGCCGCGACGACACGCTGCGCGTCAACGGCCGCGCCCGCCTGGTGTCCGACGCGCCCTGGTTCGACGAGGTGGCGGTCAAGGGCCGCCGGCCGATCCTCGGCCTCGTGGTCGACGTCGACGAGGTCTTCACCCACTGCTCCAAGGCGTTCCTGCGCGCGAAGCTGTGGCACCCCGAGACCTGGGAGCCCGACGCCGTCCCCAGCCGGGCCGTCTTCTCCCACACCTTCGAGCGCACCGACCAGTCCCTGGCCGAGGTCGAGGCCCACTACGGCCCGGCGTACGCCGAGCAGCTGTACTGACCGAGGCGCTCCTGGAGGCGTCCGGGCGCACTGACCACGGAAGTCTCGTACTGACCACGGCAGATCTGCCGTGGTCAGCATCGGTCTTTCACGTAAACGTGAAAGTCCTGGGACGCGTGGGGCAGCGCACGCGAACCCCAGCCGTGCGTACGCGTGGTGCCGCGGGCCGGCGTCCACCCCCCTGAGGACGCCGGCCCGGGCGGTTCAGAGGGCCTGGATCGCGTCCAGGCCGGGGGCGAAGAAGTAGTCCCCGCCCTCCATCGTCACGAAGTGCGGCACGGCCAGCTGCGGCTTGTTCGTCGGGTCCTCGCTGAACGGCGCCGCCCCGAGGAACGGCAGCGTGCCGGTGTGCGGCTGACCGATGATCGGGTCCACCCCGCTGCCGACCTGGCTGAAGTCGGGCGCGTCGACCCAGGCCTGCTGCACGAACTCGAACTGCTCGGCCACCGAGGTGACGTAGCAGAGGAAGAGCAGCCCGCGCTGCTGCGTCGTGTGCCCGCTCAGCGCCTCCGCGTGGCTCAGCTCCGGCCCGAAGGAGATGCCGCGACGCATCATCCGGCGTGTCTGCGTGAACGCCTCCGCCTGCGCGACCTCCGTCTCGGTGGGCGTGGTGCTGTGCCGGACGTCGTCGCGCGGGTAGGCCTTGCGGACGTGCGCGGCCCAGGGGCAGCGGACCCCCTCGCGGTCGTCGCCGAACTCGAAGTCGTTGTCCCGCGGGCTCCCCTCCGCCAGCGACAGGTCGTCCTTGACCGGCGACAGGACCAGCGGCGCGCCGCTCTTCCAGCGCCCCACCAGCTGCGCCCCCAGCAGCTCGGCCGAGGCCGTGTCCACCCCGGTCGTCTGCCTGGCCAGCGTGCGGACGGAGGCGTCGAACTCCGGGACCTTCTGCGCCAGCCGCCGGAACACCAGGAACGCGCCCTGGTCCATGAACGGCACCGGGGGAGCGACGACCGCGCCCTGCTTGGCGAAGTCCGCGCCCGCGTCGCCGAGCTGCGGGTCCTGCCCGGGGTAGCCGAAGACGAACTCGCCCGGCCACAGCAGGTCCTGACCGAGCGCGCCCTGGTCGGGCCGGTCGTCGGCGTCCACCGACGGGGTCAGGATCGCCCCGTCCGGGGTGGTGCCCCGCACGCCCGGCTGCGAGACGCCGTCGGCGTAGCCGAAGTGCTCGTGGCCGTGCACCGGGTCGGGGCGGACCACGCCCGCCTCCTCCCGCACGACGGTCCAGCCGTTCGCCCCGGCCGGGGCCAGGTGGAGCGCGATGGTGTCGTCGATCTCGGCGCGGCTCGCCCCGGTGAGGACGAAGACGCCGTCGGCCGGGCGCTGCGGGCCGACGGAACGCCAGTGCGCCGGGTCGGGGTCGGACAGGACGGTCTGGCGCGCGGCCATGCCCGCCTCGAACTCGGTCAGCCCCGGGGCGCCCGACAGCCCGGTGACGCCGAGCTTGGTCAGGCCGTCGAACGTGAAGGCCACGTTCAACCCCGGCGCCGGGATCAGCGCGGTGACCCCGCGGCTGCGCCGGTCGGCGACCTCCGCGCGCTGGTCGAGCACGGTCTGCATGCTCGTCAGCGGCAGGCCCTTGAGGAAGGGCAGGAAGTCGCCGGGGTCGTCGATCCGGAAGAACAGCAGCAGCTCGTTCTTCTTCAGCAGCCCCGGGAGGAGGTCCCCCTGGATCCTGCTCGTCGCGAGCACGGGCTCGGCGTGCACGTCACGCGGCATGGTCGGTCCCTCGCGTCGTCTCCAGCACGGCAGACATCGGTCCCCCTCGGTGCGTTGCGGTCGCCCTGACGCGATCCGTCGGAGGGGAGAGGCGGGACGTCGTGGCCTGATACGTCCACGAAGCACCGGTAGGTTTCCGGCATGGCCCGAGAGCAGCCGGAGCAGCACGCGCCGCCCGTCCAGCGGCTGCGGATCCGCTACGCCAAGCGGGGCCGCGCGCGCTTCACCAGCAGCCGGGACTTCAGCCGCGCGTTCGAACGGGCCCTGCGCCGGGCCGGGGTGCCGATGGCCTACTCGTCGGGCTTCTCGCCGCACCCGCGCATCTCGTACGCGAACGCCTGCGCGACCGGCGCGGCGAGCGAGGCGGAGTACTGCGAGATCGGCCTGACCGAGCCGTGCGACCCCGAGCGGGTGCGCGAGGCGCTCGACGCCGCGCTCCCGACGGGCCTCGACGTGGTCGAGGTCTGGGTCGCGCCGACCGGTGCCCTGGCCGACCGGCTGACCGGGTCGCGCTGGTCCGTACGCCTGCCCGGTGCGGACCCGAGCGAGGTGGCGGGCGCGTTGGCGGCGTTCCTGGAGGCGGACGCCGTCGAGGTCCAGCGGATGACGAAGAACGGGCTGCGCACGTTCGACGCGCGGGGGTGCGTGGTCGAGGCCGCGGCGACGCCGGAGGGCTTCGACCTCCTCCTCGCGCACGAGACGCCGCTGGTCCGGCCCGACGACGTGCTGGCCGGCCTGGTCGTGGTCCGGCCGCAGCTGCGGCTGCCGGACCCGCCGATCCTGGCCCGCCTGGCCCAGGGCGTGCTCGACCGGGAGACCGGCCTCGTCGCGGACCCGCGGGAGGGGCGCGCGCCCGACGCAGTCTCCGAATGAGGAGGCGTGTGGGATACTCGGTGATGACCGGGACGCCGACCAGGCGGCCGGTCGTGGCGAGACCAGGCCGCGGGGTGACAGCCCGGGGCCCCGCGAGACCACGGTGTTCCACCGCGACGGGCGGCCGAGAGGCCCCTTCCTGACCGCGGGTCCCGTGCGCGGCGCCGGAACCCGCAGGCTTCCGTCCTCCCGGCCACGCCGGAGGGCGACCGACATCGGCGCGCACCCCCGTGCCGCGAATGGAGATCGAGTGCTCGACAACGAGCCCGACGCAGAGCAGACCACCAACCCCGCAGCCGCGACCCCGCCGCCCCGGCGACGTCGCGCCGCGAGCCGCCCGGCCGGACCGCCGGCCGCCGCCCCGGCGCCGACCCCGGTCGCCGAGGAGCCCACCCCGACGCCGGCCGCGCAGGGCGCCACCCCGGACGCACCGCCCCCTGACGGCCTCGAGCCGGCGACGAGCAGCGCGCCCGACCCGGTCTCGAACCCCGTCGCCGACCGCCTGGACGCCCTCGCGGCGGGCACGGCGCAGGCCGCCACCGAGCCCGCGGCTGCCGAGCCGGAGGCGCGACCCGCCCGCCGCCGCACCCGCAAGGCCGCCGCTCCCGCGGCGACGACCGAGGCCACGCCCGACGCCGAGGTGCCCGCCACGCCGGAGGCGCCCGTCGAGCGTCCCGCCCGCCGCCGGACCCGCAAGGCCGCCGCCCCCGCACCCGAGGCGGCAGCACCCGAGGCGGAAGCACCCGAGGCGGAGGCAGCCGAGACGGCCACCCCGGACGCGCTGACGCCCGACGTCCCCGAGCCCGCGACGGCGCAGGCCGAGACCCCGGCCGTCGAGGTCGACGTGCTGAGTGTCGACGAGCAGGTCGAGGCCGCCCCCGCGTCGGCCGAGGCCGAGACCGTCGTGCTGGACACCCCGTACGGCCAGACCGAGGTTCCCGTCGAGGACGTCGCCGCGACCCCGTTCGAGGACACCGAGGTTCAGGCGCCGACGGACGGGACGCAGCAGGACGACGGCGTCGTGACCGCCCCGGTCGACGACCCCGACGCCGCGACCGCCACCGAGGGCGACGACGAGTCCGAGGACGAGGACGACGAGGAGGACGCCGAGGACGACGGCGCCTCCGACAGCGCGAACGAGGGCGGGGACGGCAACCGCCGCCGCCGTCGTCGTCGCGGGGGTCGCCGTCGTCGCCGTACGGGTGACGGCGAGCCCGGCTCCGACGACGACACCGCCGAGGACGCCGAGACGTCCGAGGCCGACGAGACCACCGACGCGAGCGGCGAGGCCGCCGGCGACGAGGGCGACGCCACGGCCGACGAGCAGGGCGAGGAGGGCGACGGCACCCGTCGTCGCCGTCGCCGTCGCCGCCGTCGTGGCGAGGAGGCCGCGCCCGCCGCGGACGACCCCACCGAGGTCGTCGTCCGGGTGCGCGAGCCCCGCAAGGCCAAGGCCGCCCCGGCGGCCGAGGACCAGGTCACCGGCATCAGCGGGTCCACCCGCATGGAGGCCAAGCGCCAGCGTCGTCGCGAGGGCCGCGACGCGGGCCGTCGCCGCGCCCCGATCCTCAGCGAGGCCGAGTTCCTGGCCCGCCGTGAGGCCGTGACGCGCCGGATGATCATCCGGCAGCGCGACGACCTCACCCAGATCGCCGTCCTCGAGGACGACATCCTGGTCGAGCACTACGTGGACCGTGAGTCCGCGACGTCGCTGATCGGCAACGTCTACCTCGCCCGCGTGCAGAACGTCCTGCCGAGCATGGAGGCCGCGTTCGTCGACATCGGCCGCGGTCGCAACGCCGTCATCTACGCCGGCGAGGTCGACTGGGACTCCTTCGGCGCGCAGGGCCAGAACCGCAAGGTCGAGAAGGTCCTCAAGTCGGGCCAGACCGTGCTCGTCCAGGTGACCAAGGACCCGGTCGGGGCCAAGGGCGCCCGGCTGACGAACCACGTGTCCATCCCGGGCCGCTACATCGTCTACGCGCCCAGCGGCCACCTCTCGGGCATCTCCCGCAAGCTGCCCGAGAACGAGCGCAAGCGGCTCAAGGACATCCTCTCCGGCCTCGTCGGCGAGGCGAGCGTCATCGTCCGCACGGCGGCCGAGGGTGCCAGCGAGGACGAGCTGGTCCGCGACGTCAACCGCCTCAAGGCGCAGTGGTCCGACATCGAGAAGAAGGTGGCCACCGGGCACGCCCCGCAGCTGCTCTACGGCGAGCCGGACCTCACGGTCCGCATCGTCCGCGACCTCTTCACCGAGGACTTCTCCGAGCTCATCGTCTCCGGCAACGCCGGTCCCGACGACGCGTACGACGCCATCGCCGGCTACGTGGAGCACGTCGCCCCGCACCTGGCCGACCGGCTGAAGCGCTACGAGCCGGGGCCCGACGACGGCGACGACGTCGACGTCTTCACCCGCTTCCGCATCGACGAGCAGATCGCCAAGGCGCTCGAGCGCAAGGTCTTCCTGCCCTCCGGCGGTTCGCTGGTCATCGACCGCACCGAGGCGATGACGGTCATCGACGTCAACACGGGGAAGTTCACCGGCAGCGGCGGCAACCTCGAGGCCACGGTCACGAGCAACAACCTGGAGGCGGCGGAGGAGATCGTCCGCCAGCTCCGGCTGCGCGACGTCGGCGGCATCATCGTCATCGACTTCATCGACATGGTGCTGCCCGCCAACCGCGAGCTCCTGCTGCGTCGCCTGGTCGAGTGCCTGGGTCGGGACCGTACGCGGCACCAGGTCGCCGAGGTCACGAGCCTCGGTCTGGTGCAGATGACCCGCAAGAAGATCGGCACCGGCCTGCTCGAGGCGTTCAGCTCCGAGTGCCCGGTCTGCCACGGTCGCGGCTACGAGATCCACGACGAGCCGGTCGACAGCCAGCGCCAGGCCGACGGCGGTGCGCGCGAGCAGCGCGGCGGCCGCGGCGGCGGTGGTTCCGGCGGCAACGGCAACGGCGGTTCCGGCAACGGCAACGGCCGTCAGTCGGGCGGCGGCGGCAACGGCGGCTCCCAGGGCAACGGCGGTTCGCAGGGCAACGGCGGCTCCCAGGGCAACGGCCATGACCACGGGTCGGGCCAGGACTCGGGTGGCTCGGGCCGCTCCGGTCGCAGCCGCGGTGGTCGCGGTCGCGGTCGTGCGGACGACGCCCCGGAGCCCACGGCGGACGCGCCGGAGGCCTCCGGCGGCACGGACCCGGCCATCAAGGCGGCCGTGGCCCAGGCCATCGCCGAGGTGGCGGCGTCCGCGCGGACCACGACCGACGAGGCCGGCAGCTGACCCTCGCCGTCGCGGTGGTGGGCGCCGGTCCGTCCGGCGTCTACGTCGCGGAGGCGCTGACGCGCGAGGCGGCCCGGTCCGGGCTCGACGTGACGGTCGCGGTCCTGGACCGGCTGCCCGTCCCGTTCGGCCTGGTCCGCTACGGGGTCGCCCCGGACCACCCGTCGATCCGCTCGATCCGCAGCACGCTCGAGCAGACGCTCGACGCGCCCGGCGTCACCTTCTACGGCGACGTCCACATCGGCCGTGACCTCACGGTCGACGAGCTGCGGGCGAGCGTCGACGCGGTGGTCTACGCGTACGGCGCCGCCAGCGACCGCCGGCTCGGCATCGAGGGCGAGGACCTGCCGGGCAGCGTCGCCGCCCCGGAGCTCGTCACCTGGTACACCGGCCACCCCGACGTCCACCCGGACGACGGCGGCGTCGCGCCCGGCCACCCGTGGGTGCCGGGGCTGCTCGCCTCGGCCCGCGAGGTCGTCGTCATCGGCGCCGGGAACGTCGCGCTCGACGTCGTCCGGGTCCTCGTCCGCGGCGTCGACGAGCTCTCCGCCACCGACATGCCCGACGAGGTGCTCGAGGCCCTGACGACGCGCGGCGTGCGCGAGGTGCACCTGCTCGCCCGGCGCGGGCCCGCGTACACGGCCTTCACGACCAAGGAGCTGCGCGAGCTCGGCGACCTGGCCGACCTCGACGTGGTCGTCGACCCCGCCGACCTCGTGCTCGACGAGACCAGCACCCTGGTCGCCGAGCAGGACCGCGTCGCCTCCCGGAACCTGGCGGTCCTCGCCCAGTGGGCCGGCCGCCCGTCGACCGAGGCCACGCACCGCGTCCACCTGCACTTCTGGACCAGCCCCCTCGCGGTGCTCGGCACCGACCGCGTCACCGGCGTCCAGGTCACCCGCTCCGCCGTCGACGCCGACGGCCGCGTGCGCCCGGTGGGGGAGCCGTGGACGATCCCGGCCGACCTCGTCGTCCGCGCGGTCGGCTACCGCGGCCTCGCGCTGCCCGGCGCCCCGTACGACGAGAGCACCGGCCGCATCCCGCACGCCGAGGGCCGCGTCATCCGCGACGGCGCCTTCTCGCCGGGGGAGTACGTCACCGGCTGGATCAAGCGCGGGCCCACCGGCGTGATCGGGACCAACCGCTCGGACGCGGTGGAGACCGTGGTGTCGCTGCTGGAGGACGTCGACCGCGGCGTGCTCGTGCCCGGCGGCCACGAGGCGCCGCTCGGTCCGCTGCTCGCGGCCCGCGGGCTGCACCCGCTCGGCATGGCCGAGTGGCACCGGATCGACGCCGCCGAGCGGGCGCGCGGTCAGGAGCACGGCCGGCTGCGGACGACCCTCGCCCACCGCGGCGAGCTGCTGGACGCCGCCGACGGGCCGGAGCCCGGCGGGGCCTAGGACCTAGTCCCGACGCCGGGTCGAGCGCCGGACGACGAGCGTCGGCGTCAGGCGGGCGACGGGCTCGACCTGGCGGTCCTCGACGACGTCGAGCACCGTGGTGAGGATGTCGGTGCCGAGCTGGCGGAAGTCCTGGCGCATCGTCGTCAGCGGGGGAGCGAAGTGCTCGGCCTCCGGGATGTCGTCGAAGCCGACCACGCTCACGTCCTCCGGCACCCGGATCCCGCGCTCGGCGAGGGCGTGCACGCAGCCGAGCGACATCTGGTCGTTGGCCACGAACAGCGCCGTGAACCTGCGTCCGTGCTGGGTCAGCTGCTGGCCGATCCGGTAGCCGGAGCCCGGCGTCCAGTCGCCCTCCAGCGCTCGGGGCGCGACCAGCCCGTGCTCGGCCATCGTGTCGCGCCAGCCCCGGAGCCGCTCGGTGGCGTCCATCGAGTCGCCGGGCCCGGCCACGTGCACGATGTCGCGGTGCCCGAGCGCGATCAGGTGCTCGGTGGCCGTCCGGGCGCCCGCGTACTGGTCGATGGAGAGCGAGGGCGACGTCCGCCCGCTCGACTCGATGACCACGACCGGCACGCGCAGGCGCAGGCCGGCCAGGGCGTCGAGGATCCGCGCCCGGGACGCCACGACCACGAGGGCCTCGACGTGCTGGCCGAGGACCAGGCCGACGGCCGCCTGCACCGACTCGGGCTCGGTGTCGACGGCGGTGGCCAGCGAGACGGAGTAGTCGGCGGCCCGGGCCGCCGAGAGCAGCCCCAGCACGGTGCTGCTCGGGCCGTAGTCCGACGACCCGGTGGTGATGAGCCCGATGTTGCGCGAGCGCGCCCCCACCATGGCCCGTGCGGCGGCGTTCGGACGGTAGCTCAGCTGGTCCACGGCCTGCTGCACCCGGAGCCGCGTCGACTCCCGCACGCTGGCGTGGTTGTTGATCACCCGCGACACGGTCTGGTGGGACACGCCGGCCAGCCGGGCGACGTCGAAGATCGTGGGGGAGGTCCGGACGCGGGGCGTCGAGGAGGTCATCCGTCCGCCTCCCGTCCTCGAGCTCGCCGGCACCTGCTGCGCCGCAGGAGCGCGATGTTATCGCGAACATCTGAGATTCTCAGAACTGAAGCGCTGGATAGCGAAGCCATGAAGTGGTGGAACGACGGGCCTGGTCACGGGCAGATCACGATCTGCACGACTTCTCAGGTCGGGTGCGGCGCTACTTGACTTCGCCGCGGGCCGGTGGAATGTTATCGCTCACATCGGCGCCGATGCCCGGGCAGACGGCGCGCCAACGAGCGAGCACCCCACCCAACGAAGGCAAAGGGAAACGTCGTCATGGTCCACCTCCGCAAGTCCTCACTCTCCGTCGCCGTGTCGGTCAGCGCCCTCGCGCTGCTGGCCGCCTGCAGCACCGGCCAGACCGCCGGCAGCGGGGCGCCCGCCGCCTCCTCCGCCGCGTCCGAGCCCAGCGCCGCGGTCTCCCAGTCCGTGGGGGCCGACCAGAACGGCGTCCCCGCCGCGATCACCGCCGCCGGCGGCACCGAGAAGCTCACCACCCCGGTGCCCCAGGGCGTCGCGGCCGAGTACGGGCCCATCTGCAAGGGCTCCGACCTCGGCATCGGCAAGATCGACTTCAAGACCGACACGATCGGCTGGGCGCAGTCCGAGAAGGAGGCCAACCCCTTCCGGATCGCCTCGACGAAGTCGCAGGTCGACGCCGCCAAGGCCAAGGGCTGGAAGCTGCTGACCACGAACGCGCAGTCGAACGTGCAGCAGGAGAACAGCGACATCAAGGGCATGATCGACAAGGGCGCGAAGGCGATCATCTTCTCCCCGATCAACTCGACCGGCCTCGGCGACGCCATCTCCTACGCCAAGGAGAAGAAGGTCGCGATGATCCCGGTCGACCGGAACATCACCGGCGTCCAGGGCTGCGAGACCGTCGGCCCGCAGCTCGGCTCCGACTTCGTCGAGCAGGGGCGCCGTGCGGCGGACGCCATGATCAAGGCCACCGGCGGCAACGCGAAGCTCGCGATCCTGCTCGGCGCCTCCGGCGTGAACGTCACCGACGACCGCACCGCGGGCTTCCTCGACCAGCTCAAGGCCAAGAACGCCACGGGCATCGAGGTGGTCTTCCAGCAGACCGCCGACTTCACCCGCGAGAAGGGCAAGTCGGTCACCGAGACGCTGCTCCGCGCGCACCCGGACGTCAACGCCATCTACGCCGAGAACGACGAGATGGGCCTGGGCGCGCTCGCGGCCCTGGACGACGCCGGCAAGGCGGGCACCGACAACGTGCACATCGTCTCCATCGACGGCACCAAGGGCGCGGTCCAGGCCATCGTCGAGGGCAACTTCGACGCGGTCATCGAGTCCAACCCGGCCTACGGCGACTCCGCCCAGGCCGCGCTTGAGGCGTACGTGAACGGTGACGGCGCTCCGGCCGTGACGATCACCACCGACAACCAGTACGACTCCTCGAACGCGCAGCAGGCGCTGGACTCCGGCGCCGCGTACTGATCCGCACGGACGCGGGCGGCCCACGGGCCGCCCGCGTTCCTGCTGCCCGCACCCCACCGCCCCCGGGCGGACGGGGAGCGGGCCGCCCGGACCGACCGGTCCGACCTCAGAACCACCCCGAACCTGATCACGAGGAGACGCCATGACCGCCACCGCGGTGGAGGCTCCCACGCTCGCCGTGCGGGCGCTCAGCAAGACCTTCGGCGGCGTCCGCGCGCTCGACGACGTCTCGATCGACCTGCGGCCCGGCTCGGTGCACGCGCTGGTCGGCGAGAACGGCGCCGGCAAGTCGACGCTGATCAAGGTGATGACCGGGGTCTACCCGATCGACAGCGGCGAGGTGCTCTACCAGGGCCAGGCGACGACCTTCGCCTCGCCCCGCGCCGCGCAGCAGGCCGGCATCGCCACCATCTACCAGGAGGTGCACCTCGCACCCCAGCTCTCGGTGGCCCGCAACTTCTTCCTCGGCCGCGAGCTCAAGCGCCGCGGCTCGCTCGACCTGCGCCGGATGAACACCGAGGCCGCCGAGGGCCTGGAGCGCTTCGGCATCGCCGTGGACGTCCGCCGCCCGCTCGGCGAGCTGGGCCTCGGCATCCAGCAGATGGTGGCCATCGCGCGCGCCGTGTCGACGCAGGCCCGCGTCGTGATCATGGACGAGCCGACGTCGTCGCTGGAGCCCCGCGAGGTGGAGCGGCTGCTGTCCGTCGTCGGGCTGCTCAAGGAGTCCGGCGTCTGCGTGGTCTACGTCTCGCACAAGCTGGACGAGGTCTTCAGCGCCTGCGACACCATCACCGTGCTGCGCGACGGCAAGCTCGTCTGGACCGGCCCGACCGCCGAGACCAACCGCCGCCAGCTCATCTCCCGGATGCTCGGCCGCGACGCTGCCGAGCTCGACGAGGGCCGGCTGACCAGGCTGGCCGGGCGTCCGCCGGTGGCCGACGCGGAGCCCGTGCTGCGGGCCGAGCACCTGAGCCGCCGCCTCGTCCTCGACGACGTGTCGCTGGTCGTGCGCCCGGGCGAGGTCGTCGGCCTGGCCGGCCTCCTCGGCTCGGGCCGCAGCGAGACGGCGAAGACGATCTTCGGCGCCCTGCCGCTCGACTCGGGCGACATCAGCATCGACGGCCGCCCGCTGCGCCGGCAGTCGCCCGCGTCGCGGATCCGCAGCAAGATCGCCTTCCTGCCCGAGGACCGCAAGGCCGAGGGGATCATCCCGGAGCTGTCGATCCGCGACAACATCGGCCTCGCCGCGCTGCCGCAGCTCACCCGGCTCGGCTTCGTGAACCGCAGCAAGCTCGACGCGATCGTCAAGGTCTTCTTCGACCGGCTGCGGATCCGGGCGTACGGGCCGAGCCAGAAGGTCTCCGAGCTGTCCGGCGGCAACCAGCAGAAGGTGCTGCTCGCGCGGCTGCTCTGCCTCAACCCGCGGGTCCTGCTGCTCGACGAACCCACCCGCGGCATCGACGTGGGCGCCAAGGCCGAGGTGCAGGGCCTGATCGCCGAGCTGGCCGAGAAGGGCCTGGCCGTCGTGCTCATCTCCTCCGAGCTGGAGGAGGTCGTCGAGGGCTCCGACAGCGTCGTGGTCCTGCGCGACGGCGCGCAGCTCGGCTCGCTCTTCGGCGACGACATCACGGAGGACGCCATCATGGACATGATCGCCGACGCTGCCGACTCCGAGGTCGCCGAGGCGACGCTCGAGGGGCAGCCCGCCGCGGAGCCGGAGGCGTCGCGATGAGCGCCGCCACCACGG
Organism: Microlunatus spumicola; assembly: GCF_039536445.1. NCBI lineage: Bacteria > Bacillati > Actinomycetota > Actinomycetes > Propionibacteriales > Propionibacteriaceae > Microlunatus > Microlunatus spumicola. The sequence continues at coordinate 82,358 of NZ_BAAAYR010000004.1, read as the reverse complement.
CCGCCGTGACGCCGGAGCCGGGCCGCAGCCCCGAGCAGCCGCCCTCCGCGTGGAAGGCCCGCCTCGGGCTGACCAACGGCTGGGCCGAGTGGCTGCGGGCCCGCGGCGTCTACCTGGCGCTGATCGTGCTCGTCGCCTACAACGCGCTCTTCACCTTCAACTTCCTCACCCTCGCGACGATCCAGCTGCTGTTCGCGCAGCTGCCGCCCGTGATCATCGTGTCGCTGGGCATGGCGCTGGTGATCGGCACCGGGGGCGTGGACCTCTCCGTCGGCGCGATCATGGCGATCGCCAGCGCGGTGCTGGCACGGTTCGTCCTCGCGCCCGGGGACGGTGGTCTCGGCGCCTCGATCGGCGTCGCGATGCTGTTCGCGGTCGTCGCCGGCGTCCTGGTCGGGGCGTTCAACGGCACGGTGGTCGCGGTCGCCCGGGTGCAACCCATCGTCGCCACGCTCGGCATGCTCGTCGCCGGGCGGGGGATCGCGCTGGTCATCACCGGCGGCGCGCTGATCGAGCTCTTCGTGCCCTTCTTCAAGACGGTCCGGCTCGGCAAGCTGCTCGGCGTCCCCTACGTCATGTGGGTCGCCGCGATCCTCGCCGTGGCGGCCGCGATCCTCGTCCGGCGCAGCGCGTTCGGCTACCGCCTCCTGGCCATCGGCGGCAACCGCCGGGCGAGCGTGCTCGCGGGCCTGCCCGTGCAGCGCACGCTGATCACGGTGTACGCGATCTCCGGCGGCCTCGCCGCGGTGGCCGGCGTCATCGCCACCGCGCGGCTGCGGGCCAGCGACCCGTCCTTCACCGGCCTGCTGATCGAGCTCACGGCCATCACCGCCGTCGTGGTCGGCGGCGGGGCGCTCGCCGGCGGCCAGGTCCGGATCCTCGGCACCGTCGTCGGCGCGGTGTTCATCCAGCTGCTCGAGACGACCCTGGTCTCGCACAACGTGCCGGACTCCGGCGCCCGCATCGTCGAGGCGCTGATCATCATCGCCGCCATCTACGTCCAGCGTTCGAGGAGCACCTCATGACCGTCGACCGTGACGAGGTCCGCGCGGCGGCCGACGGGTCGGGCGTCGCCGCCGTGGCCCCCGACCGCGGGGGTCGGGCCGCCGACCTGCTGCGCACCCGGAACCTGACGTCGATCGTCTCCCGGAACGCGGCGGTGGTCGGCCTGGCCGTCGTCGTCATCGTCGGCATCATCGTGGTGCCGACCTTCGGCTCGGTCGACAACTTCCGCAACGTCGCCCTGGCCGCGTCCTTCATCGCGATCATCGCGGTGGGCATGACCTTCGTGATCATCAACGGCGGCATCGACCTGTCGGTCGGCTCGACCTACGCGCTCGCGGTCATCCTCAGCGCGATGATGTCGCCGTACGGCTCGGCCGTCGCGGTGCTCGTGCCGCTGGTCGTGACCGCCGCGGTCGGGCTGCTCCAGGGCCTGATCATCGCCCGGCTCCGGCTGCCCGCCTTCATCGTCACCCTGGCGGGCCTGACCGGGATCCGGGGGCTCGTCTTCCTCATCACCCACGAGGGCAACGACGTCCCGCAGATCCCCGGCTTCAAGGTCTTCGAGATCCTCGGCACCGGGTCGTTCATCGGGATCGGCAACCCCGTCTGGATCGCGATCGTGCTCTTCGCGATCGGCTGGTGGGTCCTCAACCGCACCGCCTTCGGACAGAGCGTCCAGGCCGTCGGCGGCAACGCCCAGGCCGCCGAGCTCATGGGCCTGCCCGTCAAGCGCACCACCGCGACGGTCTACGTCATCAGCGGCCTGTGCGCCGGCATCGCCGGGGTCCTCACCACCGCGCTCTCGGGCGGCGGCCAGGAGGCCCGGATCGGGGACGCGTACGAGCTCCAGGCCATCGCGGCCGTCGTCATCGGCGGCACGCTGCTCTCCGGCGGCGTCGGGTCGATGGTCGGCACCGCGGCCGGCATCGCGCTGCTGTTCGTGATCCAGAACCTCATCGTCCAGGGCGCGAACCTCAACTCCTACGTCCAGCAGGTCGTCTCCGGCGGGTTCCTGCTGATCGTCGTCATCCTGCAGGCGACGGTCAGCCGTCGCTCCGGAAAGGCCACATGAGCACCGTCACCAGCGCCGTCGCCGAGGCGGCCCGCGACCTCGTCCTCGAGCTGCGCCGCGAGGTCGCCGCCCTGCACGCCGAGCTGCCCCGCAACGAGCTCGTCGTGTGGACCGCCGGCAACGTCTCCGCCCGGGTCCCCGGCCACGACCTGCTCGTGATCAAGCCCTCCGGCGTCCGCTACGAGGACCTGACCCCCGAGTCGATGGTCGTCACCGACTTCGAGGGCACCCTCGTCGAGGGCGATCGCAGCCCGTCCTCCGACACGGCGGCGCACGGCTACGTCTACGCGCACCTGCCCGAGGTCGGCGGGGTGGTGCACACGCACTCCACCTACGCGACCGCCTGGGCGGCCCGCGGCGAGGAGATCCCCTGCGTGCTCACGATGATGGCCGACGAGTTCGGCGGACCGATCCCGGTCGGGCCGTTCGCGATCATCGGCGACGACTCCATCGGGCGGGGGATCGTCGCGACCCTGCAGGGCTCCCGCTCCCGGGCCGTCCTGATGCAGAACCACGGCCCGTTCACGGTCGGCGCGTCCGCCCGCGCGGCCGTCAAGGCCGCCGTCCTCTGCGAGGAGGTCGCGCGCACCGTGCACGTCTCCCGCCAGCTCGGCGAGCCGCTGCCGATCGACCAGGCGCACGTCGACGCGCTGTACGACCGCTACCAGAACGCGTACGGCCAGCGCTGACGCGCTGACCACCCGAGCCACCCCACCTCAGCACCAGAAGAAGGAGCGTCATGCCGTCCTCCACACCCACCGTGTGGTTCCTCACCGGCAGCCAGGGCCTCTACGGCCCCGAGATCGTCGCGCAGGTCGAGCAGCAGTCGCAGGAGGTCGTGCGGCTGCTCGACTCCTCCGACGCGCTCCCCGTGAAGGTGGAGTGGAAGCCGGTCCTCACCGACTCGAACGCCATCCACCGCCTCGTCCTCGCCGCGAACGCGGACCCCGACTGTGTCGGGCTGATCGCCTGGATGCACACGTTCTCCCCGGCCAAGATGTGGATCAACGGTTTGGACGCCCTCCAGACGCCGCTGCTGCACCTGCACACGCAGGCCAACGTGTCGCTGCCGTGGTCCGAGATCGACATGGACTTCATGAACCTGAACCAGGCCGCCCACGGCGACCGCGAGTTCGGCTACATCCAGACCCGCCTCGGCGTGCACCGCAAGACCGTCGTCGGCCACGTCAGCGACCCGGCCGTCCAGCGCCGCGTCGCCGACTGGCAGCGCGCGGCCCTGGGCGTCGCCGCGGTGCGCTCGCTCAAGCTCGCGCGGTTCGGCGACAACATGCGCGACGTCGCCGTCACCGAGGGCGACAAGGTCGAGGCCCAGCGCACCTTCGGTGTGTCGGTGAACGCGTACGGCGTGAACGCCCTCGTGGCCGCGGTCGACGCCGTGGCCGAGAGCGAGGTCGACGCGCTGATCGAGACCTACGGCGAGCTGTACGAGATCGCCCCCGAGCTGCTGCCGGGCGCGGAGCGCCACGAGTCGCTGCGCTACGGCGCGAAGATCGAGGCCGGCCTGCGCGCGTTCCTGGTCGAGGGCGGCTTCGGCGCCTTCACGACGAACTTCGAGGACCTCGGCGGGCTGCGCCAGCTGCCCGGCCTGGCCGTGCAGCGGCTGATGGCCGAGGGCTACGGCTTCGGCGGCGAGGGCGACTGGAAGACGTCGGTCATGCTCCACACGATCAAGGCCATGAGCGTCGGGCTGCCCCAGGGCACCTCGTTCATGGAGGACTACACGTACCACCTCGGCCCGGGCCCCCAGAAGATCCTCGGCTCCCACATGCTCGAGGTCTGCCCGAGCATCGCGGCCGCCAAGCCACGCATCGAGATCCACCCGCTGGGCATCGGTGACCGGGAGGACCCGGTCCGCCTGGTCTTCGACGCGGCCCCGGGCTCCGGCGTCGTGGTCGGCATCTGCGACCTCGGCGACCGCTTCCGCCTCGTGCTGAACGAGATCGAGGTCACGGTTCCGGATCAACCGCTGCCGAAGCTCCCCGTGGCCCGTGCGGTGTGGGAACCTCTTCCGGACCTCCCGACGTCGGCCGAGTGCTGGATCGCCGCCGGGGGACCCCACCACAGCGTGCTGTCCAGCGCCGTCGGCACCGAGGTCCTCGACGACTTCGCCGAGATGCTGGGGGTCGAGCTCCTCGTCATCGACGGCGACACCCGGCCCCGCACGTTCACCCAGGAGATCCGCTGGAACCAGGCGTACCACCGCCTGGCCGCCGGCTTCTGATCCTCGCGGGCACCGGAAGCTCCGGCGCCCCCGACGCACGACACGCACGAGACAGAGTCCAAGGAGGACCGCAGTGAATGCACGCAAGCTCATGACCGTGGCGGCGCTGACCGCCGCCATGGCGCTTACCGCCGCCGGGTGCGGCGGCGGCCGCGCCGGCAGCGCCGCCCAGGAGACTCCCGCCGAGGGGCAGAACAAGGGCGCCCTCATCGGCGTCGCCATGCCCACCAAGACCTCCGAGCGTTGGATCGACGACGGCAACAACGTCAAGTCCAAGCTCGAGGGCATGGGCTACAAGGTCGACCTGCAGTACGCGAACGACTCCGTGCCGCAGCAGCAGCAGCAGATCGAGTCGATGCTGAACAACGGGGCCAAGGCCCTGATCGTCGCCTCGATCGACGGCACCGCGCTGACCCAGCAGCTGGCCGACGCCGGCAAGGACGGCGTCAAGGTCATCGCCTACGACCGCCTCATCAACGGCACGCCGGACGTCGACTACTACGTCACGTTCGACAACCAGAAGGTGGGCGTGCAGCAGGGGACGTCGCTGCTGACCGGCCTCGGGATCCTCGACGCGGACGGCAAGGACACCGGCAAGACCGGCCCGTTCAACATCGAGCTCTTCGCCGGCAGCCCGGACGACAACAACGCGCAGTTCTTCTTCAACGGCGCGATGAGCGTCCTGCAGCCCTACATCGACAAGGGCACGCTCAAGGTCGTCTCGAAGCAGACCTCCTTCAGCCAGGTCGCCATCCAGCAGTGGAAGCTCGAGACCGCGCAGGCCCGCATGGAGACGATCCTCAACGGGTTCTACGCCAAGGGCGACACCAAGCTCGACGGCGTGCTGTCCCCGTACGACGGCCTCTCCCGCGGCATCCTCAACGCCACCAAGGCGGCGGGCATCCCAAACCCGGTCGTGACCGGGCAGGACGCCGAGAAGGCCTCGGACAAGCTGATCCAGGAGGACGTGCAGTACTCCACGATCTTCAAGGACACCTCGAAGCTGGCGGGGACCGCCTCGACGATGGTCGACGCGATCCTCAACGGCAAGACGCCGGAGACGAACGACACCACGACCTACAACAACAAGGTCAAGGTCGTCCCGGCCTACCTGCACGAGTCCGTGATCATCACCAAGGACAACCTGCAGAAGGAGATCATCGACTCGGGCTACTACACCCAGGCCGAGATCGACAAGGGCGAGTAACCCCGTCGCACGGGTGGTCGGTGCCCTCGTCCCTCCGGGGCGGGGGCACCGACCCCTGTGCGGCTCAGCACGTCGAGGCAGCACGTCGAGCAGCACAGCACGAAGGAGCACGGAGCCAGATGACGAACGAGCCCATCCTGGCGATGGTCGACATCACCAAGACGTTCCCCGGGGTCAAGGCCCTGACGGACGTCAACCTGACCGTCGAGCGCGGTGAGGTGCACGCGATCTGCGGCGAGAACGGCGCCGGCAAGTCGACCCTGATGAAGGTCCTCTCGGGCGTCTACCCGCACGGCTCCTACGAGGGCGAGATCGTCTTCGAGGGGAAGCCCGCGAACTTCTCGGGCATCCGGGACTCCGAGCGTGCCGGCATCGTGATCATCCACCAGGAGCTGGCGCTCAGCCCGTTCCTGTCGATCGCGGAGAACATCTTCCTCGGCAACGAGCAGCAGCGCCACGGGCGCATCGACTGGAACGCGACGAACCTGAAGGCGGCCGAGCTCCTGCGCCGCGTCGGTCTCGCGGAGAGCCCGGTCACCAAGATCACCGACCTCGGGGTCGGCAAGCAGCAGCTCGTCGAGATCGCCAAGGCCCTCTCCAAGGAGGTCAAGGTGCTGATCCTGGACGAGCCGACGGCGGCGCTGAACGACACCGACTCGGCGCACCTGCTCGGCCTGATCGACGGCCTGCGCGAGCACGGCATCACCTCGATCATCATCAGCCACAAGCTGAACGAGATCAAAGCCATCGCCGACCGGGTCACGGTCATCCGCGACGGCCGCACCATCGAGACGCTCGACCTGCACGCGGACGAGATCTCCGAGGAGCGCATCATCCGCGGGATGGTCGGCCGCGACCTCGAGAGCCGGTTCCCCGAGCGCGAGGCGACCATCGGCGAGGAGGTGCTGCGGATCGAGGACTGGACCGTGCACCACCCGCTGGAGCACAGCCGGATCGTCGTCGACCACGCCAACCTGTACGTCCGCGCCGGCGAGGTCGTCGGCATCGCGGGCCTGATGGGCGCGGGTCGCACCGAGCTGGCCATGAGCGTCTTCGGTCACTCGTACGGCCGCGACATCAGCGGCAAGCTCTACAAGAACGGCCAGCCGATCCAGGCGAGCACGGTCAAGCAGGCCATCGCGCACGGGATCGCGTACGCGACCGAGGACCGCAAGCGCTACGGCCTCAACCTGATCGACGACATCAAGCGCAACGTCTCCGGCTCCGCGCTGGGCAAGCTCGCCCGCTGGGGCCACGTCGACGCGAACGCCGAGACGGTCGTCGCGAACGGCTACCGCAAGAGCATGCGCATCAAGGCGCCCGACGTCGGGGTGATCACCGGCAAGCTGTCCGGCGGCAACCAGCAGAAGGTCGTCCTCAGCAAGTGGATGTTCACGGACCCGGACGTCCTCATCCTCGACGAGCCCACCCGCGGCATCGACGTCGGGGCGAAGTACGAGATCTACACGATCATCAACACGATGGCGGCGCAGGGCAAGGCGATCATCGTGATCTCCTCCGAGCTCCCCGAGCTGCTCGGGATCTGCGACCGCATCTACGCGCTGTCGGCCGGCCGGGTGACCGGCGAGGTCGACGTCGCCACCGCCCAGCCCGAGAAGCTCATGCAGTACATGACCCAGGTGAAGGAGTAGCGGCATGTCCGCCTCGACGCAGACACTGACCGACGACACGCCCGTCGTCCCCCCGACCCCGGAGGGCAACGGTGCGGGCCTCGGCGCGTTCCTGAGCGGCCGCCTCCGCCAGGTCGGCATCTTCCTGGCCCTGATCGCCATCGTGATCCTGTTCCAGGTCCTCACGGGCGGGACGCTGCTCACGCCGCGCAACGTCACGAGCATCATCGGCCAGAACGCCTACGTGCTGATCCTGGCCATCGGCATGGTGATGATCATCATCGCGGGGCACATCGACCTCTCCGTGGGGTCGGTCGTCGCCTTCGTCGGTGCCATCAGCGGCATCCTGATCGTCCAGTGGGGCTGGCCCTGGTGGATCGGCGTCATCGCCGCGATCCTCATCGGCGGCCTGGTGGGCGCCTGGCAGGGCTTCTGGATCGCCTACGTCGGCATCCCCGCGTTCATCGTGACGCTGGCCGGGATGCTGACGTTCCGCGGGCTGACCCAGATGATCCTGCACAACGTCCCGATCACGCCGTTCCCGGACGCGTACGTGGCCATCGGCTCCGGCTTCCTGCCCGACCTCGGCGGCGGCACCTCGACCTTCGAGCCGTTGACCGTGGTCCTCGGCGTGGTGGCCACCATCGGCCTCGTCGGCTCGCAGTTCCGGGAGCGGGCCAAGCGCGTCAAGCTCGGCCTCGAGGACGAGCCGCGCTCGTGGTTCCTCTCGCAGGCGATCTTCACCGCCGTGTTCATCCTGCTGATCACCTTCACCCTCGCCAGCTACCGCGGCACCCCGATCGTCCTGGTCATCCTGGCCGCGCTGATCCTGATCTACAGCACGGTCATGCACCAGTTCGTCTTCGGCCGCCACATCTACGCCCGTGGTGGCAACCTGCACGCGGCCCAGCTGTCGGGCGTCGACACCAAGCGCGTCGACTTCCTGCTGTTCGTGAACATGGGCCTGCTCGCCGGCATCGCGGGCATCGCCTTCACCGCCCGCAGCAACTCCGCGCTCCCGGGCGCCGGCACCGGCTTCGAGCTGGACGCCATCGCGGCGGCCTTCATCGGCGGCGCGGCCGTCACCGGCGGCGTCGGCACGGTCACCGGCGCCATCATCGGTGGTCTGATCATGGGCGTGCTGAACAACGGCATGTCGCTGCTCGGCCTCGGCACCGAGGTGCAGTCCTTCATCAAGGGCTTCGTGCTGCTGCTCGCCGTCGCGTTCGACATCTTCAACAAGCGCCGCGCGGCGAACGCCAGCAAGTGAGCACGCCCGTGGGACCGGGGAGCACGACCCTCGGCGTCGAGCTGGGCTCCACCCGGATCAAGGCCGTCGTGATCGGTCGGGACCACGGGGTGCTCGCCACCGGGGGCCACGACTGGGAGAACGCCTTCGTCGACCGGCTGTGGACCTACCCCCTCCAGGACGCGTGGGCGGGGCTCCGCGCGGCCTGCGCGGGGCTGGACCTCGGCGCGGTGGACGCGCTCGGGGTGTCGGCGATGATGCACGGCTACCTGGCGTTCGACGCCGACGGGGAGCTGCTGACCCCGTTCCGCACGTGGCGCAACACGAACACCGGACCGGCGTCGGAGGCGCTCAGCGAGCGGCTCGGGCAGAACATCCCGCACCGCTGGAGCGTCGCGCACCTCTACCAGGCGCTGCTGGACCACGAGGAGCACGTCGGCCGGGTGGCCTTCGTGACCACCCTCGCGGGCTACGTGCACTGGCAGCTGACCGGGGAGAAGGTCATCGGCGTCGGGGACGCGAGCGGGATGTTCCCGATCGACCCGACGACCCGCGGCTACGACCGGGCCATGCTCGCGCAGTTCGACGAGCTGGCCGCCGGCCTCGGGCTCACCACGCCGCTGGTGGACCTGCTGCCGACGGTCCGGCTCGCCGGCGAGGCCGCGGGCGTGCTGACCGAGGAGGGGGCGGCGCGCCTCGACCCGACCGGTCGGCTGCGGGCGGGCGTCCCGCTCTGCCCGCCGGAGGGCGACGCCGGGACCGGGATGGTCGCGACCGCCTCGGTCGCCCCGCGCACCGGGAACGTCAGCGCCGGCACCAGCATCTTCGCGATGGTCGTGCTCGAGCGGGAGCTGAGCCGTCCGCACCGCGAGCTGGACCTCGTGACCACGCCGGCCGGGGACCCGGTGGCGATGGTGCACTGCAACAACGGGGCCAGCGAGCTGCAGGCCTGGGCGCAGCTGTTCGGCCAGTTCGCCGAGGCGCTCGGGACCACGGCGAGCAGCGAGAAGGTCTTCGCCACCCTCTTCGGCGCGGCCCTCGACGGGGATCCGGACGGCGGCGGCCTGCTCGCCTACAACTACCTCTCGGGCGAGCCGATCACCGAGCTGGAGGAGGGCCGGCCGCTGGTCGTGCGCACCCCCGGCAGCCCGCTCGAGCTGGGGACGTTCATGCGCACCCAGCTCTACAGCGCGTTCGCGACCCTCAAGATCGGGATGGACGTGCTGCTGGAGGACGAGGGCGTCGGGCTGGACGCGATGTTCGCCCACGGCGGCCTGTTCAAGACCAAGGGCGTCGCCCAGCGGTTCCTGGCCGGCGCGCTGCGGGTCCCCGTGTCCGTGGGTGACGTCGCGGGCGAGGGCGGGGCCTGGGGGATCGCCGTGCTGGCCGCGTTCCTGCGCGACCGGGAGGGCGACCAGACGCTCGCCGACTACCTCGACACCCGGGTGTTCCAGGGCGTCGAGCTCGCCACCGTCGAGCCCGACCCGAGCGACACGGCCGGCTTCGACGCGTTCATGGAGCGCTACGTCGCCGGTCTGGCCGTCCAGCGCGCCGCGGTGGACGCGCTGCGCTGACGGCACGGCCCTCGACGACGACGACCGGGTCCCGCCCGCACGGGGCGGGGCCCGGCGCGTCGTAGGATCTGGCGGTGTACTACTCGCTCGCGTACGAGAGCCAGGCCTCGGCGCCGCTGACGGAGCCCGACCTGCTGGACCTGCTCACCCACAGCCGGGACAACAACGCCCGGTCCGGTGTGACGGGGATCCTGCTCTACCGCCACGGCACCTTCCTGCAGGTCCTCGAGGGCCCGCACGCCGAGGTCGACGCGCTCTACGCCACGATCGCCCGCGACTCCCGGCACCACTCGGTCAGCACGGTGCTCGTCGAGGACCGCGACGAGCGGCGGTTCCCGGACTGGACGATGGGCTTCGCCGACGTCGGGGGCGACCTCGGTGACGTCGACGGCTTCAACGACGTGCTGATCGCCGCGCAGGGCCCGGACGGTCAGGAGAGCGAGAAGTTCCTCGAGCTCCTCGACCTCTTCGCCACCGAGGACTGAGCCCCGACCCGTCCGGCGACCCCGACGGGGTCAGCCGGCGCTGATCGTCCAGGACGCCGTGTGCTCCTGGACGCCGTCGAGCACGACGACGTCCTCGCCCGTGCTGAAGGCGTCCGGCGGGCAGGTCATCGGCTCGACGGCCAGGCCGACCCGGTTCAGCTCGGGCTCCGGACGGTCGGCCGTGTGCACCTGCACCCAGCCCAGCTCGGGTCCCCAGGTCATCTCGACGGCGAAGCCGTCCGGAGCCTCGAGGCGGACGCGGGCCCGGCCGTCGGCCGCACGCGCCAGCCCGGTGAAGGCGTGGTCGACCATGGCGTCGCCGATCGCGGTGGGCGTCCGGAAGTCCGGCCACGGGGCGTCGGTGACGTCCCGCTCGCCGGCGGGCAGCAGCCGCTCGCCCGCGGTCTCGACGTAGCGGTCGGCCGGGAGGGTCAGGACGGTGGCGTCGAGGGACGCGCCGCCCGCCGTGAGGTAGGGGTGCGCGGACGTGCCGTAGGGCGCCCGGCCCGACAGGCTCCGGGCCGTCACCGTCGTGGTGAGGCCGTCGTCGTCCAGCGCGTACGTGCCCTCGACGACGAGCCGGTGCGGGTAGCCGGCGCTCGGTGCGAGCTCGGCGGTGAGCGTCACGCTGTCCTCGGCGAGCGCCGTGACCTGCCAGTCCGCCCAGACGAGCAGCCCGTGCAGCGCGTGGCCGCGCTCCGGCTCGGTGAGCGGCAGCTGCTGGTCCTCGCCGTCGAAGGTGTAGCGCCCGTCGACGACCCGGTTGGGCCACGGCGCGAGCAGCGTGCCGCGGTACGCGGGCCGCATCCGGTCGGCGTGGAACGCCACGACGAGCGGACGGCCGTCGTGCTCCAGGGACCGCAGGCTCGCGCCCAGCGTGACGACGGAGGCCGTGTACGCCCCGTGGCGCAGGACGACCTCGCGGCCGGTCAGGGGGTGCGAGGAGGTGGTGGTGGGGGTGGAAGGCACGTCGGTCAGCATCCCATCCCGCCCTTCCCGCAGATCGGGGCGCTCAGGAGCGCCGTCAGGCGGGCGGGGCGACGAGACGTTCGAGCAGCTGGGCGAGGGTGCGGCCGGGGTGGGCGGTCATGCCGGCGTGCACCGGCGACGGCTGCACGACCGTGCTGCGCGGGGCGGTGAGCATGCCGAAGCGGACGGCCTGCCCCTCGTTCTCGCGGGCGAGGCCGACCGGGTTCCGGCAGGCCAGCACGACCGCGTCCGCCGACGTCCGCACGGCGTCGATGTCGACGTCCGGCGCGATCGCGCGGAGCCGCACGGGGTCGACGACGACCGACGCCTGCAGGAACTCCAGGGCCTGGCAGTAGAGGATCAGCCCGACGTTGACGAACTCGCCCCGGTCGACGCGGGGGACCGCCCGCAGGGTGGCGTAGACGAAGGCGTGCCGCCCGCCGGCTGCGGCCGGGGCGCTCACGGCAGCCACCGCTCGGCCTGCGCGAGCCGGGCCAGCAGGTAGTCGGCGTACGCGTGCCGGGCGCTGGAGGCGTCCGGGGGAGCGGCCGGGTCGGGCCGCGTCGGGTCGGGCAGCAGCCAGGCGTCCGGGACCAGCGCGAGCACGTCGGCGAGCAGCCCGCGGCTCACCTGCCCGGCCAGCTCCGCGTGCACCGAGCGGGGGTCGCCGACGCCGGCCAGCACGTGGTCGTCGTAGCGGTAGGCCGCGGTCGCGAAGGCCTCCGGCCGGCCCCACGCGTGGTGGAACCGCAGGCAGGCCCCGTGGTCGATCGCCCAGAGCGTCCGGTGCCAGACCAGCAGGTTGGTGTTCCGGGCGCTGCGGTCGACGTTGGCGACGAAGGCGTCCAGCCACACGATCCGCGCGGCCTGCTGCGCGTCGACCTCGAAGCTCGGGTCGTAGCCCACGGACCCGGGCAGGAAGTCGACGGCCAGGTTGAGCCCGGCGCTGGCGGTGACGAGCTCCTGCACCTCCTCGTCCGGCTCCCGGCGGCCGAGCTCGGCGTCGACGTCGATGAGGGCGAGGTCGGGGATGTCGACGCCGAGCGTGCGGCCGAGCTCGCCGACCACGATCTCGGCGACCAGGGCCTTGGGCCCCTGCCCGGCGGCGGTGAACTTCACGACGTACGTGCCGAGGTCGTCGGCCTCCACCAGGCCCGGCAGCGAGCCCCCCTCGCGCAGCGGCGTCAGGTAGGCGGTCGCGTGGACGTGCGGGAGCTCCGGCGGGGGAGTCGCGTCGAGCGCGTCGTCGAGCGTGCTCACGCGTCCGCCCAGGCGTCGTCGACCGGGGCGTAGCCGAGGGTGCGGCGGGTGTGCCCGAGCTCGGCCACGGCGTGCCGGTTGGCCGACGTGCCGTTCGCGACGACGAAGCCGTCGACCCCGGTCGGGAGGTCCGCCTCCACGGCGGCGCGGACCAGCTCGGCGGCGTCCCGCGGGCTCAGCCAGGCGGTCCGCTCCTGCAGGTCGCCGTCGGCGGGCGGCGGGTCGGCGTGGAAGTAGCCGATCCGCAGCGCCACCACGGACGTCGCCGTCGTCGCCGCGGTCATGGCGCCGACGGCCTCCGACCACGCCTTGGTCGCGCCGTAGAGGTTCGCCGGCCGCGGCTGGTCGTCGACCCGGCGCTGGACGGACCGGGGCAGCGCCGACACGGCGTGCAGGCTGCTCGCGAGCACCAGCCGGCGCACCCCGGCCTCGGCGGCGGCGCGGGCGACGGCGTACGGGCCGACCAGGTTGGGGGCGAGCAGGTCGTCGAAGGTCGCGTCCGGCGACGGGTCCGCCGCCAGGTGGACGACGGCGTCGGCCCCGGCGAACGCGGCCCGGCACGCGTCGAGGTCGGTGACGTCCAGGTCGAGGTCCAGGTCTGGCGTGCCGTCGGCCCCGGCTGCGCGAGCCGCGTCCGGGCGGTCGGTGCGGACCAGCTCCCACCGGTCGGCGAGGGCGCTCGAGACCGTGCGTCCGATCCGTCCGGCGGCCCCGGTCACCACCACCCGGCGGCGCGGGGGTGCGGCGGTGTCGTCAGGCATGATGGACACCGTAACGGGCACGTGCCCCTCAGATCTGGTCGCCGTTTGACCGGCCTTGAGCAGGGCACGTAACCTGGACCCTCGGTGCGCGCTCCGGTGCGCCCACGTACGGACCGCCTTCCTGCACGAGCAGACGGTGAGGCCGTACGGCTATCCCAGAATCTATGGAAGTAGGTCAGGCGTGTACGCAGTCGTGCGTAGTGGCGGCCGCCAGCACAAGGTCACGGTCGGCGACGTTCTCGAGGTCGACCGCATCCACGATGCGGCCGGTGCCTCGGTGTCCCTGCAGCCGCTGCTGCTGGTCGACGGCTCCTCGGTGACCTCGGACGCCTCGGCGCTCGCCTCGGCCTCGGTCACCGCCGAGGTCCTGGCCGAGACCAAGGGCCCGAAGATCCGCATCATGAAGTTCAAGAACAAGACCGGTTACCGCAAGCGTCAGGGTCACCGTCAGAAGCACACGCAGATCCGCATCACGGGCATCGAGAGCTGAGGCAGGCAGATGGCACACAAGAAGGGCGCAAGCTCTACTCGTAACGGTCGCGAGTCCAACGCCCAGCGCCTCGGCGTGAAGCGCTTCGGCGGCCAGCAGGTCAACGCCGGCGAGATCATCGTCCGCCAGCGCGGCACCCACTTCCACCCGGGCGAGGGCGTCGGCCGCGGCAAGGACGACACGCTCTTCGCGCTCCGCGCCGGTGCGGTCGAGTTCGGCACCCGTCGCGGGCGTCGGGTCGTCAACATCTCGCTGGTCCCGGCGGCTGCCGCCGCTCCGGTCGCCGTCACCCCCGAGGTCGCTGCGGTCTGAGACCGGCACTACGCACGACACGTCGAGAGGGTGGCCCTTCCGGGGCCGCCCTCTCGTCATTTCCGCAAGTCCTGCCCGCGCTCCGAGAGGGGGCCGCATGGCCATCCCCAGCTTCGTCGACCAGGTGACGCTGCACACGTTCGGCGGCAACGGCGGGCACGGCTGCGCTTCCGTGCACCGTGAGAAGTTCAAGCCCCTCGGCGGCCCCGACGGCGGCAACGGCGGGCACGGCGGTTCCGTGATCCTGCGCGTCGACCCCGACGTGACCACGCTCGTCGACTACCACCGGCAGTCCTACCGGCGCGCGACGAGCGGCCAGCCCGGCCGCGGCGACCACCAGAACGGCTCGAACGGCGAGGACATCGTCCTCGGCGTCCCCGACGGCACCGTGGTCAGCGACGCCGACACCGGTGAGCGCCTCGCCGACCTGACCGGTCCCGGCGCCGAGCTCGTCGTCGCGCAGGGTGGCCGGGGAGGGCTCGGCAACGCCGCGCTCGCCTCCTCCGCCCGCAAGGCCCCCGGCTTCGCGCTCCTCGGCGAGGACGGGCTCGAGCGCACCGTCACCCTCGAGCTCAAGGTCGTCGCCGACGTCGGTCTCGTCGGCTACCCGAGCGCCGGGAAGTCCTCCCTCATCGCCGCGATCTCGGCCGCCCGGCCCAAGATCGCCGACTACCCCTTCACCACGCTGATCCCCAACCTCGGCGTCGTCGTCGCCGGCGAGACCACCTTCACCGTCGCGGACGTGCCCGGCCTGATCGAGGGCGCCAGCGAGGGCCGCGGGCTCGGGTTCGACTTCCTGCGCCACGTCGAGCGCTGCGCCGCCCTGGTGAACGTCGTCGACTGCGCCACGTTCGAGCCCGGCCGCGACCCGGTCACCGACCTCGCCGTCATCGAGGCCGAGCTGACGGCCCACGGCGGCCTCGAGGACCGTCCGCGGCTCGTCGCGCTCAACAAGGTCGACGTCCCCGACGCCGCCGAGCTGGCGGAGATCGCCCGCGCGGACATCGAGGCCCAGGGCTACCGCGTCTTCGCCATCTCGACCAAGACCGGCGAGGGGCTGCGCCAGCTGACGTACGCGATGGCCGACCTCGTCGCCCAGCGTCGCGCCGCGCTCCCGCCGCCCGCGCCGGCCCGGATCGTGCTGCGGCCCGAGCCCGTCCGCGGCGGTCACGCCAAGCCGTTCACGGTCACCCGCGAGGGCGACCTGTGGCGCGTCCGCGGCGACAAGCCCGAGCGCTGGGTCCGCCAGACCGACTTCGGCAACCCGGAGGCCGTCGGCTACCTGGCCGACCGGTTCAACCGGCTCGGCATCGAGGACCGCCTGCTCGAGCTCGGCGCGCGCGCCGGGGACGGCGTGGCCATCGGCGGCACCGCCGACGGGTCGGGCGCGGTCGTCTTTGACTTCGCCCCGCAGGTCGACGTCGGCGCGGAGATCCTCAGCCGTCGTGGTGAGGACGTCCGGCTCGAGGAGCCGCAGCGCCCCGCCGTCGCGCGGCGCCGCGAGCTCGACCGCGAGTACCACGCGGCCCGCGAGGCCGAGGAGCACGAGAGCCGTGGTGCCCGCGGGCGCTGAGCGCGACCAGCCGGGCGACCGCGCGGTCGTCGCCACCGCCCACCGGGTGGTCGTCAAGGTCGGCTCCTCGTCGCTGACCAACCCGGGCGGCGGGATCGACCCCGAGCGCATCGGCGCCCTCGTCGACGCGCTGGTCGCGGCCCGGCTGGCCGGCCGCGAGGTCGTCCTCGTCTCCTCCGGCGCGATCGCCGCGGGCCTGGCCCCGCTCGGCATGCGCTCGCGCCCGCGTGACCTGGCCGACCAGCAGGCCGCCGCCTCGGTCGGGCAGAGCCTGCTCATGGAGCACTACGGGCGGCTGTTCGCCCGCGCCGGCCTCGGGGTCGGCCAGGTGCTGCTCACCGTCGACGACGTGACCCGGCGCGGCAACTACCGCAACGCGTTCCGCACCTTCGGCCGGCTCCTCGAGCTGGGCGTCGTGCCCGTCGTCAACGAGAACGACACCGTCGCCACCCACGAGATCCGCTTCGGCGACAACGACCGGCTCGCCGCCCTCGTCGCCCATCTCGTGCACGCCGACGCGCTCGTCCTGCTCAGCGACGTCGACGCGCTGTGGACCGCGCACCCCGCGACGCCTGGCGCCCACCGGATCGACGTCGTGACCGGCCCCGACGACCTCGCCGGCGTCGACGTGACCCGCCGCGGCTCCGCCGTCGGCACCGGCGGCATGCAGACCAAGATCGAGGCGGCCGGCATCGCCACCTCCGCGGGGATCCCCGTCGTCCTCACCGACGCCCCGCGCGCCGCCGCCGCCCTGACCGGCGAACGCGTCGGCACCCTCTTCACGCCCACCGGCAAGCGCCGCCCCACCCGGTTGCTGTGGCTGCGGCACGCGAGCGACGCCAAAGGCCGCCTGGTCCTCGACGCCGGCGCCGTACGGGCGGTCGTGCAGCGCAAGGCGTCGCTCCTGCCCGCCGGCATCACGCAGGTCGAGGGCCACTTCGCCTCTGGCGAGCCCGTCGACCTCGTCGACCCCGACGGCGTCGTCGTCGCGCGCGGCCTGGTCTCGTACGACTCCGACGAGCTCCCTGACCTCCTCGGCCGCACCACGCAGGAGCTGATGGTGGAGCGGGGTGCCGCCTACGAGCGCACGGTCGTGCACCGGGACGCCTTGGTGGTGCTCGCGGACTGACGCGGGTCTGGGTCGCGTGCGGGCAGGTCCGGTGCCGTCGCGCCCCGCACGCGCACCAGCCCGGGTCGGTGCCCGGCGCCGGGTCCCGCTGCTCTCTCGCGCGGCTCCGCTGCGGGTGCGGGAGGATGCCGGGGTGAGTGACGCCAGCAGCAGGTTCCGAGCGGTCGTGCGGCTCGAGCCGAAAACCGCGACGGGGATCGAGGTGCCGGCGGAGGTGCTGGCCGGGCTCGACGGCGGTGCACGACCGGCCGTGGTCGTGACCGTCGGCGGGCACACCTACCGGACGACGGTCGGGTCGATGGGTGGGCGGGCGATGATCCCGCTGAGCGCGGAGAACCGCGCCGCGGCCGGGGTGCAGGCCGGGGACGAGGTGGACGTCGAGGTGGCTCTCGACCTCGCGCCGTGGACGGTCGAGGTGCCCGAGGACCTGGCCGCGCTGCTGTCGGCCGACTCGGCGGCTCGGGCGACGTTCGACACGCTGGCGCCGGGGCAGCGCAAGGAGTGGGTGCGCTGGGTGACCGAGGCCAAGAGGGCGGAGACGCGGGCCGACCGGGTGGTCAAGACGATCGAGGCGCTCGCGGCGGGGCGGCGGACCCGGTGAGCACCGCCGGGCTGTTCTTCGACGCGTACGACACCCAGGTCGGTCTGATCGGGGTGCTGGCCGGTCCGGCCGGGTTGCGTCGGATCGGCTGGGGGCTCGACCCGGGAGCTGCGTCGACCGAGCCGGACGTGACGGTCCAGCTGGTGCTGGGGCAGCTCCGCGAGTACTTCGGCGGGCAGCGGGGCGACTTCGACCTGCCGCTCGACCTGCCGCGCCTCGAGCCGACGACCCTCGCGGTGCTGACCGCGCTGCGGGGTGTGCGGGCGGGGGAGACCGTGACGTACGCCGAGCTGGCCCGGCGCAGCGGCACGGGCGTGCCGGCGCGGGCGATCGGCTCGATCATGGCGGCCAACCCGGTGCCGCTCGTGATCCCGTGCCACCGGGTGGTGGCCGCGGACGGGCTCGGCGGGTTCTCCGGCGGCGAGCCGGGCCACGAGCTGGAGACGAAGCGCTGGCTGCTCGAGAACGAGGGGGCGCTGCCGCCGGTCCTGCTCTGAGCGGACGGCGGGCGGAGCCCGGTCGGGAGCGGAGCCGTGTCGGACGCGGGCGCCCGGGTAGGGGAGGGCCACGCCCCCGTCCGAGAGAGGAACGACCCGTGTCCCAGCCGTCCCAGCAGCAGCAGCCTCCCGGTTCCACGACCGAGATGACCCCGAAGCCCGACCACGGCGAGGAGAGCTACCGCGGCTCGGGCCGCATGGCGGGCAAGGCGACGATCATCACCGGCGCGGACAGCGGCATCGGTCGGGCCGTCGCCATCGCGTTCGCGCGCGAGGGCGCCGACGTGGTCATCGGCTACCTCGACGAGCACGAGGACGCGGAGGAGACGCGGCGCTGGGTCGAGCAGGCCGGGCGTCGCGCGGTGCTGGTGCCCGGCGACCTGCAGGACCCGGCGCACTGCCGCGAGGTCGTCGCGACCTGCGTCCGTGAGCTCGGCAAGGTCGACGTGCTGGTCAGCAACGCCGCGTTCCAGATGTCGCACGAGGAGCTCACCGACATCCCCGACGAGGAGTGGGACCGCACCATCGCCACGAACCTGTCGGCGTTCTTCCACCTGACCAAGGCCGCCGTCCCGCACATGGGCCCGGGCGGCAGCATCATCGGCAGCTCGTCGGTCAACTCCGACAACCCGGTGCCGACGCTGCTCCCGTACGACGCCACGAAGGCCGGCATCGCCAACATGTGCGCCGCGCTGGCCCAGCTGCTGGCGAGCAAGGGGATCCGGGCCAACAGCGTCGCGCCCGGGCCGATCTGGACGCCGCTGATCCCCTCGACGATGCCGGAGGAGCAGGTGGAGAGCTTCGGGCAGCAGTCGCCGCTGGGGCGCCCGGGCCAGCCGGCCGAGCTCGCTCCCGTCTACGTCCTGCTCGCGTCGGACGAGGGCAGCTACGTCTCCGGCGCCCGCATCGCGGTCACCGGCGGCACGCCGATCCTCTGAGCCGGGTCCGGGGTCCGGAGGGGCACGGCGGTGGACGCGTACCCGCTGCGGCTGACGGCGATGCCGCGGCCGCTGGTGTTCGGGGGCCACGAGATCGCGCGGCGTCTCGGCAAGGCCGGGCTCCAGGACTGGGCGGTGGCCGAGACCTGGGAGGTCAGCGACGTCGAGGGCCAGGGCGCCACCGTGACCAACGGCGGCCTGGCCGGCACCAGCCTCCGCTCGCTCGTGCGCGACCACCCGGAGGAGCTGGTCGGGCCGGGGTGGTCCGGCGCCTTCTTCCCCGTGCTGACCAAGATCATCGACGCCTCCGGCACCTTGCCGGTGCATCTCCACGCGGACGACGAGACCGCGCAGCGGCGCGAGGGCCAGGTCAACGGCAAGACCGAGGCCTGGCACATCCTCGCCGCCGCACCCGGGGCCAGCGCCCTGTGCGGGGTGCGGGAGGGCGTCGGTCGCGAGCGGCTGCACGAGGCGCTGCTGGCGCAGGACTTCGACGCTGTGTTGCGCCGCCTGCCCGTCCGGGCGGGGGAGACGTTCTACGTGCCCGGCGGGACGTTGCACAGCTTCGGCCCGGACACCCTCGTCTACGAGATCGAGCAGACCTCCGACGTCCAGCAGCACGCGATGCGGTGGGAGATGGAGGACGGCGCGGACGTCCCGGACGAGGAGTGGCACGCCAACCTCGACGCGCTCCTCGCCGAGGTGCGCCTCGATCCGCGGCCGGAGCCCACGCCCGGGCTGCCGGTGCGGCTGGGGGACGGCGTGCAGCGGGTCTTCTACTGCGCCGGCCCGTACTTCGCGCTCGAGCGGTGCCAGGCGGGCACGGCCGCGCCGCTGCGTCGGAACTTCCGGACCGCGCAGGTCCTCACGAACGTCGGCGCACCCGTCGAGGTGCGCACGCCCGCGGGCGTCGAGACCCTCGGGCGGGCGGAGACGCTGCTGCTGCCGGCGGCCCTCCGCGAGGTGGAGCTGACGGGGCCGGCCGACGTGCTGGTCGGGTACCTGCCCGACCTCGAGCGCGACGTCGTGGCCCCGCTGCTGGAGGCCGGCTACTCCCGGGCGCTCGTGGCGACGCTGGGCGAGGGCGTCGCACCCGACGCCGGAGCGCCTCTGGCAGGCTGACCGGCATGGACATCTGCGAGCTCATCCTGTCCGACCACCACGAGCAGCGGCGGATGTTCGCCATGCTCGACGACGTGCCCAAGGACGACACCCGCACGCTCGGGGTGATGTGGAAGCGGCTGTCCACGATGCTCGAGGTGCACGCCCAGGGCGAGGAGGAGCTCTTCTACCCCGAGCTGCTCAAGCTCGGTGAGCGCCTGCACACCGACGCCGAGGTCGAGGAGACCGAGGACGCGATCGGCGACCACAACGACATCCGCGACGGGATCCTGGCCAGCCAGGCGGCCGAGGTCGGCTCCGAGGCGTGGTGGAAGGGCGTGAACGACGCCCGCGAGGCCAACGACGAGCACATGGGCGAGGAGGAGCACGAGGGGCTCAAGGACTTCCGCGAGCACGTCGACCTCGAGACCCGGCACCGCATCGGCGTCGCCTTCGCCGCGTACGAGGCGGAGCACGTGGACGGCGTCCCGATTGTGGACAAGGACCCGGAGGAGTACGTCAAGGAGAACAGCTGAGGGCCTGCCCGGGGCCGTGACCTCGGGGCCCCCGTGGCCCTACCATCGGGCGATGGGAGCCGTCGCGGGCGTCGTGCAGGACATCCGCTTCGCGCGCTCGTCTGACGGGGTGCAGATCGCGTACGCGGTGCACGGTTCCGGGCCGCCGCTGCTCGTCGACTCCTGCTGGCTCAGCCACCTGCAGTTCGACTGGCAGAGCCCGGTCTGGCGCCACTACCTCGTCGAGCTGGGCCGCGTCGCCACGGTCGTGCGGTTCGACGAGCGCGGGCACGGGCTGTCCGACCGCGGGGTCACCGACCACAGCCTCGATGCCCGGGTCGCCGATCTGGAGGCCGTCGCGGACGCTGCGGGGCTCGAGGAGTTCGCGGTGCTCGCGATGGCGCAGGGCGGGCCGGTGGCCATCGAGTACACCGCGCGGCACCCGGAGCGCGTGAGCCGGCTCGCCTTCTACGGCAGCTACGCCGGGGCGCACGTGGACGCGTCCCCCGAGGGCCTCGCGCTGGACGCCGCCTTCACCGCGCTGATCCGGGTCGGCTGGGACCGGCCCACGCCGGAGTTCCGGCGGGTGTTCACCAGCCTCATGATCCCCGGCGGGACCGAGGAGCAGATGCGGTGGATCGACGACCTGCAGCGCATGGCGGTCGACGCGAGCACGGCCGTGATCGCCCGCGAGCAGCGGCAGGTCACCGACGTGAGCGCCCGGCTCCCGGAGCTCGACCTGCCCGTGCTCGTGCTGCAGAGCCGCGGCGACCAGATGAACGAGTTCAGCGGCAGCCGCCACCTCGCCACGAACATCCCCGGTGCGCGGCTCGTGGCGCTGGAGAGCCACAACCACATCGTGCTGGCCGACGAGCCGGCGTGGCCGGTGCTGCTCGCCGAGCTCACCCAGTTCCTCGCGCCGGAGCGGGAGCGCGCGGCGGTCGAGCCGGTGGACGCGCCCGACGTCGCCCGGCTGCTGTCCCCGCGCGAGCTCGTCGTGCTGCGGCTGGCGGCGCAGGGGTGCGACAACGACACGATCGGCGCGGAGCTCGTGCTGTCCGTGCGCACGGTCGAGCGGCACCTCCAGAACGCGTACGCGAAGCTCGGCCTCCGCGGCCGCGCCGCCCGCACCGCCGCGGTCGCCCGCCTGCTCTCACGCACCTGACCGCTACGCGCCAGCCCCCAGCCTCAGCCGTCGGCCGCGCCGGGGTTGCGCGTCGGCGCCGATGTGGAGGGGTGCCTCCGCTCCCTAGCGTCGTGGTCATCGACCACGGCGGAGGGAACCCCATGACCAGCACCACCACCACCCCGGCCCCGGCCGGACCGGCGGACCCGACCTCGGGCGCGGACGCGGCGCTCAAGGCCAAGCACGCCGCGATGTGGGCCAGCGGCGACTACCCCCGCGTGGCCGACGAGGTCGTCGGCGGCCTCGGCCAGGTCCTCGTCGACACGGTCGACGTGCAGGCGGGCCAGCGGGTCCTCGACGTCGCCGCCGGCACGGGCAGCTCGGCCCTGCCGGCCGCCCGGCGGGGCGCGGAGGTCACGGCCACCGACCTGACCCCCGCGCTGCTCGAGGTGGGCCGCCGTATGGCGGCCGCGGAGGGCCTGGGCCTCACGTTCGAGGTCGCCGACGCCGAGCACCTGCCGTACGGCGACGGCGCCTTCGACGTGGTCCTCTCGTGCATCGGTGTGATGTTCGCGCCGCACCACCAGGCCGCGGCCGACGAGCTCGTCCGCGTCTGCCGCCCGGGCGGCACCGTCGGGGTGCTCAGCTGGACGCCCGACGGGTTCATCGGGCAGCTGTTCGCGACCATGAAGCCGTACGCCCCGCCGCCTCCGCCCGGCGCGTCGCCCGCGCCGCTGTGGGGCCGCGCGGACCACGTCCGGACGCTGCTCGGCGACCGGGTGACCGACCTGGTGGGCCGGCAGCAGACGCTCGCCGTGGAGCGGTTCGCCGACGGAGTGGAGTTCCGGGAGTTCATGAAGGCGACGTACGGCCCGACCATCGCCGTCTACCGCTTCATCGCGGAGGACGCCGAGAAGGTCGCGGCGCTCGACGCGGAGATGGCGGCGCTGGGGGACCGGTTCCTGGCCGACGGGGTCATGGGCTGGGAGTACCTGCTCGTCACCGCTCGGCGGGTGTGACCGCGCGCGCTCCACTACCGTGGGCCGCATGGCGGTCCAGCAGCAGGCCCTCGCCGCCCGCGAGGCGGCCCAGACGCTCGCGACGACGACGCGGGCCCGGAAGGACGCGGCCCTCCACGCGATGGCCGACGCCCTGGCCAAGGCGGAGACGGCGGTGCTCGAGGCGAACGCCACGGACGTCGGGCGGGCCGAGCAGGCCGGGACCAGCGCGTCGATCGTCGACCGCCTGCGGCTCACGCCCGACCGGGTGGCCGGCATGGTCGACGGGCTGCGCGACGTGGCCGGCCTGCCGGACCCGGTCGGCGACGTGGTCCGGGGGTGGACGAACGCGAACGGCGTGCAGGTGCGTCAGGTCCGGGTGCCTTTCGGCGTCGTCGGCATCGTCTACGAGGCGCGGCCGAACGTCACCGCCGACGCGGCCGGGCTCTGCCTGAAGTCCGGCAACGCCGTGCTGCTGCGAGGCTCCTCGTCGGCGGCCGCCTCGAACGCGGCCGTCGTCGACGCCCTGCGCGACGGGCTCGCCGACGCCGGCCTCCCGCGCGACGCGGTCCAGCTCGTGCCGGGACCCCGCGAGGTGACCGACGAGCTCATGGGCGCGCGCGGCCTCGTCGACGTGCTTATCCCGCGGGGCGGGGCCGGGCTCATCGACCACGTCGTGCGCAACAGCGTCGTGCCGGTCATCGAGACCGGCGTCGGGAACTGCCACCTCTACGTCGACGCGACCGCCGACGCCAACATGGCCCTCGCGATCCTGCTCAACGCCAAGACGCAGCGCCCCTCGGTCTGCAACGCCGTGGAGACGCTGCTCGTCCACGCCGACGCGGCGCCGCGCTTCCTCCCGCAGGCGCTCGCCGCCCTCGCCGAGGCCGGCGTCACCGTGCATGGCGACGACCGCACCGCGTCGTACGGGTCCGGCGTGCAGGCCGCGACCGAGGAGGACTGGGAGACCGAGTACCTCTCGCTCGACCTGGCCGCCCGGGTCGTCGACTCCATCGACGACGCCCTGACCCACATCGCCACCTACTCCACCGGTCACAGCGAGACGATCGTCACCGATTCGGAGGCCGCGGCGCAGCGCTTCACCGCCCAGGTGGACGCCGCCGCGGTCCTGGTCAACGCCTCCAGCCGGTTCGTCGACGGGAGCGAGTTCGGCTTCGGCGCCGAGATCGGCATCTCCACCCAGAAGCTCCACGCCCGCGGACCGATGGGCCTCCCCGAGATGACCTCCACCAAGTACGTCGTGACGGGTTCCGGCCAGACGCGCTAGGCGAGCCCTCGCTGCGACCAGAGCCATTCCGCCGGGTTCCAGGCCAGGCGCGACCTGCCCACGGGCGCAAGGTCGTGCCGAGTGTCGTCGGTCTGGACGAGGCACATCATTCGGTGCCCGATCAACGCGCCCAGGCGGCACTGGTCGGCGACGATGTCCAGGACGACCTGGGCATCACGTGGGTCATCGCCGACGAAGTCGTCGAAGTGGTGGAGCACGAGCACTAGCCCGGTCCTCCTCAGGTCGGAGCCGTACTGGCCCTCTGCGACATCACCCAAGCAGTCGTTCAGCGCGTTCAGGTTGCGGCCGAAGTAGGCCGGGAAGCTCAAGGCGGTCGAGAAGCGATCAAGGAGCTCCAGCGTGCTCGGTCGACCGCTGGCATCGATCTCCACGATCTCGTAGTCCTGCCCGCGAAGGTTCGCAAGGGCGTCCTGCAGGACGCGCCGTCGCCAGAACAAGCTGACGAAGCTGTCTCGAATCAGGCGGTAGGCGAGGTCTTGATCAAGGTCGTCACCGACGTCGAAGGCTGCCACGGCTTCATCGTCGTCGACACGGTCGGCGATGGTGCTGCTGGAGGAGCGATCTGATGACTACCTGAGTCATGAAGTGCGCTAGCGCGCACCTCACGGCGGGTCCGGCGCCCGAGCGGTGTAGGCGTGGCCGGTCGGGGTGGTCGTCCGGACCGTGTGGGGCTGCTCGCCGAGCCCGTCGTGGATCACGGTCGCGGTCCAGCCAGGCTGCTCGCGGACGAGGTTGTGCCGGGCGCAGAGGCCACGGCCGTTCGCGAGGGTCGTGTCTCCGCCGTCGGCGTAGCGGTGGACATGGTCCAGGTGCCGTACGGGTGCGCCGCAGAACGGTTCGCGGCAGGTCTGGTCACGGACGGTGATCAGGTCGCCCAACGGGCCGGTGAACCGGCGCCGCCGCGCCTCGAGCCCGACCACATGGCCGGCGAGGGTGGCGCGCACGATCCGCCACCGCTTCACCCCGCTGCTCGCGTCGACGACCGCGTGGGCCAGCGGTCCCGGTAGCGGCCCGGCACCGGTGATGGTGGCGGTCCGGGACGAGCCCGGATCGCTGACCAGCTCGGCGGGCACCACGATCTGCACCTCGACGGCCACGTCGGTCGCCGTGGCCTGGCCGGTCAGGCGTTCGACGAGGGTGTCGGCCATGATCTGGCCGCGTGTGCGCTCGTCGCCGGTGGCGACGAGGCCGTCGGTGTGGCGGCGCAGCGCCGCCAGGCACGCGACGCCCTGCTCGACGGGCAGATAGCCGCTGAGCACGCTCATCGCGTCCGGCGCCGGACGCAGGTTAACCCGGCGGTGCTTCCGCTCGTGCCGACCGCGGGCAACGTACGCCTCGCGGTCGGCCTCGTAGGCGTACCGCCGGGCCAGCGCCGCGGCGTCGCGCATCCCCTTGCCGCCGAGGTCGGACGCATGCAGCCGTGCATCGACCGCACGACGGGTCGCCTCGTCGAGGTGCCGCGTCTCGGTCACCACCGCCTCGGCCGTCTGCTCGCTCACCGACCCAGCCGCGAGGGACGCGTACGTTTGCGGGAGGTCGAACCACCACGCTCGCGCTGAGCCGAGCCTGCGGGCGGCGGCGGTTGGAGAAAGCCGGCACGCCAGCCCGATCTCCTCGGCGATCCCACGGCCGATGTCGCGCGGGTGCACGTCCTCGGTCAGCTGTCGCTCGACCCGCGTCCGGGCGAACCGGACGACGGTCGCCGCCTGCACCGCCGCCACCGCGGCTCGGAGCCGTTCCAGCACGGCGATCTGGTCGACCAGGTCCGCCTCGGACGACTCGTCGTCCACCCCGCCGAGCGCGTCCGTGGTCATCGCGCTCAACTCGCCGAGCAGCACCTGCAGACGCCGCGAGACCGGGTGAGGAAGTTCCTCCACCTCGTCCACCACCCGCAGCACCATGACCCGAACCTACGGCGCACCACCGACACTATTCGAACGCTTGTTCACATCTGTGGACAACTCTGTGGACCGGTCAGTTCTCCGTGAGGAGGTGGCGCGCGAGCCACCGACGGGCACGCCGTGCGTCCCGCACGACGAGCGGGAGCGCCGCGGTGATGACGACCGCGGCGAGCAGGGCGCTCCAGCGGCTGAAGACCGAGGACGCGACAAGCGACTGCCCCAGGACGTACACGACGAACCCGCCGTACACGGGAACCATCGCGACCTGCCGCACGAGCGAGTCGGCGAGGGCGCCCGCGTCTTCCTGCTCCTCGGCAACCACGGGCAGATCTCGCCGGACCCGGGCGAGCAGGCGACGCCGTCGCTCCCGCGGGATGGTGGCGGTGGGGGAGTTCCAGACCAGTCGCAGCGCACCGGCCCGACGGGCGCGGACGCCCGTGACGACCACGGTCACGAGACCCGCTATCACGAGCACCAACCCCACGGCTTCCCTGGCGGCGCTGGCGCTCGACGGCTCCAGGAGCTCAACGGGGGCGCAGACGGCGACCGCCAGGCCCATCGCGAGGAGCACCACGAGGGCGACGACGATCAGGGTGATCCGCCGGCGCCTCACCCGAAGACGCGCCTCGTCCGCCGCCCTCGGAACCCCCGCCCGCGCGTCCCCGCCGCCCGGTCCGCGAGGACGACGACGCAGCGGGCTGGGCACAACCGCTACAGTGCCACCATGAACTTCGGACTGGCGCTCCTGGAGACCGAGCGTGAGCTGCCGATCCCGGCGTGGGGGTTCGGTCTGATCGCCTTCATCATCCTGCACCTGATGCTGGCCATCACGATCTCCATCGGCAAGGGCCGCCCGCACAGCTGAGCGTGCCCGCCCTCCTCCTGCCGCCCACGACGCCGGCACCCGTCCACGCCGTGCCGCGGTGACGATCCGGCATGCTCCCGACCACGTCGCCTCGACGGGTCTCGCGCGCCAGCCGCGCACGAACGGCGAGCGTCACCGTCTCGGTGTGATGGGCGGGACGTTCGACCCGATCCACCACGGGCACCTCGTCGCCGCCAGCGAGGTGGCCACCCGGTTCGCGCTGGACGAGGTCGTCTTCGTCCCCACCGGAGAGCCATGGCAGAAGGCCGACCGCGAGGTCTCGGCCGCCGAGGACCGCTACCTCATGACCGTCATCGCCACCGCGTCCAACCCACGCTTCAGCGTCAGCCGCGTCGACATCGACCGTCCCGGCCCGACCTACACGTACGACACGCTCGTGGACATCCGCGAGGAGCGCGGCGACGACACGGACCTGTTCTTCATCACCGGTGCGGACGCCCTCGACCAGATACTCACGTGGCGCCACTCGGACAAGCTCTTCGACCTCGCGCACTTCGTCGGCTGCACCCGGCCGGGGGTCGAGATCGACACCCCGAACATCGCCTCCCTGCCCAAGGAGCGCATGACCCTGCTCGAGATCCCCGCGCTGTCGATCTCGTCGACGGCCTGCCGGATCCGGGTGGCCGGGGCCGAGCCCGTCTGGTACCTCGTGCCCGACGGCGTGGTCCAGTACATCGCCAAGCGCGGGCTCTACCTGCCGTGACACCCGTGGGCGGGTTGGCCCGACCTGGCACTCTTGACAGGTTGAGCCCGCGCCCCGGGCGTAGCAAGCCCTGGACGATAGGAACACCATGACCGCCACCGAGCACGCGCTCGAGCTGACGCAGGCCGCCGCACAGGCCGCCGCCGACAAGCTCGGCACCGACATCGTCGCCTTCGACGTGTCCGAGCAGCTCGCCATCACCGACGTCTTCCTGGTCATCACGGCCACGAACGAGCGCCAGGTCGGCTCCGTCGTCGACGGCGTCGAGGAGGCCCTGCGCGAGCACGGCGCCAAGCCCGTACGCCGCGAGGGCGACCGCGAGCAGCGCTGGGTGCTGCTCGACTACCTCGACCTCGTCGTGCACGTGCAGCACGCCGACGAGCGCCGGTTCTACGCGCTCGAGCGCCTCTGGCAGGACACGCCCCCGATCAGGCTCGAGCTGGACATCCGGCGGTGACCGCCGACCGCCTCGTCCTGTGGCGGCACGGTCAGACCGACTGGAACGTCACCTCGCGGTTCCAGGGCCAGGCCGACATCCCCCTGAACGAGACGGGCGTGGCCCAGGCGTACGCGGCGGCCCCGGTGCTGGCCGCGCTCGCGCCGTCCGCGCTGTGGTCGAGCGACCTCGACCGGACGCAGCGGACGGCGGCGGCCCTCGCGGCGGAGACCGGGCTGGAGGTCCGGCTGGACCACCGGCTCCGGGAGATCGACGTCGGGTCGTGGCAGGGGCTGCGCGGCGCGGAGGTCGGCGCGGCGGACCCCGAGGCGTACGCGGCGCTGCGCCGCGGTGAGGACGTCCGTCGTTCGGCGACGGGCGAGACGGTGTCGGAGGTGGGGGAGCGCGTCGCGCAGGCCCTGACCGAGATCGCGGAGGCGGCCGACGACGAGGCGACCGTCGTCGTCACGACCCACGGGCTCGCCGGCCGTGCCGGCCTATGCCGGCTGCTGGAGCTCCCGTTCGCGCACTGGCGAGCGTTCGGCAGCCTCGACAACTGCGCGTGGGCGGTCCTGCAGCGTCACCACGGCGGCGGCTACTGGCGCGTGGCCGCGTACGACGTCTCCGTCCGGGAGACGATTTCGTGACCCCGCGGGGCGCTTGGTAGTCTTCTCGAGTTCGTGCGGCGGGGCTTGATCCCGAGGCCGGACACCCGCAAGGGGCTTTGGCGCAGTTGGTAGCGCGCTTCCATGGCATGGAAGAGGTCAGGGGTTCGAATCCCCTAAGCTCCACAGTAGAAAGCCCAGTCAGAGGGTGTTCGGAATCGAACGCCGCTGTTGATCACGTCGATCCAGTGGCCCCGGCAGCCTGACTGACAGCCGACCGAACCGAGCTTCGCTGCCCTTTGGTGGCTGAGCGCCGCTTGTCGCGGACGGGCGAGGCGCGGGCATACTCGGGGCGGAGCAGTGTTCTCAGGCAGCGGATCGAGGGTCGAAACGGGTGGCGAAGGCAGCGGCAGAGGGTGCCGGGAGCGAACCCGTCAGTGGTGACCAGTCCACGCGAACACCCGCCGTACGCCGGAAGCCGAGCATCAACGACGTCGCCCGCGGCGCCGGTGTCTCGTACCAGACGGTGTCCCGCGTCATCACGGGTTCGCCGTTGGTGAGTGCGACGACGCGGGCCCGGGTGCTCGAGGTGATCGCGGAGGTCGGCTACCGCCGCAACAAGGCGGCGACGGCGCTGGTGACGAACCGTTCGACCACGATCGGGATCGTGACCGACGACTCGCCCCGCTACGGTCCGGTGGCGACGTTGCTCGCGGTGGAGAGCGCTGCGCGCGCGGCCGGGTACGGCTCGGCGGTCGTCGGGGTCAAGGAGCCGTACGACCAGAGCGTGCCCGAGGCGATGGGATCGCTGGGCGACGCCGGGGTGGACGGCATCATCGTGATCGCCCCGCTGCGGACCATGGCCGCCGCGGTGCGCCAGGTGCACACGGACGTCCCGGTCGAGATGATCGCGGCGGGGGTGTCCTCGTCGGCGCACGAGCAGCTCTTCACCTTCTCCGAGAACCAGGAGCTCGGGGCCCGGATGGCGACGCAGCACCTGATCGACCTGGGCCACCGCGACATCGCCCATGTCGGCGGGTCGATGGCCTGGTTCGACGGTCGGGTGCGCAAGCAGGGGTGGGAGTCGGCGCTGCGGGAGGCGGGCCTGCCGCAGGGGTTCTACGCGGAGGGGGACTGGAGCCCGCTGTGGGCGTACCACCTCGGTCTGCGCCTGGTGCGAGAGGGCGTACCGGAGGCGATCTTCGCGGCCAGCGACCACACCGCGCTCGGGTTGATCCGGGCGTTCGTCGAGAACGGGATCCGGGTGCCGGAGGACGTGAGCGTCGTCGGCTTCGACGACATCGAGGGCTGTGACGTCTTCCTGCCTCCGCTCACCACGGTGCGCCAGGACTTCCCGGCGCTGGGGCAGGCCAGCATCGCGGTGCTGCTCGGGTCGATCGAGGGTGTCGAGGTGGACCGGACGCCGATCCCGCCGACCCTCGTGGTCCGCAGCAGCACCACCAGACACCGCCGCAGCTAGCTGCTGAGCCCCCTCCTCGTCCAAGCGCTCGAGGAGGGTCGGCGCAGGCGCGATCACGAGAACCGTGGGGCGACCGCTCTTGACACGGCTCTCTACGAACGTTCACACTCCTACCAGTTCGTTCCGCTGTGAACGTTCACACCACGACAGAGTTGTCGAAGGAGAAGGCATGCAGCTCGGGTACCACACCATCTGCTGGGGTGGGGTCGTCGGCGACGCGACCGGAGTCACCAGCGTGAAAGACCTCTTCTACCGCACGCCTGGATCGATGCGGACGGCCATCTCCGACATCGCGGCCGCGGGCTACGCCGGGATCGAGATGTTCGACGGGAACGTCGCCGACTACGCCGACCGGCCCGCTGAGCTGGAGGGGCTCCTGGCCGACGCCGGCCTCGAGCTGGTCTCGGTCTACACCGGCGGCAACTTCGTCTACGCCGACCTGCTCGACGACGAGCTGCACCGGGTCACACGGGCCGCGGACCTGGCGCAGCGGTTCGGTGCCGCCAACCTCGTGGTCGGCGGAGGGGCCCGGCGCGCCGCCGGCACGACGGACGCGGACTACACCGCGCTCGCGGCCGCCCTTGACCGGATCACCGACATCGCCGAGGAGCGCGGGCTCACCGCCTGCTACCACCCGCACCTGAGCACGATCGTCGAGAGCCCGGACGAGCTGGACCGGCTGATGCCGCAGACCCGGATCGGCTTCTGCCCCGACACCGCCCACCTCGCCGCCGGAGGGGGCGACCCCGCAGCGCTCATCCGTCGCTATCCCGACCGTGTCCGGCACGTCCACCTCAAGGACGTGCGGATCGAACCCTTCGCCTTCCTGCCGCTGGGCGAGGGTTCGATCGACTTCACCGACGTCCGGGCGGCGCTCGCCGAGATCGGCTACGACGGCTGGCTGATCGTCGAGCTCGACTCCTACGACGGCGATCCCGCCGTCGCGGCGCAGATCAGCAAGGCCTACCTCGAGCAGCTGCTCGCTTCCTGAGCCGCTCCCGCTCGGCCAGACCCGGCTCGAGCACCACGTCGCACCCCGCTCTGCTCGCGCACTCGTGCGCGCTGACGCATCCATGTTGATCTACGGACGGAGAAGATCATGAACAAGACCAAGCTCACCGCGGTGGCCGCCCTGGCCGCCTCGACGCTGATCGCCTTCAGCGGCTGCACGAAGGCGACCACGACCACCACGGCGTCCGACCCGGGCGTCTCGGAGCAGGCCGACCGGGCGCTCCAGGAGGTCACGGGCAAGGTGCTCTCGAAGGGCCCGAACGGTGAGGACCCCGCCCCGGCCTCGACCGCCGACCTGTCCCCGGACGAGATCGAGCAGATCAGGGCCAAGAACCTGAAGGCGGCGATCGTCATGCACTACGGCGGCAACGACTGGGCCAACGCCCAGATCGCCGGGCTGAAGGACCAGTTCGCCAAGCTCAACATCGAGGTGGTCGCGACGACCGACGCCAACTTCAAGCCGGACAAGCAGGTGTCCGACCTGGAGACGGTGATGAGCAAGAAGCCGGACATCATCGTGTCCATCCCCACCGACCCGGTGGCCACGGCCTCGGCGTACAAGAAGGTCGCTGCGGCGGGCGTGAAGCTCGTCTTCATGGACAACGTCCCTCAGGGGATGACGGCCGGCAAGGACTACGTCTCCGTGGTCTCCGCCGACAACCTGGGCAACGGCGTGGTCTCGGCGCACCTGCTCGCGAAGGCCACCGGGGGCAAGGGCGAGATCGGCGTGATCTACCACGAGGCCGACTTCTTCGTCACCAAGCAGCGCTACCAGGGCTTCAAGGACACGATCACCGCCGACTACCCGGACCTCAAGATCGTGGAGGAGAAGGGCATCGCCGGGCCGGACTTCGCCGGCGATGCCCAGGGCGCAGCGAACGCGATGCTCGCCAAGCACCCGAACCTGACCGGCATCTGGGCCGTCTGGGACGTCCCGGCCGAGGGCGTGCTGGCCGCGGCCCGGGCCACGGGTCGCGGTGACCTGAAGATCGCCACCGAGGACCTGGGCAAGAACGTCGCGATCGCGATGGCCAAGAACGAGCTCGTCGTCGGACTTGGAGCTCAGGTTCCCTTCGACCAGGGAGTCACCGAGGCAAACCTGGCCGCCGGTGCCGAGATCGGCAAGAAGGCCGCCCCGTACGTGGCGCTGAGCGCCCTCCCGGTCACCCACGACAACGTCCTCGACGCCTGGAAGAAGGTCTACCACGAGGACGCCCCGGCCGACCTGCAGTCGTCGTTCAAGCCGTGACCGAGCCGGCGACCCACGAGCCGGGGGCCGAGATGACGGACCAGGCATCGCCCGAGCCGGCGATCGCGATGATCGGCATCGAGAAGAGCTTCGACGGCGTCGTGGTGCTGAAGGGCGTGGACCTCGAGGTGGCCCGCGGAGAGATCCACGCCCTCGCGGGTGGCAACGGAGCGGGCAAGTCGACGCTGATGAAGATCCTCCAGGGCGTCTACAGCAAAGACTCCGGCCAGATCGTGATCAACGGCCACCCGGTCGAGCTGACCTCGATCCAGGCGGCGAAGGCGGCCGGCATCGGGATGGTCTTCCAGGAGTTCAGCCTGGTGCCGAGCCTGACGGTCGCGCAGAACATCTACCTCGGCGTGGAACCCATGTCCGGGGGCCTGATCGACGACCGGGAGGCGGTTCGCCGGGCGCGACGGGTGTTCGTCGACATGGGCGTCGACGTCGATCCGCGCGCCCGCGTCAGCGAGCTGAGCACCGCGTACTGGCAGCTCACCGAGATCGCGAAGGCCCTGGCCCAGGACGCCCAGGTGCTGATCATGGACGAGCCCACGGCCAGCCTCGCCCGGCACGAGACCGAGGCGCTGTTCGAGCTCATCGACCGGCTGAAGGCGCGGGGCATCGCCATCGTCTACATCTCGCACCGGATGGACGAGGTGTACCGGATCGCGGACCGGATCACGATCCTGCGAGACGGCAGCCGGCTGCTCACCCGACCGCTCGCCGACATCACCCCGGCTCAGAT
Source organism: Microlunatus spumicola (assembly GCF_039536445.1). Lineage (NCBI taxonomy): Bacteria > Bacillati > Actinomycetota > Actinomycetes > Propionibacteriales > Propionibacteriaceae > Microlunatus > Microlunatus spumicola. The sequence goes on along the minus strand of NZ_BAAAYR010000004.1, from coordinate 49,298 downwards.
CGTCGAGGGGATCGTCGGCAAGGAGATGGGTGCCGAGATGGCGTACCGGGACCGCGGCCACCCCGAGCTCGGCGAGGTGCTGCTGGAAGCCAAGAACCTCCAGGCCCCACCTCGCGTGAACGACGTCTCCTTCACCCTGCGCGCCGGCGAGATCATCGGTCTCGCCGGGCTGATGGGCAGCGGAAGGACCGAGCTGGCCCGCGTGCTGTTCGGGATCGACGCACTCCGCTCCGGTGAGATCACCGTGCGGGGTCGCCGGGTGGACCTGTCCTCACCGCAACGCGCCATCTCCTCCGGTCTCGCTCTGATCCCGGAGGACCGGCGTGAGCAGGGGCTCGTGCTGGACCACTCGGTGCGGGAGAACCTGCTGCTGCCGCTGCTCGACCGGGTGCAGAACGGGGTGCTGCTGAGCAAGGCCAAGGGCCGGACGTTGTCCGACGACCTGATCAAGCGGTTCACGGTCAAGGTGGCCCATCCCCACCGGGCGGTCCGGCTGCTCTCGGGTGGCAACCAGCAGAAGGTGGTGCTGGCCAAGTGGCTGGGCACCGACCCGGACGTGCTGATCCTGGACGAGCCCACCGCCGGTGTCGACATCGGCACCAAGAGCGAGATCCTCGAGATGATCCGCCAGCTGGCCGACGCCGGCAAGGGAGTCATCGTCATCTCCTCCGAATATCCCGAGCTGCTCGCCGTCAGCGACCGCATCTTGATCGTGCGCGACGGGACCATCGCCGCGGAGATGCCCCGTAGCGAGGTCGCCGACGAGGAAGCCCTCCAGCTAGCCGTACAAGGAGTCCCCGCATGACCACCACCGTCACCACCCCGAGCGCGGCCCGGGACGACAGCCTGAGCGCACGGCTCAGGACGGTCGACTGGCGCCGCTACGTGATCTATATCGGGTTCGTCGTGATCTTCCTCGTGTTCGCCGTGCTGCTCGGTGACGAGGGGTTCCTGTCGGCGAACAACCTGCTCAACATCTTCCGCCAGACCGCGACGATCACCGTGATCGCGGTGGGCATGACCTACGTCATCGCCTGTGCGGAGATCGACCTCAGTGTCGGGTCGGTGGCCGGACTCTCGTCGGTCTGCGCCGCCATGGGGATCGCCGCGTTCGGACTGGTCCCGGGCATCATCGCCGGCCTGCTCGTCGGGGTGATCATCGGCGCGGTCAACGGTGCGCTGGTCAGCCTGCTGGGCATCCCGTCCTTCCTGGTCACCCTCGGCATGCTGGGCGTGGCCGCCGGTCTGGCGCAGTGGATCACGCAGTCCGCCCCGCAGCCGATCCTGAACGATGCCTTCATCGTGATCTTCGGAGGCGGCAACGTCGGTCCCATCCCCGGTCTGCTGGTGTGGAGCGCGATCTTCGTGGCGCTGGGCGCCGTGGCCATGAACAAGACCCGCTTCGGTCGTCAGGTGCTGGCCACCGGTGGCAACCGGACGGCAGCTCAGTTCACCGGGGTGAACACCAAGCGGATCAAGTTCCAGGTGATGCTCCTCTCCGGCGTCGTGGCCTCGGTGGCCGGCATGCTCTACGCGGGGCGGCTCGAGTCGGGACGGTTCCAGTGGGGCGCCGGGGACGAGCTGTCCGCCATCGCGGCGGTGATCCTGGGCGGCACGAGCCTGTTCGGCGGCGCCGGCTCCGTGGTCGGCACCCTCATGGGCGCGCTGCTGATCGGCTTGATCAACAACGGCCTGATCCTGGCCGGACTGGACTCCAGCCAGCAGCAGGTGGTGCGGGGAGCGATCATCATCCTGGCCGTCGCGCTGGCTCGGAAGAAGTGATCATGACGACCGAGACCGACACCTGGTTCGACCACCACCAGCGGGCCACCGTCGAGGCGGCGATGGCCCGCATCATCCCCACCGACGACCTCCCGGGGGCCCGGGAGGCGGGCACGGTCGACTTCCTGGACCGCTACCTCTCCGGGATCGACTTCATCTACGCCAAGCCGGACGGCAGCGGGTTCGAGACGCTGTCCGGTCGCAGCGCGGTGGCGTGGACGCGACGCGTCGAGCTGGCCCGGCAGAAGTACGACGACGGTGTACGCGAGCTGGACCGGCAGGCCCAGGCGCTGGCCGGCGTCGACTTCGTCGGGCTGACGGACGCGCAGCAGGACCGCGTCCTGGCCGCGCTCGAGCGCGGTGTCGACGCCGGGCCGGAGCTGGCCAAGCCCGAGGTGCCGTACGGCATCGAACCCGCCCTGCAGCAGACCAACGCGGAGTCCGAGCTGGACTTCTTCTCGCTGCTGGTCACCCACACGCGACAGGGCTTCCTGTCCGACCCGATCTACGGCGGCAACCGGGACCACATCGGCTGGCAGGTCATCGGGTTCCCCGGGCCGGCCTCGCTCGCCGAGGTTCATTCCGGTCGCTACAGCACGTCGGAGTACTTCGCCGACGACCGTCGCCATCCCACGCCCCACCGACAGCAACAGGGCCTGAACGGCCAGGAGGACGCGTCATGAGCACGCCCGTGCGCAAGCCCGAGAGGGTCGACGTCTGCATCGTGGGCGCCGGTGCCACCGGCGCCACGGCCGCCAAGGTGCTGACCGAGGCCGGCCGCACGGTGGTCGCCCTGGAGAAGGGACCGTGGCGGACCAAGGAGACGTTCGGCGGCGACGAGCTGGCCAACGTCAACCGCTACAACCTGTGGCCCGACCCGGCGCAGGATCCGCGCACGGTCAGGACCACGGCCGACGAGCAGGCGCACGAGGAGCTGTTCTGCCCCGTGCCGCAGATGGTCGGCGGCGGAACCGTGCACTGGCAGGGATGGTTGCCCCGCTTCACCCCGGAGGACTTCCGCCTGCGGAGCATCGCCGGTGAGGTGCCCGGCACCTCCCTGGTGGACTGGCCGATCAGCTACGACGACCTCGAGCCCTACTACTCGAAGGTGGAGTGGGCCTTCGGGGTCTCCGGCGAGGCAGGGGCGAACGCGTACGAGGGCTGGCGGAGCCAGGGTTACCCGTGCCCGCCGATGCCGCAGTCTCGTTACGCCGAGAAGTTCCACAAGGGCTGCGCGAACCTCGGCTGGAACTCGTTCCCGACCCCTCAGGCCGCGCTGTCCCGGCCCTTCAACGGCCGCCCGGCCACGGTGCTGAGCGCCTTCGCCCAGCAGCACGGCGACCCGAGCGGCACCCGTTCCAGCGCGCTCAACGTCTTCATCCCCGATGCCGTCGCCACCGGCCGGTACGACCTGCGGCCGGAGTCGTACGTCCGCGAGCTGGCGCTCGACAGCCGAGGCCGGGTCCGCGCCGCGATCTACGTCGACGCCCACGGCAACACCGTCGAGCAGGAGGCTGACGTGTTCGTCCTGGCGGGAGGAGCGATCGAGTCGGCCCGGCTCCTGCTCATGTCGCAGTCCAGACGTTTCCCTGACGGTCTCGCCAACGGCAGCGACCTGGTGGGCCGCAACGTCACGTTCCACGAGTACTCGGCCTCGGTCGGCACCTTCGCGGACCCGATCAACGCCTGGGCCGGCGGCGGCTACGTCAGTGCGAGCTCGTTCCAGTTCTACAACCACGACGCGTCGAGGGACTTCGTCAGCGGTGGTCACATCGCGGCCGCCGGCGTCGGGATCCCGCTGCCGATCAACTGGCACCTGCCCGGACGGCCGACCTGGGGAGCAGAGGCGAAGAAGGTCGACCGCGAGCTGTTCAACCACAGCATGGCGGTGGCGATGGTGCTCCACGACATGCCGCAGCACGACAACCGGGTCGACCTCGATCCCGACGTCACGGACGCCTGGGGGTTCCCGGTGGCTCGGGTCACGCTGAAGACGCACGAGAACGACCTGACCCAGGGGCGGTTCCTGGTCGACCGCTGCGGCGAGATCCTCGAGGCGGCGGGCGCGGCAACGGTGGACAAGGTCTATCCGACCCGGGTCACCGGCAACTGCTCCCACCAGCACGGCACCACCCGCATGGGCACGGACCCGGATGCTTCGGTCCTGACCCCGAACTGCCGGGCGCACGAGGTCGACAACCTGTTCGTGGTCGACGGTGGGCCGTTGCCGACCGCCACCGGGGCCAACCCGACCCTGACGTTGATGGCCAACGCATGGCGGGTGGCTGATCGGATCGTCGCCGGAGACTGATGCCAGCGCATGGAAGAGGTCAGGGGTTCGCGCTGGGTTGATGCGCTGCAGCCCGCGACGAGGGGCAGTGCCTCTACAGGTCGTCGGCGACGTGGGCGGCGAAGCGTTCCAGCACGTCCTCGTTGCGGCGGTAGTGCGTCCACTGTCCCAGGCGGTGGCTCCGGACCAGGTCGGCGCGTTCGAGGGCGGCCATGTGCTGCGAGGTCATCGACTGGGACGTGCCGGCACGGTGCTGGATGCTGCTGAGGCAGATCCCGTACACCGGCGAGTCGGGGTGTTCCTGGGGCTCGAACCCGTCCGGGCTGCGCAGCCAGGTGAGGATCTGTCGGCGCACGGGGTGGGCCAGCGCCTTGAAGATCAGCGACGTGTCGAGATCGGCCATGGCCAGAGTATAACGCGATTTCCTGATACATTAGATTATCGTGATCTACTGATTCAAGGAGTGCCGCTGTGGTCGTCGACGTCTCGCCGCTGTTCACCCCCTTCGAGCTGGGCAGCCTCCAGCTCCCGAACCGCTTCGTGATGGCTCCGATGACGCGCGAGTTCTCCCCGGGGGGCATCCCGGGTGCGGACGTCGCCGCCTACTACGCCCGTCGCGCCGCCGGAAACGTCGGGCTCATCGTCACCGAGGGGACCTTCATCGACCACGCCGCGGCCGGCGACAGGACCGACGTGCCGCAGTTCTACGGCGAGCAGGCCCTGCGGGCCTGGCAGGAGGTGGCGCAGGCGGTGCATGACGTCGGCGGCCGGATCGTGCCGCAGCTGTGGCACCGCGGCGCCCAGCGCCCCGCCGGCAGCGGCCCCCACCCGGAGACGGGCTCCGTCAGCCCCTCGGGCAGCTACCCGGGCCTGCCCGGGTCCCGGGCCATGTCGCTCGCGGACATCGACGAGGTCGTCGCCTCCTACGCCCGATCCGCCGCCGATGCGCAGCGCCTGGGTTTCGACGGCATCGAGCTGCACGGAGCGCACGGCTACCTCCTCGACCAGTTCCTCTGGTCGGGCACCAACCTCCGCACCGACGTCTACGGCGGGGGACCCGCTGCCCGGGCGCGCTTCGCCGCCGAGGTGGTCGCCGCCTGCCGAGCCGCGACGAGCCCCACGTTCCCCCTCGTCTTCCGCCTTTCGAACTGGAAGGCCGGGGACTACCAGGCCCGTCTGGCCCAGACGCCGCACGAGCTGGAGAGGCTGCTGACGCCTCTGCTCGACGCCGGGGTGGACGTCTTCCACGTCTCCACCCGGCGGCACTTCGAGCCGGCCTTCCCGGGCTCACCCCTGGGCTTGGCCGGCTGGGTCAAGAAGATCACCGCCAGACCCACGATCACCGTGGGCGGGGTCGGGCTCGACGGCGACCTGATGACGGCCTATACCGCCGGAGGCCGCGCCCGTACGGTGCCGCTGGACCAGCTGCTGGATCAGTTCGAGGAGGGGCAGTTCGATCTCGTCGCCGTCGGGCGAGCGCTGCTCAGCGATCCCGAGTGGGTCCTCAAGGTCCAGCAGGGCCGGTTCGACGAGCTGCGGTCCTTCGACGCCGCTGATCGTCAGAAGCTCGCCTGACCGGGGCCGGACCCGCTAGGACTCCGACGCCTCGGCGTCGGCCTCGCGAGCGACCGGGACCGGCTCCCGGACCTCGGGCACCGAGGCCTCCCGTACCTCGGGGACGGCGCAGAAGTCGCCCTCGCACGCGGCGGCCGTCGGGTCGCCGACGAGGACGAACGGACTGACCGGAGGGGTGCTCATCGCGCCGTGCTCTCGGCGTACGCCTGGTCCTGCTCGGCGCGGGCCTGCCGGAGCACCTCGGCGAAGGCAGCCGGCTCCTGCGCTCCGGAGACGCCGTACTTCCCGTCGATCACGAAGAACGGCACCCCCTGGATGCCGTAGGCCGCCGCCTGGGCGACGTCGGCCTTCACGTCGGCGAGGAACGTCTCCGCCTCGAGAGCGGTGACCACCTCGGCCCGGTCGAGCCCGATCTCGGCGGCGAGGTCCGCGAGGTCGTCGATGCGCCCGACGTGACGTCCCTCGACGAAGTAGGCCTTGAGGAGGCGCTCCTTCATGTCGAGCTGGCGACCCTTGCTCTTCGCGAGATGGATCAGCTCGTGCGCCTTGACCGTGTTGGTCTGGTGGACGTGCTCGTAGTCGAAGTCGAGCCCGACGCTCGAGGCGATGCCGGTGACGCGTTCCAGCATCTGCTCCACCTGGGCGACGGGCATGCCCTTGCGCTCGCTGAGGTAGTCGAGCGCGGTGCCCTCGTAGTCGACCGGGGTGTCGGGGGCGAGCTCGAAGGAGTGGTACTCCACCTCGACGTCGCCGCCGAACTGGGCGGCCCCGTCCTCGAACTTGCGCTTGCCGATGTAGCACCAGGGGCACTGCACGTCGGACCAGACGTCGACCTTCACCGCATCGCTCATGATCCGTGCAACCCGAACCCGTGGGAGCGGTATTCCGCCGGGCTGTGCCGCTCGGCTGTGGGGACGGCCGGCGGGGCCAGGCCTCAGCGTCCAATCCGCGGGCTCACCGAATCCCGATCCCGCGGGGGGCCCACGTCACCCGAGCGCAGCGGTCGACCCACGCACCACGAACGTCGGCTCGACGGCGTGGTGGGGCGCGGGCTCGCCCGTCGTGAGCTCGGCCTGGAGCATCCGGAACCCCTGGACGCCGAGCTCGCGGAAGTCGAGGCGCACGGTCGTCAGCGGCGGCGAGAAGTACGCCGCGGCCGGCATGTCGTCCGTGCCGACGATCGAGAAGTCGGCCGGTGCGTGCAGCCCGACCTCCTCCATGCCGCGCAGGAACCCGAGCGCGATCTCGTCGTTCGCGCAGAGCACGGCCGTGAAGTCCTCCGGTGGCCGCAGGTCGCGTGCGGCGGCGTAACCCCCGCTGGGTGACCAGTCCGTGGCCAGGTCGACGACGACCGGCTCGTGGCCGGCCGCGACCATCGCGTCGCGGTAGCCGCGGACGCGCTCGTCCGTCTCGTTCCGTCCGGGCGGGCCGGCCAGGTGGACGACCTTCACGTGCCCGAGGCCGAGGAGGTGCTCGGTCGCCGTCACCGCCGCGTCGTGGGAGTGGATGCTCGCGAGCGAGGTCAGCGTCTCGGGCCGGTCGGAGATGGCGACGAACGGGGTGGCGCCGCCCATGAGGTCGCGCAGCAGGCCCTCCACCCCCGCGTACGGGGTGACGACGAGGACCCCGTCCACCGGGATCGACATCAGGTGCTCCAGGCTCTGCCGGACCTCCGAGTGCCAGCGCTGGTCCCCCCGGTCGACGTCCATCTGGCTGATGGTGAGCGTCATCCCCACGGCGTGCGCCGCGACGCCCAGGCCGGTCAGGATCTCGGCGCTGCCGTAGTTGATCGGGCCCATCGAGAGCACGCCGATCATGTCCGTGCGCTGGGTCCGAAAGCTGCGGGCGGACTGGTTCCGGCGGTAGCCGAGGTCCTCGATCGCGGCGGCGATCCGCTCCCTCGTCTCCTCGCGGACGTAGCCGACGCCCGTGAAGTAGCGGGAGACCGTCTGGGTCGAGACCTGGGCGATCCGGGCGACGTCGGCCATGCTCGGCCGGGCGATCACGTGCTTCGTGGCGGTCATGGGTCCCTTCCGCTCGTCTGTGGGGAGGACCGTTGACGCACCCCTGGTGGGCTGTTAGGTTACCGGTCACCCACTCCAAGTTATCGATAACTCTCGCAATGAGTTATCGATGACTCACGGAGGACGGGAACCAGGGGAGCTCACCGACGTGCCCCACGAGAGGCAGGACCGCCATGCCGCAACGCCGCCGCCTGATCGTCGACACCGACGCGAAGAACGAGGCCGACGACCAGTACGCGATCGTCCACGCCCTGCTGTCACCGACGCTGGACGTCCGGGGGATCGTGCCGGCCCACTTCGGGACGGAGCGCAGCGCGTCGAGCATGCTCGACTCGCGGGCGGAGGTCGACCTGCTCCTGCAGCTCCTGGGTCTCGAGGGGCAGGTCGTGGTCGCGAACGGCGCCGAGCACGCCATCCCCGACGAGACCACGCCGGCCCCGTCCCCGGGCGCGGAGCTGATCGTGGCCGAGAGCCTGGCCGCGACGCCCGAGGACCCGCTGTTCGTGGTCTTCCTCGGTCCGCTGACCGACATGGCGACGGCGATCCTGACCGACCCCGCGATCGTGCACCGCGACGTGGTCGTCGTCTGGATCGGCGGCATGGGCCACGACGTCGACTGGTCGTACGACGCCGTGGAGTTCAACCTCCGCAACGACATCACCGCCGCGAACGTCGTCTTCGGCTCGGGCATCACGGTCTGGCAGATCCCGGCGACCGTCTACACGATGGTGTCGGTCGGCTACGCCGAGCTGGAGGAGCGGATCGGCGGGACGAGCAAGCTGGCCGACTACCTGATCGAGCAGCTCGTCGCCTTCAACGAGAGCCAGCACCCGGAGCCGATCGAGTCGCGCTCGCTGGGGGACTCGCCGGCGATCTCGGTCGTCCTCAACCCCCGCGGCGGGGTGTCGCGCACCGTGCCCGCCCCGCGCTTCGGCAGCCAGGGCGGCTACCTGCCGGGTTCCGGGCACCCGGTCCGGGTCTTCGACTCGGTCGACGTGCGCTACCTGCTCGAGGACATGTTCGCCAAGCTCCGCAAGTTCGGGCGCACGCAGGCCTGACGCGCCGACCACGCTCCACCGGCTGCGGCAGCACTGCCTCAGCCGTCACGGAAGTCCTTCAGACAAGGGAGACTGAGATGACCGGATCCTGGACGCGACGAGGGTTCCTCGGGCTGTCCGCCGCCGCCCTCGCGGCGGGGACCGCCGCGTGCACGGGGGCCGCGGCCCCCAGCGGCGGCAGCAACGCGGGGAAGACCCCCACCACCAACAACCTGCGGCTGTTCACGTACGAGGACGACACGACGATCGGCAACCTCAAGACCGCGGTGGCCGCCTTCGACGCCCAGAACGGCACGACCACGCGCGTCGACAGCCTCCCGGGGTCCGGCGCGGCGGTCTACCCGGACAAGCTGCGGGCGGAGCTGCTCGGCGGGGCCGGTCCCGACGTCTGGCGCATCTGGGGCGGCCAGATCGGCGCCCCGTTCGTCAAGGCGCAGCAGGCCATGGACCTCGCGCCCTACTACCAGCAGTACGGCTGGGACAGCACGATCAACACCAACGCCATCGCGGGCATGACGTTCAACGGCACGAAGGCCGGTGTCCCGATCGTCGTCGCCGCCATCGGCGCCTGGTACTCCAAGGCCGCCATGGAGAAGGCCGGCATCGCCGGCACCCCGAAGAGCTACGCCGAGCTCGAGGAGATGAACGACAAGCTCCTCGCCTCCGGGACCACCCCGGTGACGCTCGGCGGCAAGTACGGCTGGGACATCATGCGCCTGTTCGAGTACCTCCTCGAGGTCTCGGCCGGCCCGGACCTGCACGACAAGCTGCTCACCGGGGCCGAGTCGTGGGACCGCCCGGAGGTGGTCGAGGCGTTCACGAACTTCAAGAAGTGGCAGGACAAGAAGTGGCTGCCGAACGGCGCGCTCGGGCTCGACCCGAGCGACGTCGAGCCCGACTACGTCACCGGCAAGGCCGCCTACACGCTGACCGGCACCTGGACCGAGGCGCAGGCGATCCAGTCGGCGAAGAAGAGCTCGAGCGACTTCGGCACGTTCCAGCTCCCGACCGGCCACACGCCCGAGCGGCACTCCGGCTTCGTCGAGGGCTACATGATCGGCGCGCGGTCGGGCAACCCCGACAAGGCGGCCGCCCTGCTCGACTACCTGGTCAAGCCCGACCTGCAGGCCAAGCTCCAGATCACGTCCTCGACGGTGACGGGCGCGGAGCCGGACAAGACCAAGCTGCCGCTGTCGTACGAGTGGACCGAGATCAATAAGACGAGCCCGTTCTACACGATCCAGGACCAGGCCTTCCCCAAGCAGCAGGCCGACCAGTACTTCTCGGTCCAGAGCGACGTGCTGCAGGGCAAGATGTCGCCCGCCGACGCGGCCAAGCAGATGCAGACGGTCGTGTCCGCGATGGCCAAGCAGTAGCCGGGCGTGGCCACCGCCACCGCGGTCCGCGTCGACGCGCCGGCACCCGCCGTCGCGGCGCGCCGGAAGAGGTACGGGGGGCTGACCCCGTGGCTGTTCGCGATCCCGGCCCTCGCCGTCTACGCGACGTTCCTCGTCTACCCGGCCCTGACGTCGCTGTTCTTCAGCTTCACGAACTGGGACGGGCTGAGCCCGACCTACGAGATCGTCGGCGTGGACAACTACGTCAAGATGACGCAGGACCCGGTCGTCCGCCAGGCCCTGCTGAACAACGCGATCTGGACGGTCGTGACGATCGTGGTCCCGGTGGTCATCGGGCTCGCGCTGGCCACGCTGCTGAACGGCAAGGTCCGCGGCAAGACGGCGCTGCGGCTCCTCTTCTACACGCCCTGCGTCCTGCCGCTGGTCTCGATCGCCTCGATCTGGGGCTGGCTCTACAACCCCGACTCGGGCGTGATCAACGAGGTCCTGCGCACCGTGGGCCTCGGGAACCTGGCCCAGCCCTGGCTGGGCCAGGACTCCACCGCGCTGTGGGCCGTCATGGTGCCGGCGGTCTGGCTGCGCACGGGCTTCCCGATGCTGCTCTACCTCGCGGCGCTGCAGGGGATCCCGGACGAGCTGTACGAGGCGGCGACGGTCGACGGCGCCACCCGCGCGCAGCAGTTCTGGCACATCACCATGCCGAGCCTGCGGCCCGCGCACTACATCGTGCTGGCGCTGTCGTTGATCGACTCGTTCAAGGTCTTCGACATGATCTACGCGATGACCTACGGCGGTCCGGGCACGGCCACGCAGGTGATGGGGACGTGGATGTACGCGAACGTCTTCCAGTACTACCAAGCCGGTTACGGCACCGCCATCGCCGTCGTGATCACGGTCATCGCGGTCGCGGTCTCCATCCCGTACGTGCTCTCCCAGACGAAGGAGCACTCATGAGCGCCCCGGGGCTCGCGCCCGCGGCCGCCCTTCCCGACGCCGTCGTCGGCCAGGACCCGCTCACCCGGACGGCCCGGCCCCGCGGCGGGATCGTGCTGACGGTCGTCCTGGCCGTGGTGGCCTTGTTCTGGGTCTCGCCGCTGCTGCTGCTCGTCACCACCGGGCTCCGACCGCTCTCGGACTTCGTGGCGAACGGTCCGCTGTCGTGGCCGTCGGAGTTGACCTGGCAGAACTTCCGCGACGCGTGGGGGATCGGCAAGTTCGACGACACCTACCGCAACAGCGCGTTCCTGCTCGTGGTCAAGGTGCCGCTCGGCGTCCTGATCTCGGCCATGCTCGGGTTCGCGCTGTCCAAGCTCAAGATCAGGTTCCGGCGGACGATCATGTTCGCCGTGTTCCTGGGGCTCACGATCCCGATCTACATCACGATCGTGCCGGTCTTCATCATGCTGCGCAGCGCGGGGCTGACGGACAACGTGCTCGGGCTGATCGGGCCGTACCTGGCCTTCGGCATCCCGCTGGAGGTGCTGATCCTGCAGTCGTTCTTCCGCCAGATCCCCGACTCGATCGTCGAGTCGGCGCGCATCGACGGGGCGTCGGAGTGGCGGATCTTCTTCACCATCGTCGTGCCGCTGTCGGCTCCCGCGCTGATCACGGTGGCGATCCTCGACGCCGTGGCGACGTGGAACGAGTTCCTGTTCGCGCTGATCATCCTCAGCTCGGACACGAACAAGACCATCCCCGTCGGGCTGCTGAGCTTCCAGGGCCAGTTCTCGAACAACAACACCGGGCTGGCCGCCGGCATCCTCATCGCCGTCGTGCCGATCCTGGTCGCGTACGCCCTGCTGCAGCGCTGGATCGTCGGCGGCCTCACCGCCGGTGCCGAGAAGGGCTGAGCCGACGTCCGCGGACGGTGCCGGGCGGGAGGGTCCGGTGACCGCGGCGCCGCGGTGGCGGGAGACCGAGATCGTCTTCACGGGTCCCGACCTCGAGAACCCCTACGTCGAGGTCGAGGCGTGGGTCGACCTCGTGCACGCGAGCGGGGAGACGCTCCGCCGCCCGGTGTTCTGGGACGGCTGCACCACCTACCGCGTGCGGTTCGCGTCGACGTGGGACTCAGGCGCCTGGCGGTGGACCGTCGGGACCGCCTCGGCGGCGCACCGGCTCGAACCCGCCTCCGGGGTGCTCGAGGCCACCCGGCCCACGACCCCGAGCGTCCACCCCGCGCTCGACCGGGGCTTCCCGCGGATCGCTCCCGGCGCGCGGGCGATGACCCACCCGGACGGATCGCCCGCCTTCCTGGTCGCGGACACCGCCTGGGCGCTGCCCTTCCGCGCCACGCTCGAGGACGTCGCGACCTACGCGGCCGACCGGGCGGCGAAGCACTTCACCGCCGTGCTGCTGATGACCGTCCAGCCCGACATGGGCGCTCGGGGCCCGCGCGGCCGGGACGTCCCGGGGGGCTTCGAGGTCGGCTTCGAGGACCTGCCCGACGGGCACCTGAACCAGATCGTCACGGCCTACTGGCAGCACCTCGACCGGGCGAGCGCGATCCTCGTCGACCACGGGCTCACGCCGGTGCTCGTGCCGGTGTTCCACGGCTTCGGCTGGAAGGGGCTCGGCAGCGCGGGTCCGGTGATCTGCGCCGAGGAGTACGCGCGGTTCTGCCGCTACCTCGTGGCCCGCTACGGCGCCCGGCCCGCGGTCTACCTGGTCGGCGCGGACGGGACCGGCGAGGAGCAGGGCGTCGAGGCCGGCGGCGAGGAGATCGAGCGCTGGGACGCGTACGGCCAGCCCGTGGGGATCCACCACCGCCCGCACTCGCGGCTCGAGGCGCACCAGGACGCGCCCTGGCTGGACTTCCGGTCCTGCCAGACGGGCCACGACGGCGACCACGTGCCCGACCGGCTCGCGACGATGTGGATGCACCGTCCCGTGAAGGCGATCATGAACGGCGAGCCCACGTACGAGAACTCCGGGCGCCCGGGCAAGGCCACCGGCTGGTGGCAGGGCCACGAGGCCTGGTCGAACGTCTGCGCGGGCGGGCTGCTGGGCGTCGCGTACGGCGCGGGCAGCCTCTGGCAGTGGCGCCTCTCGCCCGAGGAGGAGGGGCACCCGGAGGTCTTCCTCGCCGAGGACGCCGGCTGGCGGGAGGCTCTGGACTTCGAGGGGAGCCGGTACGTGGGCCTGGTCGGCCACATCCTCCGCGGCCTGCCCCTCCAGGACGCCGCCCCCTGCTGGGACGTCCTGCTGCGCAGCCGGGGCCTGCTCGTCCCGGGCCGGCTGTTCCTGTCGTACGCCGAGCACGGCGGGCCGTGGGTCTTCCTGGACGCGGACGGGCGCATCCCCGACCGCTACTGGGTCATCGACCCGAGGACGGGCCGGCTGGTGGACGCCGGGACCCGCCCGCGGAACCTCGGCTCGATCCCCGGGGAGCCGGAGGTCCCGATGGTCCTGATCTGCGCGGACGAGCCCCCGCCGGTCGTCGTCGAGCAGCTGGGCTGAGCACGCCGGCGCCCTGGCGGACCAGGTCCACAGCACGCCGATGCTGAACCGGACCTGAGCGAGGTCGTCGCGACCCCGGCGTCCGTCGGTCTCGGCGGCCGGGAAGTCCCACCATGACGCAGACCTCCGCACCCGTACGGCCCGTCCGGGCCTCCAGCCGCCTCTACGGCATCCTCATCGGTCTCAGCACGCTGGTCGTCCTCCTCCAGGGACTCTGGGCGGGCCTGTTCGTCGTGGAGGGCCAGGACTACAGGGACGGCTGGGTGGAGGTCCACGCCCGCGGCGCGGACGTCGCCATCGGGCTGGCCCTCGTGGCCACGATCGTGGCGGTCGTCAAGCTCCGCTCGCGCCGCGACCTCGTGGTCGGGAGTGCGGCCTTCACGGTGCTGCTCGTCCTCGAGGCGTACCTCGGCGGCCTGATCGGCGACCACTCCGCCCTCACCGCCGTGCACTTCCCGCTCGCGATGGGCCTGATGGGTCTCGCCGTCTGGCTGCCGTTCCGCGCCGCACGTCGCTGAGGGCGACGGGCAGGGCGCGGGCCGTGCGGGAGCCGCCGTCGCTCCGGCGTCAGTCCCCGAACGTCAGCAGCACCTTGCCGGACCGGCGGGGGTCGCGGGCGATCTCGAGCGCGGCGAGCGCGTCGGTGACCGGGAGCTCGTGGGTGATCACGTCGTCCACGCGCAGGGAGCCGTCGGCGAGGGCGGCGACGACCGCGTCGATCTCGTCGTCGAAGCGGAACGAGCCGACCAGGTCGAGCTCGTGGGCGATGGCGGTGGCGACCGGGACGGGCTGGTCGCCCGGCGGGAGCAGCCCGAGCATGACGACGCGGCCGCCCCGCATGGTGGCGGAGATGGCGGTGGCGAGGCCGCGCGCGGACCCCGAGGACTCGACGGACACGTCCGGCTGCACGAGCGCGAGCGCCTCGGTGTCGGTGGCCAGCAGCGTCCGGGTCGCGCCGAGGGCGCGGGCCCGGGCCAGCGGCTCCTCGTGCAGGTCCACCGCGACGATCTCCGCGGCACCGGCGCGGGCGAGGACGGCGACGACCAGGGCGCCGATCGGTCCGGCGCCGACGACGAGCACCCGGCGGCCGGCGACGTCGCCCGCCCGGTGCACGGCGTGCCAGGCCACGCTCGCGGGCTCGACGACCGCGGCCGTGCGCAGCGGCAGGTCCGGCGGCAGGGCGCGGAGCATGGTGGCGGCCAGCGGCAGGTGCCGGACGAACCCGCCCTGGGTGTGCGGGAGGTGGGCGGCGCTGCCGAGGTAGGTGCCGGCGGGGGAGAGGTGCGGCCGGTCCGCGGGGTAGCGGACGCTGCCGTCCCCCGGGTCCTCACGGCCGGGGTGCACGGCGACCGGGGTGCCGGCGGCGGGTCCGGTGCCGTCGGCGGCGGCCGTGTGCACGACGCCGACGATCTCGTGGCCGAGCAGCAGCGGCTCCCGCAGGATCGACAGGCCCGCGGCTCCGTGCGCGCTGTAGTGCAGGTCGGAGCCGCAGATCCCGCCGTAGCGGACCTCGACGAGCGCCTCGTCCGGGCGGGGCGCCCGGACCGGGACGACCTCCACCCGTACGTCGCCCGCCGCGTGCACGACGAGCCCGACGGCCTCCGTCGGCAGCGCCCCGCTCACGATCGTCTCCCTCTGGACGTGACCGGCTCCTCGGGCTCGGGGTGGCGGGCGGCCGGTCGGCCGCGCGCGTCACCCTGATCGTCGCTCACGACGCGATCGACCTCCTGGCCGCACCCCGGCCGGTCCGGCGCGGGCGCGTCCGCGCGGCGTACTCCCGCGCCCGGTGGCTCGACAGCGCGAGCAGCAGCAGGACCGCGGTCGCGGTGTTCGGCAGGCCGAGCAGGGTGACCCGCCCCGAGCCGTTGAGGTTCGACACGAACGTCACCACGGTCGTCACCACCGCCGAGCCCATCAGCCACAGCCGCGCCCAGTCGCGGCCGGCGAGCGTGGCCAGTCCGAGGCCCAGCTCCACGAGGGCGAAGAGGGCGAGGGCGACCGCCAGCCCGACCGCGAAGCCCTGCTGCGCGAGCAGGCGGGGCAGGTCGGGCTCGTTCCGGACGAGCCGGGTGAGCATCGCCGGCGCGAGGAGGACGGCCGCGGCGGCCAGCAGGAAGAGCGCGCTGCGGACGAGGGCGACGAGCGCCCCGAACACCGTCTGGGCCGGCCGCCGGTCGCGGCTGTCGGTGGGCCCGGGGGCTGCGGCCTCCGGGGGTTCCGGGGACGGCCCGACCTGGACCACGGGCAGGTCGCCGTCGGTCTCGATCCGGTCCCCGCCGCCGTTGCGGGCGTGGAAGCCGGACGAGAAGTGCCGGATGACGTCCACCCGGACGCCCGGCACGGCGCCGGTGATCGTGGAGACGATGAAGTCGCGCTCGACGTCGGTGTCCGCCTCGATCTTGTGCGTCACCTGCAGCGTGAAGAGCGAGAGCCCGACGCTGCGGTCGTACGTGCCGGCGGCCAGCCAGTCGACGGCGGTCCCGCCCGGCAGGAACCAGCCGTCCGGGCAGCGCCAGAAGCGGACGTGGTGCCGCTTCGACGGGCTGCCCGCGACCTGCTGCTGGTAGGCGAAGTCCTGCTGGCGGTCGAAGAGCACGAGCGGGCTGACGGGTGCCGCCTCGTAGCTGCGCCCCCGCAGGGTCGTGGAGACGATGTGCAGGCCGGTGCGCAGCGAGAGGTCGTCGGCCCGGGTCCACCCGGCGGCCGTCATGGTCGCGTGCACCTGGGCCTCGCTGCCGCGGAGCGCGAGGTTGACCGGGTCGCCGAGCAGGCCGTCGCTCGTACGCGTCCGCCCGATGAAGTAGCCCGGGACGTAGACCCAGGTCAGGATGCGGTGGATCCGCGGCAGGGTCAGGTAGGTGACGAGGAGCCAGAAGGGCAGCAGGAGCAGCAGCGGCCAGCCGGGCCGGACGCCGACCCGGACGAGGAGGTAGGCGAGCCAGACGGCGGCGACGCCGGCGAAGCCGAACAGCAGGCCGTCGACCCGTCGCAGCACCCGGGTGCGCTCACGGACCGCCACCGCCCGACCTGCCACCGCTCGACCCGCCGCCGTGCGGTCGGGTCGAGCCGGCGCGGACGGTGGGACGGTCAGACGACCGGCGGGGTGCCGTCGATGTCGCGGCGCTCGACGACGCTGGTGCGGGTGGTGCCGCGCCCCCGCTGCTGCAGCAGCACGAGGGTCAGGAGGATCACCAGGACGCCGCCGCCCATGCAGATGTAGCCGATGGCGGTGAGGTCCACGGCGCTGAAGGAGTCCTTGACGCCGAAGGCGAGGATTCCTCCGATGACGAGCAGGGCGATGCCGGTTCCGAGACCCATGGTGGTCCTCACGTGAGATGCGGGTCCCTCCGGGCGAGGGCTGCAAGCGGACATTAACAGCGCCCGCTCCGCCGGGGGTCGGTTTACGCAGATCCCTCCAGCCCCACCCGCCCCAGCCCGACGAACCCTCGCCGGGCCCCTTCGTGTGTCGGTCGTGTGAACGTTCGTGACGGTCTGCCGCGCACGTCCGGACGACGACGACAAGCCGACGGAGCACTGATATACAAGGCCGACATCAGACGACGGACGGGGGAGCGTGGCGTGGCGGAGCAGGGGACGGCCGGTTCGCGGATCGCGGAGGTCGTGTCGGCGGCCCGCGCGGCGGACGTGCGGCTGATCCGGTTCGAGTACTGCGACGTCAGCGGCGTGGCGCACGCCAAGGCGGTGCACGTCGACCAGCTCGAGCACAAGCTGCTGGAGGGCGTCGGGCTCACCCGGGCGCAGATGTCGATCAACCTGCTCGAGCAGGTCGTGCCGGTGGCCGACATGGAGCCGGTGGGGGAGATCCGGCTGGTGCCGGACCCGGGGACGTTCACGGTGCTGCCCTGGTCCCCGGGCAGCGCCAGCGTGCTCTGCGACCAGCTGGACCACGACCGCACCGACTGGGGCGCCTGCCCGCGGTCGTTCCTCAAGAAGGTCATCGACCGGGCCGCGGGGATGGGCATCACCGTCCAGGCGACGTTCGAGAACGAGTACTACCTGGCCACGGAGGTCGAGGGCGGCTTCGCCCCGGTCGACGCGCCCACGCACTCGCCGGTCTACAGCGCCATCGGCCACGACCACCTCGACGGGCTGATGCTCGAGACCGTCGACGCGCTCACCGCGCAGGGGATCGTGGTGGAGCAGTGCATCAACGAGTACGGCCCCGGCCAGCGCGAGATCTCGGTCCGCCACACCGACGCTCTGGGCGCCGCGGACCAGCAGATGAAGTTCCGGGACACGGTGCGCGGCGTCGCCGCTAAGCACGGGATCCTCGCCTCCTTCGCCCCGAAGCCCTTCCCCGACGCCATCGGCAGCGGGGCCCACGTGCACCTCAGCCTCTGGGACGCCGAGGGGGCGCGCAGCCTGCTCTACGACCCCGCGGTGCCCGGCGGGCTGTCCGACCTCGGGCGGCGCTTCATCGCCGGCGTCGCCGAGCACCTGCCGGCGCTGACCGCGCTCACCGTGCCCAGCCACAACTCGTTCCGGCGGCTGGCGCCGAGCTCGTGGGCGTCGAACACCACGGCCTGGGGCTACGACAACCGCGAGGCCGCCCTGCGCGTGGCCTCGCCCTTCTACAGGAGGGAGGAGGCCAGCTACAACCTCGAGTACAAGGTCTCCGACGGCAGCGCCAACCCCTACCTCTCGCTCGGCGCGCTGATCGCCTGCGGCCTCGACGGCATCCTGCGCGGGCTCGACCCGGGCGAGCCCAGCGAGCACGACCCGGCGACGATGACGGCCGAGGAGCTCGAGCGCGGCCACGTCCGCCCGCTGCCGACGTCGATGGGCGACGCCCTGGACCTGCTCGAGGCCGACACGGTGCTGACCGAGGCGCTCGGTCCGCTGCTCACCCGCTGCTACCTCGCGGTCCGGCGCTCCGAGCACGAGGCCTTCTCCGCGCAGGACACGGCCTTCGAGGTCTTCCACCACTTCTACCGGTTCTGACGTGGCGGGTCGTGAGGTGGGCGCGCCCCCGGTCGTCGACCTGACCGACGTCGCCGTCGTCGACAACCACTGCCACTCCGTCGAGCGCCGCCAGGACCAGCGCGACGTCGCCGCGTGGCGGGCGTACTTCTCCGAGTCGCCCGACCGGGAGGCCCGCGAGGAGGTCGTCGCCACGACCGCCTGCTACCGGCGGATCGTCGCCGACACGGCCGCCTTCCACGGCGTCGAGGCGAAAGAGGAGGCGGTGCTCGCCGCCCGCGCCACGACCGACGGCGCCGCGCTCACGGGCCGGCTGCTGCGCGACGCGCACGTCGGCGGGCTCGTCGTCGACACCGGCTTCCCCGACCCGGCGACCGCGCTGAGCGTCCCCGAGCTGGCCGCGGCCGGCGGCTGCCCCGCGGTCCCGCTGCTCCGCCTCGAGCTCGCGTTCGCCGACCTCGTCGCGCGCGCCACGACGCTCGACGGGCTGCTCGACGCCACCCGGGCCGCGCTCGGCGACGCCCGCGCGCAGGGCTGGCACGGCTTCAAGTCCGTCGTCGGATACCGGACCGGGCTGGCGATCGAGCGCTGGGACGCCGACGACCAGGCCGCGGCGTTCGCCCTCGCGCGCGCCGAGGTGGAGGCGACGGGCGCCGTACGCCTCGGGCACAAGCCGCTGCTGGACACGCTGCTGCACGTCGCGTTCGCGCAGGCCGCGGCGCAGGAGCTGCCCGTGCAGGTGCACGTCGGCTACGGCGACCCCGACGCCGACCTGCGGCTCGCGAACCCGCTGCTGCTCCGCGCCGTCCTCGAGGAACCGGCCTACCGCGGCATGCCGCTCGTGCTGCTGCACGGCTGCTGGCCCTACGTCCGCGAGGGCGCCTACCTCGCCGCCGTCTACGGCAACGCGTGGCTCGACCTGTCGTACGGCATCCCCTACCTCTCGCGGGGCGAGATGCGCCGGGTCACCCGGGCGGCCCTCGGTGCGGCGCCGGCCGGACGGCTGCTCGCCAGCTCCGACGGCGCCCGGATCCCCGAGCTGCACTGGACGGGCGCCCACGACGCCCGCCGGCTGCTGGCCCAGGCGCTCGACGAGCTCGTCGCCGACGGCGACCTCGATCCCGACCAGGCCCGGCGGACCGGGGAGCAGGTGCTCCGCGACAACGCCTGGGCGCTCTACGACCTGGCGTCGGCCCCGACGTCCGCCCCCGAACCCGAGCCCGACCGCTGACGCTGCCGCGGCTCCGCCCGGACCGCGGCACGACCCCCCGAGGAGAACCCCTTGTGCCGACTGCTCGCCACGGTGTCCCGCACCCCGATCACGGTCGACGAGGTCCTCGGCGAGCGCCGCGACGACTTCTTCGCGCTGGCCCGCAAGCACGGTGACGGCTGGGGCCACGCCTGGAGCACCGGGTCCGACCTGCACGTCCGCAAGGACCCGGGCTCGGCGCTGACCAGCCCCGAGCTGGCCGCGCTGGCGCGGGACGAGCCCGCGCTCGCGGCGGTGACCCACCTGCGCTGGGCGACGCTGGACCTCGCCGTCGGCACCGAGAACACCCACCCGTTCACCGACGGAACGGTGGCCTTCGCCCACAACGGGTCGATCAAGCCGCCGGCCGCCCTGGACGCGCTCGTCGACCCCGACCTGGCGGGGGAGCGCCGCGGCACGACGGACAGCGAGCGCTACTTCCTGGCCCTGCGCTCCCGGATGCGCCACGAGGAGCCCGGCACCGCGCTGGTGCGCACGGTCGACGCGATCGTCCGCGGCGGGGGGACCGTGAACAGCCTCAACGCCATGCTGCTGACCCCCGACCATCTGTACGCTGTGTGCTCCTACGACCCCGCTTCCGACGAAGACCCGCACTACTACCCGCTGCTCCACCGTCAGGTCGACGGGCACGTGGTCATCACCTCGACCGGGTGGGCGGACAGCGCCGGATGGAGCACCGTGAGCAACGGGCAGATGCTGGTGGTCGACCGGAGCACGCTCAACACCTCGGTGGTCCCGGTCGCGGTGCCGGGCCGCGTGCGGGCGGCGGCCGCCGGATGATCACGTCGACCGTGACGGAGCCGCGGGCCAGCGACCGCGCGTACGACCTGCTGCTCGAGATGATCCTGGACCTGCGGCTGCCGCCGGGTTCGGTGGTCAACGAGGCCCAGCTCGCGGCGGACGTCGGCTTCGGCCGGATGCCGGTGCGCGAGGCGGTCGCGCGGCTGGTCACCGACCGGTTCATCACGGTCGTCCCGCGCCGGGGCACCTTCGTCACCCCGGTCGGGCTCGAGGACGTGCTCGACATGTTCGAGGCGCGCGAGGCCATCGAGTGCGGCGTCGCCTACATCGCGGCCCGGCGCGCGACGGACGCGGACCTGGCCGAGCTGCGGGTGCTCGTCGCGGCGGCCGACCGGGCCCGGGCCGGTGACCGGGCGGAGGAGTACCTCCTCGACGACCAGCGCATCCACGCCTTCCTCGTCCGGATGGCCGGCAACGGGCTGCTGCAGGACGCGGCCGAGCGGCTGCTGCAGCACAACCTCCGCTTCTGGCGGTCCTACTGGGCGACGCGGCCGGCGCAGCACTCGTCGATGCTGTCGCACGAGGCGCTCCTGGTCGCCCTCGAGGCGCGCGACCCCGAGGCCGCCGAACGGGCCATGCGCGAGCACATCGCGGTCTCCCGCGAGCTGCTGCAGGACGTCTTCCTGCGCTAGCGGTGCACCGCGCCGTCAGTGGCCGCGGGCGAGGCCCAGCAGGAGGCCGTCGGCCAGCACCGCCGGGCTCGAGGTGACGAAGAGCGGCACACCGTCCTCGGGTGCGCGCACCTCGTGCAGCACGCCGCCGAGCAGCCCGCTCACGGTGCCGAGCAGGTCGCCCTCCGCCACGACGGCGCCGGTCCCGACCGCCGCCTCCCACCAGCCGGCGACCGGGGTCCGCAGCCAGTGCCAGCCGTCGTGCTCGCTCGCGGTCCGGCCGGCCAGGGCGGCTCCCGGAACCGCCTCCCCGGCGAGCACCCCGAGGTGGCGCAGGGCGTTCGTGAGCCCGGTCGTGTGGCGGTCGACGGCGACCGGGTCGAGGACGCCGTTCTGGCCGGACTCCGCCACGACCGCCGGGACGCCCAGGTCCGCGGCGGCGGCGCAGGTGCTGCCGCCGACCGTGCGCGCGGCGGCGCTCTGCCGCACGACGTGACCCAGCCCGTACGCCAGCGCGAGGTCGCGCGACGCCCCCTCGACGGGGGACTCCTCGTAGAGGGCGAAGGGTTCGAGCGCCTCCGGCAGGTCGCCGGCGTGCAGGTCGAGCAGGGCGTCGGCGCCGACGACGAAGGTCTCGACGAGGTGGTGCGCGAGCACCTCGGCGTCGCTGCCGTCCGCCCTGCCCGGGAAGCTGCGGTTCAGGTTGAGCCCGTCGGCCGGGACGACGAAGGGCGTCCGCGACCAGAAGGCCGACGGGTTGACCAGGGGGACCGCGGTCACACGGCCCGCGACGACCGTGCCCTCGCGCTCGAGGACCGCGGCGAGGCGCCGGACGGCGGCGATCGAGGTGTACTCGGTGCCGTGCACGCCGGCGATGACGGTGACGTGCGGGCCGTCGGCGGGCCCGCGGACGTCCACGTAGCCGATCTCCTCGTCGCCGCCCCGCAGGCCCGTGACGCGCAGGACCTCGCGGCTCACGCGGGGACCTTCCCGGCCTCGGGCACCGCCTCGAGGAGGAACGCCCGCACGGTCCGCTGGAACAGCTCGCGCTCCTCGACCTGCGGCGAGTGGCCGGAGTGCTCGAACACCACGAGCTGCGCTCCGGGCACGAGGTCGGCGATGGTCTCCGCCGCGGAGACGGGGGTGACCCAGTCCGTCCGGCCCACCGTCACGAGCACCGGGCAGGTGAGCGCGGGCAGCTGCGCCTTGAGGTCGTAGGCGGGCATGTTGTGCTGGAAGCACCAGTTGTGGGCTTCGTGGCGGTAGATCCCGGCCTCGACGGCGGCGGCGGAACGCTCGGCGTCGTAGTCGTGGTCGTAGAGCGGGATGAGCTCGGCCCACAGGGCCTTGAGCTCGGCGTCGCTGCGCACGGTCCCGCCCCAGTAGCGGTCGAAGTGCTCCCAGTCGATCGGCACCCGCGTCTGGCGGCGGGCGTTCTCCCGAGCCAGGTCCAGGGTGGTCGCGTCGGCGGCGGTGTCGCGCAGCACCACGGCGAGCACCCGGTCGGGGTGGGCGACCGCGTACTCCAGGCTGATGAACCCGCCGTACGACCCTCCCGCGACCACGCACCGCTCCGCGCCGGCCCACGCCCGCAGCGCGTCCACGTCGGCCACCCACTGGGCGTGCGAGAAGGGCGGGACGGCCTCGCTGCGCCCGCACCCGCGGGCGTCGAAGACGAGCACCCGGAAGACGTCGGCGAGCGGGCCGAAGGTCGCCCGGGGCTCGGCCAGCGAGCCGATCCCGCCGCCGCCGTGGTGGGCGATCAGCAGGGGGCCGTCCTCGGATCCGAAGACCTCCACCTCGAGCTCGGCCCCGTTGATCGGTACGCGCACGTGTCCTCCTTGAGTCCAGCGGGTGTGGTCAGGGCAGCCAGGTCTCGCCCAGCGCCCGCAGCGCGTTCGCGCCGAGGACGAGCGCGACGTCGTCGTCGCTCCAGCCGTGCTGCACCAGCCAGCCGGCGATGTTGGCGAAGCACTCCGTCGGGTTCTCGAGGCCGTCGACGTACGGGACCCGCTCGTGCGGCGGGGCGCCGACCGTCGCGCCGCCCATCAGGTCCGCGAACACGGTGTGCAGGCCCACGTGGTCGCCGTAGAGCGTGTCCGGCCCGAAGCCGAGGTGCTCGACCCCGACGAGGGCGGCGACGTGCTCCGCGTGGTCCATGACCGAGGCGATCGAGTGGCGCGGGTGGGCCGTGGAGACGGTGGTGTGGGGCGCCGCGGAGATGCCGATCACCCCACCCGTGCCGGCGACGGCGCGCAGCACGTCGTCCGGCATCATCCGCGGGATGTCCCAGACCGCGCGGGCGCCGCCGTGGGTGAGCAGGACCGGCCGGTCGCTGACCGCGCACACGTCCAGCGCGGTCTGCGGCGAGGAGTGCGAGACGTCGATCGCCAGCCCGAGCTGGTTCATCCGGCGCACGGCCCGCCGCCCGAAGCTCGTCAGCCCGCCGTCGCGGGGCTCGGCCAGGCCGCTGCCGAGCGCGTTGCTGTCGGAGTAGGCGATGCCGATCTGGCGCAGCCCGAGCCCGTGCAGCACGTCGAGGCGCTCGACCTCGTTCTCGATCGGCGTGGCCGCCTCGAGGCCGAGCACCAGCCCGACCCGGCCCTCGGCCTTGACGCGCGCGACGTCGGCGACCGTGCGGACGACAACGACGCGGTCCTGGTGGGCCAGGTCCGCCTGCCGCATGCCGAGGTCGGTGACGACGTCGTCCCAGCGCCACGGGGCGTGGCCGGTGACGCAGGCGGTGCCGTCCATGAGGTTGTCGAACACGACGGTGAGGCCGGACGCGGCGAGGCCGGCGTACGCGGTGTGCTGCCGGCCCGTCCGGTTGTAGGCGGGGGTGTCGGCCATGTCCGCGGGGAAGCGGACGGGGTGGTCGTGGAGGCTGATCACGACGTTCTCGCGCAGCAGCCGGTCGGCGCGCGCCCGCTCGTCGGCGGTCAGCCCGCCGTCGTACGGGGGCACGCGGCCCAGCTCCGGCGCCAGCGGGAAGGGCAGGGCCAGCGGCGGCTCGAGGTAGCTGTAGGCGAGGTAGCCGTCCGTCCCCGCCCCGGGGTCAGAAGATGCCATGGCCGCCGTCGATCGCGATCGTCTGGCCGGTGACCCAGGACGAGGCCTCGGCGGTGAAGAACCGGACGCCGTTGGCGATGTCCTCGGCCCGCCCGAGGCGTCGCACGGCGATGCCCTCGACCAACGCGGCCTGGCCCTCGGGGCCGTACGACGCCCACTGGCGCTCGGTGCTGGGGTTCGAGAGGACGAAGCCGGGGGCGATGCAGTTCACGGTGATGCCGAACCGGCCGAGCTCGTGGGCGGTCTGGCGGGTGAGGCCGATCTGCCCGGCCTTCGCGCTCGCGTACGCCTGGATGCCGGTGAGGCTGACGCTGCGGCCGGCGCCGGAGGAGATGTTCACGATCCGGCCCCAGCCGCGCTCCTTCATGCCGGGCACGACGGCGCGGGTGCAGACGAAGGTGCTGGTGAGGTTGGCGTCGACGACGGCGCGCCAGTCGTCGTCGCTCACGTCCTCGAGCGGGCGCCCGGTCTGCCCGGCGACCCCGCCCGCGTTGTTCACGAGGACGTCGACGGGTCCGACCCGGTCGACGAACGCGGCGACGGCGGCGCTGTCGGTGACGTCGAGCGGCTCCACGCCGGGTGCGGCCACCCGGTCGACGCCGTGCACCGTCGCCCCCTCGGTGGCCAGGGCGGCCGCGATCGCGGCGCCGATGCCGTGCGCGGTCCCCGTCACCAGGGCGACCCGGCCGGCGAGCCCGGTCGCGCCGGCCCCGCTCACGACTGCCCCGGTCACGCCAGCACCGCCTCGACGGCGGCGGCGACGGCCAGCAGCGCGGCGTCGGCGTCGCGGCGGCCGGCGAGCTGCAGGCCGACGGGCAGGCCGTCGGCCGTGCCGCAGGGGAGGACCAGCGCGGGCTGGCCGGTGAGGTTGGCGGTCATCGAGAAGAGTCCTTCCAGCTCGCCCTCGGGCGAGTCGAGCACGGGGGTGGTGGGGGGAGCGACGAAGGCGACGGCGGGGCCGACGAGGGCGTCGAGGCCGTGGCCGTCCGGACCGTCGAGCACGGCGTCGGCCGCGGGCAGCAGCTCTGCCCGGAGGGCGAGCGCCGCCCGGTAGGCGTCGTCGGTGACCGTGGCGCCGAGCCGCAGCAGGCGGTCGGTGTCGGGCCCGAACCACGCCGGGTCGGCCCTGGCCCGCGGGCCGTGCTCGGCCCAGGCCTCGTGCAGGATCACGGGCTCGAAGGTCAAGTGCAGGGCCTGCAGCGGGGCGACGTCGACGTCGACCAGCGTCACGCCCGCCGCCGCGAGCCGGTCGAGGCCCGCGACCAGCGCAGCGCGGACGGACGGGTCGACGCGGGGGTCGTCCAGCTCGCCGCGCAGCACGCCCAGGCGCAGGTCGGCGGGTGACCGGACGGGCAGGGGCGCCACCTCGCCGATCACGGCCAGCAACGCGGACGCGGTCGCGACGTCGGCGGCCAGCACCCCGACGTGGTCGAGCGAGGGCGAGAGGACGGTCACCCCGTCGGTCGGCACGAGGCCGTGGGTGGGCTTGAGGCCGACGCAGCCGACGTACGCGGCGGGGATCCGGATCGAGCCGCCCGTGTCGGTGCCGAGCGCGGCCGGGCAGACGCCGGCGGCGACGAGCGCCGCCGAACCGCCGCTGGACCCGCCCGCCGTGCGGCCCGGGTCCACCGGGTTGCGGGCCTCCTCCAGGTCGGGGTGCTGGGCGCCGGCCGCGTACTCGAGCAGGGCGGCGGTGGCGAAGACGTCGGCGGCGCCGGCCCGGAGCCGGGCCACGACGGGCGCGTCGGTCGTGGCGGGCGCCTCGCGCATGGCGCGGGGGTTGCCGTTGCCGCGGGTCACGCCCGCGACGTCGACCATGTCCTTGACCGCTACCGGCATCCCCAGCAGCGGTCCGTCGGCGGTGCGCGCGGGGGCGGGCAGCGCGGCGACGACGGCGTGCAGCGGCCGGCCCAGGCGCTCGAGCCGCTCGTACGCCGCGAGCAGGTCGAGGTTCGCCACCTCGCAGCGCCGCTCGCCCCGCTCGATGGCGCGGACCAGCTCCACCACGTGCCCGGTCAACGGGCCCGCGAGCCCGGCCAGGTCGTCGACCTCGGTCTTGCGGTGACGCACCGCGAGGTCGCGGTAGACCCCGGTCCGGGCCTTGGCGCTGGCGCGGTTGAAGACCACGAGCCGGTCCAACGAACCCTCGAGGTCGTCGGGGTCGAAGCCGTCGAAGGGTTCGGGGCGCACGGGCGCCTGGGCCAGGACCTCCCGGGCGAGCCCGAGCATCAGCGGCCGGTACGCGGGGTCGCCGAGGGCGTCGGCGATGGTGAGGTCGGAGACGGCGGTGGCGAAGAGCATGGCGCCGTACGCCTCCTTGCTCCACAGGTAGCCGGTGATGTTCGTGGTGGCCTCGGCCCAGGGGAGCGCCCCGGCCAGCGCGAGGACGCGGTCGGTGAGGGTCCCGTCGATCTCGCCGACCCGGAACGTCGCGACGTTGCCCTGCATCACCACGCCGGGCTCCAGGTAGTCGGCGCCGAAGTTCACGAAGCCGAGGACCACGCGCTCACGCCCGAGCGCAGCCGTCAGCACGTCGGCGTTCAGGCCGTTCTGCAGCGACAGCACGAACCCGTCGGGGGCGAGCCGGGGCGCCAGCAGGGCGGCGGCGTCGGCGGTGTGGTGGGACTTCACCGCGACCAGCGCCACGTCGACCACGTCGGGCAGGTCCGCCGGCAGCACCGCCCGCACCTCGACCGTCAGCTCCTCGACGGGCCCGACGACCCGCAGGCCGTGGGCGTTCATCGCGTCGACGTGCGCGGGGTCCGCGTCGCACAGCAGGACGTCGTGGCCGTCCCGCACCAGCCGGGCCGCCACGCTCCCGCCGATCGCCCCGGCACCGACCACCACGCATCGCACGAGAGCACAGCATGGCAGCGCGTCGGTCCCTCGCCTAGAGCGTCACACAGCCTTAACATACGCGTGATCAACGGCTGACATAACAGGTACAGGGTGGTCCTCGGTTCCGCCCTCCACGCTCGTCACCTCCCGGGAGTCACCTTGCGCAAGCCCCTCGCCGCCCTCGCCGCGGCCGTCCTCGTCCTCGGTGTCGCGGCCTGCGCCGACAACGGCTCGACCCCCGCCACGAACGGCAGCGCCGGCGCGGCCGGCGGGAACCTGACCATCGTCCGGCCCCAGGACTCGGTCTCGATGGACAACACCATGGTGTTCAGCAACGCCTCGATCTGGGTCTTCCAGCAGATGTTCGAGTCCCTCTACGAGGTCACCCCGGACGGCAAGGGCGTGCAGCCGCTGCTGGCCGAGAGCCACACCCTGTCCAAGGACAAGCTGACCTGGACCTTCAAGCTCAAGCAGGGCGTGAACTTCTCCAGCGGCGCGCCGATGACCTCGGCCGACGTCAAGTTCTCCCTCGACCAGGCCCGCAGCACCAAGGGCGGCTGGGAGTTCCTCGACGTGGCGATCAAGTCCGTCGACGCGCCCGACGCCTCGACCGTCGTGGTCAAGACCAAGTACCCCTGGGCCCCGCTGCTGGCCGACCTCGCGAACTTCAGCAACGCGGTCGTGCCCAAGGACTACGCGGGCCAGTCCAAGGAGGACTTCTACAAGGCCCCGGTCGGCACCGGCCCCTTCAAGTGGGACCACTGGACCAAGGGCAGCGAGATCGAGCTCGTCAAGAACGCGGGCTACTGGGACACCGGCAAGCCGGCGCTGGACAGCGTGACCTGGAAGGTCGTCCCCGACGACAACTCCCGCAACGTGCAGATCCAGGGCGGCCAGGCGCAGATCAACGAGAACCCGCCGTTCTCCAGCGTCGAGCAGCTCAAGGGCCAGCCGGGCGTCGGCGTCACGCTCTTCCCGAGCACCAAGACCGACTACATCCTCATGAACCAGAACAAGAAGCCGTACGACGACGTGCACGTGCGCCGCGCGATCTCCTACGCCATCGACCGCGAGGCGATGGTCAAGACGCTGCTCTTCGGCAACGGCACGGTCGCCAACTCCTTCCTGATGCCGAACGTCCCGTTCTACGACGCGGCCACCCCGGGCATCACGTACGACATGGCGAAGGCCAAGGAGGAGCTGGCGAAGTCGTCGGTCCCCAACGGCTTCACCACGACCTTCCTGGCCAGCTCCGGTGACACCACCGACCAGGCGATCGCGCAGATCCTGCAGTCCTCCCTCAAGGAGCTCGGCATCACCGTCGACATCCAGAACGTCGACCCGAGCGCCGCGCACGACCTGCAGGACGCCCAGAAGTACGAGATCAGCCACAGCTACTGGACGATGGACATCGCCGACCCCGACGAGCTCGTCACCTTCGCGGTCGACCCCTCGGCGGGCAGCAAGTCCTTCTACACCAGCTACAACAACCCGCAGGTGATCGCCGACACCAAGAAGGCCGAGCAGACCTTCGACGACGCCGGTCGCCAGGAGCTCTACAGCGCGATCCAGAAGCAGGCGGCCGACGACGCGTTCCTCGGCTTCCTCTACTACTCGCCCTTCAGCTACTCCTACAGCACCAAGGTGAGCGGGTTCCAGGTCTACCCGACCGGCAACTACCACCTCGAAGACGTGACGCTCGGCTCGTGAGCGTGCCCGTCACCCACCTGAGCAGGACTGCCCACCGCCCGCGGCGGCGGTGGGCAGGGAGGAGGTCGAGGACCGCATGAGGCACCTCGCGTACGTGGGCCGTCGGCTCCTGGCGATGATCCCGGTGGCCTTCGGCGTCACCCTCATCGTCTTCTTCATGATCCACCTGGTGCCGGGCGACCCGGCCCGCACGCTGCTCGGGGTCCGGGCGACGGACGACGCGGTCGCCGCCCTGCACGTGAAGTTCGGGCTGGACCAGCCGCTGTGGAGGCAGTACCTCGACTTCCTCGGCCGGCTGGTGCACGGCGACCTCGGTCAGTCGTTCTTCTACAACGTCGACGTCAGCGAGCTGGTCGTCGGACGGCTGCCGGCCACGATCTGGCTGCTGGTGGCCGCCACCGTCCTGGCGCTGGCGATCAGCCTCCCGCTCGCGGTGCTGGCCGCCACGCACCAGGGCCGCCCGGTCGACCAGGTCGTCCGCGCGGTGCCCCTGCTCGGGCTCGGCATGCCGTCCTTCTGGGTCGGCATCATGCTCGTCCTGCTGCTGGGGCTGAAGGTGCGCGCCTTCCCGGTGTCGGGCTTCGGCACGACGCCGGCGCAGCACGTCAGCTCCATCGTGCTGCCGGGCCTGACCGTCGCGCTGGCCCTGACGCCGATCCTCATCCGCAGCCTGCGGACCTCGCTGATCGGCGTGCTGGACAGCGACTACGTGGTCACGGCCCGGGCCAAGGGCCTGGGCCGCGGCCGCATCATCGCCGCGCACACGCTGCGCAACGCGGCGGTCTCCTCCGTCACGGTGCTCGGCGTGAACATCGCCTACCTCGTCGGCGGCACCCTCGTCGTCGAGCGGGTCTTCGGTCTGCCCGGGCTCGGCACCCTGATGCTCGACGCCATCTTCAACCGCGACTTCCCGGTCGTGCAGGGGGTCACGCTGGTGTTCGCCGTCATGGTCGTGCTGATCAACCTGGCGACCGACGTGGTGCACGGCGCGCTCGACCCGCGGGTGGAGCTCGCATGACCGCCGTCGTCGCCGGCCCGGCGGGTTCCGCGAGCCCGGCGGGACGCGCCGGCCGCGCCTCCCGGGTCGCCTCGCTCCGCCTCAACCCGGTCCTCGTCACGGGGCTGTCGCTCCTCGGCCTGATCGTGCTGATCGCCCTCTGCGCGCCGCTCCTCACGCACTGGGACCCGGTCCAGCAGGACCTGAAGAGCTCGCTGCTGCCGCCGGGGAACGGGCACCTGCTCGGCACCGACCAGCTCGGCCGGGACGTGTTCGCGCGGCTGCTCTACGGGGCCCGGACGGACCTGCGGGTCGGCGCGCTCGCCGTGCTCTTCCCGTTCGTCCTCGGCGGCACGCTCGGGCTGCTCGCCGGCTGGTTCGGCGGGTGGTTCGACCTGGTGCTGATGCGCATCGTCGACATCGTCGTGGCGTTCCCGTTCTTCGTCCTCGTGATCGCGCTCGTCTTCGTCCTCGGTCAGGGCACGTCGAGCATCTACATCGCGATCACGCTCGTCGGCTGGGTCGCGTACGCCCGCATCGTGCGCAGCGAGGTGCTCGTGGCCAAGGAGCAGGAGTACGCGATGGCCGCGCGGGCCAGCGGCCTGCCGACCTACCGCATCCTGCTGCGGCACCTGCTGCCCAACGTGCTGCTGCAGGCGTTCGTGTTCTCGATGAGCGACGTCGTGCTCTCGATCCTCGCCATCGTCACGCTGGGCTACCTCGGCCTCGGCGTGCCGCCGCCCACGCCCGACTGGGGCTCGATGATCCAGGAGGGGCAGGCCTTCGTGTTCACCCGCTGGTACCTCGCCGCGGTCCCCGGCTTCGCCGTGGTGATCACCGGACTGTCGCTCGCCCTCATCGCCGACGGCTTCGTGAAGCGGAGCGGACGCCGATGAGCGCGCTGCTGGAGCTGCACGACGTCGACGTCGAGATCCCGCTGCCCGACGGGACGCTGCACGCGGTGCGCGGCGTCTCGCTCAGCGCCTCCCGCGGCCAGGCCGTCGGCCTGGTGGGGGAGTCGGGGTCGGGCAAGAGCCTGACCCTGCGGGCCGCGATGGACCTGCTGCCGGTGCCCGCCCGGGTGACCGGGGGGACGATCGTCGTCGACGGCGTGGACGTCACCGGCCTGACGCCGGAGCGCCGCCGCAGGCACCTGTCCTCGGTGATGGCGATGATCTTCCAGGACTCGCTCACCGCGCTGAACCCCACGATGCGGATCGGCGACCAGGTCGCCGAGGTGCCGCGCGTCCGGCTGGGCATGAGCCGGTCGGCCGCCCGCGCGCGGGCGCTCGACCTGCTGGACCAGGTCGGGATCCGCGACCCGGAGAGCCGCTACCGGGCCTTCCCGCACGAGCTGTCCGGCGGCATGCGCCAGCGCGTCTGCATCGCCATCGCGCTGTCGGCCGAGCCGGCCCTGATCCTGGCCGACGAGCCGACGACCGCGCTGGACGTGACCATCCAGGCCCAGGTGCTCGGGGTCCTGGCGCGGCTGCGCGAGGAGCGTGGCGTCGGGCTGATGCTCGTCACCCACGACCTCGCCGTGGTCAGCGGGACCTGCGACGAGCTCAACGTCATGTACGCCGGGCGGATCGTCGAGCACGGCCGTACGGAGGTGCTGCTCGACGCGCCGCGGCACCCCTACACCGCGGCCCTGCTGCGGTCGGTGCCCGACCCCGACCAGCCGGTCCACCGGCTGCTCACGATCGCCGGCCAGCCGCCGGACCTCCTGCACCCGCTGCCCGGCTGCCCGTTCGCGCCGCGCTGCCCGGCGGTGGTCGAGCGGTGCCGGACCGAGGTGCCGCCCCTGCTGGACGTGTCGGCGGGGCACCAGAGCGCCTGCTGGCGCGCCCACGAGCCCGAGGAGTGGCCGCGCGTCATCTCCGAGGCCGCCCTGGAAGGGGTGCTGCGGTGACCGCCACCACGAACGACCCGGCCACGGACGACCCGGGCAGGGGCGAGCCGGGGGGCACGGGCGAGGAGCTGCTCGCCGTGCAGGGCCTGGTGCAGCACTACCACCGCCGCGGCGGGGTCTGGAAGCGGCTGGGCGGGCACGGGTCCGCCGTGGTCAAGGCCGTCAACGGGGTCGACCTCGCGGTCGGCCGCGGCGAGACCCTCGGCCTGGTCGGGGAGTCCGGCTGCGGCAAGTCGACGCTGAGCCGCTGCGCCGCCGGGCTGCTCCGGCCCACGTCCGGCACGGTCCGCTACGCGGGCCAGGCCCTCGACGGGCCGCCCGACCGGGAGCAGCGCCGCCTCGTGCAGATGGTGTTCCAGGACCCGTACAGCTCCCTGAACCCCCGGATGACCGTCGGCCAGACCCTCGGCGAGGTGCTGCGCTACCACCGGGTCGTGCCGCGGGCGCAGGTGGCGGACCGCGTACGCGAGCTCGTCGACCTCGTCGGGCTGCCGCCGCGCGCGGTCGACCAGCTGCCGCGCTCGTTCTCCGGCGGCCAGCGGCAGCGCATCGGGATCGCCCGGGCCCTGGCCCTCGAGCCGCGGGTGCTGATCGCCGACGAGCCGGTGTCCGCGCTCGACGTCTCCGTGCAGGCCAACATCATCAACCTGCTGCTGGACCTCAAGGAGAGCCTGGGCCTCTCCATGCTCTTCGTCTCCCACAACATGGCCGTGGTGCGGCAGATCAGCGACCGCATCGCTGTCATGCACTCCGGGGTCGTCGTCGAGGAAGGATCGACCGACCAGGTGTTCACCTCACCCCAGCACGACTACACGAGGCTGCTGCTCTCGTCCGTGCCCCGGCTGGCCACGCGGCGCATCCCCGCCGTCGAGGCGGCGACCGCATGACCGCGCCGGTCGTCATCGGCTCGGAACGCAGCGAGATCGGGCTGCCGCTCGCCATGGAGGTGCTGCGCGACGGCGGTTCCGCGCTGGACGCCGTCGAGGTCGCCATGCGGGCGTGCGAGGACAACCTCGCCGACCACTACGTCGGCACGGCGGGGCTGCCCAACGCCCGCGGCGTCGTCGAGCTGGACGCGTCGGTCATGGTCGGGTCCACCCGGTCCTTCGCCGCCGTCGCCGCCCTGCAGGGCTACCCGAACCCCATCTCCGTGGCCCGCGCCGTCCTCGAACGCCTCCCGCAGCACTGCGTGCTCGTGGGGGAGGGGGCCGCGACCTTCGCCGCCGAGTGCGGCTTCGCGACCGCCGACCTGCTGACCGACGCGTCGCGCACGATGTTCCGCGAGGCGCTGGCCGAGGCCGAGGGCAACGTCGAGGGCGAGCGGATGATGGGCTCGCCCGGCGACCGCCGCTACCGCGAGGCGGCGCTGGAGCTCGTGCAGCGGTTCGCCCCGCACGACGGCCCGTGGGGCACGATCAACATCCTCGCGCTCGACGAGTCGGGCGAGCTGGTCAGCGGCGTCTCGACCAGCGGCTACCCGTGGAAGTACCCCGGTCGCGTCGGCGACTCCGCCCTGCCCGGAGCCGGGACCTGGTCCGACGTGCGCTTCGGCGCGGCGGCCTGCACCGGGCGCGGCGAGCTGAGCATGCGCGCCGGCACCGCGCGTTCCGTGGTCGAGGCCCTGGGTCGCGGCGAGGACCTCGAGCAGGCCTGCCGCGAGGCGCTGGCCGATGCCGCGACCCTGCCCGACGAGTTCCGCGCCGAGCTGCGCGTGCTGGCCCTCACCCCCGACGGCCGCCACGGCGGCGCGGCCGGCGTGCAGGGCTCGACCTACGCCGTCATGACCCCGGCCTCGGCCGGGCCCGAGATCCGCCCGAGGAGCGTCCTGTGAAGATCTTCCTGTCCTCCGACATGGAGGGCACCGCCGGTGTCGTGGACTGGAGCCAGTGCATCGGCCCCGGCCCGGAGTACCAGTACTACCGGCGGCTGCTGCAGGACGAGGTGAACGCCGCCATCGACGGGGCGCTCGCGGCCGGCGCCACCGAGTTCCTGGTCAACGACTCGCACTCGTCGATGCAGAACCTGCGTCCCGACGAGCTGCACGGCAACGCGCGCTACCTCTCGGGCCGGCACAAGCCGATGTACATGATGCAGGGGCTCGACTCCTCGTTCGACGCCGTGTTCTTCGTCAGCTACCACGGCTCCATGGCCAGCGAGGCGTCGACGCTGTCGCACACCTACAACCCCAAGGCGATCAGCCGGGTGCTGCTGAACGGCGTCGAGGTCGGCGAGTCCGGC
This sequence comes from Microlunatus spumicola, assembly GCF_039536445.1. Lineage (NCBI taxonomy): Bacteria > Bacillati > Actinomycetota > Actinomycetes > Propionibacteriales > Propionibacteriaceae > Microlunatus > Microlunatus spumicola. The sequence continues at coordinate 15,365 of NZ_BAAAYR010000004.1, read as the reverse complement.
ATCAACTGCCTGGTCGCGCTCGGGCACGGCGTCCCGGTCGTGCTGATCACCGGGGACACCACCACGGCCGAGGAGGCCGCGCGCGTCTCACCCGGCATCACCACGGCGGTGGTCAAGGAGTCGGTGACCCGCTTCGCGGCCGACTCGATGCACCCCGCCGAGGCCGTCGCGCTCATCCGGTCGGCCGCGGAGACCGCCGTGCGCGGGCTGGCCGACGCGAAGCCGCCGGCGATCGAGCTGCCCGCGACGCTGCAGATCGACTTCGGCAACGGCGACTTCGCCGAGATGGCGACCTGGGTCGACGGCGTCCGTCGCGTCGGCACCCGCACGGTCGAGGTCAGCGGTGACGACCCCGTACGGCTGTTCCGCAGCTTCGTCACCGTGGTCATGCTGACCCGGGCGATCGTCGAATGAGGCTCTCCGGACGGGTGGCCCTGGTCACCGGCGCCGCGGGCGGGATCGGCGCGGCCACGGCCCGGGCCCTGGCCGCCGACGGTGCCCGCCTCGTGGTCGCCGACGTCGCGGACGGCGCCCGTACGGTCGCCGAGATCGAGGCCGCCGGCGGCGAGGCACTCGCGCTGCACTGCGACGTGTCCGACCCCGTGCAGGTGGAGGCGGCCGTCGCCGGCGCCGTCGAGCGCTTCGGCGGCCTCGACGTGCTGGTCAACGACGCCGGGATCTCCGGCGGCTCGAGCCTCGCCCACGAGACCGAGGTCGAGGTGTGGACGCGCGTGCTCGCGGTGAACCTCACCGGCACGTTCCTGTGCACCCGCGCGGCGATGCCGCACCTGCTGGAATCCGGTCGCGGCCGCATCGTCAACGTCGCCTCGACGTACGGGCTCGTCCGTGCCCCGCTCGCGCCCGCCTACTGCGCGTCGAAGGGCGGCGTCGTGAACCTCACCCGGCAGCTCGCGGTCGACTACAGCGGGCTCGGCGTGCGCGTGAACGCCGTCTGCCCGGGGTACATCGACACCGACATGGGCGGCTACCGCGCGAGCCTCGGGCCCGAGGGCCAGGTGGCGGCGAACGCCCGCCGCGAGGCCGCCGCCGCCCTGCAGCCGATCGGGCGGCAGGCGTCGGCCGAGGAGGTCGCGAGCGTCGTCGCCTTCCTCGTCTCCGACGAGTCGTCCTTCATGACCGGCTCGGTCGTGACCGTCGACGGCGGCTGCACCACCACCTTCAACCACGGCTGACCCCCGGCCGTCACCCATCCTCCGAGGAGAACGCACCCCATGCTCGCCACCCTGATCCACGGCCCCCGCGACGTCCGCAGCACGGAGGTCGACGACCCGCGGGTCGAGAAGCCGACCGACGCGGTCGTCCGCGTCGTCGCCTCCTGCATCTGCGGGTCGGACCTGTGGCCCTACCGCGGGGTCCAGCAGACCAAGAAGACGCACCCGATCGGCCATGAGTTCGTCGGGGTCGTGGAGAGCGTGGGCGACGAGGTCACCACGGTCCGTCCCGGGCAGTTCGTCATCGCCCCCTTCATCGTCAGCGACGGCACCTGCGTGAACTGCCGCAACGGCGTGCAGACCTCGTGCCTGCACGGCGCGTCCTGGGGTTCCGAGGACGAGGACGGCCTGCCGGTCAGCGGCGGCCAGAGCGCGCTCGTCCGGGTGCCCTGGGCCGACGGGACGCTCGTGGGCACCGACGAGATGCCGCCGGAGGACCTGATCCCGTCCCTGCTCACGCTGTCCGACGTCATGGGCACCGGCCACCACGCCGCCCTCTCGGCGGGCGTCGGCCCGGGCAAGACCGTCGCGGTCGTCGGCGACGGCGCGGTCGGCCTCTGCGCGGTGCTCGCCGCCAAGCGGCTCGGCGCGGAGCGCGTCGTGCTGTTCTCGCGGCACCCCGACCGGCAGGCGCTGGGCCGGGAGTTCGGTGCGGACACCGTGCTCGAGGAGCGCGGCGACGCGGGCGTCGAGGCCGTGAACGCGCTGTTCGACGGCGTCGGCCCGGACTGCGTGCTCGAGTGCGTGGGGACGTACGAGTCGATGGACCAGGCGCTGCGCTCGGTGCGGCCCGGCGGGTTCGTCGGGTACGTCGGCGTGCCGAGCGGCGGCGCCGAGCTGCCGATCCGGCTGATGTTCAACGACAACGTCAACGTGGCCGGCGGCGTCGCCCCGGTCCGCTCCTACATCGCCGAGCTGCTGCCCGACGTGCTCTCGCGCACGATCGACCCGGGCCGCGTCTTCGACCTGACGCTGCCGCTCGCCGAGGTGGCGGACGGCTACCGGGCGATGGACGAGCGCCGGGCGATCAAGGTCCTGCTGCAGCCCTGACCAGGAAGATCAGGACGTGCCGGAGATGATCATCGACCCGTCCGGGCCGCCGCTCGCCTCGCTGGCCGGGCGCACCGCCCTCGTGACCGGCGCCGCGAGCGGCATCGGCGCGGCGATCGCGCTCGCGCTGGCCCACGCGGGGGCCGGGGTGTGCCTCGCCGACCGGGCGGCCGGTCCGGCGCTGGAGGACGTCCGGGCGCGCTGCGCCGCGTACGGGGTCGAGGCGGTGGCCGTGCGGGCCGACGTGTCCGACGAGGCGCAGGTGGAGCGGATGTTCGACGAGGCGCGCGAGCGGCTCGGCAGCCCGGACACGGTGGTCAACAACGCCGGCATCCTCACCGAGGTGCGGGTGGCCGACATGACGACGGCCGTCTTCGACGAGATGGTGGCCGTGAACCTGCGCAGCGTCTTCCTCTGCTCGCGTGCCGCCCTGCCGCCGATGCTCGAGGCGGGCTTCGGCCGGATCATCAACGTCGCCTCCCAGATCGGCCAGCGCGGCGGCGCCGGGATGGCGCACTACGCGGCGGCCAAGGCCGGCGTCATCGGCTTCACCCGCTCGCTGGCCCGCGAGCTCGGCCCCACCGGCGTCACCGCGAACTGCATCGCCCCGGGTCCGGTCAACACCCCGCTCGGCGGCCCCCTCTCCGACGACTGGACGGCCACCCTGCACGCCGGGCTGCCGCTCGGGCGGTCGGGGGAGCCGTACGAGGTGGCGCCGACCGCGGTGCTGCTGGCCAGCGTGCCGGGCGGCAACCTCTACACGGGCCAGACGCTGGGCCCCAACAGCGGGGACGTGATGCTGTGAGCGACGCGGGCGCGAGCGCCAGGAATCAGGCCGACAGCCCGGTGCTGCTGGTCACCGGCGCCGCCAGCGGGATCGGCCGGGCGACCGTCCTGGCCGCCGCGGCGGCGGGTTACGCGGTCGGGGTGGGCACCTTCGCCGGCGACCCGTACGACGCGGCCGCCGTGGTCGCGGAGGTCGTCGCGATCGGGGGCCGGGCGCTGGCGGTCGACGCGGACGTGCGCGACTCCGCCGCGATGACGGCGGCGGTCGAGCGGCTGGTCGGCGAGTGGGGCCGGCTGGACGCCGTCGTGGCGAACGCCGGCGTGCTGAAGCGGGCGCGGCTGGAGGAGCTGCGGGACGAGGACTGGGAGCGGATCCTCGACATCGACCTGACGGGGGTGATGCGGACGGTCCGGGCCGCGGCGCCCGCGCTGCCGGCCGGGGGTGCGGTGGTGCTCGTGTCCAGCATCGCCGGCCCCGCCCTCGGCTGGGCCGGCCACACCCCGTACGCGGCGGCGAAGGCGGGCCTGCTCGGCTTCCTGCGCAGCGCGGCCCTCGAGCTCGGTCCCCGCGGCGTCCGGGTGAACGCCGTGCTGCCCGGCGTCATCGAGTCGCCCCAGTCGCTGGACCCGGTGAACTCCGGCGGGCCGGACGGGCTGGTCGAGTCGGCCCGGTCGGTCCCGCTCGGCCGGGTCGGGCAGCCGGCCGACGTGGCGGACGTGATCGTGTTCCTGCTGTCCGACGCCGCGCGCTACGTCACGGCCCAGACCCTGACCGTCGACGGGGGGCTCACGACCGTCTGGCCCGGGTGATGCCGCAGGGCCCACTAACGTAGGTCCGCGCACGTCGTGCGCGCAGGACCCGCTAGGAGACCCGGACCGTGATTCTTGCCGCCGTGGCCGCGTTCGCGGCGGCGTTCTCGTTCGCGCTCGGGTCGGCGCTCCAGCAGCGCGTCGCCGGCGGCACGACCCCGGACGAGGAGAGCCACGGCTCCTTCTTCGTGCGGATCGCCCGGCACCCCTCCTGGCTCGCGGGCCTCGGGCTGAGCGCGCTCGCCTTCGCGCTGCACGCGTTCGCCCTGAGCCGGGGCGACCTCGCGCTCGTCCAGCCGATCATCGTCAGCGGCATCGTCTTCGCCGTGGTCATCCGCTCGGCGCTGGAGCGCCGCTTCCCGGCCGCGCGGACGCTCGTCTGGCTGGTGATCACCTGGGCCGGGCTCGCGCTGTTCCTCGCCGTGCGGCCGCCGACCGCGGACCAGGCCCCGAGGAACGGCCTCGGCGCGGTGCTCGTCGTCGTCGGGGTGGTCCTCGCCCTGGCGGGCATGGCCGTGGCGTCGCGGACGAAGACGCCGCAGCTGCGCGGAGCCGTCCTGGCCGGCGTGGCCGGGCTGCTCTTCGGCCTCGTGGCGGGCCTGGTCAAGCTGGTGCTGGCCCGGTTCGGCGACGGGTTCACCGCCGTCCTCGGGTCGTGGTCGCTGTGGGCGCTCGTGGTCACCGGCGTGTGGGCCGTGCTGCTCAACCAGCGCGCCTACCAGGCCACCCGCCTGTCGGTCACGACCCCGATCCTCAACGTCGTCGAGGTCGCCGTCGCGATCGGCTTCGGTCTCCTCGTGCTGGGCGAGGACCCCGGGCAGTCCCCGGCCATCGTCGCCGGCGAGGTGGCCGGGCTCGCCCTGGTCATCACCGGGGTGATCAAGCTGGCCTCGGCCGAGGGCCCCGCGGTCGAGGGCGAGCCGGCGCCCGCGGCGGAGGTCGAGGCCCGCGTCGACTGAGGCGCCCGCTCCACCCGCCCGTCGACCCGGCGTGTGCGCGAATGGCGCCACTCGACCCACGACACGCCTCGTACGCGTGCCCGGTGGCGCCACTCGTCGCGGTCGGCCTGAGCTGGCGGGCAAGGGCCCAGCAACCGGCCCCGCCGCTACGCCAGCCGCCCGGTGAGCAGGTAGGCGAGGGCGCCGACGACCGCGGCCGCGGGCAGCGTCAGCACCCAGGCGAGCAGGATCTCGCGGGCCACGCCCCACCGCACCGCGGAGAGGCCGCGGGTGCTGCCGACCCCCATGACCGAGGCCGTGACCACCTGGGTGGTCGAGACCGGCGCCGCGACGACGAACGCGGTCAGGTAGAGCACGGAGGACGCGGTCAGCTCGGCCGCGAAGCCGCTCACCGGACGCAGCGGGAAGATCCGCCGCCCGAGCGTGCGCATGATCCGCCAGCCGCCCGACGAGGTCCCGGCGGCCAGCGCCAGCGCGCAGAGGCCGATCACCCACAGCGGCACCGCGTACGTGTCCTGGTAGCCGAGCGTGACCAGGGCCAGCACGATCACGCCCATGCCCTTCTGCGCGTCCTGCAGCCCGTGGCCGACGGCGAGGCTGGCGGCGGAGAAGACCTGCGCGACGCGGAAGCCGCGCTCGACGCGGTGCGGGTTGGCCCGGCGCAGCGCCCAGAGCGCCACGAGCATCAGCCCGTAACCGCCGACGAGGCCGATGACGGGGGAGACCACCATCGGCACGAGCACCTTCCCGACCACGCCGCTCACCCACTCCACCGCGCTGCCGGACGCGAGCCCGGCGCCGACGAGACCGCCCACCAGGGCCTGCGAGGAGGAGGACGGCAGGCCGAAGTACCAGGTGACGAAGTTCCAGACGATCGCGCCGACGAGCGCTGCGAGCACCACGGCGATCCCCGCCCGGCCCTCGGGCGGCACGATGATCGAGGCGGCGATGGTCGTGGCGATGCCGGTCGACAGCAGGGCCCCGACGAGGTTGCCGACCGCCGCGAGCAGCAGGGCGACCCGCGGGGTGAGTGCCCGGGTGGAGACCGCGCTGGCGATGGCGTTGGCCGCGTCGTGGAAGCCGTTCGTGTAGTCGAAGAGCAGCGCCATCACGACGACGAGCAGGAGCAGGCCGAGCACCGCCTCAGGACTCCTTGGCCGCGACGGACTGCACCACGTTGGCCAGGTGCTCGAAGGCGTCGGCCGCCTCCTCCAGCCGGTCGAGCACCTCCTTGACCTTGAGCAGCGCGATCGCGTCGGTCTCGGTGTCGAAGAGCCGGGCCAGGGCGGTGCGGTAGACCTCGTCCGCCTCGTTCTCGAGCCCGTTCACCCCGACCCAGAAGTCGGTGAGCCCGTCCAGGCTCGCGAGCCCCTGCATGGCGGGCACGGTCAGCTCGGCCGCGCGCTCGAGCAGCGCGACCTGCTGGTGCACGCCGTCGGGCAGCGAGCCGATCCGGTAGAGCTGGGTCAGCTGCGCGGCCTCCTCGAGCTCGTCCAGGACGTCGTCGAGCCGGGCGGCGAGCAGCGCGATGTCCTCCCGGTCGAAGGGGGTGATGAAGCTGGTGTTCAGCGCCTTCATCACCTCGTGGACGCAGGTGTCGCCCGCGTGCTCCAGCTCGACCATCCGGGCCACCAGCGGCGCCCGGGCGGGGGGCTCCGCGGCCACCAGCGCCGCCATCACGTGGGTCGCGTCGAGGACGTGCTCGGCCGCGGTGCGGAAGAGGTCGAAGAACTGGGTGTTGCGCGGCGTCAGTCGCACGGCGGGGCCTTCCTGGGGAGGGTTCGCGGGGGTGCCTACCCCGCCCGACCCCCCTCGACCCGGCGAACGGGTCGCGCACTACGAATGTGTAAACCCTTCCCGACCCGGCCTCGCGGAGTGGGCATGTGCGCAGGACGCGTGGAACACTGAGCGGCGCCGTCGGCCGGACGAGAGATCTTCCGGCGACCGGCGTCTGGCTGACCACAAGTCCTGCCGACCTTGCCCTTCCGGATCGGAGAACCCATGTCCTACGTCCCCTCGCGCCGCGGGCGCGTCCTCGCCCTGGGCGCGGGCCTCGCGGCCTCGGCCCTGCTCCTCACCGCCTGCGGCGGAGGCGGTGGCGGCACGACCGCCGGCAGCTCCGCGGGTGCCACCGGCGGCACGCTGGTGATCGGCACGACCGACAAGATCACCTCGCTCGACCCCGCCGGCTCGTACGACAACGGCTCCTTCGCCGTCATGAACCAGGTCTACCCGTTCCTGCTGAACACCCCGTACGGCAGCCCGGACGTGCAGCCCGACATCGCCACCTCGGCCGAGTTCACCTCGCCGACGGAGTACACGGTCAAGCTGAAGCCGGGCCTGAAGTGGGCCAACGGCCACGACCTCACCTCCTCGGACGTGAAGTTCACCTTCGACCGCGACGTCAAGATCGCCGACCCGAACGGGCCGTCCTCGCTGCTGTCGAACCTCGACTCCGTGAGCGCCCCGGACCCGACCACCGTCGTGTTCAAGCTCAAGGCCGCGAACGACCAGACCTTCGCCCAGGTGCTGTCCTCGCCCGCGGGCCCGATCGTCGACGAGGAGGTCTTCGCGGCCGACGCGGTGACCCCGGACAAGACGATCGTCGACGGCAAGGCCTTCGCCGGGCAGTACACGATCGCCAGCTACGACGTGAACAACCTGATCCAGTACAAGAGCTACGACGGCTACCAGGGCCTGCTCGGCCCGGCCAAGACCGGCACCGTGAACGTCAAGTACTACGCCGACGCGTCGAACATGAAGCTCGAGGTCAGCAACAACTCGATCGACGTCGCGTTCCGCAGCCTCTCGGCCAACGACATCGCCGACCTGCGCACCAACGACAAGGTCAAGGTCGTCGACGGCCCCGGCGGCGAGATCCGCTACATGGTCTTCAACTTCGACACGATGCCGTTCGGCACCAAGACCTCCGACGCCGACGCGAAGAAGTCGCTGGCCGTCCGCTCGGCCGTGGCCGACCTGGTCGACCGCGACGCGCTGTCCGAGCAGGTCTACAAGGGCACCTACACCCCGCTCTACTCCCAGGTCCCGAAGGGGCTGACGGGCGCGAACGACGCGTACAAGGAGCTGTACGGCGACGGCAACGGCGCCCCGAGCGCCGACAAGGCCAAGCAGGCCCTGGCGGACGCGGGCGTCAGCACCCCGGTCGACCTCAAGCTGCAGTACAACACCGACCACTACGGGCCCGGCTCGACCGACGAGTACGGCCTGATCAAGAGCCAGCTCGAGGCCTCGGGGCTGTTCAAGGTCGACCTGCAGTCCACCGAGTACGTGCAGTACTCCAAGGACCGGGTCAAGGACGCGTACCCCGTCTACCAGCTCGGCTGGTTCCCGGACTACTCCGACGCCGACAACTACCTGACGCCGTTCTTCAGCAAGAACAACTTCGTGGCCAACCACTACGACAGCGCGCCGGTGCAGAAGCTGATCGGCGAGCAGCTCGTCCAGACGGACAAGACCAAGCGGGCCGAGCTCATCGGCCAGATCCAGGACGCGGAGGCCAAGGACATCTCCACGCTGCCGCTGCTCCAGGGCTCGCAGGTCGCGGTCGTCGGCTCGACGGTGTCGGGCGCCGACCAGACGCTCGACGCGTCGTTCAAGTTCCGCTACGCGGCGCTGTCGAAGAGCTGATCTTGGACACGTCCACCCGTCGACAGGCTCAGGGCTCGTGCCCTGAGCCTGTCGCAGGGCCTCGCCGATGAGCGAGGTCTCGACGGTCGAGAACGCCGGGCTCGTCCCCGCGCAGCGCCGCCGTCCCTCCGGGGGCGGCGGCCTCGGCCGCTACCTCGTGATCCGCGCGCTGCTGATCATCCCGACGGTGTTCATCCTCGTCACGCTGGTCTTCCTGCTGATGCGGACCACCGGCGACCCGATCACCGCGGCGCAGGGCGGGCGGCTGCCCCCCGAGCAGCTCGCCGAGCGGATCCACGCGGCCGGCTACGACCGGCCGCTCCTCGTGCAGTACGGCGACTACCTCGCGAACGTGCTGCGCGGCGACTTCGGCACCACGCTCAGCGACAACCGCCCCGTGACCGAGGTGCTCGTCACGTACGGCACGGCGACGCTGGAGCTGGCCGTCTACGCGCTGATCGTGGCGTTCCTCGTCGGCATCCCGCTCGGGATGCTGGCCGCGTACCTGCGCGACCGCTTCGGCGACGCCGTGCTGCGCGTCTTCGCGATCCTCTGCTACGCCACCCCGGTCTTCTTCGCGGGCCTGCTGCTCAAGCTGGTGTTCGCGATCAAGCTGGGCGTGCTGCCGGTCTCGGGGCGGGCCAGCACCGGCACCGAGCTGAACCTCCAGCTGCTCGAGGGCAAGACCGGCATCTACCTGGTCGACGCGCTCCGGCTCGGCGACCCCGCCGCCGTCGTCGACGTCCTGCAGCACGCGGTGCTCCCGGCCGTCGCGCTCGGCCTGCTGACCGCGGGCATCTTCCTGCGCCTCGTGCGCACCAACGTCATCGGGACGCTCGGCACCGAGTACGTCGACGCGGCCCGCTCCCGCGGGGTGAGCGAGTACCGGCTCGTGCGCAAGCACGCCTACCGGCCCGCCCTCATCCCGATCGTCACCGTCATCGGCCTCCAGATCGCGCTGCTCCTCGGCGGCGCGGTGCTGACCGAGACGACCTTCGAGTGGAAGGGCCTGGGCTTCCAGCTGGCCGAGTACCTGCGCGCCCGCGACTTCGTCGCCGTGCAGGGCATCGTCGCCCTGCTGGCGGTGATCGTCGCCGTCACGAACTTCGTCGTCGACGTCCTGGCCGCCCTCATCGACCCGCGGGTGCGCTACTGATGGCCGCGACCTCCACCGCCCCGGCCGCGCTCAGCCGGCGGCACCGCACGTGGCGCGACCTGCCGGTCGTCCACCAGCTGCGCCAGAGCGTCGGCGTCCAGCGCGGGATGCTGGTCGCCGGCCTGGTGCTGACCGCCGTGTTCGTGCTGGTCGCGCTGCTGGCCCCGCTGATCGCGCCGTACTCCTGGGCGCAGCGCGACGCGGACGGCCGCGCCTTCGACACCCTGCAGCCGCCGGGCGGCGACCACCTGCTCGGCACCACGCAGGGCGGCTACGACGTGCTGTCCCGGGTGGTCTGGGGTGCGCAGACCGCGCTCGAGACCATGGTCGTCGCCGTCGTGCTGTCGATCTTCGTCGGCGTCGCGCTCGGGCTGGTGTCCGGCTACGTCGGCGGCTGGCTCGACCGGGTGCTCGTCGTCGTCGGCGACGCGATCTACGCCTTCCCGACCCTGCTGCTGGCCATCGTCGTCTCCATCGCCATCTCCGGCGGGCAGTCGAGCAAGTGGGGCGGCATCCTGGCCGCGGCCTTCTCGATCACCGTCGTCTACATCCCGCAGTACTTCCGGGTGATCCGGTCGGAGACCGTGCGGATCAAGGCCGAGGCGTACGTCGAGTCGGCCAAGGTCGTCGGCGCCTCGACCGGCCGGATCATGCTGCGCCACGTCCTGCGCAACGCGACCCGCACGCTGCCGCTGATCTTCACGCTGAACGCCAGCGAGGCGCTCCTGACGCTCGCCGGGCTGGGCTTCCTGGGCTTCGGCATCGAGCCGAACTCCGCGGCCGAGTGGGGCTACGACCTCAACCGCGCGATCTCCGACGTGACCAGCGGCGTGTGGTGGACCGGGCTCTTCCCGGGCCTGGCCATCGTGCTGTTCGTCCTCGGGGTCACCCTGGTCGGCGAGAGCCTGAACGACCTCGCCGACCCGCGCCTGCGGGGCCGGCGCCGCGTCACCGCGGGCGGCGGGACCGTGGCGGCGACGTCCGTCGTCCCGGGCGGCACGCTCGACTCGGCCGCCGGGCTGGAGACCCCGGGCGGGGCCGCGTACGACCGCGTCGACGGAGGGGCGGACCGATGAGCCTGCACGACCACCTGCACGACGCCCAGCGTGACGCTCAGCACGACACCGCGGGCCCCGTGGTGGACATCCGCCACCTCGAGGTGTCCTTCGCCAGCGACCGCGGCTCGGTCAAGGCCGTCGCCGGGGTCAGCCTGCAGGTCGCGCCCGGCGAGGTCCTCGCCGTGGTCGGCGAGTCCGGCAGCGGCAAGACGGTGACGGCCAAGAGCATCCTCGGGCTGCTCCCGGCCAGCGCCACGGCCTCGGGCATGGTGCTGCTCGGCTCCAAGCGGGGCCACGCCGCGACTGACGTGGTGGCGGTGCCGAAGGCCCGGCTGCGGGAGCTGCGCGGGACCGACGTCGCCATGGTGTTCCAGGAGCCGTCGGCCGCCCTGAACCCCGTCTTCACCGTGGGCTGGCAGATCGCCGAGGGCCTCCGCGCGCACACGTCGATCAGCCGCGGCGAGGCGCGGGCCAAGGCGATCGACGTCCTGCGGCGGGTCGGCATCCCCGACCCCGAGGAGCGCGTCGACTACTACCCCCACCAGCTCTCGGGCGGGCAGAAGCAGCGGGTCGTCATCGCCATGGCCCTCGTCCTGGACCCGGGCCTGATCGTCGCCGACGAGCCGACGACCGCGCTCGACGTCACCGTGCAGGCCGAGATCCTGGACCTGCTGCGCCGGTGCCGCGACGAGTTCGGGACGTCGATCCTGCTGATCACGCACAACCTCGGCGTCGTCGCCGACCTCGCCGACCGGGTCGCCGTCATGTACGCGGGCGAGGTCGTCGAGCAGGCGAGCACGACCGAGCTCTTCGCCCACCCGCGGCAGGACTACACGCGCCGGCTGCTCGCCGCCGTGCCGTACGTCGGGCAGGGCCGCGAGCGCACCGCCGCGCGGGCCGTCGCCCGGGAGGCCGCGCACGCCGGCGGCACCGCGCCGGAGACGGTCGTCGTCGCCGACGACCTGCGCATCACCTACCCGGGCCGGCTCGGCCGGGCGGGCTTCACCGCCGTCGACGGGGTGTCCTTCACGCTGCGCTCGGGCGAGGTGCTGGGCCTGGTGGGGGAGAGCGGCTCGGGCAAGACGACCATCGGGCGCGCGATCGCCGGGCTCACCCGGGTGACCGGCGGCTCGCTGACCGTGCTCGGGCAGGAGATGCGCGGGGTCCGGGAGCGGACGTTCCGTCCGCTGCGGCGCGACATCGGCTTCGTCTTCCAGGACCCGGCGTCCAGCTTCAACCCGCTGCTCACCATCGCCGAGTGCGTGGCGGAGCCGCTGATCGTGCACGGCCGCAGCGGCGACCCCCGCGCCGCGCGCGCCCGGGTCGACGAGCTGCTCGAGTCGGTGCAGCTGCCGCGGGCGTACGGGGACCGCTACCCGCACGAGCTGAGCGGCGGCCAGCGCCAGCGGGCCAGCCTCGCCCGGGCCCTCGCCCTCGACCCCAAGCTGCTGATCGCCGACGAGCCGACCTCCGCCCTCGACGTGTCGGTGCAGGCCCGGGTGCTCGAGCTCTTCGCCGAGCTGCAGGCCGAGCTCGGCTTCGCGTCGCTGTTCATCAGCCACGACCTCGCGGTCGTCGACCTGCTCGCCGACCGGATCGCCGTGCTCTACCACGGGCAGCTGGTCGAGGAGGGCACGGGCGAGCAGGTCCTCGGGGCCCCGCAGCACCCGTACACGCAGCGGCTGCTCGCCTCCCTGCCCGTGCCCGACCCGGCCGCGCAGGCCGAGCGCCGGGTCGAGCTCGGCCGTCTCCGCGCGCTGGACGCCGACCGGGCCTGACCCGACGCCGCCGCGCCCGGGCTGCGATGATCGGGCGCGTCAGCAACGAGGTCGGGACGAGGGCAGGGGGACGCGCGGTGTCGGGCCAGCGGTCCACGGCGGAGCGGCGGAGCTCCCTGCGGACGTACGGTCGCGACCCGAGCCTGCTCGACCCGATCGCGCCCGACTGGGTGGTCCGCATCCTCGCGCCCAAGAAGGCGCCGGTGCCCTGGGTCGACATGGTCCGCTGCATGCTGACCGTCCCGCCGCTGCTCGGGGCGGGGCTGCTGCTGGGCCAGCCCGGGCTGGCGGTGTTCGCCGGGATGGGCGGCATGGTGGGCGCCTTCGGCGACAACGGCGGCACGTTCCGGGCGCGGTTCCGGCGGGTGCTGCTGGGCGGGGTCGGCGGCCTGGTGGGCCTGCTGGCCGGCCGCTACATCGAGCAGGGCCTGGCCGCGGTGCTGGCGTTCGCGGTGCTGGGGGTCGTCTCGGCCCTGCTGAGCTCGCTGAGCTCCAACCTGTCGTTCGCGGGGCTGCAGCTGCTGGTCTACGCCGCCGTCGCGGCCGCCCTGCCCTCCGGGGTCGGGGCGCACGTCGTCGCGGGCGCCTACCTGGCCGGGCTGGCGTGGTCCGTGGCGCTGTCGTTCGTGCAGACACGGCTGGACCCGGAGCAGAACGAGCCGCGAGCCGTGGAGATCTCGGTGCTCACGCAGCTGGCCGGGGAGCTCCGCCGTCCGCCCGAGGCGCCGGACGCGGTCGCCGTGCACGACCGGCGGGCAGCGCTGACGCGTGAGCTCTCCAAGGCCGTCGACCAGATCGTCACCGCGCGCTCGACCTCGGCAGGCCGGCGCGACGACCTCCGGCGGCTGTCGTCGGCGCTGACGGCGACCTTCTCGCTGGTCACGGCCGTCTTCGACCTGCAGCTGCGGGCGCCGGCCGCCCGTCCCGGGCTCGCCGACCTGGTCGACCGGCTCGCGGCGCTCGTCGGGCAGCGCCGGGACCGCGCGGTGCGTGGCGAGCTCGACACGCTCGAGGACGACGTCGACCGTGCCGCCGCCGAGGACGTCGTGGCCCAGCCGGTCCTGACGGCGCTGACCCAGGTCGTCCGCACGGTCGAGGGCCGCGCGGCGTCGCCGTCGGGCAGCGACCGTCCCTCCTGGGCGAGCTACGTGCCCGCCCGCAAGGCGTGGACGTTCGCCGCCCGGCTGGCCGTGACGATGGCCGTGGCCGAGACCGTGCGGCTGCTGGTGCCGCTGGAGAAGCCCTACTGGATCGTCCTCACCGCCGCCCTGGTGCTGAAGCCCGACTTCGGCTCGATCTTCGCCCGCGGGGTGCAGCGCACCCTCGGCACCATGGTCGGCGTCGTCCTCGGCGTCGCGGTCGTCGCGGCCGTGCCGCACGGCGCCTGGCTGCTGCTGCCGATGGCCGTGCTGGCCTTCGCCTTCCCGTACGGGCGGAGCCTCAACTACGGGCTGCTGTCGACCTTCCTCACGCCGCTGGTGCTGCTGCTCATCGACTTCGGTACCCGGGTCGACGGGCGGGTGGCGCTCGACCGGCTGCTGGACACGGCGATCGGGGCCGGGGTGGTCCTCGTCGTGGGGTACCTCTGCTGGCCCGGCACCTGGCACCCGCGGCTCGGCGAGCACATCGCCGCCGGGGTCGAGGCGCTCGCCGGCTACGCGCGGGTGGCGTTCGGCTCCGACCGCAGCCTGGTCGGGCCCGCACGGCGACGCGCGTACGCGGCCATGTCCGACATCCGCTCGGAGCTGCAGAGCACGCTCGCCGAGCCGCCGCCGGTGTCGCGGCAGGCGGCGGCGTGGTGGCCGATGATCGCCCAGCTCGAGAAGACGACCGACGACCTCAGCGAGGCCGCCGCCCGCGCCCGGCACCCCGCGGCGCGCCCGCCCGCGGACGACGCCGCGCAGCTCGTCGCCGGGTTCGACGAGCTGGCCGGCGCCCTGCGCGAGCACCGCGCGCCGCGGGAGCTGCGGCCGCCGGGTTCCGCGCTGCTCGACGACCTGGCGGGCGACCTGCGGGGCCTGCAGGGCATCGCGCGGGGGCCGATCGGTGTCTGACGGGTCCGAGGGGTTCGACGAGCTCGAGGAGGGGACGATGACGGGACGCACGGAGCTCGAGCTGGCGGACTGGCGGCGGCGGGTGGCGGGGCTCTACGCCGACGTCCGCGCCGAGGCCGACCCGGCGACGGCGCACGGCCTCTGGCGCGCGGGCCGGGACGCGCTGTTCCGGGAGCACCCGCAGAGCGCCCTGCCGGCCGGGAGCCCGCTGCGCGAGACCGGCCTGCCGTTCTGGCCGTACGACCCCCGGTTCCGCTTCGAGGTCGAGCTCGCCCCGGTGCCCGAGGGCACCCGGGCCCTGGAGCTGCCGAGCGGCGAGACCGGCAGCACGCTGCTCCGGGCCGTCGGCGTCGTCGAGCTGCCCGACCCCGTCGGTGCGAGCGTCACGCTGTGGTGGCTCGAGCAGTACGCCGGGGGGATGTTCCTGCCGCTGCGCGACGGCACGGCCGGGGACGCCGACCCGACGGCGGGCAGCTACGGGGGCGGGCGCTACCTGCTGGACACCGCCAAGGGCGCCGACCTCGGCGCGCACGGGTCCCGGCTCGTCGTCGACCTGAACTTCCTCTACCACCCGTCCTGCCGCTACGACGACGCGTGGCTCTGCCCGCTCGCTCCCCCCGAGAACACCGTCTCCGCCCGCGTCGAGGCGGGGGAGCGGATGGCCTGAGAGCCCTCCTCGTCGGCGCGGCCGGCCCCGGGACGCAGCGGGCCACGGACGTCGGTGACGTCCGTGGCCCGCTGCGGGTGGTGCCGGGATCAGCTGTTCTGCGCCTCCCAGGTGAAGCCGATGGCGGCGGTGCCGCCCTGGGTGTCGTTCGTGGTCTCGGTCTT
>NZ_BAAAYR010000003.1:0-92724 GCF_039536445.1 Microlunatus spumicola | reverse complement strand
CTCCTCGCGGGGAGCCGCCGCCGGGCCCGAGGCCGCCGGTGCAGGAGCAGCCGCGGTCGGCGACGAGGCCGGGAAGGGCGCCGCGGGGGCCGGGGCGGCAGCCGTCGGCGTCGGCGCGGTCCGGGCCTGGGGTGCGGCGGGAGCCGCAGCCGGGGCGTCGGCGGGCGCTCCGCTGACCATGTCCAGGCGGCGCTCGATCCGGTCCAGGCGTGCGTGCAGGCCGCGCTCGTCGACGTCCGCGCCCGGCAGCAGCACGCGGGCGCACATCAGCTCGAGGTGCAGCCGCGGCGCCGTCGTGCCCCGCATGTCGGTCAGCCCGGTCGAGATCACCTCGGCGGCGCGCGCCAGCTCGCCGGAACCGAGCGACGCGGCCTGGGTGGACAGCCGGTCGGCCTGGTCAGGGGCGACGTCGACGAGCCCGGAGGTGAGCGCGTCGGGCACCGCGGCGACGATGACGAGGTCGCGGAGGCGGCGCAGCAGGTCCTCGGCGAAGCGCCGCGGGTCCTGGCCGACCTCGATGACCTTGTCGACGCAGGCGAAGACCCCGCCCGCGTCGCCGACCGCGAACGCGTCCACGAACTCGTCGAGCAGCGAGTCGGGCGTGTAGCCGAGCAGCGCCGTGGCCTGCCGGTAGGAGACGCCGCCCTCGTCCGCCCCGCCGAGGAGCTGGTCGAGCACCGAGAGCGCGTCACGCACCGAGCCGGCGCCGGCGCGGACCACGAGCGGCAGGACCGCCGGCTCCACCGTGATGCCCTCGGCGGCGCAGAGCTTGCCGAGGTAGTCGGTGAGGATCCGCGGCGGCACCAGCCGGAAGGGGTAGTGGTGGGTCCGCGACCGGATCGTCCCGATGACCTTCTCGGGCTCGGTCGTGGCGAAGATGAACTTGACGTGCGGCGGCGGCTCCTCGACCAGCTTGAGCAGGGCGTTGAACCCTGCCGTGGTCACCATGTGCGCCTCGTCGACGATGTAGATCTTGTAGCGGCTCGCGACCGGGGCGAAGAAGGCCCGCTCCCGCAGGTCGCGCGCGTCGTCGACGCCGCCGTGGCTGGCCGCGTCGATCTCGATCACGTCGATGCTGCCGGAACCGCCGGTGGCGAGCTCGCGGCAGGAGCGGCAGTGGCCGCAGGGCTCGGCCCGCGGGCCGTACTCGCAGTTGAGGGCGCGGGCCAGGATCCGGGCCGAGGTGGTCTTGCCGCAGCCGCGCGGTCCCGAGAACAGGTAGGCGTGGTTGACCCGGTTGTTCGCCAGCGCCCGCTGCAGGGGCTGCGTGACGTGGTCCTGGCCGATGACGTCGGCGAAGGTGTCCGGACGGTAGCGGCGGTAGAGCGCCAGCGGCGCCGCCCCGCTGGCCCGGCTGCCCTCGGGCTCGCCGAACAGCGCCTCGTCCTGGACCGTCTGCTCGTACGCCGGGGGCTCGTCGCCCTCCACCCAGGGGTCCTGCGCCGCCTCCGGGTCGATGACCCCAGACCCCGAGAGCAGCACCTCGTCCACGGTCAGAACCTTATGCCC
This sequence comes from Microlunatus spumicola, assembly GCF_039536445.1. Lineage (NCBI taxonomy): Bacteria > Bacillati > Actinomycetota > Actinomycetes > Propionibacteriales > Propionibacteriaceae > Microlunatus > Microlunatus spumicola. Next base: position 91,215 of record NZ_BAAAYR010000003.1, on the reverse strand, counting down.
GCCCTCTGACAAACCGTGCCGCGCCGAGGGGCCGCCCGCGACCACCGCTCTCCCACCGACCCCGTCGGCGCGGGAGGATCGGAGGCGTGATCCGGGTGGGCATCTCCGGCTGGACCTACCAGCCGTGGCGCGGGACCTTCTACCCCGCCGGCCTGCCCGTGCGCCGCCAGCTCGCGTACGTGGCGGAGCGGATGACGAGCGTCGAGGTCAACGGCAGCTTCTACGGCCTGCTGCGACCCTCGACCTACGCCCGCTGGACCACCGAGGTCGCGCCCGTGGCCGGGGACGGGTTCGTCTTCGCGGTCAAGGGCAGCCGGTTCATCACGCACATGCGCAAGCTCGTCGAGCCCACGGTCGCGCTGGCCAACTTCTACGCGTCCGGCGTGCTCGCCCTCGCGGAGCGCACCGGCCCGTTCCTGTGGCAGCTGCCGGCCACCTTCCGCTACGACGAGGCGAAGCTCGCCGCGTTCCTCGAGGCGCTCCCCCGCACGGCCGGGGAGGCCGCCGAGCTGGCGGCCCGGCACGACGCCCGGGTCGACGGGGACCGCGCGCTCACGACGACGACCGTGCCGGACCTGCCCCTGCGGCACGCCTTCGAGGTCCGCCACGAGAGCTTCCGCACGCCCGGGTTCAGCGCGCTGCTGCGCCACCACGGCGTCGCCCTCGTGCTGTCGGACAACCCCGGCACCTGGCCGGTGTTCGACGAGGTGACCGCACCGTTCGCGTACGTGCGCCTGCACGGGCACGAGGAGCTCTACGCGAGCGGCTACGACGACGTGGCTCTCCAGGCCTGGGCCGCCAAGGTCCGCGGCTGGTCCGACGCGGGTCTCGACGTCTACGTCTACTGCGACAACGACGCCAAGGTCCGGGCCCCCTTCGACGCCATGGGCCTGCTCGAGCGGCTCGCCGCCAGCGGTCCGGGCGATCCGCTGCCAGACTGGGGCGAGTGAGCGCACCGATCCGAGCCGTCCTCTTCGACTGCGACGGGGTCCTACAGCGTCCCGCGAACGACTGGGCCGGCCAGATCGGCACCGCGACCGGTCTGCACGGCGACGACCTGGAGGCGTTCCTCGACGAGGTCAGCACGGCGGAGCAGCCGGTCCTGGACGGGTCCGAGCCGTTCGCCGTCCCGCTGGCCCGCGTGCTCGCCGGCCGCGGGCTGACCGTCCGGGCCCAGGACCTCCTGCACGTCTGGCAGCACCTCCTGGTGGACGACCGCATGCTCGAGGCCGTCGAGGGCCTCCGGGCGCGGGGCATCCGGTGCGCCATCGCCACGAACCAGCACCGCGAGCGCGCCGTCTACATGCGCCGCGAGCTCGGCTACGACCGGCTCTTCGACCCGATGGTGATCTCCGCCGAGATCGGCGTGGCCAAGCCCGACCCGGAGTACTTCCGCCGCGCGGTCGACCTCCTCGGCCTGCCGGCCGGCCAGGTCCTCTTCGTCGACGACGTCGCCGAGAACGTCGCCTCCGCCCGCAGCGTCGGCCTCGTCGCCGAGCACTTCGCCAAGGACGCCGGCCGCCCGGAGCTCGACCGCATCCTCGCCCTGCACGACCTCGCGGAGCCCCTCGCGGCCTAGGGCCGTAAACGGGGAACGCCCCCTGAGCCTGTCGAAGGGCCCGGAACGGGTCGGCTTCTCCGGGGGTGAGCAGAAGCCGACCTCTTCGAGGCCCTTCGACAAGCTCAGGGGGCGCTGCTGATGACGGCAGGCAGCGTCGCTCGACCAGCGCCTCGAGACGAGAGAGTCCCCCGCGCACCCGGCAGAGCTCACTGACCCTTGCTGCCGTCAAGCCCTGGGGGAGTTGGGTGAGGTGCCGCCACGCGGGGGACCGGCTCTTACTGTACGCGAACCGCTCGGAGGGTCTCGTCGCGCGGCAGAGGCGGACGGGTTCGGCAGGCGGGCTCTCGACGGGTAAGGTTCCGCGCGGAGGATTCGCCTAGAGGCCTATGGCGCTCGCTTGGAAAGCGGGTTGGGTTCACGCCCTCACGAGTTCGAATCTCGTATCCTCCGCCAGCTCATCAGGGGAAACGCGAGGCCGGCCCACGTCGGGGCCGGACACCATCCGGCGCTAGAACCGCTCCCAGAATCAGTTGCGGCCATCCGGAGCCTCCTGGTCCGCCCACAACAGCCCGCTGACCTGGTCCGCGACCGTCCGCCGGATCGTGTCCGTGACGTGCTGGTACCGGGCCGCCATCGCCGTGCTCGGCCAGCCCATGATCCCCATCACCGTCCGCTCCGGCACCCCCAGCACCAGCACCAGCACCAGCACCAGCACCAGCAGCACCGTCGCCGCAGTGTGCGGCGCATCGTGCAGAAGACCGTCCCGCACCCCCGCCGTCCGCAGCAGCGCCTTCCACCGGTGGTAGTCCGAGTTCAGGTTCAGCGACTCCCCGGTCACCGAGGTGAACACGGAGGAACGTCCGTACGACCACGCAGAGACCGTCGTAACTCGAGTTGACTGCCAGCCGACTTGCGGCACGTCAATTTCTGAGACTCGAGAGCCTCTCGATGGGCAGCCAGAGCACGCCACCGAGCTCCTCGAGAAGCTCTGTTCTCGAAGATGCTGGTGAACCCATACATCACCTACAAAGCGCAGGGCCAAGTTACTGTCCACTACTCGGGAAGGAACTGCGCCCTGATCAGAAGGAATCTTGGGTAAGGCCGCGCGACGCTGCGACCGCCCCGCGTCGAGCTAGTCGCGCCAAGTTCGAGCAAGCCTGTGATAGCGAAGCCTGCATCGACAAGACCTTGCACATACCGACCAAGCGGCCGGTGCACGTGGGTGCTCACCTCAGGTGCGGCCGCAGGGGCCCCTGATACTTTCCAGCCGGCCTGTACAAACAACTCGCTGTCGTAGCTGAACCACGGAGCCCCTTCGTAGGCCCAGTAGCGGGGCCACGTCCATGGGTGCGTCAGCGTGGCAATTAGCGTGCCGCCCGGCTGCAGGACAGCGGCGAGGTCTCGCGTGAAGGAGTCGAGGTCATCGACATTCATGAGCACCATATTGGCAACAGTCACGCTAAATAGATGCCGGTGTGACGCACTGAAGGAACGCAAGTCACTCACGTGCAAGGGGACGGCAGGAGCAAGTTGCCGCGCCAGTTGGATACTTCGTCGGCTTGGGTCGACACCGACAAGGTAGTCCACGAGCGGCAGCAACTCCACCGTTAGCTCACCAGTACCGCATCCTACATCGAGAACCCTCAACTCAGGATGACGAGAACGGGCGGCTTGAACCTCTGCTTTGACGGCGGGCATAAGCGTATTCAGGAAAGACGTGTCCGTGCCCTTCGAGATTTCGCTGCGCCGTCGCTCCGCGAGGTTATCCCACTCGCGGACCATCGCATCAGATCCCGGTCGGCCGACGGCACGTACGTCCTCACCAGGTTCAACGTCCGTCATGAACCGCTCGGCGGGATAGTGGCTTGCCTAGTACTGATCTGTTCGAGAACCGTCCTAAGGTCCTCGGCGAGCGTGACTACCGGATGAGTACGCTCGTCGAATTCTTCAACCAGCACGGTCTCTCCTTGCGGTCGACCCACTGCGACGCTCGGTGCAGCCGTGCCAAGTTGCACCAGCGTGAAGCGGCTTCGCAACTCGCAGTTCAAGTCTGGATAGGTAAACAGCGACGCCCCCTGAGCAGCAAGTTCTGTGGCAAGCGGGGTGGGCTTCGGCAGTACCAAAGTCAGTTCACCTCGTCGGGCCTTGCGATTCAGCAAGTCCCGCACGTCGGAGTGATCCGCCCAAGTCAAGTCGCGCGAGAAGATAGCACACCGACCGCCTCGTTCTAGCAGTGACGTCATGTAGTCGCGAATCTCTCGGCCACTTTGATAGATCTTGGCCGACTCTGCTTTGTATGCCAACCAGTCTCCACGGATATTGATCCCGAAAGCAAGGACCGCAATCACCAGGAGTATCCAGCGCCAAGCAGGAATGTCGTTTTCCGGGGTCCAGCCAAGGAGGAAAAACGCGACAAGGCTGCCAAGGGTTGCAACAGCGGTTATCACCTGCTTGGTAAAGCGTTGCCGCATGGGCTGCCCTTCTGCTGCTACTGCTTCCACTCGCCCGCCTCCTGAGACGGGTCGCGGACTGATCGGAGGTCCGCAGTTGAGCCTAACTGCTTCCGGCACCTAATCCGCACAACGCGCGACCTAGCTGAGCAAGCGTCGCCGACGAGTGCCACCGTGGTGCGCTGGTGTCCGCTCTCACGGCTGGGCAGTCTGCACGCTCCGCTCGACCTCCCTTGCTTCTGGCACCAGCAATTACCGGCGAGTTAGGACGCTGGGGAGCCGGTCGATGGTCATGAATTCGTGAGCCACGCCGTCGACATACGCCGCTGGAGTCAACTCTCGGGTCACGAAAAGGCCGCGGACGCGAACGACGCTCGGGCCGCCAGAGTGCCCCAGATTCCTCCCTCGTAATGCAGCTGGGCTTGCGCGGCTGGTGCTGTCCGCAGTTGTGCGCCATCGCCATATTCATGGGCCAAGATAATCAGGACCTGGAAATTGCGTACGGTCGGCTCGCGCCGCCTCTGCTCGACAGGTTGCCGCACAACTAATTCAAGTACTACCTGTGCTGCCATCGAATTCTCAGTATGTGTGTTCGCCAGGTGCGCCAGGGCCAAGCTGTGCCGCGAAGCCATCCGAGCCTTATCCCGGTCGTCCACGGCGGTGGCCATCTCTGCGGTCCACGACGGTGGCCATTTCTGCGGCGGTCAAAGCCATTACCGCGCGCACGTCCAACTGGCGAAGCCGCTGAATGGTCGAACGTTCCGAAGCTTGTGCAATTTGCTCAATGACTCGGTCTGCCTCAATATCCTCCCATGGGCCAGTCCCCGCGCTGGCCTGGCGTAGGCAGTCCCGCAGCGAAGCATGCACCTGGTCGCGCGGTCGGCGTGTGACGTTTGTGAACCACGGCACCATGGTTCTCTATAGACGCGTCTGGCCGTCCCCCGGTGCACCGTTCGACCGATGCACCCCCAGCCGAGCTGCCTCGGTGACGTCCGCACGCGCCAGGACCGCGCGTAACGTCCAACCCTGCTTCAGAACAAACAAGACAACCAGAGCCTCCCGCCCCCCAAAGTCTGAACGCCCACGGAGGCGCCCCACGAAGACGCCCAGCTCGGAGTGGTCGAATCGGCCCCGTGTCGCACATCAACTGGCGGACGACTGTCGCGCATCACCCGACGGAGGACAACCGCTCCGCCCGCACCGCTGCCGGATCTGGCTCTACTCGATCAAAAGCCTTGCTTCGCTCGGCCATGCGACGCGTGTCCTCGCTACGCTGCGGGCCGCGCCGCCCTTCACTGGACCCGCAGAGTCTGCGTCTCCCGGCAGAAGCCCCGCCGATCAGATCGGCGCACGCACGTCTACGATTTCCCAGCCCGACTTCACTAAGTCTGTGTCGCTGATTGTTAAGCGGTCCGCATGACAGGCGAAGGCAAGCAAACGCATTGGGCGAGTTGCCGCAACGAAAGCGAGCTTGACGGCTGTGCGGCCCTTCGGCGGCAATGCACTCAACTTAGCTGCGCCGGAGAGCAGAGGCCAAACATGGCTTAGGTCGTACTTCTTCCCAGTACCGTCGAGACAATCCACAAGTAAGGTAGCGAAGTGAGTCTCGCCCTTGGCAGCATGCACGGTCTTGACCACAACATCCACCACACCAGTGGGATCGAGAAACGCAGACCCTACCTTCGGCTCCCATGCGGTGGACACGATATCCGGGCTACCCTTGAAACCCAACAGTTCGCACGCCGAGTCGAGAGTGACGGCAATATGCCGTCGAGAATCTGAGGTTTGCAGGTCGCCTGACAGAAGCTGGACGAGGAGGATGTTCAAAGACGGACGCAATTCCTCGGCATCGGCATGCGCTGCCACAAGCAGTGTCGAGGAGGAAACGTCAGCCGGCGGATTGAGATGGGCCGCCTGGCCGTACTGCCAAATCGAGGACATAAGAAGTCGATGAACCTCCCTAAACCTGTCACCCCGCCGCCAGCTGGCCTGTGCGTCGTAGAGGAAGTCCCACGAGGACCCCAACGTCGACGGCGCCCGTGTAAGGCTTGGGCTATAGCAAGCAAGAGACTGCGGAAACTTCTGTGACGACCCGGGGAACCATCGGCTCCCAAGTACACAGATCTCACTACCGGGCGCCGGACTCTCGGATGCAGCTAACTCTCGAAACCTCGCGACAACGGAATGCACGGACTTCTCGTCGTACTTGATGACCACGACGCGCCCCGGCTCCCCCCCTCCGACCAGCTGTTGTGGCTTCTCGACCATGAGTGGGCTCGCGATCGCCGCAATCTCGGTCCCGAATCGGCGACTGCTCCCCAGCTGTATGAGCGGCAGTCTAGACATGTTAGGTGACGTGTGGTAGCCGTAAATGGCTTGATTTGCATCCCCAATCCACTGAACACCCACTTCACCATTCATGCCGAAGATCTTCTCCAGTAGCGCCAATTGCTCCGAGCTTGTGTCCTGACACTCATCGACGAATACGAGCGGAAATCTGTGCCTTATAGCCGAGACCACGCTTGGATGTGTCGTCAGGTAAGCATCTGCCGCTTCAAACATGTCGTTATATCGGAAGCACCCCTTAGCAGCCAAGGACTCCTTGAGCGCAACCAGCTGGGCGCCACTCTTACTCTGCGGCTGCAAGCCGAAAGCGTCGGTGTCAACCACAAGTCTTCCGCCTGAGTGGACGAAACTGAGGTTGCCAATCCCGTATCTGCGCCGCTCAAGGTAGTTCCGCGCAGTTGCGTACTGCCAACCGCCGAGATCTCGCTTAGCCATCGCCTCGAATACCGAATCGTTGACGCTGGCTACCGCGTGACCCCTAGCGTTCAGCCAGGGCGCGGCGAGGAAGCCATTTACGAACGACTGAATAGTTCCCACGAAGTGTGGCGCGGTCTGCAGCCGAGCCGACAAGCCCGGAATGGCACCCACCCGCCCTACAATCTCTTCCCAGGCCACATTTGTGTGAGAGAGCACGCACAGGCCTTGTCGCGCGGACGGCCACCTCTGGAGTAGGGCACTTATCTTTAATCCAAGTAGCGAAGTCTTACCAGAGCCGGGGACAGCTTGTATGTAGGTGCTTCCCGCTGCTTGGAGAAAGGGAAGCTCACTTTCTTCGGATACGTCTAGCGAAAGTTGCCTGGCCGTCTCAGCGATATGCTCGGAGTCGAGCAGTGCTGATATTTGAGCGAGTTGGACGCTCATAGCACACTCAAATACTCGAAGGTCTCCTGAAGGTACTTAGGAAGATCAGTAGAAGCGAGATGTGAGTCATCGAGCAGTTCCGCGAGGAACTGAGCCGTCACAACCTTACTGATGCTTTTATTGCGAAGCGGAGCAAAGATTTTGAGGGCCACCGTCTCGAGCGGCTGCCCGGCGAATTTTGCGGCATCTATTGCAGCATGGGCCTGCGCAATCACTTCCTTCCGTTGCACGTCATCAATAGCGCCCGAGGAATCGGCCTTTGCGGCCAAACTAGCGGCCTGGTGAGCGATGGTCGCGGCCGCCCACGATGCAGCGGCGAAGTCGTACTCTAGGGTCCACGAGTCGGAGACAAAAGTTTTAACCGCACCCTCGTCTTCAGATGACAACTTCGCCCGACGAGCCGCTAGGTCCTCAGCAGAGAACTCGTTGGCCGCCTTCAGTTTGCCCTTCAGTTCCTGAGGCGTGCCGGCCGGTGGAACGTCCATATCCCTGACGCAGGCAACGCGCACCGGCATGGCTTTCCCGTCGGTCCGTTGGAAGATTCGACTGTATCGGAAGAGGCCAACGTGCCCGACGTTGACGACGCTTACTCCGAGCTTGGAGAATGAGTTGCCCACTTTTGCTGCCAGCGCGGGGAGCAGTATGGTTTCGGCATCCCCTTCGACGACAACTACGCCGCGTGCGAAGAAGAGGTTTGACTTGGTGACATCCAAGAAGCGCCTAAGGAAGCGATAGTCGCCGCTCAGGAGACGAGTCTGATTCTGTGCTAGCGAATAGACAGCGTTCTCGGACACTATGGCGAGCGCCTCCACCGGCAGCGCTGAGGCCATGTTGGGGCTATGAGTTGTGACGATGATTTGAACGGGCTTCGTCTCTAGGAGTGGCACGACCCCCGCATCGCTCTCGGCCGTTGCATCAGTGGCTTCCGCAGCTTCTGCGCTAACACTCGACGACAGTCGATTGCCGTCAGCTCGGGAGAGCAGGAGGTCGATCACACGGCTTTGAAGTTGCGGGTGCAGGTGTGCCTCTGGCTCCTCGATGAGCAGGAGAGGCGCCAAGGTAGCGTTATCTAGGAGGAGTAACTCAGCTGACATGAAAAGAGCGTTCGAGTAGCCGAGGCCGTGCCTCAATTTGGGAGCACCCGGTCCTGCCGGGCGAAACGACAGTTCGAGTTTCTCCAGCACTGGCAGGAGGCGCGATGTCGGCGTAAGACCAATCTCGCAATCGAGCTCGTCGCTGCCTACAGCTAGATGCGTCAGATAGTCCTCGCTGATGTGTTGTCGAGCACTCGCGATGACGGCGTTGTCATTGATGCCACGCTCCGCTCTATGCATGAGGCCAACGATGGTACTGGCCGCGTCCGATTCAGCGTCATAGTCACTCGCTGACTGAGTCTGCATATCCGGGTATGCGTTCAGGACCTGCGATAGTCGCGAGCCGCGCCCGGGCCGAAGTTCTACCTCGGCATCCCGCAAGGGGCGAAGGTATGTCGCTCTGAGTAATTCACGCATCCTACCGTCAATTGCCGCTCCGTCGCCACGGGGATTTGATCGAATTGTGACGCTGATACGACCGGGTGGAAGCGCAAGTTGTTCGGCGGTTAAGGTGACGAAGAGTTCATGTTCGCCATTCGTCGCCGGAGTCAATATCTCGAGAAAATCGGCCCGCTCCTCAGGGCTGAGCTTCGCAAAGCGACAAGTAATCATGAACCTTGTCGCTTGTCGCGCAGCGTCGGCATAGAAGTCGTCGGGAGTAATTCGGAAGTAGTCGTTAGCGCTCGTCAGAAGGACCAGGCGTATCGCATCTATGATCGACGTCTTGCCACTATCGTTCTCTCCAACAAGCGCCGTCAGGCCCTCATTGAAAAAGACGCTGCGGTAAGCCGTATCACCCGGAGCTGCGTTTGGACCCGAGAAACCCCGATAGTCCTGCAGCCTGAGTTCGGCAAGGTACACGGGCGGCAGCCCTCTCGTCTCGGAATCGGCGACTCGCACCCGCGTCAATAGCGGATGCATGTCACCCTATCCACACACCTAAGGGAGGGGGTGGCGCGGCGCTGAATCAATCGACATTTCGGGTAGCCGCATCTGCCACCGCAGCCCGACGTACCTGCGCGGCACGCGTCCCCTCCGAACTGGGACGGATGAGTCACCGAAGGCCGTGCCCGGGCATGGCCGTGGCCGCTCATCATGCTGAGGCTCGCGGTCGCACCCCAGGTCCGGTCTTGTTCGTACCGCAGCCATCAGTCTCACTTCTAGTCTCAGTTGCCACCGTTCGTCCTCGTCTGCTGCCGTCGGGGCGAGGCCTACTCGCGCGCGGAGGTAGTCGCGAACCTTCTGGGGATAGCGGTTCTCTGACTTGGAAAGCGGGCTGGGTTCACGCCCTCACGAGTTCGAATCTCGTATCCTCCGCCAGCGGCCGGCGTACGCCCGGCCTGCCTCTGCCCGACGAGCAAGCTCGTTGCGCAACACGTTGCTAGAGTCCGTTCGTGGCTCCGCGCACCCGAGGCTCGGCGACCATGGCCGACATCGCCCGGCTCAGCGGCGTCTCGGTCACCACCGTCTCGCACGTCATCAACCGCACCCGCCCGGTGCGCGAGGAGACCGAGGCCGCGGTCCTCGCGGCCGCCGGTCAGCTCGGCTACCAGGCCGCCCCCGCCGGCGGTGCGACCGGACGGGTCCTCGGGATCGCCTCGTCGGCGTTCTCGAACCCCTCCTTCAGCGACCTGCTGCACGGGATCGAGCAGGTCGCCTCCCGCAACGGCTACTCGCTGCTGCTGTCCGACACCCGCGACGACGCGGTCACCGAGCTGCGGGCGATGACCGAGCTCATCGACCACCGCGTGCAGGCGATCCTGCTCGCGCCGTCGGCGGAACCGGGCGCGGCGCTGGACTACGCGCGCGGTCAGGACGTCCCGGTCGTCGTGCTGGACCGGATGGTCGACGCCGCGGTCGACCAGGTCGGCTCGGACAACGTCGACTCGATCGGCGTGCTGGTCGACCACCTCGCCGGGCTCGGGCACACCCGGATCGCCATGATCAGCGGGATGCCGGGCCTCAGCACGACCGAGGAGCGCGTCGAGGGCTTCCGCCGGGCGACCGCGCGGCACGGCATCGCGCTGGACGACGGCAGCGTCGTGTCGGGCCAGGGCGCCGACGAGGCCTCGCAGGAGGCGATGACCCGGCTGATGACCTCGGCGCAGCCGCCCACGGCGGTCGTGACCGGCAACAACCGGGCCACGATCGGGGCCATGCGGGCCGCCCGCCACCTCGGCGTCGAGGTGCCGCGCGACGTCGCGCTCGTGGGCTACGACGACTTCGACTGGGCGGACCTGTTCCACCCCCGCCTGACGGTCATCGCGCAGCCGACGACCCAGATCGGGGAGAGCGCCGTCGACCTGGCGGTCTCGCGCATCCTCGACCCCGACCGGGCACCGCGGCGGCTCACGCTGGCGACGACGTTCGTGCACCGGGAGTCGTGCGGGTGCGACCCGCACGACCCCCGGTAGGGACGATCAGTAGACGGTGTAGCCGCCGTCGATCACCAGCACGGACCCCGTGACGAACGCGGCCGCGTCGCTGGCCAGGAACACCACGCTGCCGGCGATCTCGCTCGGGACGGCGTAGCGCTGCTGCGGGGCGTCCTCGATCCACTGCCGACGGAACTGCGGCTCGTCGACCGGGGCCATCTCGGTCTTGACGTAGCCCGGGGCGACGGCGTTGACGCGGATGCCGTCCTGCGCCCACTCCGCCGCGAGCGACTTCGTGAGCTGGTGCACCGCGGCCTTGGACGCGTTGTACGCGGCCTGGTTCTGCGGGCGGTTGACGATCAGGGCCGAGATCGACCCGATGTTGACGATCGAGCCGCCGCCCCGGGTGCGCATGTGCGTCCCGACGGCCCGGCTGCACTTGAACAGCGCCCGGACGTTGAGGTTGAACACGTGGTCCCACTCGTCGTCCGGCACGTCCCACGAGTCGCGGTGGTAGCAGATGCCCGCGTTGTTCACGAGGACGTCGATGCTGCCGAGCCGCTCGATCGTCTCCTGGACCATCCGCTCGACGTCGGCGTCCTGGGTGATGTCGGCGACCAGGGACTCGACCTGCAGGCCGTCGGCGCGCATCTTCTCGATCGCGACCTCGTTCTGCGCCGCGTCGCGGCTGGCGATCATCACGCGGGCGCCGGCCTCGGCCAGCCCGCGGGCGAAGGCCTCGCCCAGCCCGCGGTTGCCGCCGGTCACCAGGGCGGTGCGCCCGGCGAGCGAGAACCCGTCCAGCACGCCGCTCATCGGACGGCCACGATCGACTTGAGGCTGCCCGGCTGCAGGTCGGCGTTGAGCGCGTTCTCCACGTCGTCCAGGCCGAAGCGGCCCGTCACGAGCGGGTCGAGCTCCACCTGCCCGGTCGCCACCAGGTGCGCCCCGAGGGGCCAGGTGTCGGTGTAACGGAACACGCCGGTCACGTTCAGCTCCTTGTTCATGATGGTGGGGATGGGCATCGCCACGGTGTCGGAACCCGTCCCGACGATGACGACGGTGCCCGCGCCGCGGACCGACTCCATGCCGGCGACGATGGCCGCGGGCACGCCGCAGGCGTCGATGAAGCAGTCGACCTGCAGATCGGTGGTGTCCACCTGCGTCGGGTCGACCGTGGCGGTCGCGCCGAAGCGCTCGGCCATCTTGCGGCGGTCGGCGACCGGGTCGGAGACGATGATCTCGGCGGCGCCGAACGCCCGTGCGGCCTGCGCGGTGATGACGCCGATCGGTCCACCGCCGGCGATGAGGACCCGCGAGCCCGGGACGATCCGGCCCTTGCGCGCCGCGGCGATCCCGACGGACAGGGGCTCGAGGAGCGCCGCCGCCTCGTCGCTGATCGAGTCGGGCACGGGGTGGGCGAAGTCCTCCTCGATGGCCACGTACTCGCAGAACGCGCCGTCGATCGGCGGGGTCGCGTAGAACTCCATGAACGGGCAGAGGTTGTAGCGGCCGGCCTTGCACTGGCTGCAGCGGCGGCACGGCTTCTGCGGCTCCACGGCGACGCGCTGCCCGATGCGGGAGGCGTCGACCCCGGCGCCGACGGCGACGATCGTGCCGGAGAGCTCGTGGCCCAGCACCAGCGGGGCGTCGACCACGAACGGGCCGATGCGGCCGTCGCGGTAGTAGTGCACGTCGGAGCCGCAGACCCCGACCTTGGAGACCTGCACGAGCACCTGGTCGCCCTCGGGGACGGGCACGGCCCGCTCCTCCATGCCGAGCGCCTTCTGGCCGGTCAGCACGCTGACCCTCATGCTCGTGGCGACGCTGCCTGCTGGTGTCATCGGTGAGTCCTTCTGCTCGAGCAGCCCTGCCCGGGGACGGAACCGCAGCTGTCGGAGACGTACGCCTCCCGCCCGCGATCCTGCCATCTGCACGACGGGCGACGCAACAAGTTGCGCAATCCTTGCGACCTGCTCAGGGACGCGCGTGCCCCAGGTGCTCGAGGAAGTCGGCGAGGTCGGTCCAGAGCGCCAGCCGCAGCGCGAGGGACATGCCGTTGTTGGCCCCCGAGGGACCGGGCAGCACGAAGGCGGGGACCCCGGCCACGGTCCAGGCCAGCTCGCCGTAGCCCTGCGGGAGCCGCTCCCCCGCGCCGCGGGCGTACCAGGTGGCGGCGGTCTTGCTCACGAACGCGACCACCGGCGGCGCGACCGCCCGCACGGCCCGGTCGAAGGGGCCCCGGTGGATGACCGTCTCGGGTTCCTGGCCGGCCCGTCGGACGCGCTCGATGACCAGGTCGGTGAGGCCGACCCCGAGGCCGGGCAGGCGTCCGGCGTCGTCCGGGCCCAGGCGTTCGCCGACCAGGCCGCTCCCCTCCAGGAGCTCCCAGAAGCGGTTGCCCGCCCCCGCGTAGTAGCGCTCCGGCCGGTGCCCGCGGCCGAGCGTGCCGGTGATGACGACCCGCAGCCCCGGGCGCAGCAGCGTCCGGTCGGGGCGTACGTCGGCGGGTTCGGCGCGGTCCACGCCCGCCATCCCAGCAGAACCACCGAAACGGCCGGGCCGGAGACGCAGGACGGCCCGCACCCCGAGGGGTGCGGGCCGTCGCAGGAGCCGTGGCTCAGCCGAAGCGCATGTTGCCCGCGGCGGGGCAGTCGAACGGGTCGCGCGCCTTGAGGCCGACGCGGTCGAGGTGACCCAGGACCGAGTGATAGGCGCGGATCAGGTTGGTCTCGGTGTACGGCACGTCCAGCGTGCGGCAGTGCTCGCGGACCATGGCCCGGGCGGCGCGCAGGTGCGGGCGCGGCATGCTCGGGAACAGGTGGTGCTCGACCTGGTAGTTGAGCCCGCCCATGAGGACGCTCATCCAGAACCCGCCGGTGATGTTGCGCGAGGTGCGGACCTGCTTGCTCAGGAAGTCGAGCTTCACGTCGGCGGGGACGATCGGCATGCCCATGTGGTTCGGCGCGAAGGTGGCGCCCATGTAGAAGCCGAAGATCGCCAGCTGCACGCCGATGAAGGCGGCGGCCATGCCCAGCGGGAGGAACCAGAAGAGCACGCCGGCGTACAGGCCGAAGCGCAGCGCCAGCATCGTCAGCTCGGTGCGGCGGCCCTTGACCGGGCCGCGCTGCAGCAGGGACTGGACGGACTTGAGGTGGAGGTTGACGCCCTCCAGGAAGAGCAGCGGGAAGAACAGCCACGACTGACGGCTGGTGAACCAGCGGGAGAGGCCCCGCTGCTTGGCGGCGTCGGCCTCGACGAAGGAGAAGGTGTCCCGCTCGATGTCGGGGTCCTTGCCCACCTGGTTCGGGTTGCCGTGGTGCTTGGTGTGCTTGTGCATCCACCAGCTGTAGCTGAGCCCGGCGAAGCCGACCGCGAGGATCCGGCCGCTGCGGTCGTTGGCCTTGCCCGAGGTGAAGATCTGGCGGTGCGAGGCCTCGTGGCCCAGGAAGGCGAACTGCGTCAGCACCAGCCCGAGCGCGCCGGCCATGAGCAGCTGGAGCCAGGACTCACCGAGGAGCACGACGCCCGTGGCGATGCCGCCGAGCGCCAGCAGCAGGACCCCGAACACCAGCACGTAGAAGCCGCGGGCCCGGGCCAGCAGACCGGCCGTGCGGACCTGGGCGGTCAGCGCGGTGAAGCTGCGGGTGAGGGGCTGCGCCGCGAGGCGGGCGGTGGCTCTGCCTGCGGGGTCGGGTGAAAGCACGTGGGGTCGCTCCTGGTTCGGTCTCCGAGGGCTTCCCAGCCGGGATGCAAGCAGGAACCGAAAGGTCGTCACTCCGACCGGCGCTCACCAGATGTTCATAGTTTAACCGGCAAGCGGTGAGGGAACGAGGATCTCTACCCTGGCTCCACCCCTGTAGTTTGCGGCGGGTGTTCGACCTCCTGAACGGCCTCAGCGGCACCGGCCTGTTCGTGGGTCTCGAGATCGCGCTGATCGCGGTCGCCCTGGTGATCGCGCCCCGCAACCGGCAGCCCAGCTCGGCGTTGGCGTGGGTGCTGCTGATGGCCCTGATCCCGCTGCTCGGCATCCTGCTGTTCGTCCTGATCGGCAGCCCCAAGCTGACCCGGCGGCGCCGCGAGAAGCAGCAGAACATGAACGCCCTGATCTCCGAGGTGGCCCGGGGCGTGGGGCCGGTCCGGGCCGGCGAGGACGCGCCGCCCTGGTTCCCGTCGGTCTCCGCGCTGGTGGAGTCCGTCGGCTCGATGCCGCTGCTGCAGGACAACGACGCCCGCATGGTGATGGGCTTCGGTGAGCAGCTGCGGACCCTCGTCGAGGCCGTCGACGGAGCCGAGCGCTACGTGCACGTCGAGTTCTACATCACCATCCGCGACGCGACCACGGAACCCTTCTTCGCCGCCCTGCGCCGGGCGGTGGAGCGCGGCGTGACCGTGCGGCTGCTGCTCGACCACATGGGCACCCGGCCCTACCCGGGCTACCGGAAGACGCTGCAGGCGCTCAGCGAGGCGGGCGTCCTGTGGCACCTGATGCTCCCGGTGCAGCCGCTGAAGGGCCGTTGGCAGCGTCCCGACCTGCGTAACCACCGCAAGCTGCTGGTCGTCGACGGCGACGTCGGCTTCGTCGGGTCGCTCAACATGATCGACCCCAGCTACGACAAGCGGGGCAACCGGCGGCGCGGCCTGCAGTGGGTGGATGAGCTCTGCGAGGTGCACGGGCCGGTCGTGCACGAGATCGACGCGCTCTTCGTGACCGACTGGTACTGCGAGACCGACGAGCTGCTGAGCAGCTCCCGCGAGCAGTCCTCCGACGAGCAGCGCGACGGCGGGCTGCTCGCCCAGGTCGCGCCGAGCGGGCCGGCGTACGAGGCCGAGAACAACCTCGCGCTGTTCAACAGCTTGCTCTACCACGCGACGTCACGGATCAGCATCACGAGCCCGTACTTCGTGCCGGACCAGTCGCTGCTCGGCGCGATCACCACCGCGGCCCGGCGCGGCGTCGCGGTCGAGCTCTTCGTCGGGGAGATCGGCGACCAGTTCGTGGTCTTCCACGCCCAGCACTCCTACTACGCCGAGCTGCTGGCGGCCGGCGTGCGGATCTACCTCTACCCCGGGCCGAACATCCTGCACTCCAAGCACATCTCCATCGACGACCAGGTGGCCGTGGTCGGCTCGTCGAACATGGACATCCGCAGCTTCCAGCTCGACCTCGAGGTCATGCTCATGGTCTGCGGGAGGTCCTTCGTCGACCAGGTCAAGGCGGTCGAGGACCGCTACCGCCGCCTGTCGCGCGAGCTCACGGCCGCCGAGTGGGCCGAGCGCGGCTTCGCCCGCAGCGTCATCGACAACCTGATGCGGCTCACCTCCGCCGTCCAGTAGCGCGGGCCGCGCGGCTCAGCGCCAGCCGCCCGAGCCCTGGTCCCCCGGCACGAAGCCGTGCCGCACGCCCCACAGCACCGCCTGCGTCCGGCTGGTGACGCCGATCTTGCGGTAGATCGTCCGGACGTACGACTTGATCGTGTTCGGGCTGAGGAACGTGATCTCCGCGACGTCGGCGTTGCTCTTGCCCTGCGTGATCAGGGCGAGGATCTCCGACTCGCGGTCGCTCAGCCCCTCCGAGCGCCCCGGCCAGTCGAGGCCGGTCGCGCTCCGCGCCCGCCCGGGCGGCTCGCTGACGACGAGCTCCCCCGCGTGCACCCGCTCCAGGCTCGCGACCAGGTCGCGCGCCGGCAGGGCCTTCGACAGATAGCCGTGCACCCCGAGCTTGCGGGCCTGGGTGACGAGCTGGGCGTGGAAGTTCCAGGTGTAGACGACAGTGCGTCCGGCGAGGGGGTTGTCGAGGAACTGATGGAGATCCGCGGTGTCGGTCTCGGGCTGGGCGAAGGCGTCGTACAAGACGATGTCGACGGGCTGGTCCACCGTCTGGGTGGTCGAGAGCTCGGCCACCCGCACCCGGTCGGGGTACTGCTCGAGCATCCGGGCCACCCCCAGGACGACCACGTCGTAGTCGTCGACGACAGCGATGGTGATGGGGCTCGGGGGCATGCCGGTCAATTACCCCCCTAAGGGTGTATCAAACCCCCTCTAGGTATCGATTGACTGGGGAACGTGAACAACCATCAGACGAGGGACGTGCGCGTCCCGTCGTCCCACCGGTCCAGACCTGTGGGCGGAGGCGTCAGTGAGTCGCGGCGTGCGGGCTGACGGCGACGAGGCCCAGCAGGGGCCCGACTCCTACTTCGTCGACCTGGGTGACACCACCAACAGCACGCAGGCGCTCGGCGAGCCGCCCGCCCTGCACGACTTCGGGCAGCCGTCCCAGCGGGACCCGAACACCCCGCCGCGGGGTCGTGAGCGCGACGCCGACCGCGAGCGCACGCAGAACCTCATGAGCCACCTCGGGGACTCGACCCCGGAGGAGCGGCGGGCGATCCGCGACGAGGTGGTGACGCTGCACCTGTGGCTCGCCACGAGCGCGGCGCGGCGCTACGGCCCGCGCAGCGAGTACGACGACCTCGTGCAGGTGGCCCGCGGCGGCCTGGTCGAGGCGTTCGACCGCTACGACCCGGCGCAGACCACGTACGGCTACTTCGCCTGGGTCACGATGTCGGGGCTGCTGCGGCGCTACCTGCGCGACCACGGCTGGTCGGTGCGGCCGCCGCGCTCGGTGCAGGAGGCGGCCAACGTCCTGCGCGGCGCGGTCCCGGACCTCGCGCAGGAGCTCGGTCGTGCACCGAGCAGCGCGGACCTCGCCGAGTACCTCGGCTGGACGACCCAGCAGGTCGAGGACGCCCGGACCGCCGAGCTGGGGCTGCACTCGACGAGCATCGACTCGCTCGTGGGCGACGCCTGGGTGCCCGAGCACCCGCCGGAGTGGAACCTGGTCGAGACCCGGGTCCTGCTGCGCCGCGCGCTGCAGAGCCTCGACGAGGACGAGCGGGACCTGCTGCGGATGCGCTTCGTCGAGGAGATGACGCAGTCGCAGATCGCCGGGGTCGTCGGCGTCACGCAGATGCAGGTCTCGCGGCTGCTCGCGCGGCTGATGACCAAGCTGCGCGGGCTGATCGGCGAGCTGGACGACGACGCCGACCAGCTCGCCGACCCGGCGCGCTAGAGGGCCTCGGCGAAGAAGTCCTTCATCGCCCGCCAGCTGCGGGCCTCGGACACGGCGTTGAACTGCGCGCCGAAGTCCGGGGCGTCGGTCCCGGGCTCGGTGAAGGCATGCATCGAGCCGGAGTAGGTCACGACCTGCCAGTCGAGCTCCGGCGCCGTCCGGAGGTCGGCCTCGAAGGCGTCGACGGCCTCCGGGGGCACGACCGGGTCGATGGCCCCGGTGAGCACGAGGACCTTGGCCCGGATGTCCGCGGCCTCGCCCTCAGGCCCCGGCTGCAGCGCGCCGTGGAAGCTCACGACGGCCTTCAGGTCGGCACCGGTGCGGGCCAGCTGCAGCGCGCCGGAGCCGCCGAAGCAGTAGCCCATCGCGGCGGTCCGGCCGGCGTCCACACCCGGCTGGGCCAGCAGCTGCTCGAGCCCGGCGGTCAGGCGCGAGCGGAACAGCCGCTGGTCGCCGTAGAAGCCGCCGGCGACGCCGGGCGCCTCCTCGGGCGTCGGACGGACGTCGGCGCCGAACACGTCGACGGCGAAGGCGACGTAGCCCAGCCGCGCGAGCATGTCGGCGCGGAAGCGGACGGCGTCGGTGACGCCGAGCCAGTTGTGGACGACGAGGACGCCCGGGTGCTGACCGTCGTCGTCGGGTCGGGCCACGTAGCCGGAGCAGGCGGTGCCCTCGACCTCGTACGCCACCTCGCCCGTGGTGATGCCGGTGGGCGGGAGCGGCTCGCGCTCGAGGATGGCGGTCTGCTCGGGTGTGTAGGCCATGTGGTGCTCCTGCGGTCGTGGGTGCGGCTGCTCCCGGCGGGTTTCCCCGGGAGCCACCGTCCATCTCAGCACGAGGACCCGCCTCTCGGTTCCAGCTGGCGCATGCGCGGCTCCGCATCCCGTCCGGCGGCGTCGCAGTCGCTCGGCGCAGCCCGCTGCGCTCCTGCTCCTGCTCCTGGCCGGACCGGGCGCGGACGCCACGCCTGCGCCTGCTGGACCTCGAGAGACGCGCCCTAGACTCCGAGACCGTCGTGCGCAC
Organism: Microlunatus spumicola; assembly: GCF_039536445.1. NCBI lineage: Bacteria > Bacillati > Actinomycetota > Actinomycetes > Propionibacteriales > Propionibacteriaceae > Microlunatus > Microlunatus spumicola. The sequence continues at coordinate 72,433 of NZ_BAAAYR010000003.1, read as the reverse complement.
GCCCCGCCACGGCACCCACGAGCGGGAGGAACCCAGCGGTGAGCGACGTCAGCACGGAGGCCGCGGCGCCGGAGGGCACGTCGTTCGACGCGGCCCAGCGCCGGTCGCGGCAGATCGAGGCCGAGCTGCTGACCGACGCGGGGAAGTACCGGATGCTGACCGGCGACCGGCCCACGGGACGGCTGCACATCGGGCACTACTTCGGCTCGCTCGCCAACCGCGTACGTCTGCAGGACCTGGGCGTCGACTCGTGGATCGTCGTCGCCGACTACCAGGTCATCACCGACCGCGAGGGCGTCGGCCCGATCGGCGAGCGCGTGCTGTCGCTGCTCGTCGACTACCTCGCCGTGGGCCTCGACCCGGCGCGCAGCACGATCTTCACCCACTCGGCCGTGCCCGCGCTGAACCAGCTGATGCTGCCGTTCCTGTCGCTCGTCACCGACTCCGAGCTGCGCCGGAACCCGACGGTCAAGTCCGAGCTCACGGCCAGCCAGCGGCCCATGTCCGGGCTGATGCTGACCTACCCGGTGCACCAGGCCGCCGACATCCTCTTCTGCAAGGCCAACGTGGTGCCGGTCGGCAAGGACCAGCTGCCGCACCTCGAGCAGACCCGCGTGGTCGCCCGTCGGTTCGGGGAGACGTACGCCCCGGTGTTCCCGCAGCCCGACGCCCTGCTGTCCGAGGCGACGAACATCCTCGGCACCGACGGCCAGAAGATGAGCAAGTCGCGCAACAACTCGATCGAGATCGGGATGACCGCCGACGCGACGGCCAAGCTGATCAAGCGGGCGGTCACCGACTCCGACCGGCACATCACCTACGACCCCGACCAGCGTCCCGAGGTGGCCAACCTGCTGCTCCTCGCGTCGCTGTGCACCGGCCGTCCGCCGCAGGAGTGGGCCGAGGAGATCGGCGACGGCGGCTCGGGCCGGCTCAAGGCCGTGGTCACCGAGGCCGTCAACGCGACCTTCGCGCCGATCCGGGCGCGCCGCGCCGAGCTCGAGGCCGACCCCGGCTACCTCGTCGAGGTGCTGGCGGCGGGCAACGCACGGGCGAACGAGGTCGCCGACGCGACCCTCGACGAGGTCCGCGCGGCGATGGGCATGGTCTACGACCTGGCCTGAGCCCGCCACGCCGTACGGGGTGCGGCGCGCGCGCACACCTGGGGGTGGCACCATCGGGGGACGCGGGACGCACACGTCCCGCACGTCCGGCCACTCGACGAAGAGGTGCCTAGTGCGTGTCGACATCCGCAGCGGCGGCGACGGTGTCGCCTGCTGGAACGGCGACGCGGTGCGCGTGTACGCCGCCGGCGTCACCGAGCGCGAGGACCGGCTGAGGTCGGCGAACCCCGACCTCGTGGTCACCGCGGGCCAGGTGAAGTGCTACGGCTGCGAGGTGATGGACCACGGCTACGGCACCCGCTGCACGGCCGTGCTGACCCACCCGCTCTACAGCGTCGAGGGCGAGATCGGGCCGCGGCCGCAGGACGCCGCGGGCTCGCTGCTCGAGGTGGCCGGGTTCGTGAGCAAGATCGAGACGCCGGCCGAGCTCGAGGAGCCGGCCCCGGCGCTCACCCGGGCCGAGGACAACGGCACCACCGGGGCCACCACGGTGCGCGGCGGGCTGCGCCGGCTGATCGGACGCTGACCGTCGACCCCGCGGACGTCCGAGCCCTGCTGGACGAACGGACCACCGCGGCGCAGGCCCAGCGGGAGGCCCTGCGGGCGGCGATCGAGCAGACCCAGCACGCCCGCAGCCTGACCTTCACCGACGACGAGCACGACCCCGAGGGGTCCACGGCCTCGCTGGACCAGGCCCGGGACACCGCGCTCCTCGCGCAGGTCGACCGCACCCTCGCCGAGCTCGCCGCCGCCCGCGGACGTCTGGCGGCCGGCACGTACGGGACCTGCGAGCGCTGCGGGCAGCCGGTCGCGCCCGAGCGGCTGGCCGCCCGGCCGGAGGCGCGCACCTGCGTACGCTGCGCCGCTCGCTCCCTCTGACCCCGAGGTTTGTGGCGCAGACCGGTTGACACCAACCACGAGTCGAACCAGACTGGTCTGCATGACAAACCAGTTGAAGGCGCACGAGGAGGTCCGGCGGGTCGCCGCCGTGGCCGCCGACTACACGCAGCTCCAGGGGCTGATCAACGTGACGACCGGTCTCGGTCTCGTCCTCTGGGGGATCGGGCACCCCGAGTGGTCCGGCGTGGTGATCGCCGTCGGGGTCGTGGTCGGGACGACCTACTACCGGCACCGCTTCGGTCGGGCCGTCGGCCGCGGGTCGCTGCTCTCCTCGCTCGGCGCGACCCTGGCCGCCTTCGTGGTGTGCATGGTCGGCTACGTGGTCGACGGCCTGACGGGCTGGCCGGTCCTGGTGCTCCCGCTGCTGGCCGCCGCCTGCTTCGCGGTCGGCTACCGGATCGGCTACCGCCACGTCGGGGTCACCCCGGCCCACTGGCTGGCCGTCGGGGTGCTGCTCCTCAGCGCCTTCGCCCCCCTGCTGGGCCTCGGGGCGCTCGGCCCCCGGACCGGCGTCGTCGCCCTGGGGGTCGCGATGGCCATCATCGGTCTGGCCGACCACGTCCGGCTCGTCACCACGATGAAGGCGGTCCCGCGTGACTGAGCCCGCGGTCGGCGCGGCGGCCGGGACGGGCGCGCGTCCGGACCTGGACGTGGACCGCCTCGTCCACGAGCCCGCCCGGCTGGGGATCCTCACGGTCCTGTCCTCGGTCCGCAGCGCCGAGTTCCTCTTCCTGCAGAGCGCGCTCGGGCTGTCCAAGGGCAACCTGTCGAGCCACCTCAGCAGGCTCGAGGCCGGTGGCCTGGTGGAGATCTCCAAGAAGTTCGTGGGGAAGAAGCCGCAGACGTCGGCGGCCCTCACGCCGGCCGGGGCGGAGGCGGTGGCGCGCTACTGGGCCCAGCTCGACCGGCTCCGCGGTCTCGGTCGTCAGGACGGGTGAGGCGGCGGGTGATCCGGCGACGGGTGCCCGGGGGAAGGTGAGGGCGTGACGAGAGACGCGGGCCACGACGACGACATCGACGACCTGTACCCCGGCCTCCAGCCCGAGCGGGTCCAGACCCTGAACGAGGTCCCGGTCGCGGAGGACGGGACGTACGTCCTCTACTGGATGCAGCAGGCGCAGCGCGCCGAGCTGAACCACGCCCTCGAGTACGCGGTCCACCGCGCGAACGAGCTGCACCGGCCGCTGCTGGTCGCCTTCGGCCTGATGGACGACTACCCCGAGGCCAACCGCCGGCACTACCACTTCATGCTCCAGGGCCTCGCCGACGTCGCGGGAGCGCTGGGGAAGCGGAAGATCCCGTTCGTGGTCCGGCGGGGGCACCCCGACGACGTCGCGCTCGCGCTGGCGCAGGACGCCAGCCTCGTCGTGTGCGACCGGGGTTACCTCCGCAACCAGCGCGAGTGGCGCGAGCGGGTGGCGGAGGAGGCGCCGTGCGCCGTGGTCCAGGTCGAGAGCGACGTGGTCGTCCCTGTCGAGCTCGTCTCGGACCACCAGGAGCACGCGGCGCGCACGATCCGGCCCAAGATCACGCGGCACCTCGGCCGCTTCGTCGTCGACCTGCCGCGGACGACGCTGAAGGACACCTCGAGGCCGGTCGACGACGAGGGCGAGGACCTCTCCGACGTCGACGCGCTGCTCGACTCCCTGCACCTGGACGACGAGGTTCCGGTGGTGCCGCTGTTCACGGGCGGCACGACGGCCGGCAAGAAGGTGCTCCGGACGTTCCTCGACGACCACCTCGACGTCTACGCGGCGCACCGCAACCAGCCGCAGACGTCCGACGTGTCGCACATGAGCAAGTACCTGCACTTCGGGCAGCTGTCCCCGGTGTGGATCGCCATGGAGGCGTCGCAGAAGCCGGGCAGCGAGAACCGGGACGACTTCCTCGAGGAGCTGATCATCCGGCGCGAGCTGCCGATGAACTTCGTCTTCTACCAGCCCCGCTACGACTCCTACTCCTCGCTGCCGGACTTCGCGAAGAAGACGCTGTCGGAGCACGAGGACGACCTGCGCGAGCACCGCTACACCCGGGCCCAGCTGGAGGACGCGGAGACCCACGACCCCTACTGGAACGCGGCCATGCGCGAGATGCGGGCCACCGGCTACATGCACAACTACATGCGCATGTACTGGGGCAAGAAGATCCTGGAGTGGTCGGGCACGCCGCAGCACGCGCACGCCACCGCGCTCTACCTGAACAACAAGTACTTCATCGACGGGCGCGACGCGAACTCCTTCGCCAACGTCGCCTGGGTGTTCGGCCAGCACGACCGCGGCTGGACCGAGCGCGACGTGTTCGGCAAGGTCCGCTACATGAACGCGGCCGGTCTGGAGCGCAAGGCCGACCCGAAGGCGTACGTCGCCAAGGTCGAGCAGCTCGAGCGCGACGTCGAGGGCGGTCCCGCTAGCGGATGACGACGAGGTCGGCCGGCCAGTCGGCCCGGCCGGTCAGGGTGAGCAGCAGGTCCTGGCCGCGGCCCTGCTCGAGGACCACCTGGGTGGCCAGCCCGGCGGCCTCGCGCAGCGCCGCCGGCGGCACGTCCGGGTCCAGGCCGAGCGCGGCGGCGACGTCGGCCCCGTGCACGACGAGCTCGAAGGTGCGCGTGGGGAGGTAGGCGGCGACCCGCATGCCCCCGTTCACGGTGGTGACCAGCGCGTCGGGGTCGGCGGCCCGCACGGCGGCGACCGCCCGGGCGGCGGCCTCGGCCACCCAGCCCGCCGGGTCGTCGCCGAGGTCGGCCCCGGCCTGGCGTCCCCGCTCCGCGACCACCTCCGGGTCGACCGATCCGCTGCCGGCCAGATACGCCGCCGCGGACGTGAGGTCCTCGGTCGCCGCCGGCCGGTCCAGGTAGGCCGTCACGGTGACGAGGGCGCGGGCGCCGTGGCCGACCAGCGAGCGCAGGTCCCACACGCCCAGGCCCGGGCGGTCCCAGCCCCCGCGGACCTGGCCGACGAGCGCGACGTACGCCTGCACCGCCTCCTCGAACGCCGCCAGGCTCTGCGCGGACGCCCCGCTCCAGCCGCTCACGCCGCCACCGCCGTCGCCTCGTGGCGGACGGGAAAGCTCACCGAGGACGCGATGAAGCAGGCCTCGTGCGCCGGGCCGTGCAGGGTCCCGGCCTCCGCCAGCATCGACGCCTCGGCGACGGTCACCTCCGGGTGCAGCACGACCTCGGTGAACCGCCCGCCCATGCCCTCCTGGCGCATCGTGCCCGTGGCACGGTCCGCGTACGCGGTCACGACGACGCCGGCCCGGGCGCAGAAGCTCAGGTAGGACAGCAGGTGGCACTCCGACAGGGCGGCGAGCAGCAGGAGCTCGGGGTTCCAGCGGGTGGGGTCCCCGCGGAACGGCCGGTCCGCCGACCCGACGAGCACCGGACGTCCCGGCGCCACGACCTCGTGCTCGCGGGCGTACGTCCGGTAGTCGGCCGTCCCGGCCGGGTCGGCCCAGCTCAGGCGGGTCTCGTAGTGGTGCTCAGGCACGTCCGAGAGGCTACGGCGCGCAGTTCCTACACTGGCTGGGTGGCCACGACGACCGCACCGGAGGTCGCGGTGCACGCGGAGGGACGAGCCGTCCCCGGACGCCTCGTCCTCGTCTCCGCGGGTGCCGTGGCGGTCGCGGTCTCGCTCGTTCTGCTCGGCGTCGGCGGGGCGCTGTCGGCCCCCACCGGCGGGCTGCTCGACCCCGGCGCGCTGACCCGCTACGGGCTGCCCGCCGCCCGCGCCGTCCACGACGTCGCCGCCTCCGCCACCGTCGGCCTGCTGGTGCTCGCCGCCTGGGCCGTCGCGCCCGACCCGGGCAAGTCCGCGGACAGCCTGGCCGGGCCCCGCCGGCTGATGGTCCGGGCCGCGACGGTCAGCGGCCTCGTCTGGGCCGGGGCGGCCCTCGTGGTCCTCGTCCTGACCGCGGCCGACGTGTCGGGCTTCCCGCCCACGACGTCCGGCTTCAGCGTCGTCTTCTTCTCCTTCACCTCGCAGCTCGAGCTGGGCCGGGCGCTGCTGGTCAGCCTGCTGCTCGTCCTGCTCGCGACCGTCGTCAGCGCGCTCGCGACGCGCGTGGTCGCCGTCGCCTGGGCGGGCGCGATCGCGCTGCTCGCCGTGCTGCCGCTGTCGCTCGGCGGGCACTCCGCCGGCGCGGCCAACCACATGAACGCCGTCGACAGCCTCGCGCTGCACCTGGTCGGCGCGGTGCTGTGGGTCGGCGGCCTGATCGCGCTGGTGCTGGTCGGCGGCCGGCTCGGTGCGCAGCGGGACGCCGTCGTGCGGCGCTACTCCACCCTCGCGGGCGCCTGCTTCGCGCTGGTCGCCCTGTCCGGCGTCGTCAACGCCGCGCTCCGCCTTGGGTCGTTCTCCGCGCTCGGCACCACGTACGGGTTCCTGGTGCTGGGCAAGGTCGTGGCCCTCGGGCTGCTCGGCGTGGCCGGCTGGGCCCACCGCCGTCGCACCATCCCCCGGCTCGGGTCGGACCCGTCGGCCTTCGCGCGGATCGCCGCCGTCGAGCTGGTCGTCATGGGCGCCACGGTCGGCCTCGCGGTGGCGCTGTCGCGCTCGGCGACCCCGGTGCCCGAGACCGACACCGCCCCTGCGTCGGAGGTGGAGCGGATCGGGACGCTGCTCGGCCACCCGGCGCCGCCGCCGTTCACGCTCGAGCGCTACCTCACCGTCTTCAGCCCGGACATCCTCTGGCTCGTCGTCGCTCTCGGGATGCTCGGCCTCTACGTCGCCGGCGTGGTCCGCCTGGCCCGGCGCGGGGACCGCTGGCCCGTGCAGCGCCTGCTCTTCTGGGCCCTGGGCTGCCTGATGCTGGCCTGGGTCACGAACGGCGGGCCGGGCGCGTACGGGCGACTCGGCTTCAGCCTGCACATGGTCCAGCACATGGCGCTGATGGTCGCGGTGCCCTTCCTGCTGGTGTTCGGGGCGCCCATCACCCTCGCGCTTCGGGCGCTGCCCGCCCGCAAGGACCACAGCCTCGGCCCGCGCGAGACCCTGCTCCGGCTGGTGCACTCCCGCTTCGCCCGGGTCACCGGCAACCCGGTGGTGGCGGCCGTGATCTTCACCGGCGGCCTGACCGTCTTCTACTACACGCCGCTGTTCTACCTGGCGCTCTCGACGCACACCGGCCACGTGATCATGACGGCCCACTTCCTGCTCACGGGATACCTCTTCGTGTGGGCGCTCGTGGGGCTCGACCCCGGGCCCGAGCGGCCGCCGTACCCGTTCCGCCTGCTCATCCTGCTGATGACGCTGGCCTTCCACGCCTTCTTCGGCATCGCCCTGATGTCCGGCGCCAAGCTGCTGGCCCCGCAGTGGTGGGCCTCGCTCGGCAGGACCGACACCGTGGCGCTGCTCGCCGACCAGCAGCGCGGCGGCGGGATCGCCTGGGGGGCCGGCGACCTGCCGTCGCTGATGCTCGGCGTGGCCCTGCTCGTGGGCTGGATCCGGAGCGACCGGCAGACGAGCAAGCGGCTCGACCGCCAGGCCGACCGCGACGACGACGCGGAGCTCAAGGCCTACAACGCCCGGCTCGCCGCCCTGACGCCCGAACGGCGTCCGGAGGCGTGACCCCGGCCCGCGTCGGACCCCGCCCGCTCCACGGCCCCGGTCGTGCGGCCCGCGTCGCGCTCCTCGGCGGCGGTTCGCTGCTGCTCGCCACCGCGGCCCACCTGTCCGGCGGCGGCACCCTCCCCGGGCCCGGCGTGCTCGGGTTCGCGGTGTTCGTCCTCGGGCTCGTCGCCGTGCTGCTGACCCGGCGCCGGGTGCGGCTGCCGGTGCTGATGGCCGCCCTCGTCCCGCAGCAGGTGGCGCTGCACGTCCTGTTCGACACGGCCGCCGCGGCCGCCGGGGGCTGCACCCCCGTCCAGGCCGCGCACCACGCGATGACCGTCCTCACCTGCATGCCCAGCCACGGCATGGGCCCGATGGGCTACGCCTGGCCGATGTTCGTCGGGCACGCCGTCGCCACCCTCGGCACCGCCTGGCTGCTCGCCCGCGGCGAGGCCTGGTGCTGGCGCCTCGCCGACCGCGTCGTCCGGGCCGCCCACGTCTCCCCCGCCGCCCGGCCCAGCATCCGCCGGGCCCGCCGCCTCGACACGCCCGCCCCGACCCGGGTCCCACTCCTCCGGCCGCACCGACCGCGTCTCACCCGCGGACCACCGCTCTCCTTCGCCTAGCACCCGTACGGCCTCGTGGCCGTGCCCGCCTGCGCACCCGCGCGGGCTCTCCGCTTCGTCGAAGGACTCCCGTGACCCGTTCCAGCGCACCACCCTCCCGTCCTCCCGCCCTGCTGACCACGGCCCTCGCCGCGCTCGCGGCCGGCCTCGCCCTCGCCGGGGGCGCCGCGCCCGCGTACGCGCACGGCGACCTCCGCTCCAGCAACCCGGCCGACGGCGCCACCCTCGCCCAGCCGCCCGCCCAGGTCGTCCTGACCTTCGAGGAGGCGCCCGTCGAGCTCGGCGCCCAGGTCGTCGTCACCGGCCCCGACGGCGTGGTCTCCACCGGGGCCCCGCGCGTCGCCAGCGCCGACGTCGTCCAGGACGTGCAACCCTCGGCGCCCGCCGGTCGTTACACGGTCGAGTGGCGCGTGGCGTCCGACGACGGGCACCCGGCCTCCGGGACGCTCGCCTTCACGGCGCAGGCCGCTGCGGCCGGGGGCTCGCCCTCGGCGGCGGCACCCACGCCCGCCGCCACCGCGGCACCGGCCGAGGCTCCTCGGCGCGAGCCGCTCATCCCGTCGTGGGGCTGGATCGCCGCCGGCGTGATCGCCATCGTGGCGGCGATCCGGCTCAACCGGCGCGCGAGCGCCCTCAACAAGCAGCAGGAGGACTGAGATGGCCAAGCGTCCGGACCCCGCGGTCGAGGACCGTCGGCGCCAGGCCCGCGCCGCCGCGCAGGCGGCCGCGGCCCGCGCCAAGCGTCGTCGCACCCTCACCCAGCTCGCGATCGTCGGCGGCGTGGCCGTCGTCGTGATCGCCATCATCGCCACCGCCGTCGTCCTCGGCCGGCGCGACCAGGTCCCCGCCGCCGGCAGCACGCCGGTGGCCTCCGGCAGCACCACGGTCGGCGGGACGTCCGTGCCGTTCGCGATCGGCGGCGGCGACGACACCGCGACCGGCGTCCGCGTCGGTGCGGCCGACGCCAAGGTCACGATGGACCTCTGGGTGGACTACTCCTGCCCGCACTGCCAGGAGTTCGAGGCGACCAACAACGGCACGATCGACGGGCTGGTCGCCGCCGGCAAGCTCGCGGTGGTCTACCACAACATCCAGATCGTGACCGACTACGGCACCGAGGCCGGCAGCGCCTCCGCCTGCATGGCCGTGCACGACCCGAACGCCTGGCCGGCCTTCAACGCCGCCCTCTACGCCAACCACTCGGCGCAGACGGACGGCTGGGGGGCGAGCGACCTGGCCAGCTTCGCGGCGGCGAACGGCGGTGGCGACGCGACGCAGAAGTGCGTCACCGACGGCACCTACCGCAATTGGATCACCGCGAACACGGCGGCGTCGGCCAAGGCCGACGTCTCGGGCACGCCGACGATGTTCATCGACGGGCAGAAGACCGACACGCTCTCGGGCCAGGCCCTGGCCGACCGCGTGAACTCCCTCGCCAGTGCCTGAGGACACCGCCACCACCCTGACGGACGACCCCGCCGACCTCGACACCCCGAGGTCGGCCGGGGCGCCCGGCCGGCGCACCGGGGTGCTGATGGTCGTCGTCGGCACCCTCGGCCTCGTCGCCGCGATGATGCTGACCATCGACCGGTTCCGGCTGCTCGAGGACCCTTCGGCCCAGCTGGCCTGCAACCTCAGCCCGTTCATCGCCTGCGGCCCGGTGATGCAGTCCAAGGCCGGGGCGCTCTTCGGCTTCCCGAACCCGCTGCTCGGCATCATCGGTTTCACGCTCGTCCTGACGACCGGGGCGGTCCGGGCCACCGGCGCCGCCCTGCCCCGCTGGTACCACCGGGGCCTGCAGGTCGGCGTGCTGCTCGCCGCCGTCTTCATCACCTGGCTGCAGACCCAGAGCCTCTACGTCATCGGCGCGCTCTGCCTGTGGTGCATGCTCGTCTGGACCGTGACGATCCCGCTGGTCGTGGTCGTCACCCTCGAGAACGCCGCCACCGGCCGGCTCGGGAGCGGTCTGCAGCCTCTCGGCGCCCGCCTGCGCCCTTACGCGGTCACCGTCACCGCGGTCTGGTACCTCGTGGTCGTGGCCGCGATCGGCCTGCGCTTCTACCGCGAGTTCGCGCTGTTCTGGTTCGGCGTCGCGCTCTAGCGACCGCACCCCCGACGACAACCCTGAGGATCCGGCACCGACGTCGGTGCCGGATCCTCGTCGTCGTGTGCCCTTACGGCGCCGGAAAAACCCGTTGCCGCCCGCCGGAGCGACCTCCTAGTGTCCTCATCGACGTCGAGAACGACGCCGACCCGAGCGAGGAGGTGACCCTGGATGACGGCTCTGCGCGACGCGTGCGTCGACCACCTGTCCCGGTCCTTCCTCGGCGGCTCCCGCCGAGACTGACGGCCGGTCACCCGCGGCCCTGAGCCGCGACGCCTGCGACTCGGACGAGGTCGCCCCGCCACCCGTACGACCCCGGCGGCTCCTGCCTGCCCACGGTCGGTCCCCGCGCGCCTCTGCGCGCCACCCGAAGGAACTCCCATGCACCAGCACGTCCCGCTCGCGAGCCTCGGCAGCCCCGGTCTGCCCCTCAGCTCGTACGACCAGCTCGGCCCCCGTGGCCGGCGCAACCTGCCTTGGCCACCCGAACCACCGCCACGACCCGGACCGCGGCCTCGCCGCGGTCTGCTCCGCCGGGTCCCCCGGCTCCCCCGGCTCCTCGCCGGGGCCCGCTGAACCCGCTACCCGGGAGTGCCCCGGGCCTGGTCACCAGGCCCGGGGCACAGGGTTCTCGAGTCCGGGTCAGCGCCGACGCGCCGCCCCGAACAGGCCGCGCACGATCTCCCGCCCGGCCGACCGCGCGAACTGTCGGAACACCGTCGAGCCGGCGATCTGCTCGACCATCCCCTTCTGCTGCCGGGTGGACGTCCGCGGAGCGGCGCGCGGCGCCGGCCGCTCCTGCCGGTCCTGGCGCTCCTGCTGCTGGGCGGCCCTGGCGGCCTCGGCGGCCCGCTCCGCCTCCTCGGCCCGCTCCCGCTCCTGCGCCGCGGTCGCCGCGCCCTGCTCGAGCTTCCGGGCGAGCATCTCCTGCGCCGAGTCGCGGTCGACGGCCTGCCCGTACTTCGTCATCAGCGCCGACATCGCCACCCCCGGCTTCAGGACGTCCTCCGGCGTCGGCGCCATCAGCGACTGCGGCGCGATCATCCGCGTCCAGGCCACCGGTGTCGGCGCGCCGTCGGGGTCCATCACCGTCACGACCGCCTCGCCGATGCCCAGCTGCTGCAGGACCTCGGCCAGGTCGTACGCCGACCTCGGGAAGGTCGCGACCGTCTGCTTCAGCGCCTTCGCGTCGTTCGGCGTGTGCGCCCGCAGCTGGTGCTGGACGCGCGAGCCGAGCTGGGCCAGCACGTCGTCGGGGACGTCCTTGGGCGTCTGGGTCACGAAGAAGATGCCGACGCCCTTGGAGCGGATCAGCCGTACGGTCTGCGCGATCGCGGTGAGGAACGCCTTCGACGCGTCGGCGAACAGCAGGTGCGCCTCGTCGAAGAAGAAGACCAGCTTGGGCTTCTCCACGTCGCCGACCTCGGGCAGGTCGTGGAACAGGTCGGCCAGCAGCCACATGAGGAAGGTCGAGAAGATCGCCGGCCGGTCCTGCAGGTTGGGCAGCTCGAGCAGCGACACGACCCCGCGCCCGTCGGCGGTCACGCGCAGCAGGTCGGCGGTGTCGAACTCCGGCTCCCCGAAGAACGCGTCCGCCCCCTGGTCGGAGAAGGTGATCAGCGAGCGCAGGATGACGCCGACCGTCGCGGCGCTGAGCCCGCCGATCGACTTGAGCTCGCCCTTGCCCTCGTCGCTGGTCAGGTGGGTGAGGACGGCGCGCAGGTCCTTCAGGTCGAGCAGCGGGAGACCCGCCGTGTCGGCGTAGTGGAAGACCAGGCCCAGCGACGACTCCTGCACGTCGTTCAGCCCGAGCACCTTCGACAGCAGGGTCGGCCCGAAGGAGCTCATCGTCGCCCGCAGCGGGACGCCGATGCCCTGGCCGCCGAGCGAGAAGAACTCGGTCGGGCAGCCCTGCGGGTGCCAGTCCTGGCCGAGCTTCGCCGTCCGCGCGAGCAGCTTGTCGCTCGGCTGGCCGGCCGAGGCGATGCCGGAGAGGTCGCCCTTGATGTCGGCGGCGAAGACGGGCACGCCTGCGGCGGAGATCTGCTCGGCCATCAGCTGCAGCGTCTTGGTCTTGCCCGTGCCGGTGGCCCCCGCGACCAGGCCGTGGCGGTTCAGCATGCTGAGCGGGATGCGGATCTGCGCGTCGGGCTTGGGGGTGTCGTCCTCCATCAGGACGCCGAGCTGGATCGACGGCTCGTCGAAGGTGTAGCCCTTCGCGATGACCTCCCCGTCCGCGGTCAGCGGGGCCGGGGGCACGGGTGCCGGGGCGGCGGCGGGGCTCGGGGTGGCGGCAGCGGGCGCGGCCGCGGTCGGGGGGACGTAGCCGGCGGCATCGCTCATAGACCGAATCGTAACGATGTCCCTCCAGGGTCTCCCCCCGTTCGTTGGCTAGGCTGACCAGGTGATTTTCAAGCGGGTCGGGGACGTGCGGCCATACCCCGACCACAGCTACGTCCAGAAGCAGTGGGCGGCCATCGCGCCGCACCAGGTGCGGCTGGACCAGCTCGTCACGACCAAGCGCACGCTCGACCTGGAGGCGCTCCTCGAGGAGGACTCCACCTTCTACGGCGACCTCTTCGCCCACGTCGTGTCCTGGCGGGGCGAGTACTACCTGGAGGACGGCCTGCACCGCGCCCTGCGCGCCGCGCTGCAGCAGCGCCAGACGATGCACGCCCGGGTGCTGGAGCTCCGGTGACGTCGACGACGCGCCGGGCCGACCTGGCCGCCGCCTGCGCGGGTTAGGCTTCGCGCGCATGTACGGGCGGCCACGGTCTCCCCGACGAGGTGCACCGGTGCACCCTCGTCGCGACACGGCAAGGAGCTCGCTGCGTTGATCGGACGGATCTTCCGGGTCATCCGGACGCCGGTCACGTTGCTCGTCCTGCTGGCGGCGCTCGTGTACGCGGCCTACTGGGGCTACACCAACGTGATCGCCCCCGTGCCCCCGCCGCCACCGACGCCCTGCGTCGAGCAGACCCTGCCCAAGCGCCAGCTGGCGACCAAGCAGGTCTACGTCAAGGTGTTCAACGGCGGCAACAGCCGCGGTCTCGCCGCGAACGTCGGCCGCGCCATGCGCAGCAGCGGCTTCAAGGTGACGGGCACGACGAACACGATCGAGAAGATCAGCGAGACCGTCATCGTCGGCTCCGGCGAGCGCGACCCCGAGGTGCTGCTCACCAAGAGCTTCTTCAAGGGCGCCACCGTACGGGCGGACGGCCGGGCCGACCACACGGTCGACGTGCTCGTCGGCAACAAGTACGCGGGCTACAACAAGAACGCGAAGAAGACGCTCTCGGTGGACGCCGACAGCCTCTGCCTGCCCTCCGTGGAGACGGCCTCCGCCTCCGCGACCCCCGCCTGACGCCTCACTGACGCGAAGCTCAGGCCTTCGGCTCGCGGCGCCAGCGCGCGAGACGCCCGGCCCGGCCGAGCTCGTGCAGGCGGTCCTCGGCGACCTGCCGCGTGCTCGTCGGCGTGACGATCAGCAGCTCGTCCCCGATCTTGATGCGCTCGCCCGGCGCCGGGTTGAACGGTGAGGCGTTGCGGATGATCAGGGACACGACCGTGTTCGGCGGCAGCCGCAGCTCGCTCACCTCGATCCCTGCGAGCCGGGAGCGTTCCGGAACCCGGACCTGCAGGAGGTCGGCGGCGATCTGGTCGAGCGGCGCCGCCTCGACCTCCACGTCGCGCGGGGCCTGCTCGTCGGTCAGCCCGAGGCGGCGGGCGAGGAAGGGCAGCGTCGGCGCCTGGAGGCAGGTGAAGACGACGACGAAGACCAGGACGACGTCGAAGAAGAACAGCCCGTTCTCGATGCCGTCGGCCAGCGGCACCGTGGCCAGGACGATCGGCACCGCGCCCCGCAGCCCGGCCCACGACAGGAACGCCTGCTCCCGCAGCCGCACCCTGAACCAGCGCAGGCAGACCCACACCGACAGCGGCCGCGCGACGAAGGTGACGAACAGCCCCGCCGCGACCCCGACCATGGCGGCCTGCAGCGTCACCCGGCTCGGCGTCGCGAGGAGCCCCAGCATGACGAACAGCCCGATCTGGGCGATCCAGCCGATGCCCTCCACGAACGACCGCGTCGCCGCCCGGTGCGGCAGCTGCGCGTTGCCGAGGATGACCGCGCAGACGTAGACCGCGGCGAACCCGCTGGCGTGCGCGGTCGCCGTGATCCCGTACGCCAGCACCGCCCAGCCCAGCGTGGTCAGCGGGTAGAGGCCGGACGACGGCAGCGCCACGCGGCGCAGGATCTGGACGCCGAGCCAGCCCATCACGGCGCCGATGACGAGGCCGCCGAGCAGCTCGAGCACGGCCAGCAGGGCGATCAGCCCCGGCCCGCCCTCGGCCGCGTGGCCGGCGGCCAGCCCGCTGGCCAGGGTGACGAGCAGGACGGTCGGAGCGTCGTTCAGCCCGGACTCGGCCTCGAGCATCCCGCGGAGGCGGTGCGGGATCGGCACGTGCCGCAGCACGGAGAAGACGGCCGCCGCGTCGGTCGGGGAGATGACGGCACCGAGCAGCACCGCCACCCAGAGGTCGAGCTGCAGGACGTAGTAGCCGAAGGCCGTCACCAGCGCGACGCTCACGACGATGCCGAGGGTGGCGAGCACCACGGCGGGCCCGACCACGGGTCTGATCTCCGACCACTTGGTCGTCAGGCCGCCCTCGGCGAGGATCAGGACGAGGGCCGCGAAGCCGACCGCGTGCGCCAGGTCGGCGTCGTCGAAGGCCACGCCGCCGATGCCGTCCGTGCCGAGCAGCATGCCGAGGCCGAGGAACAGCAGCAGCGACGGGAGCCCGAAGCCGGAGCCCAGCCGGGCCGCCAGGATGGCGACGATGAGCACGACGGCACCCACGAGCAGGATGACGTCGAGGTCGATCATGGGCGCCATCCTCCCGGACCCGGGCTACGGGCAGGAAACGAACGAGACGACACACCGCCCCGGCGGCCAATCCCGGCCTCGGTGCACGACCGGCCCTACGGTGCGGTCATGTCCGTGCGGACGGCCCCACGGCCGTACCCCCCGCTCGCCTTCCGGCGGCTCCGTGCCCTGACGATCCTGCTGGTCCTCGTCGCGCTCGTGAACCTCGTCGTGCACCTGGTGGACCGGCCCGACGCCCCGCCGTCGGCCGCCCCGGCCGCGGCACCCGCCGCCGCCCCGGCCGCCGTCCCGCCCCCGCCCCCGGCCACCGTGGTGGCCGACGCGGTCGAGGACTGGCACGCCCGGGAGTCCGGCCGCCTGGCCGTGGTCGTGACCGACCTGCAGACCGGACGGACGACCGCGTACGGCGACACCGACCACGCCTTCGCGACGGCGAGCGTCGTCAAGGTCGACATCCTCGCCACGCTGCTCCTGCAGAAGCAGGGCAAGCTGAGCAGCGCGCAGCGCGAGGTGGCGTCACGGATGATCCGGCAGAGCAGCAACGGCGCCGCCACCACGCTGTGGAAGGCGATCGGCCGGGAGAAGGGCCTCGCCGCGGCCAACGCGACGTTCGGCCTGACCGGCACCACCGGCGGCACGAAGGGCCGCTGGGGCGCGACGACCACCACGACGGCCGACCAGCTGCGGCTGCTGCAGGTCGTGTTCACCGAGGACTCGCCGCTGACCCCCGAGTCGCGGACCTACCTGCAGACCCTCATGGGCGGCGTGGCCACCGACCAGGACTGGGGCGTCACGGCCGCCGACTCACGAAGCGACACCGACGCGTACGTCAAGAACGGCTGGCTCCCGCGGACCGGCGGGTGGGTCGTGACGAGCGTGGGCAAGGTCGAGCACGAGGGGCACCCGCTGCTGGTCGCCGCCCTGTCCGACGGCGGGGCGACCCAGAAGAAGGGGATCGCCGCGGTCGAGCTCGTGGCCGAGAACGCGGCGAAGGACGTCACCGGCGCCTGAGACGCCGCAGCGCCGGCCACCCGAGGGGGACCGGCGCTGCTCGTCGATCTCTCGACGACTGGCGGTGGCGGAGAGATTTGAACTCTCGGAAGTTTTCACTTCACGCGCTTTCGAGGCGCGCTCTTTAGGCCGCTCAGACACGCCACCGCCGAAGAGAGTACCGGGCGCGCCGGGGCGACGCTAATCCTGCCCATCCGTGCGGTGCCCGGCGAAGAAGTCGAGCAGGACCTCCGAGCACTCCGCCTCGAGGACGCCGCCGCGGACGTCGACCCGGTGGTTCAGCCGGGGGTCGCGCAGCACGTCGAAGAGCGAGGCGACGGCGCCGGCCTTGGGGTCGTACGCCCCGAACACGCAGCGCTCGACGCGGGCCAGGACCAGGGCCCCGGCGCACATCGTGCAGGGCTCGAGCGTCACGACCAGGGTGTGGCCGTCGAGGCGCCAGGTGCCCGTCGCCGCGGCCGCCCGGCGCAGCACGAGGACCTCGGCGTGGGCCGTCGGGTCCTGGCTCGCCTCCCGCTCGTTGCCGGCCGCGGCCACGACCTCGCCGCGGGGGTCGAGCAGCACCGCCCCGACGGGGACGTCACCGGCCGCACGCACCCGCTGCGCCTCGTCCAGGGCGCGGCGCATGGCCGCGTCCCACCGGCCCCCGGGCACGTGAGGGACCGTCAGTCCTGGAAGGCCGCCTCGGTGGCCTGCGCGAACTCGGGGTTGATGTTGATCCGGTCGGCGATCGCGCCGAGCATCTGGTCGCTGCTGAGGTCGAGGTCGTCGACGATCGTCCCGAGCTCGAACTCGCTCAGCCCGAGGTCGGCCAGCATGTCGAGGTCGCCGACCAGCTCGCCGTCCTCGTCGTCCTCCGGCTCGTCCACGTCCTCGCCCAGGAAGTCCAGGACGTCGTGGGCGATCGGCCAGTCGCTCGCAGCGGCGGAGTCCGAGAGGAGCGCCTGCACGTGCTGACCGCGGACGCGCACGATGACGAACACCTCCTCGACCAGGCTCACGAACCCCAGGGAGCCGGCGTCGCCGGGCAGGCGGCGCAGCTGCTCGATCAGGGCGTCGAGGTCGTTGGCCAGGTCGAGCTCGAGCGCCTGGACGCGGAGCTGGCCGTCCTCGCGGTAGGCGGCGAGGACGTAGTCGATCTCGTCCTCCGCCGCGTCCTCGAGGTCGTCGTCGGGGTCGGAGTCGTCCGGGTCGTCGGCGTCGGGCACCGCGGCCGCTGATCCCGGCTTGTCCGCCTCGTCGAACGACACGTACTCCTCGCCGTCGAACTCTGGCATGACCCGCCCCTCCCTACCGACGGACCGGGGTGCCGGTCCGGTGCCACATGGTGTCAGACGGCACCCAACCGTGTCCCTCCGGCCACGGCCCCGCCGCGCCTGCCGCTAGCGTGGCCGCCGTGGACACCACGGTCATCGACCATCCCCTCGTCGCACACAAGCTCACCGTCCTGCGGGACGAGCAGACCGACTCGCCGACGTTCCGGCGGCTGACCGAGGAGCTCGTGACCCTGCTGGCGTACGAGGCGACCCGCGAGGTGCGCGTCACCCCGGTCACCGTGACCACGCCGGTGTCTCCCGCCCACGGCGTCCGGCTCGCCCTGCCGAAGCCCCTCGTGGTGCCGATCCTGCGCGCCGGGCTCGGCATGCTCGAGGGCATGGTCCGCCTCGTGCCGACCGCGGAGGTCGGGTTCGTCGGGATGGTCCGCGACGAGGAGACGCTGCAGGCCTCGACCTACGCCGAGCGGCTGCCCGAGGACCTGTCCGGGCGCCAGTGCTACGTGCTGGACCCGATGCTCGCCACCGGCGGCACCCTGGCCGCCGCGGTGCGGTTCCTCGTCGACCGCGGCGCCGACCACATCACCTGCATCTGCCTGCTCGCCGCCCCGGAGGGCATCGAACGCCTCTCCGCGCTGCTCGACGACCTCAAGGTCCCCTGCAACCTCGTGCTCGCCGGCGTCGACGACCGGCTCAACGAGAAGGGCTACATCGTCCCCGGGCTCGGCGACGCCGGCGACCGGCTCTACGGCGTGGTCTGAGCTTCTCGCCCCGTCAGAGGGTGACGTCGCGGACGCGCTCGAGCCGCACCCAGCGCGTCTCCATCGGGGCGACCGTCGTGGTCGGCAACCGGTCAGCGGCCACGAGCGGGCCGAGGTCGAGCCCGGTGAGCGCGGCCACGTCGGCCACCGGGACCTGGAAGGTCAGGTAGGCCCCGAGGTCCGGCGCCGTCGCCTCCGCCCGGCCGGACAGGTCCAGGCGCTCGAGCTGCTCCGACTGGTCGAGCACGTACGCCGTCGCGGCGAGGACCGGGTCGGTCTCGTCGCCGTCGTTCCAGGCCACCACCTTCCAGAACCGCCGCGGGATGCGCGTCCCGCGGTAGAGCGGGTCGTCGTCGCCGAAGACCGGGGCGGTCAGCACGGTCAGGCGCTGGGCGTACGTCCGGGCGTGCTCGAGCACGTAGTCCTCGAGCCCGGCCCAGAGCAGCTCGCCCTGGTTGAACAGCGCGGCCTGCGGCGCGGCGTTGACGTAGCTGAACGTGTCGACGTTCGCGCGCTCGGCGACCGCCCGCTCCCCCCACACCGGGTCGCGCCGCCGGGTCAGGTGCCCGCGGTCCAGGTCGTTGTCCGCGTAGACCTCGGGGCCCGTCTGCGCCTCGGCGGGGACCCGCGGGTCGAGGTGCCAGTCGTCGCCGCGGTCGATCTCGAGCAGCCGGGCGCCGTCGAGGTTCGCAGCGGTCACCAGGGCCAGGCGCCGGTCGGGCTGCAGCACGACGGTGAAGTGCGTGAACGGCAGCGTCACGGTCTCCACGCCGGCCGGCACGCCCGGCAGCGGGAGCGGCGTGGCCAGGAACCACGGGTCGTACGCGTCGGGCACGCTGCCCGGGTCGGTCGTCGGCTCGGTCATCGGCTCGCTCAGTAGTAGTAAGGGAACGGCGACCAGTCGGGCGCGCGCTTTTCCAGGAAGGCGTCCCGGCCCTCGACGGCCTCGTCGGTCATGTACGCCAGCCGCGTGGCCTCGCCGGCGAAGAGCTGCTGGCCCACGAGCCCGTCGTCGACGGCGTTGAAGGCGTACTTGAGCATCCGCTGCGCCGTCGGGCTCTTGCGGCAGACCTTCTCCGCCCAGTCCAGCCCGACGCGTTCCAGGTCGGCGTGCGGGACGACGGCGTTGACCATGCCCATCCGGTGCGCGGCCTCGGCGTCGTAGGTGTCGCCGAGGAAGAAGATCTCGCGCGCGAACTTCTGCCCGACCTGGCGGGCGAGATAGGCCGAGCCGAAGCCGCCGTCGAAGGAGCCCACGTCGGCGTCGGTCTGCTTGAACCGCGCGTGCTCCGCGCTCGCCAGCGTCAGGTCGCAGACCACGTGCAGGCTGTGCCCTCCGCCGGCCGCCCAGCCGCCGACGAGGGCGATGACGACCTTGGGCATGAACCGCACCAGCCGCTGCACCTCGAGGATGTGCAGCCGGCCCTGCTTCGCCGGGTCGACCGCGGCGGGCGCCTCGTCGTCGGCGTACGTGTAGCCGGAGCGGCCGCGGATCCGCTGGTCCCCGCCGCTGCAGAACGCCCACCCGCCGTCCTTGGGCGACGGCCCGTTGCCGGTGAGCAGGACGCAGCCGACGTCGGAGGACGTCCGCGCGTGGTCGAGCACGGCCACGAGCTCGTCGACGGTGTGCGGGCGGAACGCGTTGCGCACCTCCGGCCGGTCGAACGCGACCCGGACGACCGGCGACCGGCGGGAGCGGTGGTAGGTCACGTCGGTCAGCTCGAAGCCGGCGACCGGCTCCCACAGCTCCGGGTCGAAGGGCTGGTCCACGAGGGTCACCGTAGTGCGGAGGGGTGACAGGCCCGCACGACCTCCGCAGGCGTCATGCTGCTCCCATGACCGCCGTGGCCCGAGATGCCTGGGCCGATGCACGCGCCGTAGCGATGAAGCAGCTGCTGGTCGGCGACCTCGCCGCCCGACGGCGGCGGCTCTTCCTCCGCCGGGCCCTGGGGTTCTGTCTGGGCGGCGCCGCAGTGCTCGGCACCTTCTTCCTGATCAACCCGCTGCTCGACCCTGACCTCGACGGCCTGTGGTCGGTGAGCCTCCCCGTGCTGTGGGGCAGCTTCGCCCTGATGGGAGTCGCCCTCGTCCTCGTCATCGTCGGAGCCGTCAGGACCGCGGGCGCCGCGCGGCCCTTCGTCACGCCCGACGCCTTCCTCTCGGCGAGCGACCGCTCATGGCTCCGCAGCCAGGTTGCCGAAGGCCGACCGGTGCCGGAGGAACGGCGTGCGGTCGTCGCCGACGCGGCCCGTCAGATGATGGTCGAGGGCAGATATGTCCCGACCTACCTCGGCCTGACCCTGCTGTACGTCGGCCTCATCGTGAGCGGCGCGAGCCTCGGCTCTCTCGTCCTCTTCGTGGGACTCATCACCTGGATGCTGGTGCGCATCGTGCGCGGAACCGTGCGGGCACGGGGGGCCCGTCGCTGGCTCGCCCAGAACGCCTGACCGGGCGTCAGGTCTTCAGCGCGGACGCCCGAAGTCGGTCGTCAGCCAGAGCCGACCGTGGGTGCTGTCGTCGATCACGTCGACGCCGACGTCGACGAACGAGGTGCTGAGGATGTTGCGCCGGTGCCCGTCGTTCGGCGGGGTCTCCTCGTACATCGCCGTCTCGAGCGCCAGCGCACCCGCCTGCGTCCGTGCGCCGTTCCAGCCGATGTTCTCCCCGCAGGCCGACCAGGCGTAGAAGACCGTCACGCGCTCGCCGAGGGGCGCCTCGCCGGGCAGCTGGTGGCTCAGCGTGTTCTGCTGCCCCATCTGCAGGTTGTGCCGGTGCGCCGACAGGGACAGCTTGTCCGACCAGCGCAGCGCCCTGAGCCCGTTCTTCGCGCGCTCCACGTTGATCTGGGTGAAGACCGCGGTGGCCCAGTCCTTGTGGTTCGTGTAGGCGAAGGTCGACGAGGCCGCAGCTGCTTGAACGGCAGGACGTGCCGGCTCCACGGCCGCCTGCGCCGCCACGGGGGTCAGGGAGGCGGCGGCGACGCCGAGGCCGACCAGGGCGGAGAGCAGGGCGGGAAGACGTCTCGTCATGACGTCAGGATCGAGCGCGGGCCGGTGGTCGTTACCGGGCTCAGAGCTCGACGACCTTGCTCTCGCCCACGTTGGGACGCCCGCCCGTGACGGCGGCCTTCGCGTACTTGGCCAGCGTCACGACCATCGGGGCCTTCGAGGTCCAGTACTCGGCCGTGACGGCCTCGACGCGCAGCAGCGCGACGGCGGGGTCGTCGCGACCGCCCTCGAACCACGCCTCGGCGCCGGTGTTCCAGAGCTCGTCGATCTTGGCCTGGTCCTTGCTGACGCTGCCGCGGCCGCTGATCGAGAGCCAGCCGTGGCCGGCCTGGATCGCGACGTTCACCTGGTCGTTCGCGCGGACCTGGTCGGTCTTGGCCGACGGGTCCTCCGTGAAGAACCAGAGGTCGCCGTCGAACTCGCGCTGCTGCACCGCGAGCGGGCGGCTGACGAGCGCGCCGTCCTCGGCGACGGTGGTGACGAGGGCGATGGACGCCTTCGCGACCAGCTTCTCGATCGTCTGCTCGTCGTCCGTCGTGGCCTGCTCGTGCGGGGTGCTCATGGTCCGGACCCTACCCAGGGGGTCCGACAGGGCAGCGGGTCAGCCCCGACCGACGAACGGCATGTCCGTGGCCAGCACGGTGAGCGAGGCGACGTTGCTGCCGGGTGCCAGGTCGGCCATCAGCACGACCGCCCGGGCGACGTCGTCGACGGGCATCGTCGGCTCGGTCCGCGTGGAGCCGTCGGCCTGCAGGGCGCCCTGGGAGACCCCGTGGCCCATCGACGTGGCGGCGTTGCCGATGTCGATCTGGCCGCAGGAGATCCCGTACGGGCGGCCGTCGAGCTGGACCTGCTTGGTGAGTCCGCTGACCGCGTGCTTCGTCGCCGTGTAGGCGAGCGAGCGGGGCCGGGGCGCGTGGGCGGAGATCGAGCCGTTGTTGATGATGCGTCCGCCGGACGGGTCCTGGTGGCGCATCACCCGGAACGCCTCGCGCAGGCACAGGAACATCCCGGTGAGGTTCACGTCGACCACGGCCTGCCAGTCGGCCAGCGCGATCTCGTCGATCTCGGTCGGTGGCGCCCCGCGGCCGGCGTTGTTGACGAGGAGGTCGACCCGGCCGTGACGCTCGACGGTGACGTCGAACAGGTGACGTACGGCGTCCTCGTCCGTCACGTCCGCCGGCACGACGTCGAAGCCGCCCGGGCTGTCGACGCCCAGGCCGGCGACCTCCTGCAGGGGCTCCTCACGCCGTCCTGCGAGGACGACGAGCCAGCCGGCGTCGGCGAGGGCGACGGCGCTGGCTCGTCCGATGCCGCTGCCGGCACCGGTGACGACGGCGACCCGGGTCAGTGGATCGCCCCGTGCTGCGTGGCCTCGGCGCCCTCGACCGGCTTGGTCTGGTGCATGAAGGCCGCCAGGACGACGGTGGCGATCGCGATCAGCGCGGCCACCCCGAACGCGACCTGGATACCCCGGAGCGAGGCGTCGACGTCGGAGACCCCGGTCGCCTGGAGCGCCGCGGACCGGCCGGCGTAGACGGCGACCAGCAGCGCGGTGCCGGCGGCTCCGGCCACCTGCTGGAGCGTGCTGAGGATCGCGCTGCCGTGGGAGTAGAGGTGCGGCGGCAGCGGGTTGAGGGCGGTGGTGAAGGCGGGCGTGAAGAGGAACGCCAGCCCGATCGACAGCAGGACGTGGATCGCAATCAGCATCCAGATCGGCGTCGCCAGGTCGATGAGGCTGAGCCGCCACATCGACACGACCAGCAGGACGGAGCCGACGAGCGACAGCCCACGCGGACCGTGGCGGTCGAACAGCTTCCCGACCTGCGGGCCCAGCAGACCCATGACGAGCCCGCCCGGCAGCAGCATCAGACCGGTCTCGAGCGCGCCGATCCCCCGGACCTGCTGGAGGTAGATCGGCAGCAGGATGATCATGCCGAACAGCGCGACCATCGCGACGCAGAGCAGCGCCACGCTGATGGTGAACGGGGCGAACCGGAAGGCCCGCAGGTCCAGCAGCGGGTTGCCCGCGCGGTAGAGCCGGACCTGGCGCCAGCTGAAGGCGGCCAGACCCAGGACGCCGACGCCGACGAAGGCGAGCGCCGGGATCCCGAACGGGCCCGTGGCGCCGATGAGGCTGAGGCCGTAGACGATGCCACCGAACCCGGGCACGGACAGGACGACCGAGACGACGTCGAGCTTGGCGTCGCCGGGGGTCCCCGTGTTCTTGAGCTTCTTGACCCCGAAGGCGAGCACGCCGAGCGCGATCGGCAGCACGAGGATGAACATGAAGCGCCACGGGAAGAAGTGCAGGACGATGCCGGAGACGGTGGGCCCGATGGCCGGCGCCACGGAGATGACGATCGACACGGTGCCCATCACGGCGCCGCGGCGCTCGACCGGGACGAGCGTCAGGATCGTGGTGATCAGCAGCGGCAGCATCATCGCCGTGCCGCTCGCCTGCACGACACGGGCGGGCAGCAGCAGCCAGAACGCCGGCGACACGGCCGCGATCAGCGTCCCCGTGCTGAACAGGATCATGGCCGTGACGAAGACCTGGCGCGTCGTGAGCCGCTGCAGCAGGAAGCCGGTGGTCGGGATGACGACGGCGAGCGTGAGCAGGAAGACGGTCGAGAGCCACTGACCCGTACGGGCGGTGACGTCCAGGTCCCTCATCAGGCTCGGCAGCGCGACGCTCATGATCGTCTCGTTGAGGATCACGACGAAGGTCGCGACCAGCAGGATCGCGATGATCGCCCGGTTCCCCGAACCGTCGGTCGCAGGGGTCGAGGTGGTCAGGTCCGGCGGGGTGCTCGTGGCGGTCACGGGGATCCGTTCGTCGTGCTGGTGCTGCGGGGTCCGGCGTCCTTGCCGTGGCGGGTCGAGCTCATGACCCGTGCGGGGCGCTGAACTCATCGGCGATGAACCCGCCGTCGCCCGACGCTATTCCCCGACGCGCCGCCCCGCCACGGAGTTCTGCTCGCGGGCGGGCCCGGATCGCTGCCACACTCCAGGGGTGGCCGACCAGCTCGTCGTCGCGGCTGTGCTCGTCGACGACCTCGAACGACCCTCCCGCGCGCTCGCCGCCCGGCGGACCCGCCCCGAGCACCTCGCCGGTCGCTGGGAGCTGCCCGGCGGCAAGGTCGAGCCGGGCGAGGAACCGGTGGACGCGCTGCGCCGCGAGCTCGAGGAGGAGCTCGGGGTCACGGTGGACGTCGGCGAGGAGCTCGTCCCGCCGGCCGGCCCCGGTTCGGTGTGGCCGCTCACGTCCGGCCTGGTGATGCGGGTCTGGTGGTGCACGGCGCGTACGGGCATCCCGGAGGCGGTCGAGGCGCACGACGCCGTGGCCTGGGTGGACGCCGTCTCGATCAACGACCTGGCCTGGCTCGAGCCCGACCTCCCCCTGGTCGACGCGATCGTCGCGCGGTTGACCGCCCCGCCACACTGAACCGATGAAGCGCCCGTCGATCGCGCTCGCCGTCCTCCTGGCCGTGCTCGCCGGGTGCAGCGCGCAGCCGGACGCGCCGGCCGGCCCGGCCGACGAGGTCCCCGGCCCGGTCGCGACGAGCGCCCCGGCGGCGACACCGGGCCCGACCTCCTCCCCCAGCCCGACGGCGGTCCCGAAGAAGCAGCCGGCAGAGAAGAAGCCGGCGCAGAAGAAGAAGCCGCACCCGGTCTCCATGCAGGCGCTGGTCGAGAAGCGCTACGACGGGCGCGACCTGCGGCGGGGCCGGCTGCTGCGCGACCAGGGCAGCTACAAGCGCTACGCGGTCACCTTCCGCGGGGACGGCGAGAAGATCTCCGGGATCATGAACCTGCCCGACGGCAAGGGCCCCTTCCCCGTGGTCGTGCTCAACCACGGCTACATCGACCCCGACACCTACTGGTCCGGGCAGGGCATGCCGCGCGAGCAGGACGTCCTCGCCCGCCGCGGCTTCGCGGTGCTGCACGTCGACTACCGCAACCACGCCGGCTCCAGCGACGACGACGGCGGGGTAGACGGGACCGACTACGCCCTGCGGCTGCCGTACGTCGTCGACACGATCAACGCGGTGAAGGCGGTCAAGGCCTCGGGCTGGGACGTCCTCGACACCGACCACGTCGGCTGGTTCGGCCGGTCGATGGGCGGCGGCGTCACGCTCCGGGCCCTCGCCGTGGCCCCCGGGCTGGTCGACGCGGCCGCCGTCTGGGCCTCCGTGAGCTCCGACGAGGCGGACAACTGGGAGCGCTGGTACGCCGACAACCCCGAGCGCCGGGGCACGAACCGCAGGATCGCCAAGACCTACGGGCTGCCGGACGACGCGCCCGCCTTCTGGCGAGCGGCGTCGGCGCGGTCGTCCTTCGACCGGATCACCGAACCCGTGCTGGTCCAGCACGGCGCCGCCGACCGGACCTGCCCGGTCCGCTGGGCGAGGAAGACGGTCGACGCCCTCGAGGACGCCGACGTCGACGTCCGCTCGGACGTCTACCCCGGTGCCGACCACACCTTCGAGGGGCGGACCTTCGACCGGGCGATGGACCGGACCGCCGACTTCTTCGAGGACCAGCTGCGCTGACGCAGCCCGCGGACGGGCCGGTCCCGGCGCTCAGCCCTCGAGGACGGCCCAGCCGTGCGGGGCCACCGCGTCGCCCTGGACCGCGGGCTCCGCGGCGAGCACGGACGCACCGCCGGGGACGCCGTACGGCTGGTCGCCGAGGTTGAGCGCCAGGGTCAGCGCCCCCTCCCCCTGCCGGGCCCGGGCGTGCACGAGCAGGTGCTCGTTCGCGACCTGCTCGGTGGAGGTCACGGCGTCGACGAGCCACGGGTGCCGGCGACGCAGCGCGAGCACGCGGCGGTAGACCTCCTCGACCTCGGGGTGCGGGTCGTCGAACTGGCCGCGCTCCGCCGGCAGCGAGGGCCGGACCGCGTCGTCGCCGTCCGGGCGGTCCTCCTTGACGGCCTCGAGCCCGAACTCGTCGCCGTAGTAGACGCAGGGCACCCCGGGCAGGAAGCCGAGCAGCGCGACCGCGTGCGACCAGTGCCGCTCGTCGTGGATCTGGCTCGCGACGCGGGTGGTGTCGTGGTTGCCGACGAAGGTCATCGGGACGAAGTGCTCGACGAACTCCGCGTGCCGCCCGAGCGTCCACTCGAGCTCGTGCAGGTTGACCGTGTCGAGCGACGACCAGACGGCCTTCCAGAGCTCGTACTCGGTGACCGAGTCGATGCCGGACTGCTCGACGTAGCCCACGTAGTCGCCGTGGATCATCTCGCCGACGAACCAGGCGTCGGGGAACCGCTCGCGCACGGCCGGGAGCACCGCGGCCCAGAAGGTCGGCGGGACCGCGTACGCCGCGTCGAGCCGCCAGCCGTCGACGCCGCGGCCCAGCCAGTGCAGCAGCACGTCGCGGACGAGGTCCTGGACGAGCGGGGAGCCGTGGTTCAGGGTGACGAGGGTGTCGTGTCCCTCGAAGTACTCGGCGGTGACCATGCCGTCGTTGTCGTAGAGCTTCGCGACCCACTCGGCCTCGGGCGTGCCGGGTCCGGCCGCCAGCGCGGCGGCGACGGGCGGGAAGTCACGTCCCGCGTGGTTGAACACGCCGTCGAGCAGCACCCGTACGCCGCGGTCGTGGCAGGCCGTCAGCAGGGCGTCGAAGTCGGCGTCGTCGCCCAGGCGGGGGTCGATCCGGAAGTAGTCGACGGTGTCGTAGCCGTGGCTGGCGGAGGCGAAGACCGGGGCCAGCAGCAGCCCGTTGCAGCCGAGCGAGACGAGATGGTCGAGCCAGCCCTCGAGGCGCCCGAGCCGGTGCTCCACACGGTCGTCGCCGAGGTCCGCCAGCTCCCGCTCGGCCCCCACGAACCCGAGGGGGTAGACGTGCCACCAGAAGACGTGGTCGACCCAGCGGCCGGTCACAGCGTTGCCCTGTCCATGCCTCCACCCTGGCAGACGGTCCCGCCAGGACAGGCCCTGCAGCCCCCGAGCTTACGGACGCCGGCGCCAACCCCCCAGCCGATCGCCGACGTCCTCGTGCGAGATTAACGACTAACGCGCCTGCGTGCAGCCGTGACGAGCCCCACGTCGCCGACCAGATCCACGGATCTGCCTACGCTGTAAACCGACGCCGCGGCCGACGCCGTCCGAGAGCGAGGAGAGCACCCATGACTTCTGCCCACCAGGAGCCCGACGTTCCTGCCGACGAGACCACCGAGGCGCAGGTCGCCGTCGACCCGGGGTCGACGATCGGCAACCTGACCGTCGAGGACGACCCCGAGGGCACCGTCGACCCCTCCGAGCTCGCGGGCACGGCCAGCGACGACGACGAGGACGTCAGCTAGCCGGGTCCGCCCCTCCTGGCCGCCCTACTTCTCGGTGGCCAGGACCTTGAGCCGCTTGAGCTTGCTCGGGAAGACGTCCTGGTCGATGGGGTTGGACGTGTACTGCCAGAAGGTGGCGGTCTTCCACCCCTTCGGCAGGGTCCCCGGGGTCTTGCTCCCGTAACGGGCGACCCAGAGCGGGTTCGTCTTGCCGAACTTGCTTGAGTTGCCCGTGCACTGCTTCCACCAGTCGGTGGTCGTGTAGATGACGGCGTCCTTGCCCGTCAGCTTCTTGTACTCCTTGGTGAAGGACGAGACCCAGGCGACCATCTTCTTCTTGCTCACGCCGTAGCAGGTCGAGCCGTACGGGTTGTACTCGATGTCGAGCACGCCGGGCAGGGTCTTGCCGTCCGCGCTCCACCCGCCGCCGTTCTTCACGAAGTAGCGCGCCTGCTTGTAGCCGGCCTTCCCCGCCGGGTTCGCGAAGTGGTAGGCGCCGCGGATCATGCCCGCCTTCTTCGCACCGCCGTACTGGTTCTTGAAGTACGGGTTCTTGTACGAGCTGCCCTCGGTCGCCTTGATGTAGGCGAAGTCCTTGTCCTTCTTGGTCCAGGTCGACCACTTGAGCTTGCCCTGGTAGCTCGACACGTCCACGCCGAGCACGCCCTCGGGCGTGAAGGAGCTGGTGCTCGAGCGGGACGCCGCGCCGTAGCGCAGCAGCCCGCCGCCCTGCTGACGCAGCTGCGTCCGCTCGGTGCCGCGTTCGCGCCAGCCCATCGTGGCGTTGCCGGCCTCGAGCCCGGCCGCGCGGGCGTCGGCGGTCAGGTGCTGACCGCCCGCCGCGACCTTCTTCTCGGGCGCCGCGGCGGCGGTGCCACCCGTGCCCGCGGCGGGGCCGCCGGGCGACGCCGTGGCGGGCAGGGTCGTGGGCACGGCCAGCGCGAGCGCCGTGACGCCGAGCGCCAGCGCGGGGAGCGTGCGACCCAGGCGGGAGCGGCGGGCGGTCCCGGGGTCGGTCCGGACGGTGCGGGTGGTTCGGGGAAGCATCGGTGGTCCTCGGGTGTCGCGGGCGTCGGCTCGTGCGGCGTCCGCAGGTCCAGCCCCCTCGTCCTGCCCTGCAGACGCAGGCACCTTAAGCACGCGCCCGGGCACGCCGGAAGGCTTCCGGGGAGACTTCACTCCTGAAACCCTCGTCCCTCCCGTGACGGTTGAGGGTTGAGGTGCGGGATGATCGGTCGGTGACGGCGGAGGCGCGGCAGAGGTCGGTCGGGATGGGCGCGGCGCTCGTCGAGGAGGCGGCGGAGCGGCTGGCCGGGGTCGTCGACCGCACGCCGCTGCAGCGCAACGCCCGGCTCTCGTCCGACGGCGCCGAGGTCTGGTTCAAGCGCGAGGACCTCCAGGTCGTGCGCTCGTACAAGGTGCGGGGCGCCTACAACGTGCTGGCCCAGCTCGACGGGGTGGCCCGGGCGCGCGGTGTCGTGTGCGCCAGCGCCGGCAACCACGGGCAGGGGCTCGCGTACGCGTGCGCGGCCCTCGGCATCCAGGGCCGGGTCTTCCTGCCCCGCAACACCCCGCGCCAGAAGCGCGAGCGGATCACCGCGATCGGCGGCGACCACGTGCAGGTCGTGGTCACGGGCGCCACGTACGACGAGGCGGCCGTCGCCGCCGCGGAGGACGCGATCCGCACCGGGGCGACCGTGGTGCCCGCCTTCGACGACCTGCGCACCATCGCCGGGCAGGGCACCGTCGCCCTCGAGGTCGTGGAGCAGCTCGTCGAGCAGGTCGGCTCCCCGCCGGACGTGCTGGTCGTGCCGGTCGGTGGCGGTGGGCTGATGGCCGGCTGCACGGCCTGGTTGGGCGAGCGCTACCCGCAGGTCCGGGTCGTGGGCGTCGAGCCCCTGGGCGCGGCCTGCGTGGCCGCCGCCCTGGCGGCCGGGCACCCGGTGGACCTCGTCGACCTGGACACCTTCGTCGACGGTGCCTCCGTCCGGCGGGCCGGTGCGCTGACGACGCCGATCATCGCCGCGTCCGGCGCCGCCCTCGTGCAGGTGCCGGAGGGCCGGGTCTGCGTCGAGCTGCTGTCGATGTACGCCTCGGACGGCATCGTGGCCGAGCCGGCCGGCGCCCTGGCCTCCGCGGCCCTGTCCGGCCTGGTCCGGGTCGAGCCCGGCCAGCGGGTCGTCTGCGTCCTCTCCGGCGGCAACAACGACGTGAGCCGCTACGCCGAGATCGCCGAGCGCGCCGCGGTCTTCGAGGGGCGCAAGCACTACTTCCTGGTCGAGTTCCCGCAGCAGCCGGGTGCGCTGCGGCACTTCCTCGACGAGGTGCTCGGCCCCGACGACGACATCACGCTGTTCGAGTACGTGAAGCGCAGCAACCGCGAGACCGGCCCGGCGCTCGTCGGCATCGAGCTGGCCCGCCGCGAGGACCTGCCCCCGCTGCTCGCCCGGATGGCCGCCGCACCACCGCAGATCGAGCGCATCGGCAGCGACAGCGCGATGTTCCGTTTCCTGCTCTCGGGATAAATGCCCTGGTCAGGGCCATGTTGGACCTCCTGGTTCGTCGTCGGCCCGTGCATCCGGACCCGGCCGCGGCCCGGAAGCGATGGGTGCTGCAACAATCGCAGCCACTCGAGGGGAAGGAACGACCCATGACGCTCAACCGACGTCAGCTGCTCGCCGGAGGGCTGGGCCTGGGAGCGGCAGCGGGCCTCAGCGCGTGCTCCGGGCTCACGAGCAAGGCGGGCAGCAGCGCCCCCTCGGGCGGCACCAGCGCCGGGGGCAAGGTCGAGCTGACCTTCGTGAACTGGTCCGGCGACGCCGAGAAGGCCGCCTTCGACAAGGTCATCGCGTCGTTCGAGCAGGCCAACCCCGACATCACGATCAAGACGGACACGGTCCCGTACGCGAGCGTGCAGACCAACCTGGACACCCGCTTCCAGGCCGGCAACCCGCCGGACCTCTTCCGGGTCTCCTACATCGACATGGGCCAGTACACGAGCCAGGACGTGCTGCTCGACCTCTCGGCCAGCCTCGACGCGAACGCGTTCGAGCCGGGCCTCTTCTCCGCGGTCGTCGCGGACGGCAAGCCGTACGGCGCGCCGCACCAGATCGACACCACGGCGATCATCTACCGCAAGGACGCCTTCGAGGCCGCCGGGCTCACCGCCCCCACCACGCTGGAGGAGGCCTGGACCTGGGAGCAGTTCACCGACGCGGCGACCAAGCTGTCCAAGGTCACCAAGAGCGGCCAGTCGGCCTTCATCTACGACTGGCAGAGCGCGGGCGCGTACCGCTGGCTCACGTGGCTCTTCGAGGCCGGCGGCGCCCTGCTGACCCCGGACCTCAAGGGCCCGGCGATCGACTCCGACGCGGGGCGCAAGACGGTCGACTTCACGTCCGGGTTCTTCAAGAACGGCTGGGTCGCCAAGAACACCTCGGTCAAGAGCACGACGTACCCCGATAGCGCCTTCATCTCGGGCACCGTCGCCATGGCGTTCGCCGGCAGCTTCCTGGTGCCGGGGATCGACGACGGGGTGAAGAAGAAGTTCGAGTACGCCGCGATGCCGCAGCCGCGCGACGTCGCCGCCTCCACCGACCTCGGCGGCAACGCCGTCGTGGCGCCGAAGAACGGCAAGAACACCGAGGCCGCGGCCAAGTTCCTGCAGTACCTGGTGTCCGAGGACGCGATGCGGACCTACTGCCAGGCCACCAACGAGCTGCCGACGCTCAAGAGCCTCACCGCGTCCGACCTCGACTTCGCGATCCGGCCCGACCTGATGGCCCCGTTCGTGCAGCAGGCCAAGACGCTGACGCCGGAGCAGGTCGCCCAGGTCACCGTGCCGCAGTTCGCCGACCTCAACCTCGCGCTCCAGAGCGAGCTGGAGAAGGCGTTCCTCGGCGGTCGGTCCGCCGCCGACACGACCGCCGCGCTCGCCGAAGCGGTGCAGAAGGCGGTGAAGTGAGCCAGGCGGCCGCGCTGGCCGCCGGGACCCGTCGCCGTCGGCGGGGACGCTCGCTCTGGGAGCCGTCAGCCCTGCTGTTCGTGGGGCCGTCGGTGCTGCTCGCCGTCGCGTTCCTGATCGTGCCGATGCTCGGCTCGTTCTTCTACAGCACCCAGGAGGTCTCCCCCCTGAGCGGGGAGACCAGCCCGGTGGGCCTCGAGAACTACCGCACGATGCTGGGCGACGACACGTTCGTCCGGGCGCTGCTCAACACGGCGCTGTTCACGGTGATCACCGTGCCGCTGAGCATGGGCCTGGGGCTCGCGCTGGCCGTGCTGATGAACTCGGTGCTGCCGTGGCGCAAGGTGTGGCGCACCGTGGTCTACCTGCCGCTGGTGATCTCCGGCGTCTCGGTCGGGCTGATCGGCACGTTCCTCTACAACGAGGTCATCGGCGTCGTGAACAAGCTGCTGGTCGCGCTCGGCGCGAACGGCGGCGTCCCGTGGCAGTCGAACGGCTTCTGGGCCTTCACCTCGGTGGTGCTGGTGACCCTGTGGATCCGCGTCGGGTTCAGCATGATCATCTACCTGGCCGCGCTGCAGGCCGTGCCCGCGGACCTGTACGAGGCCTCCGCCCTGGACGGCGCGAACGGCTGGCAGCGGTTCCGGAACATCACCGTCCCGCTCGTCGGGCCGGCCACGTTCTTCTTGATCATCATGAACGTGATCTACAGCTTCCAGGTCTTCGACACGATCTTCGTGCTCACCAACGGCGGGCCCGGCAACAGCACCGAGGTGCTCGGCACCTGGGCGTACAAGGTGGCGTTCGGGCCGACCCGCGACCAGGGCTACGGGGCGGCGATCGGCGTCGTGATCTTCGTGCTGACGCTGATCTTCACCGTCGTCCAGTGGCGCACGAACCGCACCCGCGACGAGGTCGCATGACGCCCGGAAGAGGGTTCCGCTGATGGCCGTCACCGCGTCCCGGGGGGCCGTCCGCACGACCGCCACCCCGGCCCGTACGACCGGGCCCATGACCCGCCGCACCCGCTCCAAGGCGGCGCTGACGGCCCGGGTCGTCGTCTCCGTGGTCGTCTCGGTGGTGATGGCGTTCCCGCTCTGGGTCATGATCGTCACCGCCCTGTCGGGCCAGTCGGTGTTCTCCACCCAGCTCGACCTGCTGCCGACCGACATCACGCTCGACAACTTCGCCCGCGTCTTCTCGGCGTGGCCGGTGGGCCAGTGGTTCTCCAACTCGGTGACCGTCACGGCGCTCACGACGATCATCTCCGTCGTGGTGAGCGTCATGGCCGGGTACGGCTTCGCCAAGCTGCGCTTCCCGGCGAAGACGCCGCTGTTCCTGCTGCTGCTCTCCACGATGATGATCCCGACCCAGGCGATCCTCGTGCCGCAGTTCCGGCTCGTGAACGCGCTCGGCCTGGTCGGCACCTTCTGGGCGGTGATCATCCCGGGGGCGGCGGCGACGTTCGGCATCTTCCTGGCCCGCCAGTTCATGCTCGCCATCCCGACCGAGCTCATCGAGGCGGCCAAGATCGACGGCGCCGGCCCGGTCCGGATCTTCTGGAGCATCGTGCTGCCGCTGTCGAAGCCGCTGCTCGCGGTGCTGACCCTGCTCAGCCTGATGTACCAGTGGAACGACTTCCTCTGGCCGCTCATCGTGCTGCGCGACCCGAGCCTCTACACGCTGCCGATCGGCCTGCAGTTCCTGCAGGGGCAGTACCAGACCGACTACGGCGCCCTGATGGCCATGACGCTGATCACCGTCGGGCCCCTCGTGGTGCTGTTCCTGGTCTTCCAGCGCTGGTTCGTCCAGGGCTTCGCGACCTCCGGCATCCGCTGATCAGGCCCGGTAGCGCGCCCCGCTGAGCCCGCGCTGCTGCCCGACCGTCATCCAGTGCAGCAGGACGTCGAGCTCGAGGCGGGGCACGCTCCCGACGAGCAGCCCGGCGGCCAGGAGGTCGGCCGGCAGGCCGGGGTTCACGGACCAGGCGCCCACACCGAGGCCCGCGCCCTGGACCAGCAGGTCCTCACGGTCCCCCGCCACCCCCCGGATCGTGGCGATCGCCTCGGCCATCGACCCCTGCTCCGCCGCCAGCCGCCGAGCCGTCCCGACCACGGAACCGAAGAAGAGACGTTCGGGGTCAGGACCGTGGCGCGACATGTCCTTATTAGAACACCTGTTCGATCGCCACCCAAGAGCCAACCCCTCCCCCAGGGTTGATTCCCCCTCCACGTGCGCGAGTGGCGCCAACGGACGCACGACACGCCGCGCGGGCGCGTCGGTTGGCGCCACTCACGCAGGCATGCCGCGCCACCAGGAGGGCTCAGCGAGGGTCCAGTGCGGAGGTCGGCGGTTGCGGAGGGCGTCGGCGTGCGCTGCGCGGAGGCGTCGCGCGAGCTCGTCGCGGTGCGCAGTCAGGTCGAGGCTGTCGGCGCGCGCGACGACGAGACCGCCCCGCTCGAAGCCCTCTTCACGGACGTTGTCCGCGCGGTGCTGCTTCCGCTCCCGGTGGCCCGCACCGTCGAACTCGATCGCCAACCCGGCCTCGACGTCGAGCAGGTCGGGTGCACCGAGGAAGTTCCCGTCGAGGTCGAAGACGGGCACGTTGACGAGGGGTTCGGGCAGGCCCAGCCCGAGCACGAAGAGCCGGAGCCGGGTCTCCCACGGGCTCCGTACGCCGCTCCGGCACAGGGCAGCGGCCGCCCGCGCCTGCCGGGCTCCACGCCCGCCGGAGCAGGCACCGAGCTCGGCCAGAAGGACCCGCTCCCGGACGAGGCCCGCCTGCACCAGCACGTCCAGTGCCACCACCGCCTCGACCAGGTCGGGGGCCTCGCGGGCGAGGTCATCGGCGGTGCGTAGGACCGTTGTGACCTGAAGGCCGTGCTGGCGCGTGACGTCCTGCGGGTCCAGGGCCGCCCGCACGGCCCGGGATCCCGGCACGTGCCGATGACTGGTGCCGGGAGCGAGCACCAGCCGTACGGGTTGCCGCACGCCCGTGAAGGGGTCCCGGCCGTCCAGCGCGTCCGCGCCCAGCACGTACGCGGCCGCCCAGCCGCTCACGCACCCCTCGGTCACGATCGTCGCGGCCTGCACCACGCGCTGGGCGACCGTGTCGGGGACCCCGCGGGGCACGTGCCACCCGTGGCTGACCTGCCGCCACCGGTCGCTGCCGAGGGTGCGCGGCGACAGCCCCGCCGCCAGCAGCTCACCCCGGGACCGCGGCGGCACAACCCTTCCCAGCTCCCGCACGAACGCACCCATGCGCCGACCGTCGCACCTCCCGCGACCCCGGGACCGGCTATCCACAGCCCCAGTTGCGCGAGTGGCACCACTCGCGACGCGACACGCCGTGCAGGCGTAGCGGTTGGCGCCACTCGCGCAACGGGAGAGGGGGAACTCGAGGGAGGGGCGGGGGCGCGGGTCAGGCGTCCACGGGGACGGTGGCGCCGGCGCGGCTGAACTTGTGGCGGTGGCGTTCGGTCCAGTCGACCGCCCGGCGCTCGCGCTCGAGCTCGCCGGCGGCGATGAGCTGGATCTGCCGGGGGCGGCCGAGGGCGGCGAGGTCGATCATCATCTGAACTCCCGCCCGCTGGGCGGCGACCACGGCGTCGACGAGGTCCTCGTCGAGGCGGACGCCGTACGCCTCCGCGAACACGGCCATGCGGTGCCGACGGCGGGGCTTGCGGGCCATCCCCAGCACCCCGTGCCAGTAGCTGCGGTCGCGCAGCGGCGCGAGGTAGTGCAGCGCGTAGCCGATGTCGGTCAGGCGGGTGCCGACGGAGGCGTACTCCCAGTCGATGAGGCCGACGAGCTGCTGCCCCACGGGGTGGTGGAGGTCCCACACGAGGTTCCAGGGGCCGGGGTCGCCGTGGCAGACGAGCTCGCCCGGGCGGCTGCCGGTCCCCCGCCGGCCGTCGAACCAGACCGGCTCGGTCTCGGGCTGCCAGCCCTCGACCGTGTCGTGGTAGCGACGCAACAGCTGCGCGACCTCGGCGACCGCCGCGTCGGTCTGCACGAGGGTGCACGCCTCGTCGCCGGACAGGCCCTCGATGTAGGTGACGTCGTCGTGGTCGCCGCTGACCCCGCGCGGTCGCGGCGCCTCGGCGAACCCGGCCTCCGCCAGGTAGGCCAGCAGCGCCTGGACCGACTCCGACCACGGGTGACGCGGGTGGCGGACCTGGTCGCCGTGACGGACGACGGGCCGGTCCGGACGCGACTGCAGGACCTCGTCCACGCACCGGAGCGTACGGCTGCCCCTGCTGTCACCTGCGCGTCATCCGTTGACACGAGACCGGAACTCCGGTCTTGTTCAATCCTCACCCCGAGAGGGGCACCCACCGGCGGGACGGAGAGATGCAGTGACCATCGTTCGGGCAGCGATCACGCAGACGACGTGGACGGGCGACAAGGACTCGATGCTGGACCTCCACGAGCGCTTCGCCCGCGAGGCGGCGGCGGACGGCGCCCAGATCATCTGCTTCCAGGAGCTCTTCTACGGGCCCTACTTCGGCATCACCGAGGACGTGAAGTACTACGACTACGCCGAGCCGGCCGACGGTCCGATCGTGCAGCGCTTCGCGGCCCTGGCCCGCGAGCTCGGGATCGTGATGATCCTCCCGATCTACGAGGAGGAGATCCCGGGCGTCTACTACAACACCGCCGTGGTGGTCGACGCCGACGGGACGATCCTCGGCAAGTACCGCAAGCACCACATCCCGAACCTCGAGAAGTTCTGGGAGAAGTTCTACTTCCGCCCCGGCAACCTCGGCTACCCCGTCTTCCAGACCAAGGTCGGGCCGGTCGGGGTCTACATCTGCTACGACCGGCACTTCCCCGAGGGCTGGCGCGAGCTCGGGCTCAACGGCGCCCAGATCGTCTTCAACCCGAACGCCACCAAGCCCGGCC
The DNA here is from genome assembly GCF_039536445.1 of Microlunatus spumicola. NCBI lineage: Bacteria > Bacillati > Actinomycetota > Actinomycetes > Propionibacteriales > Propionibacteriaceae > Microlunatus > Microlunatus spumicola. The sequence goes on along the minus strand of NZ_BAAAYR010000003.1, from coordinate 36,032 downwards.
TCTCGAACCGGCTGTGGGAGATCGAGCAGCCGGCCGCGGCGGCCGCGAACGGCTACTTCGTCGCCGCCCCGAACCGCGTGGGCCGCGAGGACAACGAGTACGGGGACGAGGCCGTGACGTTCTACGGCTCCAGCCAGTTCGTCGACCCGCAGGGCAACCTCGTCGGACCGATGGGCTCGAAGGAGTCCGAGGAGGTCGTGATCCGCGACCTGGACCTCGACATGATCCGCGAGGTCCGCAACGCCTGGCAGTTCTACCGCGACCGCCGGCCCGAGTCGTACACGAGCACGGTGAAGCCGTGAGCGCCCTGAGCCGGAGAACGCTCCCTGAGCCTGTCGAACGGCCTCGAAGAGGTCAGCGTTCTCGACGACGTGCCCGGGGAGTTGAGCCAACCCGTTCCGGGCCCTTCGACAAGCTCAGGGGGCGTTGATGACGACCACGCTCATCACCGGCGGAACCGTCGTCAACGCGACCGGGACGGCCGCCGCCGACGTGCTCGTGGACGGGGAGACGATCGCCGCCGTCCTGGCGCCGGGCTCGCAGCTGCTCGGGCAGGACCTGACCGCCTCCGTCGACCGGGTCGTCGACGCCACGGGCAAGTACGTCATCCCCGGCGGCATCGACGCGCACACGCACATGCAGATGCCGTTCGGCGGCACCGAGGCGTCGGACACGTTCGAGACCGGCACACGGGCCGCGGCCTGGGGCGGGACGACGAGCATCATCGACTTCGCGATCCAGCGCTACGGCGAGCGGGTCGAGGAGGGCCTCGCGGCCTGGCACGAGAAGGCGGCCGGCGAGTGCGCCGTCGACTACGGCTTCCACCAGATCATCGGCGGCGTCGACGAGCACTCACTCAAGGCGATGGACACCCTGGTCGACGAGGGCATCACGAGCTTCAAGCTCTTCATGGCCTACCCGGGCGTCTTCTTCTCCGACGACGCGCAGATCCTCCGGGCGATGCAGAAGTCCCGCGAGACCGGCCTGCTGACGATGATGCACGCCGAGAACGGGCCCGCCATCGACGTCCTTGCCGAGCAGCTCTACAACCAGGGCAAGACCACGCCGTACTTCCACGGCATCGCCCGCGCCTGGCAGCTCGAGGAGGAGGCCACGCACCGCGCGATCATGCTGGCCGACCTCACGGGGGCCCCGCTCTACGTCGTCCACGTCAGCGCCAAGCAGGCCGTCGAGCAGCTCGCCGCCGCCCGCGACCGCGGCCAGAACGTCTTCGGCGAGACCTGCCCGCAGTACCTCTACCTCTCGCTCGAGGACCAGCTCGGCGCGTCGAGCGAGGAGTGGGGCGACTTCGAGGGCGCCAAGTGGGTCTGCTCGACGCCCCTGCGCTCGCGGGCCGAGGGCCACCAGGACGCGATGTGGCGCGCGCTGCGGACCAACGACCTGCAGACCGTCTCGACCGACCACTGCCCCTTCTGCATGAAGGGCCAGAAGGACCTGGGTCAGGGCGACTTCCGCGCCATCCCGAACGGCATCGGCTCGATCGAGCACCGCGTCGACCTCCTCTACCAGGGCGTCGTGACCGGTGAGATCACCCTGTCGCGCTGGGTCGAGCTGATCTCGACCACGCCCGCCCGCATGTTCGGCCTGTACGGCCGCAAGGGCGTCGTCCAGCCGGGCGCCGACGCCGACCTCGTGGTCTACGACCCGCAGGGCCACACCTCGATCGGGCTCGGCAAGAGCCACCACATGAACATGGACTACTCCGCCTGGGAGGGCTACGAGGTGGACGGTCACGTCGACTGGGTGATGTCACGCGGCAACGTGCTGGTCGACGAGACCGGCTACGTCGGCAGCAAGACCCACGGCAGGTTCCTGAAGCGCGACCTGACGCAGTACCTCGTATGAAGTTCGGGGTCGTCCTCCAGACCAACCCGCCGGCCTGGCGGACGGTGCAGCTGGCGGAGCTGGCGGAGGTGCACGGGTTCGAGTACGTGTGGACCTTCGACAGCCACCTGCTGTGGCAGGAGCCGTACGTCATCTACAGCCAGATCCTGGCGCGCACCAAGCGCGTGATCGTCGGGCCGATGGTGACGAACCCGGCCACGCGGGACTGGACCGTCACGGCGTCGCTGTTCGCGACGCTGAACGAGATGTTCGGCAACCGGACCGTCTGCGGCATGGGTCGCGGCGACTCGGCCGTGCGCGTGACGAACGGCAAGCCGACGACGGTCCGCGAGATGCGCGAGGCGACGCACGTCATCCGCGAGCTCGCGAGCTGCCGCCCGGTGGACTACCACGGCACCACGCTGCAGCTCCCGTGGGCGACCACGTCGGAGCTCGAGGTGTGGATCGCGGCGTACGGGCCGCTCGCGCTCAAGGCCGCGGGCGAGGTCGGCGACGGCTTCATCCTGCAGCTGGCCGACGTCGACATCGCGACCTGGATGATCGAGGCCGTCCGGACGGCCGCGAGCAACGCCGGCCGGGACCCCGACAAGCTGACGTTCTGCGTCGCCGCGCCCGCGTACGTGGGGACCGACCTGGCGCACATGCGCGACCAGAGCCGGTGGTTCGGCGGGATGGTCGGCAACCACGTCGCCGACATCGTGGCGAAGTACGGCGCCGACAGCTCGGTCCCGCAGGCCCTCACCGACTACATCAAGGACCGGGAGGGCTACGACTACAACGAGCACGGCCGGGCCGGGAACACGCACACGGCGTTCGTGCCCGACGAGATCGTCGACCGCTTCTGCATCCTCGGCACCGTCGAGGAGCACATCGCCAAGCTCGAGGCGCTGAAGGCGATCGGCGTCGACCAGTTCTCGGTCTACCTGCAGCACGACAACAAGGAGGAGACCCTCCGCGCGTACGGCGAGACGATCATCCCCGCGCTCCGCGACACCGTGGCCGCGCGCTCGTGAGGCTGGCGCGCGTCCGCGGGTGGGCCCTGGGCCTGCTCGGGCTGGTGGTGCTCGCCGTCGTGTGGGAGGTCTACAAGGCCCTCGGACCGGCGGCCGGCGTGGAGCTCGGCGGCCGCGTCGTCCTCCCTCGCACCAGCGACCGCGCGATGCCGCACCTCTGGGACATCGCCGGGCGGCTCGCCGAACCCGCCCTCGGACGTTCCGGGGACCCGCTGTGGCAGGTCGTGGGGCACGCGTGCCTCTTCTCGCTCAAGATCGCCGCGATCGGGTGGGTCGTCGGCGTCGTCGTGGGGCTGGCGCTGGCCCTGCTGATGCAGCGCTTCCGGCTGGCCGAGTCGGCCGTCCTGCCCTGGGTCGTGCTGAGCCAGACGGTCCCGCTGATCGCCATCGCCCCGCTCGTCCGGCGCTGGGGCTCGCAGCTGCAGATCGGCAGCTTCGCCTGGGACAGCCAGGACTCCGTGGCCGTCATCGCGGCCTACCTGGCGTTCTTCCCCGTCGCCGTCGGCATGCTCCGCGGGCTGAAGGCGCCGGACGCGACCCACCTCGACCTGATGCGGACGTACGGGTCGGGCTGGCGGACGACCCTGCTGCGCCTGCGGCTGCCCGCGAGCGTGCCCTACCTGCTCCCGGCCCTGCGACTCGCCGCCGCGGCTGCGGTCATCGGGACGGTCGTCGCCGAGGTCTCGATCGGCCTGCGCGGCGGCATCGGGCGGCTCGTCATCGAGTACGCCCAGGCCGCGGGCGGCGACCCCGCCAAGCCCTGGGCCCCGATCGTCGGCGCGATCCTCGTCGGCCTCGTCGCGGCCGGCTTCGTGTCGCTGCTGGGCGTGTTCCTCAAGCCGTACCGACGCTCGGAGGTGGCGGCGTGACCCTTCGACAAGCTCAGGGAACGGAGGGGGACGTGACCGCCGTCCACGTGGAGGGCCTCGACCGGGTCTTCACCAGCAGGCAGGGCAGCGTGACCGCGCTGCAGGGCGTCGACCTCGACGTCGCGCCGGGCGAGTTCGTGTCCCTGATCGGGCCGAGCGGCTGCGGCAAGAGCACGCTGCTGCGGCTGGTGGCGGACCTCGACCAGGCCACCTCGGGGACGCTCGAGGTGTTCGGCAAGAGCGCGCGGCAGGCCCGGCTCGACCAGGACTACGGCATCGCGTTCCAGCAGGCCGGGCTGCTGCCCTGGCGGACCGTGGCGAAGAACATCGAGCTGCCGCTCGCGCTGCACAAGGTCGGGAAGGCCGAGCGCCAGGCGCGGGTCGAGGAGCTGGTCGAGCTGATCGGGCTGACCGAGTTCGCCGGCTCCTACCCCGACCAGCTCTCCGGCGGCATGCAGCAGCGGGTGGCGATCGCCCGCGCACTGGCCGAACGGCCGCGGCTGCTGCTGATGGACGAGCCGTTCGGCGCGCTGGACGAGATGACCCGGGAGCGCATGCAGAACGAGCTCGCCCGCATCTGCGCCGAGACCGGCGCCGCCGTCGTCTTCGTCACGCACTCGATCCCTGAAGCCGTCTTCCTGTCCGACCGCGTCGTGGTGATGTCGCCCCGGCCGGGCCGGATCGTCGACGTGGTCCCGGTCCGGCTGCCTGGTACGGCCCGCGACGACGCGCTGCGTGAGGACGCATCCTTCTTCGCCGCCGTGGCCGCCGTCCGCGAGGCCCTCCACGGGACGCCGGCGACCACCGCGCGCGGGGTGGAGAACCGGTGACCACCGTGCCGACGCACGTCGCGACCGGGGCGGCGACCGTCCCCGCCCGCGTCCTCGCCCCCGGCCGGTCAGTCCGGACCGTGGTGGCACCCGTCGTCTTCGGCGTCGTCTTCGTGGGGCTGTGGCAGGCGCTGGTCACGGGCCTGGGGATCGACCCGTACGTGGTGCCCGCCCCGTCCGCGATCCTCGCCGAGCTCGTCGACAACCTCGGGTCGGTCGCCTCGGGCGCGGCGCACACCGGGCTCAACGCCCTGCTCGGCCTGGTCATCGGCACCGTCGTGGCGATCGTCGCCGCCGTGCTCGCCAGCGTCCTGCGGGTCCTCGACCTGCTGGCCGCTCCGGTCGTCGCGGCGCTCTCGGTGATGCCGATCGTCGCCCTCGCGCCGGTGCTCTACACGCTCTACGGCGCGAGCGTCGAGACCGCGCGGGTGCTCGTCGCCGCGCTCGCGGTGCTCATCCCCGTCTACGTGAACACCCTGCGCGGACTGCGCCAGACCCGACCCGTGCACCGGGACCTGATGCGCGCGTACGCGGCGTCGTCGGCCCAGCAGCAGTGGGTGCTGACCCTGCCGACGGCCGCGCCGTACCTGTTCACGGGGCTGCGGATCGCGTCGTCGCTCGCCGTCATCTCCGCGCTCGTCGCCGAGTACTTCGGCGGCCCGATCGGCGGCCTCGGCAAGTCGATCACCTCGGCGGCCTCGTCGAGCAACTACCCGCTCGCCTGGGCGTACGTGCTCGGCAGCATCGTGCTCGGCCTCGTCTTCTACGGCGTCGCGCTGCTCGCCGAGGTGGTGGCGACCCGCCACCAGCCCGGCGCGCGGACCTAGACCCCCGACCGCACCACCCACCACTCGAGAGATGGAGGAGCCCATGGGCTCACCGAAGATCAGCCGCCGGATCATGCTCGGCCGGACCGGTCTCGCGGCCGCCGCCGTCGGGCTCACGCTCGCCGGGTGCGGTGGCGGCGGTTCCGCCAGCCCCGAGGCCAGCGGCGACGCCGGGTCGTCGGCCCCGCTGACGCCGGTCAAGCTGCAGCTGCAGTGGGTCGCGCAGGCCCAGTTCGCGGGCTACTACGCGGCGCTCGACCAGGGCTACTACAAGGACGAGGGGCTGGACGTCTCGATCCTCGAGGGCGGGCCGGACATCGTCCCGCAGGACGTGCTGTCGGCCGGCGACGTCGACTACGCCATCTCCTGGGTGCCCAAGGTGCTCGGCTCGATCGAGAAGGGCGCCAAGATCACCGACGTCGCCCAGATCTTCGAGCGCAGCGGGACGACGCAGATCTCGTTCAAGGACAAGAACATCACCACGCCGGGCGACCTGGCCGGCAAGAACGTCGGCAGCTGGGGCTACGGCAACGAGTGGGAGCTCTTCGCCGGCATGCAGAAGGCCGGGGTGGACGTCGGCGCGATCAAGCTCGTGCAGCAGGCGTTCGACATGAACGGCTTCCTGGCCGGCGACATCGACGCGGCCCAGGCGATGACCTACAACGAGTACGCGCAGGTGCTGGAGTCGGAGAACCCGGCCACCGGGCAGCTCTTCACCCCCGACGACCTGAACGTGATCAGCTGGAACGACGTCGGCACGAACATGCTGCAGGACGCGATCTGGGCCAACTCGGACAAGCTGAGCAGCGACACCGCCTACCAGGACCAGACGACCAAGTTCATCAAGGCGTCGATCAAGGGCTGGGTCTACGCCCGCGACAACGCGGAGCAGGCCGCGGACATCGTCACGAAGGCCGGTTCGCAGCTCGGCGTGAGCCACCAGAAGTGGCAGACCAACGAGGTCAACAAGCTGATCTGGCCGTCCACCAGCGGCGGCATCGGCATGATCTCCGACGTCGCCTGGACGCGGACCGTCGGGATCGCCAAGGGCACCAAGAACGAGACGGGCGCGACGATCATCAGCGCGGACCCGCCCGAGACGGCCAAGAGCACGACGTACGTGGAGAAGGCGCTCGCGGAGCTCAAGTCCGAGGGTGTCGACGTCGAGGGCAAGAACTTCGCGCCCCTCACGGTGACGCTCGAGAAGGGCGGCGCCTAGGGCGCGACGGTGGCTGTGCCCCGGCGGCTACGTTCGGGGCATGGCCACCATCTGCATCACCGGCGCGTCCGACGGTATCGGGCTCGCCACCACCGAGCAGCTGCTCGCCGCCGGGCACCGCGTGCTGGTGCACGCCCGCAGCGAGGAGCGCGGCCGGCCGGTCGTCGACCGGCTCACCGGCGACGTCGGGCTGGTCACCGGCGACCTCGCGTCGCTCGCCGAGGTGGAGGACCTGGCGCGCCAGATCATCGCCCAGGGTCCGCTCGACGTGCTCGTCAACAACGCGGGCGTGTGGGTCCGCGGCGACGTCCCGCCGACCAGCGTCGACGGCTTCGAGACCACCTTCGCCGTGAACGTCCTCGCCCCCCACCTGCTCACCACCCGCCTGGCCGACCACCTCACCGGCCGCCTGGTCTGGCTCGGCTCGGGCATGGCGGGGAGCGGCCACCCCGACGCCGACGACCCCGGCGCGAAGACCGACCCGAGCCGCGCCTACTCCGACAGCAAGGCGAGCGACGTCCTGCTCGCGGGCGCCTGGGGCCGCCGGCTGAAGGGCGTGGGTTCCGTGGCGGTCGACCCGGGCTGGGTGAAGACCAAGCTCGCCTCCAGCGGGGCGCCCGGGACCGTGGACAGCTCGGCCGACTCGCTGACCTACCTCTGCACGGAGGCCGACCTCGGCCAGGGTCTCTACTGGCGGGGCCGCCGGACGATCACCGTGCCGAAGCACCTGCGCGACGAGGCCTACGCCGACGCCCTCGCCGCGACCTGCGACCGGTTGGTCGGGGCCGACCGCTAGCCCGTCCTCGACGTGCGGGCGGCGCAGGAGCACGATGGGCCGATGATCGTCGTCGCGGGACACCTCGAGCTCGAGCCGGCCGACCGGGACGCGTTCGTCGCGGACTCGGCCAGCTCCGTCACGCTGGCCCGGAGCACCGCCGGCTGCCTCGACTTCTCCGTGTCCGCCGACCCCCTCGACCCCACCCGGGTCAACGTCCTGGAGCGGTGGGAGTCGGACGCGGACCTGCTCGCGTTCCGCGGCACCGGACCGGCCGACGGGATCGTCGACCGCGTCCTCGAGTTCCACCTCGACGAGTACGAGGTCGTCGAGGCACGGCTGCCCTCGCACCTCGACTGACGGAGGGGTGGCACCGCTTCACGCTCCGGGTAGCATCACGGGTGTGAAGATCAGCGTCAGCCTCCCGGTGGTGGACGTCGAGATCCTGGACGCCTACGCCCACGCCCACGGGGTCGCCTCGCGCTCCGCCGCCCTGCAGCGCGCCATCGGTCTCCTCCGCGAGGCCGAGCTGGCGGACGCCTACGAGCAGGCGTGGGACGAGTGGGACGCCGGCGGCGAGGCCGAGCTGTGGGAGCCCGCGACCGCTGACGGTCTGCCGTCTCGGTGAGGCGCGGAGAGATCCGGGTTGCCGACCTCGAGCCGGTACGCGGGTCGGAGGCGGACAAGCGTCGCCCCGTCGTCGTCGTCAGCAACGACGCCGCCAACCGACGGGCCGAGAGCCTCGGACGGGGGGTCGTGACGGTCGTGCCGCTGACCTCGAACGTCAGCCGGGTGCTGCCGTTCCAGGTGCTCGTCGAGGCCGGGTCCTCGGGCTTGTCCCGGGAGTCGAAGATCCAGGCCGAGCAGGTCCGGTCGGTCGCCGTCGAACGCCTGGGTGCCCGGGTCGGACGGCTGCCACCCGACACGATGGAGGAGCTCGACCGGGCGCTCCGCCTCCACCTGGCGCTGTGAACCTGAAGCAGAGCCCGGCTTAACAATCCGTAACCGGCGCTCGGTGGCTCGTTGGCGACCGCAGGCAGCAGAATGCGGAGCATGGCGACGGTCACCGATCCCGACATCACGCAGGCCCAGCTCGCGTACGGCACGAAGGTCGTGGCCGTCGAACCGGGCGGCGTCGAGGCCATCCCCGAGGGCGAGCGGCACGGCCGGCCGATCCAGCTGCTGTGGACGTGGGCGTCGCCGAACTTCGAGTTCGCGACCATCGCCGTCGGGATCCTCAGCGTCCTCGCCTTCGGGCTGACGTTCTGGCAGGCCGTCGCCGCCATCGTGCTCGGCACGCTGCTGGGCTCGGTCTCGCTCGGGGCGCTCTCCACCTGGGGGCCCCGCGACGGGCTCGCCCAGATGGTGCTGAGCCGGACCGCGTTCGGCTACCGCGGCAACATCCTCCCGGCCGGGCTTAACGCCCTGACCGCCGGCATCGGGTGGTTCGCGGTGAACAGCATCAGCGGCGCGCTCGCCCTGTCGGCGCTGACCACGCTGCCCGCGTTCCTCTGCCTGGTGATCGTCGTCGCCGCCCAGCTCGTGGTGGCCTTCTTCGGCCACAACCTGGTGCACGCCTTCGAGCGCTACGCCTTCCCCGTGCTGGCGCTGATCTTCGTCGTCGCGGCCGTCATCGTGCTCTCCCAGGCGAACCCGTCCGCGCCGGCCATGGACGGTCCGCCGCCGGTCGGTGGCTTCCTGATCACCGCGGGCGCCGCGTTCGGCTACGCCGCCGGCTGGAACCCGTACTCCTCCGACTACACGCGCTACCTCCCGAAGACCACGCGCCGCCTCCCGGTGGCCCTGTTCGCCGGGCTCGGCTGCTTCGTCTCCTGCTGCCTGCTGGAGATCGCCGGCGCGGCCGTCGTGACCGCCGGACAGACCGAGGTCAACCCGTCGTCGTTCACCGCGCTGCTGCCGACGGTCATCGGCAAGGCCACGCTGCTCGCCGTCTGCCTCGGCGCGGTCGCCGCGAACGTCCTCAACGTCTACTCCGGCGCGATGTCGTTCATGGCCCTCGGCTTCAAGGTGCCGCTCGCCCGGGCCCGCGCGATCGTCGCCGTGGTGTTCGGGCTGCTCGGCCTGCTCGTCGCCAGCTTCGGGCTGCGCAACGCCGGCCAGAGCTACGAGGCCTTCCTGCTGATCATCGCCTACTGGGTGTCCCCGTGGCTCGGCGTCGTCTTCACCGACCGCTGGCTGCGGCGCGGCCAGGACGTCGGCGCGATCGCGCAGAGCACGACCCACGTCAGCGCGGCCGGGCCCATCGCCATGGCCGTCGGCCTGGTGGTCTCCATCCCGCTGTTCGCCAACCAGACGCTCTACACCGGTCTGGTACCCAAGGCGAACGGCAGCTTCGGCGACCTGACCGCGGTCGTCGGGTTCGTCGTCGCCGCCGTCGTGTACGCGGTCCTGCACCGCACGCTCGGCCGCAAGCAGGGGGTGGCCGCATGAGCCGCCCCGCCGACACCGAGCTCCTGGCCGTCGCCCTCGAGGAGGCGCGGGCCGGGCTCGCCGAGGGCGGCATCCCCATCGGCGCCGCGCTGTTCGCCGCCGACGGCACGCTGCTCGGCCGCGGGCACAACCGCCGCGTCCAGGACGACGACCCGTCCGTGCACGGCGAGACCGACGCGTTCCGCCGGGCCGGGCGGCAGCGCTCCTACCGCGGCACCACCATGGTCACCACGCTCTCGCCCTGCTGGTTCTGCAGCGGCCTCGTGCGCCAGTTCGGCATCACCCGGCTGGTCGTGGGCGAGGCGCGGACGTTCGACGGCGGGCACGACTGGCTCGCCGAGAACGGCGTCGAGGTCGTCGTCCTCGACGACGACACCTGCGTCGCGATGATGACCGACTTCATCGCCGCGAACCCCACCCTCTGGAACGAGGACATCGGCGTCGACTGAGAGCGCCGCCGCCCTCAGACGGTCGCGGTCGCGGGGTAGGGGTGCTCGGCCTCCGACTCGTACACGATGCCGAACGGCTTGTTCGTGATGAACACGAAGGTGCAGTCGTTCGCCTCGGTCGCTCCGTGCTCCATCCAGCCGCCCTCGGGGAACCAGACGAAGCTGCCCGGGCCGTGCTCGCCCTGGTGGCTCCGCAGGACGCCGTCGATCACCCACATGCCGTGCGCGTGCGGATGCGTGTGCCAGACGTTGGTGAACCCGGCGGCGTAGCGCATGAGGAACGCCTGCATTCCCGTGTCGGGGTCGTCGAGCAGCACCTTGACCGGGATCTGCGCACCCGTCTGCGGGACGGTGAAGACGTCCCACGGAAGCCGGCTGGTGTCGACCGAGAGCACGTCGACGAGGTTGGTGGGTGCGGGCATCAGGCTCCTCGAGGCAGGGTTTCCTCGATCATCGGGCCGCCCTGTTTCGCGCCGGTTCCAGCCCGGTCACGTTGAGCCCCTGTCCTGGGTCAGTGCATCTGGCCCGTGGACGCGGTCGTGCCGCCGTCGACGGGGAGCAGGGCGCCGGTGATGTACGCGGCGTCCGGGCTGGCGAGGAACAGCACCGCGCGGGCGACGTCCTCGGGCTGGCCCGGGCGGCCGAGCGTCACGCGGTTGGCGAGCGCCTCCTCGAACCCCGGGGCCTCCGTCGCGCCCTTCGTGATCCGGGTGACCGTGAAGGCCGGGGCGACCATGTTCACGCGGACGCCGTCGGGGCCGAGGTCGAGGGCCAGCGACTGCAGCATCGTGACGCCCGCGCCCTTCGTCGCGTTGTACGCGAACTGGCCCCAGTCGCCACGGATCCCGGACACCGAGGAGATCGCGACGACGTTGCCGCCGGAGGCCTTGAGGTGCGGGACGGTCGCCTGCAGCACGTAGAAGAGCCCGTCGACGTTGACGCTCTGCATGAGCCGCCACTGCTCGTCGGTGAGGTCGGCGAGGTCGGCGGTCTCGAACACGGCCGCGTTGGGCACGACGACGTCGAGCTTGCCGAACTTCTCGACGGTCGCCGCGACCGCCGCCTCGACGTCGGAGCGCGAGGACACGTCAGCCTGGAGGGCGAGCGTCCTGTCCGCGTCGAAGCCGGACAGCGCGTCGGTCACCGTCTCGACGTGGCGCCCGAGCCCGACGACCCGCGCGCCCTGCTCGGCGAACGCCTGCGCCACGGCCCGGCCGATGCCGTCCCCGGCTCCGGTGACGAGGACGACGGTGTCGTCGTAGGGGTACTTCACGGTGCTGATCACCGCTCCAAACTAGTCCCGGACCTCGCCGCCCCGCTGCTCGACCGTGTGCGTCTCCCCCGTCGCCAGCGCCGCGGTCCGCACGTGCAGGGTCCGGGCCGCGTCGTCGTACCACCAGCCGGCCGCGTCGCCGTCGGGAGCGGCTTCGGGGAGGTCCGTCCCGTCGACCCGCACCCGGTCCGGCCGGGAGAGCGCGCGCAGGTCGACCGCGTACGAGCGCTCGGCGACCGCGCCCGGGAAGGTGCCGCTCGACGCACCGATCGTGAGCCGGCTCGACGGCTTCGGCCACCACCACGGGCCGCGGCGGGAGGCGTAGGTGAGGAGCGTGTCGGCCGACTCCCCCTGCGCGTACCCGAGCCCGTCGCCGGCGTCCGTGTGCAGGTTCGTGGACGTCACCTGACCGGCGTCGCTGCTGGCCACCGTGAGCGCGACGGCCGACGGGCTGGGCTCGACCCGTCGAGCCCCGGGGACCTGCGTGACGATGCCGCCGGCCCGCAGGAACACCGGCATCTGGTCGAGCGGCACGGTGACGTTCGCCGTCGACGGACCGGTGTAGGTCCGGCCGTCGAACCAGCCCACCCAGCGACCCGGCGGGAACCACACCTCCCGGCTGGCCGTCGTGCCCGCGGTCACGACCGGCGCAACCAGCAGGTCGTGGCCGAAGCGGTACTCGTCGGGGTGCGCGTACGCCTCCGGCGCGTCGGGGTCGTCGAGGTAGAGCGGGCGGCAGACCGGCTGGCCCGTCTGCGTGGCCTCCCAGGCCGCCGAGTAGGTGTACGGGCTCAGGGCCTCCCGCAGCCGCAGGAAGTCGGCCGCGGGACCCGCCGCCTCGTCGTACTGCCAGGGCAGCCGGTCGCCGTGGTGGGAGTGCAGCCGCAGGACCGGGGAGAAGGTGCCGAGCTGGACCCAGCGGGCGTAGAGGTCGTCGGGCAGGTGCCGGCCGAGGAAGCTGCCGACGTCGTGGCTGACCCAGGGCTCCCCGATCGCCGCCTCGTCCGGGGTGAGCCGGGCCGCGAGCGCCAGCGTCTCCCACGTCGGGGCGGTGTCGCCGGTGAAGTGCACGGTGCTGCGGTGCTCGCCCCAGGGCCCGCTCGGGTAGGAGCCGCGGAAGTCCTCCAGCGACGCCCCGATCCGCGACAGCACGAGCCCGCGCCGGCCGGCGTCGACCTGCCGCTGCGCGTACCGCTCGTTGAGCCAGCTGTCGGGCGTCGCGCCGGGGACGTCGACCATCGAGCTGGTGCAGCACCAGTCGAGCCACCACTGACGCGCGCCCTCGCGCTCGTACGGGGTGTGCAGCGCGAACCACGCCGCCGCCTGCGCACGGTCGCCGAAGTCGAGGGCGTGGCAGTCCGGCGAGAAGCAGAAGCCGGCCTCCACGAGCGGGTCGCCGGAGGCCCGCTGCACCTGCGCCAGCGCGGGGTCCCGCCCACTGAGCCCGGCGTGCACGTTCAGGACGACGGCGAGGCGTTGGGCCTCCGCCCACGCGAAGAAGGCGGGCGGGTCCGGGAAGAGGTCCCGGTTCCACTCCCAGCCGTCCCAGCGGACCGGCGCCTTCCAGTCCGTGTCGACGCTGAGCGCGTCGACCGGCACGTCGTGCGCGGCGAACGCCGGCAGCAGGTCGTCCTCGTACGTCTTCGCCGCGAGGGCGTCGTAGACCGAGTACCAGACGCCGAACGTCCACTGCGGCGGCAGCGCGGCCGGCCCGCTGAGCACCCGCAGGTCGGCCAGCGCGGTGGCGTAGTCGTGCCCGTAGCCGAAGAAGTAGCCGTCGGCGTACGTCGGGTCGTCCGTCCGCCGGCCCGTGATCCAGCCGTCGGCGGTCCGCACCGCCGCCCAGCTGTCGTCGAGCAGCCACCAGCCCTGGCGGTTCAGCACGCCGGGGTGCAGGTCGACCGCCGACACGTCGGTCCCGGCCTGGTCGGGATAGGCGTCGAGCCCGCGGGTCCAGCCGCCGAGCTGGCCGGGCTCGTCGGTGGCCGGCGGCTGCGTCGTCACCTCCGTCGGGTAGCGCGCGCCCACGGGCGTCACGGCGACCGCGTCGAGGTCGACCCGGCAGGAGACGTCGTCCGAGCACCGGGTGGCCACCACCTGGTCCCCCGCGTTCAGGTCGACGGCCATCGCGCGGGTGCGCCAGGTCGACCAGCCGCCGGTGGGCGGGGCCGAGAACCGACCGGCCCGGCGCTCGCCGACGAGGAGGTCGAGGGTCCGGATCGACGACGAGCCGTTCGCGTACGCGACCTGCAGCGTGTAGCGCCCGGAGCGGGGGACGCCGGTGATCGTCCAGGCGGCCGAGGCGCCGTGCTGGCCCAGGTCGGAGGCGTACCCGCGGCCCGACGAACCCTCGTGCTCGTGGTGGACGCTCTGACCGCCGCTGAGGCGCCCGTCCTCGGCCTCGCAGCGGGTCCCGTACGCGCACGTGCCCGGCGGCCGCCGCCAGGTCGGTCGGGCCGTCGTCGGGGTCCCCGCCACGTCCAGATCGACGCTGAGGTTGTCGGGCGTGAACGCGCCGGACCCCTCGCGGTAGCGCAGCGTCAGCCGGTCGGTCCGCACGACGAGCCAGCCGTCCACGTGGTCGACCGTGTACGCCGGCGGCGGCGCGTCCCGCGGGACGGCCGTGGTCGTCGGCCGTTCGTCGAACCGCCCGCCCGCCGCGTGCCGCAGGCGGACGAGCGTCGGCGTCACGACCTCGAACCGCGCGTCCCCGCTGTCCACCACGCCCGAGGCCGGCCCCGGGGACGGTGTCGCCGCCGCCGGCCCGGCGACGAGGACGGGCAGCAGCAGCGCCAGCGCGAGGAGCAGAGCCGCTGAGCGGCGGTCGCCCCGAGCTCTCACGCGATCAGTGTGCGCGGCCTCACTCCGCCGGCGCGAACTCCTGCGTCCCGAGGACGGCGAGCATCGCGAGACGTTCGGCCGTGCCGGTGCCCGGGCGGGCGCGGAAGAGCACCAGGTGCTGGCCGGACGGCGGGCTGACGACGACGTCGCACTCGAGGTCGAGGCGGCCGACCCGGTCGTGGTTCAGGACCTTGCGGGTGGTGCGTTTCACGGCGACCTCCTGCAGCGCCCACAGCTCCCGGAACTCCTCGCTGGCGCCCAGCAGCGCCTCGACGAGCGCCTTCGACTCCGTGTCGGTCCCCCGGCGCGCTACGGCGGCGCGGAAGTCGGCGACGTACCCGCGGCTGAGCTGCTCGCGGTCGTTCTCGGCGTAGAGGCGGCGGTAGCGGTCGTTCGTGAACCAGTGCCACAGGAAGCTCGGCTCGAACCCGCCGAGGTCGGTCAGCCGGCCGAGCAGGGCGACGTTCAGCGGGTTCTGGGCGAGCACGCCCTCGAGGTCGTCGGTGATCATGGCCGGGACGGTCGGCGCGAGCGCGTCGAGGATGGTCATCAGGCCGGGGTCGGCGTAGCCGAGCGACACGTACGCGGCGGGCGCGGCGTGCCCGGCGAGCAGGTAGACGTGGTCGCGCTCGTCGCGGGTCAGCCGCAGCGCCCGGGCGATCGCGCCGAGCATCGACGGCGACGGCTGCGGGCCGCGGGCCTGCTCGATCCGCTCGTAGTAGTCCGTCGACATCGCGGCG
Source organism: Microlunatus spumicola (assembly GCF_039536445.1). Classification (NCBI taxonomy): domain Bacteria; kingdom Bacillati; phylum Actinomycetota; class Actinomycetes; order Propionibacteriales; family Propionibacteriaceae; genus Microlunatus; species Microlunatus spumicola. The sequence goes on along the minus strand of NZ_BAAAYR010000003.1, from coordinate 20,879 downwards.
AGCAGCGCCACCTCGTCGCGCCGAAGGCCGGGCGTACGCCGCCGCGGCCCCGGCACCAGGCCCACGTCCTCGGGGCGCAGCCGCTCACGGCGGGAGCGCAGGAAGTCGCCGAGCGCGGATCGGTCCACGGGGACAAGCGTGCCCCCTGCACGACCCCGGATCCCCGCCCTCCCGGTCCGGGGATGAGCCGGGCGTGGGCGAACGGTCGATCCGGACGCAGGCTCGGGTCATGAACAAGATCGCTGTCATCACCGGAGCAAGTCGCGGCCTCGGCCGCAGCATGGCCGAGCACCTCAGCCGTCGCGGCTGGGACGTCGTCGGCACCTACCAGAGCCGCCGGGACGCCGCCGACGCGGTCGTCGCCGGCATCGAGGCCGCCGGCGGCCGGGCCGTGTTCCTGCCCTTCGACGCCGCCGACCCCTCCTCCACCACGGCTTTCGCCGAGGCCCTGCGCGAGCAGCTGCAGACCACCTTCGGCCGGTCGGACTTCGACGCACTGGTCAACAACGCCGGCACGGGGCTCAGCAAGCCCTACGTCGAGACCACCGAGGCCGAGCTCGACGAGCTGCTCGACATCCACGTGAAGACCCCGTACCTGCTGACCCAGCGGCTCCTGCCGCTGCTCGTCGACGGCGGCCGGGTCCTCAACGTCTCCTCCGGCCTCACCCAGTTCGCGGGCCCGGGCAGCTCCGCGTACGCGTCGGCGAAGGGCGCGGTCGAGGTCCTCACGCGCTACCAGGCGCAGGAGCTCGGCGCCCGGCAGATCCGCGTGAACACGCTGCGTCCCGGCGCGATCGCCACGGACTTCAACGGCGGCGCGGTGCGGGACAACCCGCAGTACAACGCCGCCGTGTCCTCGATGATCGCGCTCGGCAGGCCTGGCGAGGCCGACGAGATCGGCTCTGGCGTGGCCGCGATCCTGTCCGACGACCTGGGCTGGGCCAACGGCACGGTCGTCGAGCTGTCCGGGGGCCAGCGCCTGTAGCCCGGGCGGATTGGGTGCCGTAGGCCACGATGGGGCCGTGGACCCAGTCGTCGTCGTCGGTGCCGGTATCTCGGGGGTCGCGGCCGCCCGCGCCCTGACCGACGGAGGGCTCGCCGTCGTCGTGCTCGACCGCGGCAAGCGGGTCGGCGGGCGGATGGCGAGCCGGCGGACCGACGGCCGGATGGTCGACACGGGAGCGTCGTACTTCACCGTCTCCGACGACACCTTCAGGGCCCAGGTCGACGACTGGGAGTCCCGCCACCTCGCCCGCCCGTGGACCGACACCTTCTCGGTGTCCCACGACGGCGACCTCTCGCCGAAGAGCGGCCCGGTCCGCTGGGCCGCTCCCGGCGGGCTCCGGAGCCTGGTCGAGGACCTCGCGGACGGCCTCGACGTGCGCGAGGCGACCGTCGAGCGGGTCGGCCCCGGTCTCGTCGTCGACGGGACGGCGGCCTCGGCGGTCGTGCTCGCCATGCCCGACCCGCAGGCCGCGCGGCTGCTCGACCCCGCGTACGCGACCGTGCTCGCGGCGCTGACCGACCCCTTCGACCCCGTGCTCGCGCTCACGGCGACCTGGCCGACGCGCTCCTGGCCGGACGTCGACGGCGCCTTCGTCGCCGACGATCCGATCCTCAGCTGGGTCGCGGACGACGGGCGTCGCCGCGGCGACGGCGCCCCGGTGCTGGTCGCGCACTCGACCCCGGACTTCGCCTCCGAGCACCTCGTGGCCCCGCAGGAGGCCGCCGGACCCATGACGGCCGCGCTGCGCGACGCCCTGAGGATCGAGACCGAGCCCACGTCGACCCACGTGCACCGCTGGACGTTCGGCAAGCCGTCGGGCAAGCGGGAGCAGACGTTCTTCCTCGACGACGCGCTCGTCGGGGTCTGCGGCGACGCCTGGTCGGAGAAGCCGCGGGTCGAGAGCGCCTACCTCTCCGGGCGCGCCCTCGGCGAGGCGCTGGTCCAGCGCCTCGCCTGAGGCTGGTCAGCCGGCGAGGGCCTCGCTCGGCCAGTGCCCGCGGGCGTACGCGTCGGGGTAGGCGGCCTGGTGCCAGTCCACGCCGAGCTCGGCGGCCGCGCGCTGCGGCCAGGCGGGCTCGCGCAGGGCGGCCCGGGCCAGCAGGACGACGTCCGCGTCGCCGGAGGTCAGGACCTGCTCGGCCTGCTGCGGCGAGGTGATCATGCCGACGGCACCGGACGGCAGCCCGGAACCCTCGCGCACGGCCCGCGCGAACGGGACCTGGTAGCCGGGGCCGACGGGGATCTCGGCGAGGACCGCGCCGCCCGAGGACACGTCGACGAGGTCGACACCGTGGTCCTCGAGCACCGCGGACACCGCGACCGTCTGGTCGGAGTCCCACCCGCCCTCGGTCCAGTCGGTGGCGGAGAGCCGGACGAGCACCGGCATGGTCTCGGGCACGTTCGCCCGGACCGCGTCGACGATCTCGACGAGGAGCCGCGTACGCCCCTCGAAGCTGCCGCCGTACGCGTCGCTGCGGTGGTTCGCGAGCGGGCTGAGGAACTGGTGGACGAGGTAGCCGTGGGCCCCGTGGACCTCGATCGTGTCGAAGCCGGCCTCGACGGAGCGGCGGGCCGCCTCGCCGAACGCGGCCACCACGGCGGCGATGTCGTCGAGCGTCATCTCGCGGGGCGCGTCGTAGCCGGGGAAGGCCTCGGCGGAGGCGGAGACGGTGGACCATCCGCCGTCCTCAACCGGGACGCTGCCGCTCTGCGGCTCGTCGGAGAAGCCGCGGTACGTGGAGGCCTTGCGGCCGGCGTGCGCGAGCTGGACGCCGATCGCCGCGCCCTGGGCGTGGACGAAGTCGACGATGCGGGCCCAGGCGTCGCGCTGGGTGTCGTTCCACAGGCCGGTGTCCTGCGGGCTGATGCGCCCGTCCGGCGTCACGGCGGTCGCCTCGGTCAGCAGGAGGCCGAAACCGCCCTGCGCCCGCGCGCCGAGGTTCACGAGGTGCCAGTCGGTGGGCACGCCGTCGCGGCGCTCCACCGAGTACTGGCACATCGGCGCCAGCCAGATCCGGTTGCGGACGGTCAGCCCACGCAGGGTCAGGGGTTCGAAGAGTGCGCTCACGGTCTGCCCAACCAGACGGACGCGCCACAACTTCCGGTGCGGCGCGTCGGGTCCGTCACAGCAGGGCGTCGCGGAAGAAGGCGAGGACCCGGTCCACCGCCTCCTGCTGGCGGTCCGCGGTGAGCGTCGAGTGCTTCCAGCCCGGCAGCTCGACCCGCACGAAGGCGTCCCCGAGCTCGTCGGTGAGGGTGTCGAAGCGGGTGCCGACGGCCGGGTCGTCGACGTAGCGCAGCCCGAGCACCGCGCAGCCCGCGGCCGCGCGCCGCTTCACGACGTCGAGGTCCTCGGGCGACAGGTTCAGGTCGGCACCGCGCGCCCGGCCGATGGCGAAGGGCAGCGACGGCTGGGCGAGGACCGGGGCGACGACGGAGTCGTCGACCATCATCGCCAGCGCGAACCCGCCGGTGAAGCACATGCCGAGCGCCCCCACGCCGGGTCCGCCGAGCTCGGCGTGCAGGGTCCGGGCGAGCGAGCGCAGCCAGGTCGCCACCGGCGAGGTCTCGCGCAGCCGGAGCTTGTTGAACTCCCGGTTCACGCACACCCGGGCCAGGGTCCGGACGGCCGCGCCCGGACCGGCCGCGCTCGGCACGTCCCCGAACAGGTGCGGCAGCACGACCGTGAAGCCCGCCTCCACGACCTCCTCGGCGAAGGCGACCACGGCCGGAGTGATGCCGGGGATCTCGGAGACGACCACGACGCCCGGACCGGTGCCCCGCCGGTAGGTGGTGTGCACGACCCCGGTCCCCGGATCGGTGTGCCGCCCCTCGTCCCACCCGACCAGCGCGCTCATGGAAGGGGATAGTAGTTCCGTGAAGATCATCGTGGTCGGCGGCGCAGGTGGGGTGGGGCGGCGTCTGACGTCGCTCCTGACGAAGAGCGGTGACCATGTCACCGGCGTCCACCGGAACCCGGCGCAGACCGCGGCGGTCGAGGAGGCCGGTGGCACGTCCGCGCTGTTCGACCTGGTCGAGGGCTCGACCGAGGACCTGGCGGCGCTGCTCGACGGTCACGACGCGGTCGTGTTCTCCGCCGGTGCGCACGGCACGGGCCGGGACCAGACCACGCTCATCGACGGCAAGGGCCTGGAGAAGACGGTCGACGCCGCGCGGCAGGCCGGCGTGCGGCGGTTCGTGCTGGTGTCGGTGTTCCCCGACGCGGGGCGCGACCTCGAGACGAACGAGGGCTTCGAGCACTACATGCGGGTCAAGAAGGCGGCGGACGTCTACCTGACGGCGACCGACCTCGACTGGGTCGTCGTCCGACCCGGCACGCTGACGGACGCAGCCGGCACCGGCAGCGTGCGCGCCGGCTGGGCGGTCCCGTACGGCGACGTCCCCCGTGAGGACGTGGCCGCGTTCCTGGCCGCCGTGCTGCACGAGCCGCGGCTGCACCACGCGGTGGTCGAGCTGACCGGCGGCGACGTCCCGGTCGACCGGGCCGTCGCCGACCTGCTCGGCTAGCTCACTCCATCATCGCCGCGCCGGCGCCGCCCCCGGCGTGCGGGTTGGCGCCGGAGCGGAGCATCAGGCTGAGCCCCGCCGCGACGAGGGTGAGGATCCCCGTCACGAGGAACACGTTCGAGTAGGACGCGGCGAGCACCTCGAGCTGGGTCTGCTGGTAGACCGCCTGGACCTCGGCCGCCGGCATCCGGCCGGCCGGAACGAGGGCCGCCCGGGCGGCCATCAGGCCACCCTGCTGGTTGGTCACCACGGCGGTCAGGGCGGCCAGGCCCAGGGCCGCGCTGACGCGCTGGGCGACCGTGTTGATGGCGCTGCCGCTGGTCGTGAGCTGACCGGGCAGGGACGAGAGCCCGCCGGTCATGATCGGCATCATCGCCAGCCCGGTCCCGGCCGCGCGGACGCAGAGCCAGAAGACGAGCTCGCTGCGCGTCATGTCGGGACTGATCCCCATCAGCAGGAACGTGCCGACGGCGGCGATCAGCAGCCCGAAGAACGCCAGGTAGCGCGGGCCGATCTTGTCGTAGAGCCGGCCGGCGACCGGCATGAGGACCGCCATCACGAGCGCCTGCGGCAGGATCAGCAGGCCCGCCCGCAGCGCGGGGTAGCCGAGGCCCTCCTGCAGGAACAGCGGGATGTAGAACAGCGTCGCGAAGAGGCCGGTCATCATCACGCTCATCGCCAGCAGCGACGTCGTGTAGAGCCGGTTGGTGAAGACCCGGAGGTTCAGCAGCGGGTACTCCACCTCGAGCTCGATCACCACGAACGCGGCGAGCGAGAGCACGGCGAGCGCGATCAGCCCGAGCACGCGGTAGCCCGTCCAGCCCCACGACGGACCCTCCGAGAAGGCGAGGAGCAGCGACACGAGACCGGTGGCGATGGTGAGGAAGCCGAACACGTCGAACCTTCGCGTCACCGCGGGCGCGAACTTGGGCAGCAGGATGATCGCCGCCGCCACGCCGAGGACGCCGACCGGGATGTTGATGTAGAAGACGAGACGCCAGTTCACGTACTCGACGAGGTAACCACCGAGCGCCGGACCGAGGGCCGGCGCGAAGACGATGCCGAGGCCGTACATGCCCATGGCGGCACCGATGCGGGCCGGCGGGACGATCCGGTAGACCATCGTCAGGCTGACCGCCGGCAGCAGGCCGCCGGGGATCGCCTGGATGACGCGGAACGCGATGAGGCTGTCGAGGTTCCAGGCCAGGCCGCAGAGCGCGGAGCTGAGGGCGAACGCCGCGAGCGAGATCGTGTAGACCCGGGCGATCCCGAAGCGGTCGCCGAGCCACGCGCTCGCCGGCACGACGACGCCGAGCACCAGGCTGTACGCCGTCGAGATCCAGGCGACGTCCGCGGTGCTGCCGCCGAAGTCGGTCTGGATGGCCGAGATGGCCACGTTGACGATGCTCGTGTCGAGGACCGACATGAACATGCCGGCCACGAGCACCAGCACCGGCACGACCCACTGCTCACGACCACGGGCGTCGCGCGGGGCGGCCTCCTTGGCCGTCTGCGGACGCGGCGGGGCCGGCGGGCGCGCCGCCGGCGGAGCGGTCCGGGCGACCGGGCGCTCCTCGAGGTCGACCGCGGAGACGGCGGGGGCCGTGTCGGTGCTCATGCGTCTGTCCTAGGGCCGGTGGATCTTGGCGGTGACGTTCATGCCCGGCGCCAGGGCGAGGCCCTTGGTGTCGTCGAAGGTGATCCGCACGGGGATGACCTGGGTGACCTTCTGGAAGTTGCCCGAGGAGTTGGACTGCGGGAAGGCGGAGAACACGCCCGCCGAGCCCGTCTGGATCTCCGCGACGTGACCGGTGAGGTCGGCGTCGGGGAAGGCGTCGACCGAGAGCTTCACCGGCGCACCGACCCGGACCTGGTCCACGTCGGTCTCGTCGACGCGGGCGGTGACGAACACGCCCTGCTCGTCGTACGCGATCGCCAGCTGTGTGCCCTGCGTGACGAACGTGCCGGGCACGCCGTTGTCGACCGCGACGGTCCCGTCGGCGGGGGCGCGGATGACCATCTGGGGCTGGACGTAGCCGCCCTGCATCTCGATCCGCCCGACCGAGGCGTTCTCCCGCAGGGACGCGCCGACCTGGCCGCGCCAGTCGAGCAGGGTGCCCGACGTCGGGGCGTTGATCGAGATCTGGTTGCCGTCGACCTGGGAGTTGTCCGTGGTGACGTAGTTCGAGGTGTCGACGACGTAGCGCACGAGGAAGGCGATGCCGACGAGGATCGCGAGACCCAGGATCACGAACAGCCGGATCCGGCCCTTGCGCGACATCTTCTTCTTGGGTGCGGCCTCCTCGGCCGGGGCGTCCGCGGCCGACTGCGTGCCGGGTGCGTCGGTCGCGCCGACGTTGTCGTCGGTGGCCGTGGTGGTCGCCGTGTCAGACATGTGCGTCCTGTCCGTGTCGAGCCGCGACCGAGCCGCGCTCACTGGTGTTCATCGTAGTTGTCCTATGCAGACGCAGGGCGGGGTTCACGGGTGGGTCGGGACCACGACGCGGTCGCCCTCGTTCAGCCCGGAGACGACCTCGGTGCGGTCGGGACCGACGAGGCCGGCCTCGAAGCTGACCGTGCGCTGGTCGCCGCTGGGCTCGTAGACGACGACCGTGCTGGCGTCGCCCTGCTGGTGGACGGCCGCGTTCGGCACCGTCAGCACGCTGGTGCGCTCCGCGGTGTGCACGGTGGCGCGGGCGGTCTGCCCGTCCCGCTCCCGCGGGTCCCGGGTGTCGAGGTTGACCGTGGCGTAGTAGCTGACGACTCCCGCGATCGGGGTGGCCGTCGGGGAGACGGAGACGACGGTGCCCTTGGCGTCGAGGTCGGGGACCGCGTCCAGCTGCACGTCCACGGACTGGCCAGTCTTGATCAGCGCCGCGTCCGACTCCTCGAAGGGGAGCACGACCTGGAGCTGGTCCAGCCCGGACAGCACGATCAGCTGCGTGCCTCCCGGGCGGGTCGGCGACGCGGCACCACCGGCGGAGGCCGCACCGGCGCCGGAGGCCCCGGGGATCGCGGCCTTGCTGCCCGGCGCGAGCGCGCTGGTCCCGGTGCTGGCCGAGACGTACTCGCCCTTGTTGCCGTTGACCGCCGAGACGGTTCCGGCGACCGGGGCCCGGAGCGTGGTGTCGTCGACGACCTTCTGGGCCGTGTCGGCCTGGGCCTGGGCGGCGTCGACCAGGGCCTGCTGCTGGTCGAGCGTGTGCGGGCGGGCCGCGACCGCGGAGTTGTAGACGCCCTGCGCGGTGGCGACGCCCTGGTTGGCGTTGGCCTCGGAGACGTCGAGCGCGGCGTCGTCGACCCGCTTGCGCTCCTCGGCCGCGACGATCGCCGTCTCGTCGGCGGCGAGGCGCTGCTTGGCCGCCGTCACGGCGGCCTCCGCGCTGCCGACCCCGCCACACGCGGACGATGCTGACGTGGCGGCCGACGAGGCGGCGGCAGCGGCGACGGTCGCGGCCGACGGGTTCGACGGGTCGGCCGCTGCGGCCTGGGCGGCAGCGGCGGCCTTGCGCGCCGTGGACTGCGCGTCGTCGCACGCGTCCTTCGCGTCGTCGACCGCGTCCTCGGCGTCGTCCTTCGCGTCCTCGTCCGTGCTCTTCTGCTTCTTCGCGCGGGAGACCGCCTTCGCGTCGGCGCGCGAGGAGGCGGCGCCCTGCTGCTCGGTCTCGAGGACCACGTGCCGCGCACGAGCGAGCGACTCCGCCGCGTTCTGCACGGCCGGGTTGTCCGAGCTGCCGGCCAGGACGGCGGCCTGGGCGTCCACGTTGGCCTCGGCCTGCCGCAGCGCGGCCTTCGCGGCCTTGGAGTCGATGGTGGCGAGCACGTCGCCCGCCTGCACCTTCTGACCGACCTTGACGTCGACCGAGGTGAGCTTGCCGCTGGCCGCGAACCCCAGCTGCTCGCTGGTCTTCGCGGCGAGCGCGCCGCTCGCCGTGACCCCGGTCGAGAGGTCGCCGCGGGTGACGGTGTCGAAGGTGGGGGCGGCGGGCTGGCTGCCCGAGCAGGAGGTGAGCGCCCAGGTCAGACCCAGGACGACGGTGCCCGCGCCGATGGTGCGGAAGCGGGAGGGGAGGGAAGACACAAGACTCCTCGAGAAGGCGAAACCTCCGGAACAATACCGAACGGTTATTCTTTTTGCCATGCCCCGCGTGAGTGATGCACATCGCGCTGCCCGACGCGAGCAGATCGCCGAGGCTGCGCTCCAGGTCCTGGCCAGGAAAGGGTCCGACACCTCGATCGCCGAGATCGTCGCCGAGTGCGGGTTGTCGGCGGGTGCCATCTACGGCAACTTCGAGAACAAGGCCGACCTCGCCCGCTACATCGCGGACCAGCTCCTCCATCGTCGCATAGGCGGGCTAGACAACGCGGTGGCTGACGGCGCGGTGCGGACCCCGGTCGAGGTGCTCCGTCTCTTCATGAGCCTCCGCCGTGCGCCGAAGGACCTCTCGGTCCTCCTGCAGTTCTGGGGCGAGGCGACCGTCGACCCCTACCTGCACGACGTGTTCCGGCAGAAGGCCGACAAGCTCCGCGACGCATTCGGCCGCGCCCTCGAGCCCTGGGCCGCCGCGCAGCCCGACGCCGACCCCGAGCTCGGCACCCGTACGGCGCAGCTCTGCGTGATCATGTGCCAGGGCTACCTGCTCAACAGCGCCCTCTTCGGCTGGATGAGCGGCGAGGAGTACCTCGACGCCGCCGAGCTGGCGTTCCGCTCCCCCTCGGGCACGGGCGCCTGACCCCTCGCCCCGGACCGCTCGGTCACGCCGCCTTCACCACCGGCCCGGTCGGCACCCCCGCGGTGGGGCACAGCGCCCACAGGGCGTGCGTGAACGCGCTGCCGCCCAGGCGGAGGGTGCCCTGGTTCGTCGTCAGGAACACCTGCCCGTTCGGTGACCTGAACAGGTAGGTCCCGGGATCGGGTTGTCGGCGTCGCCAGCCGCCGAACGTGACCGCGCGGTGGTGGCTCCGCGTCAGGGGCCCGAGGTTGTGGAGCCCGGTCTGGCCCGGCGGTCCCCCGCGGTCGAGCGGGACGTACGGCACGGTGTGGTCCAGGTCGAGGGTGCGGCTCGTGGCCTGCCCGAAAGGGAAGACGTCCACCGGGTCGCGCAGGAACAGGGCGTCGCGCAGCCGGTAGGGGATCTCGTACGCGTCCACCGGCGCGGTCGCGACGGGGTCGACGACCGGGCGGACGGTGACCGCGCAGCCCGTGCCGGCCAGCCACTCACGGACCTGGTCGAGGGTGAGCGGGTCGCCGTGCTCGGGTCGGACCAGCCCGTCGCCGGAGCGCAGCGCGGAGTCCGTCAGGTGCAGGTGCAGCACGACCCGCGGACGTGCCCGCCGCAGCTGGGCCGCCGACAAACCGGCCGGGAGTCCGACGTCGAGGGACGGGTCACGTCGTTCGTCGTCCTGGTCGCCCGCGGGCTCGTCGCCCACCGGCTCCTCGTGGCCTGACGGGTCGGCGTCGCACGCGTGCCTCGCCAGCAGCTCGAGTGCGAGGGCGGGCTGGGCGAGGACGCCGATCGCCTTCGCGCGGCGGGCGTCGACCGGCTCGAGGTCGCCGTCGAGCCGGAGGATCTCCGCGAGCCGGTCGACCGCCGCGACGAACCAGCGCACGTCCCCGGAGGCCGCCCTAGCCACGAGCGTGCGCAGGCCGTGCTCGCCCTCGTAGGACCAGACGCCGCATTCGGTGCGGGCCGCCTCCTCACGGGCGCGGCGCTGCTCCGGGTCGGCCTCCAGGACGGCCGCCGTCAGCAGCCGCCGGAACCGCGGCCACGCCAGCATCGGCAGGAACCCGCTCACCGTCTGGTCGACCTCCGCGCACGCCTCCCAGGACAGGTCGTGCGTCGCCTGGGCGACCGCGCGGGCCTGCCACGCCCGCACCGCACCGGTGCGGACCAGCACCCACAGCCGGGGCAGGCGGTGACGCAGGTCGAGCGCGTCGGCGATCAGCATCCGGGCCGCGACCGCACCGGTGCCGCGCAGCGCCCCGAGCTCGTGCGCGCAGTGCTCGGCGACCTGCGGGCAGCCGTCGCCGCCCCAGGCACGGGCCCGCTGGACCAGCGGCCGGTAGTCGTCCGCACCGGTGTCGAGGTAGTGCGCGTCGGCCCAGGCCGCCGCGAGCACGAGCTCCTCGCACTCGGACTCCCGCACGGCGGCGTGCGTCATGGCGATGCGCTCAGCGAGCTGAGCGGGGGTCGCCACCTCCACCGTCGGATCGAACATACGTACGATTCTGCCTCAGCCCACTGACAGAAGGAGCCCTGCGATGTTGTCCGTCGGGCGCCGAGTGTCGACCGTTCTTCCGAGTCCTCAGGCCTGCTTCGGCCGGGCCCGGACGTGCATGCGTTCGCCCTGGGGGCCGAGGAGGGAGAGGAGCTCGGCCTCGCCCGGGCCCGGGTTGCCGAACCAGTGCGGCGTACGCGTGTCGAACTCGGCCACCTCGCCCGCCTCGAGCACGAGGTCGTGGGGGCCGAGCAGCAGCCGGATCCGCCCGGAGAGCACGTAGAGCCACTCGTAGCCCTCGTGCGTCCGCTGCTCCATCGTCCGCTCGGGCGGGTTGGGCGGCATGATCATCTTGTAGGCCTGCAGCCCCTCGTTGCGTCGCGTGAGCGGCAGCAGCGTCATCCCGAACTGGTGGATCGCCTTGGGCCGCACGCGCGGGTCCCCGGTGTCCGGCGCGTCGACGAGCTCGTCGAGCGCGACCTGGTGCGCACGGGCCAGGGGCAGGAGGAGCTCCAGCGTCGGCTTGCGCCCGCCCGACTCGAGCCGGGACAGCGTGCTCACCGAGATGCCGGTGGTCTCCGACAGCTGCGCCAGCGTCGTCCCCCGCTCGAGGCGGAGCTCCCGGAGCCGCGGTCCGACGGCGTCGAGGACGGGGCCGAGGTCGTCGGGCTCGCGGTCGTCGGGCTCGCGGTCGACGGCCGGTCCGCCGTGCTGGTGCACCATGCCGTCAGTTTGCCGTTCCGGCAACACCACTTGTCAAGTCAGCGAACGGTCGTCACGATCGACCCATGACCACGGAACCCTCCCCCGACCGCTCGCACCCCGCCGCGTACGACGTCCTCGTCGTCGGCGGCGGTCCCGCCGGCCTCGCCGCGGCGGTGGCGCTGGCGCGCTCGCTGCGCTCGGTCCTCGTCGTCGACGCCGGGCGCCCGCGCAACGCGACGGCGGCCGGGATCCACAACTACCTCGGCCGCGAGAACGTCTCCCCCGCCGAGCTGCTGGCCGACGGCCGGGACACGCTGACCTCGTACGGCGGCCGCGTCGAGACCGGCGAGGTGACCCGGCTCGAGCGGCTGGGGCAGGAGCCGTCGCAGCCGTGGTTCCGGGCCGAGCTGGCGGACGGGCGCCAGGTGGAGGCGCGCCGCGTCGTCGTGGCCACCGGCCTCACCGACGAGCTCCCGGCGATCCCCGGCCTGGCCGAGCGGTGGGGCCGCGACGTGCTGCACTGCCCCTACTGCCACGGCTACGAGGCCCGCGGCACCGCGATCGGCATCCTGTCGACCACCCCGATGACCGCGCACCAGGCGCTGCTGTTCCGTCAGCTGAGCGACGACGTCACCGTGCTGACCCATACCGGCCCGACCCTCGGCGACGAGGACCGCGAGCGCCTCGAGGCCCGCGGGATCCACTTCGTCGACGGCGAGGTCGTCGAGGTGCTGACCAGGGACGACGCGCTCTCGGGCGTCCGCCTGGCGTCCGGCGCCGTCGTCCCCCTGCGGAACCTGGCGATCGCGGCTCCCGCCGTCGCCCACTCGGCCCTGCTGAGCGACCTGGGCGTCGAGGTCGCCGACTTCGCCATGGGTGACTTCGTCTTCGGCGCGTACGCCGTCGCCGAGCCGACCGGCGCCACGTCGGTCCCCGGGCTCTACGCCGCCGGGAACGTGGCGACCATCCAGGCCCAGGTCTCGACCTCGGCCGCGGCCGGGCTCATGACCGGCGCGCTGGTGAACGCGCACCTGATCGAGGAGGAGACCACCGAGGCCGTCGCCCGTCGGCGCCGGACCGAGGAGTTCTGGGACGAGCGGTACCGCGAGGGGCGCATGCACCCGCGCGAGGCGAACCCCACGCTGGTCGAGGTCGCCGGCACGCTCGAGGCGGGCACGGCGCTCGACCTGGGCAGCGGGTACGGCGACGACGCGGTCTGGCTGGCCGGCCAGGGGTGGCGGGTCGTCGGCATCGACGTGTCCGGCGCGGCCGTCGAGCGGGCGCGCGCCGCCGCCGAGCAGGCCGGCGTGGCCGCGCGGGCGACGTTCGAGCGGCACGACCTGGCGCTGACCTTCCCCACCGGCACGTTCGACCTGGTCACCACGCACTACCTGCACGCCCCGGACGGGCTCCCCCGTGACGAGGTGCTGCGCCGCGCGGCCACCGCCGTGGCCCCCGGCGGCACCCTGCTGGTCGTCGGTCACGCGTCCCTGCCGCCGTGGTCGTGGTCGGACCTCGACCAGGCCGAGCAGCAGGACGGGCACGGTGGCGGCCACGGCAAGGGCCACCGTCACGGACCGGGCGACCTGCCCTCCCCCGAGGCGGTCTGGGCCGGTCTGGACCTCGACGAGGGCTGGGAGGTCGTCCGCCTGGCGGTCGCCCCGCGCCCGGTCGTCGGTCCCGACGGCGAGCACGGCTCGATGGACGACAGCGTCGTGGTCGCCCGCCGGTCCGCGACGAGCCCGGCGACCGGGGCTCAGAGCAGCGCGGAGAGCCCGTCGAGCAGCCGGTCGACCTCGGCCGTCTCGGTGTAGGCGGCGAGACCGACCCGGACCCCGCCCTCGTCCTCGAGCCCGAGCGCGCGGAAGGGCTCGATCGCGTAGAAGGACCCGGCGGGCGCGAGCACGTCGCGCTCGAGCAGGCCCTGGGAGACGTCCGCGCTGCGCCGGCCCGGGAAGGTCAGAAAGAGCGTCGGCGTGCGGTCCGCCGCACGGGAGTGCACGACGACCCGGTCGCCGAGCTCCGCGAGCCCCGCCTCCAGGCGGCCGCGGAGCTCGGCCTCGTGCGCGGCGATCGCCGCGTGGGACCGTTCGAGCCGCTCGCGACGCGTGCCGGCGGCCGCACCGTCGGAACCGTCCGCCCCGGGCAGGTCGGCGAGGAAGTCCACCGCCGCCGTCGCCCCGGCGAGGACCTCGTACGGGAGCGTGCCGAGCTCGAAACGTTCCGGGACGGCCTCGGTCGACGGCAGGAGCTTGTCGGGGTGGAGCGTCTCGAGCAGCGCGGGGTCGGCGACCAGGACGCCGCAGTGCGGCCCGAAGAACTTGTAGGGCGAGCAGACGAGCAGGTCGGCGCCCAGCGCGGCCAGGTCGGGCAGCCGGTGGGCCGTGAGGTGCACGGCGTCGACGTAGAGAAGAGCCCCGACGGCGTGCGCGCGGTCCGCGATCCGCCGGAGCGGCGGGATCGTGCCGAGCAGGTTGGAGGCACCGGCGACGGCGACGACCCGGGTGCGCCCATCCACCGTGCTGTCGAGCGGACCGAGGTCCAGCTCGGCGCTCCCCGGGTCGATCTCGAGCCAGCGGACCTCGACGCCCTGGCGTTCGGCGGCCTGCACCCACGGGCGCACGTTCGCGTCGTGGTCGAGCCGGGAGACCACGACGTTGTCCCCGGCGGACCAGGTCCGAGCGAGCGCCCGGGAGAAGTCGTACGTCAGCTGGGTCGCGCTACGCCCGTGCACGACCCCGCCCGGCACGGCGCCGAGGAGGTCGGCGTACGCGGCGCGGAAGGCCCGGACGACGGCGTCGGCGTTGCGCTGGGACGCCGAGCCCGTGCCGCGGTTGGAGAGCGGTCCGGTGAGGGTGCGCGCGATCGCCTCCCCCACCACCGTCGGGGTCTGGGTGCCGCCGGGACCGTCGAAGTAGGCGGTCGGGCCGGCGAGGGCGGGGAAGGAGGCGCGCAGGGTCGCGACGTCGAGGGGCATCGGGGTGGGTCCGGCGCTACTGCAGGTAGCCCTCGACCTCGTCGGCGGGACGCTCCTGGGCCTCGTCCGGGTTCTTGCCGGCGTCGCGCAGGCCGTCGCGCTGGCGCAGCAGGTCCCAGGCCTGGTCGAGCGCGATCTCGACGCGGCGGCGCCGCTCGGGGTCGCCGTGGTTGGTCGCGTCCCGCTCCTGCGCCACCAGGTCGTGGATCTTGGCCAGGATCTCGTCGTCGTTCATGGGGCCCATCATGCCGGTAGGTCCGGACGCGACCGCCCGGGTGGTTTCGGCACCGGCAGACCGGGGAACCACACACCCCATGACCGAGACCGCGTGGTTCTGGACCGGCACCACCGGCATGGCCCTCGGCGCGGTGCTGCTCTTCCTGGTCTCGAAGAGCCGCACCGGCGACGAGGAGGCGCACAAGGTCGTCCACGTCCTGGTGACCGTCGTCGCCGCCTGCTCCTACCTGGCCATGGCCTTCGGGCAGGGCGGGTCCGAGCGCGGTGGGAGCACCCTGTGGTGGGCCCGCTACGTCGACTGGAGCGTCACGACCCCGCTGCTCCTGCTCGGGCTGGCGATGTCGGCCCTGCACGGGGCGCACCGGCGGCCCGCCCTCGTCGCGGCCCTGCTCGGCGCGGACGTCCTGATGGTGGTCACCGGGCTCTTCTCCGCGCTGTCGGAGGACCCGGCCCGCCGGCTGCCCTGGTTCCTCGTCAGCACGGGTGCGTTCCTCGCCGTCCTCGCGACCCTGCTCGGCCCGCTACGCCGCGAGGCCCGACGCCGCGACCGGCACAGGCGCGACGCGTACCGGCGCAACACCCTCGTCCTGGTCGTCCTGTGGTGCGTCTACCCCGTCGTCGTCGGCCTGGGGCCGCACGGCCTCGGCGTCGTCGGGTCGACCACGGAGACCGGGTGGATCACCGTGGTCGACCTGCTCGCCAAGGTCGGCTACGGCCTGCTCTGGAGCCGCGACAGCAGCAGGATCGCCGTGGACGACCTCAGCGGTCGTAGCGCTGGCCCTCGGGCTTCGGGGCGGAGGCCCAGAAGACGATGAGGACGATCGCGCCGACGACCGGGACGAGGCCGATCAGGTACCACCAGCCCGAGCGGTTGGTGTCGTGCAGCCGTCGGGTCGACAGCGAGATCTGCCCGACCAGGGTCGCGAGCCCCCAGATGCCGGAGAGGATCGAGGCCTTCAACGTCCAGCCGACGAGGATCCCGAAGTACTGGGTCAGCTCCTCCTGGGTGGTCGCCGCGACCGGCGGCTGCGGCTGCGGTCCCGCGATCGCCTGACCGACGATGCTGAGGACGAACGAGATCAGGTAGCTGACCAGGAACCACCACCAGAACTCGGCGCGGCTGGCCCGGCCGGTGAACGTGGCGTACTTCTTCCAGAAGCGGCGCACCGCCTGCCCGATGTTCGCGCCGTAGAGCGGCTGCGACAGCGGCACCTCGCCCACCTGGCCGTAGGGCTGCTGCCCGTAGGGCTGCTGGACCTGCCCGTACGGCTGACCCTGCTGCTCGTAGGGCTGCTGGCCGTACGGCTGCTGCCCGTACGGCTGCTGGGGCTGCTGCCCGTACGGCTGCTGGGGCTGCTGGCCGTAGGGCTGCTGGCCGTAGGGCTGCTGCGGCTGCTGGCCGTAGGGCTGCTCCGGCGGCTGGGCGTTCGGGTCGGACATGCGGGAGCACCTCGTGGCTGGGGGGACGGACGCGGCAAACCCTAGGGGCAGAGGGGCTCGCCGGGGCTCATTCGTCGCAGACCGGGGTGCGGGCTCCCACCCTTTGCGTCTCACCTGCTGGCGGGGTGCAACCGCGGAGGACGTCCCCGACCGAAGCACGGACGAGCCCAACCACGAGGAGACACCATGAGCGACCCCACCGTCGAGAGCCAGGCCACCGAGCCGCAGTCCTGGACCCAGCTGGGCAAGGAGATGTGGAGCTACCTGACCGGGCGTGGCGCCGTCATCAACTACAAGCTGATCGACATGACCGTCGAGGTCCCCCGCGACACCGGCGCCGACGCGCCGCGTGCGACGTGGAAGCTCGACGGCACGCTGCAGATCACCACCAGCGACAACGAGCACTGACCATCAGCTCGCTGCACGCATGAAGATCGTCGCCGACCTGACGTTCCAGGTCACGACCGACGCTTCCGGCCCCGGCCCGCACGCCGCCCCCACCACGGGCACCGTGCGGGCCGACGGCTCGGACGTCGTCGTCGCGTTCTCCCGAACGCCCTCGCTGGCCGGCAAGGGCACCCGTCCGGTGGTGCGCCCGGTCGCGCAGAGCCTCGACGACCAGGGCCTCACGGTCCACCTCACCGGCCCGTCCGGCCCGCTCCTGCACGTCGGTCACGGCGTCCGCGCCCCCTGGTGGCAGGTGCCCGCGACGGGCAGCCGCCTCATCCGGGTGGCGTCCGTGCCGCTCGCCCTCCGCTCGCTGCGCGGACCCCGCCTCTTCGAGGTGGCGCTCCCGCCGCTCGTGGTCCAGCCGGGCATGGCCCTGACCCGGACGCGTCGCGAACGGGTCCTGATCGTCGCGCGTCAGCTCGTTCGCCGGGTGACCCGCCGCCGCCGCTGACCCGGGCCGCAGGTGCGGCCGACCCTTGACACCTCTCTGGTGGGCTCGTAGGTTCCGGCTCACTCCTGGACCTCGACCAGGACCTGATCAGTGAGGATCAGCATGTGCATCGGTGACGAGCAGGCCCGGGACCTCGATCTCGGAGCAGGTCGGCCGGAGGGCCACAGCCACGACATCAGCCGGAGGGGCGTCCTGCGCGGCGCCGCCGTCGGAGCCGCCGCGCTGGGGCTGAGCGGAGGAACCGCCGCGGTCGCGTCGGCCGCCGGCCCCGCGGCCGCGAAGCCGCACCACCTGCCGTCGAGCCGCATCAGCATCCAGCTCTACACGCTGCGCAACCAGCTCGAGGAGGACCTCTCGGGGACCCTCGAGAGCCTCGCCGACATCGGCTACCGCCGGGTGGAGCACGCCGGCTTCGTAGGACGGAGCGTGACCGAGTTCAAGGCCGCGCTCGACGCGGTCGGCATCACCGCCACGTCCGGCCACGTGGCGATCCCCCAGCCGTTCGACGCGGACACCTGGGCCGCGAGCCTGCGGGACGCGAAGGTCCTCGGGTCCCGCTACATCGTGAACCCGGTGTTCGGCATCAACTTCGCCACCGGCGCCGTCGTCCGCGACCGCGCGACCTGGACGGCCTTCGCGCGCGACCTCAACCGGGCGGGCCGGATGGCGAAGAAGGCGGGCGTGCGCCTCGGCTACCACAACCACAACTGGGAGTTCTTCTCCCTGCTCGACGAGCCCGGCACCACGGGCTACGACGTGCTGGTCGAGGAGACCGACCCGCGCTACGTCCACCTCGAGATGGACCTCTTCTGGGTCACGCGCGGCGCCCGGGACCCGGTCGACCTGGTCAAGCGCCTCGGCCGCCGGGTCCGGCAGTACCACGTCAAGGACCTGGACCAGGCCGGCTCGTTCGCCGACCTGGGCGAGGGCCTGATCGACTTCCGCCGCATCTTCCGCGCCCACCGGGCCGAGGAGTACATCGTCGAGCGCGACGACGCCGGCGTGGCTCCCCGGACGACGGAGCAGGCGATCCAGACCGCGCGGACCGGCTTCGACTACCTCAGGGCGCTCAAGGTCTGAGCGCGAGGAACGTCACCCCGGTCAGCCGCTCGGACAGGTCCCACAGCCGGCGCGCCAGGTCCGGGTCCTTGGCCGTCGCCGACCGGTTGATCAGCTCCGCCCCGCCCCGCATGTGCATCAGGTGCTCGGGCCCGGTGAAGCTGTCGCCGGGCAGGTCCGCCGTCGCGGCGTAGAGCACGGGCAGCGCGCCGTCCTCCGGGCTCTGCGCCAGCAGCCGGGTCATCAGCCCACCCAGCCCGCCGGAACCCTGCGACATGCCGGTCGCCACGAACCCGGGGTGCGCGGCCGCGGTCCGCACCGGCGAGCCGACGGCGTGCAGCCGGCGCTGCAGCTCCGCGCTGAAGAGCAGGTTGGCCTGCTTGGTCCCGGCGTACGTCCGGAACTCCTTGTACGGCGTGCGCTGCCGTTCGAGGTCGTCGAGGTCGAGGCGTGCGGCGCGCTCGGCCTGCGACGCGAGCGTCACGACCCGGTCGGTGATGTGCGGCAGGAGCAGGTTCGTCAGGGCGAAGGGGCCGAGGTGGTTCGTCGCCAGCTGGAGCTCGAAGCCGTCCACGCTGCGACGCAGGTCCGGCACCGAGACGCCCGCGTTGTTGACCAGCACGTCGATCGGGCCGTCCCACCCCTCGGCGAACGCCCGGACCGACGACAGGTCGGCGAGGTCGAGCGGACGCACCTCGGTCTCGCCCGGGATCTCGGCCGCGACGCGCGCCCCCTTGTCGACGTCGCGCACGGCGAGGACCACCCGGGCACCGGCACCGGCACGGGCGAGAGCGGTGGCGGTCGCGCGGCCGATGCCGCTGGTCGCGCCGGTGACGACGAAGGTCCGGTCGTGCAGGTCGGGCGGGTTCCACGAGAACGTCATGAACCCAAAGTAGACGGTGACTACTTACTAGTCAATGCCTAGATCGGCGTACGCTGCCCTCATGGTCGAGCGCCCGTTCCACCACGGCAACCTCCGTGCGGAGCTGCTCGACCACGCCGAGGCGGTGCTCCGGGAGGACGGCGCCGACGGGGTCTCCCTCCGCGACCTCGCCCGACGCGCGGGGGTCAGCCACGGTGCACCCCGCAGCCACTTCGTCGACCGGCAGTCGCTGCTGGACGCGCTGGCCGTCCGCGGGTTCGAGCGGCTGGGCGTACGCCTGCGGGAGGTGGGCGCGGTCGACCCCGACCGGGCGGGCGGCGGCACCTTCGAGGCGGCGGTGCAGCGGGTGGCCCGGGCGTACGTGGACTTCGCCGTCCGGGACGCCGCACTGATGGAGCTGATGTTCGCGGCCAAGACCGACCACGCGGACGAGGCCGTCGAGCGCGCGGCGGAGGGGCTGTTCGCGACGTTCGACGAGCTGCTCGACCAGCACCGCCCCGATCAGCCGATGAGCGCCCACGACCGCCGGCGCTTCGGGCTCCTCTTCGCCGCCGCGGTCCAGGGCACCGCCAGCCTCGTCGGGTCGCGCCGGATCAGCGCCGACCAGGGCGCCGCCCTCGTCGAGGACGCCACCGGCATCCTCGTGCGGACGTTCTTCCCGGGCTCCTAGGCCAGCGCCCGCCGCAGGGCGCCCACCCGGAGCGCCCAGATCCGCCGGCTGAGCGCCGCCTCGGGCGCGCGCCGCTCGGAGGCGTGGTAGCTGCCCGGCAGCACGTGCAGCTCGGTCGGCACCCCGGCCTGCAGCAGCCGCTGGGCGAGCTCGACGTCCTCGTCGAGGAAGAGGTCGACCGTGCCGACGTCGATGTAGGTCGGCGGCAGCCCGCCGAGGTCGGTCGCACGGGAGGGCGCGGCGTACGCGTCGGCCTCGCGGCCGCCGAGGTACCAGCCCCAGGCCTCGACGTTCGTGCTGCGGTCCCAGGCGCCGACGTCGGTGACGTCCCGGCTGGACGGCGTCTCGTTGCGGTCGTCGACCATCGGGTAGAGCGCCATCAGGAGGCGGAGCCCGGGCCCGCTGCGGTCACGGGCCATCAGCGCGGTGGCGATCGCCAGCCCGCCCCCGGCGCTCCCGCCGTAGACGGCGAGCCGGGCGGGGTCGATGCCCAGCTCGTCGGCGTGGGCGGCCGTCCAGACCAGGCCGGCGTAGCAGTCCTCCGGGCCGGCCGGGTACGGGTGCTCGGGCGCCAGCCGGTACTCCACCGACACGACGACGGCCGTCAGCTCGACGCAGAGCATCGTCGCGACCGGGTCCTCGCCGTCGACCTCGCCCATGATCATCCCGCCGCCGTGGATGACGTAGACGCCCGGCAGCGCGCCCGACGCGGCCACCGGCCGGTAGATCCGCACGCGGACGTCGGGCTCCCCGGAAGGACCCGGGACGGTCCGGTCCTCCTTGGTCACGCGCGGGTCATCGACCACCTCGGCCGCCCCCGGCAGCGTCTTCGCCCGTGCCCGCCGCTCGACGATGTCGGGGATGGAACCGAGGCCGCCGGGCAGGACCGCGAGGTCCGCCTCGAGCGGGCCCAGCGACTCGGGGTCGATGGGGTGACGGGGCACGGGCGGTCCTTCGGCGTCGGCGGCGGGAGCCACACGCTACGACGCACGAGGGCCCGCGCGCGGCGGATCTTCTCGCCGTGCGCGGGCCCCTCGTACGGCGCCCGATCCCCCTGGTCGCACGCCTTCCCTGCCCGCACCTCGCGGTGCGGTCCTGCCGTCGTCCCGCTGTCCCCCGACAGGCAGCGGTCCGGGATCGTCCCGGTCGGCGCGTCCCCCGACGCGCACGCTGACCGGATCAGCTGTTCTGGGCCTCCCAGGTGAAGCCGATGGCGGCGGTGCCGCCCTGGGTGTCGTTCGTGGTCTCGGTCTT
>NZ_BAAAYR010000002.1:529379-776294 GCF_039536445.1 Microlunatus spumicola | reverse complement strand
GACTGCGCGACGACGAGGCCGGAGGCGGCGAGGGCGACGGGGACGGCGACCAGCGAGACGATCGTGGCGACCTTGCGCGACGGGCGGGCGGTGCGGGCGGCGGCGGTGGCGGTCATCGGGGGGCTCCTTGTGCGTGGCTCTGGGTGTCGTTCGAGCCAGCCCCCGCTTGCTCCCCGGCCTCTCTGGGCTGGTGAGAAGAACATTGCCGCCGCCACCTCAGGGCGGGCCCAGCCCGATGACAACGATGTCTCAGCATCACCGCAAGGTTGAAACAGCAACCATCCACTGCTCAAGGAATCCTCTGGAACGCCTTGAGCGAGGTCTGCGGGGGCGTGCCCGCGGGCCGGCACGCAGGCTGCGTCCTCGCGGTTCAAGAGAAAAGCGGAGCTCGGATCGAGCTCCGCGGCGATCGTCCTGGACGGACCGCCCTGCCGGCCCATGCGGGCCAGGGGTCGTGCTGCGCACCCGGAGAGACTCGAACTCCCAACCTTCTGATCCGTAGTCAGATGCTCTATCCGTTGAGCTACGGGTGCCTGTCGGATCACGCCGACAACGAGGGTTGAGTCTAGCGGGCCGTCGGGGGAGATGCGAACTGCGATCTCATCCGAGCGAGACGACGGTCATCCCGCCCCGGCTGGACGAAGGGTCGTCCATGGCGGCGAGGGCGGCGCCGGCCTCGTCGAGCGTGATCACGCGACCGACGAGCCGGGCGGGGTCGAGGCGGCCGTCGGCCACCATCGCGAGCATCGCCGGGTAGTCGACGGCGGCCATGCCGTGGCTCCCGGACATCCGCAGCTCCCGGCCGACGACGAGGTCCCAGGGGACGGGCGAGCCGGCGTGGTCGCCGAGCAGGAGGCCGACCTGGACGTGCCGGCCGTGGCGCCGCAGGCTGCGGACGGAGGCGTCGAGGGTGGCCGCCGAGCCGAGGGCGTCGAGGCCGACGTGCGCCCCTTCCCCGGTGAGCTCGTGGATCGCCGCGGCCGCCCCCTCGGCGGGCAGCGCCACCGCGGCGCCGAGCTCGAGCGCCCGCTCGCGAGCCGCCTCCGAGACGTCCACGGCGACGACCCGGGCCCCGAGCGCGTGCGCGATCATCACGGCCGACAGACCGACGCCGCCGCAGCCGACGACCGCGACCCACTCGTCCGGCTGCACGTCGGCCACCCCGGTCAGCGCGCGGAAGGCGGTGGCGAACCGGCAGCCCAGCGCGGCGGCCGCGACGAGGTCGACCGCGTCGGGGAGGCGTACGAGGTTGGTCGCCGCCGCGTGCACGACGACCTGCTCGGCGAACGAGCCGGCGTACGTGAAGCCCGGCTGCTGCTGGTCGGGGCAGACCTGGGCGGCACCGGCGTGGCACCAGGCGCAGCGCCCGCAGCCGAGGACGAACGGCGCGGTCACCCGGTCGCCGACCGCGAACGCCCCGTGGGGGACGTCCGGCCCGACCTCGGCCACGACCCCGGCCCACTCGTGGCCCGGGGTGTGCGGCAGCGGCACCGGGTCGTGCCCGCGCCACGCGTGCCAGTCGGAGCGGCAGACCCCGGTCGCGGCCACGTCGACGACGACGCCGTCGGGCGGGCAGACCGGTGGCGGCACCCGCCGGACCTCGGGCACGGCGCCGACGGCGTCGTAGACCACCGCCCGGACGGTCGGGGTGGGGTGCGCCGGATCGGGGTACGTGTTGACCACACGAGGAACGTACGGCGCAGGCACAGCCGCGGCACAGACGCGCCCCCGAGGGTGGACGAGATGAACGACGACGACACGGGCACGACCAGCGACAGGCACGACGTCACGGGCGACCAGCAGCGCCACGCCCCGAGGATCACCCGGCGCCGCGCGCTGGCCCTGGCCGGTGCGGGGGTGGTGGGGGTCGCCGGGGCGGGCAGCGTCGGCGGCTACGCCGTCGGGCGCACCCACGAGCGGCGCAAGGTGCAGGAGGTGGCGGCGAAGGCGGCCGTGCCGGCCGCTCCCCCGCTCTTCACCACGCTGGTGAACCAGCCGGGCCAGGCGGCCGGCGACATCTTCATCACCGACATGGGCGAGACGGCGGCGACGCTGATCGCCGACGGCGCGGGCAACAGCCTGTGGAGCTCGGCCGGCGCGAAGTCGTACGCGAACATGCGGCTGCAGACCTACCAGGGCCGCCCGGTCATCACCTGGTGGGAGTCGCACTCCACGGGCCTCGCGGCGTACGCGGACGGCCAGACGGTCATCGAGGACGTGGCCCACAACGTGATCACCCGGGTGCAGAAGCACGGCGACGTGAGCCCCGACGAGCACGAGTTCTCCATCACCCCGCGCGGCACCGCGTACATCGTCAGCTACGTGAGGACCAAGGCCGACCTGCGCCCCGTGAAGGGCCCGAAGGACGGGTTGATCATGAACGGGATCTTCGAGGAGGTGGACCTCGCGACCGGGGAGGTGCTCCACCACTGGGAGTCCCTCGACCACGTCGCGCTGACCGAGAGCCACGCCGGCGTCCCGAAGGACCCGACCGAGCCGTACGACTACTTCCACATCAACTCGGTCGCCCCGACGCCCGACGGGAACGTGATCATCTCCGCCCGGCACACCTGGGCGCTCTACAAGGTCGACCTGCAGACCGGGGCCGTGCGGTGGCGGCTCGGCGGCAAGAAGAGCGACTTCGACCTGCCCGCCTCGGCCACGTTCGCCTGGCAGCACGACGCGCAGTTCGAGGACCCGCGGACCATCCGGCTCTTCGACAACGGCAGCGACGGCGAGGTCACGGTGACCGACGAGAGCCAGGTGCTGTGGTTCGCGGTCGACGAGGCCGCGCGCAGGGCCCGGCTGGTCCGCCGGCTGGTCCACCCGGCCAAGATCAGCGCGCACGCGATGGGCAACGCGCAGCGCCTGGACAACGGGAACCTGTTCGTGGGCTGGGGCACGGCCCAGCGGATCTCGGAGTTCTCCGAGGACGGCACGCTGCTCTTCGACGCGACCCTGCCGGACGTGAGCTACCGCGCGTTCCGCCAGGTCTGGAGATGATCTTGGGGCTTCCGGCCGCCCGGTCCGCGACACGCCCCGCTCATTGACAACCCCCCGCGTTCACCTATCGTTCATCTGACGGCCTCCGGCACCGGCGGTCGCTTCGACGAGGTGGTCGCTGCACCTCGCCGAGCCCCTGCCCACGAGGAGCGACGTGTCGCTGCTGTTCATCGTGATCGCCGTCGTCGTGGTGGCGTTGATCTTCGACTTCACCAACGGTTTCCACGACAGCGCGAACTCGATGGCCGGTCCGATCGCGACCGGTGCGCTCACCGCCCGGAACGCCGTGATCATCGCCGCCGTGCTCAACGTGGTCGGCGCCTTCCTCTCCACCGAGGTCGCCAAGACCATCTCCGGCGGCTTCTTCGACGAGAAGCTCGTGAACCCCTCGATGGTCCTCGCGGGCCTCGTCGGCGCCATCGTGTGGAACCTCATCACCTGGCTCTTCGGAATTCCGTCCAGCTCCTCGCACGCGCTGTTCGGCGGCTTGATCGGCGCGGTCGTCGTGGGCGCCGGGCTCACCTCGGTGCACGGCTGGGTGGTCGTCTCCAAGGTGCTGCTGCCGGCCCTGGTCGCCCCGCTCGTCGCCGGCCTCGCCGCGGCCCTCTCGACCAAGATCGCCTACCGCGTCACCCGCCGCTCGCCGAGCGGGCAGACCAACACCGGCTTCAAGTACGCGCAGGCCTTCACCGCCTCGCTGGTCGCGCTGGCGCACGGCACGTCGGACGGGCAGAAGACCATGGGCGTGATCACGCTCGTGCTCATCGCCGCCGGATTCCAGACCGCGGGCAGCGGACCGCACCTGTGGGTGATCCTGGCCGCGGGCCTGGCCATCGGGCTCGGCACCTACTCCGGCGGCTGGCGGATCATGCGGACGCTGGGCAAGGGCATCGTCGACATCGACACCCCGCAGGGCGCCACCTCCGGCGCGGCGACGGCGGCCACCATCCTCGCGTCGTCCCACCTCGGCTTCGGCCTCTCGACCACCCACGTCGCCACCGGCGCGATCCTCGGCTCCGGCGTGGGCCGCGAGGGCGCCGAGGTGCGCTGGGGGCTGGCGCGCAAGCTCGTCGTCGCCTGGCTGCTGACCCTGCCGGGCGCGGCCGTCATCGGCGGCCTGGCCGCGCTGCTGGCGGGGACCGGTGCCGTCGGCTCGGCCGTCCTCCTGGTGCTGCTCGCCGCGGTGTGCGTCGTCATCTGGCTCGTGTCCCGCCGCAACCAGGTCACCAGCCAGAACGTCACCGACAGCCGCGAGGTCATGGTGCTGGCCAGCGCGACCCCGAGCACGTACCCGCAGGACCCCCGCCTCGGCTCCGCACGGGCGCGGGCCAAGGGCAAGAAGAAGATCAAGAGCGGGGTCTGAGGCGCACGATGAAGATCGACTGGGCCGCCCTGGGCATCGTCGCCGTCGTCTCGACCGGGATGGCGGTGCTCTTCACCGTCCTGCTCTCCTTCGGCATCCGGGCGGTCTCCGCCGCCCGGGTCCAGCGAAACCGGGACGGCGGCGGTGGCGTGGTCCTGGCCAGTGGCTACGCGCTCCTCGCGCTCTCGGGCCTGCTGGTCCTCTTCGGGCTCTGGCTGATCGTCCCCCAGCTGCACTGAACCGCGCACCCGCCCGTCCCGCTCGTATGCTCGGCACGTGCGGGTCCGCGGTCGCGGACCTGGTCGTGACCCAGCGCGGAGGAACCCCGTGAGCGAGACCCGGGCCTCCGGCCGTACGGAGGCGTCCGACGGGACCGAGCCACCGCTCGGCCCGCTCGTCCGCCAGGGTGTCGAGCGGTGGCTGATGGCCAACCAGGTGCAGCCGCCCGGACCCCTCGCCTCCGACGAGCACCCGCACTCCACGCAGGCCTGGTGGAAGGTCATGTGCCTGACCGGCGTCGACTACTTCTCGACGCTGTCCTACCTGCCCGGCATCGCGGCCCTCGCGGCCGGCGCGCTGTCCCCCATCGCCACGCTGCTCATCGTCGGCCTCACCCTGCTGGGCATGCTGCCGATGTACCGCCGGGTGGCCGTCGAGAGCCCGCACGGCCAGGGCTCGGTGGCCATGCTCGAGCGGCTCTTGCCCTTCTGGCGGGGCAAGGTCTTCGTGCTGGTGCTGCTCGGGTTCGTGGTCACGTCGTGGCTCGTGACGATCACGCTGTCGGCGGCCGACGCGTCCGTCCACCTCATCGAGAACCCGTACACGCCGGACGCGTTCCACGGCAAGAACGTCCTGATCACGGTCATCCTGCTGCTGATCCTCGGCTTCGTCTTCCTGCTCGGCTTCAACGAGGCCGTCGTGGTGGCGATCCCCCTCGTCGGGGTCTTCCTCGCCCTCAACGCGGTGATCGTGGTCGTGGGCGTGATGCACGTCGTGCACGACCCGAGCCTGCTGAGCGGGTGGACGCAGGCGCTGAGGCTCCAGGGGGCCGGGCCGGGCGGCCTGATCACCCCGGCGATCATCGCGTTCCCGCTGCTCGTGCTGGGCCTGTCGGGCTTCGAGACCGGCGTCAGCATGATGCCGCTCATCAAGGCCGGCGGCGCGACGCCGGAGGAGCAGCTGCGGAACCGGGTGCGGAACACGCGCCTCCTGCTGACCACCGCCGCCGGCATCATGTCGGTCTACCTCGTGGCCACCAGCCTCATCACGACCGTGATCATCCCGCCGGAGGCCTTCGCCGAGGGCGGCGAGGCGAACGGGCGGGCCCTGGCCTACCTGGCGCACCAGCTCCTGGGCGAGGGCTTCGGCAGCGTCTACGACCTGAGCAGCGTGCTGATCCTCTGGTTCGCCGGGGCCTCGGCCATGGCCGGCCTGATCAACATCGTGCCGCGCTACCTGCCCGCGTACGGGATGGCGCCCGAGTGGGGCAAGGCGGTCCGGCCGGTCGTCATCGTCTACACGGTCCTGTCGATCATCGTGACCCTCGCCTTCCACGCCGACGTGAACGCGCAGGCCGGGGCGTACGCGACGGGGATCCTCGTGATGATGTTCTCCGGCGCCTTCGCGGTGACGGTCAGCGCGCGACGCCGGCGGGCCCGCTGGGCCACGGTCGGCTTCGCCGTGCTGACGCTGGTGCTGCTCTACGCCCTCGTCGCCAACGTGGTGGAGAAGCCCGACGGCATCGTCATCTCCGGGCTCTTCATCCTCGGGATCGTGGTGATCTCGGTGCTCAGCCGGGTCCGACGGGCCTTCGAGCTGCGCGTCACCGACGTCGAGATGGACCGGACCGCCCAGCTCTTCGTGCGCGACGCCGCCCGGCGGACCATCCGCCTGGTGGCGAACGAGCCGAACGAGCGCGACGCGAACGAGTACCTGGAGAAGCGGCGCGAGTCCGTCCGCGACTACGGCCTCGCCGAGACCGACGACATCATCTTCGTCGAGATCACCGTCACCGACCCGTCCGCCTTCGCGAGCCGGCTCGACGTGCAGGGCCACGTGATGCACGGCCACTACCGGGTGCTGACGATGGAGGGCACGAACGTGCCGAACGCGCTGGCGGCCCTCGGGCTGCACGTGCGTGACGTGACCGGCCGGCGCCCGCACATCTACGTCGAGTGGACCGAGGGCAACCCCGTGGTCAACCTCGCGCGGTTCCTCTTCCTGGGCGTCGGCGAGGTCGCGCCGACGACGCGCGAGGTGCTGCGCCGGGCCGAGCCGGACATCGACCGACGTCCGTACGTGCACACGGCCTGACGGCCGCGCCGGAGCCGGGTCCCTCGGGGAGGAAGACGGCGGAGGTGGCGAGATTTGAACTCGCGATGGGGTTTAAGCCCCAAACCCGCTTAGCAGGCGGGCGCCATAGACCGGACTAGGCGACACCTCCAACGCGCCGAGAGGCCGGAGCCTCCCTGCGACGCCCGGTCACCCTACCCAGCCGGGTGCGGCCGAGGCAAAGCCGGAGGGCTGACGCGGCACCCGTTGTGACACAGTCGGCGGATGGCGAGCCTGGAGGACGCCCGGCGGATCGCGCTCGCGCTGCCCGGGGCCACGGAGAAGGTGTCGTGGGGATCGCTGCACTGGCGGGTGCGGGACAAGGGTTTCGCCTGGGAGCGACCGCTGCGCAAGGGTGACCTCGCCGCGCTCGGCGACGACGCCCCGGCCGGTGAGGTCCTGGGGGTGCGGGTGGCCGACCTCGAGGAGAAGGATGCCCTGATCGCGGCCGAGCCGGACGTCTTCTTCACGGTCCCCCACTTCGACGGCTACCCGGCCGTGCTCGTCCGCCTCGACGCGATCGACGTCCCCGAGCTGACCGAGGTGGTGATCGACGCGTGGCTCGACCGGGCGCCGACCAAGCTGCGCGAGACGTTCCTGCGCGAGCGGGGGTCGGGCCCGGCCTGAACGGGGGGCGCCTCCCCGGTGAACGACGCGTGAATGGCATCCTGACCTGTTGCCACGTACCCTGAAGCGGCCTTGAACGTCAACCGGCGCGCCGACGCCGAGCCCAGAAGGACGTGTGCATGCCGGAGGATCACCCTCCCGCCGACCCCGGCTCGGGGTCGCCCTGGTCCTGGTCACGTCCTGAGGACGCACCGGAACCGGCCACCCGGACCAGCCCGACGCCCCCCGCGTCCGGCCCGCCGACCGCGCGGCACGCGCTCCCGCGCGACGAGGACTTCCGCCGCACCGTCGGCTTCACCGTCCTGGGCACCGTCGTGCCCGGCGTGGGGCTGATCGCCGCCGGGCGCCGGGTCGTCGGCTCGGTCGTCCTCGCGCTGTTCGTGCTGGTGCTCGCGACGATCGGCGTCGCCGCGCTGGTCGACCGCGAGGCGCTGGTGTCGCTGGGGGTCGACCCCACGTCCCTCCGCCGGATCGCGATCGCCCTGGTCGTGGTCGCCGCGCTCTGGGTCGCCGTGGTCGTCGCCACGCACCTCACGCTGCGGCACCGGCCGACGCGCTCCCAGCGCGTCGTCGGCGGGCTCCTGGTCGGCGTGCTCGCCTTCGCCGTCGCCGCGCCGATGGCCGTGGCCGCGCGCACCGCGTACGTCTCCGCCGGCCTGGTCGGCAGCATGTTCAAGAGCTCCGAGGACACCAAGAGCGCCACGCGCCCGACGGACGAGCCCGGCGCGAGCCACCCGGGCGACAAGGAGCAGGAGTCGGACCCGTGGGCGGACAAGCCCCGGCTGAACATCCTGCTGCTCGGCGGCGACGACGGGAAGGGCCGGGTCGGCACCCGGACGGACACCGTCATCCTCGCCAGCATCGACACGAAGACCGGCGACACGGCGCTCTTCAGCCTCGGCCGGAACACCGCGCGGATGCCGTTCCCGACGGACTCGCCGCTGCACCGGTACTACCCGAACGGCTTCACCAACGGGAACCCGGACGACCAGGAGTTCGCCCTCAACGCGATGTACCGGGACGTGCCCAACCGGGTCCCGAAGGACGTCCTCGGCGAGACCGACAACCTCGGCGCCGACGTCCTGAAGATCAGCGTCGGCGAGGCGCTCGGGCTCAAGATCGACTACTACGTCCTCATCAACCTCAAGGGCTTCTCGACGATGGTCGA
Organism: Microlunatus spumicola; assembly: GCF_039536445.1. Lineage (NCBI taxonomy): Bacteria > Bacillati > Actinomycetota > Actinomycetes > Propionibacteriales > Propionibacteriaceae > Microlunatus > Microlunatus spumicola. The sequence goes on along the minus strand of NZ_BAAAYR010000002.1, from coordinate 767,802 downwards.
CGCCCTCGGCGGCATCCGGCTCAACGTCAACACCTTCATCCCGATCGGCGGGAACACCGACCTGCACATCCCGCCGAAGGAGTTCATCAAGCCGGGCGCGAACCAGAAGCTCGACGGTCGCAGCGCCCTCTGGTACGCCCGCGGCCGCTACGGGGCCGACGACTTCGTGCGGATGGACCGCCAGCGCTGCGTCATCAACGCGATGATCAAGCAGGCGAACCCGGCCAACGTGCTCACCCGCTACGAGGACATCGCGAACGCCAGCAAGTCGCTGGTCCGCACCGACATCCCGCAGGAGGTCCTGCCGGCGATGGTCGACCTCAGCCTGCGGGTCAAGAAGGGCAACGTCCGCAGCATCGTCTTCAAGCCTGGCGTCGCCGGCTTCTCGCCCACCGACCCGGACTTCTCCCAGATGCGCTCGCGCGTCAAGAAGGCCATCGGCGAGGCGAAGAGCGACAACACCCCGGCCAAGACGACGGGCACCACGAGCTCGGGCAAGGCTCCGACGAGCGAGGACGTCGACAGCACCTGCAAGTACGACCCGAAGGTCGCGGCGACCGCCAAGCCCTACACCGGCTAGTCCGGGTCAGAGGGGCGAGTAGCCCCGGTCGGCGTCGAGGCGCTGCTGGACCTCCGACATCAGCGCGAGGAAGGTCGGGTTGGCCCGCATGCGCGGGTTCAGCACGCTAACCGTGCCCTCCCCCTCCTTGCGGGTGAGCACGAGCCGGTGACCGATGACCTTGACCTCGTCGACCTCCGCCCAGCGCAGGGCGCGGCGGTCCCCCGCGTGCTCCACGGTGATGGCGTCCGGGGTCGACAGCACGACGCTGCGGATCCGGCGACTGAGGACGAGCGCCGCGACCGCGAGCGCCACCCCCAGCACGGCGAGGACGACGGCGAGCACGAGGACGCCGACGGGCCACCCGTACGCGCTGGTGAGGACGAGCAGCGCCACCCCGACGACGACGAGGCCGGCCGAGATGGCCAGCGCGCGGACGGGCGGCGGCGGGGCGAGGACGAAGCGCGCCTCCCGCGCGGGCAGCGGCGTGCTCACGAGAGGTTCGACGCCTGGACCGACCGCTCGCTGCACGTCACGGCTGCACCTTAACCGGGACCGCCCGGGTGACCGCGCGGAGGCGGGCGAGCGTCGCGTCGTCGAACAGCGCACCCCCGGGCAGGGCGGCGTTGGCGGCGCCCACCGCGGCGGCGGTGACCAGGGCGTCGGGCAGCGCCGCACCGTCGGCGAGGTCCGCGACGAGCCCGGCCAGGAAGCAGTCGCCGCTGCCGACCGGGTAGCCGCCCGGGGCGGCGTCCGTGGTGACCCGCCAGCCGCCGTCGTCGTCCCACCCGACCGCGCCGGCCGCGCCGTCGGTGAGGACGAGCACCCCGGCCCCGGCCGCACGGACCGCGGCGCCCAGCTCGACGAGGTCGGCGGGGTCGGCGCCGACGAGCTCGGCCGCCTCGGAACGGTTCACCTTGAGCACGTCGGGCGCGGCCACCTCGAGCAGCAGCGGCAGGACCGGCCCGTGCGTGTCCACGGCCAGGCGGACGCCGCGCCCGCGGAGGCCGGCCAGCTGCGCCACGAACCGGTCCAGGTCGGTGCCCGCGGGGACGCTGCCCGACAGGGCCAGCCAGTCGCCGGCGGCCACGTCCGCGAGCACGGTGTCGAGCTGCTCGAGCTCGGTCCCGTCCGCGGGCGGCGCCTGCTCGTAGAACTCGGTCAGGGTGCCCGCGGTCGCGTCGGCGGCGGTCACGCACATCCGGGTCGGCGCCGTGGTGTCCAGCCGGACGAGCTCGACGCCGGTGGGGGCGAGCAGGTCGGCGACCAGGTCCCCGAGCGGCCCGGCCAGCGGTGCGACGGCGCGGGCGGGCCGGCCGAGCCGGACGAGGGCCCGGGCGACGTTCAGCGACTTGCCCCCGGCCAGCCGGACGACCTCGCGCGGCCGGTGGATGGACCCCGTCTCGACCCCGTCGAGGACGTAGACGACGTCGAGGGACGGGCTCAGCCCGAGGGTGTGGATCACCGCTGCAGTGTCTCAGCGCCGGTCATGGCAGCATCATGGCCCTGGCGATGAGCGGTCGCCCGTCAATCGCTCAGATCGCTCAGTGCGAGCGACCGTCGACGAGGAGGCCCCCGTGCCGCAGGACGTGCAGGAACCGGACTGGGACGCGATGGGCCGGCTGCCGCTGGCCGACTGGCGGCCCCGGCAGCAGCTCAGGGCCGCGGAGACCGTCGTCGAGCGAGCGGCCGTCCCCGCGGTCGACGTGCACAACCACCTCGGTCGGTGGCTGACGCCGGGCCGGTGGCCGGCCGGCGGCTGGATGGTCGACGACCCGGGCGCGCTCGTGGCGACGATGGACCGCTGCGACGTGACCACGGTGGTGAACCTCGACGGCATGTGGGGCGACGAGGTCACCGCGAACGTCGAGCGCTACGACGCGGCGTACGAGGGGCGGTTCGTCACGTTCTGCCAGCTCGACTGGAGCCGGCTCGCCGAGCCCGACGGGGTGCGGGTGCTGCGGCGGTCGCTGGAGGAGAGCCGCGAGCGCGGGGCACGCGGGCTGAAGGTGTGGAAGGACCTCGGGCTCGGCGTGACCGACGCCGACGGGTCGCTGGTCAGCCCGGACGACCCGCGCGTCGTCGAGGTGGTCCGGCACGCCGGGGACCTCGGCCTGCCCGTGCTCATCCACACGGCCGACCCGGTCGCGTTCTTCAGCCCGCTCGACGCGCACAACGAGCGGCTCGACGAGCTCGCCCGGCACCGGGACTGGTGGTTCGGCGACCCGGCGCGGTTCCCGACCTTCGACGCCCTCCTGGACGCCCACGCGGCCCTCGTCCTGGCCTGCCCGCAGACGCGCTTCGTCGGCGCCCACGCCGGGTGCGCGGCCGAGGACCTCGACCGGGTCGAGCGGCTCCTCGAGGCGGCGCCGCACTACGGCATCGACATCGCCGGCCGGATGGCCGAGCTCGGTCGCCAGCCGCGTCGCTTCGCCCGGCTGGCCCGGGACCACCCCGACCAGGTGCTGTTCGGGACCGACATCTTCCCGGCGAGCGAGGAGCAGTTCCGGCTGCACTTCCGGTTCGTCGAGACCGCCGACGAGAGCTTCGGCTACGACCCCGGCAGCGAGGTCCCCGGCCAGGGACGCTGGAACGTCTCCGGCCTGGACCTCGCCCCGGAGCTGCTGCCCGCGTTCTACCGCGACAACGCCCGGCGCTTCCTCGGGCTCTGACCCGGACGGACCCGGATCAGGCGGTCAGGTCCACGTCCAGGTTGCCGCCGAGCGCGCGCGGCAGGAGGTCGGCGTGCGCGGCCGTCATGGTGTCGCAGAGCGCCCAGATCTCGGCCGGGGTCAGGGTCGAGCTGGCGTTCGGGTCGACGAGCACGGCCTGCCGGACGAGCAGCGGGTCGCCGGTGCGGGCGGCCTCGACGGTGAGCCCGGCCACCGACAGGTAGTCGCGGTTGAGCGCGGCGCCGACCAGCGGGACCGGTCCGAAGGCGATCGGGTGCACGCCACCGGCGTCGACCCGGGCCGGGACCTCGACGACCGCGCCCTCGGGCAGGTTGTCGATGAGCGGCGCACCGACCGGGTTGACGACGTTCGCGTGGATCTCGCGGACCGTGCCGGTGAGGACCGAGTGGATGACCTGCGGCGCGTACTCGGCCGCCCCCTCCTCGAGCTCCAGCGGCCGGCCCTCGGCCAGCGCCGCGCGCGCGCTCTCGAACTCGGCGACGTTCTGCTCGGAGATCCCGATGTACTCCAGCGGCTCGAGCCGGAAGCGCCGGACCTGCTCGTCGGAGCGCAGGAACCAGGACAGGTACTCCGACGAGTGCTCGCTGGTCTCGGTCGGGTAGGACCCGACCCGGGAGAAGATCTCCACTCGCACGCGGCGCTCGAGCTCCGGGTCGGCCGCGATCACCTCGCGCAGGCGCGGGTAGAGGTCGACGCCGTCGCGGCTCCACTCGGTCAGCCAGGCCTGGTGGTTGACGCCGCCGGCGCGGAAGTGGGTGCCCTCCATCGGCACCCCGACCTGCGCGCACAGCCCGTTCACGGTCCAGTAGACGCTGTGGCAGAGGCCGACGACCTTGAGCTGCGGGGCCACGACGGAGAGCCACCACACGTTCATGGCCATGGGGTTCGTGTAGTTGAGGAACAGCGCGTCCGGGCAGAGCTCGAGCATGTCGGCGGCGATCCCGCTCAGCACCGGGAACGTCCGCAGCCCGCGGAACACGCCGCCGATGCCGGTGGTGTCGCCGATGGTCTGGCGCAGGCCCGCCTCGGCGGGCACGAGCAGGTCGACCCGGGTCGCGTCGATCCCGCCCACCTGGATCATGTTGACGACGAAGTCGGCCCCGTCCAGCGCCTCGCGCCGGTCGAGGGTGGCGACGACCTCGGGGTGGCGTCCGAACCGCTCCGCCACCTGGTCCGCAGTGCCCCGGGCGACCGCCAGCCGTTCGGCGTCGATGTCGTGCAGGACCACCCGCAGCTCGGGCAGGTCGTCGAAGCGGAACAGGTCGGCGAGCAGCTGCCGCGTGAAGACGACGCTGCCCGCACCGAGGAACACGACGGTGGGCATGCTGCGATCCTTGGCTGAGCGAGCGACGAGCGCAACGGTGTGAGCGCTTCGTGGCTAAAGTGCTCACCACCGGCGAGCGATCCTCGTACGCCTGTTGCAGCCAACGGCAGACAAGGCGGTCTGATGACGTCCGGTTCCGTGGAACCCCGGCTGCGTTCCGCGTCGACCCAGCGGGCCCGGCGCCTGACGGCCATCCTCGACCTCGTGGCCCGGCAGCGGTCCGTGTCGCTGACCGACCTGACGACGGAGCTGGGCATCTCGCCGGCGACCGCGCGCCGCGACCTGACCGAGCTGGCCGACCAGCGCCTCGTCACCCGGACGCACGGTGGCGCCAAGGTGGCCGAGGGGCGTACGGAGCTGCCGGTCACGCTGCGCGGGACGCAGTTCGCCGAGGCCAAGCGGGCGATCGCGCGGGCCATGGCCGTACGGGTGCCGGCCGGGCGGCACGTCATCGCACTCAGCGGCGGCACGACCACGGCCGACGTCGCGCGCGAGCTGGCGTGGCGCCAGGACCTGACCGTCGTCACGAACTCCCTCACCATCGCGACGCTGCTGTCCGAGCGCGGCCGCGTACGGGTGGTTATGACGGGTGGCTTCCTGCGGCCCGAGTCGCTCGAGCTGGTGGGCGCGCTGGCCGAGAACACGTTCACGGCCGTCAACGTCGGCACCGCGGTGCTGGGCGCCGACGGGGTCAGCGCCGCCGCCGGGGTGACGACGCACGACGAGACCGAGGCCCGGACGAACCACGCCATGGTGACCAAGGCGCAGCAGACGGTCGTGGTCGCCGACGGCTCCAAGGTGGGCCGCGTGGCGCTGGCCCAGATGGCCGGGCTCGACCAGGTCGCGACGCTGATCACCGACGGTTCCGCGGACCCCGCTGAGCTCGAGCGCATCCGCGCCGCGGGCGTCGAGGTCGTCGTCGCGCGGGCGCTCGGCTGAGGACGTCCCGACAGCCTTACCGCGTAACCCGAGCCGCCGGCCTGCCGGGCGCAGTGGTAGACCGGGAGGCTCAGGACGAGGCCGTCCGCGCCGACGACCGTCGGAGCAGGGTGGCCACGACGGAAGGAACCAGCATGGGTATCGGCGACATCGTGAACAAGGCCAAGGACCTCGCGGCGGACCACCCCGACCAGGTCGGCCAGGGCATCGACAAGGCCGGCGACGCGGTCGACGCGCGCACGGGCGGCCAGCACGCCAGCCAGGTGGACAAGGCCCAGGAGGCCGTCAAGGACCGCCTCGGCGGCGCGGACCAGCAGCCGCCGGCCTGACCTCAGCCCGGGAGACCGCGATGAGCATCAGCACCGACGACCTCGGACGGATCACCCAGCAGACCTCGGTGGTCTCGTCCGACGGCGACCGCCTGGGCACGATCGACCAGATCTACACGTCCGACAGCACCGGTGAGCCGGCCTGGGTGACGCTGAAGACCGGGCTGTTCGGCACCCAGGAGTCGTTCGTGCCGCTGGCCGACGCCTCCTTCGACGGTGACGACATCCGCGTCCCGGTCACGAAGAAGGCGGTGCACGACGCCCCGCGCGTCGACGCCGACGGGCACCTGAGCGTGGAGGAGGAGGACGACCTCTACCGCTACTACGGGTTGCACAACCCGGGTGGGCAGGACGGGCGGGACGCGTCCGACGAGCGGGAGACGCACGGCGGGCACGCGGCGGAGGTCGGGGCGGGTGCGGCCGGCGCCGCCGCGGCGGTGACCGGGCGCGACCGCGACGACGAGCTGGCCCAGCGCGACGTCGAGGGCCGTGACGAGGTGGCGGACGAGCGGTCGGTCCACGCCGAGGACGGCACCGAGCAGGCCTCCGGACCGGAGCAGACGTCGGCGACGGGCAGCACAGACGACGACGTACGGCCGGGCGAACGGACGACGCAGCTGCGTCGGTACGTCGTCACCGAGCGGGTCGTGCGGACGGTCGAGGAGCTGCCCGACGAGCCGTCGCGCTGACGGCAGGCCGAGCCGGGGACCGTTCAGGCGGCGAGGGTGGGATTCGAACCCACGGAACGGTCTCCCGCTCGGACGCTTTCAAGGCGTCTGCACTCGTCCACTATGCGACCCCGCCCGGGGTGCGAGCCTAGTGGCAGGCTGACCGCGTGCGTGCAGTCGTCGTCAGCGAACCCGGTGGCCCCGACGTCCTGAGGGTCGAGGACGTCCCGGCGCCCGAGGCCGGCCCGGGCGAGGTGCTGGTCGACGTGGTCGGGGCGGGGGTCAACCGCGCCGACCTGATGCAGCGTCAGGGGCACTACCCGCCGCCGCCCGGGGCCAGCGAGATCATCGGCCTCGAGGTCTCCGGCCACGTCGCCGCGCTGGGCGACGGCGTCGAGGGGTTCACGATCGGGGAGCCGTGCGTGGCGCTGCTGGCCGGCGGCGGCTACGCCGAGCAGGTCGCCGTGCCTGCCGGCCAAGTCCTGCCCCCGCCTCCCGGCTACGACCTCGTCGACGCCGCCGGGGTGCTGGAGGTGGCGGCGACCGTCTGGTCCAACCTCGCGTACGCGCACCTCACGGCCGGCGAGACGTTCCTCGTCCACGGCGGCGCGGGCGGCATCGGCTCGTTCGCGATCCAGCACGCCAAGGCGCTGGGGGCGACCGTGATCGCCACGGCGGGGAGCGCGGCCAAGCTCGAGCACTGCCGCGAGCTCGGCGCCGACCACGCCTTCTCCTACCGCGACGACTGGGCGGCGGAGGTTCGCGGGGCGACCGACGGGCGCGGCGTCGACGTGGTCCTCGACAACATGGGCGCGAAGTACCTCGAGGCGCACGTCGACCTGCTGGCCCCCGACGGCCGGCTGGTCGTCATCGGCTTCCAGGGCGGCCGCACGGGGACGATCGACCTCGGCGCCCTGCTCGCCAAGCGCGGTTCCGTCGCCGCGATCTCGCTGCGCGGCCGGCCGCTCGACCAGAAGGCCGACATCTGCCGCCACGTCGCCGCCGAGGTCTGGCCGCTGCTCGCGGACGGCACCATTCGGCCGACCCCGCTGACCACGTACGCGCTCGACGACGTCGCCGACGCCCACCGGGCGCTGGAGTCCGGCGACAACGTGGGGAAGATCGTGCTCCGCGTCCATTCGTAGGTCGAAACTTGGACAGACGCCGCTCGCCCGGGTCCAGGCTCTGACGCCTACCGTGCACCGCCCTGCTCGAGCCGCCACAGGGCTGCCGCTCGCTCGTCATCGGTGAAGAGGTCTGTCCAGCGTTCGGCCAGGACCGCCTGCTCGATCGTGAGGTCACGTCGGCCCATGCGGATGAGGCGCTCGAAGCCGCTCTGGACGTCGCCGCTCCTGAGCAGTCGACGGGCTGCAGCGGTTGCGCCTCCGGGCCCTCTCATCATGGCGATCCAGGCCGTCGGCGCGTAGCCCAGAGCGCGGCACTCGGCGACGGCCTGCTCGCAGGCAATCTGGAACTCCCGCGCGCTCGACGTGCGCGTCTCGGGCACGCTCGCGGGGTCGAGGGGTTGTGAGGTCATGGCTGGTCCACGAGTGGCGCGTTCTTGTAGGCCGCGTAGGAGAGCCAGGCAGCGTCCCGCGCGACGCCGGGGTCGTCCGAAGAGATCTTGCTGAAGCCGGCCGAGCACTCCCCCGTCGCGGCCGACACCACGAAGCACGTCACGTTCGGCCAAGCGGCCTGATTGCAGAACTGGCCGATGTCCTCGAGCGTTCGTGCGGTCGCCACCGGTGCGAGACCCGGCTGGAGAAGCTCGGCGAACTCGCCGTACGTGATCGGACGATCGCCCTTGCTCGCAATCTGCTGGAGCACGCGGAGACCGTCGACGAGGCGACGTGCTCGATCGGGAGGAAGCGCGGCTCGATCGAGATGCGCTTGCAGGTCTGGGTGCACCTGGCCTCCTCGTCAGGGTGAACGGGTTTCGGGCGAAGCTAATCGCGGTCGAGCGCGGCGAGCACGACGGCGACCTCTTCCTCGGGCGTGCCGCCGAGGTCGACGGTGATCACCTGCTCGTCGGGGCCGGGCGGCTCGAGCGTCTCGAGCTGGGAGTCGAGGAGGCTGAGCGGCATGAAGTGGCCGGAGCGGGCCGCCATCCGCCGGCTGATGGTCTCCCGGGTGCCGGCCAGGTGGACGAACGTGACGTTCGGGCGGCGGAGCCGGTCGCGGTAGGCCCGCTTCAGCGCGGAGCAGGTGACGATGCCGGGCTCGCCCCGGCGGCCCTGCGCGTCGATCCACTCCCCCACGCGGTCCAGCCACGGCCACCGGTCGTCGTCGGTGAGCGGGATCCCCTGCTCCATCTTCTCGACGTTGGCCTCCGGGTGGAGGTCGTCGCCCTCCTCCATCGGCCAGCCGAGCGCGTCGGCGAGGGAGCGGGCGACCGTCGACTTGCCCGTCCCGGAGACGCCCATGACGACGAGGACGGTGGGCGTGGTCTGCATGCGGCTCTTCCTCGGGGTCCGTCGGGCGGCCCACTGTGCCAGGTGCGGCCGGGACCCGGTCAGGTCGGGTTGGCGACGAAGTCGAAGGTCGACGGGACCGACGCCGGCGGCTCCGCGCCGTACGCCAGGACGATCTCCTGGTGGTCGACGAGCCGCAGCCCGGCGGGGTCGCCGGTCAGCGGGCGCCCGTCGACGTACGCCCGGAGCTCCTTCCCGCCGCCGGTCGTCAGCCCGCCGAGGTGCTCGGCGTCCAGCCGCACGCCCCACTCGACGAACAGCTGCCCGAGGGTGAAGGTCGTCTCCGCGCTCGAGGCCTCCGCGTGCACGACCCCGGTGTCGGCGTGCGTGTGCAGCTCGGCGTACAGCTGCTCACGGACGTCGATGCCCAGGTTCGCGGGCACCGGGACCGGCTGCCCGTCGACGAGCAGGTCGAGGTGCACGTGGAAGTGCTGGACCATCCCCTCGGACGGGGCGGCCTGGAGCCCGGCCGCACGGACGCCCACGGCGGGGTCCGCCGGGGCGGGCCAGGGCGGCAGCGCGGTGCCGCCGCCGGCGTACGAGGCCGGCACGGTGGGCGGGGCGGACAGGTCGATCGCGGCGACGACGAGGGCCGCGACGGACACCGAGGCGACGAGCGCGGCCAGCACGAGCCGACGGCGGCGACCCGGCGGCGGGACCGCCGGGGACGCGCTCTCGTCGGGGTCCACCCACCCAGGCTAGGTCGAGGGGACGGAGGAGCCGCGCAGCACGAGCTCGCAGGGCTGGGCGACGACGCCGGACCCGAGCTCCCCGCCGTCGATCGCACCGAGCAGACGGCTCGCCGACAGCTGGCCCAGCCGGACGAGGTTGGGGTCGATCGTCGTCAGGGGCGGACGGGCCGCCTCGGCCATGACGTCCCAGTTGTCGAAGCCCACCACGGACACGTCGTCCGGCACCCCGACCCCGGCCTCCCGCAGCCCGTCGGTCAGCCCGCGCGCGATCTGGTCGCTGCCGCAGAACACGCCGTCCACGCGGTCGCCCTGCGGTCGCCGCAGCAGCATCCCCGCCGCCGTCCGACCCCAGGCCTCGCTCCAGTGCCCCGCCATCACGTCGACGACCTCGACGCCGGGGGCCGCCGCCACGGCCGCCTCGAAGCCCTGCAGGCGCAGCGTCGTGGACAGGTGGTGCACCGGACCGCTGACGTACGCGAGCCGGGTGCGGCCCACCGCGACGAGGTGCTCGACGGCGAGGCGGGCGCCCTGCTCGTCGTCGTTGGTGACCGTGAGGTCGTCCGGGTCGTCGGACCGGCCGAGGACGTAGACGACGGGGATCGGGAGCTGCCCGACGCTGCGACGGGCGTCCGGCCGGCGGCCGGTCACGACGATGCCGTCGACTCGCCGGTTGAGCAGCTCGTCGAGGTAGTGCCGCTCGCGGAGCGGGTCGCCGCGCCCGTCGCAGAGCAGGGTCGACACCTTCCCCGCGCCCAGGCTGTCCTCGATGCCCTCCATCAGCGGCAGCGTGAAGCGGCCGAAGCTGTCGCTCGTGAGCATGCCCACGGTGTAGGTGCGGCCCTCGGACAGGCTGCGGGCGACCTGGTTGGGACGGAAACGCAGTTTCTCGGCCGCCTCCTGGACGCGCAGCCGCGTCTCCTCGCGGAGCTGGCCCTGGCCGTTCAGCGCCTTGGAGACGGTGCCGGGTGAGACGCCGGCCAGCTGGGCGACGTCACGCACGGTGACCGCCGCCTCGTTGCGGGAGCTCGCCACCGGTCCTCCGTCCACCCGCCGGCGACCGCCGGCGGAAACCCATGACTACCACAGTCTTGACCGCCCCCGCAGGAACGGCTAGCGTCCGCGGAAACCGATTTCCGCAGTTTCCGCACCGCCCGGCCCCGGGCAGCGACGACGACGACGCCAGGAGACACCCGATGCCCTTCCCCACCCGAGCCCGACGACTGGCGGCCACCCTCGCCGCCGTGACCCTGCTGGCCACCGCCTGCGGGGGCGGCGGCGACAGCGGAGGCGGTGACGCCGGCGGCGCGAGCAGCGGGGAGGCCGCGAGCGGCGAGATCACCATCTGGGCGCGCGACTCGCAGCAGGGCTTCATGAGCCAGCTGGTCGACCTCTACAACGGCAGCCACCAGGTCAAGGCGAAGGTCACGATCATCCCGGCGGCCAGCTTCGTGCAGAAGCTCGGCACGGCGGCCGCGGCCGGCTCCGGCCCGGACGTGTCCTCGATCGACCTCGTGTACGCGCCCTACTTCGCCTCGGCGGGCGCGCTGGAGGACATCACGGACCTCGCGGCCTCGCTGCCCTACAAGGACTCGCTCAGCCCCTCGCACCAGCGCCTGAGCACCTTCGAGGACCGCACGTACGCGCTGCCGTTCACGGCGGAGGCGTCGGCGGTCTACTACAACAAGGACCTGTTCAAGAAGGCCGGGCTGGACCCGGACAAGCCGCCGACGACGTACGCGGAGATGCGCGACGCCGCGAAGAAGATCCGGGCGCTCGGCGACGACTACTACGGCTTCACCTTCGCCGGCGCCTGCGGCGGCTGCAACGTCTTCGAGTTCGCACCGCACATCTGGGCCAGCGGCGGCGACGTGCTGAGCGAGGACGGCAAGCAGGCCACGCTCGACACCCCGCAGGTCACCGAGGCGCTCCAGCTCTACCGCGACATGTGGGAGGACGGCTCGATCTCCAGCGCGTCCAAGAACGACGCCGGCACGCAGCAGACCCCGCTCTTCACCTCCGGCAAGGTCGGGATGGTCACGCTCGGCGCGTTCGCGATCCCGTCGATGGAGAAGGCCAAGATCAACTTCGGCGTCACGCCCATCCCGGGCAAGGACGGCGGCACGGCCTCCTTCGCCGGCGGCGACGTCATCTCGGTGATCAGCGGCACCAAGAACCAGGCCGGCGCCGAGGACTTCGTGAAGTGGGCGACGGACAAGGAGGCGCAGACCTTCCTGGCCAAGAACGGCAGCGTCCCCGTCCGCACCGACCTGGTGCCCGAGATCTACGCGAGCCAGGGCGCCCCGTACAAGGTGTTCGGCGAGCTGATGTCGACGGGCAAGACGCCCTACAGCACCGTCGAGAACGCCGTCTTCAACGACAACAACGGCCCCTGGGTGAAGATGATCAACGACGCGGTCTTCGGCCCGGACGTGGCCTCGGCGCAGGCGGCCGGCCAGAAGTCGGCCCAGTCGCTCATCGACGCGGGCTAGGCAGGATGACCTCGATCGTCGAGGAGGCCCACGGGTCCCGCGGTGCCCCCGGCACCCCCGGCGCGCCGCTGCTGGTGGCGCGCCGGGGGATGCGGGTCAGCCGCCGGCGGGCGCTGGTCGGCCTCGCCATGGCGAGCCCGGCGATCGTCCTGATCGCCGCGTTCTTCCTGGTGCCGCTCGTGATGACCTTCTGGATCTCGCTGCACAACTGGCCGCTGCTGGGCCGGCACCGCTTCATCGGGCTCGACAACTACACCCGGGCTCTCGCGGACCCGGGCTTCCGGTCGGCCATGAAGTTCACGCTGCTCTACACCGTGGTGATCACGCCCGTGCTGTTCCTGATCGGGCTGGGGATGGCGCTGCTCGTCCGCCGCAAGGTCCGGGCGGCGCGCGTCTTCCAGTCGATCTACTTCATGCCGGTCTGCATCGGCCTGGCGTCCGGGTCGTTCCTCTGGCTCTACCTCGGCCAGTCGCGGATCGGCCCGCTCTTCGACCTGCTGCGCCGGCTCGGGGTGGTGCCCGCCGACGGCAACATCTTCGCCGGCACCTGGGGCGCGCTGCTCATGGTCGTCGGGATGGTGACCTGGAAGGTCGTCGGGCTGCAGATGCTGCTGCTCCTGTCCGGGCTCCAGTCCATCCCCGACGAGGTCACCGAGGCGGCCCGCATCGACGGGGCGAGCCGCTGGCAGGGGTTCCGGCACATCACCCTGCCGCTGCTGCGACCCACGCTCGCGCTGGTGCTCGTCTTCTCGGTCGCCGGGTCGCTGCTGGCCTTCGACCAGTTCTTCATCATGACGAACGGCGGTCCCGCGAACTCCACGATCACGGCCGTCTACGCGATCTACCGCACCTCGTTCATCTCGTTCAAGCTCGGCTACGGCGCAGCGCTCTCCGTCTTCCTGATGGTCGTGCTGGCGGTCGTGAGCGCCGTGCAGATGCTGCTGCTGAGGAACACCGACCATGGCTGACACCCGTACGGCACCCGTCCTGCCCGACACCTCGGACGACGCGCACCCGGCACCGGCGGACGGGCGCAGGCCGGGCCGCGGCTGGCTGGGCGAGGTCCGGCACTCGATGCCCGCCGCCGCGTGGTGGGTGGTCTGCCTGAGCCTCGCGGTGCTCTTCCTCTACCCGCTCTACGTGATGCTCTCGATGGCGCTCAAGGGTGCGCAGGAGCAGGGCCGGATCCCGCCGACCGCCTTCCCGCACGCCCCGACGCTGGAGAACTTCACCCACCTGGCGAGCGTCCAGGGCCTCAACGTCTTCGGCAACCTGCTGAACAGCGTCATGGTCACGCTGGCCGCGACCGTGCTGACGGTCCTGGTCGCGACGTTCGCCGGGTACGCGCTCGCCCGGGCGCGCTTCCCCGGCAGCAACGTCGTCTTCTTCGTCGCGCTGGCGACGTTCATGATCCCGTTCCAGGCGATCATCACGCCGCTGTTCATGGTGCTGAAGACGCTCGGGCTGAACAACTCGCTGGTCGGTCTGACGATCGTCTACGTGACGTTCAACCTGCCGTTCGGGCTGTTCATCATGCGCAACGCCTTCGCCGCCGTGCCCGGCACGCTGGAGGAGGCGGCGCTGGTCGACGGCTGCGGGATCCTCAAGGCGCTGCGCCACATCATGCTGCCGATCGTCATGCCCGGCGTGATCACGACCGCGTTGCTGACCTTCTTCGCCAGCTGGAACGAGTTCTTCGCCGCGCTCATCCTGCTGACCGACCAGGACAAGTTCACCCTGCCCGTGACGCTCACGCTCGTGACGTCCGGGACCTTCGGCAGCGTCAACTGGGGCGCCCTCGAGGCCGGGGTGGCCCTGACGATCATCCCCTGCATCGTGATCTACGTGCTGCTCCAGCGCTACTACGTCAGCGGGATGCTCAACGGCGCCCTCAAGTGACGCCTCCCCTCCGCACCTCCCCGCCACGCCACGAACCCCGACAAGGAACCGCCATGACCGACACCACCACCCTCGCCGCCCCGGAGACCCGCTCCTCCCCGGAGGAGCAGAGCGGGCCCGTCCGCCTCGTCGACCGCTCCCGCACGGCCCTCGTGCCCGCGACCCGCGGCCGGATCACCGACGGCCTCTGGGCCGAGCGTCGCCGCGTCAACCGCGAGGTCAGCCTCACCACCGGCTGGGACCGCCTGCACGAGGCCGGCAACTTCCTCAACCTCGAGCTCGCGGCCGGGCAGCACGAGGGCACGCCGTACGTAGGCTCGCTCCCGTTCCTCGACAGCGACCTCTACAAGTGGCTCGAGGCGCTGGCCTGGACGCTGGCCGACCCGGACCTCGACGCGCAGGCCACCGCGCAGCTCGAGGAGTTCCTCACCACCTCCGCGCAGGTGCTCGAGGCCGCGCAGGCCGAGGACGGCTACCTCGACTCCTGGTTCCAGGTGAACTTCCCCGGCGAGCGCTTCGTCCAGCTGGCGTGGGGCCACGAGCTCTACTGCGCCGGCCACCTGATCCAGGCCGCGGTCGCGCTGCACCGCACCCGCGGGGACGCCCGGCTCCTCGACGTGGCCCGCCGCGTGGCCGACCTCGTCGTGCGCTCCTTCGGGAGCGGGCCGGGCCGGGTCGACGGGATCGATGGCCACCCCGAGGTCGAGTCGGCCCTGGTCGAGCTCTACCGCGAGACCGGCGAGCGGTCCTACCTCGACGCGGCCCGCTTCTTCGTCGACCGGCGCGGGCACGGCCTGCTCGGCGGCCACAGCTTCGGCGGCCACTACTTCCAGGACCACGCCCCCGTGCGCGAGGCGACGTCGGTCGAGGGGCACTCGGTGCGCCAGGTCTACCTCCTGGCCGGGGTCGCCGACCTCTACGTGGAGGACGGCGACGAGACGCTCCGCGACGCCGCCGGCCGGCTGTGGCACGAGATGGTCGCGACCAAGACGTACGTCACCGGCGGCATCGGGACGCACCACAGCGACGAGGCGTTCGGGGACCCGTACGAGCTGACCAACGAGCGCAGCTACTGCGAGACCTGCGCGGCGATCGGCTCGGTGATGTTCAGCTGGCGGATGCTCATGATCACCGGTGAGGCGCGCTACGCCGACCTGGTCGAGCGGACCCTCTACAACGGCTTCCTCGCCGGGCTGTCGCTCGACGGGCAGCGCTACATCTACGCCAACCCGCTGCAGGTCCGCGAGGGCCACATGGCCGGCGGCAACGACCGCGACTACGCCCGCAAGCCGTGGTTCAAGTGTGCGTGCTGCCCGCCGAACGTCATGCGCACCCTCGCCTCGCTCGAGCACTACGTCGTGCTCGGCGGCGCCGACGGCCTGCGCGTGCACCAGTTCGTCGCGGGCTCGTGGACGGCTCCCGTCGGCGACGGCGAGGCGACCGTGAGCGTCGAGACCGACTACCCGTGGGACGGCCGCGTCCGCGTCCGCGTCGAGGACTCCCCCGGCACCTGGGGCCTCACCGTGCGCGTGCCGCACTGGGCGGCCTCGGCCACCGTGACCGTGAACGGCGACGCGGTGACCGCGGAACCCGTCGAGGGCTGGCTGACGGTCACGCGGGCCTGGGCGCCGGGCGACGAGCTCGTGCTCGACCTGCCGCTGGAGCCCCGCTTCACCCGCGCCGACAGCCGCGTCGACGCCGACCGCGCCAGCGTGGCCCTCGAGCGCGGACCGGTCGTCTACTGCTTCGAGGCCGTCGACAACGCCGGGCACCGCCTCGACGACGTGGTCATCGACGTGACCGGACCCGTCGCGGTCGCGCCGACGGACGCCGACCTGCCGTCCGACGTCGTCACCCTCGCCGCGCAGGGCCACGTCCGCCCCCGGCCCGCCGAGGGCTGGTGGCCCTACGCCGACGCCTCCGCCCCGGAACCCGCCGCCGGCGAGACGGTCACGCTGACCGCGGTCCCCTACTACGTCTGGGGCAACCGCACCGAAGGTGCCATGCGGATCTGGACCCCGGCGGAGTAGCCGTCAGCTCGTCCAGGCCCGCCAGAGCCGGGCGTACTCGCCGTCGCGGGCCACGAGCTCGTCGTGGCTGCCGAGCTCGGCGATGCGCCCGTCGATGACCACGGCGATGCGGTCGGCGTCGTGGGCGGTGTGCAGGCGGTGGGCGATGGCGACGACGCTGCGGTCCTGCAGCAGCGCGGCCATGGAGCCCTCGAGGTGCCGCGCGGTGGTCGGGTCGATCAGCGACGTCGCCTCGTCCAAGACGAGGGTGTGCGGGTCGGCGACGACGAGCCGCGCCAGCGCGATCTGCTGCG
This sequence comes from Microlunatus spumicola, assembly GCF_039536445.1. NCBI lineage: Bacteria > Bacillati > Actinomycetota > Actinomycetes > Propionibacteriales > Propionibacteriaceae > Microlunatus > Microlunatus spumicola. Next base: position 751,416 of record NZ_BAAAYR010000002.1, on the reverse strand, counting down.
CCTGGGCGGGCGTGGGCTCGAGCTGGCCCGAGCCGAGGCGGGTGTCGAGCCCGCGCGGCAGCCGCTGCACCCAGTCGAGGGCGTCGACGGTCCGCAGCGCCTCCAGGACGACCTCGTCGGGGGCGTCCTCGCGGGCGAGCACGACGTTGTCGCGCAGCGAGCCGGCGAAGACGTGGTGCTCCTGCGTCACCAGCGCCACCTCGGTGCGCAGCACCGGCAGGGGCAGGGCGAGCAGCTCGACGCCGCCGACGGTCACCGAACCCGTCCGCGGTCCGTTGATCCCGGCCAGCAGGCGACCGAGCGTGGACTTGCCCGAGCCGCTCGGGCCGACGATCGCGAGCCGCTCGCCCGGCTGCAGCTCGAGGTCGACGCCGTGCAGGACGTCGCGGCCGGGCCGGTAGGCGAAGCGGAGGTCGGCGCCGACGAGCCGGTTGCCCTCGGGCAGCGCGTCGCCGGCCTCGCGGTCCTGCTGGACCTCGGCCACACCGAGCAGCCGGGCCGTCGAGGCGATGCCGACCTGGAGCTGGTCGAGGTTGCGGATGAGCCGCTGCAGCGGCTCGCGCAGCGCCTGGACGTAGAGCGTGGCCGCGGTGAGCTGGCCGAGGGTGACCCAGCCGCGGGCGACCCCGTACGCCCCGAGCGCGAGGACGAGCACGAGCGGGGTGTCGAAGGCGATCCCGAGGGCGCCGAAGAGGACGTTCCGCAGGGTCATCGTGTAGCGCTCGGCCTGCGAGGACTCGGCGACGTCCGCGTCGTTCACGGCGTTGCGGCGGTGCTGCAGCCCGAGGGCCTCGACCGTGCGCGCGCCCTCGACGGTCTCGGTGAGCGAGGTGTTGATCAGCGAGTAGGTGCCGCCCTCGGTCACGTAGCCCTGTGCCGCCCGGCGCAGGTAGCGGCGGACGGAGAGGACGAGCACGGGTGCGCTGAGGATCAGCGGGGCCGCCAGCAGGACCGAGTTCACCAGCATCGCGCCGATGGTGAGGACCGTGGCCGCGAGCGCGACCGCCGCCTCGGGCAGGCCGTAGCGGACGCTCTGGCTCATCGTGGAGACGTCCCGCGTCACCCGGGTGACCAGGTCGCCCGAGCTGGCCGACTCCACCCGCCCGAGCGGCAGCCCGAGGACGGTGTCGACGACGTACTCGCGCGCCGAGGCGAGCAGGTCCTGGCCGAACCGCACGGACGTCCGCAGCGCCAGGAACGTCAGCACCGCCTGCACGACCACCACGGCCGCGACGGCGAGCGCGAGCGCATCGACCTGGGCGAGCGTGGTTCCCGGCGCCGACACGTCGTCGACGAGCCGGCCCACGAAGCGTGGGACGACGAGGCCCGCGAGCGCCGCGAGCCCGTGCAGGACGAGCAGCGCCACGACCGTACGGCGGCGGGTGCGGACCAGGTCGAGCGCGAACCGCCCGACCACGCCGCGCTGGGCGACCGGCAGGGCACGTTCCGGGTCGAGCGACGCCGCGTAGTAGTCCTCGGCGCGCTCGGCGCGCAGCAGGTGGCGGCCCCGGAGCTCCGCGATCCGGCGCCAGGGCGGGCCGGCGTGCGACGGCACGAGCGCCGCGGGGACGCGCTCGGCCACGGGGGTGTCGTCCCAGGTCTCGGCCGAGCCGGTCAGCGGGGGACGGACGACGGTGCCGGTCATCGGGCCGCCACCTCCTCCTCGGCGACGAGCGCGCGGGCGACCACGCCGCGGTAGGCGGGCGAGGAGTGCAGCAGGCCCTCGTGCGTCCCGCGCTCCACCACGCGGCCGTCGACGAGCAGCGCGACGTCGTCGGCCTGGTGCAGCAGCAGCGGCGACGCGGTGACCACGACGGTCGTCCGACCGGCCCGCGCCTGGCGGAGCCGCACGCCGATCTCGGCCTCGGTGTGGGCGTCGACGGCGGAGGTCGGTTCGACGAGGACGAGCACGTCGGGGTCGAGGGCGAGGGCGCGCGCGAGGACCAGGCGCTGGCGCTGGCCGCCGGAGAGCCCGCGGCCCCGCTCCTCGACGACGCCCTGCCAGCCGCCAGGCAGCGTCTCGTAGACGTCCTCGGCCACGGCCGCGCGGACGGCGGCCTCGGCCTGCTCACGCGTGAGCCGGCCGTGCGGGTCGAGCACGGTCTGGAGCGTCCCCGCGAACGTCGCGCTGCTCGCGTCGCTGACGAGCACGCGCTCGCGCACGGCGGCGATCGGCACCTCGCCGAGGTCGACGCCGCCGAGGGTGACGCCAAGGCGTCCGTTGGCCTCCGCCTGGTCGCGCCGGTCGATCTCCTGCCGCCGCTCGCGCTGGGCGGCCCGGGCCCGGCGGGCGGCCCGCCCGTGCAGCGACGCGTCCACGTCGAGGCCCACCGCGCCCGAGCTCGGCGGGAGGTAGCGGCCGAGCCGGTCCGCGAGGTTCGCGGAGTCCTCGGGCACGGCGGAGACGACGGCCGTCATCCGGCCCGGCTCGGCGACGAAGCCGGAGCGCGCGTCGGCGAGCACGCCGTCGACGGGCAGGACGAGCGTCGGGTCCCCCGCCTCCCACGGCGGGTCCTCCGACAGCAGGGTCACGGCCTTGCGCGCCGAGACGACGCTGCGGATCCACTTCTGGGCGAGCGTGAAGAAGGACTGGACCGGCCAGACCATGAACACGGCGTACCCGGCGAAGCTCACGAGCTCGCCGACGCTCAGGTCGCCGGCCAGCACCGAGCGGGTGCCGAGCCAGACGAGCAGCACCAGGAACAGCCCGGACAGCAGCACGCCGGCGGAGTCGACCGCCGCCTGCCAGACGCCCGCCGCGACGCCGGCCTGCCGGGTGCGGTCGGACTGCGCGCTGTAGTTGCGGCCGAAGGTGCGCTCGCCGCCGATCCCGCGCAGGATCCGCAGCCCCGCGACGATGTCGGTGGCGAGGCTGGTGAGCTCGCTGTTGCGGCTGCGCTCGACCTCCTCGCGCCGCTGCAGCGGGCGGAACAGCGGGACGACCAGCACGACGATCAAGGGGGCCGCGACGAGCACGAGCAGCCCGAGCGGGACCGACGTGCTGAGCACGAGCCCGGCGATGACCAGCGTCGCGATGAAGGCACCGACCGCCTCGGACACGATCTGGGTCAGCCCGCCGAACTCGTCGGAGTCGGAGGCCGAGACGCTCAGCACCTCCCCCGTGGGGCTGCGCCGGGAGAGCACGGAGCCGAGCTGGGTGGACTTGCGGGTCACGAGCTTCATCGGGCCGTACATGCCGATCAGCCAGGAGCGCACGACCAGCGCGTGGTAGAGCACGCCCGCCCCGACGCCGAGCAGCACCAGCCCGAGCAGGACGAGCAGGAGGCGGATGGTGACGCCGACGTCGCCGGCGCGGATGCCGGAGTCGATGACGCGGCCGATGACGTACGGGCCGACCGAGCCGGGCAGCCACTCGAGGACGCTGACGAGGCAGGCGACCCCGACGACCTGCCACTGCTGACGCAGCAGCCAGAGGAGGAAGCGCTTGGGGCCGCGGAGGTCGGGGTGGGCGAAGATCTCGCCGGGTCGGGGACCCTCCGCCTGCTCGGCGCTGTAGGCGTGGACCAGCGGGGGGAAGTCATGCATGACCGTCACAGGCTAGTGAAGGTGACCGCCTCCACGAAGTGGATTACGGGTAACGCTCAGCGCCTCAGAGCGCGGTGTACCCGCCGTCGATGACGATCGACTGGCCCACCACGTACGCCGACGCGTCCGAGAGCAGGTAGACGGCGAGCGGGCCGAGCTCGTCCGGCTCGCCCATCCGGCCGGCCGGCGTGTGCGCCATCCACTCGGCGAACTGCTCCGGACGGTCCCGCGGGACCTCCAACGTCTGCTCCGAGGCGAAGTAGCCGGGCGAGATCGAGTTCAGCCGGACGCCGAGCGGCAGCCACTCCACGGCCAGGCTCTTGGTGAGCTGGGCCGCGCCGGCCTTGGACGCGTTGTACGCGGCCTGGTCCTGGGGCCGGTTCACCCGCATGCCCGACATCGAGGCGATGGTCACGACCGAGCCCTTCTTCCCGGCCGCGACGAGCCGACGGGTGACCGCCCGGCAGACCACGAAGGTGCCGGTCAGGTTGATGTCGACGATCCGGCGGAACCGTTCCGGGGTGATCTCCAGCGCGCTCGTCGTGTCGGCGACGCCCGCCGCGTGCACGAGGGCGTCGACGACCCCGAGGCTCTCCTCGACCTGCGCCAGCGCGGCCTCGACCGACGCCTCGTCGGTCACGTCGGCGGTGACCCCGACGACCTCGGTGCCGGTCCGCGCGGCCAGCTGCTCGGCGGCGGCGTGCACCTCGTCGCGCACGTCCAGCAGCGCCACCCGCGCACCGGCCCGGGCCACCGCCTCCGCCATCGCGAGGCCGAGCCCGCGCCCGCCTCCGGTCACCAGCGCCGTACGTCCGCCCAGGGTCGAGTCCACACGGACCATCCTGTCCGAAGGGTTCCCCGTGATCGACGACCTCGCCCGCGGCGGACGCCTCCCCGGATCGGTGTGCGTGGCCGGCGGCGGGCCGGCCGGGATGGTGCTGGGCCTGCTGCTGGCTCGCGCCGGCGTGCGCGTGACGGTGCTGGAGTCCCACGACGACTTCCTGCGCGACTTCCGCGGCGACACCATCCACCCCTCGACGCTGGACCTGCTCCACGACCTCGGCCTCGGCGAGCGGCTGGCCACGCTCCCCCACAGCCGGGTGTCGACGCTCGACGCGGTCCTGAACGGCGCCCGCTACGGCTCGGTCGACTTCTCCCGGGTCGGGCGGTCGCGGGAGCTGTGGTTCATGCCGCAGTGGGACCTGCTGAACGTCCTGGCCGAGGCCGGGCGGGCGTACCCGACCTTCGAGCTGCGTCTCGGCACGGCCGTGACCGGGCTGCTGCGCGACGGCGACCGGGTCACCGGGGTCGTCGCCGACGGCCCCGACGGGCGCAGCGAGGTCCCGGCCGACCTGGTGGTCGGGGCCGACGGGCGGCACAGCCGGGTGCGGCAGGAGGCCGGGCTGCACCTCGTGCAGACCGGGGTGCCGATCGACGTGCTGTGGTTCCGGCTGGACCGGCAGGAGAGCGACCCCGCGGACTCGATCGTCCACGTGGGGCGGCGCGACGTGGCGATCGCGATCCCCCGCGAGGGCTACTTCCAGACCGCCCTGCTGATCGGCAAGGGGACGTTCGACGCGGTGCGCGCCGCCGGGATCGCACGGTTCCGGGAGCGGGTCGTGGCGTCGATCCCCTTCCTGGCCCCGACCGTCGGCAGCCTCGAGGACTTCGACGACGTCTCGCTGCTGGACGTGCAGATCGCGCACGCCCCGCGCTGGCACGTCCCCGGCCTGCTGCTGATCGGCGACGCCGCGCACCCCATGTCCCCCGCGTTCGGCGTGGGGATCACGTACGCCATCCAGGACGCGGTGGCGACGGCGCGCGCGGTCGTCCACGCGGGTGGTCCGGCCCGGGTCGGCGAACGGACCCTGGCCGGGGTGCAGCGGCGGCGCGCGCTGCCGGCCCGGGCGATGCAGCAGCTGCAGCGGGTCGCGCACGCCGCGATCTCCCGGCCCGCCGTGCTCGGGGTCCTGCCCTCCGCGCCGGTCCTGCAGCGCGTCCTCGCCCTGCCGACCCACCTCACCCGGCCGGTGCTGGGCCAGCTGGTCGGCGCCGGCCTGCGGCGGGAGCCGCTCGACTTCTGACGCGCGCCGCGCGCCGGGGACCGTCAGCGCGGCTGCGTAGGGTCGGACGCATGTCGAGCGAGACGAACGAGGAGCAGCAGGGCCAGCCCGGGGGCGTCGCCGGGGCGACCGAGGACGGCCGGGTCTACGTGGTCACGCCGCAGGCGATGGCCGTCGAGGGCCCGCCCGCGCAGCCGTCGGAGGACGCCCAGCCCGTCACCGCCTCCTCGGTCACCGACCAGGTGTCCGAGCCGGCCAAGGTCATGCGGATCGCGACGATGATCCGCCAGCTCCTGGACGAGGTGAAGTCGGCGCCGCTGGACGAGGCGAGCCGCCAGCGGATGGGCGCGATCTACACGACCTCGATCGGCGAGCTCAAGCAGGGCCTCTCCCCCGACCTCGTCAGCGAGCTCGAGCGGCTCTCGCTGCCCTTCTCCGCCGACACCACCCCCAGCGACGCCGAGCTCCGGATCGCCCAGGCCCAGCTCGTCGGCTGGCTCGAGGGCCTGTTCCACGGCATCCAGACCGCGCTCTTCGCCCAGCAGATGGCCGCCCGCGCCCAGCTCGAGCAGATGCGTCGCGCGCTCCCGCCCGGCGCCGCACCGCAGCCGCCGGCCGGACCGCAGCCGGGTGGTTCCGGGGGGATGTACCTGTAGGGAACCGGGAGGCGGTGGGCTGCGTCCCATCCGGGCAAGCCGTCCACGACGACCTCCCGGAGCGTGCTCATGCCCACGTCGATCCTCACCCGTACGTCCGCCTCCTCCTCCCGCACCACCCGCCGCGGTCCCGCCTGCGCCTCGTCCCCGGAGGTCTTCCAGGACCCGCTGGTCGAGGACCCGCCCCGCGGGGGCCTGACCAGCGCGGACCGTGAGCGCCAGACGCGGCTGCTGGCCCGCGCGCGGGCGACCTGCGGAGGGTGCCCGCTGCGGACCGCCTGCCTCTACGACGCCGTGGTCCGCCACGACGTGGCGGGGATCGCCGGCGGCACCACGGCCCGGCAGCGCACCGACATCCGGCGCCGGCTCGGCGTCGTCGTCGAGGCCGAGGACCTCGACACCCTGGCCGGGGTCGTCGGCGCCCGCCAGGTCGACCACGAAGAGGTGCTGCGGCTGCGCCGGGCCCACCCGGAAGAGACCCTGGAGCAGCTCGCCCAGCGCCTCGCCTGCTCGCTCTCCACGGTGAAGCGGCACCTGCGACGCTCCCGTCAGGCCCCGGTCGAGGCGCGTCCGGTCACGCGTCCCCTGCCGGCCCAGGTGCTGCAGGTGACGAGCGCGGTCGTCGACGGCGCGGCCGCCCGGTGCGCCGCCTGAGCCTCCCGCTGTGGAGGGGCTGTGAGCCGGTACGCGGACACTCGTTCCGGGCGGACGCCGCGCTACCGTCGAAGGGGAGCGAGGACGCCACGAAGGGCACCGATGACTGATCAGCTTCCCGGCCGTATCCCACCCTGGGCACAGGGGATGTGGGCCTACAACGCCCAGCCGCCCCTCCAGCCGCCCACGCAGCCCGTGCGCATCGGGGACGCCGAACGTGACGAGGCCCTGGACAAGCTCGGGGACCACTTCGCCGCGGGACGGCTGACGCGCGAGGAGCTCGACGAGCGGACCGAGCAGGCGATGGGTGCCCGCTTCGACCGCGACCTCGAGGCGCTCTTCCGCGACCTGCCCGAACGCCCCCGCACCGTGGTCGTGCGGCGTACCCGGCCCCAGACGCCGGCGGTCCTGCCGACCGCCCTCATGGCGCTGCTGCCGCTGCTCCTGCTGGCGGCCGTCGCGTCGGTGATCCTGCACGTGCCGGTCCTGATCGGCCCCGTGGTCTGGCTGCTGATCCTGTCCAACATGGGCCGGCGGCACCACTACCGCTAGCCGGCGACGGGCGCGGGGGCCTCAGCCGAACCAGTGCAGCAGCTCGGGGACGAGACCGCCCTCGGCGAACGGCGGGCTGACCGCGTCCGCGGCGGCCTGCACCTCGGGCGGGGCCTCGGGCAGGGCGACCCCACGCCCGGCCCACCGCAGCATCTCGATGTCGTTGCGCCCGTCCCCGGCGGCCAGCACGTCCTCGGCCGCGATCCCGAGGCCGGCGGCGACCTGCGCGAGGGCCGTGGCCTTGTTCACGCCCTCGGGGGCGATGTCGAGCCAGGCGCTCCAGCCCACGAAGTAGGTCACGCCCTGCAGCCCCAGGTGCTGCGCCAGGGTGATGAACTCCTCCACCGACCGGCGCGGGTCGCGCAGGATCACGCGGGTCACCGGCAGGGCGCCCAGCTCCTCGGCGCTCTGCACGACCAGCTCGCCGGTGAGGTCGCCCTCGGGGAAGTGGTCGTTCAGCCGGAACCCGACCCCGATCTCCTCGACCGCGATGAGGGTGCCCGGCGCGAACGACTCGACCCGCTCGATCACCTCGCGCGGGTCGAACGTCACGGCCTGGACGATCTCCTGCGGCGGGTAGGACACGATGACGGCGCCGTTCGAGCAGACCGTCGGGCCCTTCGGCAGCCCGAGCAGCTCGACGAGGTCACGGGTGCTGTGCCAGGCGCGGCCCGTCGCGAGCACCACGGGGACGCCGGCCGCCACGACCCGGGCGAGCGCGTCGGCCATCGGCCGGCCCAGGACGCCGTCGCGGTCGACCACGGTCCCGTCGACGTCGAGCGCGACCATCCGGGGTCGCCAGCCGGCCCGGACCCCGGGCGGGAAGGGGGAGGTCACGCTGCCGTCAGCGCTTCGGCACGGGCACGAGGGCCTCGCGCCCCCCGAGGAACGGACGCAGGGCGGCGGGCAGGCGTACGGAGCCGTCGGCCTGCTGGTGGTTCTCCAGGATCATGATGATCGTCCGCGTCATCGCGCACAGCGTGCCGTTGAGCGTGGCGACCGGGCTCGTGCCGCGCTCGGAGCGCGAGCGGATGTTCAGCCGGCGGGCCTGGAACTCGGTGCAGTTCGACGTCGACGTGATCTCGCGGTAGCGGGTCTGGGTGGGCAGCCAGCCGTAGCAGTCGTACTTGCGGGCGGCGCTCAGGCCGAGGTCGCCGCCGGCCAGCTCGAGCACCTGGTAGGGGATCTCGAGCGCGTCGATGAACTCCTTCTCCCAGGCCAGCAGCCGCTGGTGCTCCTCGGCCGCGTCCTCGGGGGCGCAGTAGACGAACATCTCGACCTTGTCGAACCAGTGCACGCGGAAGATCCCGCGGGTGTCCTTGCCGTACGAGCCCGCCTCGCGGCGGTAGCTCGGGCTGTAGCCGGCGTAGCGCAGCGGCAGCGAGGCCGCGTCCAGCACCTCGTCGGAGTGGTACGCCGCCAGCGGCACCTCGGCGGTACCCACGAGGTAGAGGTCGTCCTCCTCCAGGTGGTAGACGTCCTGCGCCGCCTGGCCGAGGAAGCCGGTCCCGGCCATCGCCGACGGCTTGACCAGCGCCGGCGGGATCATCGCGGTGAAGCCGTTGCGCAGCGCGGTGCTCATGGCCAGGTTCAGCAGCGCGAGCTCCAGCTCGGCGCCCTGGCCGGTGAGGAAGTAGAAGCGCGAGCCGGACACCTTGGCGCCGCGCTCGACGTCGATCGCCCCGAGGATCTGCCCGAGCTCGAGGTGGTCCTTCGGCTCGAACCCCTCGGCGGCGAAGTCGCGCGGCTCGCCGTGGGTCTCGAGCACGACGTAGTCGTCCTCGCCGCCCTCGGGCACGCCGTCGGCGACCAGGTTGCCGACCTGCTCGAGCAGGCGGGAGAAGGCGGTGCCCAGCTCGTCGGCCATGGCGCTGGCCTTCTTGACCAGGTCGGCGAGGTCCTTGGTCCGCGCCATCAGCGCGGCCCGCTCGTCGCCCGACGCCTTCGGGATCTGCCGGCCGAGGTCCTTCTGCTCGGCCCGCAGCTGCTCGAAGCGGGAGATCGCCCCGCGGCGGGCCTCGTCGGCGGCGAGCAGCTGGTCGACGAGCTCGACCGACTCCCCGCGTGCGGCCTGGGAGGCGCGGACGCGGTCAGGGTCGGTGCGCAGCACCTGGACGTCGATCACGCGCTCAGCCTATCGAGACGGCGCGGGAGGCCGGGCGCTCAGGCGAACGGGCCCGCGAGCCGCCAGGAGACGCCGAGCCGGTCCTGCACCCGGGCGAAGGGGCCGAAGCCCTCGTCGTCGAGGGGCATGAACACCGACTCCCTCGTCGGCGCTCGTGAACGTGACGTCAGGCCAGCGGCGGACGGGCCGGGATACTGGACCCACCATGGTCCGTCGCCCTCCCCCGCCCTCGGCGGTCTCCGTCGCCGTCGCGCTGGGGCTGGCGTTCGTGGTCTGGACGGGTCTGGTGCTGGGCTTCCCACCCGTCCCGGCGCTGGACCGGGCGCTGCTCGCCCCGCCCCTGACGCCCGGCTCGGGGCTCGCGCAGATCAGCGCGGCGTTCGCGCTGCTCACCTACCCCGGCCTCGTCTACGGCGCCGTCGCCGGCCTGGCCGTCTGGGCCTGGCAGCGCCGCCTGCGGCAGCTCTGCCTGGCCCTCGTGCTGATGATCGTGCTCGGCTGGGGCGGCTACGGCCTGGTCAAGCTCGTCGTCCGGCGGGCCCGGCCGACGCAGGCCCTGGAGGTCCTGACGGCCCACGGGTACGCGTACCCGTCCGGCCACCTGACCGCGATCGTCTGTGCCACGATCGCCGCCGGTGCAGCGATGGCCGTGACGCGCCAGCCCGTACGGAAGCGGTTCGCGTGGCAGGTCGCGGCGGCCGCCATCGTCGCCGTCGTGGCCCTCGACCGCTGGGTGCTGAGCGCGCACTGGGTCTCCGACCTCGTCGGCGGGGTGCTGTTCGGCGGGCTGGTGGCGACCGTCTCGCTGCTGCTCGCCGGCGTGCACGTCCCGCTGCCGCACGACTTCGTGACCGAGATGGTCCGGGCGCGCGCGCCGCTGCCCGACGACCACGTGACCCGGCGGGCCGCCGTCATCTACAACCCCTCCAAGGTCGTCGACTGGGTGACGTTCCGGCGCCACGTCGAGTACGAGCTCAGGGTCCGCGGCTGGGAGCGCACCCTGTTCCTGGAGACCACGCCGGAGGACAGCGGGCACGCGATGACCGCGCAGGCCGTGGCCGAGGGCGTGGACCTCGTGCTCGGCGCCGGCGGCGACGGGACGGTCCGGGTGATCTGCTCCGGGCTGGCCGACACGGGCATCCCCTTCGGCCTCATCCCGGCCGGCACCGGCAACCTGCTGGCCAAGAACATCGGCATCCCGCTCGACGCCGCGCTCGCGCTCGACGTCGCCCTCGACGGCGAGGACAAGGCCATCGACCTCGTCGGCGTCACGATGGACCACCGGACTCGGCACACGTTCGCGGTGATGGCCGGCATCGGCGTCGACGCGGCGATCATGGAGGGCACGAACGCCGACCTGAAGAAGGCGGTCGGCTCGGCCGCCTACTTCGTCTCCGCCGCGCAGCACGCCAACCACAAGGCCCTGCTCACCCGGGTCCAGGTCGACGACGGCGAACCCGTCGAGCGCCTGGCGCACGTGATCGTCGTCGGGAACGTCGGCTTCCTGCAGGGCAACCTGCCGCTCATCCCCGACGCCCGGCCCGACGACGGGCTGCTCGACGTGCTGATCGCGTCGCCGGTGACGTTCCGCGACTGGGCCCGCGTCGTCACCCGCGTGCTGACGCGGCGCAAGCGCCAGGACGCTCAGCTCGACCGCTTCACGGGCCGCAAGGTGACCATCACGGTGGACCGGCGCGACGCGTACCAGCTGGACGGGGACACGGCCGGCGAGTGCCGCACGATGACCGCCGAGGTCCGGCCCGGCGCGCTGGTCGTCCGCGTGCCCCGGGAGGCCGCCACCCCGCGGGCCACCTCCGAGCAGCTCCGCGCGGTCGGGGCCGCCGGCGACGCCCACGGCGCGGTGGGGACCGCCGGGTAGCGTGACGGGCATGGGTGTCTTCGACAAGGTCCGCGAGTTCGCCGAGCACCTCAGCGAGCCCGACGAGGGTCCGGCCAAGGGTTCACCGGCGGCCGCCGCCGGCGGTTCCGTGGGGTCGACCCCCGACGGCGCACCGGGCGAGGCCTCCGAGGCCGGCTCGAGCCTGGACAACCCGCAGGCCGCGTTCGGCGGAGCGGACGCCGTGCCCGGCACCCCGGACGCCACCCCCAGCACCCGTCTGGACGAGGGCGGCGAGGAGAAGCCGAAGCACGAGGACCGTCGTTCCGAGGACATCGCCGGCCTCGCGCCGAGCGAGAACGTCCCGAACTCCGAGCGCGACGACGTCTGACCCTCGCTCGTACGCCTGACCCGCGCCCGTCCGACCTCGGCGTCGGACTTTCACGTTTACGTGAAACTCCCGTACTCAGCACGGCAGATCTGCCGTGGTCAGTACGGGTCTTTCACGTAAACGTGAAAGTCCTGGGACGCGAGGGACGCGGCCCGCTCAGCCCCTGAGGCGTTCCAGCCAGGAGGAGGCGGCGGCGTAGTCGTCGTTGGCCGTGCCGGGGCGGACGTCGGGGGCGAGGTGGTCGGCGCGGGGGTAGCTGCCGAGGAAGACGACCTCGGCGCAGGTGCGGTAGAGGCCCATCATCGCCTCGGCGAGCCGGGCGTCGCCGACGTGGCCCTCGGCGTCGATGGAGAAGCAGTAGTCGCCCAGCGTGCGGCGGGTCGGGCGAGACTCGATCCGGCACAGGTCGACGCCGCGGCTCGCGAACTGCTCGAGGATCTCGAGCAGCGCGCCGGGGTGGTTCTCCCGCATGAAGAGCACGAGCGTCGTCTTGTCGGCCCCCGTCGGCTGCCCCACGGGGACGGGCCGGCTCACGAGCACGAAGCGGGTGACGGCGTCCGGGTTGTCGGCGATGCCGGAGGCGAGCGCCTCCAGGCCGTAGAGGTCGCCGGCCACCGCGGCGCAGATCGCCGCGTCGAACCGCGAACCCTCGTGCGCGACCTCCGCCGCCGCCGCCGCGGTCGAGCCGCCGACGACGACCTCGGCCTCGGGCAGGTGGTCCGCGAGCCAGCGGCGGCACTGGGCCTCCGCGTGCGGGTGCGTCGTCACCAGCCGAACGTCGGCGAGCGACGTGCCCGGCCGCGCGTACAGCCCGAACTGCACCGGCAGCAGCACCTCGCCCGTGATCACGAGCGGGTCGCCGTACGCGAGGTTGTCGAGCGTGGCGGTCACCCCGCCCTCGACCGAGTTCTCGATGGGCACCAGCGCCGCGGCGACCTCGCCGTCGCGGACGGCCTGCAGCGCCTGGCCGACGGTGGCGTACGGGACGGGGTCGGCGGGGGCGGGCGGGTCCAGAGTCAGCAGCGCCTGGTGGGTGAAGGTGCCGACGGGGCCGAAGTAGCCGTACGCGGTCGCTTCTCCCCCGGGCATCCGGTCACCCTAGTTGGCGTCAGCCCCGCAGGGAGATCGTGTTCAGCGAGGTGGTGACGGCGTTCAGCGCCGCCTTGCTGCCGTCGTGCGGGAAGTCGGAGAAGAACGCGACGTGGCGACCGCTCTCGAGCCGGACGACGACCACGACGAGGCGGTCGTACGGGGTAGCGAGCCCCTTCTTGCGCACGTCGACGTTCGCCAGCCGGCTGCTCAGGCGGTCGGCGGGCACCGGCAGCTGCACGTCGCCGTCGGAGACCTTGCTCAGCGAGTAGCGGTCGCCGGCGGAGTAGAGCTGCGGCACGAGGGCGTCGAACACGGCCTTCGTGGTGGCGCCCAGGTCGCCCGCGGTCACGAGGTCGTCCCCGACCAGCAGCACCCCGCCGAGCGCGCTCCAGTCGTTGCCCGCCGCGTTGTAGTTCGCGTGCACCACGGAGCTGCACCCGACGTACGCGGTGAACCCGGTCGGTGGGGTCGACGCGTCGCCGCACCCGAACGGCGCCCCGGGCAGCGTCACCGAGAACTCCTGGAGCCGCGCCGTGCGGGCGCTGTCGACGGAGAACTCCGTCGCCTCGGCCGGCGCGGGCGGCGGGTCGCGGGGCGGTCCCGAGGGCAGCCGGTCGGCGTCGAGCCGGACGACGAGCCCGACCGCGAGCAGCGCCACGACCACGGTCGCCAGGACGGCCAGCACCGCGACCGGGAGCCGGACCGCGGGCCCGGCGGCGGGCTGGACCGGAGCGCTCACCGGCTCAGGATAGGGAGCGGAGGGCTCGCGCGAGGGTCATGCCGCCGGGCGGGTGGTGCTCCCGGCGGCGAGCCGGGCGGCGGCGCGGTCGGCGTTCCGCCCGACCGGCACCGTGGCGGTCGCCCGGCCGAGGCCCGTGGGCGGCACGCCGACGTACATCGACTCCGCGCGCTCGACCACGTAGGTCTCGTGCCAGATGCCGACCGCGCCCGGGGCCTTCCGCGCCCGCGCGTTGAACTCGGTCCAGGCCGGCCGGTGCACCGCGTCGGGGTTGCGGGCGTACGCGTAGAGCTTCTCGGTCGACTCCCACCACTGGACGATCCACGGGCTGAGCGGCTCCAGGACGATGTGGTGGCCGAGCAGGCCGGAGTCCGGGTCGGCCGTCAGCTCGGCCAGCATCCGGGGCATCGCGGCGAACACGGGCATCCACAGGTCCGGCCGCCACGGCCGGTTCACCCGCATGCCGATGTGGAAGACGACCAGCGAGCCGTCGTGCGCGTGGGTCATGCGTCCCGGGTTGATCGCGGCCATGGCCGCCTCCTCAGAGTTGGAGAGTGCTGGTTCCCATTATTGGGAACTGCTAGTGTCCAATGTCAAGAGGCAGGGTCGGACGAGCGACGAAGGAGGACGCGGGTGCGGATCTCGGACCTCGCCCGGGAGGCCGGCGTCCCGGTCGCGACCGTGAAGTACTACCTGCGCGAGGGCCTGCTGCACGAGGGCGAGCTGACGTCGGCGACCCAGGCCCGCTACGACGAGAGCCACGTCGCGCGCCTGCGTCTGGTCCGGTCGCTGGTGGGGCCCGGCGGGCTGAGCATCGCCGTCGCGCGCGACGTGCTGACGGCGATCGACGAACCCCCGCCCGACAGCGTCGACCTCCTCGGCGTGGCCGCGACCGCCGTGCGCCGCCCGACCGAGGTCCGCCCGCACCCGGAGGTGCACGCACTGATGGAACGGTGGGGCTGGCCGGTCCGCGAGCGGGAGTGCGCCGAGCACCAGGTCCTCGCCGACGCGCTCGACGCGCTCGACGGCGCCGGGTTCGAGCCGCCCGCGGGGGTCCTCGACACCTACGCGCGGGCCATGGACGAGGTGGCCGCCGTCGAGCTCGCGAACGTCCCCCGCGACTCCGTGGCCGCGGCCGTCCGCTACGTCGTGCTCGGGGTCGTCCTGCAGGAACCCGTCCTGCTGGCCATGCGCCGCCTGGCCGAGGCCGCCGCGGCGCAACGTCAGACCCCACCGTCAGACTGAGCCGGTGACTTCCCCGGCACCTGACGTGAACCCGTCCCTCGCCTCCTTCGTCGCCGGCCTGCCCAAGGCCGAGCTGCACGTGCACCAGGTCGGTTCGGCGTCGCCGCGGATCGTCGCCCAGCTCGCGGAACGTCACCCCGGCGTCGTGCCGAGCGACCCCGAGGCGCTGGCGGCCTACTTCCGGTTCGACGACTTCGCGCACTTCATCTCGATCTACCTGGACGTCGTCAAGCTCGTGGAGACCGCCGAGGACGTGCGCCTGCTGACGTACGAGGTCGCCCGCGACATGGCCGCCCAGCAGATCCGCTACGCCGAGCTGACGGTGACGCCCTACCTGAGCGTCACCCCGGAGCTGCCCGCGGAGGCGTTCCTGGAGGCCATCGAGGACGCCCGCACGGGCGCGGAGCGCGACCTCGGCGTCAAGCTGCGGTGGATCTTCGACATCCCGGCCGACTTCGGGGTGCCGGCCGCGGAGATGACCGCGTCGATCGCGCTCGACCACCACGTCCCCGGCCTCGTCGGCCTGGGCATCGGGGGTTCCGAGGACGGTTTCCCGCGCTCGATGTTCGTCGAGCAGTTCGACCGCGCACGGGCCTACGGCCTGCACTCCGTCCCGCACGCCGGCGAGACCACCGGGCCGGCGACCATCTGGGACGCCATCGAGAACCTGGGCGCGGAACGCATCGAGCACGGCATCGCGGCCGCGCAGGACCCCGACCTGATGCGCTACCTGGCCGAGAACGACATCACCCTCGACGTCTGCCCGACGTCGAACGTCGCGCTCAAGGTGGTGCCCGACCTCGAGCACCACCCGCTGCCGACGCTCGTGGCCGCCGGCGTGCCCGTCAGCATCAACACCGACGACCCGCCGATGTTCGGCACCGACCTCAACCGCGAGTACGCCGTCGCCGCGGACCTGCTCGGGCTGGACCAGGCCGGCGTCGCCCGCCTCGCGCGCGCCGCGGTCGACGGCGCCTTCGTCGACGACGTCTACAAGACCGAGCTGCGCGGGGAGATCGACGCCTACGTGGCGGAGTGGAACGCTACTACGTAAGTACGTACCATCGAGCCATGGACGATCTCGAACGCCGCGTCTCCGCGCTCGAAGCGGCCCTGGCCCGCCTCGCCCCGCCGGACCGCCCGGCCGCCGGCGGCGAGGGCCTCGACCTCTGGCTGGTCGACGCGCTGCGCGAGCGGCACCCGGGCGGCGCGGTCGCGTTCGGTGGTTCCGTGGGGGTGGGCAAGGGCGAGGCCTCGTGGCAGTGGACGTCCGACGCCGAGTCGCTCCGCGAGGCGGACTGGAGCAGCGCCGCCGGGGTGCTCGACGCGCTCGCCCACCCGGTGCGGCTGCGGCTGCTGCAGCGGGTCCTGAACGGCACCGTCAGCACCGCGGACCTCGCCCTCGACGACGCGCTCGGCACCACCGGCCAGCTGCACCACCACCTGCGCGCGCTCGTCGCCGCCGGCTGGCTCCAGTCGGTCGGCCGCGGCACCTGGGCCATCCCCGCCCCGCGCGTCGTCCCGCTCCTCGTCGTCGTCTCCGCCGGGCTCGCCCGGTGAGCGGCCGCGTCCGGCTGGTGGCCGTGACGATGGCCGCGCTCGTCCTCGGGACGGCGGTCGGCCTGCTGGCCGGACTCCGCGGCCCGGCACTCGGGTCGGCGACGGACGGGGACCCGGCGCTCGCGCGGGACGTCCGGGCGTCGCTGACGACCGACCGCGGCCTCACCTCGATCTCCGCCGCCCGCGTCCAGGACGGCCGGCTCGCCTTCGCCGGGCTGGGCGAGGTCGACGGCGTCCCCCCGACGCCCGGCACCCCGTACGAGCTGGGCTCGATCACCAAGACCTTCACCGCCGCCCTGCTGGCCGACGCCGTCACGCGCGGGGAGGTGCGACTCGAGGACCCCGTCGCCCGCTTCCTGCCCGAGCTCTCCGGCACACCGGCCGGCGCCAGCGCGCTCCGGATGCTCGCCACGCACACGGCCGGCCTGCCCCCGTTCCCCACGAGCTCGGCCCCGGCCGTCGCCGTCCGGGTGGTCGGCAACGAGAACCCGTACGCCGGCACGGTCGCCGCCCTCCTCGAGGCCACCCGGGGCACGGAGGTCGAGGCCCCGGGCACCTACCGCTACTCCAACCTCGGCATGGCGCTGCTGGGCCACGCGCTGGCCCGCGCCGCGGGGGTCCCGTCGTGGCCGGACCTGCTGCGGGAGCGGATCCTGGACCCGCTCGGCATGCGGAGCACCCGCATCGTCGAGGATCCCAGCAGGTGCCGCCGGGCACGGCCCGCCCGCGCCACGACAACGGCTGGCCGGCCCCGGTGTGGTCGGGTCCGGCCTTCGCGCCCGCGGGCTCGTCGACGGTGACCACCGCCCACGACCTGAGCGTGTGGGTCGCGGCGCTGCTCGACCGCTCCGCCCCGGGCGCCGCGGCCCTCGACCCGCTCGTCGACTTTCCGGGGGGCCGGGTGGGCCTGGCCTGGCACGTCAGCGAGGTCGACGGCCGGACCATCATCTGGCACAACGGCGCCACCGGCGGCAGCCGGACGATCCTCGCGCTCGACCGCGAGCGTCGTCAGGCCGTGCTGCTGCTGACCGACAGCACCCGCGACGTCGACGCCGTGGGGCTGCGCCTCGCGGCGGCGGCGCCGGGAGCGGCGCCGGCTGCGTTCGCGGGCCGGGACGTCGGGCTGGCCGGCCTGCTCGGCTGGAACGTGCTCGGGCTGCTCATGCTCGGCACGGCGGTCCTGCGCTGGCGCTCGGGCCGGGGCTGGCCGCTGGTAGACGGCACCCTGGCGGGCGCCACGGGCCTGCTGGTCCTGCTCGTGCACGGGCCGTGGATGGTCATGCCGACGGCCCTCTGGCTCGGCCTCACGCTCGCCGTGGTCGTCCTCGGGGTGGCGGCGTCACTCCGCCGCGGCGGCCCTCGGACGACCTCGCGCCGGAGCCTGGTCCCGTCCCTCGCCGGCACGGCCGTCGTGCTGGCCCTCGCCCTCTGGTCGGTCTGACCGGCCGGGGCCCTTGACCGCCCGCAGCGGGAACAGCTCGGGACGCCGGGGCTTCTTCCACCACAGCACGAGGGCGACCAGCACCAGGATCTGCACGGCGGGCGAGAGCGTGTCGCGGATCCGGTGCGCGACGACGTCGAGCGAGGGCCCGACGTCGATCGCCCGCCCGGGGACGTAGGCGAGCGACAGCGCGGCCCCGCGGACCGTCATCAGCCGGTCGAGCTTGCTCGGGCCCATCACCGCGAGCGGCATCCAGGCGATGAGGTCGTACCAGGACAGCGTGTACATCGAGGTGACCAGCCAGGCCACCGAGATCACCAGCGACGTGCGCAGGGCGATCGTCAGGGGGTCGCGCCGGACGTCGGCCCCCTTCGGCAGGCCGGGTGCCGCGATCCAGGGGACGACCCGGGAGAGCATCCAGCCGATGACGAAGAGCGCGAGGTAGGAGATGACGCCCACGACGACCTTGGCGTGCGTGCTCGTCATGAACTGCGCGAAGAGCGTGTAGAACGGCGCGGCCCACGACCCGACCGAGACGTAGCCGCCGTTGCGGAGCGCCTGGAAGAACGCCGTGGGCTGCCAGTAGACGTACGCCCACCCCATCGGGATGGCCGTGCCCAGGCAGAGCAGCAGCGCCTTCTTGGGTTCTCGCCGGTAGGCCCAGAGCATGGCGAGGCCCCAGATCCCGATGCTCACCTTGCTGCACCCCGCGAGACCGATCCCCAGCCCCGCGACGAAGGCGTTGCGCCGCATGAACAGCAGCCCGGCGACCGCGAACATGACCGAGATCGCCTCGTTGTGCGCGCCGGCCACGACGGCCCAGATGAGCAGCGGGTTGCAGATGCCGAGCAGCGCGGCCCGCGCCTGACGCTGCCGGTCGCCGTGCGCCATCAGGATGATCAGCCCGCCCGCGACCACGAACGGGACGACCGCGAACACCTGCAGCCAGAAGACGATGTCGTGCATGTTCTCGCCGCCGAGCTTGTTGGCGAGCAGCTGCAGCCACGAGGCGATCGGCCCGTAGACGCTCGGGGTGTCCTGCCACGGCCGCTCGGTCCAGCGCAGCACCGGGTCGAACTGCCCCCGGAACACCTCGGCCGGCGTGATCTCGTACGGGTCGCGCCCGATGGCCTGCAGGCGTCCGTACGCCGCGTACATGAGCACGTCGGCCGACGTCAGCGGCGGCACCGCGATGGTGGCGAGGCTCAGGCCGCTGCCCAGCAGGAACAGCCGCTTGGGCCGCGGCCGCCAGCCGTCGGCGAGCGCCCGGAGCGCGACGAAGAGCCCGATCGCCCCGATGACGATCGCGAACCAGATCAGCGCCGACACGAGCCACTCGTTCGGGGTCGAGATCGCGTCGGCGGGCAGGTACCAGGGCGGCAGGAGGTCGCGCCGCGGGCCGAGCGTCAGCGCGACGGCCGACGGGCCGAGGAAGCCGACGACGATCGTCACGAGCGTCGCGCCGACGATGCCGACCATCGCCCAGCGGTGGTCGCGGTGCCAGACCGCGGGGGCGTAGACCTGGCGGCGCTGCTTGGCGGGGTTGCCGCGGCTGCCGGTGCCGCGGTGGGCGCCGGTCCGGGCGGTGGGGTGCGAGGGGGTGCCGCGGCGGCGGACGGCCGGGGTCGCGCTCATCGGGGGCCGCGCCCGAGGCGCCTGAGCAGCCCGGGGACGCCGTCGGGGGCGTTCCGGTCGCGCAGCCTGCGCACCAGGCCGCGGGCGGCCAGGGCGCGGGTGACGTCCTTGAGCTGGCTGGCGCGGTGCAGCTGCCCGGCCAGGTCGGTGCCCGTGGCGCGGTGGCTCAGGTCGACGTCGATCTCCTCGACCGTCAGCCCGGCCCGCAGCACGTCCACCGTCATGCCCACCTCCATACCCCAACCGGCGGCCAACGGGCTCGCCAGCTCGAACGCGCGCCGGGTCAGGCAGCGCTGGCCCGACAGCGGCGCCTGCGGCGTCCAGCCGGTGAGCTCGGCGATGCCACGGCGGGCGGTACCCATGACCAGGCCCATGCCGCCGGCCTGCTGGCCGTCGGCGGTCTGCTGCGGGGGGAGGACGGCGATGGCGAGGGCCGCGCGACCCGTGACCACGGCGTCGACGAGGGGGGCGCAGCGGGCGGCCGACGCACCGAGGTCAGCGTCGAGCAGCAGGAGCGTGCCGATCTCGGGCCGCCGGTCGCGCTGCTCGATGACGCCCAGACCGTTGACCGCGGACTCGACCGCCGCCGCCTTGCCGCGGTTGCGCTCGTGCGAGACCACGATCGCCCCCGCCGCCGCCGCGTGCTGGGCCGTGGCGTCGGAGCTGCCGTCGTCGCAGACGATGACCAGCTCGACCCCGGGCAGCGCCCGGGCCGCCGTCACCGTCGCCGCGACACGGTCCTGCTCGTCCTTGGCCGGGACGATGCACGCGACGCGCGTCAGCAGGCCAGGATCCACGGCGCCCAGGGTAGTGGTCAGCCGCGGGTGGAGGTCCGCTGCCGCGTGACGGTGCCGCGCGCACCGCCGTGCGGGAGCGCACGGGAGAACCGTCGCAGGCGACGGACCGTGCGGGAGCCCTTGACCCGGCGGCCCAGGTCGCGGGCGCGGGTGGCCACGGTCCGCCGTCGGGCAGGCGCCATGAGGACCTCGCCCCAGGCCTTCTCGAACGCGCTGACCGGGTGCCGCTCGACGATCCGCCCCGCCTCGCGACCCATCGCGCGGACCCGCTCGGGGTCGGAGAGGAGCGCGACGATCGCGTCGGCCAGGGCCGCCGGCTCCTGCCGGTCGACCAGCACCCCGTCGACCCCGTCGCGGATGAGGTCGCGCGGCCCGTAACGGATCGTGTAGGAGACGGCCGGGGTCCCGCGGCTCATGCTCTCGGTGATGACGCGCGGGGAGCCCTCGAAGGTCGAGGTGAGGAGCACGCAGGCCGCCCGCGCCTGGGCCTCGCCGACGGCCAGCGAGTAGCCCATCAGCGTCACGGAACCGCCGAGGCCGAGCTCGTCGACCAGGGCCTGCAGCTTCTCGAGCCGCGGGCCCTCGCCGTAGATCTCCAGGCGCGCGTGCGGGACGGCCTCGAGGACCGTCACGAAGGCGCGGATCGCGTGGTCGACCCGCTTGCGGTCGATGAGCTGGGAGACCAGGACCACCAGCGAGGTGTCCTTCTCGACCGGCTCCTGGTGCGGGTCGCGGCCGGGGTAGCGGATGCTGTGCAGCGGCGCCCACGGGACGTCCTCGCGGAGCTCGTCGAGCTGCTGCTGGGTCTGGCACACGATCCGGTCGACCTTGTCGGCCTGGGCGAAGAGGGGCCGGAAGCTCGGACGGATGCCGCTCTTGCGGTCGTCGGGGTCGTTGTAGTGGCAGTTGTGCAGCGACGCGATCTTGCGCGCGGCCTTCTTCGAGGCCAGCAGGACCGGGTCGTTGAACCCCCGCTGCAGGGAGAAGAGGACGGGCGTACGCAGGTCCGCGAGCTCCTCGTCCACCCAGGCGGCGACGACCGCGTGCCAGTCGACCTCGGCACCCTGGGCGTCCACGCCGCGCTGCTCGTGCTTGCTGCGGGGCCCCGTGAACGTGGTGAGGAAGGGCCGGCCGTCGGTGTCGAAGTACCGGTAGCGGAAGGGGAAGCGTTCGCCGGGCTGGAAGTCGGCGAGCCGGAAGGGCTCCTTCCCGCGCAGCTGCTGCGGCTTCGTCACGACGTCGGGCTCGCCGGCGACCGCGTACGCGTCGAGCGGCGGGACGCCGAGCTGCTCCCTCCAGGCGCTGTGCGCGAAGAAGTTACGGATCTGCACCCGCGGGTGGAGGCTCCCCCGCTCCTTCAGCTCGGCGGGGACGCGGTGCCACTGGGGCGTGAAGCCGGTGGTGAGGAGCACCACGCGCTCCCAGTCCCGGGCGTAGAGGCTGGCGCGCTCCTGCACCGACCGCTGCAGCCCGCCCCCGCGGGCGAACAGCTCGGGGAAGAGCAGGCAGGGTGTCTCGTCGCTGCGCAGCGACCCGGCGGCGTTGTCCATGGCCCGCCTATTGTCCTGCGCCCGGCGCGATTGCGGTGGAGCGGCCCGGGGTGTCGTGCCCGCCCGTCGCGTGCACGGGGGACGCGGCACCGCCGGTCAGCGGACAGCGGCGACGCGCGGGCGGCGCAGCCGGAGCACGGCGGTCGTCGCGACGACGACGAGCAGGCCGAGGCCGGCGGCGACGGCCAGGACCGGCTGCCCCGCGCCGGACGCCCCGAGCACCGCGCCGACGAGCGCCCAGACCACGGCGGCGGCGTACGGGAGCAGGCCGGCGGTGCGCCGCAGCACGAGGACCGCGGTGGCCGTCGCGCCGGCGAGCACCGCGAGCTGCCCGACGACCCCGGCCGTGCCGGAGACGGGGGCACCGCTGAAGGCGAGCGCGGTGGTGAGGTTCAGCCAGATGGCCACGGTGCTCCAGCCGGCGTACAGGCCGAGGGTCGACCAGACGAGGAACCGGCCGAGGGTGGACCACGTCGCGATCTCCTCCCGGGCGGCGACCGCCACGCGCAGGCCGGCGACGAGGGCCACGCCCATCACGAGGAACACGGCGAGCGTCGCCCACACGGGCTCGACCACGGAGGCGACCAGCCAGACGTTGAACCCGGCGAACACGACGAGCAGGGCACGGGTCAGCGCGTCGACCACCCGCGCGCCCTCGTCGCTCGCGCGGCGGCGGGACCAGACCAGCCAGAGCGCCAGGCCGAGGCTGACGACCTCGATCAGGCCCCAGATGGCGAACGCGTAGCCCGAGGGCGTGATCGCGGGCTCGCCGGGGCGGTCGGCCTGCATGATCGGGCTGTCGGCGAAGACGCTCACCAGCCCGCCGCTGACGACCTGGGCGACCGCGAGCGCGACCAGCGCGTGGCTGGCGGTGGGGGTGCGACGTGCGGTGGTGCTGCCCTGCGCGGTTGCTGTGCTCATGGGTGGAGCCTACCAGAGATAGTGAGGTAACCATACGATCTGGTGGCCGAAGCGTAGGTAGACTGGCGCCGTGGGTGACGAGGAGCAGGCCGGCGGGTCCCGGCGGGCGGGGCCGACGTGGCTGCTGCGGCAGCTGCAGACCGCGATGGGCGACGCCGAGACCGCGCTCGCCCGGCGGCTGGGCATCGGCCCGACCGACCTGGCGGCGATGACCCATCTGACCTTCGCCCCCACGCCGATCGGTCCCCGCGAGCTCAGCGGGCGCCTCGGGATCACCCCGGGCGCGACGACCGAGCTGGTCGACCGGCTCGAGCGGGCCGGCCACCTCGAGCGCCGCCGCGACACCGTCGACCGCCGCCGGGTCCAGCTGCACGCGAGCACCGCGACGCTCGCCGAGGTGAGCGGGGCGCTGGGCCCGCTGCTCGCCGCGCTCGACGCCGTCGCCGCCGGGCTCGACGCGCACGACCGCGACGTCGTGACCCGCTACCTGGGCGACGTGCTGGCGGCGTACGAGGGGTTCGCCCGCCCGGACCTCGCCTGACGGGGCGCCGCTCAGTAGGGTCTCGGCATGCCCGAGGACACCACGCCAGCCGCACCGGGGGTCGCGAGCGAGGTCGGCCGGTTGCGGACCGTCATGCTGCACCGGCCCGGCAACGAGCTCCGCCGGCTGACGCCGCGCAACAACGACGTGCTGCTCTTCGACGGCCTGCCGTGGGTGGACCGGGCGCAGGACGAGCACGACGCGTTCGCCGCGGCGCTGCGCACCCACGGCGTCGAGGTGCTCTACCTCACCGAGCTGCTGGCCGAGACGCTGGCGGACCCGGCCGCGCGGGCCGAGGCGATGGACCGCACGCTGACGGGCATCCGGCTCGGCGACAGCCTGCGGGCCTACCTCGAGGGGTTCCTCGCCGACCACGACCCCGCCCAGCTCGCCGAGGTGCTGACCGCCGGGCTCGCGGTGGCCGAGATCGGCCGGACCAAGAGCCTCGTCACGGCCCTGAGCGGGCCCGAGGACTTCGTCATCGAGCCGTTGCCCAACCTGCTCTTCACCCGGGACTCGAGCGTGTGGGTCCAGGACCGGCCGGTCGTCACCTCGCTGGCCATGCCGGCCCGCCGGCGCGAGACGCAGCTGACCGACCTCGTCTACGGCTTCCACCCGCGCTTCGGCGGGACCGAGCGGCTGCACGGTCCCGACCGGGAGTTCCTCGAGGGCGGCGACGTCCTCGCGCTCGCGGACGGCGTGCTGGCCGTCGGGGTGGGCGAGCGCACGCGGCCGGCCGGCGTCGAGCGCCTCGCGCGGTCGGTCTTCGAGCGCGGGCTGGCCCGGACGGTGCTGGCCGTGCCGATCGACCAGGACCGCGCCACCATGCACCTCGACACCATCTGCACGATGGTCGACGTCGACGCGGTCGTCATGTACCCGAACGTCGCGCACCGCCTCGCCGCCGTGGCCGTCCGTCCGGGCGCCGACGGCGAGCTGCTGATCTCCGAGACGGCGCCGTTCGTCGTGGCCGCCGCCGAGGCCATGGGGATCGACGAGCTCCGGGTCATCGACACCGGGCTGGACCCCATCACCGCCGAGCGCGAGCAGTGGGACGACGGCAACAACACCCTGGCGATCGGCCCCAAGCTCGCGGTCGCGTACGAGCGGAACGTCGAGACCAACTCCCGGCTGGAGGCCGCCGGCATCGAGGTCATCCGCATCGCCGGCTCCGAGCTCGGGTCCGGCCGGGGCGGGCCCCGGTGCATGTCCTGCCCGATCAGCCGGGACGCGCTCTAGGCCTTCGGCCGCGCACCGCTCCGGGTGAGGCGGCCGAGCACGACCATGACGACCACGCCGACGGCGATTGCCGCCACCGAGGACCCGAGCCAGGTCGGCGGCACGAAGCCGATCGCCCGGTCGACCCCGGTCCACAGGTCGGCCCAGCCGGGCACGGTCCCGGGGTAGACGAGCTGGTAGGCCACGAAGCCGCAGGCCCACGCGACCACCGGGACGACCCGCAGCCGGGAGGTCGCGGAGACGTCCCAGCGCTGACCGCTGACGAAGAAGAAGTCGGCCGCAGCGACGGCGAACAGCGGGACGAACACCGAGCCGATCAGGTACAGGAACGACTGGTACTGCGACATGTCGAAGAAGCCGGCGAGCAGGGTCGCGGCGACGCCGATGACCACGGCGACGATGCGGCGGTCGAGGTGCGGGAAGAGGTTCTGGACGCTCATCGTCGTCGAGTAGACGTTGGCGAAGGCCTCGTCGACCTCGTCCACGAGCAGGATCGCGAGCGCGATCGCGCCGGCCGGCAGGGTGACGAGCGCGGTGATGACGTCGGTCGCCCCCAGGTTGGCCACGGCGAAGACGCCAAGCGCGTAGTAGGCGACGGCGGCGAGCCCGTAGCCCAACGAGGCGCTGGTGAAGGCGGCGCCGCGGGTCCGGGAGTGCCGGCTGTAGTCGGCGGCCAGCGGCGCGAAGGAGACGACGCCCGCGACGGCCAGGTCCACGGCCGGCCAGAAGCCGAGCACCGCGTCGGTCGGGATGCCGACCCGCGGCCGGGCCAGCACCTCGACGAAGAGGAACACCGAGGCGGCGAGCACCAGCCAGACCATGACCTTGCGGAGCAGCCGGACGCTGCCGAGCGGACGGACCGCCATCACCGTGGCGACCGCGCCGGCGCCGATCACGAACGGCCACCGCCAGGCCTCCCCCACGACCGCGACGGCGGCGGTCGAGATGACGATGATCTCCATCGTGGCCCAGCCGACGTTCTGACCGATGTTCAGCAGGGTGGGGGCCACCGAGCCGCGACGGCCGAGGAGGCCGCGCATCGCGACCATGGCCGGGGCGCCGGTGGTCGCACCGAACATCGCGGACGCGCCGAGCAGCAGCGCCCCGATCCCACAGCCGACCACGATGGCCAGCAGGGCCAGCCCGACGCTGCCCGTGGTCGTGGCGACGAGCGCGCCGGTGATCGGGCCGAACAGGCTGATGCCGAGGTTGCCCCACATCGCCAGCTGGTCGAGGAACCCCAGGGTGCGGGGCGGATCGGTCGTCAGCGTCAGGGGCGCCTCCCGGGACGCCCGGTCGGCGGCGCCGGACGACGGTCCGGCCTGGTCGGGACGCACGTCGATGCTCATGGGCACACACTCCCTACGCCGGCATTACCCGGTCAGGTTCGTCGGTCGGCGGACCCGCCGCGACGACGTACGTCGCGTGCACTCCGCCCTCTCAGCCCGCCGTCTGGCGCGAGCTCCCGAAGGTTTGAGCGATGAACGTAGCACTCCCGGAACGGCCGGCGGCGGGGGTGACCGCCGGCGGTGCCGCTAGCGCTCGACGGGCAGGCCGGCCAGCTCCCAGGCGAAAAGACCGCCGACGAGGTTGGCGACCTCGATGCCCTGGTTCTTGAGGTACTCCGCCACGCGCCAGCCCTTGGTGCCGTCCGCGGTCACGACCAGCGTCGGTTCCGGGACACGGCTGCCGAGGCCCGACACGAGCTCGCTCATGGTCATGTGCGTCGAGCCGGCGATCCTGCCCTCGGCCCACTGGGCGTCCGTCCGGGCGTCCAGCACGAACCAGCCGGCGTCGATGAGCTCCTTCGCCCGCTGGGGCTCCACTTCCACGATCTCGTAGGTGATCATGTCTGTTATTAGGCCCGGAGGCGGGTGCCGGACGCACCCCTAGGGGTCTGCTGGGCCACATCGGCCCAGCCGGGGCTCAGCGCTCGACCGGCAGGCCCGCCGCTTCCCACGCGTGCAGGCCACCGTCGAGGTTGGCCGTCTCGACGCCCTGCGCCGCGAGGTACTGGGCCACGCGCATCGAGCGCCCGCCCGAGGCGCAGACGACGAGCAGCGGGTGCTCGACGTGACCGCCGATCGTCTCCACGACCTGGTCCATCGGCACGTGGTAGGAACCCGAGAGGTGCCCCTCGGCCCACTCCGCGTCGGTCCGCACGTCGATGACGCGCCACCCGGCGTCGATCAGCTGCCGCGCCTGGTTCGGGTCGACGTCCTGCACCTCGTGACTAGCCATCGGGCAAGCCTAGGCCGTGCTCAGCGCAGGAGCTTCGACATCCGCCGGTCGGCCAGCTTCTTGCCGCCCGTCTGGCAGGTCGGGCAGTACTGCAGCGAGGAGTCGGCGAAGGAGACCTCCGCGACCGTGTCCCCGCACACCGGGCACGCCTCCCCGGTCTTGCCGTGCACGCGCATGCCGGACTTCTTCTCGCCCTTGAGGTCCTTGGCCGCCAGCCCCTCCGCGCGGGTCACCGCGCCGGTCAGCTCGCCCTTGATCGCCGCCAGCAGCGTGTCGCGCTCCTCGTCGGTGAGCGAGCTCGCCGGCTTGAAGGGGCTCATCCGCGCCGCGTGCAGGATCTCGTCGGAGTACGCGTTGCCGATCCCGGCGATCACGCGCTGGTCCTTGAGCACCCCCTTCAGCTGGGCGCGGCCCGCGTGCGCGAGGAGCGCGTCGAGCGCGGCCCGGTCGAAGGCGTGGTCGAGGGGCTCGGGACCCAGCGTCGCGACCATGGCGATCGACCGCGGGTCGGCGACGACGTGCACGGCGAGCTTGCGCTGCGTGCCCGCCTCGGTGAGGTTGAAGCCCGACCCGTCGTCGAGCCGGAGCCGCAGGGCGAGGGGGCCCTTGCCGGGCCGGGCCGGCGCGGTCGGCAGCTCGTCGCTCCAGCGCAACCAGCCCGCGCGGGCGAGGTGGAAGACGAGGTGCAGACCCTGCGCGGAGATGTCGATGAACTTGCCGTGCCGCGTCACGTCGTCGATCTCGAGGCCCTGCAGGGCCGAGAGCGGCGGGTCGTACGTCTTCAGGGCGCTGAAGGCGGCGAGCTCGACGTCGGCGATGGTGTGCCCGACGCAGCGCTCGCGCAGGAACCGCGCGAGCGACTCGACCTCGGGCATCTCCGGCACGCGCCCATTATCTCTGCGCCGTCCAGCCCCCCGCCAGCTGTGGCGCTAGCGCCAGGAGGACCAGTCCGGCGGGGGCAGCGTCAGCGCCGACCGCAGCCGCCCGAGGTAGTCGCGCCGGTCGACCTCGACCACGCCCAGGCTGCCGAGGTGCTCGGTCCGCCACTGCACGTCGAGCAGGCGGTCCGACCCGTCGCCGGAGCCCTCGCCCTCGGCCTCCTCCCCGGAGATGCCGGAGCCGCGGAGGAAGCCGACGAGCGCGACCAGCGCGGCCTTGGACGCGTCGCGTCCGCGGACCGGGTCGTGGAACATCGACTCCCCGGCGAACAGGCCGCCCAGGCTCACCCCGTAGAGCCCGCCCACGAGGTCCTCGCCCGACCACGCCTCCACCGAGTGCACGACCCCGCGGGCGTGCAGCTCGAGGTAGACCCGGCCGATGTCGCCGTCGATCCAGCCGTGCGGGCGGCGCGGGTCGGCGCACGCGGCCAGCACCTGCGGGAAGGCGGTGTCGACCCGGATCTCGTAGCGCGGCAGCATCTTGCGCAGCGACCGGGTGACCCGCAGCCCCTCCAGCGGCAGGACCCCGCGGGCGACCGGGGACCACCAGCCCATCAGCCCCGGCTGCAGCGGCATCGGGAAGACGCCGCTGCCGTACGCGCCCAGCGTGAGGTCGACGTCGATGTCGTGCGAGACCGCGACGAGGTCGTCGTCGGGCCAGGTGCGGGGGTTGCCGAAGGGCCCGGCGTCGGCGCGGCGCGGGCGCGAGGTCACGCTTCGCCCACCCGGTCGCAGGCCTCCATCCGCCCAGTCTTCCCCCTCGGCCGGCCCCGCGACGCTCAGGGTCGGGCCCGGGACCGACCCCGGCCCGGTCGGGGCGCCCGCCACGTACGCTGGGCGGCGTCGAGAGGCGGGTCCCGCATGCCCAGTGCACAAGACGTCGGCCGCGCCATCGCGCGGGGTATCGGCCCGGTCGCGCGCAGCGTGAACCCGGCGGCCGCGGGCGGTGCGCTGCGTCGGGTCCTCGAGGTCGCCATCGACGGCTACGCCCGGGTGCCCGGCGCCCGGACCGTCGCCGCCAAGCACCTGCAGAAGCACGGCGGCTCGGTCGAGGACGCCATCGACTCGATCGTCGCCCACCACGTCCGGCTCGCCTCGGCCCAGGGCTTCGTCACCAACATCGGCGGGGTCGCCGCCCTCCCGGTCGCCATCCCCGTGAACCTGGCCGGGATCGCCGTCGTCCAGGTGCGGATGGTCGCCGCGCTCGCGCACCTGCGCGGCTACGACGTCGGCGACCTGCGCGTCCGCACCGCCCTCGTCATGTGCCTGCTCGGCGACGAGGAGGTCGCCAAGCGGATCCGCGACGGCTCGCTGCCCACCTCCCCGATGGCCATCGCGACCGCGCCCGTCTTCGACGCCGCCCTCGACCGCCAGGTCGCCGACGCGGTGCTCGCCGACCTGATGAGCCGGATCGGCGGCAAGAACCTGGCCCTCGTCGTCACCCGGCGGGTGCCCCTGCTCGGCGGCGGCGTCGGTGCCGTGGTCGACGGCCTGGCCACGCGGCAGATCGGCGCGTACGCGAAGGCCGAGCTGCTGCGCCGGCGCGCGATCGCGCACTGACCCGGGGCGTGACCCCGAGCGAGGTGCTGCCCGGACGGGTGCGGCGCTGGTGCGCGGACGTGCTCGGCCAGGAGGTCGTCGGTGCGCACCGGATCTCCGGGGGCATCACCGACGCCATCTGGCGGATCACGGTCCCCTCGGGTGCGGCGATCCTGCGCTGGCTCGACCCTGACCACCCGTACGCCGCCGACGCCGGCCAGTGGGTCGCACGGGAGGCCCTCGGCTGCCGGCTGACCGCCGGTTCCGACGTCCCCAGCCCGCTCCTGCTGGCCACGGACCCGGACGGGGCGGCCACGGGCGGCTGGGCCAACCTGACCACGCTGCTGCCGGGCCGGGTCCGCCTCGACCGGCTCGGGCCGGCGGCGACCGAGGCGCTCGCCGACGTGGCGGTCGCCGTGCACGCGGTCGAGGTCGCCGCGGACGACCGGCCCCCGCTCTTCTCCCCCTGGACGCCGGCAGTCCTCGAAGTGCCGACCTGGACGCGCCGCCCCGCGCTCTGGGCGGAGGCGATCCGTCGCTGCCTCGGGCCCCGGCCCGCGACGCCGCTCCACCTGGTCCACCGGGACTTCCACCCCGGGAACACGCTGTGGCAGGGCGACGTCGTCACCGGGCTGATCGACTGGGCCGAGACGTCGTGGGGTCCCTCCGACCTCGACGTGGCCCACGCCTGCTCGAACTTCGCGATGCTGCACTCCGTCGACGACGCGCTCGCCTTCGCCGCCGCGTACGAGCGTCGCGGCGGCCGGCTCGACCCGGACCCGGCGGCCCGGCGCTGGTGGACGTGCCTGGACGTCCTCGGCTTCCTGCCCGACCCCGGCCCGGTGGTGGTGGCGCTCACGCGCCAGCGGCCCGACCTCGACGCGGAGGGCGTCCGGCTGCGGCTGGAGGACCTGCTCGCGCACGCGCTGGAGAGCTGAGCGGGAGGGTTCAGTCGGCGAGGGTCCAGTCGGCGAAGTCGAAGCCGGGCGAGACGACGCAGCTCACGAGCACGTCGTCCGTCGCCGCACCGGCCGCCTGCCAGGTGCCGGCGGGGACGAGCACCTGCGGCTGCTGACCGGCCTCGACGTCGGTGCCCAGGACGACGACGGTCTCCTGGCCGGGAGCCGGCCCGGAGCCGCCGAGCCGGAGCTCGAGGGGCGCGCCCCGGTGGTGCAGCCACAGCTCGGCGGAACGCACTTGGTGCCAGCGGGACCGTTCGTCGGCGCAGAGCAGGTAGAGGATCGCGGTCGCGGTGGGGCGGACGACGTCAGGATCGGCACCGGGCGGCACCACCGGCACGTCGCTGGTCCACGTCCGGCGGAACCAGCCGCCCTCGGGGTGCGGCTGCAGGTCGAGCTGTTCGGCGAGCGGCGGACGGGTCACGGCTCAGCCGTTCCAGTCGGGCTTGCTCCAGTACCAGGTGCTGTCCAGCCGGCTCTTGGCCAGGCGGGCGCCCACGATGAGGATCAGGCCGGCGAGCAGGGAGAAGACCCAGGCGATGCCCAGGTGGGCCGCGACGCCTCCGCCGACGATGAGCTGGTAGGCGATGATCACGACCGGTGCGCTGATGCTCAGGCACCACCCGCCGAGGAGGGCGAGACGCCTCACCCAGCGGCCCACGTCGGGGACCGCGAGCACCCAGCAGAAGGCCACGCCGAAGAGCAGGCCGACGTGCTGGAAGGAGAGGCCGAAGTAGGCCAGGTTGAGTCCGGCGGCCAGGGAGTCGACGTCGGTCACCTGCCCGAAGGCCGGACCGCCCGCCTGGGCCGCGAGGAAGAAGGCGCTCGCCGGGAACAGCGAGCGCCCGAACTCCGTCGCGACCGCCACCCCGATGTGCGGGGTGAAGACGCTTGCGGCCATGAGGAGAACCAGCAGGACGACCCACGGCACGCGCCGGGTGGTCCCCCGACGACGTGCCTCGACCTCCTGGGCGGAGGGCGTGATCACGCTGGCTTCCTCATGGCCGTCGGCGTCAGGTCAGGCCGCGTTCACCGTGAGCTTGACGTGCGCGGTGACCGCGTCGTGCAGCTTGACACCCACGGTGTGGGTGCCGACGGCCTTGATCGGCTTCTCGATCCGCACCGAGCGACGGTCGACGGACGGTCCCCCGGACTTCTTGATCGCCGCGGCGACCTCGGCCGCGGTGACGGAGCCGAAGAGCTGGCCGTTCTCACCGGCCCGCTCGGTCAGCGAGACCTCGAGGCCCTCGATCTGGCCGCGCACCTCGTTGGCGTGGTCGAGACCACGGATCTCGCGGGCGTCACGGCTGCGCTTGATGCCGTCGATCTGCTTCTCGCCGCCACGGGTCCACCGGATGGCGAAGCCGCGCGGGACGAGGTAGTTGCGGCCGTAGCCGTCCTTGACCTCGACGACGTCGCCGGCCAGGCCGAGGTTGTCCACGGCGGCAGTCAGGATGAGCTTCATCTGCGTTGCCCTCCTTCTCAGCGAGCCGTCGAGGCGTACGGCAGCAGCGCGACCTCGCGGGCGTTCTTGATGGCGATGGCGACCTTGCGCTGGTCCTGGACGGACAGCCCGGTCACGCGGCGGGCGCGGATCTTTCCACGCTCGGAGATGAACTTCCGCAGGGTCGCGGTGTCCTTGTAGTCGATGACCTGCCCCTTGCGGAGCGGGTTCGACTTCTTCTTGATCGGCTTCTCGCGCTTGCTGGAGCGATCCCGGTCATTGGCCATTGTGGTGCTCTCCTTCCGAGCCCGGCTGCGGTTCTCCCCGCGAGCCGGAATGGTCCGTGTGTTGCTGGTTCATGCCTGTCGACCGGTCGTCGTGCACCGGTCGAAGGCGTCGTGGTCCGCCTGAGCAGCGGTCCGTCCGGGCAGGACCCGTCAGAACGGGGGCTCGTCGTTCTGCGGCGTCGCCCACGGGTCGTCGCCGCCGCCGGACTGGCCGCCGGACGACTGCCCGCCGCGCGAGCCGCCGCCGCCGCCCGAGCCACCACCGGTGGCCCACGGGTCGCCGCCGAACGAGCCGCCACCCTGGTTGCCGCCACCGCCGCCGCCGGAGGGACGACCGCCGCCGCCACCGCCGCCGCCGTTGCCCCCGCCGCCTCCGCTGGAGGTGCGGGTGACCTTGGCGGTCGCGTAGCGCAGCGCCGGGCCGATCTCGTCGACGTCGACCTCGAAGACCGTGCGCTTCTCGCCCTCGCGGGTCTCGTAGCTGCGGGACTTCAGGCGACCGGAGACGATGACGCGCATCCCCTTCTGCAGGGACTCGGCCACGTTCTCCGCGGCCTGGCGCCACACGGCGCAGCTCAGGAACATGGCGTCGCCGTCACGCCACTCGTTGGTCTGCCGGTCGAACGTGCGCGGGGTGGACGCGACGGTGAAGTTCGCGACCGCTGCCCCCGAGGGGGTGAAGCGCAGCTCGGGGTCGGCCGTCAGGTTGCCGATGAGCGTGATGGGTGTTTCGCCTGCCATGGGTGCTCCGTGTGTCTCGTGGACCGTCGTCTGCGGGTCTGCTCAGGTCACAGTGCCAGCCGAGGCTGACAGCCGTCCCGGTCGCGCGGTGGATCTGTGGACAACCCACTCGCGCGAGGACGGCCTGTGGACCGACGATCAGTGCGCGTCGGTGCGGATGACCTTCGTGCGCATGATCGACTCGTTGAGCGTGAACTGACGGTCCAGCTCCTTGACGTCGTCCGGCTGGGCGGACAGCGTCAGCACGACGTAGATGCCTTCGGTCTTCTTCCGGATCTCGTACGCCAGACGGCGACGACCCCAGACCTCCAGGCTGTTCACCGTGCCGTTGGCCTTGGTGATGACGGTCAGGTGCTGCTCGAGCGTCGGCTGGACCTGACGCTCGTCGGTGTCGGGGTCGAAGATGACCATGACCTCGTAAGGGCGCATCGCGAACTCCACCTCCTCTGGTCTCTGCGGCCACGGGACGTCCCCGTGGCAGGAGGGCGATTGCTTGGCCCGGGCCCCATCGAGGGGTCGGGCCGCGGCACCGCGCAGGACGCGGCACCAGCCGACCAAGATACCCGCCGCGCCCGGTCCGCGGCTAATCGCGCGGGGACGGCCGCGCCGGTCGGGCTCAGAGGGTCAGGCTGCACTCGACGAGGGTGTGGCGCACGAGCATGCCGAAGCGCTCGTAGAGGCCCAGCGCACCCGTGTCCTCGTTGGTGTAGAGGGCGAGCCCGGGGACCCCGCGCCCCCGGGCGGCGAGGGTCGTGCGGGCCAGCAGCTCCCGGGCCAGGCCGTGGCGGCGGTGGTCGTCGGCCACCGCGAGCTGGGGCACCCACGCCTCCGCCTCCGGCCCCGCGTCCGGGGGCGGGTCGACGACGAGGCAGGCACCCACGACGACGTCGTCCCGGGTCGCCACGTGGCAGTGCTCCGGCGTGACGTCCGGCCGGTCGACGGTCCCCGCGCGCCAGTCCTCGTACGAGCGCCGGTGCCCGTAGACCGAGAAGGCGTCGTCGACCACGCCGTGCACGGCGGGCACGTCGTCCGCCCGCATCGGCCGCACGACGTAGCCGGGCGTCTCGCGGGCCTCGACCGGAGCCCCGGTCGGGAGCCGCAGCAGCCAGCCGGTGCGCCGGACCACCCAGCCCCGCGCCTCCAGGCGGGCGCGTCCCTCCTCGTCGGCCGCGGGGAGGTCCCGGTGGACGGTGTCGAGGCCGCGGTCGCGGGCCGCCGTCTCCCAGCGTCCGAGGAGCGCGTCCTCCAGGCCGGCCCCGGCCCAGTCGTCGCGCACCGCCACCTCGATCCCGCCGCGCGTGCCCAGGGTCCCGAAGGCGACGAGCTCCCCGTCCTCCTCCCAGCCCTCGCTGTCCGTGGCGAGGTCGAAGGCGGGCGCGGACCACTCGGCCCGCACGTCCGCCGCACCCAGCGTCGGCTCCGAGAACCACCGCCGGTCGTACGCGTGGAGGAGCTCCACGACGGCGGGCAGGTCGTCCTCGGCGAGGGGCCGGGCCGTGATCATCCGTGACCTCCTCAGGCGGCCCGGGAGCGAGTTCCCGGACGCAGATCAAGATTGCATCACGATGCATCGGCCCTGTTGATAACGGCTGCGGCGACCCCCGCAGCCGTTACGCTCGCTGCCCTCAGTCGACCTCCCACAGACCAGGAGCACCACCATGGCCTACTACCAGGCCGCCCCGCCGCCCGCCGCTGCCGACCCGAACCGCACCCTGACGATCGTCGGGTTCGTGCTCGCGTTCCTGTGCAGCCTGGCCGGGTTGATCATCAGCATCATCGCCTACAACAAGTCGAAGGCCGTCGGCTACAAGAACAACCTGGCGCTGGCCGGGATCATCATCGCCGCGGTGCTGATGGTGCTGAGCTTCGTCCTGAACGCCACCGGCGCGTTCAACGGGATGTACGGCCGCTGACCGACCGGCCGGTGGCGGGGCCCGCCCGGAGCAGCAGCTCCGCGGCCCCGCCCCCGGCCACGCACCTCCGAGAGGCCCGCACGTGAGCACCACCGACGCCGGCCGCCCGCCGCTGGGCCGGCCCGTCTACGACATCACCTTCGCCGACGCCGTCCGTCGCGGCTTCCGTGAGTACGTCGCCTTCGACGGCCGGGCCGGCCGGGCCGAGTTCTGGTACTGGTACCTGTTCGTCGTCGGAGTGCTCCTGGTCCTGGTCCTGCCGACCAGCGCGATCGCCGCGGCCACCGCCACGCCCGACGGAGGCCCCGGCCCGCTCTTCGCCGTCGGCCTCTCGCTCGCGGGCCTCTTCTACCTGGCCGTGCTCCTCCCGACCCTCGCCGTGGCCTGCCGCCGGCTGCACGACGCCGGCTTCAGCGGCCTCTTCCTCCTGCTCGGCCTGGTCACCGGGCTCATCCCGCTGATCATGTGCATGCTGCCCACCTCCCCGGGCGCCGTCCGCTACGGCCCGCCCGGCCAGGACGTGCCGCCCGGTCCCTACGGCCTGCCGTACGCACCCCAGGGCTACGGGCAGCAGCCCTACCCGCCGCAGGCCTACGGCCAGCAGCCGTACGCCCAGCAGCAGCCCTACCCCCAGCAGCAGCCCTACCCGCCGCAGCCGTACGGGCCGCCGCCGGGCGAGCCCGGGCGCGACTGAACGCAGCAGACCGTCAGCGGGCGGCGCTAGCCTTCGCGGCATGACGGACCTGCTGGCAGGAGGGCACGGCGACCAGGTCGACCCGGTCGCGGAGGCCCGGGCGCGCGACGCGGGCCTGGCCCAGTTCTTCCTCGGCGACCCGCAGGGGTGGAAGGGGCCGCAGGTCGCGTACGAGGGCGGGGCCGCGGCGCTCAAGGCCGCGGCGTCCGAGGCGGGCGTGGCCCTCTACGTCCACGCGCCGTACGTGCTCAACGTGGCGACCACGAACAACCGGATCCGGATCCCGAGCCGCAAGTTCCTCCAGCAGCACCTCGACGCCGCGGCCGAGATCGGCGCCGCGGGGCTCGTCGTGCACGGCGGCCACGTGCTCAAGGCCGACGACCCCGCGCAGGGGTTCGACAACTGGCGCAAGTGCGTCGAGCGGCTGGACCTCGCCGTGCCGCTGCTCATCGAGAACACCGCCGGCGGCGACAACGCCATGGCCCGCCACCTCGACCGGCTCGGTCAGCTCTGGGACGCCGTCGGCGACGGCGGCGGGGCGGGCGTCGGCTTCTGCCTCGACACCTGCCACGCCCACGCCGCCGGAGAGGACCTCGACGGCCTGGTCGACCGCGTCCGGGCGATCACGGGCCGCATCGACCTGGTGCACGCGAACGACTCGCGCGACGCCGCGGGCTCCGGTGCCGACCGGCACACCAACCTGGGCGAGGGGCAGGTCGACCCGGACGCGCTCGTGGGCGTCGTCCGCGAGGCCGGCGCACCCGTGGTCGTGGAGACGCCCGGCGGCGAGGACGGCCAGAGCGCCGACATCGCCTGGCTCCGGGAGCGCCTGGCCGTCTGAGTCGGCAGCCCCTCGCGGGTCAGCCGGGCGAGCGGAGCGTCAGGGGCGCGTCGCGCTCCCCGCGGCCGAAGACGCAGCGGAAGTAGGCCTCGTCCTCCTCCGCGCTCTGCGCCGGGATGGTGAAGATCTCCCAGTCGCCGCGCCGCTCGTCGGCGGGCAGCATCGCGTTGACGAGGCGGCGGGTGCAGATGGCCTTGGCGGCCGGGTCGGCGTCGAGCTGCGACTGCCGGATCACCGGCGCGGTCAGCGGGCCGGCCGCGAAGGTCTGGTAGACGTGCGTCTCGTCGCACCTGGCGGGTGTCGCCACGATCAGCCCGTCGAAGGCCGACGGGACGCCGCCCCAGCACTGCGGCGTGCTCGGGCCGCACTGCGCCGGCTGCCCGACGGTGGCGCTGCAGTCCGTGAACCCGGTCAGCAGGGTGGGCGTCGGGCTCGGGGTGGCGCTCGTGGCCACGGCGGACGGCTCCGGGGCCGGCGCGGCGACGCCGCGGTCACGGCCGCCGACGGCGACCACGACCACCGCCACGAGCGCGAGCAGGGCCACGGCGGCGGCGAGCAGCGGCCACCAGCGGCGGGGCGCCGACGACCCCGTGGACGCGGCGGTCGGAACGGGCTCCGGCGGCGCGGTGGTCGCGGACGCCAGCGGCTCGTCCAGCTGCGGCAGGAGCGCGGCGACGGGTGCCCCGAGCGGGAGCGCCTGCAGCGCGTCACGGAACGCGGCGGCCGAGGGGCGCTGCGCGGGGTCGTCGTCGAGCGCCTCGATCAGGACGTCCATCAGGCCCGGGTCGACGTCGGGCAGCCGCTCGACCGGGTCGTCGAGGTGCGCCATGACGACCTGCGCGGCGGTCATGTCGGGGTCGGCCTCGCCCGGGTCCACGGCCCGCGGGGCGTGGCCGCAGAGCAGGGCGTAGAGCGTGGCGGCGAGCGAGTAGACGTCGCCGCTGGCGGTCGGCGTGTGCGGCGCGAAGGCCTCCGGGGGCGCGTACGCGGGGGTCAGCGCCTCGAGCCGCTCCTCGAGGTCCATGCCGTCGGTCATCACGGCGAGCCCGAAGTCGGCCAGGCCGGCGTGCCCGTAGGCGTCGATCAGCACGTTCGCCGGCTTGACGTCACGGTGCAGCACCCCCTGGGCGTGCGCCGCGTCGAGGGCGTCGGCGATCCGCACGCCGAGGTCGCGGACCCACTCCTGGCTGGGGCGGTTGCCCGCCTCGAGGCGCCGCGTCAACGAACCCCCGGTGCACAGCTCCATCACGAGGTAGGGCCGGTCGTCGTCGAGCAGGCCCGCGTAGTGGACGGTCACGATCCCGGGGTGGCTGGACATCCGGCCGGCGGCGCCGGACTCCCGCAGGAAGCGGTCGCGCTCCTCGGGGTTGTCGAGCTTGCGGGTGATGATCTTGACCGCGACGAGGCGGTTCAGCGACTCCTGCCGGGCCTCCCAGACCACGGCGAAGCCCCCGCGGGCCAGCGGGCGCCAGTCCGTGAGTCCCTCGAGGCGCGGTGTGTTCACCACCCGGACAGGTTAGGGGCGCACACCCGTCACCGTCTGTGGCCAGGGGACAAACGCAGCGGAAACTGAGGCTGGATATCCGTTCTCGCCCCGGCGGGGCGGGCCCCGTAGCCTCCCGGTGTGAGCCGCAGCGTCTACGTCGCGTCGTCCGAAGGGCTGACGGGCAAGTCGGCCGTGGCGCTCGGCCTGCTGGACGCCCTCGTCCGCGAGGTCGGCTCGGTGGGGGTGTTCCGGCCCCTCACGACGGTCGGCGCCCACCCGGAGGCGGGCGAGCGCGACCTCATCGTGGAGCTGCTCGTCTCCCAGCCCGGGGTCGGGCAGACCTACGACGAGGCCATCGGGGTCACGTACGACCTCGCCCGCGAGAACCCCGACGAGGCCCTCCACGAGATCGTCGAGCGCTTCGGGCAGGTGGCGGACCGCTTCGAGGTCGTCCTCGTCCTCGGCTCGGACTACACCGACGTGTCGACCGGCACCGAGCTCTC
The DNA here is from genome assembly GCF_039536445.1 of Microlunatus spumicola. Classification (NCBI taxonomy): domain Bacteria; kingdom Bacillati; phylum Actinomycetota; class Actinomycetes; order Propionibacteriales; family Propionibacteriaceae; genus Microlunatus; species Microlunatus spumicola. The sequence goes on along the minus strand of NZ_BAAAYR010000002.1, from coordinate 713,246 downwards.
CTTCAACGCGAAGGTCGCCGCCAACCTCGGCTCACCTGTCGTGCTCGTCGTCCACGGCCGCGACCGGACGCCGGCGCAGGTGCAGGCGGCCGCCGAGAGCGCGCTCACCGAGCTCCGGGCCAACCACGCGGCCACCGTCGCGATCGTCGCCAACCGGGTCGAGCCGGACGACCTCGACGCCGTGCGCGACGCCCTCTCCCGCACGGCCGACGTGCTCTGCGCCGCGATCCCCGAGAGCGCCCTGCTGTCCGCCCCGACCTTCGGCGCGCTGGTCGAGGCCGCCGACGGGCACCTGGTCCTCGGCAGCGAGGCGTGGACCGGGCGGGACGCGCTCGGCATCATCGTCGCCGCCATGAGCCTGCCCAACGTGCTCGACCGGCTCCGCCCCGACGTCGCCGTCATCGCCCCGAGCGACCGGACGGACCTCATCCCGGGCCTCATGCTCGCCCACCAGTCGGGCACGTTCCCGACCCTGGCCGGGATCCTCCTGACCGGCGGCTACGAGCTCCCGGAGACGATCCGACGGCTCACCGACGGTGTCCGGTCCGACCTGCCCATCGCGCTCACCGACCTGGGCACGTTCACCACCGCGGAGCGCCTGCTCAAGGTGCGCGGGCCGATGAGCAAGGACTCGCCGAACAAGATCGAGACCGCGCGGCGGCTGTTCTCGGAGCAGGTCGACCAGGCGGCGCTGCTGGCGGCGATAGACGTCTCGGCCTCCGAGGTGCGGACCCCGCTGATGTTCGAGCACCAGCTGATGGAGCGGGCCCGGACCGACCGCAAGCACATCGTGCTGCCCGAGGCCGACGACGACCGGATCCTCACCGCCGCCGACGTCCTGCTGCGCCGGGGCGTCGCCGACCTGACCCTGCTCGGCGACGAGAACAGCGTCCGCGTCCGCGCCTCCGCGCTCGGCCTCGACCTGGACGCCGCGAAGGTCCTGTCCCCCACCGACCCGGAGCTCGTCGAACGGTTCGCCGCCGCGTACGCGGAGGCCCGGGCCCACAAGGGCGTGACGCTCGAGCGGGCCCGTGAGGTGGTCACCGACGTCTCCTACTTCGGCACGATGATGGTGCACCTCGGCCTCGCCGACGGGATGGTCTCCGGCGCGGTCCACACGACCGCCCACACGATCCGCCCGGCCCTCGAGTTCGTGAAGACGAAGCCGGGCGTCAGCACCGTCTCGAGCGTGTTCCTCATGTGCCTGGCCGACCGCGTCCTCGTCTACGGCGACTGCGCCGTCATCCCGGAGCCGACCACCGAGCAGCTGGCCGACATCGCCATCTCCTCGGCCGCGACCGCGCGGCAGTTCGGCATCGACCCGCGGGTGGCGATGCTCTCCTACTCCACCGGCAGCTCGGGCTCCGGCGCCGACGTCGAGAAGGTGCGGGCGGCCACCGCGCTGGTCGCCGAGCGCGACCCGGACCTGGCGCTCGAGGGACCGATCCAGTACGACGCCGCGATCGACCCGGACGTCGCACGGACCAAGCTGCCCGGTTCCGCCGTCGCCGGCCACGCCACCGTCTTCGTGTTCCCCGACCTCAACACGGGCAACAACACGTACAAGGCGGTGCAGCGCAGCGCGCACGCGGTCGCCATCGGCCCCGTCCTGCAGGGCCTGAACCGACCCGTCAACGACCTGTCGCGCGGAGCGCTCGTGGAGGACATCGTGAACACCGTGGCGATCACCGCCGTTCAGGCGCAGGACAGCTGATGACCGACGCGCGCGACGCCGTGCTCGTGCTGAACGCCGGGTCCTCCTCGCTCAAGTACCAGGTGGTGGTGCCCGGGACGGCCGAGGTGCTCGCCAAGGGCCTCGTCGAGCGGATCGGCGAGGACGGCGGCCCGGACGGGGCCGGGGTCCCCGACCACGGCGCCGCGATGAGCGTGGTCACCGACCAGCTCGCCGACGCCGGGCTCGACCTCGGGCGCACGGGCCTGCGGGCGGTCGGGCACCGGGTCGTCCACGGGGGTCCGGACTTCTCCGACCCGGTGCTGGTCGACGACGCGGTGGTGGCCGACATCCGCGACCTCGTGCCGCTCGCGCCCCTGCACAACCCGGGCGCGCTGGCCGGCATCGAGGCGGCGCGGGCCGCGTTCGACATCCCCCAGGTCGCGGTCTTCGACACCGCCTTCTTCACCTCGCTGCCGCCGGCCGCGTCGACGTACGCGCTCCCGGAGGACATTCGGACGCAGCACCGGGTGCGCCGCTACGGCTTCCACGGCACCTCGCACCGCTACGTCTCCCGGGCCGCCGCCGACCTCCTCGGCCGGCCGCTGGAGTCGTTCCAGCAGGTCGTGCTGCACCTCGGCAACGGCTGCTCGGCCTCGGCGATCGCCGGCGGGGTCGCCGCGGACACCTCGATGGGCCTCACGCCGCTGGAGGGCCTGGTCATGGGCACCCGCTCCGGCGACGTGGACCCCGCGGTCTTCACCTTCCTGCACGAGCAGGTCGGGATGTCCGTCGCCGAGATCGACACCATGCTGAACAAGCGGTCCGGGCTCAAGGGCCTGGCCGGCGTGAACGACTTCCGCGAGGTGCTGGCGCGCGCCGACGCCGGCGACGGGGACGCCCGGCTCGCCTTCGACGTCTACGTGCACCGGCTGCGCCACTACGTCGGCGCCTACACGGCGGTCCTCGGCGGCCTCGACGTCCTGGTGTTCACGGCCGGGGTGGGCGAGAACGCGCCGCGGCTCCGGGCGGCCGTCGTCGAGACGCTCGGCCGGCTGGGGCTGTCCGTCGACCCGGAGCGCAACGAGGCCCCGTCCCACGAGGCCCGCGTGGTCTCGCCGGACGGCTCGCCGGTCACCGTCCTGGTCGTGCCGACCAACGAGGAGCTCGAGATCGCCCGCCAGACGGCGACCCTGCTCGACACCCGGCACGACTGACGCGCTCCGGCTCCGTCGCCGCATCGGCTAGCGTGAGCAGCAGCCCGACCGACAGCTAGGAGACGTTTCGTGCGCAAGGTGATCTTGACCCTCGGCCTGGTGGTCGGCATCATCGCGCTCGGCGTCGGCATCGTCGGGCTCGTGATGACCCCGTACGACCACCTCACGCCCTACCCGTACGCGTTCGTCAGCTACGGGGCCGTGGCCATGATGGGCACCCTGGTGCTGCTCGTCATCACGTTCGCGCACGGCACGCGCGCGGGCGACGTCGACTGAACCCGCTGCCCGGTCCACGCGACCGGGCTCCGTAGGATCGCGGGATGCCTACGGCCCTCGTGACCGGCGGGACGTCCGGGATCGGCGCCGCCTTCGCCCGCCAGCTCGCCGCCCGGGGCGACGACCTCGTGCTCGTCGCCCGTGACGTGGCCCGGCTCGAGCAGTCGGCGGCCGAGCTCCGCGAGACGTACGGCGTCCGGGTCGAGGTCCTGCCGGCCGACCTGGGTGACCGCGACCAGGTGCTCGCCGTCGCCGCCCGCCTGACCGACGCCTCCCGCCCGGTGGACCTGCTCGTGAACAACGCGGGCTTCGGCGTCCACCACCGCCTCACCGACCCCGACACGACGCCCCACGAGCACGCCGTCGACGTGATGGTCGTGGCCGTGCTGATCCTGGGCGGCGCGGCCGGCCGCGCGATGCGCGAGCGGGGCCACGGCGCGATCGTGAACGTCGCGTCGACCGCCGGCTACATGGCCATGGGCTCCTACTCGGCGATCAAGGCGTGGGCGATGACCTACTCCGAGTCCCTGGCCAACGAGCTGACGGGCACCGGCGTGACCGTCACCGCGCTCGCCCCCGGCTGGGTGCGCACCGAGTTCCACGAGCGGGCCGCGATCCGGACCTCGTCGATCCCGTCGGCCCTGTGGCTCGACGCCGACCGGCTGGTGGCGGAGTGCCTGGCCGACGTCGCGCGCGGCAAGGTCGTCTCGATCCCGTCTAAGCGCTACCGCGTGCTGATGGCCGCCGTCCGCCTGGCGCCGCGCTCCGCCGTCCGGGCCGCCTCCCGCAAGCTCTCCTCCAGCCGGCACTGACGGCGCAGATCACACGCCCGGGCGGCAACCGGGCGGGTCGTGGTGACGAACCCTCCGTGTCGCCCCGTCGTGAACGGGGTGTGAACGCACGAGTCCGATAGGGTGATCGACGTGTCCAGCCGCAGCCGCTACACCTCGCCGGTCATGGCCGGGGCCAGGTTCGTAGCCCAGCGTGGGGTCCTGAAGCCCTTCATCTGGCACAAGGCCGACGTGACCGTGCTCAACGCCGACCGCCTCGACGACATGCACGGGCCGTACGTGGCCGTGTCCAACCACTCGAGCCATCTCGACGCGCCGCTCATCATCGGGGCGCTGCCGGGCAAGCTCGGGCGCTACGTCGCCGCGGGTGCGGCCGCCGACTACTTCTTCGACGTCTGGTGGCGCAAGGGCCTCACGGCGCTGTTCTTCAACGCCTTCCCCGTCGACCGCTCGGGCCTGCGGGGCCGGCGCGGCCTGGCGACCAGCCTGCTCGACGACGGCGTCCCCCTGCTGCTGTTCCCCGAGGGCACCCGCTCGCGGACCGGCGAGATGGCCAACTTCAAGCCCGGCGCCGCCGCGCTCTGCATCAGCCGCGACGTCCCGTGCCTGCCGATCGCGCTCTACGGCGCGAACGAGGCGATGCCGTACGGGAAGACGTGGCCGGGCAAGGGCAAACCGCCGATCTACGTGAACTTCGGCGAGCCGATGCGTCCCGACGACGGCGAGTCCGTCGCGGGGTTCTCGGAGCGGATCGCCAAGGAGGTCCGCGGGCTCTACGACGAGGCGCAGGACCACGCCGCGCGCATCGGCGTCGAGCCGCGCCGCCTCCCCCGCGACTGACGACCGTCCCGCGGAGGCCGGACCTGTCGGCACGAGCCGTTACTCTCGACCGGGACCCTTTCCCGGGTCGATGGTGAACGAGGAGGCAGGCGGCATGCCGGCGGTCAAGCACATGAAGTGGTGGGGCTGGGGCGTCGAGGGCGTCTCCTTCCACTGGGAGGACAAGCCCGCCTTCCCGGCCTTCGTCAGCCGGGCCGTCGGGATCGACATCACCCAGCCTCCGGTCGCCCCGATGTCCATCGAGGAGCTGCACGTCCCCGCTCCCCGGATCGGCGACGACGTGCGCGGCCGCCTGACCGACGCGGTGGGCGCCGCGAACGTCACCTACGACGACCTCGACCGGGTCGTCCACACCTACGGCAAGAGCCTGCGCGACCTCCTCCGGCTGCGCGCCGCCGACCTCCCCCGCGTCCCCGACGCCGTCGTCTACCCCGGCAGCGAGGCCGACGTCCGCGCCCTGGTCGACCTGTCCGGCGAGGCCGACCTGGTGCTGATCCCCTTCGGCGGCGGCAGCAACATCTCCGGCAGCCTGCACCCGCTCGCCGAGGAGCAGCGCACCGTCCTGTCCGTCGACCTGGGCCGCATGGACCAGGTGCTCGACGTCGACGAGGACTCGGGCCTCGCCCGCGTCCAGGCCGGCGTGCTCGGTCCGGACCTCGAGGAGCAGCTCGGCCGGCGCGGCTGGACGATGGGCCACTTCCCCGACAGCTTCACCCACAGCACCCTCGGCGGCTGGGTCGCGACCCGCTCCTCGGGCATGCAGTCCGACAAGTACGGCGACATCGCCCGGATCGCCCGCGGCATGCGCGTGGTGCAGCCCGAGGGCACGCTCGTCGTCCGCGCGGTGCCCAGCACCTCGACCGGGCCGAGCACCCGCGAGATGGTCCTCGGCTCCGAGGGGCGCCTCGGCGTGATCACCGAGGTCACCGTCCAGGTGCACCGCATCCCCGAGAACCGGCTGATGCTCGCCTACCTCTTCCCGAGCTTCGAGGCGGGCCTGGCGGCCATGCAGGAGATCTCGACGAGCGACGCACACCCGTCGGTCACCCGCGTCAGCGACCAGTTCGAGACCCAGATGTCGCTCGCGACCCGCAAGGCGTCCAAGGGCTTCTCCGTCTCCTCGACGGTCGGCACCCAGCTGTTCAAGCACCTGGAGCGCCGCGGCTGGGACCTCGACCAGTCCTGCCTGAGCTTCATCGGCTTCGAGGGCGGGCGCGCCCACGTGGCGCACGAGAAGGGCATCGTCAACGCCATCATCAAGGCGCACGGCGGCGTCGGGCTGGGCAAGGGCCCGGCCGTGCTCTACGACCAGAAGAAGTTCGACACCCCGTACATCCGCGACTTCCTGCTTGACCGGGGCGGCGCGGCCGACGTGTCCGAGACGGCCGCGCCGTGGTCGCAGCTGTTCCCGCTCTACAACGCCGTGGTGGAGAACGTCCGCAAGGTCTACGCCGACCTCGGCGTGACCGGCTGGATCATGTGCCACCTCTCGCACTCCGAGCACTCGGGCGCCTGCCTGTACTTCACGTTCGCCTTCGCCCACGACGGCGTCGACCCGATCGCGCAGTACGACCGGGTCAAGGAGGCGCTGCAGGGGACGTTCATCGAGGCCGGCGGGACGCTGTCGCACCACCACGCCGTCGGGACCGAGCACAGCCGCTGGCTGGGCGACGACATCTCCGTGCCAGGCGTGGCGATGGTGCAGGGCGTCATCGACACCGTCGACCCGAGCCACCGCCTCAACCCGGGCAAGATCACCTCGCTCTAGCTGTTCAGGTCGCGTGGGGGGTCGTTCCCCCACGCGAGCTTCGCGAGCGCCAGCGAGAGAAGGTCACCGGGGGGCTTGGGGGGTCGTCCCCCCAGACGGCACAGCCCGACCTCCGCGAGCGCCAGCGAGAGAAGGTCACCGGGGGGTGTGGGGGGTCGACCCCCCAGACGACAGAGCCCGGCGCCGCCGGACCACCAGGTGCCAGGCCAGACGCTGCACGACGAGGGTCGCGACGCCGGCCAGGACCATCCCGGCCAGGTTGATGCCGAGCTGGGCGGCCGAGCCCGACAGCTGGTCGGTCGCGCCGAGGGCGAGGGAGAGGGCGAAGTCGCCCGCGGCCGGCACCGTGGTGACGGAGATGAAGACGCCGACGAGCGCGTTCGTCCGCCCGCCCGTCTGCGAGAGCACGCCGGCGCACCCGGCGAGGACGGCGACGACCGCCGACCAGAGGTCCGGGCGCCAGATGAAGCCGGTCAGGGGCCGCGGGCCCGTCACGTCCCCCAGCTCGACCCAGCCGGCGGCCCGGGCGAGCAGCGCCAGCACCAGGGTGAGGGCGATCGCCACGACGAAGCCCTGGACCAGCAGCCGGGCCGACGCGACGACCAGGCGCCGCCGGAGGGCGACGAGCCCGACCGCGAGCGCGGCCACCGCGGCGAACTCGGGGCCGACCACCATGGCGCCGACCACGAGGATCGAGGAGTCGGTGACGACCGCCACCGCCGCGATCGTGACGGCGAGGGTGAGGAACGCGTAGAAGGACCAGGACCCGCGCACCTCGCCGTACGCGTTGTCGACGACCGCGTCCCACACGATCGCGTCGTCGGGCGCGCCCGGGGCGGCCCGCTCGACCTCGCGGGCGTTCACCGACGGGGACGCCGAGATGTCGCTGACCGTCACCGAACCGTCCTCGAACAGCCCCTCCCGCCGGAGCCAGCCGAGGAGGTCCGACGCGGCTTCCCGGGTCACGTCGCAGGTGACGAGGTCCCCGGCCGGGCGCAGCGCCGCGCCAGGCAGCCGGACGACGTCGGTCACGCGGGCGTCGTCCAGGAGCGTGCTCACCACCGCGTCCGCCTTCGGCGCCGGCACGACGAGGCGCAGGTGGAGCATCACGGAGCCATCATGGGTGCTCCGCGCGTGGTCCTCGTCCGCCGGCCGGTAATCCGCCCGCGCCCTGCACCCTGGCCGCGACGATGGTGGGGTGCCGCTCCGGGATCGTCTGCTCGCGCTGCTCGTGGCCGTCTGCTGGGGCGTGAACTTCCCGGCGACGGCCCTCGGGCTGCAGCACTTCCCGCCGCTGTTCATGGTGGCCGTCCGCTTCACGCTGCTGGCGATCCCGACGATCCTCTTCGTGCCGCGGCCGAAGGTCGCGCTGCGCTGGTTCCTGGGGCTGGGCATCGGGACGGGCACCGTCCAGTTCGCGCTGCTCTACGTCGCGATGGCGGCGGGGCTCCCGAGCGGCCTCGCGTCGCTGGTGCTGCAGGCCTGCGTCCCCTTCACCGTGGTCCTCGGCGCGGTCTTCCTCCGCGAGCGGCTGAACGGCCGTCAGGTCGTCGGCGTCCTCGTCGCCGTGGCCGGGCTGTCCGTGATCGCCGTGCACCGGGCGGCGGAGGGGTCGGCCGCCGCCCTGGTCCCCGTCCTCCTCTGCGTCGCCGCCGGCTTCGGGTGGGCCGTCGGCAACATCTGCAGCCGGCAGGCCCGCGCGCCGAAGCCGCTGCACCTGACCCTGTGGATGTCGGTCGTCCCGCCGCTCCCCCTGCTGGCGCTGTCCCTGCTGCTCGAGGGGCCGCGCCGGGACTGGGACTCGCTGCGCACGGCCTTCACCCTGGAGGCCCTGCCCGCCGTCCTCGGGCTGCTCTACGTCGTCCTGGTCGCGAGCCTGCTCGGCTACGGCCTGTGGAACACGCTGCTCGCCCGCAACCCGTCGAGCGTCGTCGCCCCGTTCGCCATGCTCGTGCCCGTCGCCGGCGTGCTGAGCGCCTGGCTGTTCTTCGACGAGGTCCCCGACCTGGTGGAGCTCGTCGCGGGCGTGCTCGTGGTCGGCGGGGTGCTCTACGGGTCGCGGACCGGTCGCCCGAGGCCGCCGACCGCGCCCGTCACGTCGCTGGGCGCGCCGGAGCCCGTCGTCGCCACGGAGCGTTCTTTACCTGGGCGAAACGGCGCGCGCCTTTAATGGGCTGATGGACCAGGACACGGTGGGCGCCGTGGTGCCGGTCCGCTCGCGCGCCGACCTGGCCGCGCTCGGGCCGGGCGTGGCGGTGCTGGCGGGCGGTTCGATCCTGTTCGCGGAACAGCACCGCCACCTGACCACGCTGCTGGACCTCACCACGCTGGGCTGGACCCCGGTGACCGTCGACGCGGGCGGGCTCGGCCTCGCCGCCACCTGCCCCATGGTCGAGATCGCCGCCCTCTCCGCCGCGTACGCCGACGTCTGGGCCGCGGCGCCGCTGTTCCGGCAGACGTGCACCGCGCTGTTCGGGTCCTTCAAGGTCTGGAACGTGGCGACCATCGGCGGCAACCTCTGCACCGCCCTGCCCGCCGGGCCCATGACGAGCCTGGCCGCGGGGCTCGACGCCGACGTGCTGCTCTGGGGGCCGGACGGCACGGACCGCCGGCTGCCCGCCGCGTCCTTCGTCACCGGCGACACCACGAACGCCCTGCGACCGGGCGAGGTGCTGCGGTCCGTGGAGTTCGCCCCCGAGGCGCTGGCGAGCCGGACCGCGTACCGCAAGATCGCCCTGTCTCCCATCGGGCGGTCGGGCGTCGTCCTCGTCGGTCGCCGGCCGCCGACGGGCGGGTTCGTGCTGACGATCACGGCCGGGACGGTCCGCCCGGTGCAGCTGCGCTACCCCGAGCCGCCATCGGCACGGACGCTGCGGGCGGACGTCGAGGCCGTGGACGCGTGGTTCAGCGACGCGCACGGCGCCGCCGACTGGCGCCGGGCCATGGCCGTCGTCCTCGGGCTCGAGATCCTGGAGGAGCTGGCATGACCTCGGTCAACGGACGGCCTGTCGACGCGACGCCCCGTCCCGGCCAGTGCCTGCGGACGTTCCTGCGCGACCTGGAGCACTTCGAGGTCAAGAAGGGCTGCGACTCCGGCGACTGCGGTGCGTGCTCCGTGCTCGTGGACGGCACGCCCGTGCACTCCTGCATCTACCCCGCCGTCCGGGCCGTCGGGCACGACGTCACGACGGTCTCCGGGCTCGGGACCTGCGACCGGCTGAGCCCGGTGCAGCAGGCGTTCGTGGACCGGGCCGCCTTCCAGTGCGGCTTCTGCACCGCCGGGATGGTGGTCACGGCGTCGGCCCTGGACGAGGCCGAGGCCGTCCAGCAGGACGACCTGCCGCGGCTGATGAAGGGCAACCTCTGCCGCTGCACCGGCTACCGCGCGATCCGCGAGGCCATCACCTCCGGGCCGCTGGCGCGTGAGACCGACGGCGACGGCGTGGGCCAGCCGGTCGCCGCCCCCGCCGGACGGCGGATCGTGACCGGGCGGGAGCCGTACACGCTCGACGTCGCGGTGCCCGGCCTGCTGCACCTCAAGGTGCTCGGCAGCCCGCACGCCCACGCGGTCGTGGAGCGGGTCGACGCCACCGCCGCCCGCGCGGTCCCGGGCGTGGTCGCCGTGCTGACCGCCGACGACGTGCCGGACGTCGCGTTCTCCACCGCGCGGCACGCGAACCGGCTGGACGACCCGGACGACACCCGGGTGCTCGACCGGGTGGTGCGGTTCCGGGGGCAGCGTGTGGCGGTGGTCGTGGCCGAGAGCGTCGGCGCGGCCGAGGCCGGCTGCCGGGCGCTCGAGGTCACCTACACCCCCCTGCCCGCGAACCACGACCCCGAGCACGCCCGCGACCCCGGCGCCCCGTTGCTGCACGGCGACCTCGACCCGGTCGAGAGCCGCGTGGCGAACCCGGCGCGGAACGTCGCCGCCGAGCTGCACGGCGAGCACGGTGACGTCGAGGCCGGGCTCCGCGAGGCCGACGCGGTCGTCCGCGGACGCTGGCGGACCCAGCGCGTGGCGCACGTGTCCCTCGAGACGCACGCGACCGTCGGTTGGCTCGACGCCGACGCCCGGCTGGTGCTGCGGACGAGCACGCAGGTGCCGTTCCTCGTCCGTGACGAGATCGCGCGGCTCTTCTCCCTCGAGCGCGACCGGGTGCGGGTCTTCACCGCCCGGGTCGGCGGCGGCTTCGGCGGCAAGCAGGAGATCCTCACCGAGGACCTCGTGGCCCTGGCCGTGCTGGCCACCGGGCGGCCCGTCGCGTACGAGATGACGCGGACCGACGAGCTCACGGTCGTGCCCTGCCGGCACCCGTTCCGCGTCGACGTGACGCTCGGCGCCACCCGTGAGGGCCGGCTCACCGCGCTCGCGATCGACGTCCTGTCCGACACGGGCGCGTACGGGAACCACGCGGGCGGGGTCATGTTCCACGGGTGCTCGGAGTCCGTCGCCGTCTACTCGGTCCCGAACAAGCGCGTCGACGCCGCGGCCGTCTACACCAACAACCTGCCGTCGGGCGCGTTCCGGGGCTACGGGCTCGGGCAGGTGATCTTCGCGCTCGAGTCCGCGATGGACGAGCTGGCCGGCGAGCTCGGGATCGACCCGTTCACCTTCCGGCGGCTGAACATGATCTCCCCGGACGAACCCCTCGTCGTCACGCACGTGGAGGGCGACGACCTGCGGTTCGGGTCGTACGGGCTCGACCAGTGCCTCGACCTCGTCGAGGCGGCGCTGGCCCGGGGGAACGGCGTCGAGCCGCCCGCCGGACCCACCTGGAAGGTCGGCCAGGGCGTCGGCATGGCCATGATCGCGACCATCCCGCCGCGCGGGCACGAGGCGGTGGCGCACCTGGCTGTCGACGGCGACGGGGCGTACACGCTGCGGGTCGGGACGGCGGAGTTCGGCAACGGGACCACGACGGTGCACACCCAGCTCGTCGCCAGCGCGCTCGGGACGTCCGCGGGGCAGGTCACGGTGCGGCAGAGCGACACGGACGTGACCGAGCACGACACCGGCGCGTTCGGCTCGACGGGGACCGTGGTCGCGGGGCGTGCGGTGCACGAGGCGGCGACCGCGCTGCTCGGGCTGCTGCGCCGGGCCGCGGTGACGCGTGGCGGCGGGCGCGCGGAGGACTGGCTTCCCGAGTCGTCGGGCCTGCGTCGCGGGCGCACGCTGCTGCGGTTCGCGGAGCTGGTCGGCCCGGACGGGGAGCTGTCCGCCGAGGGCCGGTGCGACGGCGCGGTCCGCTCGCTCGCCTTCAACGTCCAGGGGTTCCGGGTCGCCGTCGACACCGCGACGGGTGCGGTCGAGATCCTGCAGTCGGTGCAGGCCGCCGACGCCGGCTTCGTCATGAACCCCCAGCAGTGCCGCGGCCAGGTCGAGGGCGGGGTCGTGCAAGCGCTCGGGACCGCCCTGTTCGAGGAGCTGGTCCTCGAGGACGGCCTGGTCACCACCTCGGTCCTGCGGAACTACCACGTCCCCCAGATGGCCGACGTCCCCGACACCGAGGTCCTCTTCGCCGACACCGCGGACGCGCTCGGCCCCCACGGCGCGAAGTCGATGAGCGAGTCGCCGTACAACCCCGTCGCCCCCGCCCTCGCGAACGCCGTCACCGACGCCATCGGCGTCCGCCCGCACGAGCTCCCCATGTCCCGCGACCGCCTCTGGCGCCTCCTGCACGGCTGACCCTGCAACGTGGCACCTTGTGCACCGAGTTCGGTGCACAAGTCGACTCGTTATCCGGCCGAGCGAGCGCAGCGTCGGCAGCGACTCGGGAACCCGCTCCAGCCGCACCGGATCAGCAGGTCCGCGACCTCGCTCGCCATCGCACAGGGGTGCGCGAGCACGTCCGCGTGACCGTAACGGAGTGTCATCCGGCCGAGCAGGACATGCGTGTTGTCGCGCCGCATGTCCCGGAACCGCCCCTTGCCCTGGTGACCGAGCTTCCCGTCCAGCTCGACGAGGAGCGCGTACGGGTCGTACTTCACGTCGGTGAGGTAGGTCGAGCCGACGGGCCGTCGGTTCCGCTCGCCGGACGGGAGCCCGTGGGCGCGTTCGACGTCGTTGAGGTAGGCGATCTCGATCGGCGACTCGGCGCCGACGGCGACGTCCTCGACCAGGCTGGCGATGAGGCGACGGTGCCGCACCCGGTCCCGGGCGTCCAGGCGACGCCGGAGCCGCACGGGCGTCGTGAGCCTCCGCTGCACGGCGGCGGCGACCCAGCCCACGACGTCCTCCCGGTCCGACCGGTCGCACAGGTCGAGCACCGTGTCCTCCACGCTCGACCTCGGGGGAGATCCTCGGCCAGGTCCGGACCGCACGCCGGGGCGCTCGCGCACGAACTCCCACCGCCCGTCGTCCCGTCGCGCCCGGCGTCCCGCGGGCAGCAGCACCGTCACGGTCTCGGGCACCTCGTCGCCGAGGCCCAGCAGACGAGCCGCGGCGAGGCCGCCGACGCGCGAACCCTCCCCGCCGACGAGACAGCCCGCCCACGCGAGCCCGTCGAACGTCGGGGCGGCCGTGCCGATGCCGTAGATGCCCCGCACGACGGTGCTGAGCTGCCCGTCACCGAGACAGCGGGCGATGACGTGCCGGGTCATGCCGGCCGACTCGGCCTGAGCGGTCGAGACGACGCCGTCCTGGAACGTGGCCAGTCGGAGGAGCGCCGGAGGTAGCGGTTGCCGTGCGTGCACGCCGGGAGTGTGGTGACGCGGAGGCCGATCGTGCCGGTCGTCCCCGCTGCCTGTGGACAGGTCCGGGACCGCGTCACCTTGTGCACCGAACTCGGTGCACAACCTGCCCCACAACCGGGGCGCCGGCTGTCGTCGCGTCGTCGTAACGCGCGGGTCCTAGCATCCGAGCATGGCGATCATCCTGGGCTCGCACCGGTACGGCAAGGCGGAGAACCGGGTCGTCCGGATCTACCGGGACACCGCCCGCCACGAGATCCGTGACGTGAACGTCTCCAGCGCGCTCAAGGGCGACTTCGCGCCCGCGCACCTCGAGGGCGACCAACGGAACGTCCTCCCGACCGACACCCAGAAGAACATGGCGTACGCGTACGCGAAGGTCGTCGGGCTGAACACGATCGAGGACTACGGCCTGGCGCTGGCGCGGCACTACGTCGACGACGTCCCGCCCGTCGAGGGCGCCCGGATCGAGATCGAGGACTACCCCTGGGAGCGCGTGCAGGTCGACGGCGAGGGCCACGACCACACGTTCGTCCGCAAGGGCCAGGAGACGCGGCTCTGCTCGGTCACCGTCGAGGGCATCGGCGACGCGCAGCAGACCTGGGTCACCGGCGGGTTCAAGGACCTGGTCATCCTCAAGTCGACCGGCTCGGAGTTCGCGGACTTCTACGTCGACGAGTTCACGACCCTCGCCCCCACCCACGACCGCGTGATGGCGACGTCGCTGGTCGCGCGGTGGCGCTTCACGGGCACCGACGTCGACTGGGACGCCACCTACGCCGGGATCAAGGCGCTGATGGTCAGCCGCTTCGCCACGCTGCACTCGCTGGCGCTGCAGCAGACCCTCTTCGAGATGGGCCGCGCGGTTCTCGAGGCGTACGACGTCGTCGCCGAGGTCCGCCTGTCCGCCCCCAACAAGCACCACTTCCTCTACGACCTCGAGCGCTTCGGCATCGAGAACCACGGCGAGGTCTTCCACGCCGACGACCGCCCCTACGGGCTGATCCAGGCGCAGGTGACGCGCGACGACGCCCCCGACGCCGGCCCGGCGTGGGACGCCTACACCGGTCTCGTGTGACCGCGCGGGTCCTGCGGGGCCACCTGTTCCACGTCGCCGGGGACGCGCGGCTCGCCGACGCCGTGGCCTCGCTGGTCTCGCTGCGGGACGGGGCGCTCGTCATCGACGAGGCCGGCCGGATCGCCTGGACCGGCTCGTACGCCGAGCTGCCCCCCGCGTACGCCGGGCTCGCGGTCACCCGCGCCGACTTCCTGCTGCCCGGCTTCGTCGACACCCACCTGCACTACCCGCAGGTCCACGCGACGGCGGCGTACGGCGGCGGCCGGCTGCTCGACTGGCTCGACCGGTGCATCTTCCCGACCGAGGCGCGGCTGGCCGACGAGGAGCTCGCGGTCCGGGCCGCGGAGGACTTCGTCGCCCGCCGGGTCGCCGTCGGGACGACGACCGCCCTCGTCTTCGGGTCCGCGTTCCCGGCGGCGCAGGACGCGCTGTTCCGGGCGCACGCCGCGGCCGGGCTGCGGCTGGTCAGCGGCCGCGGGATCCAGACCGTCGGTCCCGCCTCCGCGAACCCCCTGATCACCGCCGAGGCGGACGCCCTCGGCCTGGTCGTCGACGAGATCGAGCGCTGGCACGGCCGTGAGGCGGACCTCACGCCGGCGGCCGACCCGAGCAGGGCGCTGCTCCAGGTCGCGGTCGTCCCGCGCTTCGCCCTGTCCGTGACCCGGGAGACCCTGGCCGGCCTCGGCGAGCTCTACCGCGACGCGCGCGGGTCGGGCGTCTACGTCCACACCCACCTGAGCGAGAACAGCAGCCCCCAGGGCGGCGAGGTCGAGGCCGTCCGCGCGATGTACGAGGTGGAGAGCTACCTCGACACCTACGACGGGCGCTTCCACCCCGGCTCGCGCGTGGGCGGGGAGAGCCTGCTGGGCCGCCGGAGCGTCTTCGCCCACGCCGTGCACTGCACCGACGCCGAGCTCGCCCGGCTGGCGGAGACGCAGAGCTCGATCGCGCACTGCCCGACCTCGCAGCAGTTCCTCGGCTCCGGGACCATGCCGTGGCGGCGGACGACCGCCGCCGGGGTCACCGTCGCGGCCGGGTCCGACGTGGGCGCCGGCGACCGCTGGCTGATCCCCGGCGTGCTGAACGACGCCTACAAGGTGCACCTCTCGGAACCCGGCGCGGACGCCGTCGCCCTGCACCCCGCCGAGCTGCTCCACACCGGGACGCTGGCGGGCGCCCAGGCCCTCGACCTGGACGACCGCATCGGCAACTTCGACGTGGGCAAGGACGCCGACGTGGTGCTGATCGACGTCGCGGGAGCGCCCGCGCTGGCCCGTCGGCTGGAGGCCGGGTCCTGGCCGGAGGACCCCGCGGAGGCCGACGTCGCCCTGCTCTTCACCCTCCTCATGGAGCTGGCTGAGAAAGCAATCACATCTGTTGTGGTGAAGGGCCACGAAGTCGAGTCGCGTCCGCTAGATTTGTCTGCGGGAGTTCTCTCCATCGGACGCCCGGGATAGGTCGTGATGCGTCCGGCCTGCGTCGTGTTCCCCGCGCGGGTAGGCCCATCCCCTGCGCATCCCCTATCCCGGGTTACCGATGGCGTCGTCGGGTGGTCTCGGGGGCCCGACGACGAACCGCGAGAGCGGTCCGTCAGCTCCCCCGGTAGGTCGAGTACGCGTAGGGACTCAGCAGCAGCGGCACGTGGTAGTGCGCGGCCGGGTCGTCCAGCGTGAAGCCGATCACCACCTCCGGGTAGAAGGTGTCCTGCCCCTTCGCCGCGAAGTAGTCCCCCACCGCGAACGTCGCCCGGTAGGTCCCCGCCTCGAGGTCGTCCGGGCCGAGCCGCCCGATCCGCCCGTCGCCGTCCGTACGGCCCTCCGCCACCGGGCCCCACCCGTCGGGACCCCGTCGTTCGAGCAGCACCGCCACGTCTGTGGCGGGCCGTCCGCTGACCGCGTCGAGCACGTGCGTCGTGACCCGGCTCCGACCCTCGCTCACCGGGCCGCCTCACCGTCGTCGTAGCCCGCCGACTGGTCGAGCGCGACGGCGTCGACGTGGGCGAAGAGCTGCGGGATCCGCAGCAGCGCGATGTCGCGCAGCTCGGTCCCGACGACCTCCAGCTCGTCCGCCGGCTCCAGACGCAGCCGACGCTCGAGCTCGGCGAGGATCTCGGGCCGGGCCCGACCGGCGGCGCGGATCAGGAACACCCGCCCGAACTTCGCCTCGTACGCCGCGTTCCCGGCCTGGAGCCGCGCGGCCAGGGCCTCGTCCTCCGACTGGCTGGACGCCTGCTCGGCGCGGGAGAAGGACGCCGCGGCCCCCGTGCCCGCCGGGCGCTGCCCGATCCGCGGGTGGTCGGCCATCGCCTCGTCGATCTCGTCGGGGCTCAGCGGCGTCGCCGCCTCGGCGGCCACCGCGAGCAACGCGTCCACCGACGCGAACGGCACGTGCGCCACGACCTCGTCGACCCAGCGCGGCACGTGCAGGCAGGCGGTCAGGCCCTGCCGCAGCTCGGCCTCGTCCACCTGCAACCCGGTGCTGCTCACGAGCGACCTCCCCCTCGACCGTCACGACCACTGGTGCGCCAGATCCTGTCAGCCCCCGCTGACACGGCGTGACGCGGCGCGCACGGTGGCACCCCCGGGCCGGACGAACCACTAACCTCGCAGGGTGGCTCTCGCGGTACGCACCATCACGACTCAGGAGCACCGCCGCTTCGTCGCCGGCCAGCCGTCGGTCTCCTTCCTCCAGACGCCCGCCTGGGGCAAGGTCAAGAGCGAGTGGAAGGCGGAGTCGGTCGGCTGGTTCGAGGAGGGCGACCTGCACGGCGCCCCCGTCGGGGCCGGCCTGGTGCTCTACCGCCAGCTGCCGCGGGTGAAGAAGTACCTGGCCTACCTGCCCGAGGGCCCGGTCATCGACTGGACCGGGGGCGACGTGCAGGCCTGGCTCGTCCCGCTCGCGGAGCACCTGCACAAGGCCGGCGCGTTCGGCGTCCGCATCGGGCCGCCCGTCGTCGCCCGCCGCTGGGGCGCGGACACGGTCAAGCGCGCGATCGCCGACGAGCGCGTCACCCGGCTCAGCGAGGCCGTGCCCGACGAGGTCCAGCACGCGGCCAGCGCCCTGCGCCAGCAGCTGCGCGAGCTCGGCTGGCACCCGCCGTCGGAGGACGAGGGCTTCGCCGCCGGCCAGCCCCGCTTCGTCTTCCAGCTGCCCGTCGAGGGCGAGACGCCCGCCTCGCTGCTCGCCGGTATGAACCAGCTCTGGCGCCGCAACATCAAGAAGGCCGAGAAGCTCGGCGTCACCGTCACCCAGGGCGGCCGCGACGACCTCGCCGCCTTCCACCCGCTCTACGTCGAGACGGCCGAGCGCGACCACTTCACCGCGCGGCCGCTGTCCTACTTCGAGACCATGTGGGACGCGCTGCGGGAGGAGGACCCCGACCGGATCCGGCTCTACCTCGCCCACCACGAGGGCGACCTCGTCGCCGCGACGACCTGGGTCCGGGTCGGCCGGCACGCCTGGTACTCCTACGGCGCCAGCAGCACGGCCAAGCGCGAGGTCCGCGGCAGCAACGCGGTTCAGTGGCGGATGATCTGCGACGCCCTGGAGGCGGGCGCGAGCGTCTACGACCTGCGCGGCATCACCGAGGGCCTCGAGGCCGACGACCCGCACCTGGGCCTGATCCAGTTCAAGGTCGGGACCGGCGGGCAGGCCGTGGAGTACCTCGGCGAGTGGGACCTCCCGCTCAACCCGCTGCTCTACAAGGCCTTCGACGTCTACATGAAGCGCCGCTGACGTGGGCGTCTCCGTCACGCTCGACGAGGGCCGCTGGCAGGCGCACCTCGCGGAGGTCGTCGCCGAGGCCCCGGCGATCGTGCCCGTGGTCAAGGGCCACGGGTACGGCTTCGGGCTCGTCCGGCTCGCGGCCGAGTGCCGCCGGCTCGGCCTCGACACCCTCGCCGTGGGCATGGCCTCCGAGGTCGGCGTCGTCCGGGGCACCTTCGAGGGCGACGTCGTGATCCTGCAGCCGTACGAGCAGGGCGACGGCGGGCTCGCCCACACGTTGCTCGCCGACCCCCGCGTCATCACCACCGTCTCGCGGCTCGACGACCTGCGCGCCGTCGCGGCCGCCGGTGGCCGCCCGCGCGTGGTCGTGGAGGTCCTGACCTCCATGCGCCGCCACGGGCTGTCGGTCGACGACCTCGCGGCCGCGGGCCCGCTGCTGGACCAGGTGACGTTCGAGGGCTGGACCATCCACCTGCCCCTGCGCGAGGAGGACCGCTACGCCGAGGCCGTCCGCCTCGCCCGCGCCGCCCTCGGAACCGCCGCCGGCACGCTCTGGCTCTCGCACCTGCCCGCCCACCAGGTCCGCCGGCTCGCGGCCGAGCTCGGCGGCCCCGAGGGTGCGGTCCCGGTCCGCGCGCGCGTCGGGACCCGGCTGTGGCTGGGGGACGCGGCGGGCCGGAAGGTCACCGCGACCGTCCTCGACGTCCACCCCGTACGCCGGGGCGAGCGGGCGGGCTACCGGGGCCGCGTGGTCCCGGGCGACGGGTGGGTCGTGGTCGTGGCCGGCGGCACGTCGCACGGCGTCGGGCTCGAGGCGCCCACCTCCGCGTCCTCCTGGCGCCAGCGCGCCACGGCGCTCGCCTCCGGGACACTGGAGGCGGCGGGTCGCGCCCTCAGCCCGTTCACGATCGACGGACGCAAGCGGTGGTTCCTGGAACCGCCGCACATGCAGTCGAGCCTCGTCTTCCTGCCGGCGTCAGCGACGCCGCCCGCCGTCGGCGACGAGGTCCCCGTCGAGCTGAGGCTCACGATCGCGACGGTCGACGCCGTCTTCCTGTGCGCAGCGTAAGTATCTGATCACTCCTGCTTGAAGGTGAAACATCTCAGGGCCTACAGCGATGTAGTTCCTCGTGATGAGGTGGTGGAGCGCTCGCCGGTTGCCGCGGGCGATGAGACGGGCGATGCGCGAGCGTCGATCGCTGCAGGACCGGCCCTGGGAGGAGGAGATGCTCCACTGGGCCAAGGACGGCAGCCTGCACGGCACCGTGAGCCCTCCGGCGGACGGCCGCAGGCGCAGCACCACGACCGACGGCTGGTGCCCCGGCTGGGCCCTGGAGCTGCAGCGCAAGTACCTCTCGAACATCCTGGGGCCGCACCACGACGACGACGAGGACGCCGGCCCGCACCGGCACGGCTGAACCGCCGCGCAGCTGAACCGCCGCGCAGCTGAACCGCGTCGGGGTCAGAGCGCCGGCTGGCGCAGCGCCTCGTCCTCGACGACCAGCAGGTCGTGGTCCCGGCCGAGCGCGGCGGCGGCCACGACCCGCCCGTCCTCGCGGAACGTGACCAGGAGCTTCTTGTCCGCCGCGGAACCGTCCGCCTCGCCGTGCTCGAGCGACGTCGCGTGCCCGCTCAGCCGGAAGCTCGTGCCGAACTGCTGCGTCCAGTAGAAAGGCGGTTCGGTGACCGCCTGCTGGCCGCCCAGCAGGTTGATCGCCGCCAGCGCGCCGGACCGTTCGGCCTGGGCCCAGTGCTCGACGCGGACGAGCCGTCCGGTCAGCGGGTCGGGGAAGCGGGCGATGTCACCCACCGCGAACACGCCGCCGACGCTCGTCTCGAAGGTGGCGTCGACGAGCACGCCGTCGTCGACCGTGAGGCCGGCCGCCTCGGCCAGCTCCGTGCGCGGCTCGACCCCGAGCCCGACGACGAGCACGTCGGCGGGCACGCGGCCGCCGTCCTCCAGCTCGAGCTCGCTGCCGTCCCACGCCGCGGCGCGACCCTCGACGAAGCGGGTGCCGTGCTCCTCGTGGAGCGTCCGGAGCACGCCGCCGAGGTCCTCGCCCAGCTGACCGGCCATGGGCACGGACCCCGACATCACCACGGTCACGTCCACCTCGCGCTGGCGCAGCGCGGCGGCGACCTCCAGCCCGATGAACCCGCCGCCGACGACGGCGACCCGCTTGCCCTCGCTCGCGGCGACGATCGCGTCGGCGTCCTCCTGGCTCCGCAGGACGAAGACCTCCGGACGGTCGAAGCCCGGCAGGTCCGGCCGGACCGGCGACGCCCCCGTGGCCAGGACGAGCGCGTCGTACGCCAGCGTCGTCCCGTTCGCCAGGGTCACGGACCGCTCGGCCAGGTCGAGCGCGGTGGCCGTCACGCCGAGGTGGGTCTCCACGTCGTGCTCGGCGTACCAGGTGGCGGGGAGCAGCGGCAGGTCTGCGGGCTGCTTGGCGCCGGAGAGGTAGTTCTTGCTCAGCTCGGGCCGGTCGATCGGCAGCCCG
Organism: Microlunatus spumicola; assembly: GCF_039536445.1. Lineage (NCBI taxonomy): Bacteria > Bacillati > Actinomycetota > Actinomycetes > Propionibacteriales > Propionibacteriaceae > Microlunatus > Microlunatus spumicola. Next base: position 692,687 of record NZ_BAAAYR010000002.1, on the reverse strand, counting down.
GCCTCGCCCGACACGAGGGCGAGCGCGCCCTCGTAGCCGGCGCGGCGGAGCCGCTCCACCGCCGCGAACCCACCGGCGCCGCCACCGACCACCACCACGCGGGTGACGCCGCGGTCGTTGTCGACGCGCTCGGGCGTGAGCGGGGCGGGCTCGGGAGACGCGGCCACGGTGACGCGGTCACCGTCGACGGTGACGGCCCACGCCTTCAGCGGCGCGATGGCCGGGGCGGCGACGGCCTCGCCGTTGCGCAGGTCGAAGCACGCGTGGTGGAAGGGGCAGACCACCGTGTCGCCGAACCGGAGGCCGTTCGGCAGCTGGGCACCGCGGTGCGTGCAGCCCGCGTCCAGCGCGCTCACCTGCGGGCGGCCGGCGTCGTCGGTCCAGCGCGCGAGCATCACGTCCGCGTCGCCGACCTTGCCGGCGAGGAGCCCGTCGAGGGGGATGTCGGCCAGCTGCACGCCGGTGGTCAGGTCCAGCGTGTCGTCAGCCATGACCGTTACTTCTGCTCCGCGGGGTCGCGCAGTTTCGCCCGGAGCCGGGCGGTGTCGTCGGCCGTCCAGCCGAGCTGCTGCAGCATCGGCTCGACCCCGCCGTACGTGGCGTCGACGTGCTCCAGGAACGCGCGCATCGTCTCGGGCCGGGACAGGTGCGAGGAGAGCGGCCGGCCGCGCAGGTTCTCGGCGTAGGTGTCGGAGGCGAGCAGCCGGTCGAGGATCCGCTGGGCCCGCTCGGAGCTCGCCGCGTAGTCGTCGATGACGGCCTCGCGGTCGGCACCGACCAGCAGGAGCGCGAGGGCCACGAGCGTGCCCGTCCGGTCCTTGCCCGCGGCGCAGTGCACGAGGGTGGCCCCCTCGGCGTCGGCGATCTCGCGCAGGCCGGCCAGCACGGAGTCCGGGCGGTCCACGACGTACGACAGGTAGACCCCGGCGGTCTCGTTCTGCAGGCTCACCGAGGGCTCGAGGTCCACCCAGGGCAGCGCCTCGTCGGGCACGGCCTCTGGACGCTCCTCCACGGCCTCGGCGGCGTCGCCGTCCTTGTCCTCGCCCACGCCCTCGCGCCACTCCCGGAAGAAGGAGTGCGGGTGGTGGACCACCTCGGTCTTCGTGAGCGGGCCGGGCCCCTCGGCCTCGCGCTCGTAGTCGCTGCGCAGGTCGACGACGTCGGTCACGCCGAGCGCGAGCAGCGCGTCGACGTCCGCGTCGGTCAGGGTCTGGAGGTTGTCCGACCGCAGCAGCCGTCCGGGCGCGATCTCGCCGCCGTCGAGGGTGGGCACACCCCCCACGTCGCGGAGGTTGGCCAACTCGTCGAGCTCGATCCACCGGGGCACCGCGCCATCGTAGGTGGGGGCCCGGACACGTTCATGACCTCGGGACGACCAGCGGGCCACGGCGGCCCAACGCCCAGACGACGAGGGCCACGAGCGCGAGGCCGGCGCCGGTCAGGGTGACGGCGGTCCACCCGCCGGCGTGCCACAGGACCGTGGCCAGCACCGAGCCGCCCGCTCCCCAGAGGAAGTTGTTGGTGACGAAGGCGGTGTTCAGCCGGCTGCGGGCCTCGCCCGACACGGCGAACATCCGCGTCTGGTTGAGGATGCCGATCCCCTGGATCGCCACGTCGAGCAGCAGGATCGCCACCACGACCAGCACGACCGAGCGCCCGCCGAGCGCCGCGACGCCGAAGGACAGGACGACCACCGCCCAGCCGATGCCGGAGGCGCGGACGGACCAGCCCGCGTCGTGCAGCCGGCCGGCCCGCTGCGCGGCGATCGCCCCCACCAGCCCGACGAGGCCGAAGAGGCCGATCACCGACACGGGATAGCTGAACGGCGGTCCGCTGAGCAGGAAGGTGAGCGACGTCCAGAACATGGTGAACAGCGCGAAGGCGATCCCGGCGAGCAGCAGCGTCCAGCGCACGACGCGCTCGCGCCGGACCACCACGAAGACCGACGCGATGAGCGCCGGGTAGCGCACCCTGGCCTTGGGCTCGAGGTCCGGGATGGCCCGCCACAGCAGCACGGCGAGCAGGACGTCGAGCACGGCCGCACCGACGTAGATGGAGCGCCACCCGAACGCGTCGGCGACGAAGCCGCTGACCGTGCGGGAGAGCAGGATGCCGGTGAGGATCCCGGACACGACCGTCCCGACGACGGCGCCCCGGTCGGCGTCGGTCGCGAGGTCGCCGGCCAGCGGCGTCAGCAGCTGCCCGCCGACCGTCAGCAGGCCGACCAGCCCGAGCGCGGCGACGAGGAAGCCGAACGAGGGCGCCAGTGCGCACAGCCCGAGCGCCACGGCTGCCGCCAGCATCGACAGCGGGACGAGCCTCCGCCGGTTGGTCACGTCGCCGAGCGGGACGACCAGCAGGATGCCGACCGCGTACCCGAGCTGGGTGGTGGTCACCAGCCAGCCCGCGTCCGCGGTCGGCGCCCCGAGGTCGTCGGCGATCAGGTCGAGCAGGGGTTGCGCCCAGTAGAGGTTGCCGACCGCCGCCCCGGCCGCGACCGCGAAGAGGAAGGTCAGGCCACGCCCGATGGTCGGTCGGCTGGGGTCCACGGGCGCGACCCTAGCGGGACCTACCCGATGTGCGGACGCAGCAGCGACTCGGTGGTCGCGCCGAGCCGGTCGGAGGCGGCGTTCGCCTGGTGCCAGTGCGGGTAGGTCAGCGGCTGCAGGCTCACCGCGTCGAGCCGGGCGACCTCGTCGCTGCTCAGCACCAGCGTCGCGGCGGCGAGGTTGTCGGCCAGCTGCTCCTCCGTACGCGCGCCGATCACCAGCGAGGTGACGGCCGGCTTAGTGAGCGTCCAGGCCAGCGCGACCTGGGCCGCCGAGACGCCGTGGCCCTCGCCGATCTCGACCAGCAGGTCGATCGTGTCGTAGAGCTGGTCCTCGTTCTCCACGGGCGGCTCGCTCCAGCCCTGGAAGCGGCGCGTGCCCTCGGGGTCGTCCTGGCCGCGGCGGTACTTGCCGGACAGCAGGCCGCCGGCGAGCGGGCTCCACACGAGGATGCCGAGGCCCTGGTCGATGGAGACGGGGACGAGCTCCTTCTCGGCGTCGCGCGCCTGGAGGGAGTAGTAGATCTGCTGGCTGACGAAGCGCTCGGTGGCGCCCTTGTCGGCGACCCACATCGCCTTCATCAGCTGCCAGCCGGTGTAGTTCGAGGCGCCGATGTAACGGACCTTGCCGGACCTCACGAGCGTGTCGAGCGCCGACATGGTCTCCTCGAGCGGGGTCTGGCCGTCCCACTCGTGGATCTGGTAGAGGTCGATGTGGTCGGTGCCGAGGCGGCGCAGGCTGCCCTCGACCCCGCGGATGATGTGGTGGCGGGAGAGGCCGAGGTCGTTGGGCCCGTCGGCGTCACCGATCTGCATGCGGACCTTGGTGGCGATGAGCACGTCGTCGCGGTCCGAGCCGAGCGCGGCGCCGAGGATCTCCTCGGACTGCCCGGCGGAGTAGACGTCGGCGGTGTCGAACAGGTTGACCCCGGCGTCCCGGGCCAGCGAGATCTGGCGGCGGGCACCGTCCACGTCGAGGTTGCCGACGGGCTGGGCCCAGCCGGTGCCGGCGAAGCCCATGGTGCCGAGGGTGATGGTCGAGACGCGGAGCCCGGAGGCTCCCAGCTGGCGGTAGTCCATCCGCTCAAACTAGTGGGCGGGGGCGGTGGGCGTACGGGCGCCCGACCCGGGGTGACGGGGTGCCGGGCAGCGGTGGTTCAGACGCCGGCGGTCCGCTCGATCCGGAGGGCGACGCTCGGACGGTCCCCGACCAGGCGCCGGAGCACCAGGAGCAGGTGCGGGTCGGTCTTGGGCCGGACGCGGAGCGCGAGCCGGTCGGGCCGGGAGAGCTGGTCGAGCGACACCGTCACCTCCTCGCCGTGCCGCAGCCCGCCGCCGAAGTAGTCGTCGACGCGGCTCACCTCGTCGTCGGTGACGACGGCCACCGGCATGCCGCTGCGCGCCTCGGCCAGGATCGCGAGGGTGCGCGCGGGCCGGGGGTTCTCCAGCGGCTGGCCGGCTTCCGCCACCCGGAGCATCGCCTTCTGCGCCGACCGGGTCATCCACAGCAGCTGGTCGACGTCGCCGAGCACGTCGTGGGCGATCGTCTCCGCGGCCCGCGGGTAGCCGATCCGGCGGGCGGCGGCGGACATCGCGGGCAGCCGGGCCCGGTCCTTCAGCAGCCCCTCGATCTTGGTGCCGACCGTCGTCTCGTAGTTGCACCGGACCGCGGCGCCCTCCTCGAGCAGGTAGTCGCTGTTGCGCGTCTCCTGGCCGGGGATCGGGTTCACCAGGGCCATCGGCAGCCCGACGGCCATGCACTCCGACGACGACAGCCCGCCCGGCTTGCCGACGAAGAGATCGGCCACGTCGAGCAGCTCGGGCATGTCGTCGGTGTAGCCGAGGACGCGCACGGCGTCGTCGTCGAAGGTCTGGGCGTCGATCGCCGCCTTGAGCGTCGCGTTGCGCCCGCACACCACGACCGTCTGGTGCGGCGTGGGGATCCGCTGCACCTGCCCGACGATCGCGCGGACGTAGTCCCCGCCCGCCGCGCCCGCCGAGATCAGGACCGTCGGCAGGTCGCCCCGGAGGCGGTGCTTGCGCAGGACGGCCGCCCGGTCGACGGGTTGCCCGAGCCCGGCGCGGACGGGGATGCCGGAGACGGTCACGCGCCGCTCGGGGACGCCGATGGCCACGAGGTGGTCGCGCGTCTCGGGCCGCGCCACGAACATCCGCGTGAACGCCCCGCTCAGCCAGAGCCCCTGGAAGTCGTAGTCGGTCGTGACCGCGCTGACCGAGCAGCGCAGCGTGCCCTGGGACACGAGCAGCGACACGATCCGCAGCGGCAAGAAGTGGGTGCAGACGACCGTGGTCGGCCGGAACTCCTTGATCACCCGCACGGTGTCGAGGTTGTTGACGCGGTCCCAGGCCTTGAGGGCGCGGGCCATGTTGAACGGCTGGTCGCTCTTGTCGTAGCCCCAGCCCACCAGCCAGGGCACGCTCTTCACCAGTGCGAAGTAGCCGTCGTCGTAGAGCAGCCGGTAGACCTCGTTGGTGGTGCGCAGGACGTCGAGCTGCATGACCTCCTCGACGTCGGGCCGTCCGCGGAACGCCGCGGCCACCGCGTCGGCGGCCATGGTGTGGCCCGCGCCGACGCTCGCGCTGAGGACCAGGACGCGCGAGGGCACGTCTCGGATCGTACGGGTTGCCCCACCCCCAGGGGTGAAGGCTCAGCTGGCCCAGTGGCCGGTGAAGAAGAGCCAGCACCACCACAGCATCAGCACGACCTCGAGCGCGAGGGCGGCGCCGACGAGGGTCCGGTGCGTCGCCCGGCCGGCCGGCGTCGGCCGCCGGCGCCGGGCCCACTCGGCGAGCATGATCCACAGCGGGAACCAGAGCAGCGTGGCGCGGTTCACCGAGAAGAACCAGTAGGACAGGGAGAACGCCAGCACCTGCACGCCGACCCACGCGGCCTCGCCCCACAGCGGCCGCTCCCCCGCCCGCAGCAGCCGGACGCTGCGGACCACCGCCCAGACGACGACCAGCAGGCCGACGGCCATCGAGACCATCTCTCCGCGGAACACGGCCGCCCACCAGGGGTGGTCGGCGTACGCGCCGGGCACGACCGCGGGGATGGTGTTGAGGAAGGACTGCCACGGCCAGGTCAGCTCACGGACCCAGCCGGTGGACTGCGCGTGGTACCAGGCGGTCCAGCTGCCGCTGATCGCGTGCAGGTAGGTGGCGAACACCCCGATGACCGCGGCGGGCACGAGCAGCAGCGCGAGGCGACGCGCACGGTCTCCCACCGCGACCCTGGGGCTGGTCAGGATCATCACGGCCAGCGCGCCGATGAGGAACAGCCCGGACACCCGGACCGAGCAGGCGACCGCCGCGAGCAGGACCGCCGCGACCCAGCGGTCGGCGCGGGCCCGTTCCCAGGCCCAGAACGCCGCGGCGCAGAACATCGACTCCGTGTACGGCACCACCGTGAACACGGCGGTCGGCGCAAAGAGCCAGGCCACCGCGGCCGCGGGTCCGCCGAGGCGGTGCAGCGCGCCGGCGGCGACCGCGGAGCAGGCGAGCGACACGACCACGCCGGTCACGGCGACGGGCAGACCGACGGCCAACCCCAGCGCCAGCAGCCCGGGGAAGCCCGGGAAGAACGCCATCAGCGTCCCGTCCGCGTCCGCCCAGTAGCCGCCCTCCGCCAGGCGGCTGAAGTGCTGCACGTCCCAGTTGCTCACCATGTCGGTGACGCTGCGCCCCGTGGTCAGCGCGAGCACCAGCGCGACCAGGGCGATCAGCCCGCGGCTCGCCAGCCAGGCCTGCACGACCAGCCGCCCGCCGCCGTCCGTCCGCCCCTCCGTGCGCGGGGTCTTCGCCACCGTCGCCGTCACGCGGGCACCTTCAGCCGGGCGCGCCACGACGCGTCCGGCGCCCCGTCGAGGACACCGCCGGTCGGGTCGTCGGCCGATGGTCCCTGAGCCAGCCGAAGGGCGCGTACGGGGTCGCGGTCCGGCCGCAGCGCGTCACGGACGACGAGGGCGACGATCCAGCCCTCCGTCGCGAGGCGCAGCACCACGGCGCACCAGTAGACCCGGTCGTCGCCGCCGTCGCCCGGGCTCAGCTCGCCGCCGAGGTGCCACCAGATCGCCACGAAGTACACGATCTCGCCGAAGGTGAAGACCCACCAGTCGCGCCAGCGGGGCCGGGCCAGCACGACGAACGGCAGCAGCCAGAGCACGTACTGCGGCGAGTAGACCTTGTTGGTCATCAGGAACGCCGCGACGACGAGGAAGGCGACCGCGCCGAGGCGGGGCCGGCGCGGGGCGAGCAGGACGAGCAGGCCGATCAGCACGCAGGCCAGGGCGAACAGGCCGCCGCTCACCAGGTTCAGCTGCGGGACCGGGTGCCCGGCGAGCGAGAAGACGTACCAGATCGACCCGAAGTCGCCGGCCCGGTCGGCGTTGAACGTCCAGAAGCTCAGCCACGCGTCCGGCGCGAGGACGAGCACCGGCAAATTCACCACGAGCCAGCTGACCACGAACCCGACCAGCAGCACCCCGTACGCGCGCATCCGCCCGGAGCGCAGGCACAGCAGGAGCAGCGGGCCGAGCAGGAAGACCGGGTAGAGCTTGGCCGCCATTCCGAGCCCGAGGAGCACCCCCGCCAGACCGGGTCGCCGCCGGCTCCAGGCGAGCATCCCGGTGGCGGTGAGGGCGACCGCGAGGAGGTCCCAGTTGACCAGCGACGCCGCGGCGACCATCGGGGAGGCGGCGACCATCATCGCGTCCCACGGGCGGCCGACCGACGTGTGCACCTGGGCCCACACGGCGACGAGGAGCAGCGCCCCGAGCAGCACCTGGTTGACGTCGACGAACCTCAGCGTCGCGTCCACCGCCTGCTGCGCGCTCAGGCCGGCGCCGGACGGGGCTCCGAGCCCGACGGTGATGCGCCGTTCCAGCTCGAGGAACCAGCCGGTCAGCACCGGGTACTCGAGCACCTGGTAGCCGCCCGAGTCGAGGTAGGGGGTGTTGCCCTGCAGCAGGCCGCGGTCGCCGTAGAGCAGGCCGATGTCGGAGTAGCAGAGCATCCGGAACGCGTCGGGTGACTGCCCCGCGACGGTCACCCGGCACGGCAGGCGGAAGACCATCCCCACGAGGTAGGTCAGCGTCGTCACGGCCAGGATCACCCGGGCCGGGCTCCAGAAGTCCCGGACGACGTCGGCGTAGCGACCGAGCGGCCCGCCGAGGCGCTCGCTCATCACCGCGGCGAAGCCGTCGGTCCGCGCAGGCTGGACCTCGGGCACCGCGAGAACCTACCAGCGGAGCCTGTCCCCGGTGGTTGACTTCGGCCCATGAGCTCAGGGGCCTGGGACCGGGTGCCGATCGCGGCGCAGACCATCGAGGCGACGCTGAGCCAGTTCGCGACGTTCCTCGTGCTCGACATCGGGCCGGGCGACGACGACCTCGCGACCGTCCGCGACACGATCTCGGGCATCGACGACCTGCTCAAGACGGTCGGGTTCCGGGACCTGTCGGCCCGTCTGTCCTGCGTGGTCGGCGTCGGCAGCGCCGCCTGGGACCGGCTCTCCCCCGGCCACCGTCCCCGTCAGCTACGGACGTTCCCGGCCATCGACGGCGGCAAGAACGTCGCCCCGTCCACGCCCGGCGACCTGCTGCTGCACGTCCGCGCCGAGCGCAGCGACCTCTGCTTCGAGTTCGTCCGCGTGGTCATGAACGCCCTCGGCGGCAGCGTCACCGTCGTCGACGAGACCACCGCGTTCCGCTACTTCGACGCCCGCGACCTCCTCGGGTTCGTGGACGGGACGGCCAACCCGGTCGGCCCCGAGCTGACCGAGGCCGCCCTCGTCGGCGACGAGGACCCCGACTTCGCCGGCGGCAGCTACGTCGTCGTGCAGAAGTACCTGCACGACCTGAGCACCTGGGCCTCGTACGGCGCCGACAAGCAGTCGGAGATCGTCGGCCGGGACAAGGCCGACAACACCGAGCACCCCGACGCCGAGACGGGCCAGAAGGCCCACAAGACGCTCGCGACCCTCGAGGTCGGCGGCGTCGAGCGCGCGATCCTGCGCGACAACATGCCCTTCGGCCGCGCCGGGAGCGGCGAGTTCGGCACCTACTTCATCGGCTACGCCGGCAACGTGACCGTCACCCTGACGATGCTGCGGCGGATGTTCCTGGGCGACCCGCTCGGGATGTACGACCGCATCCTCGACGTGTCGACCGCGACCACGGGCACGATCTTCTTCGCCCCGTCCGCCGACCAGCTGGCGAGCCTCGGCGGCTGACCCGCTGCTGGGACGGGAAGGTTCGCGGCGCCTGCTCAGCGACGGGGCGTGACGGTCCCGCCCGGGGTCGGCCGGTTCGACGGCGTGGTGCTCGGCTGCGCGGTCGCGCTCGGGGGTCCGGGGGGACCCGGCGGCGAGGGCGGCTGGACCGGGGTCGGCGGCTGGTCCGGCTGCGGCGGCGCGGGCGGCGTGTAGGTCGGCTGGGCGTAGGAGTTCACGTACGCCGGCGGGTCGAACTTCTCGACGTCCTGGCCGTCGGTCGCCGACTTCATGTAGCCCACCCACGTCTGCAGCGGGTAGGTCGCGCCGAAGAACGTGCTGTCCCCGGGGCGCCGGTAGGGGTCGAGGCTCGCGCTCCCGCTCTTGCCCGCGACGTACATGACGGCCGTCGAGATCTGGTGCGTGTAGCCGACGAACCAGGACGAGTTCACGATGTTGTCGCCGTTGCCGTCCTCGACGCCGTTGGTCCCGGTCTTGCCGGCGACCGGGCGGCCGAGGCTCGACGCGGCCCGGCCGGTGCCCGTCTCGACCACGTTGGAGAGCGCGAACGTGACGTCGTCGGCCACGTCGCTGCTGACCGCGCGGTCGGTCTTCGGGTCGGCCTTGTAGAGCACGTTCCCTTCGGCGTCCTTGACCTCCTTGACCACGTGCGGCGCCACGTGGACGCCCCCGTTGGCGAAGGTCGCGTACGCGCTGGCCTGGTTGAGCGGGCTGACCTCGGGCGTGCCGATCGGGATGTTCCGCTCGGCGGCGTCCCAGCCGCGGCTCTTCGGCGCGCCCGCCTTCTCCGCGATCGCCAGCGTCTTGTCCTTGCCGTCCGGCAGCTGCCGGATGAGGTCGACGAAGGCGGTGTTGATGGACTTGGCGGTCGCCTCGACCAGGTTCACCCGGTAGCCGTAGTTCTGGCTGTACTCGTTGCGCACCGGGGTCGGGTCGCCCGGGATGCGCCAGGTGTTGCCCTCGAAGTCGGAGCGCAGGCTGAAGCCGTTCTCCAGGCCGGCCGCGAGGGTGAAGGCCTTGAAGGTCGACGCGGTCGGGCGGGCCGTGGTCGCCCAGTTCCGGGAGTTCTCGACGTAGTCGGGGCCGCCGTAGAGCGCGAGCACCTCGCCCGAGCTGACGTCGACCGAGGCCACGGCGGCGTGCAGGCCGGACTCCTTCTCGCCGGACGCCTTCGCGGCCTGCTCGGACGTGTCCTCGGCCGCCTTGATCGCGGCCTCCTGGTCGTCCTCGTGGAAAGTCGTCGTGACGCGCAGCCCGCCGCCCTGGATGTCGGAGGAGGAGAAGCCGGCGGTCGTGAGCTCCTGCTCGACCATCTTGAGCAGGAAGCCGTTGGGTCCGCCGTAGCGCTCGTTGACCGACACCTTGGGGAACTTGGGCAGGCCCTTGCTGTACTTCGCCGCCTGGCTCGGCGTGATGTCGCCGGTCTCCGCCATCGAGCCGATGACGTAGCGGTAGCGGTCCAGCAGCCGCGGGCGGTTGTCCTTCTCGTCCGGGTCGAACGCCGTGGGGTTGTTGATGACGCTCGCCAGCACGGCCGCCTGCGGCACCGTCAGCTTCTTGGCGTCGACCTTGAAGTACGCCTGGCTCGCGGCTTGGATCCCGTACGCGCCGTGCCCGAAGTAGATCGTGTTCAGGTAGCCCTGGAGGATCTCCTCCTTGCTCTTCTGCTGGCTCAGCTTGTAGGCGAGGAACAGCTCGCGGTACTTGCGGCTGACCGTCTGCTCGCTGTTGAGGTAGAGGATCTTGATGTACTGCTGGGTGATCGTCGAGCCGCCCTGCAGGCTCCCGCCGCGGGCGATCACGTACGCCGACCGCGCCATGCCGCGCAGCGAGACGCCGCGGTCGGTCCAGAAGGTGCGGTTCTCCGCCGCGACGACCGCCTGCTTGATCGTGTCGGGCATCTCGTCGAAGTCGAGCGGCTGCCGGTTCTGGATGGCGAAGTCGCCCAACTCGCTCTTGCCGTCGCCCCAGTAGACGAACGTCGTCGCCGTCTCGAAGTCCTTGTTGGGGTTCGGCAGCTTGGTGGTCGAGTACCCGTACCCGACGGCACCCGCACCGACCACGACGCAGAGCGCGACCAGGATCGCGAAGGCGCCGACGACACGGCGGAACCATCGGACGCTGCCACGCTTCGGCGCACCGGCCGGGCGCTGCGCGACCGGGCCCCAGGAGGGGTCAGCCATAGATGTCCTCGACGGTCTGCTGCCGGCGAGGAGGCTTGCGCTTCACCCCGTCGCCGAGCAGGTAGGAGACGATCATGTGGTTCCAGCTGCAGCGCAGGCACACCTCCACCACGACGACCTTGAACTCGCCGTAGGAGTGCGCCATCTCCTCGAGCTCCGCCGGCGGCTTGATCCGCCCCGAGAACTGCCCGAGCTGCTCACCGAACGTGTAGCTGAGGTTGTACATCTCCGTCGACTCGCACACCGGGCACGGCACCTTGGCCTGCTCCCCGTGGTACTTCGCCGCGCGCAGCAGCATCGGGTCCGCGTCGCACGCGTCGAGCTTCGCCAGCCGCTTGCCGGGACGCTTCAGCCCCTCCAGCGTCCGACGCCGCTGCAAGGCGTAATCGATCACCTCGCGCTGCGACCACATGGGTTCCAGCGTAGGTCGTGGTGGTGACGGTTTCGAGCTGCTGCGGGCCCGGCTCGGCGTCCTTGTTCCAACCTTCAGGTCGATGCTCGGCAAGCTCCCCAACGGGTACGCGTCGCCCTCAGCCGCCGCTCGGCGCAGGAACCGCTGAGCTCGTACGCGGGTCTTGCCCTCCGGGTGGCGGCGGTCAGCAGTTCCTTTGCGGGTCCGCTGGCTCGCTGACGAGGCCCTCCGCGTCGTACGATCGATCGATCGTCCGGCCCAGCCGGCACGGGGCCATGGCGCAATTGGTAGCGCACCTGCTTTGCAAGCAGGGGGTTAGGGGTTCGAGTCCCCTTGGCTCCACCACTTAGACGGGCGCGACCCACCTCGCGAGGGCGACCTAGCTTCTAACCTCGCCGTCGTTCATGAGCGCAAGGACGAATTGATCTTCGCGCCAGCTAGTGGCCCTTATTTACGAGAAGAAGTCTTCATCCAACTCTACAATAGTGTAGGTTTCGCTGACTTGAATACCGACGTTGAACTTAATCATCAGCTCGGCTAGTCGCTTACCGTCAATTAAGACGATCCTCGTCGGGGAAGAGGCGACATAATCGCGAGCACCTTGGGAGAAGTGGCTCGTCGTAATGAAGACACCGCTATCCGCTCGCCCGTGTAGTGCACCAACGAACCCTTGGACATCAGGTCGGCCAACAGAATTACCGTTAGCATAGCGCTTGGCCTGGATGTACACGCGACTCAGCCCAAGGATATCCTGATCGATAACTCCGTCAATTCCACCGTCATTGCTTAACTGGGTCGCAGATCCGCTCCCGTTCGCTCCTCCGTACCCCATCGCCAACAGGAGTTTTACAACAGCCTGCTCGAAGAAGCCGGGGTCCTTCTCCTGTAGCCGTTGCAGCAGCTCGTTTGCAACCTTCTCGTGAATTCGCGTGACCCCACTCTGCACCTGCTCAATCGGAGTAAGAACTTCGTCATCCACAGCCGGGTCACCAACAGTCGCCTTCGTGGTCACAGTTGATATGTACGGGCGGATCGGAGAACTGGGATCCTTGCCAAGTAGGTTTACGTCGCGCTCGACGAACCCCTTGGGAAAACGCTGAAGAAGATACCTGCCAGCGTCCGTGATGACGTAGTTGCCCCGGCTTGGTCGTTCGAGCGCGCCGACGTTTGTGAGGAACGACAATCCCCAGCCAATGCGATTCTCGAAGGTTGGTTGCCCGGACGACAGGGTTACCGCCTTCTGCGCTTCCGAAAGACCACTCTCGCTGGCAACTAACGGTCGAATCTCTCGGCGCGTTCGAACGATACCGTCATGTAGCACTCGGAGCGTGGGAGCCATGAAGGCTTCCCAAGTAGGCATGTTGCTGGATGGCTCAACAAGCTCCGGTTTGACCATAATGATCTGCAGTGTAGACCAGACCCGTCTCGGCACTTGGGTCCGCTAGCGCTCCGTGGCAGCGCGTGCTGGCAGGCGAACAGACGACTAACCTGCGGCTACCGACGCCTCAATAAAGAAATCGTTCGGCAGTGGGTGCTCGAGCTGCCAGGTGATGGCGACTGGCCGCTCGCCGCGGTGCTGCACGTACCGAACGGGACCGGCGAACAGGTAGGGACTCGTCCCGAACTCGTCCGACTTGTGCTGCCGGACGAAGAGGAGCTTGGTGCTGGAACCGGAGAGGTAACGCTGCCCCGTCCTGGATGCGACCGACGTGGTCGATTGGCTCTCCCAGTGAAAGAGCGTGGGACTTATCGGGTAGTCCTGGTACAGGGTCGTCGGAGAGTAATCAGCCTCAGACTTCTGCAGCGTGACGAAGAAGGCGTCGACGTCACGCTCGGGGACGTAGAGGACCCCCTCGCGGAAGGAGTTTGGCTTGCGCTGGAAGCTGGCGTAACCCAGGGCTGCAAGCACCTCCTCGCGCTGATACCTGGCGTGCACTCGGAGCGGCACATCGCGGAGCTGACCCTCCAGGCCAAAAGTCACGTGCGGCGCGGAATCAAAGGCAAGGTCGACGACCGCCTGCAGCTCGTCCCGGACTGCCGCCTCCGTACGAAGTTGCTCGAGCCCCACCTCTATGGACCGGTGGTCTCCGCCTCCGGGCCACAGGGAGAAGAAGAGCATGTCGGCCAGACGACGTTCCGCGAGGCTCAGGTCGCGGTAGCCGGGAGCGTCATCGTGAAGGAGCCGCCGGTACGCCTCAACGCGGGATGGGTCGTCGACATGGGCCAGTGCTCGACCACGCTTCAACAGCGCGGCTTCCCGGTCAGCTCCGGCGCGAGTTGGTAGGCCGGCAGCCTGACGGAGTTCGGTCCAGGAGTGGTTGTTCCTCAGCACGTCCGACAGCTCGAGACCTGACTCCTGCAAGAACGTGGGCAGGTCCTGATCTCCATACGCCCGGAGCTCCGCCACCATCTGCGGCCACCGATTCCCCACCTGGCTGCGGATGTTCTCCAGCACGAGCTGCTGGGACTGGCGATCCATGACGATCTGGCATCCGGAAGGCAAGAAGGGGAAACCACGCTCGACGGCACGCACCAGCCCCCGCCGCGTCTCGCCCGTCAGCGCACGAAGTCGATGATCGAAGCGGAACTCCTTCCGGTGGTGACCAACGAAGTCGAGAACCGTCAAAACGGCCTTGTCCCGCGTCCGTCGAAGACCACGCCCAAGTTGCTGCAGGAAGAGCGTGGCGCTCTCAGTGGGCCGAAGGAAGAGCACGGTGTCGACGTCAGGAAGGTCAACGCCCTCGTTGAACAGGTCGGCGACGAAGATCGCGTTGACCCGACGATCTCGAAGGTCGGCCAGCGCTTGAGCACGCTCGGCAGGTGGCGTGGTGCCACTGACCGCGACCGCAGCGACGCCAGCCGCCCGGAAGACCTCGGCCATGAACTGCGCGTGCGCGACGCTGACGCAGAAACCAAGGGCCCGTATGCCGGCAAGGTTGAGAACCTTGTCCTGTAGCTGCTGCAACACGAGCGCAGCGCGTGCTCGGTTCCCGGTGTAGAGACCGGTGAGCTCCGCCTCGTCGTATCGCCCTCGCGACCAGGCCACACGGCGCAGATCGGTGCCATCCGAGATGGCGAAGTAGTGGAACGGACACAGCAGATCGGCCCCAAGGGCGTCCCAGAGACGGAGCTCAGCCGCCGTCCGTCCGCCGAAGAAGGACCGCACGTCGAGCCCATCCGTGCGCTCGGGCGTCGCCGTCAAACCGAGCAACTCCTGCGGCTGCAGGCGGTCGAGGAGACGTCGATAGGTGCTTGCTTCTGCGTGGTGGAACTCATCGATGACGACGACGTCGTAAGCGTCCGGGGCAAAGTTGGCTACGCCGTAGGCCGTCAAAGATTGAACGCTCGCAAACACGTGGCGCCACCGCTCGGGTCGTGCGCCACCGACGTACAGCTCGCCGAAGTCGGGGTCATTCAAGACCTCGCGGTACGTCCGCAACGACTGCTCAAGAATCTCGCGCCGGTGAGCGACAAACAGGAGCGACGGCCGCTCAGAGGCAGCTGCCGTCAATGCCCGGTAGTCAAGGGCAGCGATCACCGTCTTGCCGGTTCCGGTCGCAGCCACCAGCAGATTGCGGTGTCGATCGTGGACGTGGCGTTCGACGTCGAGGGCGTCAAGCATCGCCTGCTGATGGGGATAGGGCCTTACTTCCAGTCCGGACAGCGAGAGCGTGACCCGCCCACTGGTCGTTCGTCCGCTCGCTTCGGCTAGGGCGTCGTCGAGTCGATCCCGATCCTCGTCGGGGTTGTACCGCTCAAAGCTCGGGTCGTTCCAGTAGGTATCAAAGGTGGCCCGAAACTTCTCCAGCAGAGCTGGCGTACCCACCCGCGACAGCCGGACGTTCCACTCCACGCCCTCGAGCAGAGCCGCCCGCGACAGGTTCGACGACCCGACGTACGCGGTGTCAAAGAGGGTTCGACGGCGGAACATCCACGCTTTGGCGTGCAGCCGTGTTCGTTGAGCGTCGTACTGGATCTTCACGTCCGCACCGAACTCACGAACCAAACGGTCAAGAGCATCCGGATCCGTCGCACCCATGTAGGTCGTGGTGATGACACGAAAAGGCGCTCCTCGGTCTCGGCGCCGCGCAAGCTCTGGCTCCAGGAGGCGCAAGCCATACCACTTGACGAAGGCGCACAGAAGGTCGACTTCGTCGGCGGTGTCGAGCTCAGCCTTCAGCTCCGAACCAAGATTCGGTTCTCCCCGGGTGTTGGTGAGGAGGGCCGCCTCGGCCAGAGGGGTGGAGGGACGAACGCTCTCGTAGGTGAGCACACCAGGACCAGGTGGCGTGCGCATGGAGAGGAGCTGTTGCGGTGGGTGGACCACCGTGTCAGTCGTTGCGGACAGGACGGCGAGCACGTCGTTCACGAGGGTGAGCCGACGCTCCGGATCTGCCGTGGCCGCGAGAGCCCGCTGGAGCACGCTCTCGACGTGTCGAGCGAGGACGTGCGGTTGGTCGCCTTCGTCGACGCCGCTCACTAACTGCTCAAGCCCGACCTCCTGAGCAAGTTGCGACCGGAAACCCTGCGTCAGCAACTGCTCGTACAGACCTTGTTCCACGTGCACCTTCCCGACAGCGGAAGTGCAGCTTGTCACGACCCTCGCTCGGCGGCGGGCCAACCACGTGATCGCGCTACAGCAGCATCAGAGCGCCCTTCATCCCAGGTTCCCACCGCTCGAGGGGACGTGCCGACTAGCAGAAAGCGAACGGTCACATTGCGTGCCGCCCGGCGCGATGGAAGCCCTCAGCCCCGCCCCAGCACCTGCGCCGTCGGGCAGTCGAACCTTCTAGCCGCGGCCAGGCCGATCTCGTTGAGCGAGCGGACGACGGCGGCGTACGCGGCGACGGGTGGGACCTCGGTGTAGGTCAGGCCGCGTTCCGTGCAGAAGGTGCGGGTGAGCTCGGCGGCGCGGGCGAGGTTGGGGCGGGCCATGCTCGGGAAGAGGTGGTGCTCGATCTGGTAGTTGAGGCCGCCCATCCAGCAGGTGGTGAACCAGCCGCCGCGAACGTTGCGCGAAGTTAGCACCTGGCGGTGCAGGTAGTCGACCTTGGCGCGGGCGGCGATGAGCGGCATGCCGATGTGGTTGGGGACGAAGGCGCCGCCCATCACGAGGCCGAAGACGGCGGTCTGCACGACGGCGAAGGCGGCGGCGAGCGGGAGCGGGTAGGCCCAGACGAGCAGCGCGAGGTAGCCGCCGTGGCGCACGAGCATCAGCGGCAGCTCGAGCCAGCGGCCGGCGACGGGCCCGCGGCGTGTGACGGCGCGCCAGCCGTCGACGTAGAGGTTCACGCCGGCGAGGGTCAGCAGCGGAAGAAGGAGCCAGCCCTGCCGGCGGGTGTAGCGAGCGCGGAGGCCCCGCGTACGGGCGGCCTCCTCCGTCTCGAAGATCAGGGCACCCGGGGCGACGCTCGGGTCGGCGCCGATCTGGTTCGGGTGCGTGTGGTGACGCACGTGCGAGCGGCCCCACTGGGCGAGGCTGGCGCCGACGACGAGGCTGCCGATGATCTGCCCGGCGCGGTCGTTCGCGCGCCCGCTGGCGAAGATCTCGCGGTGCGACGCCTCATGGCTGAGGAACCCGAACTGCGCGACGAGGACGCCCAGCCCGACAGCGACGAGCAGGGCCCACCAGGACTGCCCGAGGGCCACGGCAACCCCGACCAGGGCGGCGGTCAGGGCGGCTAGGACCACGAACAGCGCGACGTACCAACCGACGCGTCGGCGCAAGAGTCCGGCGGCGCGGACCTGCTGCATCAGCTCGGTGTACGCGTGGGTCGGCCCCTTCGCGCGACCAGCGGAGGGCGCGGGCCGCACGGACGGAGCGTCCCGGGTGAGGTCTGTCGCGGTCATGCCTGGCGTATTCCCTGGCGATGCTTGTTCAACCGCGACCCCGCGGCGCACGATGGGGACACGGCAGGTTCGACGCCGCACCCCTCGACGACGAGGACAGACCATGCAGGAGCACGGCAGCGACGCGTACGCGTTCCTCGTGGTGATGTGCCTGCCGCTCGTGGGCTGGCTGCTCGCCAGGCCACCGGTGTGGCGGCGGCTGCGGGTGCGGCTCGAGCCGGCGGCCGTCTGGGTGTGGCGGCAGGTCGTCCTGCCGGACCCGCCGGACGAGGCGGTGCTGCGGCGGTGGGCGACGATCCGGCTCGAGGAGCTGCGGAGGCACCTCGACCGGGTGCAGCGGCTGATCCTCGACGACGAGTGGATGACGGCGACCCGGCAGATGGCCAACCGGATGGCGCGCGAGCACCTCGTCCGCGACGTGCGGGAGGCCGAGGCGGCGCTGTCGGCCTTCGGCCCGCTCGAGCCGCTCACCGCTCCGGCGGGTCCGAGCCCGCTGGCGACGTCACGCCTGGTCTACAGCGCTCCGGCGGCCCGCCCCGTCGTCGAGGTGATGGAGTTCGGGCCCAGCGGGCGCTGGACGTCCTGAAACGGCAAGAAGCGCCGACCCCGGAGGGTCGGCGCTTCTCGTTGGTCCTACGAGGTCAAAGACCTCAGATGGCCTGAACCTTCTCGGCCTGGGGGCCCTTCGGGCCCTGCGCGGTCGAGAACTCGACGCGCTGGCCCTCGTCGAGCGAGCGGAAGCCCGACGACTCGATCGCGCTGTAGTGCACGAACACGTCCGGCCCGCCGCCGTCGACGGCGATGAAGCCGAAGCCCTTCTCAGCGTTGAACCACTTGACGGTTCCCTGTGCCATGTGTATCTCCCTAGACTCTCCGGACCGCACCTCGCAGTCTCGGAATGCTGCCGGGCGCCGGGTCTCGGCCCACCGCCCACCGCTAGATCTATCGGGCGTAGCACATACCACGGCTCAAGAACTGCAACAGCACGACAAGTGTTGCACAGGGTCAAACCCACGTCTAATGCGGCTGCCCCCGAGCTGCGACCGGGGTGGGACGACAGATAGCCCGGGTATGCCCTTCAGAACTGTCGGCGCAGTGTTGGACCATGCATCTCGGTCCTCCCCGTGACGGCCTGACCCCCGGGCCCGAGCGCTCGACCCACCGACAAGGAAGTTGGTCTCCATGGGTTTCCCCCACCCCACGCGCACGCTCGGTGCGCTCCTCGCCGCCGGCACGGCGGTCGCGATGATCGCGCCTGTCCTCCCCGCGCAGGCGGCGGCGTCGAACACCTGGAGCGACAAGTCCGCTCCCCTGGCGACGCCGTGGACCTCGCAGGTCTCCCCCACGAACGCGCTGCCGGACTACCCGCGCCCCCAGCTGGCCCGGCCGAGCGTCGCGAAGCCGACCTGGCTGAGCCTCAACGGGCTGTGGGAGTACGAGCCCTCCGACGGGTTCACGCCGCCGACGTTCGGCGAGAAGCTGTCGAGCAAGATCCTCGTGCCCTTCCCGGCCGAGTCGGCGCTGTCCGGGGTGATGGAGCACTCCGACTTCATGCTCTACCGCCGCACCATCACCGTGCCGGCCTCGTTCCGCCATGACGAGCAGCGCGTCCGGCTGAACTTCGGCGCCGTGAACTACGCCGCGACCGTGTGGGTGAACGGCACCCGACTGGTCGAGCACACTGGCGGCTACGAGGCGTTCAGCGTCGACATCACCGACGCGCTCCGCAAGAAGGGGCCCCAGGAGATCGTCGTGGGCGTCGCCTCTCCGGTGGACAGCGAGGACATCCCCGTCGGCAAGCAGCGCCTGGACCCGGACGGCATCTTCTACACCGCCGCGTCGGGCATCTGGCAGTCCGTGTGGCTGGAGCCGGTGGCGCGGACGAGCGTGCGCGCGCTCACCGCGACGCCGAACGCCGACCTCAAGTCCTTCACGGTGGCGACGGCGGTCGACGGACCGTCGAAGAACGCGAAGGTGACGGTCAAGGCGTACGCGGGCAAGAAGAAGGTCGGGAGCGTGACCGGCAAGGCCGACCGGCAGCTCAAGCTCAAGATCAAGAGCCCGCGGCTCTGGTCGCCGGAGGACCCCTTCCTCTACACGTTCAAGGTCACGCTGAAGAAGGGCGGCAGCACCGACAAGGTCGAGAGCTACGCCGGCCTGCGGACCGTCGGGCTGAAGGAGGTCAACGGCAAGCAGCGCATCGTGCTGAACGGCAGGCCGACCTTCCTGCTCTCCACGCTCGACCAGGGCTACTGGCCGGACGGCATCTACACGGCGCCGACCGACGAGGCGCTCAGGTTCGACATCCAGAAGACCAGGGACCTCGGGTTCAACACG
The DNA here is from genome assembly GCF_039536445.1 of Microlunatus spumicola. Lineage (NCBI taxonomy): Bacteria > Bacillati > Actinomycetota > Actinomycetes > Propionibacteriales > Propionibacteriaceae > Microlunatus > Microlunatus spumicola. The sequence goes on along the minus strand of NZ_BAAAYR010000002.1, from coordinate 673,107 downwards.
ATCCGCAAGCACATCAAGGTGGAGCCGGCGCGCTGGTACTACTGGGCCGACAGGCTCGGGATGCTGGTCTGGCAGGACCAGCCCGCCCTGCCCACGGGCCGCAACGACCGGCTGAGCAGCACCGCGAAGGCCAACCTACGCAGCGAGACCGCGCGGATGGTCGACCAGCTCAAGGGCGTGACGTCGATCATCGGCTGGGTGCCCTTCAACGAGGGCTGGGGGCAGTGGAGCGTGCAGGCCGCGGCCGACCTCGCCGACCAGGTCAAGAAGCAGGACCCGACCCGGCTCGTCGACGCCCGCAGCGGCTCGAACTGCTGCGACACCCCGGGAGACCCGGGCAACGGTGACGTCATCGACTACCACCAGTACCAGGGGCCGGCCCTGCCGGCGCCGGACGCGACGCGCGCCTCGATCGACGGCGAGCACGGCGGTCTGACCCTGTCGGTGCCCGGTCACCTCTGGCCGAGCGCCTCGATCAACCCGTACGGGGCGGTCAAGGACGCGGCGGAGCTCAACGAGAAGTACGTCGCCAACAACGACGACCTGCGTGACCTGGGGGCGAAGAACGGGCTGTCCGGCGGCGTCTACACCCAGATCACGGACGTCGAGGGCGAGCAGAACGGCTTCTTCACCTACGACCGTCAGGTCGAGAAGGTCGACGAGGCCCGGGTGCGGGCCAGCAACCTGTCGGTGATCGCCGCCGGCAACGAGCAGGCCCCCGCGCCGCCGCCCGGTACGCCGGGGCTCGGCGGCGTCGGGCACTGGACCCTCGACGAGGGCCAGGGCACGACCGCGGCGGACGCCGCGGGCGAGCACCCGCTGACCCTGCGCAACGGCGCGACCTGGACGGACGGGCCGACGACCGGCGCCGGGACGGCGCTGCACCTGACGGGCGAGCAGTTCGCCGACACGGGGACGACGGTGGTCCCGACCCGGGGCATCAACTTCTCGGTCTCGGCGTGGGTCCGGCTCGACACCGCGGACGGGGCCTTCCAGACCGTCGTGAGCGAGGACGGCGACACCAACAGCGCCTTCTTCCTGCAGTACTCGGGCGCCGACCAGCGGTGGGCCTTCAGCTTCGTCGGGGCCCGGGCGCTGGCCACCGAGCTCGGCAAGCCGAAGACCGGCCAGTGGTACCACCTCGTCGGGGTGCGCGACACGACGAGGGGCACGCTGACGATCTACGTCGACGGGAAGGCCGCGGGCACGACCAGCGTGCTGGCGACGCCCGACGTGGCCACCGGCGTCCTGGCCGTGGGCCGGGGCAGGTTCGGCGGCAACCCGGTCGACTACCTGAACGGTTCCGTCGACGACGTCACGGTCTTCGACCGCGCGCTGTCGGCCGCCGAGGTCGGGGACATCGCGGACGCCGGAGCCCGCTAGCCGCCGCACGCACGACGAGGGGTCCCCGGCCGAGCCGGGGTCCCCTTCGTCGTCTCCCCCTGGCTCGTCGACCCCTTGACGGCCCCGACGGGCGGGTCTACGTTGCGACTAAACCGGTTCAGTTGAACTGGTTCAGCGCAGCACCGACCAACGAAGGTCGACCGTCGATGAGTCCGCGACCACCCCGCGAGGCGCCCGCAGCGCCGACGATCGTGGACGTCGCGCGGGCGGCGGGAGTGTCCAAGGGCCTGGTGTCCCTGGCGATCAACGACCGTCCGGGGGTGTCCGAGGCGACCCGCCTGCGGGTCCTCGAGGTCGCCGACCGGCTGGGCTGGCGCCCGAGCCTCCCGGCCCGCACCCTCTCGACCTCGCGGACGTATGCGCTCGGGCTCGTCCTGCGCCGCGACCTGCGGATCGTCGCGGCCGACCCCTTCTACCCCGCTTTCATGGCCGGCATCGAGACGGTGCTGACCGACGAGGGCCGGGTCCTCGTGCTGAGCGTCGTGGGCAGCGCGGAGGCCGAGGAGCGGGCGTACCGCACGTTCGCGGCCGACCGCCGGGTCGACGGCGCCTTCCTCAACGACCTGCGCCACGACGACCACCGGGTCGACCTGCTGCGCGAGCTGGGCATCCCCGCCGTCCTGGTCGGCCGCCCGGACGGCCCGGCCCCCTTCCCGTCCGTCGTGCTCGACGACGCCCCGGGCGTGACCGCCGCCGTGCACCACCTGGTCGACCTCGGTCACCGCGCGATCGCGCACGTCGGCGGCGACCCCGCGCTGCTGCACGCCCGGCACCGCCGCCGTGCCTTCGAGGACGCCGTCGCCGCGCGCGGCCTCGTGCCGACGGCGGTCGTGGACACCGACTTCTCCATGGCGCAGGGCGCCTCCGCGACCGCCGCGCTGCTCGCGGGCCGCACCCGGCCGACCGCGATCGTCTACGCGAACGACCCGATGGCCATCGCCGGGCTCGGGGTGCTGCAGGAGGCCGGCACCCAGGTCCCCGACGCGATGTCCGTCGTCGGCTTCGACGGCACCGAGATGGCCCGGCACACGCACCCGCCGCTGACCACCGTCCGCTCCGACCCGCAGGAGTGGGGGGCCGCCGCCGCCCGCACCCTGCTCGCTCTCACCACGTCCGGCAGCGCCGCGAGCGTGGAGCTGCCGCCCGCGCAGCTCGTCGTCGCCCGTTCCACCGGTCCCGCCCCGGGCCCCACCGACTGACCTTCCCCACCCCTGGCCCTTCGACGGGTCCAGGGCACGTCCCCACCTACAGGAGCACCCGTGCAACGACGCATCACCCGCATCCTCGCCGCCACCGCCGTCCTCGGCCTCTCCCTCACCGCTGCCTGCGGTGGCGGGGGCAGCGGCAGCTCCGGCGCGCAGGACGCCGCCAAGACGGCACGCGGCCCCATCACCGTCTGGTACTCGAACAACGAGCAGGAGGTCGCCTGGGGCAAGGCGATGGTGAGCGCCTGGAACGCCGCGCACCCCGACCAGGTGGTCACCGGCCAGGAGATCCCCGCGGGCAAGAGCAGCGAGGAGGTCATCGGCGCGGCCGTCACCGCCGGCACGGCGCCCTGCCTGGTGCTCAACACCGCGCCCTCGGCCGTCGGGCAGTTCCAGCGCCAGGGCGGGCTCGTCGACCTGGCGACCTTCCCGGACGGCGCGTCGTACATCACCGAGCGCAGCGGCGACCTCGCCAAGCAGTACCAGTCGCCCGAGGGCGGCTACTACCAGATGCCGTGGAAGTCGAACCCCGTGATGATCTTCTACAACAAGGACCTGTTCAAGAAGGCCGGGCTCGACCCGGACAGCCCGCAGCTGGCGACGTACGACCAGTTCCTCGACGCGGCCCGCAAGATCAAGTCCTCGGGGGCGGCCAAGTACGCCATCAACCCGGCGCCGACGAGCGAGTTCTACCAGACCCAGTTCGACTTCATGCCGCTCTACTCCGCGGAGTCCGGCGGCAAGTCGATCGTGGCGGACGGCAAGGCGACGTTCAACGACCCGGCCGGGCTGGCCGTCGCCAACTTCTGGAAGACGATCTACGGCGAGGGGCTCGCCGGCAAGGAGACGGTCCAGGGCGACGCCTTCGCGTCGAAGACCGCCGCCATGGCGATCGTCGGCCCGTGGGCCATCGCGGTCTACAAGGGCAAGGTCAACTGGGGCGCGGTCCCGGTGCCGACGTCGACGGGGATGCCCATCGGCGACATCCACACCTTCAGCGACGCGAAGAACATCGGCCTCTTCACCGCCTGCCAGAACCAGGGCACGGCGTGGGACGTCCTCAAGTTCGCGACGAGCGCCGAGCAGGACTCCGCGCTGCTGACCCAGACCGGCCAGATGCCGCTGCGCAAGGACCTCTCCACCACGTACGCCGACTACTTCAGCAAGAACCCGGCCTACAAGCAGTTCGGTGACCTGGCGTCGCGCACCGTCGAGGTGCCGGCCGGCCCGAACACGGTCGAGATCCTGCAGACGCTGCGCGACGCGTACACGAAGTCGGTCATCAGCGGCCAGGGCGACCTGACCGCGTCGATGAACGAGGCGGCCGACAAGGTCACCTCGCTCGCCGGGAGCCGTTAGTCCCGTGACGGCCACCACGACCACGACGCCCGTCGCGGTCACCGCGTCGCCCCGCGAGCCTGGCTCGCGGGGCCGACGCGGGCTGCGCAGCAACCCGCTGGGCTACGTGTTCAGCGCGCCCTACCTCGTCTTCATCGCCGTCGTCTTCGCCTACCCGCTCGGCTTCGCGGTCTACATGTCGTTCCACGACTACTTCTTCACCGCTCCGGGCGTGACCGTGCCGAAGCCGTTCGTCGGGATCGAGAACTACACGGCGGCGCTGACCGACCCGGCGGTCCGGCAGGCCTTCGGCAACGTCGGCGTCTTCCTGCTGATCAACGTCCCCCTGACCGTCGTGCTCGCGCTGGTGCTGGCCACCCTGCTCGACCGGGTCGTGCACGCGAAGGCGTTCCTGCGGGTCTCCTTCTACCTGCCCTACCTGACCTCGAGCGTCGCGGTCGTCGGCGTCTGGCTGTTCCTGTTCAACGGCGGCGGCATCGTCAACCGCGCGCTCGGCCCGTTGGCGCCCGACCCGACCTGGTTGATCAACGAGCGCCTGGCGATGCCGTCGATCGCCCTCTTCGTCACCTGGAAGGGGCTCGGCTTCTACATCCTGCTCTACCTCGCGGCGCTGCAGAACGTGTCGCGCGACCTGTACGAGGCGGCGTCGACGGACGGGGCCAGCCGGTGGCAGGGCTTCCTGAACGTGACCGTCCCGGCCGTGCGGCCGGCCACCGTGCTGGTCCTGGTGCTGGCGATCATCACCGGCGCCAACCTGTTCACCGAGCCGTACCTGCTCACGGGCGGTGGCGGCCCGAACGGCGCCTCGGCCTCCCCCGTGCTCGTGATGTACCAGAAGGGCATCCAGCAGGGGCAGCCCGGCTACGCGGCCGCGATCGGCGTGCTGCTCGTGATCGGGACGCTGATCCTGTCCTACCTGTCCAACCGCTTCGCCGGAGGAGACGACACATGACCCTTCGACAGGCTCAGGGAGCGAGAATGAAAACCAGGGGCACGAGAGCTCCCGCCGTCCTGCGCGGCGTCGTCCTGGGGATCGGGGCGCTCGCGTTCCTCTTCCCCTTCTACTACATGGTCATCGGCTCGCTGCAGCGCGAGCCGGACCAGAGCGTGGCCGGTGCCTTCCCGCAGCCCGGGAACCTGACCTTCGAGAACTACGTCACCATCGACGCGCGGCTGGACCTGGTGCGCTCGGTGATCAACTCCGGGATCTTCACCGGCGGCGTGATCCTCTGCACCGTCGTCTTCGCGACGCTGGTCGGGTACGCGCTCGCCGTGCTCCAGTGGCGCGGCCGCGGGGCCGTCTTCGCCCTCGCGATCCTCGTGCAGGTCGTGCCGTTCCAGCTGCTGCTCATCCCGCTCTACGTGCTGATCGCGCGCAGCTACGGGCTGGCCGACAACTACCTCGGGATGATCCTGCCCTTCGCGATCAGCTCGACCGCGGTGATCATCTTCCGGCAGTACTTCCTGCAGCTGCCGCAGGCGATCTTCGAGGCCGCCCGCATCGACGGCGCGAGCGAGATCCAGCTCCTGACGAAGATCGCCCTGCCGCTGGTGCGCCCGGCGCTGGTCACGGTCGTGCTCGTCACCTTCATCGGCCCGTGGAACGAGTTCCTCTGGCCGTTCCTGATCACCAAGCGCGCGGACCTCCAGCCGCTGGCGGTGTCGTTGGCCAACTACCTCACCAACGTGGCCAACTCCACCGCCAACCCCTTCGGCGCCGTGCTCGCGGGGGCCGTGGTGCTGGTCGTGCCGATCGCGGTGCTGTTCGTCGTGTTCCAGCGCCACTTCATCAACACCGACGTGAGCAGCGGGGTGAAGGGATGAGCGACTTCCCGTACGCGCTGGAGCGCGTGGGCACGGTCATGACGCCGGACCCGGCCGACCCGCACGAGTCCGAGGGCGTGCTCAACCCGGCGTCGGCCCGCGGCGCCGACGGCGAGCTCTACCTGCTGCCGCGGATGGTGTCGGACGGCAACGTCTCCCGCGTCGGTCTGGCGCGGGTCGTCGTCGCCGACGGCGTCCCGTCGGGGGTCGAACGGCTCGGCGTCGTGCTCGAGCCGGAGACGACCTGGGAGACGGCCGAGGGCAACGCCGGCGTCGAGGACCCGCGGGTGACCTGGGTCGAGGCGCTCGGGCTGCACGTCATGACGTACGTCGCCTTCGGCCCGCTGGGTCCGCGCACGGCCATCGCGGTCTCGACGGACCTGCGGACGTGGGAGCGGCTCGGGCCCGTGGCGTTCCGGTGGGACGCCGACGCGGAGGCCGACCTCAACCTGTTCCACAACAAGGACACGGTCTTCTTCCCGGTCCCGGTCACCGCGCCGGACGGGGTCGAGAGCCTCGCCGTCCTGCACCGGCCGATGGGCATGCTGCGGCCGTTCCGGGGCGACGACCCCGCGCGGGAGACCCCGCCGGGACCGGCCGAGGAGCGCCAGAGCATCTGGATCAGCTTCGTCCCGCTCGCCGACGTCCTGGCCGACCGGTCGGCCCTGACGGTGTGGCGCGGGCACCGCTGGCTCGCCGGGCCGGAGCAGCCCTGGGAGCAGATCAAGATCGGCGGCGGCCCGCCTCCGCTCGAGGTGCCCGAGGGCTGGCTCGTCCTGCACCACGGGGTCACCGGCGAGATCGACGAGCAGCGGGCGCAGCAGCAGCGCGTCCGCTACGTGGCCGGCGGGATCATCCTCGACCGCGACCGGCCCTGGCTGGTGCGGGAGCGTTCCGTCGACCCGCTGCTCGAGCCCTCGACCGACGCCGAGCGGGTCGGCATCGTCCCGAACGTCGTCTTCCCCACCGCGATCGAGGAGATCGACGGACAGCACTACGTCTTCTACGGCATGGCCGACTCGGCCATCGGCGTCGCCCGACTCACCCGGAGGAACCCGTGACCCACCCGTCGAGCAACGTCGCTCGCACGTCCCGCTCCACCCGTCCGTTCGTGGTCCTGGCGCTGTCCGTGGCGCTGGGTGCCGCGAGCCTCGTCGGCGGGCCGGCCGCACGCCCGGCGCCCGCGGAGGCGGCGACCACGACCGTCACCAACCTCGCGCACCTCGACTTCCTCCTCGACGACGTGAGCCCGAAGGCCGTCACCGGTCACACCACCTACCGGTTCGCGGAGGACCCCGAGCTGCTGGTGCCGTGGACGTACGCGGACCGCAAGGACGACGGCAGCTACTCCCGCGTCGGCGGCGGCGACCTGGACCCCAAGACGGGCGACTACAGCCAGGGCGCGTTCAACACCGACGACATCGCGCGCGCGGCCGTCGTCTACCTGCGGCACTGGCAGCAGACGGGCAGCGCCGACAGCAGGGCCAAGGCCTACGACCTGCTGCGTGCGGTCGCCTACCTGCAGACGACCTCGGGGCCGTCGTACGGGCGCTCGGTGCTGTGGATGCAGGCGGACGGGACGCTGAACCCGAGCGCGAAGCCGGCCGAGCTGCCCGACCCGTCCGACTCCGACGACAGCTACTGGCAGGCGCGGAGCCTGTGGGCGTACGGCGAGGGGTACGCGGCGTTCAAGCGCGAGGACCCCGCGTTCGCGCGGTTCCTGCGCGACCGGATCCGGCTCTCGGTGCGCGCGCTGAACCACGACGTGCTCGCCCGCTACGGGGACTACCAGCAGGCCGACGGGGTCAAGGTGCCGTCCTGGCTCATCCAGGACGGCAGCGACGCGAGCGCCGAGGCCGTGCTCGGCCTGAGCGCGTACGTCGGCGCGGCGAAGGGCGACGACCTCGTCCGTGACGCGCTGCGCAAGCTCGCCCGCGGGATCGCCGCGATGGCGACCGACGCGGACGGCTGGCCGTACGGGGCGGTGCTGCCCTGGGCGCAGTCGCGGTCCGACTGGCACGCCTGGAGCTCGCAGCAGTCTGCGGCCCTGGCCCGGAGCTCGGAGGTGCTGGGCAAGCCGTCGCTGCTGAAGCCCGCCGTGACCGAGGCTGTGCGGTTCGACCCGACGCTGCTGACCAGCGGCGGGGCGGACAACGGCTGGCTGCCGACGCCCGTCGAGACGGTGCAGATCGCGTACGGCGTGGACAGCGGCGTGCAGTCGCTGCTCGCGGTGAGCGACGCCGGCGGCACGAAGGCCGGGCGCGACCTGGCCGCGCTGGAGGCGGCGTGGTTCTTCGGCGCCAACCGGTCCGGCAAGGCGATGTACGACCCGACGACCGGGGTGACGTTCGACGGGCTGGAGGCCGACGGCCGGATCAACCCGAACAGCGGCGCGGAGAGCACGATCCACGGGCTGCTGACGATGCTGGCGCTGGACGCCCACCCGTCCGTGCGGGCGCAGGCGACGGCCCTGACCTCGGTGGTCGGCCGGGACGGGCTGCGGGTGGTCGAGGCCGAGGCGGCGACGCCGACCACGGGCACGGTCGTCACGCCCGACTCGGCGTGGACCGGCGAGTCCTCGTGGAGCGGCGGGAAGTACCTCGCCCTTGACGAGGGCGGCACCGCGACGCTCGACCTGGGCGACAGCCCGGACCCGGTGAACGTCGAGCCGGTGGCCTGGCAGGAGGAGGACGGGACGGCCCGGACGCGCTGGACCCAGGGCGACCGGAACCTCGGGACGCTGCACCACCGGGTCGGCGACCAGGGCATCACGGCCGCCTCGGGCGCCCTGCTCCCGCAGAACCTCGACAAGACTGTCCGCCCCGCCGACGGGCCGGTGTCGGTCGCGGTCTCGCGGGCGGGGGTTCAGCTGGACGCCGTGCTCGTCCGACCGCTGGTGAGCCGGGCCGTGCTGCGCGGCACGATCACGGCCACGCTCCTGCAGTCGTCGTCCTCGGACCGCCAGACGGTTCAGGTCGCGCCGGTCGGCAGCTCGGCGAAGGTGCGCGTCTACGACGGTCGAGGCCGGCTCACGGGGTCCGAGACGGTCGACGGCCCGACCACCGTGCGCCTCCCGGGCCACGGGATCGCGATCGTCACCGGCTAGCTCCGGACGGCGATGACCGTCCGGCGTCGCCGGCTTTCCGACGCTCCTTGACGCCCGAGAACCCCTGAGGGCGTTCCGGGACGAACGAGCGTCGGAAAACCGGCGGACCGGGGCCGATCAGGAGTCGACGGAGGCGAACGCCTGGGTGTAGCCCTCGAAGACGGCGACGTTGGAGGCGTAGGAGTAGGGCGCGGCGGGCTTCCACGGGAAGACCCGACCGGCCTTGACGGCGGGGAGGGACTTCCAGACCGCGGAGTCCTGGTAGCCGGTGAACGTGTTCCGCGCGTCCAGCAGGATGATGTCGCCGCTGTAGTCGGGCAGGTTCTCGTAGCTGATCGTGGCGAAGTAGTCCTCGGGCTTGCTGGACGCCTCCACGAAGTTCGCGCCGAGCTTCTTGAGGTGCGCGAGGTCCGGGCTCTGCGTCGGCAGACCCACGTAGGCGTTGTCCTGGTCGAAGCTCAGCGGGGCGACGGTCGCGCCGCCGGTGGCCTTGATGGCCTCCTGCAGCGTGGTGGAAGCCTGGTCGAAGCCGGTCTTCGCCGAGGCCGAGACGGCCGGGTCGGCGCCGAGCTTCACGGCCAGGTCGGTGAACGACCCGATCAGGCCGAGGAGGTCGAGCCCGAGGGTGTGCACGCCGAGGGTCGGGCAGAGCGCGGCGACCTGCGCCTCGACCTTCGCGTCGAGGTACCAGAGCGTCTTGTCGTCGAACGACAGGTCGATCAGCAGCTGCGGCGCCACCGTGGCGAGCTTCTCCACGCTGAACTCCCCGTACGACGCCCCGATCACCGTGAGCTGGCCCAGGTCGAGGTTGCCGGCCTGGTAGTCGAGCTTGCCGTCCGCGCCGGTCTTGAGCTCGCCGTACGCGCCCTTGACCTTGATGCCGGCGTCCCACAGGGCGGCGGCGGCGGAGCTCTGGGCGACGACGTTCGCCGGGACCGGGTTGACGTCGATCACCTTGCCCCGGGCGTCGGTGTAGGTGAAGCCGGCGGCGGCGGCCGAGGTGCTCGGGGCACCCGAACCTCCGCTGCCCGGGGCGCCGCAGGCAGCCAGGACGGGGGCGGCGGCCAGGCCGGCCAGCAGGGTGCGCCGGGACAGGCGGCTCGGGCGGGTGGGGTGGGTCACGGGTCGTCTCCTCGCGGTCGGAAGACGCTTAGGTTAGCCTTACCTCCATGGTCCTCACGACGACGCCCACGGCGGCTCGTCGCGCCTCGGACCCCGACACCGCGCGTCGCCGGACGGCGCCCGTCCTGCTGCTGACGGCCGGCATCGTGGTCCTGCTGAGCCTCGCGAGCCTCGCGGTCGGCGCCCGGAGCGTGCCGACGTCGACCGTCCTGGACGCCCTCACGCACTACGACCTCACGAGCACCGACCAGCTCGTCGTCGTCACCTCGCGGCTCCCCCGCACCGTCCTCGGCCTGCTCGTCGGCGCAGCGCTCGGGCTGGCGGGCTGCGCGATGCAGGGCGTCACCCGGAACCCCCTCGCCGACCCGGGCATCCTCGGCGTCAACGGCGGTGCCGCGCTCGCGATCGTGCTGGGCATCAGCGTCTTCGGCGTGACGGACGCCGCCGGCTACGTCTGGTTCGCCTTCGGCGGGGCGGCCGTCGCCTCCGTCCTCGTCTACACCGTCGCGGCGCTCGGCCGGGAGGGCGCGACCCCGGTGAAGCTGGCCCTCGCGGGCGCGGCGCTGACGGCCTTCTTCGGCGCGATCACCACCGCGCTGCTGCTGCGCGACCAGCAGGCCTTCGACCAGTTCCGCTTCTGGCAGGTCGGCAGCCTGAACGGCCGCGACCTCGGGGTGACCGCAGCGGTGCTGCCGTTCCTCGTCGTCGGCGGGCTGCTGGCCCTGGTCCTGGGCCGCGGGCTCAACACGCTCGCGCTCGGCGACGACGTCGCCCGCGGCCTCGGCGCCCGCGTCGGGCTCATCCGCGTGGGCACCGCCGTCGCGGTCGTCCTGCTCTGCGGTGCGGCCACCGCCGCGGCCGGCCCGGTCGGGTTCGTGGGGCTCACCATCCCGCACGTCGCCCGGGCGCTCGTCGGGACCGACTACCGCCGCATCCTGCCGACCTCGATGCTGCTCGGGCCGGTCCTGCTGCTCACCGCCGACGTCGTCGGCCGGGTGATCGCCCGCCCGGCCGAGGTCCAGGTCGCCATCGTCACCGCGCTGCTGGGAGCCCCCGTGTTCGTCGTCCTCGTCCGCCGCCACCGCCTGGCCGGCCTGTGACCGCGTACGCGCCGTCCGCCGCGCGGGCCTCCGGGATCTCGCGGGTCGGGGTCCGCTCGGTCCGTCGGGTCCGCCGCCACGCCCGGACGCGCTCGACCACCGTCTGCCTCGGCCTGGTCGTCGTGCTGGTGGTCGTGTCCGGCGCCGGGCTCGTGCTGGGCGACTTCCCGCTGCCGCTCGACCAGCTCGTCGCGACGCTGCTCGGCCACGGCACCACCGCGTCGAACTTCATCGTCCTGGGGCTCCGGCTCCCGCGGGTGCTCACCGGGCTGCTCGTCGGCGTCTGCTTCGGCCTGTCGGGCACCACGTTCCAGAACCTGCTGCGCAACCCGCTGGCCAGCCCGGACATCATCGGCATCAGCTACGGCGCGAGCGCCGGCGGCGTGCTCGCGATCCTGCTGCTCGGGTGGACCGGCATGGCGGTCTCCGGGGCCGCGCTCGGCGGCGCGCTCCTCTCGGCCGGGCTCATCTACGCCCTCGCCTGGCGCGGCGGCCTCTCGGGCTACCGCTTCGTGCTCGTCGGGGTCGGCGTCTCGGCGCTGATGCTCGCGGTCGTCGACTACCTGATGACGCGCGCCGACGTGTACGAGGCGACGGCCGCCCTGGTGTGGCTGACCGGCAGCCTGAACGGCGCGTCTGCCGCCCAGCTCCAGCCGCTCGCCCTGGCCTGCCTCGTGCTCGTACCCCTCGCGCTGCTGAGCGGACGCGCGCTGCTCGTCCTCCAGCTCGGGGACGACGTGGCCGCGTCCGTCGGCCTGCGGGTCGAGGCCGCCCGGTTGGTCGCCATCGTGCTCGGGGTGACGCTCGCCGCCGTGGCCACGGCGGCCGCCGGCCCGGTCGGCTTCGTCGCCTTCGTGGCCGGGCCGATCGCCAAGCGCCTGACCCGCGGCAGCGGACCGTCGCTGGTCCCGGCCGCCCTGGTCGGGGCGGTGGTCGTGGTCCTCTCCGACGTCGCGGGCCAGCACCTGCTGCCGGTCGAGCTGCCCGTCGGCGTCGTCACGGCCGCGGTCGGGGCGCCGTTCCTGCTGTGGCTGCTGGTCCGGTCGAACCGTGCGGGGGTGGGTGGATGAGCGGGACGAGGCCGCTGGTCGAGGGCGCGCCGGACGCCCGTCCGCACCGGCTGGAGACCCAGGGCCTGGTGCTGTCGTACGGCGACCGGCCCGTGGTCGACGACCTGAGCGTGACGATCCCCGACGGCCGGATCACCGTCATCGTCGGCGCGAACGGCTGCGGCAAGTCGACGCTGCTGCGCGGCATGGCCCGTCTCGTCCGCCCCGTGCGCGGTGCGGTGCTGCTGGACGGCAGGAGCGTCCACGACACCCCGAGCAAGGAGGTCGCGCGCGCGCTCGGCCTGCTGCCGCAGGCTCCCGTCGCGCCCGAGGGCATCACGGTGACCGACCTCGTCGGGCGTGGCCGCTACCCCCACCAGGGCTGGTTCCGGCACTGGGGGGCGGCCGACGACGAGGCCGTCGCGCACGCGCTCGCCGCGACCGGCACGACGGAGCTGGCCGACCGCCGGATCGAGGACATGAGCGGCGGCCAGCGCCAGCGGGTGTGGATCGCCATGGCCCTGGCGCAGGAGACGGACCTGCTGCTGCTGGACGAGCCGACGACCTACCTCGACCTGTCGCACCAGATCGACGTGCTCGACCTGCTGACCGACCTCAACCGCGAGCGCGGGACGACCATCGTCGTCGTCATGCACGACCTGAACCTGGCCTGCCGCTACGCCGACCACATGATCGCCATGGCGGAGGGTGCCGTGGCGGCGGAGGGACCGCCGGCGGAGGTCGTGACCCCGGAGCTCGTGCAGCGCGTCTTCGGCCTCGAGTCCCTCGTGGTCGCCGACCCCGTCTCGCGGACGCCGACCGTCGTGCCGATCGGCCGGCACCACTGCACCGAGCGCGTCTGACCCGTCCGACCTGAAGCGGCCGGTCGGCGCCGGCCGGTCGGGCTAGGCGGCGGTCGCCTCGAGCAGGACCGTCTCCGACCGGGCGTCAGAGACCGGCGCGAAGCGCGCGAGGTCGGGGTGGTCGGTGATGACCGAGTCGAGCCCGGCGGCCAGGAACGTGGCGATCTCGCCCGCGAGGTCACCGGCCGCGCCGGGCTCGGTGCCCCGACGGAACTCCTGGGGCAGGAAGCAGTTCTCCCGGCGGAACGTCCAGCCGAAGACCTCGAGGCCGACGTCGTGGGCTGCGGAGGTCACGTTCGTCGGCCGGAGCAGGCGGCCGTCGGCGTCGCGCGGGATCACCAGGTCCTTGTCCAGCCCGACGACGTCGGCGTAGCGGCTGATCTCGGCGAGCCCGGCCGGCGACCACAGGTCCGCGAACGAGCGGTGGTCCCCCGCGGCGACCAGGTCGTACGGGGCGCCGGCCCCCTCGAGGAGCTGGCCGCGCCGGACGCCCGAGACCTCGGCGAGGCGGCGCAGGATCGTGGTCTCGAAGCACTGGACGATGACGGGGTCGCCCTCGTCCTCCAGGTCCGCCTCCTCCAGCGCGTCGAGCAGCGGCGGCAGCAGGTCGAGGCCGAGGCCCGCGAAGTACGTGGCGTGCTTGAGCTCGGCGAGGACGCCGACGGGGCCGCCGTCCGCCCGGTGGGAGCGCTGCGCGAGGTCGAGCACCTCCTCGAACGTCACCACCGAGAAGACGCCGTCGAAGGCCGAGCTGTGGGGGCGCAGGTGGGGCAGGCGTTCGACGGCACCGAGCGTCGTCAGCTCCGCGAGGGTGAAGTCCTCCGTGAACCAGCCGGTGCGGGTCTCGCCGTCCACCACCTTGGTGGTGCGCCGGTCCCGGAACTCCCGGCGCCCGGCCACGTCGGTCGTGGCACCGATCTCGTTCTCGTGGCGGACGACCAGGCGTCCGTCGGCCGTGGCCACGAGGTCGGGCTCCACGAAGTCCGCGCCCTGCGCGATCGCGAGCTCGTAGGCCGCGAGCGTGTGCTCGGGCAGGTAGCCGCTGGCGCCGCGGTGGGCGACCACCAGACGGTCGTGATGGTTCGTCGCAGCCGCGTGGGCGGGACTCAGCATGTGTCCATGGCGCCACCCCGACACGTCAGCGCGGTGGCGCCACCCGCACGGGTCGCCGTCGCCGAGGTGAACTCTGCGTGTCGCGCGACCCGGCCGGGCGAAGCCTCAGACCTCCAGCAACGCCCTTCGACAGGCTCAGGACAACGCCTGCTCGAGCGTCCGGGGCGCGTGCCCGGTGATGCGCTCGACGTCCGGGCTCACCGCGGCCAGCTCGCCCGACCCGATGGCCAGGTAGGTGCTCACCCAGGCGTCGAGCTGCCACGGCTGCGTCGACCAGCGGCGCCGGGACGCGTACGCCTCCTCCACCGTCTCCTCGACGTAGGAGAAGGGGTGGCCCAGGGCCGCGGTCATGCGCGCGCACGCCTCGCGCACCGAGAACGCCTCCGGCCCGGTCAGCGTGCAGGTCTCGCCGGCGTACCGTGCCGGGTCGCGGAGCACCTCCACGGCCACGTCGGCGACGTCGGCCCGGGCCACGGCGGCCACCCGCCCCTCGCCGGCCGGGCCGCGCACGACGCCGTCCTCGCCGGCGAACAGCGGGAAGAAGTCGGAGTAGAAGCTGTCGCGCAGGAAGGTCCACGCCATGCCGCTGGCCCGGACGGCCTGCTCCGCGTCGTGGTGGTCGCGCCCGAGGGTGAAGATCGCGTCGGCCGCCGCGCCGGCGAAGCTCGTGTAGACGATCTGCCCGACGCCGGCCTGGGCCGCGGCGTCGATGAACGTCCGGTGCTCCTCGCGCCGGACCGGCGACTCCGCGGCCGACACCATGAACAGGACGTCGACGCCCTCCAGCGCCCGCCGGCTCGCGGCGAGGTCGCCGTACGTGGCCTCGACGACCTCCGGATCGCCCTCGACGTGCGGGGCCCGCGTCGCGTCGCGGACCACGAGCCGCCCGACCGCCGGCCCCAGGCGTCGGGCGACGAGCCCGCCGACCCGGCCCGTGGACCCCGTCACCGCCAGCACCGTCATGGCTCCTCCTCGTCCCGCCCGCGGGACCTCGCCCACGGGGACGACAACCTACGACGGTCCGCCCGGGCCGCCCCGAACCGCACTAGGGTTCGTGCTGCTCGGGGCCCGTACGACGAGGAGGGTCCCGTGCGTCCTGACGCCCTGGCCAGCACGCCCACGGCGACCGCCGTCGACCCGGCGGTCCTCGTCGGGAGACGCCCCGCCTGGGCGTGGTTCCTGGGCGTGGCCGTCGCGGCCACCGGCGTCTACCTGCTGCTGCCGGACGGGGCCGTCCAGGACGCCCTGTACGTGGCCTTCGGGCTGGCCGCCGTGGTCGCCGTCGAGGTCGGCGTCCGCCGGAATCGTCCCGCCCGCACCGCACCGTGGCGGCTGCTCGCGCTCGGCACGCTGCTCTGGGCCACGGGTGACGTCCTCGGCTCCTGGTACGCCGACGTCCTGGGCGTGCAGACCTTCCCGACGCCCGCCGACCCGGCCTACCTGCTCGGCTACGGCGTCGTCGCGGCCGGCCTGTCCCTCCTCATCCGGGGCCGGGACCTGCGCCGCGACCGGGCCTCGCTGCTCGACAGCGCCATCCTCACGGCCGCGCTCGGGGTGCTGGGCTGGGTCCTGCTCGCGCGGCCGACGATCGAGGGCTACAGCGACTCCCCGCTCGCGGCGGTGGTCGCCGCGACCTACCCCTTCGTCGACATCCTGCTCGTCGGCCTGCTCATCCGGCTGGTCACGACCCCCGGCGGCCGGAGCCGGTCCTTCCGCCTGCTCGTCACCTCGATGGCGCTGCTCGCCGTCGCCGACACGCTGCTCACGGCCCTCAAGCTCATGGCCTGGGGCAGCAGCGACGCCCTCGACCCGCTCTGGCTGCTCTCGTACGCCACCTGCGGCGCCGCCGCGCTGGACCCCTCGATGGTCGCGCTCACGGCACCGTCGCGGCCCACGGCCGTGCGCTTCACCCGGCTGCGGCTGGTGGCCCTCGCCGTGGCCGCGTTCGTCCCGCCGGCCGTGCTCGGCGCCCAGCGGGTGCTCGGCCTGCCGCTCGACGTGTGGGCCGTCGTCGCCGGTTCGGTGGCGGTGTTCGGGCTCGTGATCGCCCGGATGAAGCTCTCGCTCGACCAGATCCAGACCGCCAACGCCGAGCGCGAGGTCGCACGGGTCGCCCTCGCCCACCAGGCCGCGCACGACAGCCTGACCGGCCTCCCGAACCGCGCCCAGGTCACCTACCTGATGCGCGGCGCGCTCGGCCGGGCGCAGCGCAGCGGCGCCGTGGTCGGGCTGCTGTTCGTCGACCTGGACGGCTTCAAGCAGGTGAACGACACCCTCGGGCACGCCGCCGGCGACGAGGTGCTCGTCACCGCGAGCCACCGCATGCAGGAGTGCGTCCGCTCCGGTGACGTGGTCGCGCGCTTCGGCGGGGACGAGTTCGTCGTCCTCCTCGAGCCCGTCGACGAGGAGGGGTCGGCGGTCGCCGTGGCCGAGCGCCTCGTCGCCGCCC
The DNA here is from genome assembly GCF_039536445.1 of Microlunatus spumicola. Classification (NCBI taxonomy): domain Bacteria; kingdom Bacillati; phylum Actinomycetota; class Actinomycetes; order Propionibacteriales; family Propionibacteriaceae; genus Microlunatus; species Microlunatus spumicola. The sequence goes on along the minus strand of NZ_BAAAYR010000002.1, from coordinate 656,513 downwards.
TCACCCTCCCGCTGGTCCTCGCCGGCGGGCGCGAGGTGGGGATCGGCGCCAGCGTCGGCGTCGCCGTCGCGCAGGACGGGGCCGTCGACCCCGAGCGGCTGCTGATGGAGGCCGACGTCGCCGTCTACCGCGCGAAGGTCGCCGGGCGCGGGCGCGTGGAGGTCTTCGACACCTCGCTGCGCCGCGAGCTGGACCAGCGCCACCGCCTCCAGGACGGGCTGGTCCGCGCCATCGCGGCCGGCGACCTCGAGCTGCGCCACGAGCCGGTCGTCGACCTGCGCACCCACCGCCTGGCCGGCTACGAGGCCACGGTCAGCTGGCCGCGCCCGGACGAGGACGAGCTCGGCCGGGCGGAGATCCTCCCGGTGGCCGAGCGCAGCGAGCTCGTCTGCGACCTCGACTCCTGGGCGCTGCGCGAGGCCGTCCGCCAGGCCGCGTGCATCCCGCTCGGCTCGGCCCCCGCCATGCTCGCGGTGCCGCTCTCGGGCCGCCACCTGCGCCGTCCCCGCGTCCTCGAGGACGTCGCCACCGCCCTGCGGACCGGCGAGCTCGAGCCCTCGCGCCTCGTCCTGGTCGTCGGTGCGGTGGACCTGGCCGACGACCCGGCCGTCATCGGTCACCTTGAGCAGCTGCGGGCCACCGGCGTCCGGGTCTGCGTCGAGGGGTTCGGCACGCACGAGGGGCCGACCGACCGCTGGTCACGCCTGCCGGTCGACCTCGTCCGGTTCGACCCCGAGGCCCTGTCGGGCGGGCCGCTGCGGACGTCGCTGCTGCGGCTGACCGTGGAGACGGCCCACACCTTCGGCTGGGAGGTCGTCGGCAGCGGGGTGCGGGACCCCGACCAGCTCGCGGTGCTGGCGCAGGTCGGCTGCGCGTACGCGCAGGGCCCGATGCCCCGCCGGACGATCCAGGCCTTCGCCGGATCGTCCGCAGGTCACAACCAGCGGGCGACGGCCGGCGGCGGGACGGGGCGCGACCAGAGGTAGCCCTGGCCGAAGTGGCAGCCGAGGTTGCGGGCCCGCTCGTACTGCGAGGGGGTCTCGACGCCCTCGATCGTCACGCTGAGCCCGAGCTCGGTGGCCGCGGAGACGAGGGCGGCGATGACCACCTCGCCCGTCTTGGTGCCGAGCTGGTCGGCGTACGAGCGGTCGATCTTGATGCCGTCCACCGTGAAGCGGGTGAGGTCGGACAGCGCCGACCAGCCCGAGCCGAAGTCGTCGAACCAGACGTGGAAGCCGAGGTCGCGCATCGCGTCGACGACGGCCCGGCTCGCCACCGCGTCCTCGGGCGCCACGGTCTCGGTCAGCTCGAGGACGACCGTGGTCGGGTCGACCCCGGCCGTCCGGGCCGCGTCCTGGAGCTGGTCCAGCCAGTCGTCGCGCCCGAGGTGCCGGGCCGAGATGTTCGTGCTGACCCACAGGCCGGTCTTGCCGGCCTGCTGCCAGCCGGCGAGGTCCACCAGCGCGCGCCGCAGGACGGCGAGGTCGACGTCGAGGATGAGGTCGGAGGCCTCGGCCACGGGGATGAAGACGCTGGGCGGCTCCACCACGCCGGGCGCGCGGCGCCAGCGGGCGAGGGCCTCGACCCCCACCACCTCGCCCTTCACCAGGTCGACGATCGGCTGGTACCAGGGCACGACCTCGCCCCGCTCCAGCCCGCGCGCGAGGTCGATGGCGACCGGGTCGACCACCGTGGACACGTCCTGCGCCCGGCACAGCTCGACCGACCACAGCTCCGCCAGCTCCAGCAGCACCGCGAGGTCGCGCCGCGAGATCGTGCGGGGCAGCTCGTCGCAGACGCTCAGCACCGAGACGACCGCGTTCTCGCAGGAGACCGGCAGGCCGGCGTACGCCCCCAGCGGGCGGAGCCCGTCGTCGGCCCGCTCCACCACCAGCGCCTTGCCCGAGGCCAGCACGCTGCGGTCCAGCTCCATCGCGGCGGCGGGGCGGCCGCTCTGCGCCGGTGCGACGCGCCCGTCCGGCATCAGGATCGTGGCGTGGTCGAACCCGAGCGCGAGCGCCGCGACGGAGCTCAGCCGTGCGGCCGTGGCGGCCGAGGCGGGCTGGGCGGCCCCGGCCACGGAGGCCGGGCTGCGGGGGGCTTCGGTGCTCAGAGGTCGGCCTTGCCCTCCTGGAGGACCTTGGTCCAGGTCGGACCACGGTCGAGCACGAGCGCCGCGGTGAGCATCGCGCCGGCGAGGGCGAAGTGCAGGGCGTTGTCGGCCGCGTTGAACGGGACGAAGTTCGCGGGCGAGCCGTACGTCGTCACGATGCCGTAGAAGAAGAGGACGGCGTAGGCGATGCCGCCGTAGAAGAGGTAGTTCTTCGCGCGCAGCGGCGTCGAGCTGAAGACCAGGCCGGCGACGCCGAACAGCAGGTGCACCACGTTGTGGAGGATCGAGACCTGGAAGATGCCGACCAGCCGGGCGGAGGACTCCCGGCCCGCGAAGCCCAGGTGCATGTAGTGCGACGTCAGGCCGGGGATGAAGCCCGCGATGCCGACGAGGAGGAACACGACGCCGAAGCCGGCGGCCCCCAGCTGGATCTGGGACCGCTTGGGTCGTGTCGGTTCCGGCACGAGCGCGGCCATGGGGGTTCTCCTTCGCGTCACCTGCGGGGCGCGGCTCCGGGGGTCGGGGCCACGCACGTTCCCGGGGCCCAGTCTGGCGCACGGACCGACGCCACGTCGGGGAACCGTCCGGCGCGTCGGCCGCGGCGTCGTGGACCGGGTCCGCCGTACCGGTGACGGGAGGGGCCCTCGACTTCTGTCGGTGGCATGCGCTTGGCTGTGACCAACCCCACCGAGAGGCCCGCCCCGTGACCCGTCACCGCCTTCGTCGTTCCCTCCTGGCCGGCGCCTGCGGCCTCGCCCTCGTGGCGAGCCTGCCGACGAGCGCGAGCCCGGCTCCCCGGGCGGCCGCACCGGGCGCGGGTGCGAGCCCTGCGGCCAGCGACGCGGCCTCGGCGACCAAGCGCTGGACCACCAAGAACGCCACCGCGCTCGGCACGGGCGGCGCCGTCTCGAGCGTCGACCCCGAGGCGACCCACGCCGGCATCGAGGTGCTGCGCAAGGGCGGGAACGCCGTCGACGCGGCGATCGCGACGGCCGCGGCGCTCGGCGTCACCGAGCCCTACTCGACGGGCATCGGCGGCGGCGGCTACCTCGTCTACTACGACGCGAAGAGCAGGAAGGTGTCGACGCTCGACGGCCGGGAGACAGCTCCCGCGTCCATCCCGCGCGACGTGTTCATCGACCCGGAGACCGGCGAGCCCTACCCCTTCACCCCGGACCTGGTGACGAGCCCGGCCAGCGTCGGCGTGCCGGGCACGCCCGCGACGTGGGAGCGGGCGCTCGACCGCTGGGGGACGCTGAGCCTGCGCCAGGCGCTGAAGCCGGCCGAGCGCATCGCGCGGCGCGGCTTCGTCGTGGACGACACGTTCCGGGAGCAGACGCTGCAGAACAAGGACCGCTTCGCCCAGGTCAGCACGACGGCCGACCTCTACCTGCCCGGCGGCGACGCGCCGGCCGTCGGCTCCGTGTTCCGGAACCCCGACCTAGCCGCCACGTACGACGCCCTCGGCCGCGAGGGCACCAAGATCATCTACAAGGGCCGGATCGGCAGCGACATCGTCCGGACCGTGCAGAGCCCGCCGAAGACCGCGGACGCGACCCTGCCCTTCCCGAAGGGCTACCTGGAGAAGTCCGACCTGGCGGCGTACTCCGTCGTCAAGCACAAGCCGACCAAGGTCCGCTACCGCGGCCTGGACGTCTACTCGATCGCCCCGTCCTCCAGCGGCGGCTCCACCGTCGGCGAGGCGCTCAACATCCTCAAGACGAAGAAGCTCTCGACGCTGCCGCGCACCGAGGCCCTGCACGACTACCTCGACGCCTCCTCGCTGGCCTTCGCCGACCGGAACGCCTACGTCGGCGACCCCGCCTTCGTGGACGTCCCGCTCAAGACGCTCCTGTCGAAGGGGTTCGCCCGCAGCCGCGCGTGCGCCATCACCGACCGCGCGCTCCCGACGCCGACCGACCCCGGGGCGCTCGACGGCTCCGGCTGCACCACCGCGCCGCCCGTGGGCCGCAACGACACGGGCACGTCGACGTCGCACCTCGTGACGTCCGACCGCTGGGGCAACGTCGTGTCCTACACGCTGACCATCGAGCAGACCGGCGGCTCCGGCATCGTGGTGCCGGGCCGCGGCTTCCTGCTCAACAACGAGCTGACCGACTTCACCCCGGTCTACGACGCGGCCGACCCCAACCGCATCGAGGGCGGCAAGCGCCCGCGCAGCTCGATGGCCCCGACGATCGTGCTGAAGGACGGCAAGCCCGTGTACGCCGTCGGGTCGCCGGGCGGCGCGACCATCATCACCACCGTGCTGCAGACCCTCGTGAACCGGATCGACCTCGGCATGACCCTGCCCGAGGCCGTGGCGGCACCGCGGGCGAGCGCACGGAACACGGCCCCGCCGGCGGGGAGCCCGGCGGGTGCCGGCGCGGTCACGGCGGCCGAGCCGGAGTTCATCGAGGCGTACGGCGACCAGCTCGAGGCCCTGGGCTACGTGCTCACCCCGAGCGGCGACTCGTTCACGCTCAACGCCCAGATCGGGGCGGTCGCGGCGCTGGAGTTCCGCAAGGGGGGCCGCGTCCTCGCGGTCGCCGAACCCGTCCGGCGCGGCGGCGGTGACGCGGAGGTGGTGCGCTCGCGTTGAGCGCGCCGGGACGACGGAAACCGTGGCGGGGTCGGAGGACGAAGGCATGACGATGCTCGTGGACGCATCCGGGTGGCCCGTGGACCCGCTCTCGACATGAGGCTGGGGGACCAGATGGACCTGCGCTCGCGGTTCGTCGGCGAGCTGCGGCGCATGGACGGGGGCCGGGTCCTCGACCTGCCGCCGAACCGGGTCGCCGAGGCGGTGCGGGCCGTGCTCGGGCTGGCCGGCGCCGGCATCGTGATGATGGACCGGCTGGTCCGGCTCCCCGTCGCGGCGGCGGGCGAGCACGTGTCCGAGGCGGAGCAGCTCCAGGTGACCCTCGGGGACGGTCCGTGCATCGCGGCGGCCGAGCTCGGTGAACCGCTGGTCTCGTCGGAGCTGGAGCTGGCCGGGCGCTGGCCGATGTACCACGCCGCGCTGGTGACGCGCACGCCCTACCGTGGCACGCTGACGCTCCCGCTGACCCGGGCCGACGGTCACGTCTTCGCCGCCCTGGACGCCTACAGCACCGACCCGGTCCCGGAGCTGCACCAGCCGCTGGACGTGGTCCAGGCCGCCGTCGGGCCGATCGTCGCGATGCTGCTCCTGGGGGCGCTGGCCGGAGACGAGCAGCAGCTCCTCTGGCCGCCGAACGAGCAGCTGCGGCAGCGGCAGCAGGTGTGGCTGGCGGTCGGCATGATCCAGGAGTCGTCCGCGGTGAGCGACCTCGACGCCCTGGCGATCCTCCGCGGCTACGCCTTCCGCACCGACCACCTGCTCGACGCCGTCGTGGACGACCTGGTCCACGGCCTGCTGACCACGTCGCAGGTCCTGGCCGCCGTCTGAGGTCGCCGACGGCCCGCCCGACCGGCCCGGCGGGCCGTGCTCTGGCACCATCACCCCTGCACGAAGCACCACCCCCGCACGACCCCGACCCCCGAACCCCGAAGGCAGGCACCCCGTGGCCGACGACCCCGCGATCTCGAACGAGCGCGTCGCCCAGGTGCTGGGCCTGTACGCGCGGACGGCCAACCGGGTCATCGGCGACCCGGTCCGCTGGCTCGGTCTCGACGACGACCCGCCGCCCAGCGCCGGCTTCCCCCGCAAGGCGCTGGACGCCGTCCGCGACCGCGCCTTCGGCGAGGTGACGCCGGCGTCGCCCGACTGGGGGCGCCGCCCGCTGGACGAGCGCGTCCACTGGTGGGTCCGGCGGATCGGCGTCAGCGCCGGCCTGGCCGCCGCGGTCCCCCGGGTCGCCGGTGCGCTGGCCAGCCGGGTCCCGCTGCAGGCCGCGCTCGGCGCGTCCGCCGCCGGCCTGGCCGTCTGCGCCACCGCCCGCGAGCACGGGGTCGACGACCCGGCGGACTGGGTGCCGCTGCTGGCCAAGGTCCTGCTGGACCGCGACGTCGCGCCCCGCACCGTCCCCGAGACGGAGGCCGACGCGGCCGCCGCGAGCCTGGACGAGAGCCCCGCGCCCGAGGAGGCCAAGGGCCTGGGTCCGGGCGCCCGTCGCGCGGCCGGGACGCTGTGGCACCTCGCCCGCCAGATCTGGGAGCTGCAGTCGGTGCTCGACGAGCGCCCCCGCGGGAACATCCTCTTCCGCACCGTCGCCCAGGTCCCGGTCATCGGGCTGGCCGGCGGCTTCCTGGACGAGCGCGGCGGCATCAAGCGGGCCGCGAAGGAGACGGCGAAGCTGCTCCGCTGAGCGGCCCGGGTCGCCCCGGTCAGCGCAGCGTGAGCGCCGGCATCCGCAGCTCGGAGCCCGGCGGAAGGCCGAGGACGGCGGCCAGGTCGTCGAGCCGCGGGAGCGCCGTCGCGAGGGCCCGGGGGTCCTCGCTGTTGCGGGGGCGGCCCAGCCGGGCGAGCGGCGGGACGTGCCGGGCGGGCCGGACCGGGGCACGTTCGGGCAGCTCCGCCCGCTCCCGCGCGACCCGGACGGCGTCCCGCAGGCCGCCGAGCTCGTCGACCAGCCCCACCTCGAGCGCGTCCGCGCCGGTCCAGACGCGGCCGCGCGCGACCTGCTCGACCGCCTCGCGGGACAGGTGCCGTCCCTCGGCGACCCGGCGAGTGAAGTCCTCGTAGACCGCGTCCAGCGCGGCGTCGACGCGTTCGCGCTCGTCGGGCGTGAAGGGGCGGCGGCTCGAGTACATCCGTGAGCGGGCGCCCTGCTCGACGGCGCCCGTGGTCAGGCCGAGCTTGTCGAGCAGCTCGGTGACGACGAGCTTGCCGCCGAAGACGCCGATCGAGCCGGTGAGGGTGGAGGGCAGCGCGACGATCACGTCGGCGGGGCAGGCGACGTAGTAGCCGCCGGACGCGGCGAGCGCGCCCATCGACACGATCACCGGCTTGCCGGCGTCGCGGACGCGGCACACCTCGCGCCAGATGGTGTCGGAGGCGACCGACGAACCGCCGGGCGAGTCGACGTGCAGGACGAGGGCCTTCGCCGCGTCGTCCTCGAGGACGGCGCGCAGGTCCGCCGTCACCGTGTCGCTGCCGACCGACCGGCCCATCGGCCCCCGGCGGCTGGGACCCGCCACGATGCCGCCGCGCACCTCGACGAGCGCGACGTGCCCGCGCGGGCGTCCTGGCAGGGAGGGCAGGGACGGCAGCCGCCGCGGGCGCCACCGGTCCGCGAACAGCAGCTCCGCGTGCCCGACGCGGTCGCGCACGGAGGCGTACACCTCGTCGCGGTAGCCGAGCCGGTCGACCAGACCCGCCTGCCGGGCGGCGTCGGCGGTCCGGGGGCCGGTGTCCACCAGCCGCCGGACCTCCTCGGTCGTCAGCCCGCGACCCTCGGCGACGTCGCGCACCGCCCGGTCGAGCAGCGAACCGCTCAGCCGCTCCAGGGACTCGCGGTGGGCCGGGGTCAGCCCCGTACGGGTGATGCGGTCGACCGCGTTCTTGTACTCGTAGCGACCCTCGAGCTCCGGCTCGACGCCGAGCTTGTCGAGCGCGCCGCGCAGGAACGTCGTCTCCACCGCCACGCCGAGCAGGTCGAGGTCGCCGCTCGGCTGCAGCCAGACCTCGTCGAAGGCGCTGGCCAGGACGTACGCCGGGAGGTCGCCGCCGCCCTGGCCGAAGCTCTCCGCCCACGCCACCGTGGGCTTCCCCTCCGCCGCGAACGCGGCCACCCCGAGCCGCAGCTCCTGCGCGACCGCCCACGGCAGCGTGCCCCCGACCTTGGCGACGAGGCCCACGACCCGGTGGTCCGCGCCCGCCTCGTGCAGGGCTCGCAGCAGAGGTCCGCGGGTCGCACGCCCCCGGGCGGCGAGCCGGGCGAGCGGGTCGCCCGGGGCCGGGTCGGCGGGAGGCGCGGTCAGGTCGATCTCGAGCAGCAGCGGGCCGGTGCCGGGCAGAGCCCGTCGCGAACCTGTCGGAGACGGCATCCGTCCACGGTAGGTCGGCGTCGGGACGGCCGCTCCGGAAGGCGAGGTTCGCCGACGACCCGGCAGCGTGCGGCCGAACCCGGACAATGGGGACGGTGACCGACTGGATCGTGTCCCTGATGGGGCGGCTGGGCAGCCCCGGAGCGGGCCTGCTCGTCGCGCTCGAGAGCATCTTCCCGCCGATCCCGAGCGAGCTGATCCTCCCGCTGGCCGGCTTCGCCGCCAGCCGGGGGGACCTCGACCTCGTCGCCGCCGTGGCGTGGACCACCCTCGGCTCGCTCGTCGGCGCGCTCGTCCTCTACCTGCTCGGCGCCAAGGTCGGCGAGGACCGGCTGCGGGCGGCCGCCCGGCGGATCCCGCTCGTCCGCGAGGCCGACATCGACAAGGTGGACGACTGGTTCACCCGGCACGGCGGCAAGGCCGTGTTCTTCGGCCGGATGGTCCCGGGCGTCCGGAGCCTGATCTCGATCCCGGCGGGCGTCGCCCGGATGCCCGTGGGCCGCTTCGTGCTGCTCACCGCGGCCGGCAGCCTGGTCTGGAACACCCTGCTGATCCTCGCCGGCTACGGCCTCGGGTCCCGCTGGGAGGTCGTGCAGACCTGGGTGGGCCGGTTCCAGGAGGTGGTGATCGTCCTGGCCGTGCTGGCCGTGGTGGTGGTCGTCGTCCGGCGCGTGCGCGAGAACCGCTCCGCCGCTGGCAGGCTGGGGTCGTGACGACCTTCGGCGCCCCCCTCGCGGGTGCCACCGCCGCCACCGCCACGTCGACGCCGTACGCCCACCCCGGGCTCGCGCGGCTGGTCGCCCAGGACCTGCGCTGGGCCTTCCGCCGCCCGTACGGCTGGCTGCTCGGCATCGGGATCAACCTGCTGCTGTCCCTCGCCTACCTCGTGGTCGTCCCGCTGCGGGACGGCACCCACCGGGACTGGGCGATCCTCGTCGGGACCTACTTCGCCGTGTTCGTGCTCGCCGACGTGACGACCACCAACGTGCTCGGCGTCGACACCGAACGCACCCGTCTCCGGCTGATGCGCGGCCTGTCGCTGGCCCGGATCCTGCTGGTCAAGAACCTCGTGCTGCTCGTCATCGTCGGCCTGCCGACCCTGGTCGCGACCGCCGCCATCACCATCCACGACGAGGCGAACTACCGCCTGGAGCTCACGCTGCCGGGCGTGCTCTACCCCGTGCTGACCTGGCTGGGCGTGGGCAACCTCGTCTCGGTGCTGCTGCCCTACTGGCCGGTGCCGCTCGTGACGCGGTGGCGGGAGCGCCGGGTCTGGCCCCGGACCGTGCGGTGGCTCGTCTGCCTCGGGACGCCGTACGCGCTCTGCGTCGCGGTCGACCCGATGTCGGCGCTCCCCCGCTACCTGACGCGCGCCCTCCGGCTCCCGCCCGGGCCCGGGCTGCACGGGGCCGAGCTGCTGGTCCTCGGGCTGCTGGCCTGGGGCCTGCTCACGGGCGCGGCGCTCGTCGCCGCCCACCGGCGCGGCGTCCCGTTCGACGACCTGCGCTGAGCGGCCGGGCGGCGAACGGCTAGACGACCTTCGTCCACGGCCCGCCCGCGGCTCCGGACGGGCGCGGGGACACCCCGCGTCCGCGGACCACCGAACCGGTCTTGGTGCCGCACGCCTGGGCCACCGTGAGCGAGAACGAACGGCCGAGCGCGGTGGGCCAGGCCCCGCCGAGCAGGGTGGGCACGGCGACGACCGCGGCCCAGGCGTCGTAGCCGTGGGCGACCACGGTCAGCCGGAGGTCGGCGGCCTCCGCCGGCAGCCGTGGCCGGTGCCGCTCCTGCTGCTCGGCGCGTCCGCGGTCGTCGTGATCCTCTGCTCCGGCCCGGCCGGGACCCGGCCGCAGCAGCTCCCAGGCCGTGGCGGCGGAGCGCTCGTGCGGGTCGCTGGTCAGGGCGTCCTCCACCTGGCGCAGGTGCTCGCAGAACGCCTGGCGCTCCTCCCAGCCCAGGGCGCTGAGCGTCATGAACATCCGGGCCGGGATCAGCTCGGGCCCCATCGCGGCCACGACGGCCCAGAAGTGGGCGTGGTCGAGCGTCCGGATCGTCCGTCCGCGGCCCGGTCGGCCGCCGCCGTTCAGCTGCATGACGTCAGCAGCCCCAGCACCATCGTGATGTTCCGGGTGTTGCCGAGCGCGGTCCACGTCGTCGAGGTGAACGCCTCGCTGCGCTGCAGGGTGGCCGTCCCGCCGCCGGTGCCGAGCAGGCTCGAGGTGAGGGTGTAGCTCGTCTGCCCCGCGGCGAGGGCCACGTTGCTCGTGCGTCCGCTGACCGCCAGGTTCAGGGTCAGCGGCCCGGTCTGCGCGGCCCAGCTGAAGGTGATCGTGCCGAGCCCCGTGCTGCAGCCCAGGGTCGGCGGGGTCGGCACCTGGTAGGCGGTGAAGGTCCCCGACGTCGCCGGAGCGGTGTCGGTGAAGGCGGCCGACGCGCTGTCGACCCCGACGGACGTGCTCAGCACCACGGCGCCGGCGACCGCGGCCGTCGAGCGGCGGACGAGCAGCGCGCGACGCGGTGCGCCGCCGGTCGTCCCCGCGCCCGGCCCGTCCCGACGGGCCCGCCGGGCACCGGTCGGCGGACGCAGGCCGAAGGCCCAGGCGACGGCGACGCCGACCAGGAGGCCGCCGAGGAACGTGGCCGGGCGGCTGCTCAGCCACGCCACGGCGTAGCCGAGGCGCGGGGCCGACCACAGCAGGCGGTCGACCTCGCGCACCGGGTAGGGCTGCGCGTCCTCGACGGGGTTGGCGTCGCCGCGCAGCCGCAGCAGGGTCGGCCCGTCGCCCCCGGCCGGGGTCACCTGCACCACGCGGTGCGTGACCCGGGCGCCGGCGGCGTCGTCGACGCTCACCACGTCCCCGGGGACCACCGCGCCGGCCGGCACCCGGCGGGCGACGCCGAGCGACCCGACGGGGATGTCCGGACCCATCGACCCGGAGCGGAACACGAGCGGCGTCAGCTGCCACGCCGACGCCGCGATCGTCACCAGGAGGCAGAGCACGCCGGCGAGGGCACCGAGCGTCAGCGCCAGCTCCCGGACGGGCTGGCGGGGGTGCTCCCCGCCGGGCAGGGCGGGGGCGTCGACGGGGGTCTCGACCGTGGCGGGCATCGCGGCTCAGGTGTTGGTGGCCGTGAAGACGTAGGTGTAGCTGCCCGTCTGGCCCTGCAGGCCCGTCCCGGCGGTGGCGGCCAGCGTGGCGCGGAAGCAGAGCGTCTCCGTCGCGCCGGAGGCCAGGGTGCGGGGGCTGGTCAGCGAGACGCTGTCGAGGGTCGACCCGGCGGCCGACACCGCAGTGGCGGTGCACGTGCCCGGCGCGACCTTGAGGTCGACGGCGGGCCCGAGGGTGGCGGAGCTGCCGGTCACGGTGGTGCTGCCCAGGGCGTAGGTGAAGGGCAGCGTGCCCGCGTTGCGGACCTCGATCGAGGCCTCCGTCGACGAGCCCGGCTTGAGGTTCGCGGCGGTGAAGGTGGTGAAGGCGTACGCGTCGCTGCCGGTCGTGCCGCCCGCCGCACCCAGCTTGATGTCGACCGTGCCGGTCGTGAAGGTCCCGGTCGTCGCCTTCACGTCGTCGGTCCAGGCGGCCCGGGTGCCGACCGCGCCGAGCCCGAGCACGGTGCCGAGCGCGAGCAGGGCCCGCACCCTGTCCCAGGTGCGGGGTGGACGTCGGGTGCGGGTGCTCATGGCGTCACCTCTTCGAGGGCGGGGACGGGGGCGAGGACGGGACCGGGGGCGGACGGGGTCGGAGGGCCGGCGGCGGTGGCGTCGGTGGCGGCGGCCCGGCGCCGGCGGGCGAGGCGGCGGTCCTGGGCGACGCCGACGAACATCCGCAGGGCGTAGCCGACGAGGCTGACCGCGCCGGCGGCGACGACCCAGACGCGGTGGTCCGGGGTGAGCAGCGCGTTCACGCGGCCGAGCACGGGGACGGCGTACGCGAGCTCCCCCCGGACCTGGCCGACCTGGACGGGCCTGGGGTCCGCCGCCTCGTTCGCGTCGCCGCGGGTGGTGAAGACGGTCTCCCCGCGCGCGTTCGTGCCGACCGCCACGATGCGGTGGGTCACCACGGCGGGGCGCCCGGACTCCAGCTGGTAGGTGATGACGTCGCCGACGCCCAGCTCGGCGGGCGCCACCGGACGGGTGACGACGAGGGTGCCGGGCGGGTAGCGGGGGTTCATCGAGCCGGTCAGCACCGTCCAGGCCTGGCCGCCGAGCAGCCGCGGGCCGATGACGCCGAGCGCGAGCACGGCGACGAGCAGGAGCAGCACGACCCAGCTCAGGACGGACCAGCCGAACCTCGCCGCCCTCATGCCTGCTCCGCCGAGAAGGTCAGGACGGCCGAGGTGCTGGTGCCCTCCGTACGGCGGTCGGTGGTGGCGGTGGGCAGCCCCACCCGCAGGCACAGGTCGGTGGCCGCCCCGGGGGCGAGGGCCTGGTCGACGGGCGTGGCCGCGCCGTCGAGGGTGCCGGCGAAGAGCGGGGCGGGGACGGGCGTGGGGGTGGCGACGTCCGCCCCCGACGGGCACGAGCCCGCCGGGCCGACCGGCCACACGGTCAGCCGGAGGGCGGCGCCGAGGGTGGGGTTCGACGCGGCGACCCGGCTGATCCCGTAGCGCAGCCCCACGGAACCGGCGTTGCCGACCGTGACGCGGGCCTGCACGTGGTGCCCGGGACGCAGGGCCGAGGCCTGCAGCCGGGTCAGCTCGTACGACGTGGTCTGAGCGGGAACGGCATCGTCCAGGCCCACGGGACTCACCGAGGTGAGCCCGCCGGAGGGTGGGACCTGGACGACGCCGTCCCCGCTCAGACGCAGCGCGAGGTGACCGCTCCGGACCTGGCCGAGGTCCAGCGGCTGGACCCCCTCCCACGAGGCCCAGGTGCCGGTCGCCGACCAGCCGACGACGGTGAGCACGGCGGCAGCGCCCGCCAGGTTCCGCACCGTGCCCACCCCCGCCCCGCTCAGCGCGCGTTCTGGTTCAGGACGAGGCTGAGCTCCGACAGGTCGAGGTTCTGGAGCTGGGACGGGTTCAGGGAGGCCTCGTCGAAGTCGAGCGTGACCACGGCCTGCAGGGTCTGCCCGTCGTTGGCCTCGGTGATGGCCGTGCTCGGCGCCCCGTTCACGTTGATCGCGGTGCTCACGGTGATGTCGTCCCGCAGCGGTGCGTCACCGGTCACGGAGGCCGGGTCGGCGGTCAGGGTCGCCTGGAGGTTGTCGCCCTTGGCCAGCACCTTGGCGTCCAGGGTGTAGGTGAGGACGTCGCCCGGCACCACGAGGAACGTGGTGATGTCGGGGATGACCGTGCCCGCGCCGCCGCCGGACACGTCGCGCCACACCCCGGGGGTCACGTCCGTGATCTTGAGCTCGCCCGCGTTGATGTCACCACCGTTCAGCGACTCGGTGTCGGTCCACAGCGCGTAGCTGCCGTAGCCGCTCAGCAGCAGCGCGGCGGCCGCGGCCAGCGCAGCGATCCCCTTCGTGGCTCTGTGTCGTCCGGAGAAGGCTTCGTGGGCCAGTGTCGTCATCGTGCTTCCCTTCGGGTGGGGTCGTGCAGGGTGGTCCCCCGAGGCACCGTGGGCGTCTGCCGGGTGCCGGAACCGCCGCAGGGGCGGGCGTGTCGGTGCGCCCCGCTCGCCCTCGGGCGAAGCGCGGTGCGCGGTGGTTGATCTGCGTACGATGTGGACGTCGCACCGGCTGGTCAGCCCGGAGCACGACCCGAGGCAGGCCGGCGTGGACGATCTCCGAGCAGTCGAGCCCTCCGGCGACCTCCCGTACCAGCAGATCCTGGTGGCGTCGCGCCTGATCGGCGTGCTCACGGGGCGTCGGCTGGAGCACCTGGGGGTCTCGCCCGGGCAGCTCGCCGTGCTCCTCGAGCTCTACCGCCGCGACGGCCTGCAGCCGTCGGAGCTCGCCCAGCGGACGGGCGTCGAGGCGTCGACCATGACCCTGAACCTCGCGCGCATGGAGCGCGACGACCTGGTCCGGCGCCGGCCCCACGCCAGCGACCGCCGCAGCACGACGGTCTGGCTGACCGAACGGGCGAAGGGGATCCGGGGCGAGGTGACGACGCTGCGGGCGGAGATCGAGGCCGCGGTCGTCGAGCCGTTCGACGAGGCCACCAGAAGGCTGCTCAGCACCCACCTGAACGACGTCGTCGCACGCCTCCAGGCGCTGACCGCCGTCGCGCAGGACGCGGACCGGACCGGTTCCGCGAGCGGCACCGTCGCCTGCTGAGGCGAGCCCGACCGCCGCACGCGTACGCCGGGCCCGCGGCTGCGCGCGGTCGACGTGCCCGGGGCGGTCCATCGCTGTCCCTCGTTCGGTGGCGTCCTCCGACGTCCACGACTGCTCCCCCGAGCGAGAGGACCATAACAAGAACTTAGGTGCCTAAGTACCGCTTCGTCCTAATTTTTCTGCTCTTCGTCATATTGGGGTGGCAGCACCCCGGGGACGGGCAGGTCCGGTCGACGCTCCGCCGAGGAGCGGCCGGGAACGTCCCCATGGTCAGGACCGGGGAGCGCGTGCGCAAGCGTTCCGTGCGCCGGGTCACCCGTGCGGGGGACAGGCGAGGACGCTCCCGGCGGGGAGCGCGAGGCGTCGGGACGGAGCCGACGGGGCCGGGTCGGGTCAGACGGCGGCCGGGGCGACCGGGTCGGTCGCCGCCGCCCACTCCCCCGCCTCGGAGGTCTGCCGGGCGCGACGACGCACCACCCAGACGACCCCACCCGCGCACGCGCCGACGACCGCGGCCACCTTCCAGCTCATCGCTGCAGCGTAGCGGCGAGGTGGCGCCGCGGCCGTCCGCGGGACCTGCGGCCGACCCGACGCGGCACCGTGGTCGGATGCGCGGCGGCGACGGTCCTCGTAGGGTCGGAGCGCCATGCCTCCCGCTGAACGCCTCGTGCGCGACCGCCACTTCGCGTACGACCTGACGCTGTGCGCCCTCGTCACCCTGGTGGCCCTGGGCTACACGCTCGCGGTCGGCGAGCGCGCGCTCGGCATGGCGTCGCTGGTGATCACGCTGCCGCTGCTCGTGCGGCGGACGTTCCCGGCCGCGGCGCTCGCGGTGATGACGGGCGGCTGCCTGCTCGCGCTGGCCGTCAGCTCCGTCCCCTCCGCCGCCGGCATCATCTCCGTGCCGGTGCTCGTCTACACGCTCGCCCGCTGGAGCGGCCGCACCCTCGCCCGGCTCGCCTGGGCGGTCGCGGTCGTGGGCTCGTTCCTCGGGCCGGCGCGCTGGGCCCTCCGCGGTCCGGCCATCAGCGACATCACCGTCTTCCTCGTCAGCGTCGTCGCCTGCTTCGCCGTCGTGTCCGCCGCGCACGTCGTGGGGCGCAAGCTGCGCGAGTCGGAGGACAGCGCGAGCAGGCAGGAGCGTTCCGAGGCCGAGCGCGTCCGGCTGCTCGAGTCGGAGCAGGAGCAGCGTGCCCGCGCCGCGACCGTGGACGAGCGGAACCGCATCGCCCGGGAGCTGCACGACATCGTGGCCCACTCGCTGTCGGTCATCGTCGTGCAGGCCGAGGGCGGGCGCGCGCTCGCCGCGCGGCACCCGGAGCGGGCCGGCGAGGTGCTCGGCACCATCGCCGAGACCGGGCGCGAGGCGCTCACCGAGACGCGCCGGATCCTCGGGGTCCTGCGCGAGGGGCGCGAGGGTTCGGCGGAGTACGGGCCGCAGCCGGGCCTGGCCGACATCGCCGACCTGGTGCAGCGGACCAGCGACCGCTTCGAGCTGACGACCTTCGGTACGGCACCGCCGCTGGCGCCGGCGGTCGGGCTCACCGCGTACCGGGTGGTCCAGGAGTCGCTCACGAACGTGCTCAAGCACGCCGGGCCCGGGGCACGGGCCCGGGTCGTGCTGGCGTGCACCGCGGACGCGGTGGAGATCGAGGTCACCGACGACGGAGGGACGGCCAGCGTGCCGGACGGTCAGGGTCACGGGCTGCGCGGCATGGCGGAGCGGGTGAGCCTGCACGAGGGCGAGCTCACCGCCGGCCCCGGGCCGGTCGGAGGGTTCGTCGTCCGGGCGCGGATCCCGTACGAGCGCCAGGCCGACCGGTCCGACACGCTCCCACTGCCGCAGGCGGTGTCGTGGTGACCCGGGTGTTCCTGGTCGACGACCAGGCGCTCGTGCGCAGCGGGTTCCGGATGCTCATCGAGGCCGAGGACGACCTCGAGGTCGTCGGGGAGGCCTCGGACGGGCGGGAGGCGCTCGCCCGGCTGCGGACCACGCCGGCCGACGTGGTGCTGATGGACGTGCGGATGCCGGTGCTCGACGGGGTGGAGGCGACCCGCCGGCTGCTCGCCGAGGGCAACCCGGCCCGCGTCGTCGTGCTGACGACCTTCGACCTCGACGAGTACGTCTTCGCCGCGCTCAAGGCCGGGGCGAGCGGGTTCCTGCTCAAGGACGCCCGGCCCGACGAGCTGCTCTCGGCCATCCGCGACGTGGCCGCCGGCGACGCCGTGATGGCGCCCAGCGCGACCCGCCGGCTCCTCGACCACGTGGTCCCGACGCTGCCGGGCGAGCCGCCGGGCCGCGACGACGACCGCCTCGGCGAGCTGACCGCCCGCGAGGTCGAGGTGCTCCGCGAGATCGCCGCCGGCGCGACCAACACCGAGATCGGCGCCCGGCTCTACATGGCCGAGGGCACGGTCAAGACCCACGTCGGCCGGCTGCTGTCCAAGCTCGGTGCCCGCGACCGCGTGGGCCTCGTGCTCTTCGCCTTCGAGGTGGGCCTCCGCCCCGATCGCTAGACCCTCCCCCACGTCTCCTGAGAGCGCGCGAGCGGTACGCCTTCCCGGTCGAGGAGGCCTGGGGACCGGGAACACGTACCGCTCGGTGGGCGGGGGTACCGCTCGGGCTAGCTCTTGGGGGCGGCCTCGCGCAGCGCCGCGAGGATCGGCTCGGCCGCGGTGTCGAGGAACTCGCGCTGGCCCTCGTCGCCGACCTGGACCAGGGCGATGTCGGTGAAGCCGGCCTCCCAGTACGCGCTCACGGCCTCGACGATCTTGTCGACGTCGGGGCCGCAGGGGATGGACTCCGCGACGTCCTCCGGACGGACGAACTGCGTCGCGCCGGCGAAGCCGTGCGGGGTCGGCAGGTCCGCGTTCACGGCCCAGCCCCCGCCGAACCAGCGGAACTGGTCGTGCGCCTTGGCGATCGCCGCGTCCTTGTCGAGCCCCCAGCAGATCGGGATCTGGCCGATCTTGCGGGAGCCCTTGCCGCTGGAGAGGAGGCCGCCCTTCTCCTTGTCCCAGGCCTTGACCGCGTCGGCGTCCGGCTCGACGGCGATCAGGTGGTCGCCGAGCGGCGCGAAGCGCTCGATCGACTTGGGCCCCGAGACCGCCATGCCGATCGGCACGCCGCCGTCGGGGACGTCCCAGACGCGCGCGGAGTCGACCCGGAAGTACTCGCCGCCCCACGTCACCAACTCACCGGTCAGCAGCTCGCGGATGATCGTCGTCGCCTCCTCGAGCATGTCCTGGCGCTGCGCGACCGGCGCCCAGCCCTCCCCGGTGATGTGCTCGTTGAGGTTCTCCCCCGAGCCGAGGCCCAGGGTGAAGCGGCCGTCGCTGATGATCTGCAGCGTCGCCGCCTTCTGCGCCACCACGGCCGGGTGGTAGCGCTGGATCGGCGACGTCACGTACGTCATCAGCTCCACCGTCGACGTCAGGGCCGCCACGGCCCCGAGCATCGTCCACGCGTAGCCGGCGTGGCCCTGCGACGCCAGCCACGGGGAGTAGTGGTCGCTGGAGACCTCGAAGTCGAAGCCGACCTGCTCGGCCCGCGCCCCGTACTCGACGATCTGCTTGGGGCCGCTCTGCTCGGTCATGAGGGTGTAGCCGAATCGCACCATGAGACCTTCTTACCCCGTCGCACTCTGTCTATGTGGGGGGACGACCCCCCACACCCCCCGCGTGGGTTCCCGTCGCTAGCGCTCCGGAAACCCGAGGTGCAGGTCGAGACGCAGACCCGCGCGTGGATGCCCGTCGCTACCGCTCCGGGAACCCAGCAGGCGTCTCCGTGAGGACGACCCCCACACGCCCGCATGGGTTCCCGTCGCTGGCGCTCCGGAAACCCGGAAGATCAGTCCTTGCCGGTCTCCTTGCGGAGCCGCTCGATCTGCTCGGAGGCCTCGCCCTTGGTGATGTCGGCGGGGATCTCCTCGCCGGCCTGGCGGGCGAGGGTGTCGAGGTAGCTCTTCTGCGCGGAGGTGATCGGGTCGCCGCCGGTCACCCACTCGCTGGGGTCCTTCTCCAGGGACGGGTCCCCGGAACCCGAGGCGCCGAGCACCTCCTCGTTGTGCTCGGGGGAGGCCTGGACCTCGGAGGTCTCCTCGGCGGCGGCCTGGCTGGTCTCGGAGGTGAACTCGCCCTCGGGTGCGGTCGAGTCCTGGTCGCGGTTGGCGGTCGATGCGGTGTCGCTCATGCCGCCCAACCTAGGCGGGCCCTCCGACAGTTCCCGGCGTCACGACGTCCCGGGCCGGACCGGCGGCCCGGCGGTCGCGTACGGCTGGGGATCACCGGGTAACAAGGGCACGTGGTCCGCCTACGCACCGTGTCCCCGTCCAAGCCCGGCTGGACGCGTCGACGCGTCCCCCCGGACCCCACCAGGGACTTCGTCTACCTCGACCTCGAGGGCGCCGAGCTCACCGGACCCGACGCCGAGCGCTGCATCTCGCTCGTCATCCCCCCGGCCTGGGAGGAGGTCTGGATCTGCCCGCTGCCCAACGGCCACATCCAGGCCGTCGGCACCGACGAGGCCGGCCGGCGGCAGTACCGTTACCACGAGTACTGGCGGATCAAGCGGGACGCCGCCAAGCACGAGCGCGTCCTCGAGGCCGCGCAGAACCTGCCGACCGCACGCCGACGCGCCGGCAAGCACCTCCGCCTCGACGGCATGCCGCGGGAGCGGGCCCTGGGGGCGGCCTTCCGGCTGCTCGACCTGGGCTTCTTCCGGATCGGCGGGGAGGCGTACGCCGAGGAGAACCACAGCTACGGCCTCGCCACCATCCGGCGCGAGCACGTGTCCTTCGAGGGCAAGCAGGTGGTCTTCGACTACATCGCCAAGTCGGGCAAGGAGCGCTACATCGCGCTCGTCGACCAGCCGGTGAACGAGGCCGTCCGGGCACTCGTGGAGCGCGACGACGACAACCCCGAGCTGCTCGCGTACCAGGGCGAGGACGGCGCGTGGCACGACGTCACGTCGACCGAGATCAACGCCTACATCAAGGACATCGTCGAGGGCGAGGTGTCGGCCAAGGACTTCCGCACCTGGCACGGCACCGTGATCGCCGCCGTCGAGCTGGCCGAGCGCTTCGAGCCGCAGCTCAGCGACTCGAAGAAGAAGAGGGCGGTCAGCTCGGTCATGAAGGCGGTGTCGACCTACCTCGGCAACACCCCGGCGGTCGCGCGCAGCTCCTACGTGGACCCGCGGCTCGTCGACCTCTTCAACGACGGGATCACGATCGACCCCGCGCTGGCGGCGGGCAAGCACGACCTCGCCGGCGGAGCCACCCACGGCAAGATCGAGGACGCCGTGCACGAGCTGCTGACCCACACCAAGCGCGAGCTGCGCCGGGACCTGGACCACCTGCAGTGAGCCCGGCCGCCGAACCGCGGCGGCGGGGCCTCAGCGCCCCAGCTCGGCGATGCTGCTCAGCGGCTGGACGGCCCGCCAGCCCAGGACCCGCTCGGCCGCGGTGCAGTCGGCGGTGATGTGCCGGACGTCGCCGAGCCGGTACTGCCCCGTGACGACGGGCTCGAGGCCGCCGAGCTCGCGGCTGAGGATCGACGCCATGCCGCCGACGGTCGTGACGTCCGGCGACCCGACGTTGAGCGGCGTCACGCCCGGGGCGAGCTCCGCCTCGAGCGCGGCGACGACGGCCGCCGCGACGTCGTCCACGTGCACGAAGTTGCGCCGCTGCCCGCCGTCCTCGTAGACGCGCGGCGCCTCGCCACGGTTGATCGCGCTGGCGAAGAGCGACGCGACGCCCGCGTACGGGGTGTTGCGCGGCATGCCGGGTCCGTAGACGTTGTGGAACCGCAGCGCCGCCACCGAACCCTCCGTCTCCCGCGACCAGGCCGCGGCCAGGTGCTCACCGTGGGTCTTGGTGGCGGCGTAGACGTTCCGCGGGTCCATCGGGGCGCTCTCGGGCACCAGGCCGGGCACCAGGTCGGAGCCGCAGCGCGGGCAGAGCGGGTCGAAGCGGCCGGCGTCGAGGTCGGCCACCCGCCGCGGCGGCGGGCTCGTCGGCCCGTGCACCGGGCAGGTGTAGGCGCCCTCGCCGTAGACGACCATCGAGGACGCGTACGCGACCCGCCCCACCCCGACGTTGGCCGCGGCCCGGAGCACGACGGCCGTCCCGACGTCGTTGTGGCTGCTGTAGTCGTCGATGTCGTCGATGTCGAGGCCCAGCCCGACCTTGGCGGCGAGGTGCGCGAGCGCGTCGCAGCCCGTCAGCGCGCCCCGTACGCGGTCGAGGTCGCGGACGTCGTCGAGCGGGTCGACCGCGCGGTCGAAGACCACCGGCTCGTGCCCGGCGGCCTCGAGGCGGCGGCGGACGTGCGTCCCGATGAAGCCGGCCCCGCCGGTCAGCAGGACCCTCATGCGACCCGCCCCGGCGCGGCCCACGCGTCGGCGTGCACGAGCTCGGCCTGCCAGCGCTGCTCGTCCTCGATGAACCAGGTCTCGGCCACCCGGAGACCGGCCGCGGCAGCGACGACCTCGAGCGCGTCGAAGCCGAGCACCGCCCAGGCGAACCAGCCGCCGGCACCGGCCGCGCCGACGAGCCGCGCGGTCGTCACGCGCAGGCCCTCGCCGGGCGCGGCGACGTCGACCAGGACCGTGCCGCCGGGCAGCAGCAGGTCGCGGCAGCGCCAGAGCAGGCGGACGGGGTCTCCGCCGATCCCGACGTTGCCGTCCACGAGCAGGATGTGCTGCCATCGGCGCCCGCCGCCGAGGGAGAAGATGTCGCGGTTCAGCGCGGTCGCCCCGCGCGAGCGGGCCATCGCGACGGCCGACGGCGAGACGTCGACGCCGAGCGCGCGGACTCCGCGGCCGGAGAGGGCCGCCGCCATCCGGCCCGGGCCGCAGCCGACGTCGAGCGTGGCGCCGGAGCAGCGGGCGAGCAGCCGGAGGTCGCCGGGACCGGCGTCGGCCGACCAGCGCGGGACCGGCAGCTCCCAGATCCCCCCGTCGCGCGTGTGCAGCTGGGCACGCCCCTCGGCGAAGCCGGGCTCGAAGAAGGCCTCGGGCTGCGTCACGAGGCCACCGCCGCCCGGCCGCCCAGCACGCCGGCCAGCGCGGCGAACCGGCTGTCCGGGCAGCTCGCGGCCACCCGCACCACGTCGCCCGGCTCGTCCACGTCGGACAGCACCGGCGCCGCCTCGACCCGCAGCCCCGCGTCCTCCAGGGCGCGGCGGGTCAGCCGGCCGGTCTCCGGCGTCGACATCGGGACGGGCGCGACGAGCCGTGCGTCGGCGGCCCGGCGCAGCGCGAGCAGCCACCAGCCCCCGTCCGCCGCCGCCCCGAGGACCGCGTCGGGCCCGTCCGGCACCGTGACGCGGTCGGCGGCGGCAGCCAGCACCGCCGGGTCGACCTGCGGGGTGTCCATGCCGATCTGCACCGTCGCCCCGTCCAGGTCAGCGGCCGCGTCCTCGTTCCCGCTCGCCGCGGCGTCGGCGTGGGCGTGCGCGATGCGTTCGCCGAGGCCCTCGCCGCGCTGGGCCACCACCCGGAACTCCTCCAGCCCGGCGCCCAGCGCGACCGGTGCGGCCGCGGCGTCCAGGTCACCGGTGAGCGCGCAGACGAGGCGGCGCTCCCCCGGCCCGGCGAGCGCGACGGCGGCCCGTACGGCGTCGAGGCTGTCGAGCAGCGCGGCCGCGGCGAGCGCGGCGGCCTCGTGGTCGGAGTAGGCGGAGGTCAGCCGGGTCTTGACCAGCCCGGGCACCGGCGCCTTGGCCAGGACCACGAACGTGGCCGCCGGCGGGCGGGCGGGGACCGACGGTGCTGGGGGCGTCACGTCAGAGGGTTCGGAGTCGTCGGCGGGTTCGGATGAACCTCCCGTGCCGGCGGTCGGCGCCGGCGCCGGAGCACCTCGGTGAAGTCGTGCAGCACGCGCAGCGTCCCGCGGACCGAGCCGCTCACCTTCGACCGCCCGCCGAGGGTCCGGCGCCGGTAGGTGACGTCGACCTCGACGACGCGCCAGCCGGCGTGCGCGGCGGCGAGCACGGTCTCCAGCGGGTAGCCGAACCGCCGGTCCGTGATGCCGAGGTCGAGCAGCGCCTGGCGGCGGGCGACGCGGACGGGGGCGATGTCGTGGACCGCGACGCCGGTCGACGCGCGGATCAGCCCGGCCAGGACCGCGTTCCCGGCGCGTGCGTGCCAGGGCCACGACCGGGACTGGACGACCCGGCGGCGCCCGACCACGAGGTCGGCCTCGCCGCGGGCGACCAGGCCGGCCGGGCCGACGAGCTCGGCCGGGTCCAGCGAACCGTCGCAGTCGATCACCGCGACCAGCTCGGTCGTGGCGGCCTCGATGCCGGTGTGCACGGGGGCCCCGTAGCCGCGCCGGGCCTCGTGCACCACGCGGGCGCCGAGACGGGCGGCCAGCTCCGGGCTGCCGTCGGACGAGCCGTTGTCGACCACCAGGGCCTGCCAGCCCGCCGGGACCGCGGCCAGCACGCCGGGCAGGGCGGCCGCCTCGTCCAGGCAGGGCAGCACGACGGTGACGTCCAGGGCGCCGGGGACGGGATCGGTCACGGCGCGCAGCCGTGCGTACGACGGGACAGGGTCGGGCCTTCCGGGGGATGTCGGTCCGAGCAGCGGCACGAGATCGGTCGCTCACGACGAAATATAGGCTGGGCCCGTTCCCGGGTCCGCGCGGGACGCCCCGAGCCGCTGCGACGAGATGAGACCCGTGCCCCGTCCGAGCGTCGCCGGAACCGCCGCACGCCCGCCCCGTACGCAGGACGTGCTGCCCGACCTCGCCGCCCCGGGCCGGCGCTGGACGGCGCTGGTGGCCGTCGTGGCCGCGCTGGTGCTGATCCGGCTCTCGATGCTCGTCGGGCAGGACCTGAACGCCCGCGGTCTGCCCATCGTGCTGCCCTACCCGCCGCTGCTCGCCTTCTGGCACCCGCACGTCGGCGTCGGCACCCCGCTGACCGTGCTCTGCCTGCTGCTCGCGCTCCTCCTGCAGCGCAATGCACCGCGGCTGCGGTGGGGCCACCTGCTGCTGGCCGGGTGGCTGCTCGCCCTCGCCTGGATGGTCTCGCTGGTCATGATCGACGGCCTGGCCAAGGGCTGGACGGAGGTGCTCACCAACCCCAACGAGTACCTGCACGACCTGCCGCGGATCACCGGGCCGGGCGAGTTCCTGCGGACGTTCAGCCACTACATCGCCTTCGGCGGCGACGTCGACGGCACCAACGCCTGGACGACCCACGTCGCCGCGCACCCGCCGCTCGCGACCCTGCTCTTCTGGGTGCTCGCCCAGGTCGGGCTGGGCGGCGGCTTCTGGGCCGGGCTGCTCTGCATCCTCGTGTCCTCTGCCGCGGCGGTCGGGCTGCCGGTCGTCCTCCGCGAGCTCGGGGCGCCGGACGCCGCGCGCCGGCTGGTGCCGTTCGCGGCCCTGCTCCCCGGCGCCGTCTGGATGGCGGTGTCGGCGGACGGGCTGTTCGCGGGGGTCGCGGTCGGCGGGCTCGCCCTGGCCTGCCGCGGCGCGAACCTCGCGCACGGGCGCCCGCGGCTCGGCTCGAGCCTGGCCGGGGGCGTGCTGCTCGGCGCGGCGATCTACCTGAACTACGGCCTGGTCCTGTTCGGGCTCGTCGTGCTCGCCGCCGTCGTCGTCACCGCCCGCGGCGTCGGTCTGCGCGCGGTGCTGCGGCCGTGGCTGGTCAGCACCGCCGGCGTGGCCCTCGTGGCCGCGGCCCACTTCGCGTTCGGCTTCAGCTGGTTCGAGGGGCTCGCCCGGCTGCGGGTCCGCTACTACCAGCAGACGGCGTCGGACCGGCCGTACTCCTACTTCGTCTGGGCCAACCTCGCCGCCTGGCTGGTCGCCTGGTCGCCGCTGCTCGCGTACGGGGTGGTGCGCGCGGTCGGCGTGCTGCTCCGCTCGCGCCGGCTCGGCTGGACGCAGGACGTCGTGGTGGCGCTGCTGAGCGCGGCCGGCACCGCCGCGGCCCTGGTGGCGGACCTGTCGGCGATGTCCAAGGCGGAGACCGAGCGGATCTGGCTGACCTTCGGCGTCGCCGCGTACGTCGCCCTGGCCCTGGTCCGCGACCGGCGGACCGCCGCCGTGGCCCTCGTCCTGACCGCCGGCTGGGCGGTCATGGTCAACTCGCTGCTCGACACGGGCTGGTGAGCCGGTCCCGGTCGTCGGGGGCTAGGACGCAGCCGGGACGAGCAGGCTGGAGACGGCCTCGCGGCTGGTGACGCCCGGCAGCTGCAGCGTGAGCTCGGCACCGCCCTCGGCCGAGCGGCCCGCGGACACGGTGCCGCCCATCTCCTCGACGGCCTTGGCCACGATGGCCAGGCCGAGGCCGGTGCCCTTGGTCCTGCGGGCCGACTCGCCGCGGAAGAAGCGGTCGAACACGTAGGGCAGATCGGCCTCCGGGATGCCCGGGCCGGCGTCCGACACCCGGAGCCGGTTGCCCTCGAGCCGCACCCGCACGGTCGCGCCGGGCGGGCTCCACTTGACGGCGTTGTCGAGCAGGTTCGTGACGGCCCGACCGAGCGCCTCCGCGTTGGCCACGACGAAGAGCGGGTCGAGGTCCACGTCGAAGGTCACGCCCTGGGCGCGGCGCTGGACCCGCTCGACCGAGGTCCCCACGACGTCGCGGACGTCGAGCGGGGCGACCGACGCCGCGCCGTCCTCGCGGGTCACGTGGACGAGGTCGCCGATCATGTCGTTCAGCTCGCCGAGCTGGCCCTGCAGGTCGGCCAGGACCGCCTCCCGCGCGTCGACGGTGAGGCGGTCGCGCCGCACGTCCGAGGCGAGCAGGTCGACGTTGGTGCGGAGGCTGGTGAGCGGGGTCCGCAGCTCGTGGCCCGCGTCGGCCACGAGGCGCGCCTGGCGGTTCCGGGTGCGGGTCAGCGAGGCCAGCATCAGGTTGAACGAGGCGGCCAGGGTCGCGAGGTCGCCCCGGGCGTAGCGGACGGAGACCGGCTGCAGGTCCTGGGTCGCCGTCACGTGCTCGACGGCCTCGGTGAGCTGCCGCACCGGCCGCAGCCCGGCCCGGCCGACGAGGAAGCCGGCGACCGCCGCCGCGACGATGCTGGCCAGGCTGATGGTGAGCAGGATGAGCCGCTGCACCCGCAGGATCTCCTCCACCGGCGCGAGCGTCCGGCCGACCACGAGGGCGTACGACGTCCCCGGCAGCGGGACGGACACGATCGCGTACGGGTGCCCCGACGCCGCGGTGCCGGACCGTCGCGTCGTCCGGCCCTCCGGCCCGGCGGCCGTCCGGTCGCGGGGGCTCAGGACGAGCTCGTCGACCTGGCCGTCGAGCCGCAGCACGCGGCCCTGGGCGTCGACCGCCTCGACGACGACCCCGCCGGCCTGGCGCAGGTCGGGCGAGAGCCGCCCGGTGCCGAGGAGGTCGTCGGTGGCCGCGGGCGCCAGGTCGCGGGCGACGGCGAGCGCGATCGACTCGGACGTGCGGTGCAGGGTCACGCGCAGCGTGAGGTAGCCGACCGCGCTGAAGAGGATGACGGCCAGGGCGACCGCGACCGTGGTGAGGAGCGAGATGCGACGCTGCAGCGGGTGGTCCCAGAGGTAGGTCCAGGTCCTCTTCACCGGCGGGGGCCGTCGTTCGGGCAGACGTGCACGGAGGTGCCGGCCAGCCTCAGGCGGACGGGACGAGCACGCCGGGCAGCGCCTCACGGCTGGTGACGCCGGGGAGCTGCACGGTGAACTCCGCGCCGCCGTCGTCGCTGCGTCCGGCCGTCACGGTCCCCCCGTGGTCCTCGACCGTCTTGGCCACGATCGACAGGCCGAGGCCCGTGCCGTGCGTCTTGCGGGCGGTCTCGCCCCGGAAGAAGCGGTCGAAGACGTAGGGGAGGTCGGCCTCGGGGATGCCGGGACCGGAGTCGGAGACGCGGAGCCGGTTGCCCTGCAGCCGCACCCGGACGGTGCTGCCGGCCGGGCTCCACTTCACCGCGTTGTCGAGCAGGTTGGTCACCGTGCGCTCGAGACCGTCGGGGTCGCCGACCATGTGGAGCTCGTCGAGCTGCACGTCGAGCACCCGGTCCCCCGCCCGGCGCCGGACGCGCTCGACCGCCGCACCGACGACGTCGCGGAGGTCGACCGGGCGGAAGGCGCCGGCCGAGTCGTCGCGGGACAGCTGCACGAGGTCGCCGACGAGGTCGGTCAGCTCGGCGAGCTGCGCGCGGACGTCGCCGAGGATCGCGCCCTTCTGGGCCGTGGTCAGGTGGTCCGCGTTCAGGTCCCGGGCGAGGAGGTCCACGTTGGTGGTGAGGCTCGTCAGCGGCGTGCGCAGCTCGTGACCGGCGTCCGCGACGAGGCGTGACTGCCGCTCGCGCATCCGGGTGACCGAGCGGAGCAGCTGGTTGAAGGCCGCCGCGAGGGTCGCGAGGTCGCCGGCGACGTAGCGGACGGAGATGGGCTGGAAGTCCTTGGTGTCGGTCACGTGCTCGACGGCCGCCGTGAGCTGGCGGACCGGCCGCAGGCTCGAGCGGGCGACGAAGCCCGAGATGACCGCCGCCGCGAGGATGCTGGCGCCGATGACGAGGAGCAGGATCAGCCGTTCGGTCTCGAGGATCCCGAGGACGGTCGCCAGGGGCCGGGCGACGACCAGGGCGTAGCCGGTGGTGCCGAGCGGGACCGACACGACCACGTACGGGCGGCCGGCGTCGTCGACGCCCATCCGGCGCCCGGTGGGGCCGTCGGCCACCGCCGACGCGAGGTCGCCGGGCTCGATCACCAGGGCGTTGACCTCGCCGGGCACGCGGGCGACGGTGCCGTCGGCACCGACGGCCTCGACGATGACCCCGCCGGCCTGCTGGACCTCGGTGCTCAGCTGGCCCGACTGCCGGATGCTCGCCGAGGCCGGGGCGACCAGGTCGTTGGCGATGCTGAGGGCGATGGACTGGGAGGCCTGGAAGAGCGTGGTGCGCAGGGCGACGTAGCCCGCGACGTTCGAGAGGAGGATGGCGACCGCCACGGCGATGGTCATCAGGACGGTCACGCGACGCTGCAGCGGCTTGCGCCGGAGGTAGCTCCAGACACCTTCCACGAGGTGTGTCCCTTCAAAGATGCGGCCAGTCGCGCGTCGCCCCGTCGCACTGCGCACCATCCTAAGACAGAAACCCAAACTTCTCAGTCTTAGTTCAGCATCCGTGTGGGGGCAGGGATGCGGGCCGTCGCCCGCCTCCGTGACGGCCCGCGGGGGTTGGCACGATGGGTCCTCCAGCAGCATCCGGCGACGAGGGAGACGCGCGATGGCACCGAGCACGGCGGACACGGACCAGGGCGCGGTGGACGCCCGGGTCGAGGAGCTGCTGGCGCAGCTGAGCCTCGAGGAGAAGGCGGGCCAGCTGACCCAGCTCTTCTACTTCGGGTCGCTCGCCGACCCGGAGGTCGGCGCTGGGATCGGGGTCGGCGACGACCAGCCCGGCGACGTCGAGCAGGCGCTCGGCCGGGGCGGGGCGGGGTCGCTGCTCTTCGTCACCGACCCGGCGCAGACCAACCGGCTGCAGCGCCTCGCGGCGGAGGGCAGCCGCCTCGGGATCCCGCTGCTCTTCGGCTTCGACGTCATCCACGGCCTGCGCACGATCCTGCCGGTGCCGATCGCCCTCGCCGCCTCGTGGGACCCGCCGACCATCGAGCGCAGCCAGGCCGTCGCGGCCCGCGAGGCCCGCGCCGTCGGCATCCACTGGACGTTCGCGCCGATGGTCGACATCGCCCGCGACCCGCGCTGGGGCCGGATCGTCGAGGGCGCCGGCGAGGACCCGTTCCTCGGCGCGGCCGTCGCCGCCGCGCAGGTGCGCGGGTTCCAGGGCGGCGCGATCGGCGCCCCGGAGCGCGTCATCGCCGGGCCCAAGCACTTCGCGGGCTACGGCGCGGCCGCCGGCGGCCGTGACTACGACGAGGTCAGCCTCTCCGACCACGACTTCTGGAACATCTACCTCCCGCCCTTCCGCGCCGCCCTCGAGGCCGGCGCCGGGAACGTCATGACGGCCTACATGGACCTCAACGGCGTCCCGGCCACCGGCAACCACTGGCTGCTCGCCGACGTGCTGCGCGGCGAGCTCGGGTTCGACGGCTTCCTGGTCAGCGACGCGAACGCCGTGCGCAGCCTGCTCACGCACGGCTTCGCCACCGACCTCACGGACGCGGCCGCCCGGGCCCTCGGCACCGGCCTCGACCTCGAGATGGCGGTCACCGACCCCGCGTACGCGCACCTGCCCGAGGCGGTCGCCGCCGGGCTCGTCGACGAGGCCGCGCTGGACGTCTGCGTCCGCCGGGTGCTGGCGACGAAGATCCGGCTCGGCCTGTTCGAGGACCCGTACGTCGACGAGGCGCGCGCCGCCGAGGTGCTCGCCGACCCGGCCCACCGCGACGTGGCCCGCCTCGCCGCGGAACGCTCGGCCGTGCTGCTGCGCAACGAGGGCGGGCTGCTGCCGCTCGACCCCGCGGCGCTCGGCACCGTCGCCGTGCTCGGTCCCCTGGCGGACTCGCGGCGCGACACGATCGGGCCGTGGGTCTTCGACCAGGACAACGACGAGACGGTGACGATCCTGGCCGGCCTGCGCGACCGGCTCGGCGACGGCGTCCAGGTCGACTTCCTCCCGGGCGTCCGGCCCGGGCAGCGGACCTTCCCGTCGATGTTCGACATGTGGGGCGACAACGCCCCGGTCGACCCCGTCGACTTCGACGACGAGGCCGAGCTGCAGGAGGCCGTGGACCTCGCGGCCGCCGCGGAGGTCGCGGTGGTCGTCGTCGGCGAGTGGCAGAACATGATCGGCGAGGCCGCGTCCCGCTCCTCGCTGGAGCTCCCGGGCCGGCAGCTGGAGCTGCTCCAGGCGGTCGTCGCCACGGGCACGCCGACGGTGGCCGTGGTCATGAACGGCCGCCCGCTCGACCTGCGGTGGGCGGCCGAGCACGTGCCGGCGATCCTCGACGTCTGGTACCCGGGCACCCAGGGCGGCGCGGCCGTGGCCAACCTGCTCGTCGGCGACGCGGTCCCGGGCGGCAAGCTCCCCTTCACCTGGCCGCGGACCGTGGGGCAGGTCCCGCTCTTCTACGCCCACACCGTCTCCCACGAGCCCCAGAACCAGGGGCGCCGCTACTGGGACGAGGAGAGCACGCCGCTGTTCCCCTTCGGCCACGGGCTGTCGTACTCCTCGTTCACGTACGCGGGGCTGGCGCTCGACGCCACCTCGGTCGGGGTCGACGGGACCGTCAGCGTCTCCGTCGAGGTGACGAACACCGGAGACCTCGACGCCGACGAGGTGGTCCAGCTCTACCTGCACCAGCAGCACGGCCGGGCGTCGCGACCGGTGCGCGAGCTCAAGGGCTTCGAGCGGGTGGCCGTGGGGGCGGGGCAGACGCGGACGGTGACCTTCCCGGTCACCCCGGACCACCGCCGCTACTGGAA
The DNA here is from genome assembly GCF_039536445.1 of Microlunatus spumicola. NCBI lineage: Bacteria > Bacillati > Actinomycetota > Actinomycetes > Propionibacteriales > Propionibacteriaceae > Microlunatus > Microlunatus spumicola. The sequence goes on along the minus strand of NZ_BAAAYR010000002.1, from coordinate 626,819 downwards.
CGCGGCCGAGCGGGACTGGGTCCTCGACGCCTCGACCTTCGACGTCTGGGTGGGCGGCAGCTCGGCCGCCGACCTGACGGCGACGTTCGAGGTCACGGCCTGACCGGGTGAGGAGCGGCGAGACGGACGCTCGGGGGTTCGACCGTCTCGCCGCTCACCACGAACGTACGGCGCGCCCGCCCGTCGCGACAGACCTGACCGGTGTCACCTAGCGGCCACGTCCCGAAGTGGACATCCGACGACGGACCGCCGGACGCCGACGGCCGTCAGCGGCCCGCGACCAGGTCGGCCGAGACCGTCCAGAGCCGCTCGGCGGCGACGGGGTCGAGCGCCCACGCCTTGACCCCGTGCGGGTGGTCCGCGAGGTCGGCGTCGTCCGCCACGACGTACGCCTCCCGCCCGTCGTCGAGGTAGTGGCCGCCCGTGCGGGCGAGCTCGGGGGCGACCGCGGCGACGACGATCGTGGCCGCTCCCTGGCCGACCGTCTTCCAGCTGAACACCCCGGCGGCCTCGGCGGCGTCGAGGGAGGCGCGCTGCCCCGGGCTGAAGCTGCGCTGCAGCCTGGTCGCGACACCCCCGGGGTTCGCCGCGTTGGCCACGATCCCCTCGGACGCCCAGCGCCGCGTCGCCTCCACGGCGAGCAGGGCGTTCGCGGTCTTCGACTGCGCGTAGGCGATCTGCGGGTCGTACGCCCGCCGCTCGAGCTGGAGGTCGTCGAAGTCGATGCCGGCGCGCATGTGCGCGGTCGAGCTGACCGCGACGACCCGCGCACCGTCGCGCTCGGCCGCCCCGCGGGCCAGCGCGTCGCGCAGGCCGACGGTCAGGGCGAAGTGCCCGAGGTGGTTGGTCGCGAGCTGGAGCTCCCAGCCCTCCCGCGTGCGCTCGAGCCCGGCCGTGACCACCCCGGCGTTGTTGACGAGCAGGTGCAGCGGACCCGCCCAGGCCTCGACGAACCCCCGCACGCTGCTCTGGTCGGCGAGGTCGAGCCGGGCCACCCGCGGGGCAGCGCGTCCGGTGGACGCCGCGATCCGCGCCGCGCGCGCGGAACCGGCGGCGAGGTCCCGCACCGCCAGCGTCACGTCCGCACCGGCCGCGGTCAGCGCGCGGGCGGTCTCGGCGCCCAGCCCGGACGAGGCGCCTGTGACCACGGCCCGGAGCCCGGTGAGGTCGACCTCCTCGAGCACGTCGTCGGCGGTGCTGGCGGCGGTGAAGGCGGTCGTGATCAAGGGAGCGGCAGGCATGTGCTCGACCATACAGACCAGGCACTATCCGTATAGTCCGTCCACTGTCGGCGTACGATCGGCCCGTGAGCAGAACCCCGCCGGAGGCCCCGTCGTCCACCGCTTCGGACCGGCGGGACGCGGTCCTGGAGTCCGCCCTGCTGACCTTCGCCCGCTTCGGCTACCGGAAGACCTCGATGGACGAGGTCGCCCGCGAGGCCCGCATCTCCCGGCCCGGCCTCTACTTCCACTTCCCCACCAAGGACGCCCTGTTCCGCGCGGCCGTGACGCGGGCGCTCGAGCACGACCTCGCGGAGATCGAGACCGTGCTGGGCGCGACCAGGCGCCCGCTGCGGGAGCGCCTGGTCGAGGCGTTCGACGTGTGGGCGGGCCGCTACGTCGGCCCCGGGGCCCGCGACGTCACCGCCGTGATCGACGCCAACCCCGACCTGCTGGGTCCGGTCGTGGAGACCGCGCCCCGGCGGTTCGCGGAGCTGGTCACGCAGGCCCTCGCCGTCGAGCGTCCGCAGGACGCCGTCCCGCTCGCCCGGACCCTCGTCAGCACCTCGATCGGCCTGAAGCACCAGGTCGAGGCGCGGGCGGACCACCGCCGCGCGATGGCGACCGCGGTCGACCTGCTGCTGCGCTGACCCGTGCCAGCGGCGCGTCAGCCCGCTGCCAGCGCGCCCTCCTAGCGTCGTCGACGTGAAGAGCACCCGCGTCCTGATCTCCGGCGCCAGCATCGCCGGCCCCGCCCTCGCCCTCTGGCTCACCCGGTACGGCTTCGACGTCACGGTGGTCGAGAAGGCCCCCGCGCTGCGTCGTGGCGGGCAGGCCGTGGACTTCAAGGGCGAGACGCACCGCACCGTCCTCGAGCGCATGGGCATCCTCGACGAGGTCCGGGCGGCGCGCACCGGCTCCGAGGACGGCACCGTGGTGGACGCGGCGGGCCGCCGGATCGCGACGGTGCCCGCGGAGTTCACCGGGGGCGACGTCGAGATCGTCCGCGGCGACCTGGCGCAGATCCTCCTCGACCGCACGGCCGCCACGACGACCTACGTCTTCGGCGACTCGATCACCTCGCTGACCGAGACGCCGACCGGCGTCGACGTGACCTTCGAGCGGGGCGGGCCGCAGACGTTCGACCTCGTGGTGGGGGCGGACGGGCTCCACTCGAACGTCCGCCGGCTGGCCTTCGGTCCGGAGACGGACTACGTGCGCCACCTCGGCTACCACTACGCGCTCGCCGAGCTGGACGTCGAGGGCGGGTCGGAGCTCTACAGCGAGCCGGGCCGGACGGCGGCCACCGGCGGCCCCAAGGCCCCCGCCTTCTTCGTCTTCGCCTCCCCGCCGCTCGCGTACGACCGCGACGACGTCGCCCAGCAGCAGCGGCTGGTCGCCGACGCCTACCGCGGAGCGGGCTGGCGCGTGCCCGAGCTGCTCGCCCGGCTCCCGGAGGCGCGCGAGTTCTACCTCGACTCGATCAGCCGGGTGACGATGGACCGCTACACCAGCGGCCGGGTCGCGCTGCTGGGCGACGCCGCGTACGGCAACACGCTCGGCGGCTTCGGCACCGGGCTGGCGGTCGTCGGCGCGTACGTGCTGGCCGGCGAGCTCCTCCGCGCCGACGGCGACCACGCGGTCGCGTTCGCGCGCTACGAGGCGGGGTTCCGTCGCTACGCCCAGGTCTCGCAGAAGGTGAACGCGGGCAGGATCCTGGCGCCGCGGACCCGGCTGGGGATGCGCCTGCGGAACCTGCTGTTCTCCACCTCGTTCCTCTTCGCGCCGCTGATGCGGCTCTCGGACCGGTTCGCGACCGACATCGAGCTGGAGGACTACGCGCTACTTGTTCCGGGTGCTCTCGAGGTGCCCGAAGCCGACCGACCGGTCCGGTGAGTGGAAGAGGTCCTGGCACGTGGTGAGGGTGATGAGCGCCCGGGTCGGGTCCGCCCCGGGCTGGTCGGGGACCGGGTCGAGCACCCAGCCGGCGGTCTCCTCCACCGTGAGGTCGGCCGGCGACGTGTCCATCACGTACGTGAACACCGCCGCCCGCGTCTCGACCACGACCCGGTCGCCCTTGCGCAGCGTCAGCAGCTTGGCGAACGGCTCGCCATGGGTGACCCGGTGGCCGGCGACCGCGAAGTTCCCGACCTCGCCGGGCGCGGCCGTCTCGTCGTAGTGCCCGACGCCGCGGGAGAGGTCGCGCAGGTCGGTGCCCGCGACGACCGGGACCTCGTAGGTGTCGCCGAAGCGCGGCACCCGCAGCAGGGCGATGGCCGAGCCGGGCACCTCCGCGGTCCGTCCGGTGGCCACGCCGGGGTCCCCCGCCGGCGGAGCAGGAGGCGGCGCGGAACGCCACTGCTCGCGCAGGCCCTGGGTCTGCTGGTCGAACGTCCGCTCGGCCACCACGTTGGTGCCCACGTACTGGTAGCCCACCCAGCCGAGGCAGGCCAGCCCGGCCACCAGCAGGGCGACGCCGAGGGTCGTGAGCGCCGAAGGCCGACGGCGGCGGGCCCGGCGCGCGCGGGCGTCCCGCGTCCCCCGCTCCGGTGCCTCGGTCGTCACCGGACCATTGTGCGGCGCTCGCGTCCGTGATGTGCTGCCTCTCGTGCAAATCCCCCGGGCACGGGCCACGGTCCTGCTCGCCCTCGTCGGGCTGCTCGGGTGGCTCCTGGTGCCGGCGACGAGCGCGACGGCCGCGTCCGCCGGCTGGGCCGACCTGACCTTCGAGGGTTCCGCGAACGGCTGGACCGGGACGCTGCGCCAGCGGGCCGCCGGCTTCCCCGCCGCCACGATCACGAGCGACTCGGCCGGCGGTTCCGCGGTGGGTCGCCAGTCCGGGGCATCGACCTTCCTGCCCGCATCCTCCGACGTGGGCGGGCGCTACGGGCAGAGCAGGGGCCGCCCCTACCTGAACCTCCGCCCCTACACGGCGAACGGGGCCGGGGTGCCCGGCGCCTCGACCACGACGTACGCCTTCGACGCGCCGACCCCGTCGACCGGCTGGACCTTCGTGCTCGGCGACGTCGACGCCGACGCGGTGACGGTCTCCGCCGCTGGCCCGGGCGGGACCCCGGTCGCGGTCGACGACCTCGGCTTCCGGTCCACGTTCAACTCCTGCGGCACGGGCGGCTGCGCCGCGAACGAAGACGTCCCCCGCTGGGACCCGACCACGGGCACGCTCACCGGCAACGTCGGGGCGGTCGACACCAACGGGGCGGCCGCCTGGTTCGAGCCGCGGGTGCCGCTGTCCACGCTGACCCTCGTCTTCACCCGCCGGGCCGGCTTCCCCGTCTACCAGACCTGGTTCGCCGCGCTCTCCCGCACGCTGCGCGGCACGGTGACGGCTCCCGGCGACGCCGAGGAGGGTCTGACGGTCCGCCTGCTCGCGCCCGACGGGCGCCAGGTCGGCGAGACCACCACGGACGCGGACGGGCGCTACCGCTTCGGGGACCTGGCCACGTACGACGGCTACCGGGTCACGCTCGAACGTCCCGACGGCCTCACCTCCGACCTGCCGCTGACCCGGGCCGTCGACCTCGGCGACGACGACCAGGTCGCCGACTTCGCGCTGCGGGCGCTCGTGCCCGTGGCCGTCGGCGGCACCGTGCGCGACCCGGACGGCACCCCGCTGCCCGGGGTCGAGGTGCGGCTGAGCGGGCCGGGCCCGGACCGGACGGCGGTCACCGACGCGGACGGCGCGTACGTCTTCGACGAGGTCCCGGTCGGCGACGGCTACACCCTCACGGCGACGCCGCCGGACGGGACGACGGTGTCCGGCCCCCTGGCGTTCGCGGTGCCCGCCGACACCGAGACACCGGTGGTGGACCAGGACTTCACCGTCACCGCCGACCCGCGCGGCAGCGCGGGCGGCACCCTCACCGTCGAGGGCGGCGACGGGCGTCCCGGGGTCCGCGTCGTCGTGACGGGTCCCGGCGGCACCGAGCGCGTGGCGACCACGGACGCCCGGGGCCGCTGGTCGGTCGACGACCTGCCGCCCGGCAGCTACACGGCGACGGTCGAGCCGTTCGCGGGCGCGGAGGTCGTCGGGGACGCGAGCGGCCGGCTGACCGTGCCCGAGCGGGGCGGCCCGGCCGACGACGTCGACTTCGTCCTGCGGCTGCCCCCGGCCCCCGCGACGTACGCGGCGGAGGGCCTGGTCACGGACGAGGCCGGGATGGCCTTCCCCGACGTGACCGTCACCGTCCTCGACCCGGACGGCGAGCCGTTCGCGACCTCCACCACCGGGGAGGACGGGACGTGGCGGGTCGACGGTCTCCTGCCCGACGAGGGGTGGAGCGCCGTGGTCGACCCGCCGGAGGGCTACGCGGCCGAGGGCTCGGAGACCCTGCCGTTCGCGGTGTCCGACGCGGACGTCGACGGGCTCGGGTTCGTCCTGCTCGAGCGGGTCGCCGGCGGCGGCTCGACCTCCGGGGACGGTTCCTCCGACGGCGGGGGGTCCGACCCCGCGCTCGCCTCCACCGGCGGGCCGGACCTCGCGCTCCTGCTGCTCGGCGCGGCCCTGGCGTCGGCCGGGCTGGTCCTCGTACGGTCGGGGCGTGCTGCCCGACGACGCTGACCGGTCGACCACCTCACGGGAGGTCCGCCGTGGCTGACGTCCCGCCGGACGGCCCGGTCGGCTTCGTCGGGCTCGGCGTGATGGGCCAGCCGATGGCCCTGAACCTGGCCCGCGCGGGCACGAGCCTCGTCGTCTGGAACCGCACGCCCGAGCGGGCCGAGCCGCTGCGCGCGGCGGGAGCCGTGGTCGCGGCCGACGTCGAGGAGGTGTTCGACCGCGCCCGGACGGTCGTCCTGATGCTCGTCGGCGAGGCCGTCCTCGACGCGGTGCTGCAGCGGGGCACGCCGGGGTTCGCCCGGCTGGTCCGGGACCACCTGGTCGTGTCGACGGCGTCGAACAGCCCCGCCCACTCCCGCGCGCTCGCCGCCGACGTCGCCGCGGCCGGCGGGCGCTACGTCGAGGCGCCGGTCTCCGGGTCCCGCCGGCCGGCCGAGGCCGGGGCGCTCGTCGCCCTGCTCGGCGGCGACCCCGACGACGTCGCGGAGGTCCGGGGCGTGCTCGCCCCGACGTGCCGGGCGCAGCTGGACTGCGGCGGTGTCGGGAGCGGGCTGATGATGAAGCTCGCGGTCAACGTCTACCTCGACGTCACCATGGCCGGGCTCGCCGAGGCCGTGCACTTCGCCGACCGGCAGGGGCTCGACCTGACGACCTTCGGCGCCGCGATCGACGCCGGGCAGATGGCCAGCGACCTCACGCGGGTCAAGGTGCCCAAGCTCGTCGCGCACGAGTTCGGCGTCCAGGCCGCGACCGAGGACGCGTACGCCAACGCCCGGCTGATCGCCGCCGAGGCCCGGGCCGCCGGGCTCGCGACACCCCTGCTCGACGCCGCTGCCGCGCTCTACGGCGAGAGCGTGGACCTCGGCCACGCACGCGACGACATGAGCTCGGTCCTGAGCGCGATCGAGGCGCGGACCGACGCGGAGCCCGGCCCGCCCGTGTAGCCCGGAGGGGGGACTTCCGCGGCGCACCGCACCCGCTTACAGTGCGGTTCCGCCCACGACACCGGAGTCGCCCCCATGCCCAGGTCCTCCTCGTGGGCGGTCCTCGCCCTGTGCCTGGCGGCCGCGGTCCCCGCCGGGACCGCCGCCGCCGCTCCGCGGGCCGCCGCCCCGCCCACGAACCTCCAGCCGGTGCTCGGCTGCGGCCTCTCCGACGGCGGCGACAAGTCCCAGAGCTCCGTCAGCTTCGCCGGGCTCCCCGCGGCCAACGACGTGGTCGTGGGCGCGCCCGGGGCGGAGCGCGGCGGGCGGTCGAGGGCCGGCACCGTCGAGGTGCGCTACGCCTGCGACGCCGTCGAGGGCACGCAGGAGCTGCAGCTGCCGACCCCGCACACGGGCGACCGCTTCGGGGCGGCGGTCACCGTCGCCCACCTGAACGGCGACGTCTACGACGACCTGGTCGTCGGCGTGCCCGGGCTCGACGTGGGCAAGGCCGACGACGCGGGAGGCATCGCGACCTTCCTCGGCTCGCCGCAGGGCCTCGTCTACAACCAGACCCTCACCCAGTCCTCCGCCGGCGTCCCCGGGTCGGCCCAGGCCGGCGCGCACTTCGGCGCGGTGCTGGACTTCGACGCCGACTCGTGGTGGGACTCGGACGGGTTCGACGGCCGGATCGGCGTCGGGGCGCCGGACAAGGACGTCCACGGGGTCAAGGACGCCGGCGCGGTGGTGATCATGACGACCCTGCTGAACGTCCGCCCGGAGGTGCGGCTGGAGCGGACGCTCGACTCGCCCGGCGTGCCGGGCAAGCCGGGCAGGGGCGACCACCTGGGCGCGGCGATCGACCTCGGCCGGGGCGCGTACGGGCTCCCCGGGCGCAAGGTGGACGGGCACGCCCGGGCGGGTGCCGTGCTCACCGGCAGGCGCGACGACGGGCAGGGCTTCGAGCTGGTCACGCAGGACACCAAGGGTTTCGCGGGCGCGGCCGAGAAGGGCGACGCCTTCGGTTCCTCCCTCGCCGGCGGCTGGATCGGCGTGCCCGGAGAGGACCTGGACGGCAGGACCGACGCCGGGCTCGTCCAGTCGCTGCGCGACGGCGACGCCGTCAGCCTGGCCACGGACGGCTTCCCCGGGAGCCCGCAGCGCGGGGACCGGCTCGGGGCCAGCCTCGCGGTCTGGGTGCCGCTGGGCTACGCCCCGACCTCGGTCCGCGTCCTGGCCGGCATGCCGGGCAGGAAGGTCGCCGGGGTCACGGGCGCCGGCGCGCTGCTGGCGTTCAAGCACATCGCCTCGGGCTCGCCGCGCATCTCGTTCCCCTCCGTCGCCGGCATGCCGGACCCGCAGAAGGACGCGCACTTCGGGACCGCGGCGACCCGGGCGAGCAACCAGGTCGTCGTGGGCGCTCCCGGCGCTGACTCCGGCCGGGGTCGTGCCGCCGTCTACGACACCGAGAACCCGCAGAACCCGCTCGCGCTGCAGGGCCAGTGGACCCAGGCCGCCGGGGCCGGGCGGAAGAACGGCTACGGGACGGCCCTCGGCGGCATCCCGCGGGGCTGAGCGGGCGGCGTCCGGTCGCGGGTCACGCGTCGGCGACGGGCAGCGCCACGCCTCGTAGCGGGACGGGGGTCGACACGACGATCGAGGTCGTCAGCTGGCCGTGCACCGAGAAGCGGTCGAGGACGTCGGCCAGGTGCCCCATCGACCGCACGTGGAGCTTGATCAGGAAGCAGTCGTCCCCCGTGATCCGGTGGCACTCGGTGACCTCCGGGGTCTCCTGGGCCAGGGCGGCGAGCCGGCCGAGCTGACCCGGACCCGGCTTCGCCCGCGCGTACGCGGTGATCGGCAGCCCGACGGCCTCCGCGTCGACCTCGAGCCGCCAGCCCGCGATCACGCCGGCCTGCCGGAGGCGGTCGACGCGCTCGGTGACCGCCGGCGGGCTCCGCCGCACCCGCCGCGCGAGCTCGGACATCGACACCCGCGGGTCAGCCTGCAGCTCGCGGAGGATCTGGAGGTTGGCGGCGTCCAGCAGGTCCGAGGACGACGTCGTACGCGCCGTCCGCCGTGAGTCTGAAGGCATGACGACCGTTCTACCGTGAGAAGGACCTGTCGGTCGAGCGTCCGTCCGAGGACCGTGGACGCGTGCTGCTGCCCGTCCTCGTCTTCGTCCTCGTCGCCACCGTCTCGCCCGGCGGGGCGACGACGCTCGCCACCGCCTCGGGCGTCCAGTTCGGGGTCCGGCGCTCGCTGCCGCTCCTGCTCGGCATCGCCGCGGGGCTGACGACGCTGGCCGTCGCCGCCTCCCTCGGGCTGGCCGGCGTCCTCTTCGAGGTGCCGCACCTCGAGCTGGTCGTCCGGGTCCTGGGCTCGGTCTACCTGCTGTGGCTGGCGTGGACCATCGGCCGCAGCGGCGCGCCGGGCAGCACGACGCTGGCTGAGCCGCGGCGGTTCCGCACGGGCGTGCTGCTGCTCTGGCTGAACCCCAAGGCCTGGGCGATCACCCTGAGCGCGGCGGGGGCGTTCGCCGCCCAGGTCGACGGACCGGTCCGGCTCGCCGCGCTGCTCGGCAGTGCCTTCCTGGTCTGCGCGAGCCTGTCCCAGCTGCTCTGGTGCTCGCTCGGCGGCGCCGTCGCCCGGCTCCTGACGAGGCCGTGCCACTGGCGCGCCCTGAACGTCACCCTCGCGGCCCTCGTCGTCGCCTCGGTCGTGCCCCTCTGGCTCGAGGGCTGACCCAGGACGCCGAGACGCAGGACTCCCCCTGAGCCTGTCGAAGGGCCCACACGAGAACGCCCCCTGAGCCTGTCGAAGGGCCCACACGAGAACGCCCCCTGAGCCTGTCGAAGGGCCCACACGAGAACGCCCCCTGAGCCTGTCGAAGGGCCCCGCAGGGGTTGGCTCTCTTCGTGAGGAGAAGCCGACCTCTTCGAGGCCCTTCGACAGGCTCAGGGGGCGTTCTGCCCTTCGACGGGCTCAGGGGGCGTTCTGCCCTTCGACAAGCTCAGGGGGCGTGCTGCGGTGCGACTACTTGTTGGTCCCCTGCGACACGGAACCCTGCAGCTGGCGCTGGAAGATCAGGTAGACCACCAGCACCGGGACGACCGTGATCACGACGGCGGCGAAGAGGGCGCCGAAGTCGACCGAGTAGCCGGCCTGCGAGGCGAACGACGCCATGCCCTGGGTGAGCACGTAGTTGTCCGGGTTCGTGTTCAGCGCGACCGGGAGCAGGAACTGGTTCCACAGCCCCACGAAGTTCAGGATCGCGACGGTGGCGAGCCCCGGCCGGGCCATCGGCAGCATCACCGAGAAGAAGGTCCGCCACTCCCCCGCCCCGTCCAGCGCGGCCGCCTCGGCGATCGAGGACGACAGCGAGCGGAAGAACGAGTAGAGGAAGAACACCGTGAACGGGAACGCGAACGCCGCGTACACGAGGATCAGCCCGGGCAGGGTGTTGAGCAGCCCGGCCCCGCGCAGCACGAAGAACAGCGGCACGATCGCCAGGAAGATCGGGAAGGTCAGCCCGGCCAGCATCAGGTAGTAGATGAAGCGGTTGCCCGGGAACGGGAACCGCGCGAGCACGTACGCCGACATCGAGCCGAACAGCATCGTCACGATCAGCGCGCCGAAGACGACGATGACCGAGTTGAGGAAGAAGCTGCCGATCCCGGCCGTCGTCCACGCGTTCGCGTAGTTGTCGAACCGCAGCCGCTCGGGCAGCGCGAACGGCGACGCGAAGATCTCCGAGCTGGTCTTGAACGAGCTCATGACCACCCATAGCAGCGGCACGATCACGAGCAGCGACCAGATGATCAGCACGGCGTGCGAGCCGGCGGTCACCGCGGTGTCGCCGGTCGAGCGGCCCGGGGTGCGCGCCGCCTCCGGCGCCGTCCGTCCCGCGGTCACGTCGGTGGCCCCCGGGGGAGCCTGCGTCGTCGTCATTCCGCCACCTCGTCGCGTCCACCGGTGAGCCGGATGACCAGGAAGACCAGCCCCGCGTACGCCAGCGTGATCACCGCGAGCACGACGCCCATGGCGCAGGCGTAGCCGAACTGGCCCTTGGTGAAGGCCGTCGTGAACAGCTGCTGCGACATGACCAGGGTGGAGTTGTCGGGACCGCCGCCCGGCTCGAGCGCGGCCATGTAGACGAAGGCGTCCAGGGCGAGGATGCCCATGTAGATGTACGCGGTCTGGATGTTGTCCCGCACGAGCGGGATGGTGATCGAGATCGTCGTGCGGAACCGTCCGACGCCGTCCACGCGGGCCGCCTCGAAGATCTCCGCGGGGATGCCCTTGATCGCGGCGATGAACAGCACCATGTAGAAGCCGACCAGGCCCCACACGATGACGAACATGACCGCGAGCTTGGCCGCGCCGACCTCGCCCAGCCAGGCGTACGACTGGAACTGGTCGAGGCCCACGCCCGTCAGGACACCGTTGAGGATGCCGCTGTTGGGGTCGTAGATCTGCGACCAGATCAGGCCGATGACGATGGCCGGGATGACGTACGGGAAGAACGACACGATCCGGTAGAAGCTCGACCCGGCCAGCCCCCGCACGTTGCCGCGGCTGGAGCCGCCGACCGTCACCAGCGTGGCGAAGAACATCGCCAGCGCCAGCGTCACGGTCGGCAGCACCAGCGCGAAGACCACGCTGTTGCCGACGGCCTTCAGGAAGATGTCGTCGTCGAGCAGCTTGGCGTAGTTCGCGAGGCCGACGAACGGGATCTCCGGGGAGAAGCCCGTCCAGCTGGTCAGCGAGAAGTACGCGGCCTGCACGAACGGCGACACCACGAAGGCGATGTAGGCGACGAGCGGGACGACCAGGAAGACCGCGAAGAAGCTGATCCGGTCGAAGGTCAGGTTCCGCTTGCGCCACCGCGGGGAACCCAGCTGGCGCAGGCCGTGCCGCAGCCCGACCGAGGTGGCCGCCCCCTCGACGGGGGCGACCGGACCAACGGCCGTCACGACACCGGGACCTTCTTGATCGAGTCGTCCTTGGCGATCTTGTCGGTGATCGACTGCAGGCCCTTGGTCAGCGTCGCGACGTCGGAGCCGCCCTGCAGGAAGGCGTTCCACAGCACGAGCTGGTCGGTGTTCGTGCCGTAGAGGTCGACGAAGTTCCAGGTGAAGACGTTCGTGCCGGCGGCGTCGAGCATCTTGACCTGCGACTGCAGCGCCGTCGAGCCGAAGCCGTCCTCGGGGATGAGGCCCTTGACGATGCTCGAGCTGAAGGTGGTCTTGGCGAAGTTGGTCGCCGCGTCCTTGGACAGCATCGCGCGGAGGAACTCCTTGCCGCCGGCGACGTTCTTGCCCTGCGCCGGGACGATGTAGCCCTCGCCCGCCGTCGAGTGCAGCGCCTCCCACGGCATCGCCGAGGTGCTGCTGACCGTGGGCTCGGGGGCCCCGGTCATCTTGAAGTCGTCCTTGGTCTGGGTCTTCATCTCGTTCTCGATCCAGCCGCCCGAGGGGTAGAGGATGAAGTCCTGGTCGTTGCTCCACTGCGCCTGCGCGGCCGTGAACTGCGTGCCCGCGCCGCCCTTCTTGACGTAGCCGGCGTCGATGATCTTCTTCAGGCCGTTGAACACGTCCTGGACCGGCTGCATCGACCAGGCGTCGGGCTTGAGGTTCTCCAGCGCGAGGCGCACCTCGTCGCCGCCCTGCTTGATCGCCGAGGCGATCGCCATCGTCTGGTAGTAGGTCGCGGCCTCCTTGCCCCAGCCGAGCAGGAACTTGCCCTTGGCCTTGGCCTGGCCGCCGAGCTCGTACATCTCGTCGTAGGTCTTCGGGACCGTCCAGCCCTCCGACTCGAAGAGCGACGCGGAGTACCAGAGCGCGTACACCGTGAGGACGTAGTTCAGCTGGACGAACTTGCCGTCGAACGTGCCCGGCGCGGTGACGCCCGGGTAGAGGGTGTCCGCGATCTTGGTGCCCTCGTAGTTGTTGGCGTTGATCACGTCGGTGAGGTCGGCCAGCTGGTCGCGGATGGTGTTGATGCCGATCAGGCCCGCGCCCGAGTTGTCGATGACGTCCGGCGGGTTGCCGGCGACGAAGCGCGGCTGCAGGGTCTGGGCGATGTTGGTCGCGGCGTCGACCTTGACCGTCGAACCGGACTGCTTGGTCTGCATGGCCTTGCCCGCGAACTCCGCGTACTCGATGCCGTAGCCGCCCTTGAAGATCACGGCCTCGGTGCTGCTGTTCGCGGCCAGGCCGAAGGGGTTCTCCGCGCTGGTCGGGCCCGCGGCGGAGCTCGCCGCCGGGGTCGAGCCGGTGCCGGAGGCGGCGCAGCCGGCGAGGCCGGAGGTCGCGAGCGCGGCGACGGCGAGACCGCCGCGCAGGAAGTCGCGCCTGTGCAGGGACGAGAGCGTCTGGGACTGCGTCTTCATGGGTTGGTCCTCCGGTGCGTTGCGGGTGGTCACGTGCCGTGCGGTGCTGCGGGTCGTGCGGTCGTGCGGTCCTGCGGGTGGTGCGGTGCTGCGGTCGTGCGGGGGTCTAGGTGCCGCGGTGGATGCGGCCGGCGTAGAGCTGCTCGAGCGCGGAGTTGTGCTCGTCGCCGCCGGGGATGTTCGCGGAGAGGTAGAGCGGCGGGCGGCGGCCGTCGGCGGAGATCCGCTCGGAGACGCCGATGGTGAGGAGCTGCGCGACGTAGGCCGCCGTGATCGAGGAGACGGCGCCGACGGGGACCCCGCCCGAGAGCTCGAGGGTGGCGTCGCCGTACGGGGCGAGGTTGTCGATCACCACGTCGCCGACGTCGGACAGCCGCTTGCCGCTCGGGTGCTTGAGCGGGACGGCCATCGTGTGCTCGAGCGAGGTGACGACGACGAGCGGGATGCCGTGCTCCTTGGCCAGCAGCGCCAGCCCGACGATCGAGCCGTTCACGCCGGAGTTCGACGCGATCATGAGCAGGTCCCCGGCCTGGATGCCGGAGAGCTCCCACAGCTCCTGCACGTTGTCCGGGTTGCGCTCCAGGCTCGAGCCGCCGAGCTGGTCGGTGGTGAGGCTGCCGCGCAGGACGAGGTCGCGCAGGGCGATCTTGTTGGTGGGGATGAGCCCGCCCGCCCGGCCGGCGATCTCCATGGCGAACGCCTCGGAGTGCCCGGTGCCGAAGGCGTGGATCACACCGCCCGACTCGATCGTGGTGGTCATGAGCTCGACGGCGGCGTCGAGCCCGCCGTCCGCGGCGAGCGCGGTGATCTTGTCGAGCCGCGTGCTCACCTGCTCGGCGAAGCCGTGCACGGCCTGGCTGAAGTCCATCGTGTCCCTTGCGTCGGTGTCCTGGTGGGTGGAAGGAGGGGGCGTCACGCGTGGTCCTGCCCGCCGCCGCGGCCCGGGGTGCGACGGGGCCGGCGGTGCGAGGCGACGGCCAGCGCGGAGGCCGCGAGCTTGTCGCTGGAGCGGTCGAAGTCCTCCTGCGCGACGAGGAGGTAGAGCAGGTCGAGCACGAGCAGCTGCCCGTGCTTGGCGGAGAGGTCGTCGGGCTGCAGCGCCTGCTCGTAGACGGAGGTGACGATGCTGCGGTCGGCCAGCTCGTCGAGCGGGGAGCCGGGGTTGTTCGTGATGGCGACGGTGAAGGCCCCGGCGCGGCCCGCCTCGGCGAGCATCTCGATGGTCTCCTCGGTCCGGCCGGTGGTGGAGATCCCGATCGCGACCGTGCCCGGCCCCTGGATGGCGGCGCTGACCAGTCCGAGGTGCGCGTCCGCCCAGGCGAAGGCCGGCACGCCGATCCGGTAGAGCCGGCCCTGGAGCTCGGCGGCCAGCATCGCGCTGCCGCCCACGCCGTAGACGTCGACCTGGCCGCTGCGCGCGATCCGTCCGGAGACCTCGCTCATCACCTCGAGGTCGATCGCGGACGTGGCCTCCCGCAGCGACTTCGTGTGGCTGCCGATCAGGCGCGCGAGCAGCAGCTCCGGCGTGTCGTCCGGGCCGAACTCGCGGCCGATCTCCGTGGCCCACGACTCCCGCGCCGTGCTCCGGCCGACGTCCGTCGCGATGCCGACCCGCATCTCGACGTAGCCGGCGTAGCCGACCATCCGGCAAAAGCGCGTGACCGAGGCGGCGGAGGTCCCGGCCTGCTCGGCCAGCTCGCCGATCGACAGGGTGAGCGGCGCCTGCGGGTGCAGCAGGAGGTAGTCGGCGACGCGGGCGAGGGCCGCGGGCATGTCCGAGTGCAGCGCCCGGATGCGGTCGGCGACCGCGGGCGACTGCTCGCGCGTCTGCGCGGCACGCTCGGACGTGAGAATGACTATCGCCAACTTCCGCTCGGACTGAAATTCGCTCTCACGTTAGAGCGTGGGCCGAGCGGTCGGCAAGCACCTGGGCCCGATAGACCGCAGAACGCAACAGAACCGAAACATCAGTGGGGATGAACGTTCGCTGAAATTCTGCCCCGCGACGGGCGTCAGCCCTCGGAGGTCGCGGGGCGGGTCCTGCCGCGCCGCTCGTCCTCCTCGTGCCAGACCGTGCGGTGGCCGGCCCAGGTCCGCCAGTGCGCGGCCAGCTCCGGCGCGGCGTCGATCACCGAGAGGTCGCGGGACTCGCGGAGGTAGACCCGGGTGATGTCGGCGGCCGTGATCCCGTGCGCCGGTGGTCGTTCGAGGGTGACCGCGTCGCCCGGGCCGAGCGCGCCCTCCTCGAGGACGCGCAGCAGCACCCCCGGGCGGCGAGCGGCTGCCATCCGCCGCGGGAAGCCGGGGTCCCCCATCCGGAAGCCGAGCTTCCAGCAGGGGGTGCGCGGCTCGGTGACCTGCAGGACCGCCGTCCCCACCCGCCACGTCTGGCCGATGACGGCGTGGGTCAGGTCCAGCCCGGAGGTGGTCAGGTTCTCGCCGAACGTCCCGTTCGCCAGCGGGTGCCCGAGCTCGGCCGCCCACCAGTCCAGGTCCTCGCGGGCGTACGCGTGGACGGCCTTGTCGGCCCCGCCGTGGGCGTTCGGGTCGGCCTGCTCGTCGCCCTCCAGGTGGTGGGCGTGGACCCGGACCCGACCCGCGACGGGGTGCTTGACGATGCTCGTGACGATCGGGCGGCCGAGCCAGGGGTAGGCCCTGGGCCCGCCGACCTGCACGGAGAGGACGACCACGGGGACCGCCTCCCGGACTGTCATGCCGTCGCCGCCGTCGCCGCCGGATCGACCGGATCGATCGGACGGCGCAGGCTCCCCGAACCGCCCTGCTGCCAGGGGTGCGGGCCCGCCTCGGGCCGGAAGTTCACGCCGAGCGCGTCGAGCCGGCCGAGGTGGACGTCGAGCCGTTCCGCGAACTCGGGCCACGACCGGCCCTCGGGCGCCGACCAGGCCACCTCGGCGTGCGCGGACGCCCGGGGGAAGAGCTGGTACTCCGCGCGCCGCAGGCTCGGCACGTACTCGGTCCACAGCTGGCACTGGGTGCCGAGGACCCGGTCCGCGCTCTCCGGCGGCACGCCGGCCAGCGGCTCGAAGCCGTAGACGGTCTCGGTCGTGGTGAGGCCGCCGATCGCGTACGGCTCCTCCGCCCCGGCACCGGGGTAGAAGTCGAGGTACGTGTGCGAGTACGGAGCCATCACGACGCCCATGCCCGCCGCGGCGGCGGCCACACCGTGCTCGGCGCCGCGCCAGGCCATCGCCACGGCGCCCTCGAGCGGGCCCTCGTCGCAGATCTCGTCCCAGCCCACGAGCCGGCGCCCGCGGGCGGCGAGCCAGTCGCGCAGCCGCTCGGTGAACCACCGCTGCAGGTGGGTCACGTCGGCGAGCCCGCGCTCGGCGGCCAGGGCCCGCGCCGCCGGGCTGGCCAGCCACTCGGTCCGGGGGCACTCGTCGCCGCCGACGTGGACGTACGGGCCGGGGAAGACGTCCAGCAGCGCGGCGTAGACCTCCAGGACGCGGTCCAGCGTCTCGTCGCTGACGTTCAGCACCTCGTCGAAGACCCCGAAGGTCGTGGCGGTCCGGTAGCCCGCCGCCGGGTCGTTGCCCAGCTCCGGGTAGGCGGCCAGGAGCGCCAGCGCGTGCCCGGGCAGGTCGATCTCGGGGACGACCGTGATGCCGCGCTGGCCGGCGTACGCGACGAGCGCGCGCAGCTGGTCGGCCGTGTAGGAGCCGCCGTGCGGGGTGCCGTCCCCCTCGGCGTCGTGCGGCCGCCGCGTCTCGGCGCGCCAGCCGCCGACCTCGGTGAGCCGCGGCAGGCCCGGGACGGGGAAGCGCCAGCCCTGGTCCTCGGTGAGGTGCAGGTGGAGGACGTTGTGCTTGTGCAGCGCCAGCAGGTCGACGACGCGGAACAGGTCGGGCAGCGCGAAGAAGTGGCGGCCGACGTCGAGCATCACCCCGCGCCACCCGAAGCGCGGCCCGTCCTCGACGACCACGAACGGCACGCTCAGCCGCTCGCCGGTCGGGGCCGGGAGCAGCACGCTGGGCGGCAGCAGCTGGCGCAGCGTCTGCACGGCCCAGTTGAGGCCGCGCTCCGTGGCCGCGGTGAGGGTGATGCCGTCCTCGGCGACCCGCAGCCGGTAGGCCTCCTCGGCGAGCCCCGGGTCGCGCACCAGCCGCAGGGCCCCCTGCTCGGACAGCGGCAGGTCGAGACCGGTCCCGGGCGCGAGCAGCCGGCGGACGACGGCGGCCCAGGCCGGCGTGCCGGCGACGGCGAGGTCGGACGGGAGCACGTACGCGCCGTCCTCCCGCCGGACCGACGTGGGACGGGGGACCAGGGCCAGCGGAGCGAGAGGCATCCGGCGACGCTAACGGGCGGCCGCGCGGGAGCCGGGCGGTGGCGACCGGAGAGAATCGCCGCATGAAGCTCCAGGCGGACGTCCGATGACGCTGCTCGCCCTCGACGCCGGGGGCACCAGCACCCGGGCGGTCGCCGTGACCGGCGCCGGGGAGGTCCTCGGCTACGGGCGCGGACCGGCGGGCAACCCGACGGCGGCGGGCATCGTGCCGGCCGCGGACGCGATCGGGGGTGCCGCGGGAGCGGCCCTGGCCGTGGCCGGGTCGGCCGACGTCGCCGTCGTCGCGATGGCCGGCGAGCAGACCGAGACGTTCCGCGAGGAGGTGACCGCGCGGCTGGCCGCGTACGGGGTGCGGCGGGTCGTGCTCGACCACGACCTGCTGGCGCTCTTCTGCTCGGGGACGCCGTCGCCCGACGGCTACGCCCTGATCGCCGGCACGGGGACGGTCGCGGCGCGGGTCGTGGACGGCGAGCTCGACCGCGTGGTCGGCGGCCGCGGCTGGTTGCTCGGTGACGCCGGCGGCGGCTTCTGGATCGGCCGCGAGGTCGCGCGGGCCGTGGTCGCCGCGCTGGACGGCCAGACCGGGCCGACCGCCCTCACCCCGCTCGTGCTGGACGCCCTCGGCGTCGGCACCGGCAGCGCCGACCCGGACGGCGCCGCCGGACGGGCGTCGGCGATCCGGCAGGTCGTGTCCGCCGTGTACGCCCGACGCCCCGTCGCGCTGGCCGAGCTCGCACCGCTCGCCTTCGCCGTCCCCGACGACCCGACGGCGCGGGCGATCGTCGTGGCCGCGTCCCGGGCGCTCGCCGACCTCGTCGACGCCGTCCGGGTGCCCGAGCTCGAGGGCCCGGTGGTCGTCGGCGGCAGCGTGGTGGTCCGGGGCATCCTCGCCGCACCCGCGTCGCTCGCCCGCGACCTCGTGCCCCCGGCCGGGGGCGCCCCCGTCGTCGCCGTGCCGGACGGCCTGGTCGGCGCCGCCGTGCTGGCCCTGCGCCACACCGGGGCGACGGTCGACGCGGCGACCTTCGTCCGGCTGCGCGACCAGGTGCTCGCCGCCGCGCCCGCGCCGGTCTAGGCCGGTCCGGGCGGCATCGACCCGACCATCAGCGGCGAGCCGGTCAGCGGCACGCAGCCGCAGGTCGTCCCGTGCTCGAGGTCGAGGTCGACCGTGACGCGGCGGGGCGGCAGGGACGGGTCCCGGGTGCGTTCCGCGAGCAGCTGCATCGTCCGGGCGGCGACCGTCGCCACCGGCACCACGGCCTGCGTGGGCCGCAGGCCCGTCACGGTCGCCTCGCCGATCGAGTCGATGGTCGTCACGACGACGTCGCGCGGGATGGTCAGGCCCAGCCGCTCGATCGCCGCGAGGGCCCCCCAGAACATCCGGTTGTTCGTCGTGAACACCCCGAACGGCGGCTCCAGGGTGGAGAAGAGCGCGTACGCGCCGGCCGCCGCGTCGTCGGGGGTGGTGTGGCCGTCGCTCACGTGCGTCGCCAGGCCGGCGGCGCGCAGCACCCGGCGGTAGCCGTCCTGCCGGTCGCGGACGTTCGACAGCGACCGGTCCCCCGCCACGAGCGCGACCCGCTCCAGGCGGTGGTGCTGGACCATGTGCGACACGAGCGCCTCGGCGGCCCTGCGGTTCGCGGGGAGGACGTGGTCGGCGATCCCGCGGACGCTCGGCACGGTCCGGTCGAGGACGACCGTCGGGATCTCCGAGACCGCGTCGGGCAGGCTCGGGGCACCGCACGGCAGCACGATCAGCCCGTCCACCCGCTGCTGGCGGAACAGCCGCAGGTAGCGCTCCTCCTGGTCCACGTCCTCGTCGGAGTCCCCGAGCAGCAGCGCCGGGCTGGCCTCCGTCAACCGCTCCTCGATCGCGCGGGTCAGCAGGCCGAAGAAGCCGTTGCGGACGTCCGGGATGATCAGCCCGACGAAGCCCGACCGTCGCGTCCGCAGCCCGATCGCCGCCGCGTCGCCGACGTAGCCGAGCGCGCGGACGGAGGCGAGCACCCGCTCGCGCATGTCCGCCTTCACGTACGCCTCGTCGTTCAGCACGCGCGACACCGTCTTGGCCGAGACGCCCGCGTGCGCGGCGACGTCGAGGAGCCGCGGTGGGCGCCGCAGGCCGGCCCGCTCGACGGGCGGCCGGTCGCGGCCCGGTCCGGTCACGGACGACCACCCGGAGGCGTCGGGAGGTGGTCCGCGGTCCAGCAGCCCGCGGCGACCCCGGCCAGCAGGGCGGCACCGCGCGCGACGGACTCGGGGTCGTCGACCACCACGAGGCCGTGGGTCGACCGCTCACGCTTCGCCCGGACCCAGCGCGGCGACCGGGTGCCGCCCCCGGTGAGCAGGGTGGGCCCGTCCGCCCCGCCGAGGTCCCGCAGCCGCGCCTCTCCGACCGCCGCCTGCTCGGCGTAGCCGTCCAGGGCGTCGGCCCAGGCCTGGCCCGGGTCGTCGAGGAGGTGCCGGGGCAGGTCGTCGGGCCCGAGCAGGCCGTCCTCGAGCCCGAGGAGGACGGCGGCGTCGAGCGGTCGGCGCGCGGGCCGGTCCTCCGCCCGCCGCTCGAGCTCCGCGCGCGGGAGCTCCAGCAGCCCGGCCAGGCCCTCCAGCCCGCGGCCCGGGCGCAGGTGCTCCCAGAGCAGCATCAGCGCCGACCGCCCGGGCCAGCCGGTGAGCGTGAGGTGGCCCGGCAGGTCGTCCAGGGCCGGGACCGGCCTCGCGGCGTCCCAGCCCACGAGGAGCGGCTCGCCGGTGCCCATCGAGTCCGTCACCATCTCCGGCCGCGCACCGGCCCCCACGACGCCGACCGGGTGGTCGTGCCCGGCGATCGTCACCGGCACGCCGTCCGGCAGGCCCGTGCGCCCCGCGGCGGCCGCGGTGACGACGCCGACGCGGGTGCCGGCGCGGACGACCGGCGCCCAGTCGACGGTCACCCCGACCAGCGCGAGCAGGTCGTCGTCGTAGCGGCCGGTGGTCGGGTCGAAGGCGCCGCTGGTGGCGGCCAGCGACGGTTCCTGCGCGACCTCCCCGGTCAGCGCCCACACGACCAGGCCCGCCGCGCCGGTCCAGCGTCCCGTCGGGCGGACGCCCCGGTCGGCCAGCCAGCCGATCTTGCTCAGCGTCGTCCAGGACCGGGCGCGCCGGCCGGTGCGCCGCACCAGCTCCTCCTGGCCGAGCGTGGCGACGAGCAGGTCGGCCGTGGCCCGGCCGTAGCGGTCGTGCCAGACCAGCATCGGGACGTCGGCGACCCCGTCCGGGCCGACCCAGCCGCCCGACTCCCCGAGCCCGGCCACCCCGACCCCGACGACCCCGGGCAGCCAGGGCGCCAGGTCGGCGAGCAGCGCGTCCACGGACGTGAGCAGGTCGTCGACGCGCGTCCCGGTCGTCCCCGCCGACGGGGTCGGGGTGGTCGTCGGGGTCGGCGCGAACGGCGAGCGGACCGAGCCGCCCGCCACCCGGCTGCCGTCCAGCCCGACCAGCGTGGCCTTGAGCGCGGACGTGCCCAGGTCGAGACCCAGCAGGGTCTGCGGAACCGGGGTCACCCGGGGACCCTAGCAGCGCCGTCCTCTAGTCTGTCCTTCGTTGTCAGACAACGGACGTCAGAATGGCTGGCCCTCCGGTCTGCGGCAGGACGGACGGACGAGATGGCACTGATCACCCTGCGCGCGGCGCTCGACGCGGCGAAGGACGGCGGCTACGGCGTCGGCGCCTTCAACGTCACCGACCTGGTCCAGGTCGAGGCGGTGCTGGAGGCGGCGCGCGAGACGGACTCCCCCGTCATCGTGCAGACCATCGTCGGCGCCTCGGCCCACGGCACGGACGAGCTCTTCTGGGCCGCCATGCAGACGGCGGTCGGCCGCTACCCCGACGTCCCGGTCGTCCTCCACCTCGACCACGGGCCCACCTACGACGACTGCGTACGCGCCATCGACGCGGGCTTCACCAGCGTCATGATCGACGGCAGCCTGGCCGAGGACCGGGTCACCCACGCGACGTTCGAGGAGAACGTCGCGGTGACGGCGAAGGTGCAGGCGTACGCGGCCGCGCGCGGCGTGTCGGTCGAGGGCGAGCTCGGGACCATCGGCGGTTCCGAGGACGGCGGCGAGCACAAGGCGATCGTGCTGGCCGACCCGGACGAGGCGGAGGAGTTCGTGCGCCGCACCCACGTGGACGCGCTGGCGGTGGCCATCGGCACCTCGCACGGGGCGTACAAGTTCACGTCGCCGCCCGACGGCACCGTGCTCCACATGGACCTGATCAGCGAGATCGCGGCCCGCGTGCCCGGCACCCACCTGGTCATGCACGGCTCGTCGTCGCTGCCGGCCGACCTCCGCGAGGTGATCAACGCCCACGGCGGCACGCTGCCCGAGTCGTGGGGCGTGCCCGAGGCCGAGAAGGCCCGGTCCACTCAGCTGGGGGTCCGCAAGATCAACCAGGGCATGGACTCGCACATGGCCTTCTCGGCCGCGGTCCGCAGCCAGCTCGCCGAGGACGGGCTGAACGTCGACCCGGCGCTCTACGAGCGGCGCGGCCGGGTGGCGATGCAGGAGATGGTGGCGGAGCGGATGCGCGTCTTCGGCCAGGCGGGCCAGGCCGGCCGGCACCGCTGACCGCCGCCCGGGACGCCGAGAGGGCGGGGACGGGCTCGCGCCCGTCCCCGCCCTCTCAGGTGGGTCCTACTTCTCGCCCCAGCAGAGGCTCAGGCCCTCGGTGGTGTCGATGCTGTCGAGGCCGTCGACCTTCTTGTCGGTCACGAGCTTGACGCCCGTGTCGTAGAAGTCGAGGCCCGGCGTCACGGCCGGCTTCTCGCCGCCGCGGGCGATCTTGGCGATCGCCTCCACGCCGAGCTGGGCCATCTTCAGCGGGTACTGCTGCGAGGTGGCGCCGATCGTGCCGTTCTGCACGTTCTCCACGCCCTGGCAGCCACCGTCGACGGAGACGATCAGCGTCCCGGTCTTGTTGGCCGCCTTGAGCGCGTCGGCCGCACCGGCGGCACCGGGCTCGTTCAGCGTGTAGACGACGTTGATGTCGCTGCTCTTGGAGAGGCAGGCCTCCATCGCCGACTTGCCGCCGTCCTGCGCGCCCTTGGTGGGCTCGTTGCAGACGATCTGGTACTCGCCGCCCTTGCCGCCCGTGTAGCTGCCGGTCTTGTCCTCGTCGCCGTTCTTCTTCGGGTCCTTGACGTCGATGCCCATGCCGGTCAGGAAACCCTGGTCACGGTTGTAGTCGACCGAAATGACCTTGTCGTTGAAGGCGTCGAGCAGCGCGATCGTGGCCTTCTTGCCGTCGAGCTGCGCGGCGGTCCACTTGCCGATCGCCTCGCCGGCCTTGAAGTTGTCCGTGGCGAAGGTGATGTCGACGGTGTCCGCGGGGTCCGGGGGCGTGTCGAGCGCGATCACGTAGAGCCCCTGCTGGCGGGCGTTGTTGATCGCCGTGTTGATGCCGGGGCCGTTCGGGGTGATCAGGATGCCCTGGTCGCCGCGCGTGACGGCCGCCTCGATGGCCTCCACCTGGCCGGCCTCGTCACCGTCCTCCTTGCCCGCGGCGATCGTCAGCTTGACGTTGTTGGACTCGGACGCCTGCTTGGCGCCGTTCTGCATGGCGATCCAGAACGGGTTGATCGAGTCCTTCGTGATCAGGGTGACGGAGACGGGCTTGTCGCCGCCCCCGCCCGAGCTGGAGCCCGCGTCCGGCGTGGCGGACGAACCGCCGCAGCCGGCCAGGGCGAGGGTGGCCGCCGCGGCGAGCGCGAGCGGCACGAGAGCGGGGTGGCGAGGGAACAGGCGTCGTTGCACAAGAACCTCCAGGTGGTGTTTAGTCGGTATTCCTACAGCCCGGCGGGACTTATGTCTAGTAGCCGCCCTAAGCAGGAAGGAGGGTCGATGGCGACCCCCACCGTCGAGCGGCGCACCACGGAGCAGCTCGTCGCCCTCGCCCGCAGCCTGGTGACGCCGGGCCGCCGCGCCTTCCTCGGCGTCACCGGCGCTCCCGGCGCCGGCAAGTCGACCCTCGCCGAGGCGGTGGTCGCGGCCCTCGGCGACGACGCCGTCCTCGTGAGCATGGACGGCTTCCACCTCCGCGACGACGAGCTGACCCGGCTCGGCCGGCGCGAGCGCAAGGGGGCGATCGACACCTTCGACGTCGCCGGCTACCTGCACCTGCTCCGGCGGCTGCGCGACCGTACGGACGCGGTGGTCTACGCCCCCGTGTTCGACCGCGGGCTGGAGGAGTCGATCGGCTCCGCCTTCCCCGTCCCCGCGGAGGTCCCGCTGGTCGTGACCGAGGGCAACTACCTCCTCGCCGAGGACGGCGACTGGGCCCAGGTCCGGCCGCTGCTCGACCAGTGCTGGTTCCTCGAGCCCGGCGAGGACGTCCGGCTGGAGCGGCTCGTGGCCCGGCACCGGCGGTTCGGCCGGAGCGCCGAGGAGGCGTGGGAGCGGTCGACCGGCAGCGACGGCCGCAACGCCGAGCTGGTCGCGTCGACGCGGACGAGGGCCACGCTCGTCGTGAGCCTCGACGACCCGGGGCCGAGCCCCGCGGTGGGGTAGGAACGGGCGGATGGAGACAGCATGGCCCGCCTGAGCGTGGGGACCAGCGTCGGCGAGGTGCTCGGCTACATCGCCTCGGGCGAGGCCCGGACGCGGGGCGCCCTGACCCGTCGTACGGGGCTGTCGCGCGCCACGATGTCCGAGCGCCTGGAGGTCCTCTTCCGGGCCGGGCTCATCCGCGAGGGCGAGCTGGCCAAGCCGTCGGGCGGGCGGCCCTCCCGCGTCCTCGCCCTCGACACCGGCCGCTACGCCGTGCTGGCCGCGGACGTCGGCGAGGACCACGTCCGCGTGCTGCTCACCGACCTCACGGGCGCGGTCGTGGCCGAGCGCCTGGGCTCGATGCCGGTCAGCGCGGGTGCGCCCGCCGTGCTCGGCTGGGTCACCGCGACCGGGCTTGAGCTGCTGGCCGACACCGGCCGCGCGCCCGACGACCTGCTCGGCGTGGGGCTCTCGGTGCCGGCCCTGGTCGACCACGCGCGGGGCCGGGTGACCTCGCCGTCGGTGATGGAGGGCTGGGACGGCCACGACATCGAGAAGCTCGTGCGCGCGAGGCTGGACGTGCCCACGGTGGTCGAGAACGACGTGAACGCCCTCGGCTACGCCGAGCACCTCCGCGACTGGCGCTCCTACGACGACGTCCTCTACGTCAAGGCCGGCACCGGCATCGGCAGCGCGGTCATCAGCTCGGGCACGCTCTTCCGCGGGGCGCAGGGCGCGGCCGGCGACATCGGGCACGTCCGCCTCCGCCCGGACGACGGCCCGCTCTGCCGCTGCGGCGCCACCGGGTGCGTCGAGTCCCTCGCGGCGGGCTGGAGCATCGTCCGGGACCTGCGGGCCGCGGGCTTCGACGTGTCGACGACCCGCGATGCGATGGACCTCGTCCAGGCCGGCACGCCGGAGGCCGTGAACCTGCTCCGCGCCGCCGGCCGCACGCTCGGACGGGCGATCGCGTACGCGGTGAGCATGCTCAACCCGAGCGTCGTCGTGGTCGGCGGACGCCTGACCGGCCAGCACCTGCTGACGGGCGTGCGGGAGTCGGTCTACTCGTACTCGTCGCCGCTCGCCACCAACGACCTGCAGGTCGTCGAGGGACGCGCGGACGAGCGCAGCGGGGCCACCGGCGCCGCCCTGCTGGCGGTCGCCCGGGCCCTGGAGCCCGACGCGGTCAACGGGCGGCTGAGGTTCCTGGCCGAGTCGGCCTGACCGCGGCCGCACCCCGGCCAGAATCGGCTCCCCGGCGACATATCCCATCGAGGGGCAGCGACGCCAGAGGCGCGGCGAAACCTTTCGGCAACAGTTATCAAGACGTGACGCTCCGAGCCCACCGATCCGGTGCGCAGGGCTGTTAAGTTCTCGCTCACTACATAAACCCGTCAACGTCGATGCGGTCCGCGCCACCCGACCAGGAGCCACGAGCTCCCGGCACGACCGGCGCTCGCGAGGACAGACGGGCACGTCCAGCACACCCGATCGGGTGCGCGCCCTCTGGGTCAGCCGACGGCTGGCCGCGAAAGGTCCTTGATCTATGAAGAAGCACCTGCTCGGCATCGGCACGCTCGCCGCGGCCGCGGCCCTCACCCTCGCCGGCTGCGGCGGCGGTTCCGACGCGGGTCAGCCCGCAGCCTCCGGCGGCGCGTCCGCGGCCGTCACCGGCAAGATCGGCGTGATCCTGCCCGACACCGAGTCCTCGGCCCGCTGGGAGACCGCCGACCGGCCGTTCTTCACCAAGGCCTTCGCCGACGCGGGCGTCCAGTCCGACATCCAGAACGCGCAGGGTGACGCCACCCAGTTCCAGACCATCGCCGACGGCATGATCAGCGCGGGCGTCAAGGCGCTCATCATCACGAGCCTCGACCCCGACTCGGGCACCGCCGTCATCAAGAAGGCGACCGACGCGGGCATCCCGGTCATCGACTACGACCGCGCGAACCTCGGCGGCGGCGCGAAGTACTACGTCTCCTTCGACAACGTCAAGGTCGGCACGGCCATCGGCGAGGGTCTCGTCAGCTGCATCAAGGCCGACAACAAGCCCGCGGCCAAGGTCGTCGAGCTCGACGGCTCGCCCACCGACAACAACGCCACGCTGTTCAAGCAGGGCTACGACAAGGTCATCAAGGACGCCGGCTACGACGTCGTGGCCGAGCAGGCCGTGCCGGAGTGGAGCAACGAGGAGGGCGGCCGGCTCTTCGAGCAGCTCTACACGAAGCAGGACGGCAAGGTCGACGCGGTCGCCGCGGCGAACGACGGCCTCGCGGGTGCCGTGATCTCGGTCCTCAACCGCAACGGCCTCGCCGGCAAGGTCCCGGTCAGCGGCCAGGACGCCACCGACGAGGGCCTGCAGCGCATCCTGCTCGGCACCCAGTGCAACACCGTCTACAAGGCCGTGAACAAGGAGGCCGACGCGGCCGCCAAGCTCGGCATCGCGCTCGCCAAGGGCGACGTGGCCGGCGCCGACGCGCTCGCGACGCAGACCTTCGACGACCCGAAGGCCGGCGCCAGCAAGAAGGCGATCCTGCTCGACCCGCAGGCGATCACCAAGGACAACGTCAAGGCGGTCATCGACGACGGCTTCACCACCGCCGCCAAGGTCTGCACCACCGCCGAGCTGAAGAAGGCGTGCTCCACCGCGGGCATCTCCTGACCCAGCACACCACCGGCCCTGGTCGTCCCGCCTCCTCGTGAGGCGGGGCGGCCGGGGCGTGTCTCCCGATCTCCAGCAGGCGCAGGCGCGGCATCCGCGCCCGGTCCGGCAAGACGGAGGAGCGAAAGCGCAGCGGGCTGCGCTGAGCGACTCCGCCGCCGCCGGTCGGGATGCGGGGCCACGCCTGTGCCCGTTGGAGTCGGGAGACACGCCCCGGGGCCGTGCCCGAACCACCCATCTTCTGGAGGACCGATGACGACCGGAACCGTCAGCCCGTCGGGCGACGGCCAGCAGCCGCTGCTCAGCCTGCGGGGCATCACCAAGAGCTTCGGGGCGGTGGACGTCCTCAAGGGCGTCGACCTCGACTGCTACCTCGGCCAGGTCACCGCGCTCGTCGGTGACAACGGCGCCGGCAAGTCGACCCTGGTCAAGGGCATCGCCGGCACCTACACCTTCGACGGCGGCACGTACCTCTTCGAGGGCCGCGAGGTGAACGTGAACTCGCCCAAGGCGGCGAGCGACCTCGGCATCGAGGTCGTCTACCAGGACCTCGCGCTCTGCGACAACCTCGACGTGGTCCACAACATGTTCCTCGGCCGCGAGGAGGTCAACGGGATCGTCATGGACGAGACCACGATGGAGCGGCGGGCGCAGGAGACGCTGAAGGGCCTCTCCGTCCGCACGCTGAAGTCGGTCCGGACCTCCGTGTCCCGGCTCTCCGGCGGCCAGCGGCAGACCGTCGCCATCGCGCGGGCCGTGCTGTGGAACAGCAAGCTGGTCATCCTCGACGAGCCGACCGCCGCGCTGGGCGTCGCCCAGACCGAGCAGGTGCTCAACCTGGTGCGCCGGCTGGCCGACAGCGGCCTCGCCGTGATCCTGATCTCGCACAACATGAACGACGTCAAGCAGGTCGCCGACACCGTCGCCGCGCTCTACCTCGGCCAGCTGGCCGCGACGGTCCGCGCCGACGACGTCACGACCGGCCAGATCGTCGAGCTCATCACCACCGGACGCAGCGGCGAGCTCGGTCTCGCCGCCGACAGAGAGGTGCTGCGATGAGCACCACCACCCAGCCGGCCGCGTCGACGGAGGACGTCCCGGAGCGCGCGACCCTCGGCAGCGCGGCCCGCGACTACCTCACCCGCGTCCGCGGCGGCGACGTCGGCTCGCTGCCGGCCATCGCCGGCTTCGTCTTCCTCGTCGTGCTCTTCACGATCCTGCGGCCCGACACCTTCGCCACCAAGCTCAACTGGGCGAACCTGCTCAACCAGAGCGCGGCGGTCATCTTCATCGCCATGGGCCTGGTGTTCGTGCTGCTCCTCGGCGAGATCGACCTGTCGGCCGGCTACACCGCGGGCGTCGGCGCCGGCACCCTGGCCGTCCTGCTGACCCTCAAGGGCTGGCCGTGGCCGGCCGCGCTCCTCGCGGCCCTGGTCGTCGGGCTGGTGATCGGCCTGCTGATCGGGTTGCTGGTGGCGAGGCTGGGCATCCCGTCCTTCGTCGTCACGCTGTCCGCCTTCCTGGCGCTGCAGGGCGTGCTGCTGACCGTCATCGGCACCGGTGGCACCGTCCCGCTGCGCGACCCGTTCATCCTGTCGCTGATGAACGAGAACCTCTCGCCCGTCGTCGGCTGGGTGATGTGGTTCGTGGTCGTCGTGGGCTACGCGCTCGTCGAGGTGCTCGGCCGTGCGCGTCGGAGCAAGGCCGGACTGCCGTCGCCCTCGGTGGCGCTGCCCGCGCTGCGGATCGCCGTGCTCGCCGTGCTCCTGGGCCTGCTGGTCTTCCTCTTCAACCTCGAGCGTGCGGTCAACCCGGCGATCAAGTCGCTCAAGGGCGTGCCCCTGATCGTCCCGATCGCCATCGTGTTCGTGGTCGTGCTGAGCTTCGTGCTCAAGCGCACGCGGTTCGGCCAGCACGTGTACGCCGTCGGCGGCAACGCCGAGGCGGCCCGCCGCTCCGGCATCAACGTCAACCGGATCAAGATCGCCTGCTTCATGATCAGCTCGACGCTGGCGGCGTTCGGCGGCGTGCTGCTGGCCTCGCGGGCCAACTCGGTCTCGCCCTCGACGGGTGGCGCCTCGACGCTGCTGCTCGCGGTCGGCGCGGCCGTCATCGGCGGCACGTCGCTCTTCGGCGGCAAGGGCCGCATCATCGACGCCATCATCGGCGGCCTGGTGATCGCGGTCATCCAGAACGGCCTGCCCCTGATCACCCAGCGGGCGGAGATCCAGTTCATCGTCACCGGGCTGGTCCTGCTGCTCGCGGCGAGCGTCGACGCGATCTCGCGCCGACGAGCCGCGGCGTCCGGGAGATAGCCGTGCCTGCCGGACCCTGGTCGGCACGCAGCCGGTCAGGGTCCGGCGGGCTCCCGACCTCCGGGCACCGCCCGACGCACCGCCCCGAGGGTCTCCGATGAACGCCCGCGAGACCCTCGCCGGCTCCCCCGACGTACGGCGCACCAACCTCGCCGTCCTGCTCCGCCACCTGCACCTCGACGGGCCGATGCGCCGGGCCGAGCTGACCGAGCGTCTGGGGCTCACCCGCAGCACCGTCGCCGGCCTCGTCGGCGAGCTCGGCCGGCTCGGGGTCGTGGAGCAGTCCACCACCGGCGCCCCCGCCGTCCCCGCCAGCCGCGGCCGGCCCTCCCCCGTCGTGCGTCCCTGCCCCCTCGGCGTCCAGGTGCTCGCCGCCGAGGTGCGGATCGACCAGGTCGAGGTCGCGCTCGTCGGGCTCGGCGGCACCGTCCTCCGCCGCGACAGCCGGCCGCTGCCCGACCGCGGGCCCGAGGCCGCGGCCGACCTCCTCGCGGAGACCGTGGCCGAGCTCGTGGCCACGGCGCCCGGCCGGGTCCTCGGTCTCGGGGTCGCCGTCCCCGGCGTCACCCGGCACGACGACGGCGCTGTCCGCTTTGCCCCGAACCTCAGCTGGCGCGACGTCGCCCTCGGCGAGCTGCTGGCGTCCCGGCTGCCCGGGACGCGCGTGCAGGTCGTCAACGACGGCGACGCGGGCGCGCTCGCCGAGCACCTGCGCGGGGTCGCGCGGGGCTGCGCCGACGTGGTCTTCGTCGAGGGCGAGGTCGGGGTCGGCAGCGGCGTGATCATCGACGGCCGCCCGCTGGCCGGCGCCGGCGGCTACGCGGGCGAGCTCGGACACATGGCCGTGGCGGGCCCCGCCGGCCGGCTCTGCCGCTGCGGTTCGCACGGCTGCTGGGAGACCGAGATCGGCCGGCACGCCGTCGCGCGGGCGCTCGGCCTGGACCTGGGCGCCTCGCGCGCGGCGCTGGTCGAGGCGCTGCACGCGCCCGGCCCCGAGGTGACCGCCCGCCTCGACCGGGTCGCCCGGCACCTCGGCGCCGGCCTCGCGACCGTCGTGAACGTCTTCAACCCCCGCCTCATCGTGCTCGGCGGGCTGCTGCGCGAGGTCTACCCCCGGGTATCGACGCGGGTGCAGCGCGCCCTGCTGGACGGCGCCCTCGCGGCCCCGGCCGAGCAGGTCAGGGTCGTCCTGCCCGAGCTCGGGGACGACGCGGTGCTGCTCGGCGCCGCCGAGACCGTGTGGCAGCGCGTGCTGCTCGACCCGGTCGGCGCCCTCGCGTCCTGAGCCGGGGTCCCGGCCGGAGCCTCAGAACTGCTGCCAGGCCGGCTTGTGCGCGTAGGTCCAGCGGTAGTAGTCGGCGAGCTGCAGGTCGGCGGCCGCCGCCTCGTCGACCATGACCGTGGCGTGCGGGTGGTGCTGCAGGATCGAGGCCGGGCACATGCTCGTCACCGGGCCCTCGACCGCCGCCGCGACGGCCGCCGCCTTCTGCGACCCCTGGGCCACGAGCAGCAGCGAGCGGGCGTCCATGATCGTGCCCAGCCCCTGCGTCAGGCAGTGCGTGGGGACCTCGTCCGGGGAGGCGAAGAAGCGCGCGTTGTCGGCGCGGGTGCGCTCGGTGAGGGTCTTGATGCGCGTCCGCGAGGCGAAGGACGACGTCGGCTCGTTGAACCCCACGTGCCCGTTCGCGCCGATGCCCAGGATCTGCAGGTCGACGCCGCCGGCGGCCCGGATCGCCTCCTCGTAGCGCCGGCCGGCCGCCTCCAGGTCGGTCGCCCGGCCGTCGGGGACCTGGACGCGCTCGGGGTCGAGGTGCAGCGGGACGGTGACCTCGCGGTCGATGACGGAGGCGTACGACTCGGGGTGGTCGGCCGGGATGCCGACGTACTCGTCGAGCGCGAAGGCGGAGACCCGGCTCGTGTCGAGCGTGCCCTCGCGGACGTGCGCGGCGAGCGCGGCGTAGATCGCGAGCGGCGACGACCCGGTCGCCAGCCCCAGCACCGCGTCCGGGCGCGCGCCCACGAGACGCGTGATCTTCCGGGCCGCCAGCAGGCCGACCTCGGTGCCCGAGGGCATGATCACCACTTCCATCGCGCTGCCGACCCTAGTGGGCCCGCTGCGGGGACCGCAGCGCGGCCCACCCGTCACCGGTCGACGAGGCTCGCGAGCAGGGCCGCGGCGCCGAGGGCGGCCGCGGCGGTCCGGACGTGGTTCAGCAGCACCCACGGCCTCGCGTACGCCCGCCAGACCTCCCTCGTCCCCCCGGCGGCGGGGTCGACCAGGGCCAGGGCGTCGTTGGCCGGGACGTGGTAGCCGGCGGTGATCGCGAAGGCCACGAGGTAGAGCACGCAGCCGACCAGCACCAGCCAGCCGCGGGCCGAGGGGCCGGTGGCGAGCGACAGCACCGCGAGGACCGTGAGCGCCACGCAGAGCAGGGCCGTCCCCATCAGCGGCACGAGCAGGCCGGGCCCGGGCGCGAGCCGGTTGATCTCCTGCATGGCCCGGACGGCGTCGGCGGGTGCCAGCGCGTCCAGGGCCCGCATGACGAAGGCGGAGAAGGCGAGCAGCACGCCGGCGACGAGAGCCGCTCCGAGGGCGGCCAGCGCGGCGAGCAGGGTCCCGGCCCCGGTCGTCACGACGCCACCGCCGTGCCGTCGAGGTCCCACACGCCGGTCGCCGCGAGGTCGCGGACGACGTCGGCGAAGGCCCGGGGCGGCCGGCCGAGCACCCGCGCGACGCCGTCGGTCAGGTGCTCGTTGCGCCCGTCGAGCACCTCCGCGAAGAGCTGCCCGAGCGGTCGGGCCTCCTCGGGCGGGACGCCGCCTGCCACGGCGCCGGCCACGAAGCCGTCGACGTCGAGGGGCACGTACGCGAGCGGACGCCCGGTCGCCCGGGCGATCAGGGTCGCCGCCTCCGCGAAGGTCACGAGCGCGGGCCCGGAGAGCTCGACGGTCTCCGCGGACGGGTCGGGCCGCAGCAGCAGCGCGGTCACCACGTCCGCCACGTCGTCGACGTCGACGAACCCCTCGGCGACCTCCGGGCGTCCGGCCGTCGGCAGCGCGACGACGCCCTCGAGGACGGGGCCGAGGAGGAAGTGCTCGCTGAAGTCCTGCGCGAACCAGCTCGACCGCACCACCGCGACCGGGCACCCGCCCTCGCGCAGGGCCGCCTCGCTGCGGGCGGCCGCGGGCTCTCCGCGACCGGACAGCAGCACGAGCCGCTCGAGGCCGGCGTCGGCCGCCGCGGCACCCAGCCGCCGCAGCTGCCCCTCCGCCTCCGGCAGGGCGAGGTCCGGCGCGTAGGCCACGTACGCGGCCTGCGTCCCGGCGAGCAGCGCGTCCCAGCCCCCGGGCTCGTCCCAGGCGAACGGCGGGTCGCCGCGGCGGGAGCCGGTGCGGACCGGGCGGCCGTGCGCCCGGAGGCGGTCCGCGACGCGTCGGCCGGTGCGGCCGGTGCCGCCGAGGAGGAGGACAGGAGCGGTGGGTGTCGTCATGGGAACCATCAAGCCCGAGTTCCACGAGACGATCCATGCTCTGGGCACTCATTTTCCTTCGTCTGCGTCTACGCTCGGTCCGTGGACCCGCTCACCGACCTCGTCCGCGCCCCGCGGGCGCTGGACGCGTTCCTGCTGCGGGTCGTCATGGCCCCGCCCTGGTCGGTCCGGGTGCAGGACGAGGCGCCGCTGACCGTGCTGGCGCTGACGGGCGGCGCGGCGACGCTGACCCCCGACGGCGGTCCGGCGCTCGACCTCATGGCCGGCGACGTGGTGCTCGTCCGCGGTCCCGGGCCGTACGTCGTCGCGGACCGGGCCGGGACGGAGCCGCAGGCGCTCATCCACCCCGGCGGGCGGTGCGAGACGCCGGACGGGACGAGCCTGGAGCTGCCGATGCGGCAGGGCGTGCGCTCGTGGGGCAACGCCGGCGACGGTCCCGACACGATGCTCGTGGGCACGTACGAGCGGGCCGGGGAGGTCGGGGCACGGCTGCTGGGCGCGCTGCCGTCGACGGTCCTGCTGCGCCCCGGACCGGACCGCTCACCGCTGCTCACCGCCCTGGTCGACGTGCTGGCGACCGAGGTCGTCGCCGAGGAGCCGGGCCAGGCCGGGCTGCTCGACCGGCTCCTCGACGCGCTCGTCGTCGCGGCCTGCCGGGAGTGGTCGGCCTCGACCGCCGGGGTCCCGGCGTGGCTGGGCGGCGACGACCCGCTCGTCCGGGCGGCGCTGGCCCTGCTCCACGAGGAGCCGGCGCGGCCCTGGACGGTCGCGTCCCTGGCCGGCGCCGTCGGCCTGTCCCGGGCGGCCCTCGCCCGGCGGTTCGCGGACGCCGTCGGCGAGCCCCCGATGGGCTACCTGACCGGCTGGCGCCTCGCCGTCGCCGCCGACCGGCTGCGCGACACCGACGAGACCGTGGCCGCGGTCAGCAGGGCCGTCGGCTACACGAGCCCCTTCACGTTCAGCACGGCGTTCAAGCGCGTGTACGGCACCGGGCCGCTGGCCTGGCGCCGGGCCGAGGCGCGGGTCCTGGCCGCCGGCTGAGCGGCTCAGCCCTCCCGCAACCAGGCCAGCAGCGCCCGGCCGACGCGTCGGGAGGCGCCGAAGGTGGCGACGTCGGCGTACGCGCGGTCGGGCGAGGGCCAGCCGAGGTCGACGACGAGGACGTCGCGGA
Source organism: Microlunatus spumicola (assembly GCF_039536445.1). Lineage (NCBI taxonomy): Bacteria > Bacillati > Actinomycetota > Actinomycetes > Propionibacteriales > Propionibacteriaceae > Microlunatus > Microlunatus spumicola. Next base: position 593,237 of record NZ_BAAAYR010000002.1, on the reverse strand, counting down.
CCGACCGCAGCCGGTCGACCGTCGCCCGCGCCTCGGGGTGCCGGTGGACGTCGCGGCCAAGGACGAGCACGGGACCGTCCACGAGCGCACCGGGGTCGAGGACGTCGCCGGGACGCAGCACGACCTCGTCGTGGTCGGCGAGGTCGGGGCCCCAGGGCAGCACGCCGACCGCGATGTTCGGCTGCTCCTCGAGCCGCACCACGCCGAACCGGCCACCCGCACGGTCCCGCCAGGCGACCGCCGACGGGGACACGTCGAAGGTCGCGGCGAGCCGGTCGTCGGCGACCTCGTCGGCGACCGCCGGCGGCTCGGGCCGCGCGGCCCGCGCCGCGGTCAGGGTGTCGGCCATCGCGTGCACCCGCCCGACCGCCTCGGCGACGCGGCCGGCGTCCAGGCTCCCGTCGGCCACCGCCGCGCGTACGGCCCGCACGATCGCCTCGACCTGCGCGTCGGTGTTGTCGTTGCCCAGGCAGAGCAGGTCGCAGCCGGCGGCAAGCGCGCGCACCGCGCTCTCCGGGGTGCCCCCAGGGCTCGAGGCGCCGGCCATGTCGAGGGCGTCGGTGACCAGCACCCCCGTGAACCCGAGCTCCTCGCGCAGCAGCCCCGTCGCCACCGCGCGGCTGAAGGTCGCCGGCACGTCCGGGTCGACCTGCGGCAGGAGGATGTGGGAGGTCATCACCGCGACCGTCCCGGCCCGGACCGCCGCCGCGAACGGCACGAGCTCGCGTTCCCGCAGCTCGTCGAGCGACCGGTCCACGACCGGCAGCGACAGGTGCGAGTCGGTGGCGGTGTCGCCGTGGCCCGGGAAGTGCTTGGCCGTCGCCCCGATCCCGGTGGCCTGGACCCCGCGCGTCCACGCGGCACCGTGCCGGGCGACGAGGACGGCGTCGTCGCCGAAGCTGCGGACGCCGATGACCGGGTTGTCGGGGTCGTTGTTCACGTCAACGTCGGGCGCGAAGGTGAGCGTGCAGCCCGTACGCCGCAGCGCCCGCCCGACCTCCGCCGCGACGGCCTCGGTCGCCGCCAGGTCGTCGAGGCGGCCGAGCACCGCGTTGCCGGGGTAGGGCGAGCCGACGTCGGCGAAGAGCCGGGTGACGTCACCGCCCTCCTCGTCGAGGGCGACGACGGCGCGCGGGTTGGCCGCGAGGATCTCCGCGTTCAGGGCAGCGAGCTGGTCGTGGTCCGTGATGTTCCGTGCGAACAGGCACACGCCGCCGAGGCCCTCCCGTAGCCGGCGCCGGACCCAGTCCGGGAGCGTGGTGCCGGAGAAGCCGGGCAGCAGCGTGGGCAGCACGTCGACCCCGGTGCTCGTCGGCGTCGTCATCGAGCGAGCCGTCCGTCGACCACGAGCCAGTGGTTCCCGGAACGCCAGACCGACGCGATGGCCCGCTGCAGCGACGTCTCGGCCGGCACCGTCTGGAGGTCGGGTGCGTCCCGGCGGGCGAAGCCGAAGAACAGCGCGTCCTCGTCGCCGAGGCCGGGCATCCCGTACGTCCGCCAGCGCTGCTGGAACGCCGCCAGGTTGGACCCGGGCAGCAGGTCGGGGATGCGGGCGTCGAGCATCCAGCTGCGGCAGTGGACGTCCTGGGCCGGGACCTCCGCGAAGTGCGCGGCGAAGAACGGGAGGGCCGCGGCGAGCGAGGCGTCGACGTCCGCGGGCCGCAGCCGCTCGCCGCGCGGGATGTGGGTGGACAGCACCCACTCCTGGTCCGTCCCGTCGACGGTGGCCTGCCGCTCGAGGTCGAACTGCAGCCGCCCGAGCCGGTAGAGCGCGCCCGACCAGACGTAGCCCGCCTCCCACGCGTGGGTCCCGAGCCCGAAGCCGCCGTGCACGAGCCGGTGCACGCGGGTCTGCTGGCCCAGGTCGGCGAGCGTCGCCGCCGAGACGTCGGCCGGGACGCCCCGGCTCGCGTGGAAGCGGGCCACGACCGGGGCCGTCGCCAGCAGCGCGAGCAACGGCAGCACGCCCTGGTCGTCGGCCGGCAGCCCCTGCCACACGGCCGTTCCGTCCCGCGGGGGCAGGACGCCGACGCCGGCGACGAGTCGTCCGGCCGCCTGCTCCACGGCGGCGAGGTCGTCCGGGCGGTCGAGGACGCGGGCGGCGGCCGCCCGGACCTCGGCGGCGTCCTCGGCGCTGAAGCCGAGCGCGTCCACCCGCTGCGGCAGGTCTCCGGCCGCCAGCGCTGCGCGGACGTCGACCTCGACCGGGCCGGTCACGCGGTCTCCAGCCAGCGGCCCCGGCGCATCACGCGCTGCAGGCCGCCGTCGTCGTCGACCAGGCAGAGGTCGGCGGGCCCGCCCGCCTCGACCGTGCCGGCGTCGAGCCCGAAGTGCCGGGCGGCGTTCGTGGAGGCGGCGCGGGCGGCCGCCGCCAGGTCGCCGGTGATGGCGACGACCCGCGCGAAGGCCTGCGCCGTGGTCAGCGTGGAGCCGGCGATCGAGCCGGGCGTCCCGTCCTCGGTGACGAGGCGCGCCTGGCCGTCGACGACGCGGACGTCGAGGCTGCCGAGGCGGTACGGACCGTCGGGCATCCCGGCCGCGACCATCGCGTCGGTGACGAGCACGACGCCGTCCGGCCCGGCCGCGGCGAGCGCCATCCGGAGCACCTCCTCGACCACGTGGAAGCCGTCGGCGATGAGCTCGGCCGCGACCCGCGGGTCGGTCAGCAGCCGCGGGACCGGTCCGGGACGACGGTGGTGGACGGGCCGCATGGCGTTGAAGACGTGGGTGCCGACGTCGGCGCCCGCGTCGAGCGCGCGGGCCACCAGGTCGTCGTCGGCGGTCGTGTGGCCGACCGCGACGTGCACGCCCGCGGCGACGAGGCGGCGTACGGCGTCGATCCCGCCGTCCAGCTCGGGTGCGAGGGTGACCATGCGGAGGTGCCCGCGGCCCGCGTCGAGCAGGCGCTCGACCGCCGCGGGGTGCGGCGGACGGAGGAAGGCCGGTTCGTGGGCCCCCGCCTGGTCGGGCGAGAGGAACGGGCCCTCGAGGTGGATCCCGGCCAGCTGCCCGTCCTCGACGAGGTCGGCGAGCACGCCGAGCTGGGCCTCGAGGTCCTCGAGCGGGGCGGCGACGAGGCTCGCGAAGGTCGTGGTCGTGCCGTGGGCGGCGTGGAAGTCGCGCGCCACGAGGATCTCCTCGGCGTCGCCCGACGCGTAGTCGTGGCCGCCCCCGCCGTGCACGTGCGGGTCGACGAAGCCGGGGACGACCCAGCCGCCCAGGCGCTCGGCGCGCTCGTCGCCGTTGTTCGGGTAGACCGCGGCGACGCGGTCGCCCCGGACCTCCACGACGGCGTCGTCGAGCACCCCGCCCGGGGTGACGACGTGCGCGGCCCGGAACCGTTGGACGTCGTCGGTCACCGGCTCAGGCTAAGGGGCGGGCTCAGAAGGCGTAGCGGACGGTGCACCAGGGCGCCCGCTCGGCGATCAGCGCCAGCAGCTGCTCGACGTGGCGCTGCTTGTCGCGCCAGGCGTACCGGACGTTCACGGCGCCGTTCTGGGAGCGCTTCGGCTCCTGGATCGCCGGCTGCCAGAGCAGGTCCTCGGCCTTGGGGTGCCAGCCGAGGTTGACCTCGTGCAGCTGCTCGTTGTGCGTGAGGAAGATGACCTCGCAGGCCAGCTGGGCCTTGGTGGCCTCGGAGGTCGCGTCGCCGAGCGCGTCGAGCAGGTCGGCCCAGCGGGCCAGCCAGCCGTCCTCGACCACGACCGGCGAGAAGTTCACGTGCACCTCGTAGCCCGCCTCGACGAAGTCGTCGATCGCGGCCAGCCGCTCCGCCACCGGGCTGGTGCGGATGTCGAGCAGCTTCGCCGTCGCCTCCGGCATCAGCGAGAAGCGCACCCGCGTCCGCCCCTGCGGGTCCCAGGTCAGGAGGTCGCGGTTCACGTACTTGGTCGCGAAGGACGCCTTGGCGTCCGGCAGCCCGCGGAACGTGGCCACGAGGTCGGCCACGTTGTCGCTGATCAGCGCGTCGACGCTGCAGTCGCTGTTCTCGCCGAGGTCGTAGACCCAGGCGGTCGGGTCGCACTGGTTGGGCTCGGTCTTCGGCCCCTGCCGCCGGACGTGGCGGGCGAGGTAGCCGGTGATCTGCTCGATGTTCGTGAAGACCGTGACCGGGTTGCTGTAGCCCTTGTGCCGCGGGACGTAGCAGTAGGCGCAGGCCATCGCGCAGCCGTTGCTCGTCGACGGCGCGATGAAGTCGGCCGAGCGCCCGTTCGGCCGCGCCCGCAGCGACTTGAGGACGCCCAGGACGAGCGCCTCGCGCTTGATCCGGACCCAGCGCCGCACGTTGGCCTCGTCGCCGTGCAGCTCGGGGATCTGCCAGTGGCTGGCGACCTCCACGAGCTCGGCGCCCGGCCAGCGGCCGACGACCTGCTGGCCGCGCGGGGAGGCCAGGGCTGCCGGCTCGGCGTAGATCCGCCGGACGTCGAGCAGCGGTGGTGCGGTCGTGGTGCTCACCCACCCAGTCTGGCGACGACCTCTGACAGTTCCGGCGGGCTGCGCGCCGATCTGGGTAACCCACCTCGAGAGCACTTCCATCGACGAGAGGACCGACGAACATGGCGGACGAGCTGAGCGGACGCACGGTGGCGTTCCTGATGGCGAACGCGGGCGTGGAGCAGGTCGAGCTGACCGGGCCGCGCGACGCGCTGATCGAGGCCGGCGCCCGGGTCGTGCTGCTGGCCCCCGAGAAGGACATCATCCAGGCGTTCAACAACGACGTCGAGAAGGGCGACACGTTCGACGCGGACCTCGCGGTGAGCGACGCCGACCCGGCCGACTACGACCTGCTGGTGCTGCCCGGCGGGACGACGAACCCCGACAAGCTGCGCCTGGACCAGGACGCGGTCGGGTTCGTGAGGCGCTTCGCCGAGAGCGGCAAGCCGGTCGGCGCGATCTGCCACGGCCCGTGGACGCTCGTCGAGGCGGGCGTCGTGCGCGGCAAGACGCTGACGAGCTGGCCGTCGCTGCACACCGACATCGCCAACGCGGGCGGCGACTGGCGCGACGAAGAGGTGTTCCGCTGCCCGATGGACCCCTTCGTCCTCATCACCAGCCGCAAGCCCGACGACATCCCCGCCTTCGGCGAGGCGCTGGTGAAGGAGCTGTCCGCCTAGTCAGAACGCTCCTCAGCCACGACGATGAGGGAGTGAGCGCGGAGGCGGTCGGCACCTCGTCGTACGCGCACGCCGACCTGCTCCCCGGCGTCCTGGGGAGCACGGTCGGCTACGCGAGCACGGCGTCGGAGGAGGCGCTGCACCGCGGCGTCCCGGCGCCGTGGCTGACGTTCATCCTCAGCCTCGACGGTCCGGTGGTGTGGTCGGAGGACGAGGCGGACCTGGGCACGGCGGCCGAGCGCCGCGAGGACGTGGTCCTCGGGCCGCTGCACACCCGGGCGGCGTTCGTCCGGATGCCGCGGCGGCAGGCGGGCATCCAGCTGACCGTGCACCCGCTGGCCGCGCGCCGGCTGCTGGGCGTGCGGACGTCCGAGCTCGACCAGGGTCGCGTCTCCGGCGTCGACGTGCTCGGGCCGCAGGTCGAGGCCCTGCGGCAGCGCCTGGTCGAGACGCCGACCTGGCCCGAGCGGTTCGTCGTGCTCGAGGCGTACGTCCGCGACCGGGTGGAGCGCGCGCCCGCCTCGGCCTCGGTCCGCCCCGAGCTCGCGGAGGCGTGGCGCTGGCTGCGGCGCACCGGGGGCCGGGAGCGCCTGGACGGGCTCGCCCGGCACGTCGCGCTGAGCCACCGCCACCTCGGCACCCTGTTCTCCACCGAGCTCGGGCTCTCCCCCAAGCGGGTCGCGCGGCTGGTCCGCTTCGACGCGGCGATGGGGCGCCTGACGGCGTCGGTCCGGACCGGGCGCCCGGTCACGTTCGCCGCCCTCGCCACGGAGGCCGGCTATGCGGACCAGTCGCACCTCGACCGCGAGTTCCGCGCGCACCTCGGCACGAGCCCCACCGGGTGGCTGGCCGAAGAGCTCCGGAACGTTCAAGCCGGCGGCCACCGCAACGGTGAGGCTTGAGCCATGACCACGCAGACGAACGGCACCACCACCCGGACCCCCGCCCCGACCGTCTGGCCGGCGTTCCAGGCCGACGACGCCCACGCCATGATCGACTTCCTCGTCGACGTCGTCGGGTTCCGTCGGACGGCCGTCTACCCCGAGGGCGAGCTGGTCGCGCACGCCCAGCTCGACTGGCCCGAGGGCGGCGGCGTGATGCTCGGCAGCCGCCGCGAGACCTCCGGCGTCGCCCCTGGGATCGCCAGCATCTACGTCGTCACCGACCACGTGGACGAGGTGCACGACCGGGTGCGGGACGCCCCGGGCGTCACGATCACGCGTCCGCCCTCCGACACCGGCTACGGCAGCCACGAGTTCGTGATGACCGACCCCGAGGGCAACTTCTGGTCCTTCGGCACCTACCGCGGGGAACCCTCCTGACTCCAAGGCGCCAAAAGGTCTGAGGTCTGACCATTGACGGCGGCGCTCGGACTCCGACAAGATCATCGGCACCATCCCGCCGCCCGAGACGGAACCGCCGATGACGAGCACGCCCAAGCAGGTCGACCCCGTGGACGCCGCCCTCGACGAGGACGCCAGAGCCCTCGCCGAGCTGGGCTACACCCAGGAGCTCCACCGCGGGATGTCGGGGTTCTCGAACTTCGCCGTCTCGTTCTCGATCATCTCGATCCTCGCCGGGTGCATCACCTCGTACGGGATCGCGCTCCGCTCCGGCGGTCCGTCCACGCTCGTGCTGGGCTGGCTGATCGTCGGCGTCCTCGTGCTCGCCGTCGCCGCCGCGATGGCCGAGGTGTGCTCGCGCTACCCGACCGCGGGCGGCCTCTACTTCTGGGCCGGACGGCTCGCGAAGAAGAACCGCCGCGAGTGGGCCTGGTTCACCGGCTGGTTCAACTTCCTGGGGGAGGTCGCGGTCACCGCGGCGATCGACTTCGGCTGCGCCACCACGTGGATGGCGTTCATGAACCTGGTCTGGGGCGTCGAGGCCACCGCCCCGCTGACGTTCGGGCTGTTCGTGATCATCATCGTGGTCCACGCGCTGCTGAACGTCTTCGGCGTCAACCTCGTCAGCCTGCTGTCCAGCGTCTCCGCCTGGTGGCACGTCGGCGGCGTGCTGATCATCGTCGGCGCGCTGTGGATCCTGCCCGAGAAGCACCAGTCGGTGTCGTGGACCCTGACGGGCTTCCACAACGAGACGGGCTGGAGCTTCACCCCGTACGTCTTCCTCCTCGGCCTGCTGATGGCGCAGTACACCTACACGGGCTACGACGCCTCGGCCCACGTGGCGGAGGAGACCAAGAACGCCGCCAAGGCCGCCCCGCGCGGCATCGTCACGAGCGTGCTCGTCTCGGTGATCGGCGGCTTCGTCCTGCTCTACTCGATCACCGCCGCGATCACGGACCGCAGCGAGGAGGGCCTGGCCAAGCTGTCCGAGTCGTCCACCGGCCTGCCGCCCGCGCAGATCTTCCTCGACTCCCTGAACAGCCCCGGCGTGGCCAAGTTCCTGCTGTTCATCGTCTGCGTCGCCCAGTTCTTCTGCGGCATGGCCTCGGTCACCGCGAACTCGCGCATGTCGTACGCGTTCTCCCGCGACAACGCGCTGCCGGGCTCGCGCCTCTGGGCCAAGGTCAACCCGCGCACCGGCACCCCGACCAACTCGATCTGGCTCTGCGTGGTCCTGTCGATCATCCTGGCCTCGCCCGCCCTGGTCAGCTCGACGGCGTACTTCGCGGTCACCTCGATCGCGGTCATCGGGCTCTACATCGCGTACGTCATCCCGGTCCTGCTGCGCCGGCTCAACTCCGACTTCGTCCCCGGCCCCTGGAACCTCGGCCGCTGGAGCGCGCTGATCGGCTGGGTCGCGGTCGTCTGGGTCGTGATCATCTGCATCCTCTTCGTCCTGCCGCCGGTCTCCCCGGTGGACGTCAGCACGTTCAACTACGCGCCGGTCGCGGTGCTCGTGGTGCTGGCGTTCGCGTTCGTCAGCTGGCACGTCAAGGGCAAGAAGACCTTCATGAACGGCCCCGCCCAGGACGCCGCCCGTCGGGACGAGGCCGTCACGACCCCGGACGCCGGGTGAGCGATCGCGACCAGCTGGCCCACGACGTCCTGACGGCGTCGCGGGGCCGGTCGGGCGGCGAGCAGGCCCCGGGCGGGCGGCCGACGTTCGAGAGCTGCGTCGAGCGCCTGGCCACGGCCATCCGCCTCGGCGTCTACCCGTACGGCAGCACGCTGCCCCCGGAACGCGAGCTCGCCGGCCTCCTCGGCGTCTCCCGCGCCACCGTGCGCGAGGCGATCGCGGCGCTGCGCGAGGCCGGGATGGTGCGCACCACCCGCGGCCGCGGGGGCGGGAGCGTGGTGGACCACGAGCCGCCGACGCCGGGCAGCGAGCCGGGCGACCCGACCGGAGCCTCGGCGCTGCGGCGACCCGAGCTGCTCGACGCCCTCGTGTTCCGTCGGGTGGTCGAGCCGGGCGCGTGCTTCGTGGCCTCCACGGTGGGTCGCTCGGCGACCGACCTCGAGGAGCTCCGGGCCGCGCACGAGCGGGTGCGGTCCGCGCAGAACCCGGCCGAGCACCGCCAGGCCGACTCCCGGCTGCACCTGGCCATCGCCGCGCTGACCGGCTCGGCCTACCTCGTCGACGCCGTCACGCAGGTCCAGGCCGCGGTGCACGAGATGCTGCTGGCGATCCCCGTCCTCCCCGTGAACATCGAGCACTCGAGCGCGCAGCACGCGGAGATCGTGGCCGCGGTCGAGGCCCGCGAGCCGGAACGGGCTCGCCGCGCGATGGAGGAGCACTGCGACGACACCGCCGCCCTGCTGCGAGGGTTGCTGAGATGAGGACGTCACCCATGATCCGCACGACGACGACCCGGACGAGGACGACACCGTGAGCACCGCGACCCGCCAGCCGCCCAACGACCGCTACCTCAGCGTCGACGCCCTGCGTGCGGAGGTCGCGCGCGGCGACATCGACACCGTCGTCGTCGCGCTGACCGACATGCAGGGCCGCCTGCAGGGCAAGCGCATGCACGCGGCGTACTTCCTCGAGCACGTCCTCGGGCAGGGCACCGAGGGCTGCAACTACCTGCTCGCCGTGGACGTCGACATGAACACGGTCCCCGGCTACGCGCTCACCTCGTGGGAGTCGGGCTACGGCGACCTCGAGTTCGCCCTCGACCTCGCGACGCTGCGCCGGCTGCCGTACGAGCCCGGCGCCGCGATGGTCCAGTGCGACCTCGTGCAGCTCGACCACTCCCCCGTGCCGCAGTCGCCGCGCACGATGCTGACCACGCAGCTCGACCGGCTGGCCGAGCGCGGCCTGGTCGCCCTGGCCGGGACCGAGCTGGAGTTCATCGCCTTCCAGACGTCGTACGAGGACGCCTGGAGCTCGGGCTACCGCGACCTCGTCGCGGTGAACCAGTACAACGTCGACTACTCGATCCTCGGTGGCGGTCGCGCGGAGCCGCTGCTCCGCGAGATCCGCAACGCCATGTACGCCGCGGGGATGGACGTCGAGTCGGCCAAGGGCGAGTGCAACCTCGGTCAGCACGAGATCGGCTTCCTCTACGCCGACGCGCTCACCACCGCCGACAACCACGCCGTCTACAAGACCGCGGCCAAGCAGATCGCCGCCAACCGCGGCCAGTCGCTGACCTTCATGGCCAAGTACAACGAGCGCGAGGGTTCGTCGTGCCACGTGCACCTCTCGCTGCGCGGGGCGGACGGGTCGACGACGTTCTGGTCCGAGGGCAGGCGGACGAAGGAGTACGAGGCCTTCATCGCCGGGCTGCTGGCCACCATGGCCGACTTCACGCTGCTCTACGCGCCGAACGTCAACTCCTACAAGCGCTTCGCCGCCGGGTCGTTCGCGCCGACGACGATCGCCTGGGGCGAGGACAACCGCACCTGCGCCGTACGCCTCGTGGGCCACGGCAAGGGCGCCCGGCTCGAGAACCGGGTCCCGGGCGGCGACGTGAACCCCTACCTGGCGATCGCGGCCATGATCGCCGGCGGGCTGCACGGCATCGACGAGGGCCTCGAGCTCGGGCCGGCGCTGGTCGGGAACGCGTACGAGTCCGACCACCCGAAGGTGCCGCAGACGCTGCGCGACGCCCGCGACGCGTTCAGCTCCTCGGCGGTCGCGCGCGCCTGCTTCGGCGACGAGGTCGTCGACCACTACACGCGGATGGCCGAGGTCGAGCTGACCGCCTTCGACGCCGCCGTGACCGACTGGGAGCTGCGCCGCAGCTTCGAACGCATGTGAGGACGAAGACACCGCTGTGAGCACCACCCTGGACACCCCCGACACCTGGGACGTCGTCAATCCGGCGACCGAGCAGGTCATCACCACCGTCGCCCTGACCTCGCTCGCGGAGACCGACGCCGCGATCGAGCGTGCGGCCGAGGCGTTCCCCGCCTGGCGCGACGTCGCCCCGAGCGACCGCGCCCGGCTGCTGCGGTCGTTCGCCCGCACGGTCGAGGCGCACGTCGACGAGCTGGCCGACCTCGAGGTCCGCAACGCCGGGCACGTCGTCGGCAACGCCCGTTGGGAGGCCGACCAGGTCGCCCGGGTCCTCGAGTACTACGCGGGCGCGCCGGAGCGGCAGTTCGGACGGCAGATCCCCGTGCCCGGCGGGATCGACGTGACGTTCCACGAGCCGCTCGGCGTCGTCGGGCTGATCGTGCCGTGGAACTTCCCGATGCTCATCGCCTCGTGGGGCTTCGCGCCCGCCCTGGCCGCGGGCTGCACGGTCGTCCTCAAGCCGGCCGAGCTGACGCCGCTGTCGGCGATGCGGCTCGCCGAGCTCGCGCTCGAGGCCGGGCTGCCGGAGGGTGTGTTCACCGTGCTGCCCGGACGCGGGCCGGTCGTCGGCGAGCGGTTCGTCACGCACCCGCTGGTCCGCAAGGTCGCGTTCACGGGCTCCACGAAGGTCGGCAAGCAGGTGCTCCGCGGCTGCGCCGAGCAGGTCAAGCGCTGCACCCTCGAGCTCGGCGGCAAGAGCGCGAACATCGTCTTCGCCGACGCGGACGTGGCCGCCGCGGCCGCCGCGGCGCCGGGCGGCGTCTTCGACAACGCCGGGCAGGACTGCTGCGCGCGGTCGCGGATCCTCGTGCAGAACTCGGTGCGCGACGAGTTCCTCGAACGGTTCCAGGCCGCGCTCGCCTCGTTCGTCGTCGACGACCCGACCTTCGAGGACGCGCAGATGGGGCCGCTGATCTCGGCGGGCCAGCGCGACCGCGTACGCGGCTACCTCGACGGCGTCGACGTCGCCTTCGCCGGCACGACGCCGGACGGGCCCGGCTTCTGGGTGCCGCCGACCGTCGTCCTCGCCTCGTCGACGCAGCAGCCGGTGTGGCGCGAGGAGGTGTTCGGCCCGGTGGTCGCCGTGCTCGGGTTCGAGGACGAGGCCGAGGCCGTCGCGCTCGCGAACGACAGCGACTACGGCCTGTCCGGGTCGATCTTCACCCGCGACGTCGGCCGCGCGCTGCGCGTCGCCCGGGCGGTCGAGTCGGGCAACCTCAGCGTGAACTCGCACTCCTCGGTCCGCTACTGGACGCCGTTCGGCGGCTACAAGCAGTCGGGCCTCGGCCGCGAGCTCGGACCGGACGCGCCCGACGCGTTCACCGAGACCAAGAACGTCTTCTTCAGCCAGTCCTGACGCGTCATCCCGCCCGCCTCGACCACGAGGCGCACCTTGTTCGTCGAGGCGCACCCTGCAGGGTGCGCGCGGTCGGGCAAGGTACGCCTCGTGCCGGAGGCGGGTGCGTAGACGTCAGCAACGAGTCATCAACGAGAGGCAGGGAGAGCAGTGGTGGAACGAGAGGGCCGCGTCGAGGGCCGTACGGCGGTCGTCACCGGAGGGTGCTCCGGCATCGGCCTGGCGTCGGCGCGCCGGCTCGCGAGCGAGGGCGCGCACGTGGTCGTCGGTGACCTCGACGAGCGGCGTGGGCCCGAGGTGGCCGCCGAGCTCGGCGGGATCTTCGTCCGGACCGACGTGACCGACCCCGAGGGGGTCGAGGCGCTGTTCGCGGCGGCCAAGGACACGTACGGCTCGGTCGACGTGGCGTTCAACAACGCGGGCATCTCCCCGCCCGACGACGACTCGATCCTGGTCACGGGCCTCGACGCGTGGCGTCGCGTGCAGGAGGTGAACCTGACGTCGGTCTACCTCTGCTGCAAGGCCGCGCTGCCGCACATGATCGAGCAGGGCCGCGGGTCGATCATCAACACCGCGTCGTTCGTCGCGGTCATGGGCGCGGCGACGTCGCAGATCTCCTACTCCGCCTCCAAGGGCGGCGTGCTCTCGATGAGCCGCGAGCTGGGCGTCGAGTTCGCCCGCCAGGGCATCCGCGTCAACGCGCTGTGCCCCGGCCCGGTGAACACCCCGCTCCTGCAGGAGCTCTTCGCCTCCGACCCCGAGCGGGCCGCCCGCCGGCTCGTGCACGTGCCCATGGGCCGGTTCGCGGAACCCGAGGAGATCGCGAACGCCGTCCTCTGGCTCGCCTCCGACGAGTCGAGCTTCGTCACCGCGAGCACGTTCCTCGTCGACGGCGGCATCAGCGGGGCGTACGTCACCCCGCTCTGAGGTCGGGTCCGTCAACGATGAGGATCGTCCACCGGCATCGGTGCGCGATCCTCATCGCTGTCGGGGGGACGTGCGGGCCTCACCGACGGGGAGACCGCCGCCGGCCGAGTGACAGCGTGCCGGAACCGGCGGCCAGCAGCAGCAGCCCGCCCACGAGCAGGGCGGCGGCCGGTCCACCCGTGGAGGCCAGGGAGCCGTGGTGGTCGGTGCTGCCCGGTCCGTCGCTGACCGGGTCCGTGCCGCCCGAACCGGCACCGCTACCCGAACCGTCCCCGCCGGGATCGTCCCCGCCCGGGCTGTCGTCTTCCCCCGGAGCGGCGACCTCGACGTCGAACGTGGCGGTCGACGCCTCGTAGCGGTCGTCGCCGGAGTAGTCCGCCCGGACGGTCTGCGTGCCCGCCGTCAGCGCGGTGGTCGTGCAGCGCGTCGCGGGCAGGGCGACCGTGCAGAGCGCGGTGCCGCCGCTGCTGAGCACGACGGTCCCGGTCGCGCCGTCCGGCAGGGACCCGACGACCAGGACCACGTCCGAGCCGGCGACGGCGTCGCCCTCGTGGTCGCCCTCGACCTGGGTCGGGGCCTTCGCCACGGTGAGCTCGAGCGGGACGGCGGCCGGCTCGTGCCCGGCGTCGCCGGAGTAGGTGGCGAGCACGGCGTAGCCGCCCGGCTCCAGCGACGCGGGGGTGCGGCAGCGGTCGTCGTCGCCGACCACGACGGAGCACAGCAGCGCCCCGTCCGCGTCGTCGACCGTGAAGCGGACCGTCCCGCCGGCGCCGGGCGGCAGGCCGGCGTACGCGAGGGTCACGGGTACGCCGTACGTGGTCCGGCCCGGCTCGACCGTCGCCGTGAAGCCCGCGACGGTGCTGCGGACGACGTCGAACGTGGTCGACGCCTCGCTGGCCTCGTGGCTCGCGTCGCCGGAGTAGACGGCACGCACGGGGTAGGTGCCGACCGGGAGGTCGGAACCCGTCTCGCACCGGTCCGTTCCGGCGGGCCCGCCCAGACGCACCTCGCAGAGGGCCCGGTCGCCCGACGTGAAGGTGACCGTGCCGCCCGCGCCCGCGGGCAGGCCGGAGACGAGCAGCGCCTGCGCGGAGCCGTGGGTGACCTGGGGTGTCCGCGGGCTCACCACCAGGGAGGTGGCCACCGGCACGACGCTGAACCCCGTCGAGGCCGTGACCGGCGCGAAGCGCTCGTCGCCGCCGTACGTCGCGAGCACCGGGTAGACGCCGACGGCGAGGTCGTCGGCCGTCGCGCAGGCCCGGGTGAGCGTCACGTCGGGCACCGTGCACAGCGTGCGACCGCGCGACGTGAAGACCACGCTCCCCGTCGCCGTCGGCGGCAGCCCGCCGAACGTCAGCGTCGCGGCGGTGCCGTAGCGGACGCCGGCCGTGCTGGTGGTGAGGTCGAGCGCCGGCTGGGACCGCTCGACGGTGAAGGACGTCGTCGCCGTGGACCCGGCGAAGCGCTCGTCGCCGCCGTACGTCGCGGTCACGGCGTAGCGGCCGGTCGCGAGCCCGGCGGCGCCCGTGCAGGTCGACGCCGCCGTCACGTCCTCCACGGTGCAGAGCGTGACGCCGTCCGCGGCGAAGGTCACGCGGCCCGTGGCGCCGACCGGCAGCCCACCGAACCCCAGCGTCTCGGCGCTCCCCCAGGGGACGGTCGGCCGTCCCACCGACGCCGAGAGGTCCGTCGGCGCGAGGGTCACGACGAAGCGCGTGGTCGCGGTCGACCCCTCGTGCTCGGCGTCGCCGGCGTAGGTCGCGGTCACCTCGTACGGTCCGACCGGCAGGCCGCCCGGGGCCGAGCAGCTGTCGGCCGCGGTCACGTCCTCGACCGTGCAGAGGACCCGGTCCCCCGCCGAGAAGGTCACGGCCCCCGTGGCCGCCGCGGGCAGGCCGCCGTGGCTCAGCGTCTCCGCCGTCCCGTACGGCACCTCGGCCGCGCTGGTCCCGGCCGTCAGCGCGGTGGCGGCCTTCCGCACGACGAACGCCGCGTCCGCGCTCGAGCCCCGGTGGTTCGGGTCGCCGGGGTAGCGGGCCGTCACCGCGTACGCACCGCTGCGCAGCGTCGCCGACGTCGAGCAGCTGCTCGCGGCGGTGACGTCGGGCACCCGGCAGAGCACGGCGCCGGACGCGTCGGTGAACCTGACCGGGCCGGTCGCGGCCCCGGGGAGCCCGCCGAACGACAGCGTCTGGGCCAGGCCGTGGTCGAGCGGGTCGGCGGCGACCGCGGCCCACAGCGTGGTGGCGGCGGGCCGGACCTCGAAGGCCACGGCGGCCGAGGCCGCGTCGTGGTCGTCGTCGCCGGAGTAGGCGGCGGTCACGTCGTAGCCGGCCGCGTCCAGGTCCGCGGCGGTCGTGCAGCTGCTGGCCGCGGTGACGTCGGCGACCTCGCACAGGGTCCGACCGCCCGCGGTGAACCGGACCGACCCGGTCGCGCCGGGCACGAGCCCGCTGAACGACAGCGTGTCCGGCGTCCCGTACGTCGGGGTGGGGTCGGAGACCGCGGCCGCGAAGCTCGGCGAACCGGCCGCCGTCACCGTCAGCGCGGTGGTGGCGCTCGACGGCTCGTGGTGACGGTCGCCGCCGTACGCCGCGGTGACCGGGTGCTCGCCGCGGCCCAGGTCGTCGGGGGACGCGCAGCTGGCGGCCTCGTCGACGTCGACCACGCAGAGGGTCCGCGCGCCGGAGGTGAAGGTCACGGTCCCGGTCGCGGCGGCGGGCAGCCCGCTGAAGGAGAGGGTGCTGGTCGTGCCGAACGGCACCGAGGGGTCGCTGACCGCGGCGACCAGCGCCGTCGCCGCCCGCACGACCGTGAAGGTCGTGCCGGCCTCGGCCGGCGCATGACGGGCGTCGCCGAAGTAGCGCGCGGTGACCGCGTACGTGCCGGTGTCGGTGCCCGTCGGGATCTGGCAGCTGCCCGTGACGGCGACGTCGTCGATCCCGCAGAGCAGAGCACCCTCGGCGTCGACGAAGCGCACCGTGCCGGTGGCGTCGGCCGGCAGCCCGGCGACGGACAGGGTGTCGCCGGCGCCGTACGGGACCGTCTCCTGGCTGACTGCCGCGTGCAGGTCGACGGGCGCCAGCGCGACCGAGAAGGACGTGGTCGCCGTGGTCGCGGCGAAGCGCGCGTCCCCGGAGTAGCGCGCCGTGACCGGGTAGGACCCGACGTCGAGGCCGGAGGAGGTGCCGCAGCTCGAGGCCGTCGTGACGTCGTCGACGACGCACAGCGTCGTCCCGCCCGCGGTGAAGGTGACCGAGCCGGTGGCCGCCGCGGGCAGGCCGCCGTAGGAGAGCACGACGGGCGTCCCGTACGCGACGCGCTCGGCGCTGACGCCGGCCGTCAGCCCGGGCGCCGCCCGCGTCACCTCGAGGGAGGTGGACGCGCTCCGGGACGTGTAGGCGGCGTCCCCGCCGTACGTGACCAGCACCGGGTAGGTCCCCGGCTCCAGCAGCGCGGGCGCGTCGCACGAGGTGGTCGGCAGCTCGGTGGTGCACCAGGTCGTGCCGCCCGAGGCGAAGGTCAGCACCCCCGTAGCGTCCTGAGGCAGGCCCGTCGCCCAGAGCGTGGCCGGGGACCCGTACGCGGTCCGGGCGGGCGTCGCCCGGGCGCCGAAGCCGACGACCGACACCCCGCGCGTGGCCTGCGCCGGGTTAGCGTCGGTGGACGAGACCAGCGCCTTGACGCTCAGCCCCGACGTGGTGACGGACCCGACCTGCACGGGCACGTCCAGCACCGGCAGCGCCTGGCCGGGCTCGATCGGCGACGTCGGCGTGTGGGTGCAGGTGACGACCTGGCCGGCGGTCGAGCACGCGTAGCCGGCGCTCGTCGGGGTGGTCGGGGTCAGTCCCGCCGGGAAGGTCGTGGTGACGGTCACCGGGCGGTTCTCGGGGCCCTGCGTCGGGTCGAGGGTGGGCGTCACGGTGAGGACCGCCGGGCTGTCGGCGAGCAGCGCGCCGCCCTGGTTGTCGCTGAGGCCGACGTCGAGGTCCGGCAGCTGGCCGTTCAGCGTGGAGGAGACCAGGTTGTTGATCTCGTGGATCTCGTCGTTGCCGCCGGTGGAGGCGGACCAGCCGAAGGTCAGCTGGTAGGGCAGGCCGGTGTCCGGGTCGTAGTAGGAGGCGGGATAGCCGAAGCTCTGCAGCGCGGCGGCCGTCGGCAGGGCCCCGGTCATCGTCTGCTGGGACCCGCCGACCGGGGTGAAGGCGATCATCCAGCTGCGCGCGGGCACGGCCACGCCGCCGAGCGAGGTGGTGGGGTCGGCGGCCGGGTTGAGCGCGATCTCCACGGGCACGGGCGCCGGGCGGGACGTCGCGCTCCGCGCGTCGAGCGTGCCCGCCGTGACCTGCTGGGTGCCGGCGATGCAGTAGCCGGACGTGCCGTTGCCCGGTCCGCGGACGGTGACGTTCTGCGGCGCCGACGTCGACGTCGCGCAACCGGTGCCCCCGTAGGACGAGCTGCGGAAGTTGCCGTAGACGTCCAGGCCGAAGCCGAGGTAGCCGTTCGCCACGCCCGGCTGGGCGGGCGTCGCGCCCTTGGCCGCGGCCGCGCTGTAGCCGAGGGAGCCCCCGACCGGTCCGGTGGTCGCCGGGGGTGACGGGTTGCTCGGGTCGGTCGCGGCGAGGACGAACCCGATCCCGTCGGCGCCCGGGGGGTGCGCGGAGGCCCACTGGTAGCTGGCGAAGCGGACGTCCAGCCCCTGGCTCGTCGGGAGGCTCGTCGTGTTGTAGACGGTGCCGACGACGTTGAGGTCGTTCGCCGTGAGCCTGAGCGTGCCCGGCCCGCTGTCGACGGCGCGCGCCCGGCAGGCCCGGACGGGGGCCTGGGTGGTGTCGGTGCCGGCCGTGAGGCACGCGCCGTTCGGCTTCCCCGACGCGGGTGGGAGGAACCAGGTGTTCTCCGCGGTCGTGCGGCCGGTGAAGCCCTCCGAGGTCAGGCTGGTGACCGCGGGCGCGGCGGCCCGGGCGTCCAGGGCCACCGTCCAGGTGGCGAGCAGCGAGAGCACGACCAGGCCGAGACCCGCGCGGCGGCGCGGTCCAGGGCGTGACGGGGCGCGTGACGTCATGGGCGGGGGCTCCAGGCGGGGACGCAGCAGACAGGGTGACGGGCGCCGGCCGACCGATCGCGGCACCGAACACGGATGCTAGGCGTCCGGGTTCGCTCGCCGCAATTCTTACGTAATTCGAAACTTGCCCGTTACGTGGCGACGGGACGTCCGCCGAGGGCCCTCCGGAACCGTCAGCGCGGGGCCGACAGGTGCCCGGCGAGGTGCTCGACCACCGCACGGGCGTCGTCGTCGACGCCGTGCAGGAAGGTCGAACGGCGACGCCGCAGGACCGGCAGGCCGAGGGCGTACAACCCCGGGCTGTCCACGACCCCGCCGTCGTGGCGGAGGCGGCCCTTGCCGTCGAGGACGTCGACGTCGAGCCAGGAGTAGTCGGCGCGCCCGCCCGTGGCCCACAGGACCGTGCTGATCTCGCCGCTGCCCAGGTCGAGCTGCCAGCGCGGGGTGCCGGGCACGCGGGTCGGCGGGAAGCGCTCCGGCTGGCCGACCTCCGCGTCCCGACCGGAGGCCGTCGCGTACGCGTCGAAGGAGTCGAGCAGCCGCTCGAGCTTGAGGTCGGCGAGGGAGAAGACGTTCTTCAGCCCGCCCGAGAAGAGGGCCTTCCCGTCCCGCACCATCGCCAGGCGCCCGACCAGCTCGACCCCGAGCTCGGAGAGGGCGTTGAGGTCGAGCGTCGCGCGGGCCGCCGTGCCCACGAGCTGCGGTGACGGGAGCCGACGGGCCCGGTCGAGGTCGTCGAAGGAGTCGTAGCGCTCGTCCCACACGCCGCTCGCGTCCATCCACCACAGCACGTCGCGCCCGCGGTAGGTCCGCGGCATCCGGACGTGCTCGCCCACCGCCAGCGTCACCGGCCGTCCGGACCGGACCAGCTCGGCCGCGAGCTGCACGCCCGAGGCCGAGGCGCCGACGACGAGGACGCCGCCCTCGGGCAGGGAGGCCGGGTTCCGGTAGCCGAACGCCGTGGCCTGGTGCACCGACGACGGCACGCCCGCGCTGACGGCCGGCACGGCGGGGCGGTTGAACGCGCCGCTCGCCACGACGACGGTGCGCGCGTCGATCTCCCCGTCGCTCGTCGCCACCCGGTAACCCGCGTCCGTGCGCCGGACCGAGGTGACCGCGGTCTGTGTCCGGACGGGGGCCTCGGACACCTTCGCGAACCGCTCGACGAGGTCGACCACCTCGCTCATGGCGAGGTAGCCGTCCGGGTCCGGACCGTCGTACGGCAGCCCGGGCAGCCGGTTCAGCCAGTTGGGCGTGAGCAGGCGCAGCGAGTCCCAGCGCTCGGTGCGCCAGGACTGGCCGACGTCGCCGCGCTCGAGGACCACGTGGTCGATCGAGCGCGCGCTGAGGTGGTGGCTCGCCGCCAGGCCGGCGTGGCCAGCGCCGACGACGAGCGCTTCGGTCTTCTCGATGGTCAGGCGACCTCGACGGTCACGTTGGTCGGGTTGGTCAGCGCGTCGAAGACGGCCGAGCGCTTCTGCGACTGGGCGACGAGGGCCTCGATCTCCTGCTTCGACGCGTCGGCGTCGATGTGGAAGGTGACCTTGACGTCGTTGAAGCCGTTGCGGACGTCCGGGTCGGCGCCGAGGATCCCGCGGATGTCGTGCTCGCCCTCGACGGTCGCCTCGACCGAGCGCAGCTGGATCCCGCGGTTCTGCGCGACGGAGGCGACGCCGGCGGTGAGGCAGCCGGCCAGGCCGACGAGCAGGAACTCGATCGGCGTGATGCCGTTGTCCGGGGCCGCGAAGACCTCCGGGTGGTCGATGTCGAACGTCGTCTTCGTCTTGTGGTGCTGCTCCTGGCCGAGCCCGAAGTAGTTCTCGATGCTCGACGTGCTGTGCACCCCGTGCGTCCAGGTCGACGTCGCGCGCCAGGTGAACTGCGCCGCCTCGGGCGCACCCTTGAGCACCTCGCGCGCCCCGAGCAGCGCCTCTACGTTGACGCCGTTGTCGGCCGTCCTGCTCTCGTCCGTCACCGTCATGGTTCCCCCTCGATGTGAGCCCGCACATTCCCCAGCGGGATGGTCGACAATACCGCCGTCCGGAGCGGATACGCTCCCGGAATGGCGTCGAAGCGTGCCGTCAGCACGGCGGGGAACGTCGGCACCGTCGAGACGCAGCAGCTCGAGCTGCCGGACCCCCTGCCCCTCGACTGCGGGCGGACCCTCACGGGGGTGCGCGTCGCGTACGAGACCTACGGGACCCTCGCCCCGGCCCGGGACAACGTGATCCTCGTCTGCCACGCCCTGAGCGGTGACGCCCACGCGGCCGGCGAGGCCCCGGCGGGTGCGGTCGAGGGCACCCGGGACGGGTTCGCGGCCGAGGAGCGCGACGGCGCCCGCGGCAAGTCGCTGGGCTGGTGGGACGGCATGATCGGGCCCGGCAAGGCCTTCGACACCGACCGCTTCTTCGTCGTCTCCACGAACCTCCTGGGCGGCTGCAAGGGCACCACCGGACCCTCGTCGACCGACCCGGCGACGGGGCGGGCGTACGGGTCGGACTTCCCGGTCGTGACCGTCGCCGACATGGTCCGTACGCAGCGCGCGTTCCTCGACGTCCTCGGCATCGAGCGCCTCGCCGCGGTCGCCGGCGGCTCGCTCGGCGGGATGCAGGCGCTCGAGTGGGGCGTGACCCACCCCGACCAGGTGGACGCGGTCATCGCGATCGCCAGCACGCACGCGCTCGCGCCGCAGGGCATGGCCTGGAACGCGATCGCCCGCGAGTCGATCCTGCGCGACCCCGACTGGCAGGGCGGGCACTACCACGGCACCGGCCGCGCCCCCGACGCCGGCATGGGCGTCGCCCGGATGGTCGGGCACGTGACCTACCTGTCGGCGCCGGCCCTGGGCGACAAGTTCGGCCGGCGGCTGCAGACCGGGACCGAGGTGCGCTACACGGTCACCGAGCCCGAGTACGAGGTGGAGAGCTACCTGCGCCACCAGGCCGACTCGTTCGTCCGCCGCTTCGACGCGAACACCTACCTCTACACGTCCCGCGCGCTGACCTACTTCGACCTCGCGCGGGACCACGGCGACGGCGACCTGCGGCGGGCGCTGGCGTCGGTGACCGGACGTACGCTGCTGATCGCGTTCAGCTCCGACTGGCTCTACCCGCCGGACGCGTCGAGGGAGATCCACGAGGCCCTCCTCGCCGACGGCAGGCCGAGCGAGCTCCACGTGATCGACGCGCCGTACGGGCACGACTGCTTCCTCCTGGAGGAGGCCCGGCAGACGCCGATCATCCGCGACTTCCTGGGCGGGTTCCGCGAGCGCCAGCGGGTGGAACCCAGCGGGGGGCGAGGGGGGTCGTCCCCCCTCACGACAGACGGGTTCCGCGAGCGCCAGCGGGTGGAACCCACCGGGGGGCGAGGGGGGTCGTCCCCCCTCACGACAGACGGGTTCCGTGAGCGCCAGCGAGTGGAACCCACCGGGGGGCGAGGGGGGTCGTCCCCCCTCACGACAGACGGGTTCCGCGAGCGCCAGCGAGTGGAACCCACCGGGGGGCGAGGGGGGTCGTCCCCCCTCACGACAGAGGAAGAGGGGACAGCATGAGCACAGACGGCCAGGACCGGATCGAGGCCGAGCACGCGTTCGGCTTCGACACCCGGCAGCTCCACGCCGGCCAGCGGCCCGACCCGAACACCGGCGCCCGAGCGGTGCCGATCTTCCAGACGACGAGCTACGTGTTCGAGGACCCGGAGTCGGCGGCGGCCTACTTCAACCTGCAGGAGTACGGCAACACGTACTCGCGGATCATGAACCCGACGGTCGCGGTCTTCGAGGAGCGCGTCGCGAACCTCGAGGGCGGCGCCGGGGCGGTGGCCTTCGCCAGCGGGATCGCCGCCCAGCACGCCGCGCTGTTCACGCTGCTGGAGCCGGGCGACCACGTCGTCGCGTCCTCCGCGCTCTACGGCGGTTCGGTGAACCAGTTCAAGCACGTGCTCCGCAAGATGAACGTCGGCGTGACCTGGGTCGACCCCGACGACCTCGACGCCTGGCGGGCGGCCGTGCAGCCGACCACGAAGGTCTTCTACGGCGAGACCGTGGGCAACCCCGGCGGCAACGTCCTCGACATCGAGGCCGTGGCGGCGATCGCGCACGAGCACGAGCTCCCGCTGATGGTCGACAGCACCTTCACCACGCCGTACCTCGTCCGCCCGATCGAGTGGGGCGCCGACATCGTCGTGCATTCCGCGACCAAGTTCATCGGCGGGCACGGCACCTCGCTCGGCGGCGTCGTCGTCGAGGCCGGGACCTTCGACTGGTCCAACGGCCGCTTCCCGGTCGTCGCCGACCCCTCGCCGGCGTACCACGGGCTGCAGTTCCACGAGACGTTCGGGACGTACGGCTACCTGATGAAGCTGCGTGCGGAGACGCTGCGCGACCTCGGCGCCGCGATGACGCCGTTCAACGCCTTCCTCTTCCTCCAGGGCCTCGAGACCCTCTCGCTGCGGATGGACCGGCACGTCGCGAACGCGCTGGCCGTCGCCGAGTTCCTCGAGGGCCACGAGCTGGCGAGCAACGTCCGGCACCCGGCGCTGCACGGCAGCCCGTACCGGCCGCTCGTCGACAAGTACCTGCCGCGCGGGGCCGGGGCGGTGTTCTCGTTCGACTGCGCCGGCGGGCGCGAGGGCGGCCAGGACCTCATTCGGGCGCTGACGCTCTGGTCGCACCTGGCCAACGTGGGCGACGCGAAGAGCCTGGTCATCCATCCGGCCAGCACCACGCACCGTCAGCTGAGCGACGACGAGCTGCGGGCCGGCGGGGTCGGGGCGGGGACCGTCCGGCTCTCCGTCGGCCTCGAGTCGGTCGACGACCTCATCTGGGACCTCGAGCAGGCGTTCGCGCTCGTCGCGGCCGGCCACGCAGCCCCGGCGGTGGCGCGATGACGACGGTCTCCCCCGCTCCCTCCGAGCTCGACCTGAAGCCGTACCAGGACCCCACCGAGATCCAGCGGGTGCTGCACCAGGCGAAGACGATCGCGGTCGTCGGCCTGTCGGCGAACGAGCTGCGCGCCAGCCACTTCGTCGGCTACTACCTGCAGCGGCACGGCTACCGGATGATCCCGGTCAACCCGCGCGAGAACGAGATCCTCGGGCAGCAGAGCTACGCCAGCCTCGCGGACATCCCGGAGCCCGTCGACGTCGTCAACGTGTTCCGTGCGCCCGCGGCCCTGCCGGGGATCGTCGACGAGACGATCGCGATCGGTGCGAAGGCGCTGTGGTGCCAGTTCGGCGTGATCAACGTCGAGGCGGCCCGGAAGGCGACCGACGCCGGCGTGAGCGTGATCATGGACCGGTGCATCAAGGTCGAGCACGCGCGGTTCATCGGCCGCATGCACTGGCTGGGGTTCAACACGCAGCGCATCACCGCGGTCCGCGGCGGGATTCAGTAGGTCCGGAGGCCCGCCCAGGTCCCTACTGGATCGTGGAACCGGTGAAGCTGGGGCTGCCGCTGCCCAGGAAGAAGATGCCGGGGTAGTTCTGGAAGTGCTGGTCGCTCGGGGAGTAGCCGCTGGCCGCGTACGTGTTGTTCCGGCTCACCGACGACTGCACGGAGAGGTGGCCGGTGCGGTCGTTGCTGACGTAGAAGATCGCGCTGCCACCGGCCTTGGCGCTGTTGCGCTCGATCGTGGTGCCCGAGATCTTGAGGTCGTAACTGGTGCCGTCGGTGTAGACGGCGCCCCCGCTGCCGCCGCCGGGGGTCCCGGAGTGCGCCGGGTTGGCGCAGCAGCCGACGGCGCTGTTGTCGCTGATCCGGCTGTTGACGACGGTGATCGGGGTCCGCAACCCGCTGATGGCGCCGCCGTTCGAGCACCGGTTGCCCTGGCCGCTCGTGCCGCCGAAGGTGCTCTGCACGATGGCGACGGGGTCCTGGTTGCGCGCCGCGTAGGACGCGTCGAGGTCGTTCGGCGTCGACGAGTGCTGGGCGAGCACGCGGATCGCGCCGCCGCCGAGGTCGGGCCCGTTGGTCGCGCAGACGTTGCGGACGAAGACGGAGCGGACGACCTTGAGCCGGCCGCCGAGCTGGAAGATTGCCCCGCCGCCGTTCGAGCCCTGGCCGCTGTCGCCGGGCGACACGTACGTCGCGCTCGTGGCGTTGCCGTCGGCGAGGGTGAGGTTCTGGACCGTGACCCGCGGGCCCTGCGGCGCGTAGAGGCAGTTGCCGGACACGCTGCCGAGGGACGTGTCGCAGGTGTCGGTGTAGAGGATCCGCTTCGTGCCGCCCCCGGAGAGCGTGACCAGGCCGCCACCGTCGAGCACCAGCTTCGCCGTGCTGTTCCGCACCTTGATGGTCTGGCTCAGCGTGATCGTCACCGGGCTCGAGCCGCACCTGAACGTGACCACGCCGCCCGCGTTCGCGGCGGCGAGGACGGCGGCCGACGTGCAGCTGGCCGCGGTGCCGGTCCCGACCACCCGGTCCGGCCGACTGACGTCCTCGAGGCCCATGCCGGAGGGCACGGAGGCGGTGCCGGACGGGTTGCCCGGGTTGAAGGTCGTGGCCGTCGGCGTCCTGATCACGACGTCCGCCGAGGCCGCGGTGTTGCCGGCGGCGTCGACCGCCCGGACCTGCAGGTGGTAGCTGGTGCCGGCCCGCAGCCCGCTGAACGTGCGGTTGTGGCCGAGGCTGAGCGTCGTGCTCCGGCTCGTGCTGCTCCCGTACGACGTGGTCGTGCCGTAGCGGACCTGCGACGTGGAGGCCTCGTCCGTCCTCCAGGAGACCGCCGCGCTCGTCGCGCTGGTGGCGCGGGCCACCACGCTGCTGATCACGGGAGCCCGGGTGTCCGCGGCTGCGGCGGCGGGCGCTGCCCCCAGCAGCCCGGCGACGAGCGCCACGGCGGCCAGGAGGGCCACGAGGACCGGGCGCGGCGTGCCCGCGCGCCACGTGGTGTGCAGGGAGGACATGGCGACTCCATCCGTCGGGACGAGGACGGAGCGTGCGCTCGATCCGGCGCCGCTGACCCCTCAGCGGCGGCAGCAGTGTGCCACAGATCTCGGTTTGGTAACGACCGCCGGCGGACCCGTCGTCGGTGCCGAGGAGAGTGCCTTCCGGCGGCCCGTGCTGGCAGCGCTGGGACGCTGCGGACGCGCCAGAGGCCTTGCTCGCGATCAGTCGGCGGCGCCGCGCCACTTCCCACGACGGGGAGGCGGGGGCTCTCGGGAGGGTGGGCCTAAGTGGACTTGAACCACTGACCTCTGCCTTATCAGGGCAGCGCTCTAACCGACTGAGCTATAGGCCCGAGACGTGCCGCGGCGAGCCGCGCACGAGGGACAACGTTAGCCGATCTCGCGGCGCGGCCCAACTCCGGCCGCGCCCACGGGATCAGTCCTCGGCGAGCGTGACCTCGAGGCCACCGAGCACGGTGGCGGCGAGGTTGTAGAGGAACGAGCCGAGCGTCGCGAGCGCGGTGAAGATCAGCACGTCGACCACGGCGATCAGGGCGGCGACGCCGATGATCTTCTGGGTGTTGACGTACTCCTCGATCCGGAACGGCGTGGTGTCGCCCGGTGTCGAGACGACGCTCTTGACCATGTCGTTGACCGCGTCGAAGAGGCCGGACGCGTTCAGCACGGACCACACGCCGTACGTCGCGACGACCAGGATGATGCCGGCCGCGATCGAGAACAGCAGCGCGGTCTTCATGACCGACCACGGGTCGACGCGGGACAGGCGGAGCCGGGCCTTGCGCGTGCGGCGCGCCGCCCCGACCTTCGGCTTGGCGGTCACGAGCGCCTGGGTGGTCGCGGCCGCGGCCGGAGCCGCGGGGCTGACCGCACCGGCCTCGACGGCCGGGATGATCTCGGTGTCCGGGCTGACCGCCGGCACGGGCGAGGACGGCGTGACCCGGCTGTAGGGGCTGACCGGCTGCGGCGCGGTGGTCGGCCCGGTCGGGGACGCCTTCGTCTCGGGCGGAGCCGTGCCGGCGGCGACGCTAGCCGCGACGGCGGCGGCCGCCGCACCCGTCGGGATGCCGGGGCCCGTCTCCGGGACCTGCACGGGCTGGGGCTTGGGCTCCTTGGGCGCGAGGCCGAGGCGGTCACGCCAGGTCAGCGTGCGCTCCTGCGGGGCGGACTCCTCGGTGGCCGGGGCATTCGTCGCGGACTCGGTGCGGCTCTCGGACCCGGTCGCCTCGTCCGTCGGCTTCGTCTCGCTCGTGACGGCAGCAGCACCCGCCGCGGCGACCGCGGAACCCGCCTTCGGGCTCTCGACCGTGGTGGCGGTGGCGTCCTTCGTGGTGGCGTCCTTCGGGACGGCGACCTCCTGGGCGGCGCCCGGCTGCGGGGCCTCCTCGGGTCCCTTGGCCCCACCACGGCTCCGGCGACGGCCGAAGACCGTCCGGCCCTTGTCGGGGGTGCTGGTCTCCTCGGCCGGGGCGGCAGGCGCCTCGGTCGGGGCCGGCACGGCCGGGATCACCGCGGTGTCGTCGGCGGGCGTCGCGGTCGTCCCGCGGTCGGCGGACCCGCGGTCCGGCGTCGCGGCCGTACGGCCGGAGAGGGCCGAACCCCCGCGCACCTTGGAGGCGCTGGCGTTGCGGGCCGCGGCGGCGATGCGGGCGTCGGCGACCTGACGCTCCTGCTGGGACGGCTCGGGCCGCGGCGCGCTGCCGCTGGGGCGCGGTCGCGTGTAGGAGCTGGGACCGGCGACGTGAGACCCGTTGGAGCCGTTGCCGTTGGTGCCGCCGTTGGCGCCGCTGCCGTTGGGGGTGGCGGCACCGGCGCCGTTGGGCGCGGGCGCGTCCGCGCCGGTCTTCGGCGGGGTCCGCGGCGCCTGGGGCGTGCGGTACTGCTGAGGGGTGCTCGGGCCGGCAGCGGTGCGGCCGGTCGCGCCGCGACCGTTGCTCCCGTTGGCCGGGGCCCCGTTGCGTGGGCCGTAGCGGACCGGCGGGACGGCGGGCCGACCGTTGGTCGAGGCCTGTCCGTCGCCGTTCTCCGTACGAGAGTCGGCGTCGGGACCGTGTCCCGGCGTGCCTTCGCTCACGCGAACCATCCTCCTGGGCCTCGCGCACGCCCGTCGGCGTCGTACGAGGTCCGTGTCGTCCGTGGTCCGTCGACCCCTCAGATGAGGCCTGCGGTGACCGGTTCCTGCTGTCCCACCATCGTGGCACGGCGGCGCGGCCGAGGTCTGGCACCGCGCGGCACCCGACCCTGCCGCGCACCCCTGCTGGGGCGCCCGACGCCCTCCATTGTCGGGCACACCCCCAGCAGGTCCAAACAGCGCGGCGCGGGCCGGCTCAGCCCGGGCTCAGTCGATCGAGTCGTCCTCGACCGGGTCCGTGCTCTCCTCCTCGGCCTCCGCCGACTCGCTGCCCCCGTGCGTGGCCGGGCTGACCTCGGCCTCGAGCACCTGGACCGGGACGCCGGACTCGGCGGACTCGCTCACGACGTCCGGGTCACCGGTCTCGGCCTCGACCTCGGCCTCGACCGCCTCGACCTCGGCCTCGGTGACCTCGGGGTAGAGCGCGATGGCCACGACGGAGTCGCCGTCGCGCACGCCGACGAACTTCACGCCCATCGTGTCGCGGCCCTTGACCGGGACCTCGGAGGCCGGGCTCCGGGTGATCTGCCCGCTGGCCTTGAGCGCGATGACCTCGTCGGCCTCGTTCACGACCACGCCGCCGACGATCGAGCCCCGGTCCTCCGCGAGCTTCATCGCCTTGATGCCGAGGCCGCCGCGGCCCTGCTGCCGGTACTCCGACACCGCCGTGCGCTTGGCGAAGCCGCCGTCGGTCACGGTGAACACGAAGCGGTCGTCCTCGGACTCGCCCGTGCGGATGATCGACATCGACAGCAGCTCGTCGCCGTCACGGAACTTCATCCCCGTGACACCCGAGGTCGCGCGGCCCATCGGGCGCAGCTCCTCGTCGTTCGCGGGGAACCGGATGGCCTGGCCCTTGGTCGAGATCAGCAGCACCTCGTCGGTCGGCCCGCACAGGTCGGCGCCGATCAGCTCGTCGTCGTCGTCGCGGAAGTTCACCGCGATGATCCCGGCCTGGCGCGGCGAGTCGTAGAGGCTCAGCTCGGTCTTCTTGACCAGCCCGCGCCGCGTGGCCAGCAGCAGGTACTCCGACGCCTGGTAGTCGCGTACCGCGAGGACCTGGGCGATCTGCTCGTCCGGCAGGAACGACAGCAGCCCGGCCACGTGCCCGCCGCGGGCGTCGCGCCCGGCCTCGGGCAGCATCCACGCCTTCGCCCGGTAGACCCGGCCCTTGTTGGTGAAGAACAGGATCCAGTGGTGCGTCGACGTCACGAACAGGTGGCCGACCTCGTCGTCCGCCCGGAGCGTCGCGCCGCGCACGCCGGTCCCGCCGCGCTTCTGCACGCGGTACTGGTCCGTCGTCGTCCGCTTGGCGTAGCCGCCGCGGCTGATCGTGATGACGACCGGGACGTCGGGGACGAGGTCCTCGTCGGACAGGTCGCCGTCGGCCGCGATGATCTGCGTACGCCGCTCGTCGCCGTAGCGGTCGACGATCTCGGCCAGCTCGTCGCGCACGATGTCGCGCTGGCGCTGCGGCTTGGCCAGGATGTCCTCGAGGTCGGCGATGATCCGCTCGAACTCGGCCAGCTGGTCGACGATCCGCTGACGCTCCAGCTGGGCCAGCCGGCGCAGCTGCATGTCGAGGATCGCGTTGGCCTGCAGGTCGTCGATCTCGAGCAGCGTCTTCAGGCCCTCGCGCGCCTCGTCGGTGCTCGGGCTCCGCCGGATGAGGGCGATGACCTCGTCGAGGGCGTCGAGCGCCTTGACCAGACCGCGGTAGATGTGGGCGCGCGCCTCGGCGTCGTCCAGGCGGTGCTGCGTACGCCGCTGGATGACCTCGATCTGGTGGGCGACCCAGTAGGAGATGAACTGGTCGAGCCGCAGCGTGCGCGGCACGTCGTCGACGAGCGCGAGCATGTTGCAGCCGAAGGTGTCCTGCAGCTGCGTGTGCTTGTAGAGGTTGTTCAGCACGACCCGCGGCTGCGCGTCGCGCTTGAGCACGATGACGAGCTGCTGCCCCGTACGGGCCGAGGTGTTGTCGCGGATGTCCGCGATGCCGTTCAGCTTGCCGGTGTTGACCAGCTCGGCGATCTTGAGCGCGAGGTTGTCTGGGTTGACCATGTGCGGCAGCTCGGTGACGACCAGGTGCGTACGCCCGCCGCGGTCCTCCTCGACGTTGACCACCGCGCGCATGATCACGGAACCGCGACCGGTGCGGTAGGCGTCCTCGATCCCGCGACGGCCGACGATCAGGGCGCCGTTCGGGAAGTCCGGGCCCTTGACCCGCTCGATCGCCGCCTCCAGCAGCTCCTCGGAGGTGGCCTCGGGGTGCTCGAGCGACCACTGCACGGCCGACGCGACCTCGCGCAGGTTGTGCGTGGGGATGTTCGTGGCCATGCCGACGGCGATGCCCGTGCTGCCGTTGACCAGCAGGTTCGGGAAGCGGGCCGGCAGGACGACGGGCTCCTGCTCCTTGCCGTCGTAGTTCGGCTTGAAGTCGACGGTGTTCTCCGCGATGTCGCGGACCATCTCGTTCGCGAGCGGCGCCATCTTGCACTCGGTGTAGCGCATGGCGGCCGCGGGGTCGTTGCCCGGCGAGCCGAAGTTGCCCTGCCCGCTCACCAGCGGGTAGCGCATGACCCACGGCTGCGCGAGGCGCACGAGGGTGTCGTAGATCGCGCCGTCACCGTGCGGGTGGTACTGCCCCATCACCTCGCCGACGACGCGGGCGCACTTGTTCCACCCGCGGTCGGGCCGGTAGCCGCCGTCGTGCATCGCGTACAGGATCCGGCGGTGCACGGGCTTGAGCCCGTCGCGCACGTCCGGCAGCGCCCGCCCGACGATGACGCTCATGGCGTAGTCGAGGTAGGACTTCTGGATCTCGTCCTGCAGGTCCACCGGCTCCCGCCGGTCGGTCACCTGGGGCGTCTCGGTCATTCGCTAGCTCCTGGGGTCGGGACGAGATGTTCTGTTCGTGGGGCGCCCGAAGAACGCTCCCTGAGCCTGTCGAAGGGCCTCGAAGAGGTCGGCGTCCTGCGCGGTGCAGGAGAAAAGCGCAGCAACGGAGCGGGGTGCCCCGCGAGTGCGCACTCGCGCACCGGGTCGCCGGAGTGTCGGGTGCGTAAGTGCACACTCGTGCCCGCAGCAGAGTTGGAGAGCAAGCGGGACGAGCCCAAAAGTCGGGTCGTGGGGCCCCCGTCCGGGTGGGTCGGGCGTTTGCCGCCGGACGGAGCGCTAGCGGAGTACGACGGCGAGGGCGGGACGGGGGCCCCACGACCCGACGGCGCAGGACGCAGGCCCAGCGCCCCGAGCTCAGATATCCAAGAAACGGACATCTTTGGCGTTCCGCTGGATGAACTGCCGGCGCTGGTCGACGTCCTCGCCCATCAGGATCGAGAACATCTCGTCGGCGCGGGCGGCGTCGTCGAGCGTCACCTGGAGCAGGATCCGGTTGTCCGGGTCCATCGTGGTCTCCCACAGCTGGTCCGGGTTCATCTCGCCGAGACCCTTGTAGCGCTGGATCTTGTTCTCCTTGGGCAGCCGGTGGCCGGCTTCCTCGCCGGCGCGCAGCAGGGCGTCCCGCTCGGCGTCGTCGTACGCCAGCTGCGGGGTCGCGTTCGTCCAGTTGATCTTGAACAGCGGCGGCTGGGCGAGGTAGACGTAGCCGCCCTCGATGAGGGGCCGCA
Source organism: Microlunatus spumicola (assembly GCF_039536445.1). Lineage (NCBI taxonomy): Bacteria > Bacillati > Actinomycetota > Actinomycetes > Propionibacteriales > Propionibacteriaceae > Microlunatus > Microlunatus spumicola. Next base: position 562,909 of record NZ_BAAAYR010000002.1, on the reverse strand, counting down.
TGAAGCGGAACATCAGCGTCAGCAGGAGCGTACGGATGTGGGCGCCGTCGACGTCGGCGTCGGCCATCATGACAATCTTGTGGTAGCGCAGCTTGGCCACGTCGAAGTCGTCGTGCACGCCGGTGCCGAGGGCGGAGATGATCGCCTGGACCTCGTTGTTCTGCATGATCCGGTCGATCCGCGCCTTCTCGACGTTCAGGATCTTGCCGCGGATCGGGAGGATCGCCTGGATGCGCGGGTCGCGCCCACCCTTGGCGGAACCGCCGGCCGAGTCGCCCTCGACGATGAAGACCTCGCACTCGGCGGGGTTCGTCGACTGGCAGTCGCTCAGCTTGCCGGGCAGGCCGCTGCGTCCGAGCAGGCCCTTGCGGTCGCGGGCGGCGTCGCGGGCCTTGCGGGCCGCGATGCGGGCGATGGCCGCAGCCTGGCCCTTGCGGACGATGATCTTGCCCTCGGTCGGGTTCTCCTCGAACCACGCGCCGAGCTTGTCGTTCATCTCCTGGACCACGAACGAGCGCACCGGGGTGTTGCCGAGCTTGGTCTTGGTCTGGCCCTCGAACTGCGGGTCGGCCAGCTTGACCGAGATGATCGCGGTCAGGCCCTCGCGGATGTCGTCGCCGGAGAGGCGGTCCTCGCGCTTCTTGATCAGGCCCCAGGTCTCGCCCCACTTGTTGGCGGTGTTGGTCAGCGCCGTGCGGAAGCCCTCCTCGTGGGTGCCGCCCTCGTGGGTGTTGATCGTGTTCGCGAAGGTGTGGACCGACTCCTGGTAGGAGGTGTTCCACTGCATGGCGAGCTCGAGGCTCATGCCCAGCGCCTCGCGCTCGGCCTCGAGGGCGATGACCGACGGGTTGAGCGTCTCCTTGCTGCCCGTCAGGTACTTGACGTAGTCGATCAGGCCGTCGGGGTAGCAGAACGTGTCGGAGAAGGGCTTGCCGTTCTCGTCGACGCGGTCCGGCCGCTCGTCGCTGATCGTGATCGTCAGGCCCTTGTTGAGGAAGGCCATCTCGCGGAACCGGGCGACGAGCGTGTCGTACGTGTACGTCGTGGTCTCGAAGATCTCCGGGCTCGCGTAGAACGTGACCGTGGTGCCGGTCTCGTCGGTCGCCTCGTGCTGCTCCAGCGGCCCGTCCGGCGTGCCGAGCGAGAAGGACTGGCTCCAGCGGTAGCCGTCGCGGCGCACCTGGACGGTCAGGTGCGACGACAGCGCGTTGACCACAGAGACGCCGACGCCGTGCAGGCCGCCCGAGACCTTGTAGCCGCCGGTGCCGAACTTGCCGCCCGCGTGGAGCACGGTCAGCGCCAGGGTGACGGCGGGGATCTTCTCGGTCGGGTGCTCCTTGACCGGGATGCCGCGACCGTTGTCGATCACGCGGATGCCGCCCTCGGGCAGGATCGTCACGTCGATCGTGTCGCAGTAGCCGGCGAGCGCCTCGTCGACGGAGTTGTCGACGACCTCGTAGACGAGGTGGTGCAGACCACGCTCGCCGGTCGACCCGATGTACATGCCGGGGCGCTTGCGGACGGCCTCGAGGCCCTCGAGCACGGTGATCGACGAGGAGTCGTAGACGCCGGCCTCGACGTTGGACGCCTTGAGCCGCGCGATGTCGAAGTCGGAGCGGGCGTCGTCGGCCTCGAGGTCCGGGTGCGGCACGCCGGTGATGCCCTGCTCGTCACCGCTCAGCCCGGCGTCGTCCACGGGCGCGCCGTCCTCGGGAGGCAGGGCGTAGCCCTCGGCGGGGCCGGCGCCGTCCTGGTCGTCACGGTCGGCGGGAAGGTCGGGCAGGTCCGTCACGGGCGATGGGCTCCCTGGGTCGGAGGCGGTGCCGCGGGCGCGCGCGTGCCCACCCGTCGGGGCGGTCGGATGCGCGTGGTCGCGGGCTGACGGGCCGTCGGGAACTGCAGGACCTCTCGGGCACCGTCGTGAACGTGTCCAGTCTACTCGGTCCCCTGCGCCGAACCCGCTCCGGAGGGACCGCGATTCCGCTCTGACGGCCCTGCAGGGCCGTCAGGAGCCGTTCGACCCCCGGGTCCGGCTCCCCGTACGGGGGAACGGGTCGGCCGCGCAGAGCCGTCGTGACGCCGAGATCGGCCCCGCGGACCCCTCGCGTCCCTAGACTGACGGCCGTGACGGCCCCCGGGGCGGCTCCGACCGCCGACCGCGACGCGGACGAGCAGGCGAACGAGCAGGCGGACGAGCAGGCCCGCGAGGAGGCCCGGCTCCGCCTCCGCCGCGGTCGGCTGGTGACCGCGGTCGTGGCCGGCGCGCTCGCGCTGGTGGTCGGGGTCGTCGCGCTGCTGGGCGGGTTCCGGGAGCGCACGGACCGGCTGGTCGCGGTGCCGACGGGCTCGACGATCGCGACCGGCCCGTACGAGGTCACCGTCGCCCGGGCCACGGTCCAGCACCGCACCTCGTCCGCGCAGTGGGAGGTCGTCGCCTCCGGCACGGTGCGGACCACCGGCACGACGAGCATCGACCCGCCGGTCGGCGACGCGGGCTTCCTCTACGCGCGGGGGGAGGGCGGGGAGGTGCAGGCGAGCACGCGGATCACGCTCGGCGACAGCACCGCCAGCCAGACCCAGGACACCCTCACGCCCGGCCTGCCCCCGGTCCCGTGGGCGGTCACGTTCCGCTTCACCGCGGACCCCGGGAACCGCGTCTTCGTGGCCGTCTTCGACCAGGAGTACACGACGCCGTACCTCTTCAGCGACGAGAAGTCCTGGCGCTCGACCAGCGACGCGTCGACCATGACCGTGGCGCTCGAGCCCCTGCCCGACGCGGACTACTGAGCCGCGGACCCGGGCTCAGGCCGGGGGTCGCAGCAGCGGGTAGGAGCGCCAGCTGTACTGGTTGAGCGCGAGGCCGGCCACCTCGTCGGCCTCCTCGACGGGCACCTGGTAGCCGAGCACGAAGGGGTAGGTCCTGCCGAGCTCGACGTCCTCCGGGTCGGGCGCGCAGGACTCGCCCTCGTGCGTCGGCCCGACGCCCTCGGGCTCCCAGGAGCGGCCGTCGGTGGAGACCAGGTTCATCGTGCAGAGGAGGTAGTCCTCGCGCACGCGCGGCGTCACCTCGAGCTGGGCGACCACCCACACGGCGCCCGGCTCGGCCGCACCGGGCCCGCCGCCGATCTCGCGGCCCCACCCCTCGGTCTGGCGCAGCGACAGCAGGCGGAAGTCGGCCGTCCGGGAGTGCGCGACCCCGCCCGGCTCGACCGGGGCGTAGCGCGGCGGGTCGAGGTGCGTGGAGGAGTAGGTGAGCTCGACGACCAGGTAGACCAGCACCAGCAGCGCGGCGATCGCGGCCGCCAACCAGGCGCGCACCCGGGCCTCGGGCAGCCGCGTCCGCCTTCGCACGGGGGCCGGCGCGGGGACGGGCGGTGGCGGTGGCGGTGGGACACGGCTGCTCACGGCAGCGCCCTCGTCACGTCGTCGCGCACCACGACCACCGACCGTCCCGTGCCCGCCTCCACCCAGGAGCGGGCGTTGGCCGAAGTGATGCCGAGCGGGGTCCGGGTGCGCTGGTAGTAGCGGAACACCAGGCCCTGGTCCCACAGCTCGAGGGTCAGGTCGTCGATCCGGGCGGGGTCGACCTCGTAGACGAGGTCCCGGGCCGTCTCGAAGCCGGGGTCCGCGCGGACGGACGCCCCGAGGCTGAAGGCGGGCAGGTAGGTGACCCCGCCCTGCGCGAGGAGGTGGCTGCTGGCGGCCGCGAGCCGGTCGCGCCCGGTCGCCCGCACCGCCACGTTCACGACCACGAAGAGCCCGTTCGTGCGGTAGCGCTCGTCGCCCTCGCGCACCTCCGTCGCGACCCGGACGTCGCTGACGCGGACCTGGCCCGACCCGTACGCGGTCACCTGGTCGAGCGGCACCCGGACCAGCTCGTACTCGTTCGGCGGTTCGCTGAGGCGGTAGGCGATCGCCGCCACCGTGACGAGCAGGGTGGCCAGGACGGCCGCCACCACCCGCGACCGCGCGATCACGCGACGACCCCGGCCGGGCCCTCGGCGGCGGCGGCCTGCGGCGGCCGACGCAGGACGGACGCCTCGGCCCCGGCGGCCGTGCGCTGCTGGAACAGCTCGAGGCAGCGGCGGAAGGCGACGGCGAGCAGGCAGAGCCGCAGCGGTTCCCAGGGCAGGGCGTCGACCAGGTCGAGCAGCGGTCCGGCGCGGTACCAGAAGTCGATGTCGTGGCCGCCGAGGACGGCGAGGTAGAGCCGCTGCACGGTGTTCTGCGCGACGATCACCGCCGTGTAGACGAGCACGAACGCCCCGAGGAAGCCCGCCCCGGCGCCGAGGACGAGCCGGAGCGAGTGGAAGGTCGGCAGGTACTTGTCGTCGATGTCGCCCAGGAACGCCTCGCGCACCTCGCTGCCGACCCGTGCGACCCCGGGCGGGGTCGCGGGACGGAGCGCCCGCTTGTCCCCGCGCCGGTCGAACCGCGAGGCCCCGACCACGCGGGCGGCGGCGGGCCGGCCGCGGCGCCACAGGTCGGCGAGCGAGAGCACCTGCGAGCCGTAGACCAGCGCGGCGACCGCGAGCCAGATGATCGGCTGCGAGACCACCGTCCAGAACATCGGCCAGACCGGGTCGGCGAGGAAGCCGGCGAACCGGTGCAGGAGCTCGGGCAGCTGCAGGTGGAGCGCGGCGAGGCCGCGCTCGACGGTCCGGCCGACGGCGTCCAGCCACGCGAACACCTCGCGGTCGGCCAGCCACTCCCTCGGGCGGCGCAGCAGGACGAACCCGCCGAAGATCACGACGAGGATGAAGAACGACTCGACGACGGCCGTGAGGATGCCGAGCAGGCCGACGCCGGTCCGCTCGTGCAGGTGGTCGACCAGGCGCCGCAGGAGGTAGACCCCGAGCAGGAGGCCGACCATGCCCCAGGGGTGCTGCTCGGCCAGGCCGCGGACCTCGCTCAGCACCGAGGGGCCGCCGGAGAGCGCGCCGTTGCGGAAGAGCTGGTCGTTGGCCAGCCGCCCGGCCTGCTGGTCGACCAGCCCGAAGGCGGAGTAGAGGCCGAGGAACGGCAGCAGCGTCACGGCCACGAGCCGGCTCAGGCTGCTGTCGCGCCCGTCGTCGACCCCCGTGCCCTCCTCGCGCGGGACGAGGGCGCGGATGCCGAGCTCCTCGCCGCACAGCCGCAGGATCACGACGATGGCCACGAGGCTGAAGAGGAAGCTGGCGGAGAAGACGACCACCGCGCCCCAGCCGCTGGTGTCGCCCACGATCGCGGCGACCCGTACGGCGATCGCGTCCCCCAGCCAGCCGAGCAGCCAGACGGCCATGATCTGGGGGAAGAGGCGGACGAAGACGGTGAGGGTGTCGCGCACGAGGATGACCACGTCGCCGGTGAGCGCCGAACCGGCACGCGCGACCAGGTGGTCGGTGCTCACACCCCTCCTCGGGCCTGCTTCGGGCGACGTCGGCCCCCAAGGTAAAGGATCGGGGGTGCGTACGAGCGCCCTACGATGACTCGACCGCCGGGCGGCAGGCCGGGCCGGTCACGGACGAAGGGAGAGGTCACGTGCCTCAGCAGGTGCAGGGGATCATCGCGCGGAGCAAGGGCGCACCCGTCGAGAAGGTCACGATCAACGTGCCGGACGCGGGCCCGGGCGAGGCGGTGGTCAGGGTCCTGACCTGCGGCGTGTGCCACACCGACCTGCACTACCGCGAGGGCGGGATCGGCGACGACTACCCCTACCTGCTCGGCCACGAGGCCGCGGGGATCGTCGAGCAGGTCGGCGACGACGTGCGCGACCTCGAGCCCGGCGACTACGTCATCCTCAACTGGCGCGCCGTCTGCGGCACCTGCCGTGCCTGCAAGCGCGGCCGGCCCTGGTACTGCTTCAACACCTTCAACGCGACGCAGAAGATGACGCTCGAGGACGGCACCGAGCTGTCCCCCGCGCTCGGCATCGGCGCGTTCATCGACAAGACCCTCGTCGCCGCCGGCCAGTGCACCAAGGTCGACCCGAAGGCGCGTCCGGCCGCGGCGGGCCTGCTCGGCTGCGGCGTGATGGCCGGCCTGGGCGCGGCGATCAACACCGGCAACGTCACCCGCGGCGACTCGGTCGCGGTCATCGGCTGCGGCGGCGTCGGGGCGGCCGCGGTCGCCGGGGCGCGGCTGGCCGGGGCGGGCACGATCATCGCCATCGACGTGGACGACCGGAAGCTCGCCGTCGCCCGCGCGCTCGGCGCGACCGAGGCGGTCAACGCCCGCGACGCGGACCCGGTCGAGGCGATGCAGGCCCTGACCGGCGGGTTCGGCCCGGACGTCGTCATCGACGCGGTCGGGCGGCCCGAGACCTGGCTCCAGGCCTTCTACGGCCGCGACCTCGCCGGCACCGTCGTGCTGGTCGGCGTCCCCACGCCGGAGATGACGCTCGAGCTGCCGCTGCTCGACGTGTTCGGGCGCGGCGGCTCGCTGAAGTCGAGCTGGTACGGCGACTGCCTGCCCAGCCGGGACTTCCCGATGCTGGTCGACCTCTACCTGCAGGGCCGGCTGCCGCTGGACACCTTCGTCACCGAGGAGATCGGCATCGACGACGTCGAGGAGGGCTTCGCCGCCATGAAGTCCGGCGACATCCTGCGCTCGGTCGTCATCCTCGACCCCACGTCGCCGGTCGAGCTCGGCGGCACGTCGAACTCCGCCGCGCCCGGCGAGGTCACCGCGTGAGCGCCCGGGTCGACCACACGGTCACCTCGGGGACGTTCAGCCTGGACGGGCAGACGTACGACGTCGACAACAACGTCTGGGTCGTCGGCGACGACGAGGAGTGCCTGGTCATCGACGCCCCGCACGACGTCGAGGCGATTCTGGGCGTCGTCGGCAAGCGCCGCGTCGTCGCGATCGCCTGCACGCACGGCCACGACGACCACGTCCGGTTCGCGCCGGACCTCGGCCACGTCACCGGCGCCCCCGTGCTGCTCAACCCCGCCGAGCGCGAGGTGTGGTCGCTGACCCACGACCAGGCGCCCGACGGCGACCTCGTCGACGGCCAGACCCTCACCGTGGCCGGCACCACGCTGCAGGTCATCGCCACGCCGGGGCACTCCCCCGGCGGCGTCTGCCTCTACGCGCCCGACCTCGGCGTCCTGTTCACCGGGGACACACTGTTCAACGGCGGCCCGGGAGCGACCGGGCGGTCGTTCAGCGACAAGGACACCCTCGTCGCCTCGATCCGCGCACGCCTGTTCGCCCTCCCCGACGACACCGTCGTCCACACCGGCCACGGCGACGACACCACCCTCGGCGCCGAGCGCGCGAACGTCTGACGCAGGGTTCGCCGGGGCCGCTCAGCACGCCCCCTCAGCCCCGGTTCCACGTCTGCTCGATCTTGTGTCGTCTGCGCGTATTCAAACACGCGCAGACGACACAAAGGCGAGCAGACGCATCCGGGGTGGCGGGAGGGGCGTTCGAGCAAGGGCAGTGGCCGGCGGGTTCCTGGGAGAAGTGGCCTGTGCACAACTGGTCTCGAGGGTGTCCGGCCGTGGTCGGCTGTCCGTGTGGAGGACATCCGACTGGCCCGCGAGCTCGTGCAGAGCGGGCTCAACCCCGTCGCCATCCGTTCGGCGGTCGGCACCGGGTCCCTGCGACGGGTGCGGCGCGGGGCGTACGTCGAGGTCGCTGAGCTCGACGACGACCCGACCCGGCTGCACCGCCGGCAGATCGTCGCGACGCTCAAGCAGGGCCACCCGCGCTCGGTGGTGAGCCACGGTTCCGCGGCGGTGCTGCGCTCGCTCGGCGTCCCCCGAAGCGCGCTCGACCGCGTGCACCTCACGCGAGACCGGCAGGGCGGCGGGCAGCGCCGCGCCTGGCTCCAGGTCCACGGTCATCCCTTGCCGCCCGAGCACGTCTCGGAGGTCAGGGGGATCCCGACCACCACGCTGCCGAGGACCGTCGTCGACCTCGCCTGCGTCCTGCCGCTCCCGGACGCGGTCGCCGTCGGAGACGGGGCCCTGCGTCTCGGGGCCACCACCCCTGGGGACCTCGAGCAGGTGCTAGCGACCTTCGGTGCACGCCGGGGCGTCGGGACCGCTCGGCGGGCCCTCGGCCTGCTCGACGGCCGCAGCGAGAGCTACGGCGAGTCCGTCAGCCGGGTCCTGATGCTCCAGGCCGGGCTTCCAGCACCCGAACCCCAACTGCTCGTCCGCGACGAGCGTGGCGTGGTCGTGGCGCGCGTCGACTTCGCGTGGCCCGAGCTCGGCGTGGTCGGGGAGTTCGACGGCCGGGTGAAGTACGGCCGCAGCCTGGCGCCCGACGAGGACCCGACGAAGGCCCTCTGGCGCGAGAAGGTCCGCGAGGACCTGATCCGGGACCTGGGCTGGCAGGTCGTCCGGTGGATCTGGGCCGACCTCGACGACCCGGCGGCCTGGTTCGCGCGGCTCGAGCGCGCTTTCGCGCGCGGCCACGCCATGCCCGTCTGATCGCTTCCCCCTCGGCGCGGCTGCCGCCACCTCCGCGTACGTCTGCTCGATCTTGTGTCGTCTGCGCGTGTTCAAACACGCGCAGACGACACAAAGGCGAGCAGACACAGAGCCGGGCTACGCCAGCGCCGGGCTGCGGCGGCGGGTGCCTGGATGGGCTAAGCGCCTACGGAACCGCCGGTGGAGGCGCGGGCCTGGAAGGTCGTGGGGAGGACGACGTCGGTGCAGGGGCTCGTCGGGTCGGCGAGCCTCCTCGTGACGAGCTCGAGGGCGGCGCGGCCGAGGGCGGCGACGGGCTGGGTCACGGTCGAGAGGGGCGGGGTGGTGACGCGGGACCAGGCGGGTTCGTCGCCGGCGACGACGGCGACGTCGCCGGGGACCGCGAAGCCGGCGTCGGCGATGGCCCGCAGCACGCCGAGCGCGATGACGCTGTCGGACGCGAACACGGCGGTCGGGCGGTCGGGGCGGGCGAGCAGCTCGCGGGTGGCCGCGTACGCCGCCTCCTCGCCGAAGGGGCAGAGCGCGAGGTAGCGGGTCGGCTCGTCGACGACCTCGGCGAGCGCCGCGAGGTAGGCCCGGATGCGGTCGCCGCCGCTGGAGACCAGCTCGTCGACGACGAGGGGCGCGCCCGGCGGGTGCCCGTGCGGGCCGGCGGCGGACGAGACGTAGCCGATGCGGCGGTGACCCTGCCCGATCAGCTCGGCCATGGCCAGGGCGGCGCCGGCGCCGTTGTCGGCGTAGACCCGGTCGGCGTCGAGCCCGATCACGCGCCGGTCGAGCAGCACCACCGGAACCCCCTCCGCCTGCGCCTGCGCCAGGTGGCGGCCGTCGGTCCGTGACGCCGCGGCGACGACCATCCCCGCGACGCGCTGGTCGAGCAGCAGGTGCACGGCGGCGCGCTCGGCCTCGAGCTCCTCGTCGGTGTTCAGCACCATGATCTCGAGCCCGGCCGCCTTCGCCGCGTCGCTGATGCTGCGGGTGCTCTGGCCGAAGAACGGGCTGGCGATGTCGGCGACGACGACGCCGACGGTGGTCGTGGTGCCGTTCCGGGTGTTGCGCGCCGGCAGGTTCGGCCGGTAGCCGAGGGCGGCGGCCGCGGCGAGCACCCGGTCGCGGGCGGCCGCGCTCGCGGAACCGTAGCCGCCGAGCGCCCGGGCCGCCGTCGCGCGCGAGACGCCGGCGCGCTGGGCGACCTCCGTGAGCGTCACCGAGGGTGGCCGACGGTCCACGAGGTCGTCGACGCGGTCGACCCCGTCCACCACGCGGCTGATGTTACGTGGACGTTCCACTTCCGGATCCGTTCGAGAAAGGTGGCGTTCAGGTCTTGATATCGATATCACTCTTCCGCCAGGATCACTGGGCATGACCTCCCCCTCGCCCTCGAGCCCCGTCACGCAGCCGTACGACGCCGACTACGCCGTCGTCGGTCTGGGCGCCATGGGGTCGCACGCCTTCTGGCGGCTCGCGGCCCGCGGCGCCGACGTCCTCGGCTTCGAGCAGTTCCGTCCCGGGCACAACCAGGGCTCCACGCACGGCTCGACCCGGCTGTTCCGCACCCTCTGCCTCGAGCACCCGGGCCTGGTGCCCGTCGCCCGCCGCTCGCTCGCCCTGTGGCGCGAGCTCGAGGAGCAGACCGGGCTCCCGATCGTGCGGATCACCGGCGGGCTCATGATCGGCCGACCCGGCTCGGAGATCATCAACGGGGTCCGTGAGGCGGCCGAGGTGCACGGCGTCGAGGTCCGCACGCTGACCGCCGCGGAGATCCGCAAGGAGTTCCCGCAGCACGCCGGCATCGACGACGAGGACGTCGCGATCCTCGACCCCGAGGCCGGCGTCGGGCGCCCGGAGAACGCGGTGCTCGCCGCGACCCGCGCGGCCGAGGCCGCCGGCGGACGGCTGGTCGAGCGCGTCGCCGTCAGCGGGATCGAGCTCGTCGACGGCGGCGTGATCATCAGGACGGCGGCCCGCGACTTCACCGTGCGCCAGGTGATCGTCACGGCCGGCCCCTGGATGTACCAGCTGCTGCCCTCGCTGCCCTACCAGCCGATCCGTACGCCGCTCACCTGGTTCACGCCGGCGGTGGACGCGGCCGAGTTCGACCTCGGCCGGTTCCCGACCTTCATCCGGGAGCTGCCCGACGGCAACCGCATGTGGGGCCACGGCTCCGACACCGACCACGCGGTCAAGATCGGCCCCGAGGACGACCCGCACTACACGCTGGTCAACCCCGACGAGGTCGACCGCAGCATCTCCCCCGCCGACTACACGCTCGTCTCCGAGCTCGTGTCGCGCTACCTGCCGGGCCTGCAGCCGGAACCCACCTCGGCCGCCCCCTGCATGATCACCCGCTCGCCCGACATGCAGTTCATCCTCGGCCGCCCGCACGGCGACCCCCGCCTGCTCGTCGGCGGCGGCGACTCCGGCCACGCCTTCAAGCACGCGTCCGGGCTCGGCGAGGCGCTCGCCCAGATGGCCGTCGGCGAGCCGACCTACACCGACTTCACCTTCACCGACCCCGACCGCTTCCTCTGAACCCCAGCAGGTCAGCACGGCACGTCCCGGCCCCCCGGCCGACCCGTCCACCCCACCGAACGGCACCCCGCCGTCGCCCCGAAAGCAGGCCCGACATGATCCCCTCCTCCCTCTCCCGCCGTACGGTGCTCCGCGGCGGGGCCGCCGCGGTGCTGGCCGGCCTCGTCGGCACCACGTACGCCTGCGGCTCCGACGACGTCGCGGCGCCCGCCGCCGAGGTCGGCGCCAGCGGCATCAAGACGATCAAGGCCGGCGTGCTGTCGGTGGCGACGATGTCCGACGCCAAGCCGAACTGCTGGATCGAGAACGGCGAGTTCAAGGGCTTCGACCTCGACCTCGCGCGGGCGGTCGGCGCCAAGCTCGGCCTGGCCGTCGAGTTCGCGGCGATCGACTTCCCGGCCATGTTCCCGGCGGTGGCGCAGGGCCGCTACGACATGGGCGCGGCCTCGTCGGCCGGCACGGTCGAGCGGCAGAAGGTCGTCGACTTCAGCGCGGGCTACCTCGGCGGCTACCTGGGCGTCCTCACCACGAAGACCTCGGGCATCACCGACCAGAACGCCAGCACCGACGGCAAGCGCCTCGGCCTCCTGCAGGGCTCGATCCAGGAGGCGTACGCGAAGAAGTTCCTGCCCGGCGCGACGCTCGTGATGTTCCCGGACAACAACGCCGGCGTCGCCGCGCTGCAGACCGGCCGCGTCGACGGCTACTTCCTCGACTTCGTCGTGGGCACCGACTACATCGACCAGCACCCGGACCTGGTGCAGCCGATCGCGGTCCCTGCCTTCGACCAGCCCGCCGCGTTCCCGATCAAGAAGGGCAACACGGCGCTCAAGGAGGGCGTCGACAAGGCCATCGGCGAGCTCGTCCAGGACGGCACCTGGATGCGCCTCTACACGCAGTACTTCACCAAGGCGCCCAAGCCGACCGACCTGCCCCCGTACGCGCTCCCCACCGCCTGACCGGACCGGCTGCCCCCGCACGACGAGGCCCGAGGAGGCCGAGATGGACAACTTTCTGCAGACGTTCCTCGACTGGGACCTGATCTCGGAGGTCCTGCCCGACCTGCTGACCACCGGGATCAAGAACACGCTGCTGCTCGCGCTGGGGGCGTCCGTCGTCGGCTTCGTCGTGGCCCTGCCGCTGGCCCTGATGGGGCTGTCGCACCGGCGGGTCCTGCGCTGGCCGGCGCGCGTCTTCACCGACGTGTTCCGGGGGCTGCCGGCGATCCTCACGATCCTGCTCTTCGGGCAGGCCCTGTCCCCGCTGGGCATGAGCCTCTTCGGGCCGTCGCCCTTCCCGCTGGCCATCGTGGCGCTCGGGCTGATCACCGCCGCGTACACCGGCGAGATCCTGCGTGCCGGCATCCAGAGCGTGGAGAAGGGTCAGCTCGAGGCGGCCCGCGCGCTCGGCATGAGCTACGGCGCCGCGATGCGGCTGGCGGTGGTGCCGCAGGGCATCCGCCGCGTGATCCCGACGCTGGTCAACCAGTTCATCGCGGTGATCAAGGACAGCAGCCTCGTCTACACGCTCGGCCTCGTCGCCGGCGAGCGGGAGATCTTCCGGATCGGGCAGGACGCCTCGGTCAGCAACGCGAACCTCTCCCCGCTCGTCGCCGCCGGGCTCGTCTACCTGCTGCTGACGGTGCCCCTCACCCACGTCGTGAACGCGATCGACAAGCGTCTGCGCGAGGGCCGCACCCCGTTCGAGGAGCCGCCGGCCGCGCTGCCCGACGGACCCGCCCCTGTCCCGGCGGCCACCGCGGACGACCTGCTGCCGCTCGGCCGGCACTGACCCGACCGGCCGACGCAGCACCGCCACGACGACCACGAGCGAGGACACGATGACCATGACCGAGACCCCCACCCCCACGCCCGTCGCCACGACGGCCGAGACGACCGCGCTCGCGCCGACGGCTGACGCCCCGGACCCGACGTTCTCCGGCGGCAGCATCGAGCTGCAGGGCGTGCGCAAGACGTTCGGCCGCAACGAGGTGCTCAACGGCGTCAGCTTCTCCGTCGCCGCGGGCGAGGTCGTCTGCGTGATCGGGCCGTCCGGCTCGGGCAAGTCGACCGCCCTGCGCTGCATCAACCGGCTCGAGGAGCCGACCGGCGGCGACATCCGGCTCGACGGCGAGAGCACGCTGAGCATGTCGGTCGACACCCTCCGCCAGCGCGTGGGGATGGTGTTCCAGCAGTTCAACCTGTTCCCGCACAAGACGGTGGTCGAGAACATGACCCTGCCGCTGCGCAAGGTCGCCGGGCTGGGCAAGGACGAGGCCCGGACCCGGGCCATGGCCGGGCTCGAGCAGGTGGGGCTGGCCGGCAAGGCCGACTACCGCCCCGTACGCCTCTCCGGCGGCCAGCAGCAGCGGGTCGCCATCGCCCGGGCGCTGGCCATGCAGCCCGAGGCGATGCTGTTCGACGAGGCCACCAGCGCGCTCGACCCCGAGCTGGTCAAGGGCGTCCTGCGGCTGATGGCCGACCTCGCCCGGCGCGGGATGACCATGGTCGTCGTCACCCACGAGATGGGGTTCGCCCGCAGCGTCGCCGACCGGGTGATCTTCATGGACCGCGGCGTGATCGTCGAGCAGGGTCGCCCCGAGGCGATCTTCGACGACCCGCAGAGCCCCCGGCTGCAGGCCTTCCTGGCCGAGGTCCTCTGAACCCCTCCGCTTGACCGCACCACCCCGCGCTCCCCACCCCACGAGACAAGGACCTTCTCCCCGCATGGATCTCCGCGACGCCCACCTGGGCATCCAGGTCGAGGACCTCGACCAGGCCTGCCGCGTGCTGAACGAGCTGTTCGGCCTGACCTTCGCCGAGCCGATCTCCGGCTGGCCCATCCACGTCCGCCTCGACGACGGCGACGAGGTCGAGCACAGCGAGGGCCGCTTCACGGTCTCGCGGCAGGGCCCGCCGTACGTCGAGGTCACCGAGAACGTGGCCGGCTCGAAGGTCTGGCATTCCGACGGTCAGCCGATGGCCTTCCACCACCTCGGCTTCTGGGTCGACGACGTCGAGGGCGAGAGCGCGCGGCTCACGGCGGCGGGCTACCCGCCGCACGCGGGCGGCCTGGACGAGGACGGCCGCTACCGCTACACGTACCACGAGGTCGAGGGGCTCCGGGTCGAGATGGCCGGCGCCTCGGCGCGCCCGGCGTTCGAGCGCTGGGCCGTGACCGGCGTGGCGGACGGTGCGTCCGCGGAGTTCGAGCGGGGCCGGGCGTGAGCGCCGCGATGCGCGTCGGTGTCGTCGGCGGCGGTGTCCTGGGCGTCTCAGTCGCGACGCACCTGGCCCGGGCCGGGGCGTCGGTGGTGCTGGTCAGCGACGGCCCGCTGACCAGCAGCGCGTCCGGCCGGTCGTTGTCCTGGCTGAACTCCTCCGGCCGACGCTCCGACGCCTACCACCGGCTGCGGATGGCGGGCATCGACCGCTACCGCACCCTGTCGACGCACCACCGGGACGCCGACTGGCTCCGCTTCGACGGCGGCGTCACCTGGAACGCACCGGGCGAGGGCGAGGCCCTCCTGGCGACCCATGCCCACGAGAGCGCCATCGGCTACGACAGCGTCCTGCTCACCCGGGCCCAGGTGGCCGGACGCTTCCCGGCCATCGACGCGGCGGCCGTGGCTCCGGAGGGCGCCATCTGGAACCCGGGCGAGGGCTGGGTCGACCTGCCCTCGCTGGTGGCCGTGCTGGTCGAGGAGCTGCGGGCGTACGGCGGCGAGGTCGTCACCGGAGCCGGGGCCGCGACGTTGGAGGTCGGCGACGACGGCGTGACGGGGGTCCGTACGGTGCACCGGCGGTGGTCGGTCGACGCGGCCGTCCTCGCCACCGGCGCCGGCGTCCCGCAGGCGGCGGCCGAGCTGGGCGTGGTCATCCCCGAGGCCACGCCGCTCGCGCTGCTGGTGCGGACCGGGCCCGTGGCGACGGCGCTCCGCCCCGCGCTGAACACCCCGCGCGCGGCGGTCCGGCCCGCCCCCGGCGGCACCCTCTGCGTCGACGCCGACTGGGTGACGAGCAGCATCGTCGGCGACGAGGCGGACGGCTGGAGCGCACCGGACGACGTGGTGGCCGAGCTGCTGGCGGAGGGTTCACGGCTGCTGGCCGGGCATCCCGTCCTGCGGCCGGCGTCCGTGGGCATCGGCCACAAGCCCATCCCGGCGGACGGCGAACCCGTCGTCGGCGCCCTCCCCGGCGTCCCCGGCGCCCACGTCGTCTTCACCCACAGCGGAGCGACGCTCGGCCTGATCCTCGGCGAGCTGCTCGCCCGCCAGGTCCTGTCGGGGGAGCAGCCGGCGCTGCTGGCGCCGTTCACCCCGGCCCGCTTCGCGCCCGCTCTCGTCTGACGCGGACCCCGACCTCGGCCCGTACGTCGGGGATCCCTCGCACCCCCTGCCGCTCTTCGCACCCCCTGGTGGTTCTCGCACCGGGCCGACACGGTGCGAAGGCCGACAGGGGGTCCGGGGTCTGCGGCGGCAGCCGGGGACGCCGAGGCGCACCCGTCGAGCGGCGAAGAAGTTGTCCACAGATCGGACTCGCGGCCGGTTCAGGGGGTGCTGGGCCGTGATCGGCTGGCGGGATGTCGGAGATCAGGACGCACGCCCAGCTCGTACGAGAAGGCTTCGCCGCGGACGAGATCCGGCGCCTGAGCAGGAGCGGGTCGATCGTCCCGGTGCGGCGCGGCGCGTACGTCGCCGCCGGGGCCCGACCTGACCGGGCGACGGCGCACCGCCGCCTCGTCGAGGCCACCGTCGCGCAGGCGGGTCCCGGTGCGGTCGTCAGCCACGTGTCGGCGGCGGTGCAGCACGACCTGCCCGTCCCGTACGCCGACCTGTCGAAGGTGCACCTGACGAGGGACCGCGAGGGCGGTGGCCGGACGCGCCGGTGGGTCCAGGTGCACGGGGCACGCCTGCTGGAGCAGGAGGTGACGACCGTCGAGGACGTCGCGGTCACGACCCTTCCCCGGACGTTCGTCGACCTCGCCCGCACCCTGCCGACCCGGACGAGCGTGGCCGCGGGCGACGCGATCCTCCGCTCCGGCGTGAGCCTGGAGGTGCTGCAGGAGGCGGTCGGGCTCGCTGCGGGACGTCACGGTGTCGGCGCCGCCCGACGTGCGTTGAGGCTGCTGGACGCGCGGGCCGAGAGCGCGGGCGAGTCGGTCAGCCGGGTGGTCATGGCCGAGCGCGGGCTACCGGCACCCGAACCGCAGCTGGTCATCCGCAACGAGGTCGGCGGGTTCGTCGCCCGGGTCGACTTCGCCTGGCCCTCGCTCGGCGTGATCGGCGAGTTCGACGGCAGGGTCAAGTACGGCCGCACGCTCGATCCCGACGAGGACCGGGACCCCGTCGACGTGCTGTGGTCCGAGAAGCAGCGCGAGGACCAGCTCCGGCGCCTGGGCTGGCTGGTCGTCCGGTGGGTCTGGGACGACCTCGAGGACGCGGCCACGCTGGAGCGTCGGATCCGCAACGCGTTCGCCTACGGACGCCCGATGCCGTGAGCCCGCCGGCTCACCCTCGGAACCGGACCTCGCACCCTCCGCCGCTCCATGCACCGGGCAGGCCGGGTGCAGCGAGCGACAAGAGGTGCGACGTCGGGGAGAGGCGTCCGCCGCTCAGGCGAAGCCGGTGTTGGAGCGCGGGGTGTAGGGGGCCTCCAGGCGGGCGACCTCGTCGTCGGTGAGGACGACGTCCAGGGCGGCGAGGGCGTCGTCGAGGTGGCCGGGCTTCGAGGCACCGACGATCGGGGCCGTCACCGCGGGGTGCCGCATCACCCAGGCGAGGGCGACGCTCGCCGGGGCCACGCCGCGCTCGGACGCCACGTCGAGGACGGCCTGCACGATCGCCGCGTCGCCGTCCGAGTAGAGGCTCTTGCCGAACTCGTCGGTCTCGGAACGGTTCGTCTCCGAGTCCCAGGGTCGGGTGAGCTTGCCGCGCGCGAGCGGGCTCCACGGGATGACCCCGACGCCGGAGTCCACGCAGTAGGGCAGCATCTCGCGCTCCTCCTCGCGGGCGAGGAGGTTGTAGTGGTCCTGCATCGTCACGAAGCGCGTCCACCCGTGGGCCGTGGCCACGTTCTGCGCCTTCTGGAACTGCCAGGCGTACATCGACGACGCGCCGATGTACCGCACCTTGCCCGACCGGACGACGTCGTGCAGCGCCTCCATCGTCTCCTCGATCGGGGTGGCGTAGTCCCAGCGGTGGATCTGGTAGAGGTCGACGTAGTCCATCCCCAGGCGGGTGAGCGACGCGTCGATGCCGGTCATGATCGCCTTGCGCGACAGACCGTGGCCGTTGGGCCGCCCCGGTCGCATCGGGTTGTAGACCTTCGTCGCCAGCACCAGGTCCTCGCGGGGGATCAGCTCGCGCAGCGCCCGTCCGGTGATCTCCTCGCTCGACCCGTCGGAGTACGCGTCGGCCGTGTCGAAGAAGTTGATGCCCGCCTCGACCGCCTTGACGTAGAACGGCCGCGCCTGGTCCTCCGGGAGCGTCCAGCTGTGGTTGCCGCGAGCGGGGTCGCCGTAGGTCATCAGGCCGAGGCAGATGGGTGAGACCTCGAGGCCGGTGGTGCCGAGTCGTCCGTAGTCCATGTCCCCTGCCTACCCCACGGGGCCGCGCGGTCGCGGAGCGCCCGTCCGGGGGAGGCGCGGACGGCGGGGCTCAGACGTGGTCGCGCCAGCTGTGCTGCGGGTCGTAGCCGAGCAGCGCGCGGGCCTTGTCGATGCTGAGCGGCGACTCGAACTCCCCGAGCTCGCGCGTGTGCCGCACCTCGCCGAAACGGTCCGCCAGCAGCTGCTCCACCGGGACGTGCGGCACGACGTCGGGCGAGGCGATGACGAAGACCTCGACCCCGTGCGGCTCGTACGCCAGCGCGAGCTCGACCGCCTGCGCGGCGTCCCGGGCGTCGATGTAGGACCACAGGTTGAACCGCCGCTGGTCGGCCGTGTAGGCCGCGAAGTCGGCGTAGTCCTCGACGAGCATCACGTTCGAGAAGCGCAGCCCGACCATCGACAGGTCCGGGTCCCAGCGGCAGAACTGCGCCGCCATGGTCTCCTCGACGAGCTTGCCGAGCGAGTAGGTCGAGTTCGGCTCGGCGACCGCCTCGTCGACCGGCACGTACGCCGGCGGCAGCTCGAAGGGCAGGCCCAGCACCGTCTCGCTCGAGGCCCAGACGACCTTCCGGATGCCCGCGAGCCTGGCGGCCTGGAAGACGTGGAACGTCGACGGCACGTTGTTCGCGAACGTCGCCGCGTTGGGGATCAGCCCCGGCGCCGGCACGGCCGCCAGGTGCACGACGGCGTCCACCGCGTCGTACGCGTCGTCGATCCCGGTGAGGGCCTCGACCACCTGCCCGTAGTCGGTGAGGTCGACCCGCAGGAACCGCGCGCCCGACCCGGGGGCGGGCCGCTGGTCCACGTTGGTGACCTGGTGGCCGCTGGCGAGCAGCCGCTCCACCACCGCCCCGCCGAGCTTGCCGGAACCTCCCGTGACCACGATGTGCATCACCCGACCCTGCCACCCCCCTCCGAGCGTCGGGCAGCCGGGAGCCCGGTCCGGTCTGGACGACGAGGGACGGGCGACAACGTTCTTCCGTCGTCCGTCCCGAGGAGGAAGACCGGAGCGTCAGGCGTACGGCGGGCGCGAGGAGGAGAACACTGGCGGTATGAGATTCGTTCTGCGCCTCGTCGCGAACGCGGCCGCCCTCGCGGTCGCGACCTGGCTCCTGTCCGGCATCCAGCTGACGGCGGCGGGCACCGGCGACAAGGTCCTCGTGCTGCTGGTCGTGGCGCTGATCTTCGGCATCGTCAACGCGGTCGTGAAGCCGGTCTTCACCGCGGTGACCGCCTGCATCGTGCTGCTGACGCTCGGGCTGTTCCTGCTGGTGATCAACGCGCTGATGCTGCTGCTCACGTCGTGGGTCGCGACGCGGATCGGGGTCGGCTGGTACGTCGACGGCTTCTGGACCGCGCTGCTGGGGTCGGTCATCGTGTCGGTCGTGAGCTTCGTCCTCAACGCGTTCCTGCCCGACCCCAACCAGCCGCCGCGTCGGCTCCGCGGCGCGCGCGCGTGACGCCTGCGAGCCGGCAGGGCCAGGACGTCCGGCCCGTGAAGGTCGTCTTCGTCTGCTGGGGCAACATCTGCCGCTCGCCGATGGCCGAGCGGGTCGCCGAGAAGTACGCCGCCGACGCCGGGTACACCGACGTGCAGTTCAGCAGCGCGGCGACGAGCCGCGAGGAGATCGGGGCGCCGATCGACCCCCGGGCCCGCCGGGTGCTCGCCGAGCACGGCTACCGGGCCGACGACCACTCGGCGCACCAGATCACCCCCGACGAGATCGAGGGCGCCGACCTGGTGATCGCTGCGGAGACGATCCACGTCGACAGGATGCTGCGGATGGCGCCGGACGCGGACAACCTGACCCTGCTCAGCGACTACGACCCCGACGCACCGGACGGGTCCGGCCTGCCCGACCCCTGGTACGGCGGGCCCGAGGGGTTCGAGGACACCCTCGCCGCCGTCGAGGCCGCCATGCCCGGCGTCCTCGAGGAGGTGCGGCGCCTCCAGCTCTGAGCCGACCCGTCCCGGGCCCTTCGACAAGCTCAGGGGGCGTTCCCGCTGACGCTCCCTGAGCCTGTCGAAGGGCCTCGCAGAGGTCGGCGTCCTCCGGCGCCGCAGCCCGCCGGACGCGGGTGGCAGGGTGACCACCATGACGTCAGAGGTGGGGCAGCGCCCCGTGGTCGTGGTCACCGGTGCGAACGGTCTCGTCGGCAGGCGGGTCTGCGAGGTCCTGACCGAGCAGGGCGCGGCCGTACGGGCGGTGGTCCGACGCGCGGGGACGGCCCCGCAGCTGGACGGGCTCGAGGAGCACGTCGGTGACTTCGCCGACCCGGCGCTCGCCGCCCGGGTGACCGAGGGGGCGGAGGCGGTCGTCACGACCGTCCACCCGATGGGCTCGGACCTCGCGACGCAGCACAAGGTCGGCGTCGAGGACACGAGCCGGCTGGCCCGGGCGGCCCGGGACGCGGGCGTCCTGCGCTTCGTCCACCTGTCGACCTGCGCGGTCTACGGGCAGCCGGACGGGGCGGTCGACATCGACGAGTCCTCGCCGCTGGTCGGGGACGACGCGGGCGACTACGCCGTCACCAAGCGCGACACCGACGCGGCGCTCGGCGAGGTCGACGGGATCACGCGGGTGCTGGTGCGCCCGCCGGCGATCCTCGGGGCCGGCGAGACCTCGGTGTGGAACACGCTGCGCCCGACCGACGTCCGCGACGACGAGCAGGCGCGGCACGAGGTCGCGCGCCGCACGTTCCGCTGGGTGCACGTCGACGACCTGGCGAGCCTCGTGGCCGACCTGGCCCTCGGGAACGTCCCCCTGGCCGCCGACCCCGAGGTGGGCCCGGTGGGCGGCGGCTGCACGGCGGTCGACGTGGCCGGCGAGCCGGCGACGCTCCGCGACTACCTCGGCACCGTCACCCGCGCCCTCGGCGTCGAGGCCGTCTGGGAGGACGGGCCGGCCTGGACCGGTCAGGTCCGCACCGACCGCGCCCGCGCCTGGGGCTGGACGCCCAAGGTCACCCTCGCCGACGCGCTCGCCGAGCTCGAGGAGAGCGTCCGCGCCCTGCGCTGAGCTGGGAGCGGAAGACCGAGCACGCTCCCTGAGCTTGTCGAAGGGCCTCGAAGAGGTCGGCGTACGTGAGCAGCGCCAACCCGTCCGGGGCCCTTCGACAGGCTCAGGGGGCGTACCGCCGAGGACCTAGCGGGCCGGGGACACCACGAGCGCGGGGGCGTGGACCATCCGCCTCCGGGCGGTGGCCAGGACGGCCGCCGCGAGGCCGACGACGAGCCAGGCGACCAGCAGCGCGGCCGAGCCTCCCCCGCTCCCGGCGCCCGCGGCGACGGCCCGCATGCCCTCGAGGGCCGGGGTGAGCGGCAGCAGCGGCGTGATCGAGTCGAACACCTCGGGCACCGCGGAGGTGATGGCGGCCGCGGCGGTCAGGACGACGAGCACCACGGAGACGAACCGCCCCACCCCGCCGAACCACGCCACCAGCGCCTGGTTGAGCGCGGCGAAGACGAGCCCGGCGAGCAGCGCGAGCCCGAGCATCCGGGCCGTGGAGACCCCACCCAGGTCGAGCAGCGTGGTCAGCAGGACGGTGAGGATCACGGCCTGGACGACGGCCACGACGGCGGCCGGCAGCAGGCTCTCCAGCGTCAGGCGCACGGACGACCGCATGGACGAGAGCGCCTTCGCCGAGACCGCGCGCAGCACGAGGAAGCTCGCCAGCCCGCCGACCCACAGCGCGAGCACGGCCAGCAGCGTGGTCGTCGCGACGTTCGAGAAGACCGAGGTCACCTCGGGCGTCGTCACCGGGGTCGCCACGACGGTCGAGAGCCGCTCGCGCGCCGTCTTGTCGTACGTCGGGATCGCCTTCGCGCCCTTGTCGAGCCCGTCGGCGAGCTGCTTCGTGCCGTCCGCCAGCTTGTCCGCGCCCGACGAGAGCTGGACCAGCCCGGTGCTCAGCTGCTCGGCGCCGGTGGCGACGCCGTGCACCCCGCCGGTGTACTGCGTGACCCCGGTGCTGAGGTCACCCGCGCCGGACGCCAGCTGGGACGCGCCCTTGTCCAGCTGCTTGATGCCCGCCGCCAGCGGCGTGAGCCCGTCGGCCAGCTGGTCCGCGCCGTCCGCGAGCTGACCGGTGCCGGACAGGATGCTCTGCCCGGTCTTCTTGTCCTTCGTGCTCAGCCCGGCGGCCGCACCGTCGAGCGCACTGGCCGCACCCTGCGAACCCGCGTACGTCGCGAGCGACTTCGCGTAGTCCCCGAACTGCTGGCCCGCGACCGTGAGCGCGGTCGTGGTGGCCTGCTCGCCGGTCGCGGTGACGGTGGCCGAGAGGACGGCCTCGACCTTCGCGCACTGGGCCTCGGAGAGGGTGTCGTCGATCTGGGCACAGGTCGGCAGCGAGCCCGCCGGGGTCGCCGCGGCGATGGCCTTGCCGAGCGACTCCTGGCTGGGCGGTGTGGGCTGCTTCACCGCGCCGACCGTGTCGGCCTGCTGGCGCAGCGCCTTCTGGTAGGTCTTCAGCCCGGTCTCGATCCCGGCGACGCCGTCCGCGATCTGCCGTCCGCCCTTGGGCAGCGCCGAGGTCTGGTCGGCCAGGGTGCCGACGCCGTCGGCGTACTGGTCGAGCCCCTTGGCGAGCTCCTTGGTCCCGCTGGCGAGCTGGGGCCCGCCGGCGTCGAGCTGGTCCAGCCCGTCGGAGAGCTGCTTCGTGCCGGTGGACGTCTGGCCGAGGCCGTCGGCGAGCTGGCGGGTGCCGTCGTCGAGCTGGCCGGCGGCGTCGGCGACCTTGGTGAACTGCTTCTGGGTGTCGTTGAAGCCGACGAAGACGTTCTTGACGAACTGCTCGGTGAGCTCGCTGTTGAGCGCCCGGGTCGCGGCGGCGGTGATCGCCTGGCCGACGACCGGGTCGGAGACGCCGCTGACCGCGGAGGTCTGCACGTCGATCACGGCCTGCTGGGCGGTGTCGCCGCTCTGGTCGCTGTACGAGGTCGCGTTGGCGGAGAAGTCCTTCGGGATGGTGACGACGGCGGCGTAGCGGCCCGAGCCGAGCCCGCTGCTCGCGTCGTCGGCGTCGGTGAGGACCCAGGCGAAGTTCGTCGTGCTCTTGTCGTCACTCTTCTTGTCCTCGGCAGTCCCCCCGTTCACCAGGCCGCCGGCGAGCTGGCGTCCGAGCGGGACGGTCTGCTTGTCGATCTTGACCGGCTCGTCGAGGTTGACGACGGCCGCCTGCACGCGGTCGAGGCGGTCGGTCGACTTCCACGTGGTCGCGAGGAAGCCGCCGGCCAGCACCAGCGGGACGAGCAGCAGCCCGACCAGCGACCAGAGACCGACCCGGCGGCTGCCGTCGGCACGTTCGAGCGTGATCATGCGGGGTTCTCCTCCAGGAGAGGTCGTACGAGCACAGAGAGGTTCAGGCCTGGGACGGCGCGAGCGCGGAGCGCGGCCGCAGGTCCAGGACGCGGCTCGGGCCGCGCAGCAGGGTCTCGAGGGTGGTGCGGTCGGCGACGGCCACCACGGCGGCCGCGGTCCCCTCGGCGGCGACCGCGTCGAACGTGCGGGCCAGGGCCGCGCGGGCGTCCGGGTCCGCGCCCGGGTCGGTCAGCACGTCGAGCCGGTCCAGGAACAGCACGTCGGGCTTCGCGCGGGCCACCTCGGCGAGCTCCCGGGAGAGGTCGGTCGAGGCGGAGCAGTCCACGTACGCCGTCCGGCGACGGACCCGTCCGGCCTGCTCGGGCAGCACGAAGCCGGCTGTGCGGGCCCGGACCGTCGCGCCCTCGGCGGGCTCGCGCAGCCGCATCCGCCCGGACAGCATCAGCAGCAGCGCGGTCGCCTCGGCGGCCGTCGGCCCCTCGACGACGAGCACCTCGCCCGGGAGCACCGACGGGGCGACGTCGGCGAAGTCGCCGACCCGCAGGCCCTCCGCGACGACCAGGTGCGGGTCGTCCGGCGACGGCCACTGCTCGAGCGAGACCTGGTGGGCCAGGCCCTCGCCCTCCACGTCGAAGGACGGCAGCCGCCGGTCGATCCAGCGCGGCAGCCACCAGGCCTTCGTGCCCAGCAGGGTGAGCACCGCGGGGACGAGCGTCATCCGGACGACGAACGCGTCCACGAAGACGCCGACCGCCAGCCCGAAGCCGATCGTCTTGATCGGTCCGTCGCCCTCGGGCACGAACGCCCCGAACACCGACAGCATGATCACGGCGGCGGCCACGACGACCCGGGAGGAGGCGACGAAGCCGTTCTCGACCGCGGCCCGCGCGATCGCCTTCGACGGGGAACCGGCCCGCGCGACCTGGTGCACGTACTCCTCGCGCATCCGCGAGACGAGGAAGACCTCGTAGTCCATGGCCAGGCCGAAGAGGATGCCCATCAGCAGGATCGGCAGGAAGCTGATCACCGGGGCGGTCTGCTCGACGTTGAAGACCGAGCCGAGCCAGCCGTACTCGAAGACCATCGCCGTCGCTCCGAACGCGGCCCCCACGCTCAGCAGGAAGCCGACGGTCGCCTTGACCGGGACCGCGACCGAGCGGAACACCATGGTCAGCAGCACCAGCGACAGCCCGACGACGAGGATCCCGAACGGGACGAGCGCCGCTCCGAGACGGTCGGAGATGTCGATCCCGACCGCGGTGAAGCCGGTGACGGCGGTCGCCACGCCGTACTCCTGCTGGAAGTGCGGCTCGAGCGCCCGGATGTCGAGGACGAGCTGCTTGGTGGCCTCGCTGTCCGGCGCCCCGTCGGGGATGACCTGGATGATGCCGGTGTCGGCGTCCTCGTTCGGCGTGGCCAGCGGCACGCTGGCGACGCCCGGCAGGTCGCGGAGCTCGTCGGCCATCCCGTCCATCACGCCGAGCGGGTCGTCGGAGCCGACGATCGTGGCCGTGACGATGAGCGGGCCGTTGTAGCCCTGCCCGAAGTGCTCCGCCACCAGGTCGTACGTCACGCGCACGGGCGAGCCCGGGGCCGCGGTCGCGTTGCTGGGCAGGGCGATGCGTAGGTCCTTGGCGGGGTAGGCCATCGTGCCCAGGGCCACCAGGACCAGCACGACGGTGAGGACCGGGACCTTGGTGACGAGCCGGACCCACCGGCGGGCCAGACCGACCCGGGGCGCGCGGGGCTGACGCGCAGCCCGGGCCGGCGTCGTGGCCCCCTCGACCTGCTGGTGCTTCTTCTCCTTCTTCGCCGCGTCCTTCTGCTTCGGGCGCAGCTTGGCGCCGAAGAACCCGAGCAGCGCGGGCAGCAGGGTGAGCGCGATGAGGACGGCGATGGCGACGCCGACCGCGGCGGCGACGCCCATGATCGACAGGAAGGGGATGCCGGCGACCGACAGGCCGACCAGCGCGATCATGACGGTCATCCCGGCGAAGACGACCGCGGAACCCGCGGTCGCCACCGCGCGCGCGACCGACTCCTCGGGGTCCATGCCCTGGCCGAGCTGGTCCCGATGTCGCGACGTGATGAACAGCGCGTAGTCGATGCCGACGGCCAGGCCGAGCATGAGCGCGAGCAGCGGGGTGGTCGACGAGACGGTCGCGAAGCCGGTCGCGCCGAAGATCAGCGCGATCGTGAGCCCGACGCCGAGCAGCGCGGTCAGCAGCGGCATGCCCGCGGCGCGGAGCGAGCCGAGGGTCAGCCAGAGCACGATCAGGGCCACCAGCACGCCCACGCCCTCGGACGGGCTGACGCCGGGGGTGCTGCCGCCGTACGCGTCGCCGCCGACGGAGACCTGCGACCCCGGCAGGGCGGCCTGGAGCTCGGCCCCCTGCTGCTGCATCTCGGCGAGGGTGGCCGGCGTGATGTCGACCTGCGGCACCGCGAAGGTCACGGTGATGATCGCGGCGCTGCGGTCGTCGGCGACCTGGCCCTTGGCGTACTTGTCGAACGGCCCGGAGACCGAGTCGACCTGCGGGACCTTGTCGAACCGCTTCGCGCTGGCGTTGATCGCCTTCTTCGCTTCGGTCGAGCGGACCGACTCGCCCTCCCGGGGGACGACGACGACCTGGGCGGTCGTGCCGCCCGCCTGCGGGAAGGTGCGCTTCAGGGAGTCGAGCGCGGTCTGCGACTCGGTGCCCGGGAGCGAGAAGTTCTCGTCGAACCCCTTGCTGACGGCCGCCGAGGCCGCGCCCAGGACGACGAGGACAGCCAGCCAGGCCAGCACGACACGGAGGCGGTGGCGGTACGCGGAGCGACCGAGACCGTAGAGGAAGGACGACATCTCGATACATGACTGTATCCGATACAGACCTGTATGCAACAAGCGCTAAGGTGACGTCCATGACGTCCCTCCGCGAGGTCGGGCCTGCCGTGGGGGCGGCAGCGACGCCGACCTCCCTCCTGCCCGCGGGCCCGTTCTCGGCCCGCCGCACCCGCACCCGCACCCGCCTGATGACCGCCGCCGTCGCCGTGTTCGCCGAACGTGGCGTGATCGGCTCCAGCGTCGAGGAGATCTGCGAGGCCGCCGGCTTCACCCGCGGCGCCTTCTACTCCAACTTCGCCGACAAGGACGCGCTCGTCCTCGCCCTCATCGAGCAGGGCATCGCGGAGGAGTACGCCGCCGCCGAGGAGGCGGTCACCGAGCTCAAGGCCCGCGGCGCCCGGCTGCTGGCGACCGACACGGTCTCCCAGGTGCTGGGGCGGCTCAGCGGCGGCGGCCGCTCGGACCGCACGAACCTCCTGGCCCAGCGCGAGCTGCTGCTCTACGCCGCGCGCGTGCCCGGCCTCCGCGAGCCCTACCAGGCGTTCGCCGACGCCTGCCGCGCCCAGGTCGAGGCGCTGGTGACCGACGCCCTGACGTAAGCCGGGCTCGAGTTCACGGTGCCGCTCGAGCTAGCGCTGGACCTGCTGATGGCGGCCCACGACCACATGCAGCAGACCGCGCTGTTCACCGACCGGATGGACCCGGGGCCCATGCACGCGCTGATCATGAATCTGACACGCCCGCGCGAGGGAGTTCTTCCACGCCGCGACGAAGAACTCTGAGAGACTTTGGCTATGCACATCCTCGTCGTCGACGACGACCAAGCCGTACGCGACTCGCTCGCGCGCTCCCTGGAGTACAACGACTACGAGATCAGCACGGCCGAGGACGGCGTCGAGGCCCTCGCCAAGCTGGCGGCCCACCGCCCGGACGCCGTGATCATGGACGTGATGATGCCGCGGCTCGACGGCCTCGAGACCACGCGCATGCTCCGCTCCGCCGGCAACGACGTGCCGATCCTCGTCCTGACCGCCCGCGACGCCGTCGGTGACCGCGTCGACGGGCTGGACGCCGGCGGCGACGACTACATGGCCAAGCCCTTCGCGCTGGACGAGCTGCTCGCCCGGCTGCGCGCGCTGGTCCGTCGTTCCGGCACCACCGCGGACTCGAACGACCCCTCCACGCAGAGCCTGAGCTTCGGCGACCTGGTGCTCAACACCCAGACCCGCGAGGTGCTGCGCGGGGCCCGCCAGATCAGCCTGACCCGCACCGAGTTCGCCCTGCTCGAGGCGTTCATGCAGCACCCGCGCCGGGTGCTCGAGCGCAGCTGGCTGCTCAACGAGGTCTGGGGCTTCGACTTCCCGACCACGGCGAACTCGCTCGAGGTCTACATCGGCTACCTGCGGCGCAAGACCGAGGTGGACGGGGAGCCGCGGCTCATCCACACGGTGCGCGGCGTGGGCTACGTGCTGCGCGAGACCCCCCCGTAGACCGGACCGTGCGCGCGCAGGAGGCCCGTCCCGCCCCGGGGTCGGACGCGGCCGACGGGACCGGTCGGGGGTCGGTGGCCGAGCGGCTCCGCAGCTGGCTCGGCCTGCTCCCGCTGCAGCGCCGGGTCGGCTACCTGACCACGGCGGCCGTCGCGCTCGCCGTGGCGCTGTCGAGCCTGGCCGGCTGGATGACCGTGCGGGAGTCCCTCTACGCCAGCCTGGACAGCGAGCTCGTCGACGTCGCGACCAGCCTGTCCGTGCCCGCCGCGCAGGACATCACCAACCTCGGGGGCCTGACCGAGCGCGCCCTGCGCGCCGGCAACATCAGCGTCGCGGCGATCCAGGCCGACGGCAAGATCTACTACGTCCCCGACGAGCGCGAGCACCTCGTCCTCGGGCCCGACGAGCTCGCGACCGCCCGCCTGCACTTCGGCCACGCCGCCCGCTCGGGCCGGACGACCGACGGCACGCGCTTCCGGATCGTCACCGTCCCCATCGCGAACCTCCCCGGCGTCGCCCTCGTGGTCGGCCGGCCGCTCCAGGCGACCGACGGGGTGCTGGGCTCGCTGCTGCTCGTGGTCGGGATCATCGGCCTCGTCGGCATCGCCATCGCCGCGGCGGCGGGCACGGCCGTGGCGCGCTCGAGCCTGCGCCCCGTACGGCAGCTGTCGGGGGCCGTCGAGCAGATCGCGGTGACCAAGGACCTGCGCCCCGTCCGCGTCTCCGGCGCCGCCGACGTGGCCGCGCTGGCCCGGTCCTTCAACGACATGGTCGGTTCGCTCGCCGCCTCCCGTGAGCGCCAGCGCCGCCTGATCGCCGACGCGGGCCACGAGCTGCGGACGCCGCTGACCAGCCTCCGGACGAACATCGACCTGCTGCTCATGGACGCCCGGAGCGGCATGCTGCGCGAGGGCGACCGGCTGACGATCCTCACCGACGTGCAGGGTCAGCTGACGGAGTTCGCCAAGCTGATCGGCGACCTGGTCCAGCTCGCCCGCGACGACCGCGAGGCCACGCCGGAGCCGCTCGACTTCCGCCACGTGGTCACGTCGGCGCTCGAGCGGGCCCGACGCCGGGGCCCCGGGCTCGACTTCGACGTCGAGCTCGACCCCTTCTACGTGGTCGGGGTGCCCGACGCCCTCGAGCGGGCCGTCACCAACCTGCTCGACAACGCGGTGAAGTGGAGCCCGCCCGGCGGCACGGTCCGCGTCCAGCTCGAGGGCAACCGGCTGCGGGTCGCCGACGAGGGGCCCGGCATCGCCGAGGAGGACCTGCCGCGCGTGTTCGACCGCTTCTTCCGCGCCGACACCGCCCGGACGACGCCGGGCACCGGGCTCGGGCTGTCGATCGTCGCCCAGGTGGTCCGCCAGCACGGCGGCGTGATCCGGGCGGGACGCTCGGCGCAGGGTGGGGCGGAGTTCACGATGGTCCTGCCCGGCGCCCGCTCGCTCGAGGCGTTGCCCGCGCCGAGCCCGGCCCCCGCCTGACTTCGCGGGGGGTGGAGGTCAGACGAGGGCGGGCGGTCCGGACGAGCGCGCTCGGCACGCTCGGGGCGGGACCCGGGTGGGTGAGGCTCAGGCCTCGCCCATCACCAGGCCCTCGATGGTGTGCTTCTGGTAGATCGGGGCCAGCTCGTCGACCACCGGGCAGGCGAGGTGGCGGCGTACGGACTCGGGCAGCGCGGCCCAGAAGTCCTTCGTGACGGCCATGTCGTGGCGCTCGAAGTTGGTGCCGTCCGGGCCGTCCATGCCGATCACCAGCACGGGGCGGCGCTTGAGCGAGGCGTGCTTCGTCCCGCGGTGCAGCGTCAGCGCCGTACGGGCGGAGATGTCGCCCATCTGCGGGAAGCGGCGGACCGCGCGCTCCTCGTAGCGGGGGTAGAGCGACTTCGGCGGGAACATCCCGTGGTGGAACTCCTCGCCGTCGTCCCACTGCGTGCCGGGCGCGATCTCGAACGGCCCCATGTCGTCCTCGGTGTCCACGGCCGTGATGTTGAAGTGCAGCGAGGTCAGCCGGTGCTCGCCGCGCGCGGCGTCGGGCATCGGGAAGTCGCGGTGCCAGGGCTGGTTCATCGCGCCGTGGCCGGGGACGTCGAAGCCGACCTCGGTGATGAGGTAGTCCGGGCCGAGGACGGCCTCGGTCGCCGCGGTGATCCACGGGTGGGTGGCGATGTCGACGAAGCCGCGCAGCGCCTGCGGGTGGATCTCGACGTAGTAGCGGTTGGGACCGCGACCGACCGCACCGCCCGGACGCGACAGCGCCTCGTCGAAGGCGGCGTCGACGTCCTCGGACAGCGCCGCCACCCACTCCCGGCTGAAGGCGCCCTTCCGGCCGATGATGCCCTCCTCGTAGATCGCGCGGCGGATCTCGGCCTGGTCGACGTCGAGGTCGGTGGGGGTCTGGGCGACGGTGCTCATGTGGGCCTCCGGGTGGGATCGGTTCAGCTCGGGCCCTCATTGTTGCCACGTTGCATGCAACGTTGCAAGAGCCGAGACGGACGTGTTCTGGAAAGGTGGGGGCATGACCGCCAGCCTGCGCAGCGTCGCCGCCCGCGCGGGCGTCTCGGTGCGCACCGTCTCCAACGTGGTCAACGACTTCCCGCACGTGGCGCCGGCGACCCGCGCGGCGGTGCAGGCGGCCATCGCCGAGCTCGGCTACCGGCCGAACCTGGCGGCCCGTCAGCTGCGTCGGGGGCGTACGGGCGCGATCGGGCTGGTCGTGCCGGAGGTGCACTCGCCCTACTTCAGCCAGCTGGCCTCCGTCATCGTCCGGCTCGCCGAGACCCGGGGCCTGACCGTGCTGATCGACCAGACCGAGGGCGACCCGGAACGCGAGCGGCGCCTGCTCGGCGGCTCGACCTTCGGCGTGGACGGCATGATCGTCAGCCCCTGGTCGCTCGACGTGGCCGAGCTCGCCCGCACGGACACGGTGCCGCTGGTCCTGCTCGGGGAGCGCAGCGGACGCTCGGCCCTGGACCACGTCGGCTTCGACAACGTGGCCGCCGCCCGGGACGCGACGGCCCACCTGGTCGCCGTCGGGCGGCAGCGGATCGCCGCCGTGGGCACGCAGCCGCACCTCACCAACGACACGGGCCGGCAGCGGCTCGAGGGCTACCACCAGGCGCTGCGCGCGGCCGGGCGTACGCCGGACCCGCGGCTGGAGGTCGCGGTCCGGGCGCTGCACCGCGCCGACGGCGTCGTCGCGATGGAGTCGCTGCTCGACCGGCCGGTCGTGCCCGACGCGGTCTTCTGCTTCACCGACGAGCTGGCGCTCGGGGCGATCCGCGCGCTCGCCGACCGCGGCCTCCGGGTGCCCGAGGACGTCGCGATCGTCGGCTTCGACGACATCGAGGACGGCCGGTTCAGCGTGCCGACCCTGACGACGATCGCCCCCGACAAGGAGCAGATCGCGACGGGCTGCCTGGACACCCTGGCGGCCCGGATGCTCGACCCCGACGGGGCGGGCCAGGAGGTCGTGACGACGTACGAGCTCGTGGTCCGGCAAAGTTCCGGAGAGCACCGTAATTCGGCTCCTGACCAGGGCGGACGCGCGCCGGGGACCACCCCGAAGATTCACTGAGATCTGCCCAAACCCTCGGGGTCACGGCGCCGAAGAGGCCTGTGAGCGGTCTCTCCATCACCCCGGCGTCGCGCAACGCCCGGTCGGTGCCCAGCCCGTTCGTGACTTCAGCGGTACGTGCTCGGGGGCTCTAGGGCCGTTGTGCGTCTCCGTGGCCACCCGTACCGCGCTCCGCGGGCGGGAGGGCATCGCTGAGGTGACTCTCGGAGCACCACCTGCGAAGGAGCATGATGTTCGGAAAGAAAGTCGTGGCTGACATGATCAGCCGCAGCGCGGAGAACGAGCACGACCGTCGTTCGTTCCTGCGTGCCGCCGGCGTCGCCGGCCTCGGGACCGTCGGGGCCGTCGCCCTGTCCGGTGCCGGCACCGAGTCCGCGTTCGCGGACGAGACCAGCGACTCGACGGACCGCGCGGTCCTGAACTTCGCGCTCAACCTGGAGTACCTCGAGGCGCAGTTCTACTCGTACGCCTACTGGGGCGAGGGCCTCGACTCCGGCGACCTGACGGGCTCCGGCACGCAGGGCAAGGTCACGGGCGGCCGCAAGGTCAAGTTCAAGACCAAGGCCATCAAGGAGTACGCCCGCGAGATCGCCATGGACGAGCGCAACCACGTGAAGTTCCTGCGTAGCGCGCTCGACGGCAAGCAGGTGTCGCAGCCCGCGATCGACCTCAAGACCAGCTTCACCGCGGCAGCGCGTGCGGCCGGCCTGATCAAGAACAACCAGACGTTCGACCCGTTCGCGAACGAGAACAACTTCCTGCTGGGGGCGTTCATCTTCGAGGACGTCGGCGTCACGGCCTACAAGGGCGCGGCTCCGCTGATCACGAACAAGACCTACCTGGAGGCCGCTGCCGGCATCCTCGCGGTCGAGGCGTACCACGCGGGCATCGTCCGTTCGGCGCTCTACCGCAAGGGTCTGTTCACCGAGGTCCGGAAGATCTCCAACGTCCGCGACGCGGTCGACGGCTCCTCCGACGACGACCAGAGCATCAAGTCCGGCTCGCACGCCAACATCGTGCCGACGGACTCGAACAGCATCGCGTACAGCCGTTCCGCGGCCAACGTGCTGAACGTCGTCTACCTCACCCCGGCCCAGACGAGCAAGGGCGGGTTCTTCCCGGCCGGCGTCAACGGCCCGATCCGCACGAGCAACAACAACAACGGCGCCAGCTGATCGCTCCGCCTGCCTTGACGGGCTGACCGGGACCGGTCCGGCCTGACGCCCCGGCGTCACCCGGACCGGTTCCGCCCGCCTCGCACGTCGAACGCGCCGACTCCCGACCACGCTGCTCTCCAGCGCGGCCCGGGGGCTGGCGCGTCCTGCTTCCCGCACCACGTACGCCCTCCTGGTCGAGCGCTCGGCGAGCCCCAGGAACCTCAGGACTTTCACGTTTACGTGAAAGACCCGTGCTCTGCACGGCAGATCTGCCGTGGTCAGTACCGGAGTCCCACGTTTACGTGAAACTCCTGGGACCCGGACCCCGCGTCAGTGCGAGCTCGTCGCCGGACCTGCGTCTCCCAAAATTCTTCGGCCGGGACCCAAACCGTCGGAGGGGCCGCAGCGAAGAGGTCGTGAGCGGTCTTCTCCACCGACCCGGCGACGCGCAACGCCCGGGTCGGCGCCCGGCCTGCTCGCGATCTCAGCGGTACGCGGTTCGGCGAGCACGGGGGCGTCGACGAACGTCTCCGAGGCCACCCGAACCCGCGCTCCGCGGACGGGAGGGCATCGCTGGGGTGACCCCCGGAGCACCACCCTGGTGAAGGAGCAAGATGTTCGGAAAGAAGCTCGTGGCCGACATGATCAGCCGCAGCGCCGAGAACGAGCAGGACCGTCGTTCGTTCCTGCGTGCCGCCGGCGTCGCCGGCCTCGGGACCGTCGGGGCCGTCGCCCTGTCCGGTGCCAACGTCCAGTCCGCGTCGGCCGCCCCGGGCGACCCGACCGACGAGCAGATCAGCGACGCCGCGGTCCTCAACTTCGCGCTCAACCTGGAGTACCTCGAGGCGCAGTTCTACTCGTACGCCTACTACGGGAAGGGCCTCGACAACAGCCTGTTGGACGGTACGACCCCCCAGGGCAAGGTGACCGGGGGCAAGAAGGTCAAGTTCAAGACCGACGCGATCAAGGACTACGCCGAGGAGATCGCGAACGACGAGATCGCCCACGTCACGTTCCTGCGCTCGGCGCTCGGCGGCGCCAAGGTGTCGATGCCCGACATCGACCTCAAGACCAGCTTCACCAACGCCGCGCGTGCGGCGGACCTGATCAGCTCGAAGCAGACGTTCGACCCGTTCGCGAACGAGAACAACTTCCTGCTCGCCGCGTTCATCTTCGAGGACGTCGGCGTCACGGCCTACAAGGGCGCGGCCCCGCTGATCAACAACAAGACCTACCTCGGTGCGGCCGCCGGGATCCTCGCGGTCGAGGCGTACCACGCCGGCATCGTCCGGTCAGCGCTCTACCGCAAGGAGCTGTGGACGGAGACGCGCAAGATCTCCAACCTCCGCGACGCCGTCGACGGCTCGTCCGACGACGACCAGAAGGTCCGCGTCGACAAGACCGCCAACATCGTCCCGACGGACGAGAACGGCCTCGTCTACGGCCGGACCACGGGTGACGTGCTGAACATCGTCTACCTCACGCCCGAGAAGGTCAGCAAGGGCGGGTTCTACCCGTCCGGTCTGAACGGGACGTTCGTCGAGAGCAACGACAACACCTGATCACCACCGCCTGACGACGTCGGGCCG